>JBDTWD010000028.1:0-2995 GCA_040006915.1 Candidatus Woesebacteria bacterium | reverse complement strand
CCGCCATTAGTAAAAAAATGACTTTTGATTAGAGGGGTCTTGCCCCTCGTTTTGCAAGGGTTTTCGTTTCACTGCAATGAACTGCGCTTCGCTTGCCCTTGCAAACCTCACCCCGCTTGTAAAAACCCTCGTAACGGGAAGTAGGCACTTCCCGCTTACATATTTTAACTTTTTGGGGAAGGCAAGAAAGGCGAGTATGCAACTACTCACTCAGGAGCTGAAAAAGCAGTTTCCAGCGATTTATAGCACGGAGGAAAGTGAAGATCCGCTGGTGATGTGTCGGTACTTCCTCCCAATGACGAAATGGGAGTGGTTTGTGACAGAGTTTGATGGCACGAGTGAGTTCTTTGGGTATGTGGTGGGTCAGTATACAGAATTGGGCTACTTCACTCTGAATGATCTCAGAACCGCACGAGGGCCATTTGGTTTCCAAGTGGAGCGAGATTGTTCCTTTACTCCCGCGCCTTTGTCAAAAATTAAACAGGAAGTTAAAGGAGGTGCCTATGCAACTGTATGACCTTCCCAATCACCGCCAGCTTGTTGAACGATTAGTGAGCAATGGCGCAGATGCCTTAAACGAAACGGAGCTTTTAAGCATCTTGTTAACTACCAATGAAGGAGCAGAAAAAGCACTAGACCATGCCAAGCAGCTATTAAAAGAAAACACGCTTGCGCAGTTATTACGCCTATCTGTAGCTGAATTGGTGGCTTTGCCTGGTATCACCTTAACAACTGCCTCTCTTTGGGTTGCTACTCGCAGTTTATGCGAACTAAGGCAAGTACAGAGCGAGTCAATGAATATTACTCAGCCCTCAAAGGTAGCTGCGATGATGACGGCGCTCACGACGTACTCGCAAGAGCATGTTGTGGCGCTCTATGTGAATGCTCGCTATACCTTGCTTGAACAAAAAACAATTTCCATCGGTACAGTGAACTCAGCTGAAATTCACCCTCGAGAAGTGTTTGCTCCAGCAATCGTATCAAGAGCATGTGGAATTATTTTAGTGCATAATCATCCCTCTGGAGATCCACATCCATCAGCGGAAGATATTCAAGTTACTCGAAATTTAGTGGAGATGGGAAAGCTATTAGAAATCCCTTTAATTGACCATGTTATTGTGGCAAAACAAGGGTGGAAAAGTCTGAAGGAGTCTCAACCGATTTGGGAATGAAATACCATGTAATTACTCAACTATAACTTTGTGCAATACCTCTCTATTTAATCCTTTTTCACGGATTTCTTCCCAAGTAGAGAGGTAAAAACACAGATCCGAATGATCGTTGAGGAGATATTTAATCTGTTTGCTCACATATGTTTGCGATCGTTCATCAGAACAAATAAAGATGATGTTTGGAAAAGGCGCCTCTGTATTGTCGTGCCATTCATTTGATTCAAAATATTCTCGATATGAACGCAGTTTGGCCGTATAGGCAATTTTCGGCGCATGATCATCAAACACATCTAAAAGGTAAAATTTCTTAGCTTCTGATTTTTCCGTAATGGAAAAGAAGGCATCAGGGAGCGGTTGGATCAAATGTTCCATTCCAGAGAGATCATTTTTGGTTCGGAAAAGCAGTCTTGCCTCTGTCTTTTGGGTGAGATTCATCAATGAGCAACAGATATCTGCAATACATAGACAATGCTGCTGAAACTGATCGGAAAGCTTGGGCGTTCTCCAGATTTGATCTAAATTGTTCATGTTTAGATTTGTATCGCGAGATTCTTTTTTGAGAAACGCCCTGGCTTTTGATGTCAATGAATAGATTGCTGGACTAGTGATTGTGTGTGAATCAGATTTTTTATTGATATATTTTTGTCTAGTAAGTTCTGAAAGCCAGAGTGATATCCGATGATGATATTTGTGTTGTAAAAAGGTTTGTAGATGAGTATTGGTGAGAAAACGGAAACGATAGAGAAAGTGAAGAATATGGTGGTGGTTAGTATTCATATGTTGTTATTAATAACTAAGCATTATGTATATAAAAGAAAAACGACGTGATTTTTGTTCTCTTCATCTGGACATTCTTTTTTTTTAGTATCAACGCGTAGATACTATTTCGTCAATGTATTGAGGTCGCTAACCTCTGGACTCGTTTGTTTCTTTTCTGTAGCTTTCGTGATGCCTTTCGCTTTCTTTTTTTGTGCTGGCTGAACATACTGGATTGCCCAATTTTTCCGTGAAGCGGCAATGAAACGTTGCAATTCCCCCAAGTTTTGGTCTTGCACAGTGGGTAGCGTTTTTCCTGAGAATGGCTCTTCTGGCTCCAGCGCAGAGAGTTTCATATAGAACTTGAATCGTGGGAGACTCGGGATATTCCCCTTTTCCACATACGGCGCAAACTGTCCGAGCATCAGTTCTTCGTCGACTGGGCTAGCGGTTCGGAAACAAATCACCGTGCCTGTGTTCGCCAGAATCACATTAACGATATTGCGATCTTCTTGTTGGGAGGTGGACTGCTCCGCAATAGTGAGCCGGAGTCCAAACTTGCGGCCTCCTGAAAGGAGCTTGGTAAATGAAGACGTCGCAAAGTTCTGAAATTCATCAATAAACAGATAAAACGGCGTTCTGTTTTTGAGCTCTAACCTGGATCTGTGCATTGCTGCCAGCTGGATTTTCGCAATAATCGTCGTGCCTAAAAGCTGTGAAGTATCCTCTCCCAGTTTGCCTTCCGACAAATTACACAAGAGAATCTTGCCAGAATTCAAGATATCATCAAAATTAATCGTGGAATGTGGCTGTTCTAAAATGCGCTTGGCAATTGGGGAGAAAAGGAAACGACCGATTTTGGCAGTGACTCCCGAGACCATTTTTACGACTTGGTAATTGCCAGCTTTGCCAAACTCATTTTGCCAAAAGTGCTGCAGATTCTCATCTTCGAGTGTTTTGGTAACTCGCTTTTGAAATGCAGGATCTGTAAGCAGCGCATAGACGGTAAAGATAGTGGCATCCGGGACGGTAAATGCGGTGTAAATGGTGTTCCGGAGCATGTACTC
>JBDTWD010000027.1:0-3255 GCA_040006915.1 Candidatus Woesebacteria bacterium | reverse complement strand
ATTTTACTTCCCCCGAAGATAAAGGCGACTCCTAATCCTTGAATACCAATCCCCACGTGTGACCATTGGGAATCAAGTTGGTTTCTATTATGTCCCTCATCAGCGGCGTAAATCCATTCAATTAAATGAACTCCTAATAACTGATTCCCATAACCGCTGTTCTCACCTAAGGACCAAAATCCCAAGCTCTTGACGTTGTCTTCACTTGCCACATAGTCTATAAATCCTTGATGTTTGTCAGTCCCTTGTATGGAATTTAAATATGCGGCTCGCTTTTGTGCGAAAGCGGCTAAGGTATTGTCCCAGGTTAACGGTGCTACCCCGTGGATTTTGCGATATTGATTGAGTGCCTCTAAAGTCTCTTGTGGAGTCGCCATACGCTCATCTTGCCCGACTTTGATGGTCCAGGTCACATCATCAATCTGCTTGGCAACTCCCCAGAGACTGGTGTCTGTTTGGGTTGGTACCGTACTCACTGGAGGCCGGATGGGTTTAGTCGATACTTTTTGACCAGTGGGAACTTTTGGGAGAGGGCTACCGGCATCATCACTGACGGCGATAATTTGTTCACTCCACCAAAACGCCGAGGATGTGGGTAGGGTGAAACGTTGGGAAAAGTACACACTTTCTTGCGGTGCTAGTTTGGCACTGATGGTAGCAGTGTAGATTTTAAGGATATCCTCACCTTCTTTGGATTTACTGACCGTGAACTGAATAGCAGGGAGCGTGACCGTCGTTGTATTTTTATTGGTTAATTTTCCATAGATGACGGATCCCACCCACTCACCTTCTGAGAATTCGACATATTTTTCTAAGGGAACAGGAGTTGGCACTGGAGTAGGGAGAAGCGTTGCTACGCGTTCTTCTATACTCTGGGGCAAGGAAAAGGGGATATGGTGAGTTGTGATGAAGTCATGACGCACAATAAATCCGTCAAATAGTAAGAGACCTGCAATGACAAGAACTCGGATGGGCCAAGAGAATGATGGCATACCAAGGTATTATGCCATAGATAAAAAAGAAAACGGCAATTGTTACTAGTATGAAGCTTTAATCTGCTGACTCTTCACCTTTTTCACCCAGTTTCACAATATCGCCTGTGGTAAATAAAATAGCCTTGATGGTTTCTCTCCACTTTGGCATTTGACGTAAGAGGAATTCAAGATCCATCCCGAAATGTTTAAATTCTTCTTGCTGCGCATTCGCCATAATGGCTTTGGCTTGAGCATCTTTTTCCAAAGACATCCGTTGTTCATACCAGCCGATTGCCTCTGCTTCTTCAACCAATGATTGAATCATGCGTGCATGGGTACGCATTTTTTCAGATAGTTCCTGCGGGGGTTCGTGATATTGATCTGATGCCATAGTGGCTAAAGTATATCAGGAATTTGACATGAGTTTTACGTTAATGGTTTTTTGTACGTTCTTTTTTTATAAAAAATTGCAACTCCTCATTGACTGACAATATAGATCTGTATATAAAGTCGGTGGTATATAAAAGAAAGGGTATTATGTCTGACGAACGAATTGCACGAATGAATCCGGATGCTGTTGATACAGCCAAGGTTTATACAGGACCTGTTCATTTTCACGATGGTGAGAATGTTGAAATGGAAGGAGTTCCTTTTGTGGAAGTAGGGAAGTGGGCGACGGCAGGAGCAGAGAAAACCTCTGATGATTTTGATTGCTCTTATTATGCTGCCCTTTTCTTAGGATATGAGCTTTCAATGGACTGGTTACCTGCAAGTCAAAACAAAAATGGAGATCGAAAATATCTTATTTATAAAAACTTAGATGAGAACAGTAGGCCAGTACCTTTCTCTCCGGAGGCCGCATATATTATTGCCTCGCAAATAAATTTCTTGCTCGCACAGGCAAGGATGGCAAGACAAGAATTTATGCCTGAAGATATTCGAAGTTAATACTTTTTTAGCATTTGTATTAATCCGACAAAGAGACGGCGTGTGCCGTCTCTTTTGGTATGGTACATGGGTAAATCGAGGACGAGGCCATATTTCATAAGGGAAAGCAGAGAAATTAGGGGTGAGTGTCTCTACTCTTCGGTAGTTTCACCATCGCCGATGAATCCATCACGCTGTAGTGACCAGAGATCGTGATAAATACCGGTCTTCTTTGCCAGTAACTGTGCATGTGATCCCACTTCTACAATTTCTCCTCGGTCCATGACAACAATTCGATCAGCTTTCATGATGGTCGAAAGTCGATGCGCGATAATGATTGCCGTTCTTGGGTGAGTTGGATCTTTAACCATGTCCCAAAAGGCTGCTTGGATCGTTTGTTCGGATACAGAATCAAGAGCACTGGTTGCCTCGTCAAACAGGAGGATTTCCGGTTGTTCTAAGAGAACTCTGGCAATTGCCAATCGTTGTCTCTGTCCCCCTGACAATTTGATTCCTCGTTCTCCGACAATGGTTTCATAGCCTTTCGCCATATGCTCGACAAATTCATGCACTTTGGCTTTTTTGGAGGCAGTGAGTACTTCTTCTTTGCTCGCTTTGCTGTTGGCATAGGCGATGTTGTAGTACACCGTGTTGTTAAACAACAACGGATCTTGTGGCACAATTCCAATCAAGGTTCGAAGTGTTGCTTTTGATAGTTTTCGTATATCGACTCCGTCAACCCGAATGACACCCTGTTGGGGGTCGTACATACGCATAAGCAGCTTTGCGATCGTACTTTTCCCGGCCCCTGAGTATCCGACCAACGCGATCGATTCCCCTCCTTTGATGGTCAGATTAAAATTATGGAGTACTTGTTCATCTTTATTCTCATATCCAAAGTCCACATGATCAAAAACAATTTCTCCCGTATGCTTTTCAATGGTTTCAGGTTTTTCGGGATCATGAACAGAGATTTTTTCTTCAAGCAATTCAAAATAGGCTTGCATGTCTGGATATCGCTTTGCCAGTTCCCGCAAGTTAAACAAGAAATTCATCATCTTTGGAAACAGCGTCATTGAGAAAGTGGTGACTAATAAAAATTCTGGCAGGGTAATAATTTCACTACGCAGATCGGAAATTCCGATAACCATAATCCCAACCAACGCCACATTGATCATGTTTCCTAAGATCACGTCAAAGTAGCGAAAAGTGAAAAAATAGTTCAGTAGAGCATCGCTCCAGTTTTTAAGCAGAACCTGGAATCGGTGTTGCTCAAATTTCTCATTGGCAAAGTATTTGACCGTATCAAAATTGACGAGATTATCGACCCGAGCCGACGATACTTCATCATCTG
>JBDTWD010000026.1:0-3335 GCA_040006915.1 Candidatus Woesebacteria bacterium | reverse complement strand
AACTATTTAGGTGCAGTGAAAGGAATGCTGGAGTTACAAAACGACCCAGACTACGAAACCCTGTATATGGTCGCTGACGTCCATACGCTAACAACCCCTTACAACATAGAACAGTTACGGATCAATAGACGCGAAGTCATGATCGACTATCTAGCGGCAGGTTTAGATCCAGAAAAATCAATTTTGTTTCAACAGTCAGAGGTAAATCAACATACTGAACTGGCGTTCTACCTTTCATCAGTAACCACCATTGCCAAAATGCAACATTTGCCCACCTTTAAAGACAAGGTAAAACAGTATCCCGAACACGCCACCATGGCACTGCTTAATTATCCGGTTTTAATGTCGGCAGATATCATGGTCTACAAAGCGGAATTAGTTCCTGCAGGATTAGATCAAGAACCACATCTAGAAGTCAGTCGTGAGATAGCCAGAAGAATGAATCAAGACTATGGTACCGATTTCCCAGAACCCAAACGGTTTGCCACCAAAGGTGACTACGTGCCATCCCTCACAGGGGAAGGGAAGATGAGTAAAAGCGTTGAAGGCAGTTTTATTAATCTCACAGACGATCTTGAAACAATTCGAGCCAAGATCCGCAAAGTCCCGACGGCCACAGAAGCTGGAGGAGAGAAGTCACATGGGCTGCAAGCGCTGTTTTCTTTTTTACAAATCATCGCTCCATCTGAAGTGGAACGTTTTGAAAGCTCCTTTGCTTCAGGATCTTTGAAGTTTGTGGAATTAAAAGATACGATAGCTCAAGCCGTGTACAATGAACTCAAACCTTTACAGGAGAGGCGCACAGAACTTGAAGCAAATCCAGAAAAGGTGAATCGAATTATCAAAGAAGGAAACGAGAAAGCCCGCTCTATCGCCACACGAACGTGTCTTGAAGTGCGAGAGAAAATGGGGTTATCTTAAAAAGAGATAAGTATGGAAACACCACAAATACGCATTTCTGAAAATTTAGCTGAAAAAGAGCAAAATGCTGCAGAGATTAAACATGTCATCCAGAGTGTTGTAGATGAGTACTTGCGGTCTGAAGCTGTCAATTGTAGTACCCCTGTCCCACTGACAATCGAAACTTCGAGAGGTCCAGTCCACTGTACTGTCCTTTTTTTTGTTGAAGCCAAAAAAGAAAAGATCTCTTTTGTTATCGATATCTCCGTTGATAATCCGAACCGGAAGGAAGGTGAAGCGCGAAATCCTGTTGGGACATATCAAATTTACTTTGAAAGAGAATGGGCACTTTGGCAAAACAAACCCAGTAACTATAGTACGCATGACAAGTCACCTTCAGTTGCCGTGCATCCAGATTTTAAAGATTTAGGAATCGGAAGGGCCCTTGCAGATACATGTGATCCGCTCGTAGAGCCAATTATCCGAAAGATTTCACAAGCCATTCCAATGAAAAAAGCAACCATTATTAGCAGAGACAATACTGATCCAGGTTCAAAAGAAGCAGGATGGACATCAAGACGCTGGCAAGAAAGAGGAAAAGTCCCTGAAATGTCGGGAAGAGTCTACGATGTAATAGATCTCACGTCACCCAAAGAGGATTAAGCGAACCTCTTCATTTTCACTCTCGGTCAATAACAATATAGTTCTTCGTCTATTTTTGGACTATGACGCTGAAGAAAGGAAATTGACCGCCCACTACGTATAGAGGGCGGTCAAATGTTCGATGATCGTTACCCGAATAGTACGAGAACGACCACCATATAGACCAGAAACGCCTCAATCAGGGCCATCGTGCGAAGGCCGCTGACGTAAGCTTGCCTCTTGGGATTGAAGCAGTAGATACTCTTCGCGGGTTGTCCGCAGATGAGTTCCCTCCAAACCGCCGACAAAATGATGGCTGGCCCTAGAATAACTCCCAGAACCAGACCTTTTGAAAATCCGGCTAGAATCGCCTCTTCGCGCTGAAGAGGTTCCAGTACTGCCAAGTGCAATATGGTTGCCAAGGTTTTTCTCCTTATCTTCCGGTCACCCCATTATTATACTATAGGTCTGTTTTCTTACAATAGTACTGTATACTGGAAGGATGAGAAAGACGCTATTTGGGCTCATATTTCTGGCCTTTCTCCTCTGGAACACACCTGTGTACGCCAAAGGGGAGGTGCTTGGGATCCACATTCTAAGTACTGGAGAAATTGACCAGGCAAACACACTACTCGAGCATGGGGATGACAAAGACAAATTCGTGACTATTCCACTCACCATCAAAGATTTGGACCGGAAAGGGGATTGGCAAGGCTTCTTTGACAAATGCCAAACTTTGAAAATTCATCCGATTATCCGCTTTGTGACCAGTTTTGAAAATGAAGCTTGGAAGCAACCGAGTCGCAATGATGTTTTGGCACTTACAAAGTTCCTAAGTGATTTAGATTGGCATCGACCGGAGTTAACCGTCATTTTGTTTAACGAACCCAATCACGCAAATGAATGGGGAGGGAAGATCGATCCTGAAGGATTTGCTCAAATCAGTGCATTTGCGGCTTCATGGTTAAAAACGGAGCCTAAAACCTATACCGTTTTGCCAGCCGCTATGGACCTCGCTGCCGATGGTCACAATGGCACCCAAGAAGCGTTTGCATACTGGCAGGAAGCGTTAAAAGCCGAGCCAAAACTGTTTGAGTTCTTTGATGGGTGGAACTCTCACTCCTATCCAAACCCTGCTTTTGCGGCAGCTCCAATGCGTACTGGCAAAAATTCTTTGCGTGGGTACACCACCGAGCTTGATTTCGTAAAAAAATACACCGATAAACAGTTACCGGTCTATATTACCGAAACAGGCTGGAATCAAAATGTACTAAGCAACGTAAAATTAAGAAGCTATTTCACGCAGGCCTATGAGCAAATTTGGACCAAGGATCCACGCATCGTAGCCGTTACGCCATTTTTGCTCCAAGGAGCTCCAGGAACATTCGCTCCATTTTCGTTTTTGGATGCCAATGGAAAACCAACGATCGCGTATGATGCGTATCGTACGTTACTCAATGAAAAAAATTGAGCGTGTTAGTTTTCTTGTACCAACAGATCTATCCGCTCAAACAAGGATTTCCAGTAGCCTTCAGGCTGATCAAGAAAGAGGATTGTTCCCTCTCCGATTTTTTCATCAATCATCAACGCAAAAAAAGCGTTCAGATTCAATATCTCAGCCATTCTGTGGATTCCAAATTCAACAATTTGCGCTCTTCGTTCCGAAAATTGCTGCCTAACTGTTTTTGAACGTTCAACTTTTTCTGGATCAGCGCGAAATGCTTCTAAATCTGCGACCGCTTGTTGTTCAAAATTTCGTGCTTCCATATGTTCTCTCCTTTATTATTTGGGTA
>JBDTWD010000025.1:0-3664 GCA_040006915.1 Candidatus Woesebacteria bacterium | reverse complement strand
TTATGGCGAGCCCCGACTCGAGATACAGTTTCTTAAAAAAAGCTGAAATGACTGCAGCCAGGACTGGAGGTACCATAATATTTAGTCCTTTGACGGCAGTAGTAAAGGGTTGCCTGATCTGAAAACCTGAAAGATCAAACACTTTCCATAAAATCCCAGTATTAACCGGTAAAAAGATGTAATTACCTAGAATGCAATTAAGTGTCAATTGCTCAAAGAAGTCATTTGAAAGCTGGTGCTTTTGCGCCTCCCATAAAGCTAATTGAAAGGTAGAATATGAATTAACCTGATACTCTGATCTCAGAAAATTCTTAAAGGTATCATCATCGGAAATAATGATTGCGTTCAACTCCCTTGCCAAAAGTGCGGAATCATAAAAACAGTCTCCAAACAGCTCGGATGTCCGTTGACGATCTTTCCTTCGAATTCTGATCAGGTCGGCGGGTACTTTTATCTGAGCGCTTTCTGTGCACCACTGAATTATATCTGAGATCTTTTGCCGTTGTTTCACAACATCTTCGCTGGTCATTGAATGAGCAACCATGCGTCCATCTTGATAACCCATAGAAAGCATGCCACCCTCCACATGTATTTCCAGCTCATCATGAAATTCCTGCAACTCGTCAATTGTCGACTGTGAAACATATACCTCTTTATTGGAAATAGCAAAGAGAATAGTTTCGGGAAGAAAGAAGAAGTTGGTCAATAAACAGGTAATGTCCAGCACAACGGGTTTTTCCTCTACGATAGATTCTTCCAGTATAGAAAGCTCATTGTGTGAATAGGAAAAAATTTGAACGTCAGGGGAGGTCACAAGAGCCATCCATTGCTTGACTACGTTTCGCTTAAAAAGTCCAGCAAGTACCCCAATTGTGGCTACTCTTTTGTTGTAGATATCATAAACCTGTTTTTGAAATTCGTTCCCACTCAAGGTACTGTCCCTAACTACTTGTTCAATTTGATCATCTGGTTGGCCAGGGTTCGCCCGAGCAACAACCACCCCGTGCATCCCTGCAAACCGAGTCTCAAAAAGCCTGAGACTTTCCCTAAAGGCGTGGACATAAATAGTCATTATCCCAGTAATTGATACCTTGTAATCTATTCCATAGCCCTTTTTCAATGTCAATTCGTCTCCTACGTTCCTTCCAAGCAGCTTAACTGCAAAATCATCTGATGGTTTCAGCACCTTCTCACCACGAGAATTTTTGTCAGTAATAACATAGGTTTCTTCCTTTCCGTCTTCTGTTCGGACTGAAACTGCACAATCAACTCCAATTTCAGTCGGGAATAGATCTTCGTGCTTATCGCCACTGCCAGTAGAGAGGCTGATATATTTCAAGTGAGCCTCGCTATCATCAAAAAACTTAGTTCGTGCCTCATAGGCAATTCCCATTCCTTTTGTTTTTTCGCCAGATTTTATCAAAAGAAATGAAAGAATAAATATATCATTCATCGGAATCCGGGTAACGTCCTGCACCAGTATCGCCATTTTTCGGACATTTTCCCAATCCTTTTTATGCGAATATATTTTTGCTGCTCGGAATGAGAAGAAATCCTTCTCACTTCCTTTCGCCCTCTCCTGGAAATCTTGAGTAATTCTAATAGCCTCATCATATCTTTTTGTTTCATCATAGATATTTCCAATTATCTCAGCAAGAAATGGTTGCGTATTGTGAGCACTATATAACTTCTCAGCCAACTGTAAAGCCTTCTCCAATTCACCTGCCTGGTACACGGCATAAACCAGCCCTCTTGTAAAATCGTTATACACTGTCAAGTCAACAATTCGCTCGAAATTGGGGATAGCTTTTTCATACTCTCCCAAATCGGAATAGCCCGATGCCAGCTCACTGAAATAATTTATTGGGGAGGAATCGGTTAGTAATTCAGCGGCCTTGTCAAAGTCGTCCAACGATTTAGCTTTGTTTGATTTTAAGTGAATAAAACCCGAAAAAAGGTAGCCATTCGGATCATCGGGAAAAGCTGCAATCATTTCGTCTACATATGGTTTTGCTACATCAAGCGCATTGTGCTGCAAACAGGTAGCAACTATGACACAATACAACTCAAGATCACGAGTATCACCAGGTTCGCGTTTCAGCAGAGAGGACAAGAGTGTGATTGCATCGATGAATTTGCCCTGGAGAATGAACAATCTAGCTTTAAACGTTTCATTAATCTCTTTTTCTTCTTGCGGCAACCCCGTTGCAAAAGTCTTAGTTTCAAGAAGTTTCTCAGCAGCTGCAAAGTTTCCTAGCTCCATGCATGTCAACAAGAGATTCTTATAGGGTAAATACTCGTTCGATAATTCGTAAGCTTTCTGAAAATCAGCGAGAGCTTCATCCTTTCTGCCAGTCACTTTATTTACCACCCCCCGGTTCATTAGAAGGCCCCATTTAGATGTAGCCAGTTCTGTATTCTTAACATGATCCCACGATTCTGTAAACAAAACTCTTGCATCTTCGAGATCCTTCTTCTCTTCTTCGGTGTGCGTTTTGAATAAAATCTTGTGGGGATGAACTAGATCCTTCATCAAGTAAGTTGCGATTATCGAGCTACTATCGCTGTATCTTTCCTCTGCCGGATCAAGTTTCGAAACTGCTTTTTTGAGTAGTTCGATACCTTCCTTTTTGCGACCTTCCTCGATAGACAAAAGACCAATATGAAAAATTACATTACCTGATTCGGCTACGCTGGGTGGAATCTCAGCTAATATAACTTGTGACGTCTTTATTTTTTTGTAACGTTCAATATAAGCGACCCATAAATTAATATTGTCATTTGCAGCAAGTATCGCTTTTTCGAAAAGGGCATCAAAGCCGACATAATCTCCAACAACAGCAAATCCAAGAAGTCTTAATGAAAGACTATCAGCAGTTTCAAATGGGATGTTTTCCAATTCTCTCGTTACATCTGCATACTCTTTTTTCTTATTGAGACTTAAATAACAGTTTGCCAAGTTTGCGACGACTTTATATTTTGTCTCCGGGCTTAGATTTGACCAATTCCTTTTCTTGTATTCGAGAAGCATTTCAATAACCGTATTTATTTTCCCTTGTTTTCGCAGTTTCTTGATGGCGTCGAGTTCAGCTATATATAATTTATCGTTGTCAACGGATGATAATGCAGCCAACTGCTGCATCATTTGATCCACTTTTTGACCTACAGAATGAACAGTGGTATTTGTATCGGTTGATATTTCCAACAAGCCATCTAGCTGAGCCTGTAGATCATTTGTAAGTTTTTGAAGAATGTTTTCGTCAATTGTAACAGGAGCATTTCGGAACTTAGCCTCATGTTTTTTCTTCATCTCCTTTAATTCCGGAGCAGGATATTTTACTTCGTCATCAGTTACCTTATGATGCTCATGACAAAGGAGAAGGAGGTTTGAGGCAGCCCGTCTTTCCTCGTCTGTTTGCGCCGAGTTGTATCTCTGTCCTCTGGGGCTTGCCGCCTCAATGTGACAGATTTGTGCGATGTATGTTCCGTTTTCATTAATGAGGCGATGCGTGCATCCTGGAAAAGCACATTGATTGCCTGAAAGGACAAAAAGTTCTTTATGTGACGGGAGAAGAAAGCGACCGCCAAATCAAGTTGCGCGCTGACAGAATAGGAATTAAAAACGAGCAGTGTTTTATTCTGAGCGAAACCAACACACAGCAAA
>JBDTWD010000024.1:0-4490 GCA_040006915.1 Candidatus Woesebacteria bacterium | reverse complement strand
CTCTGATCCAACTATGATGTGACAGGTAATGTGTATGTGCGCTGGTAGTTCTCGTCACCGCTTCGAGCACCTCTGGAGTTTTTTCCAGCCAAAGAGCAAGTTTCTTCGCCTCGGCTTGATTCTGACACGAAAACACTGGGGCGCGAGTCACTCCACGTTTTTCCACCATCACCCGCGCTCCATTCGATTCAGAAATAGCTTTTGCTCCGCGATTGATGCTTGCGACAAGTGCACCCTCATATGTAGCGAGAGGAACTATTCTTTCGTATTCCGTATCATTGATGATGAAGCGAATGATAGTCATCCCGACTGGAATTGATACACTACCGATTAAGTTCTCTGTATTTTTCGTCGCAATATCGGTGACGGGAAGACGAGAGAGATCAAAAAGATCTTGTTCATGCGTGGGTCTCATGTTAAATGAGTCGGTTTTTTGCAGAGAAAACATTCATGACGTTGACCCGTCTAGTCCTAAAAAAGACCAGGGCAGGTCAGTAGTAGATTTACTCAATTATTTGTCCAATGAGGAAAAAGTATGTATGAAAACCTACTTCTTCAGGAAGTTCTGCACCAATTGTGCGTACGATGAATTGAGAAGGATTGCCTTGATCCTCGCTTTTGGATAGTACGAATGCGCTATGCGTTGGGTGTTGTTTTGTGAGTATTCATCAACCGCTACAATGGTCTCGTCGTGGCCGACGATTGTACACACGAAACTATCTTCATCCGTGGCAATTTCCAAGTATGTCTGTGTGCCTTCGAAGCAGGAAATGAAACCATCAAAAGTGAAGTCTTTTACCGTCTGGATTGTTTGTAGCGCTTCCTGGTAGACTGCTGTAGCATCTACACGCTTGGCAAACTCACGTAAAAAGGAAGTATCGACTGAGAGATATTCAATCTGTTCCGTAGGAAAGATAGATGTCCCTGAATACAGATACGCAGGATTCACCGCAGTGATCGTAATAAAGTCGTCGTTATACTTTAAAATATAGCCTTGGCCGAAGGTTGATGCTCCTTGTAGGCCAAACTCTACAAGTTCTCTTTTCTCAATTAATTGTTGGACATCATGTTTGTAGCTAAATCTATTCATATTGCTAGTATACACGGGCTTGCGGGTTTATATTTTAGGCCTCAACATGAGCGTATTCCTGAACCAATCGCTCAATTAAGAACACATCAAAATAAAGTTTTGGATTTCCCAGTCCTGCAACAAAATCAGTGATTCCCATTTTCCCTGCGGAATCATATCCAGGATGATCTTTCTGTACAGACGATGTATTCAGATCTCCCATATCTGCGAGCGTTTGTCCCGTTAATCCTAAATCATCTTTGACTTCACAGACAGGGCAGACATTACATCCACCTTTTTCTCTTGGCCAAATAAAGGTATGTTTCCCACACATAGCGCATGTACCTTGTACTGAGTAGAGGGATGGATCTTTACCAAACGCTTCACAAAAATTGACCAATTCTTCTTTTGATGAAATTCCGGTTTTTCGTGCTTCCAATGATTGGAGTAAGCCAACTTTTTCAGTACCGAGATTCATTTGCATACTGGCCAGTGAATCCGGATTCATGAGACTCATCGGGGTCCCAGCAACACAATCAAGCAGACTCATGTCAATTCTGATACCAAAGCCGGAATCAAGCTGTAAGGCAGTAGATCCCATAAGTTTCTCAAACGAGGTCCGTGAGATCGTCGGTTGTGTTAAAACTGCATCTTTGTATTTCTCTACTAACCCTGAGAGGGCCTTTGGTTCATTTCTGGCAATCTGATGCTTCATGATATCTGAAAAGTTTCCTAATCTATCTTGAATTCCAATATTTTGACCTGAACTCATTCTGTCCAATTCAAACTGAAATAATGTGTGCACAGCTTCAAAATACGGTTTACTATTCAAATTTCCACTTTTAATATTTTTATCAATTTTTCCCGCTTTTTGTATTCCTCCAAATTGATCTACTAAGAAATCGAGTAATACTTTCGGCTGGCGATAATTTTCTCCCATAAGAATGTTCATAAATTCCATAAGTTCTGCTTCAGAAGAGAAGACTTGTTTTTCTGTTTGACCATACGTAAGATAGGGAAGTAAGTTTTTATCTTCTCCTAATCCAAACTTTCCGTTTTGTCGAATGAATATTTCTTTCGTTTGCGGATTTACGACACATTCACTTGCCCATACAAAAATAGTTTCTCCTAAATGATGAGACCAATGTGAAGGAGAGCCAGTGAGACATTGAGTTGGACCAACCAGTACTTTTAATTTTGGTTTTTTGGTAAGAAGCTGGTCTAAATCTTTTATGGAATGAATTTGAGAACGTAGACTTTCAAGGTTTGCTACCATTGAAGGTGAAACGTTAATTTCTTCTTCATGGAAACCTCGGGAAAGTAGTTCCGTTGTCAGCTTTCTTGAAGGGAGTGAGAAATCTATTGGCTGAAGTGAATGGGTAAGAGTTTTAAAAGTGTTGATTGCTTGTTCGGTTTCTTGTGTGTACCTTCGTTGAAGTGCCGTAGGGGAATCAACAATACTTTTTTTGTACATGAATTCAAGATCACCTGTTTGCCCATATAATTCACTCTTAAACGTATAACGTCCGTCTATCTCTTTAGCTACTATCGTAATGATTTCTCTCGTATCAATCTCACCCAACATCTCTTGTCGTAAGCTCCAAATATTTAATATAACTCCTAGTGTCGATTGGAATAATCCTCGCTCATATCCAAATTGTTTAATTAAATCTGGTAAACCTCTAAAGGAAAATCCTAGATCAAATTGACGAATATTAGTTTCAGAGGATCGAGATTCTTTTGAAGGTTCGATATCTTTTTGATATGTTGGATCGAGCTCAAAATGAGCTAAAGAGGAAACAGAACGCTGTCTTCGCTGCTCGGCGGACATAAAGGTATGCCAAGCAGAAGACACAAGAAAAAGAGGGGATACTAAAAAAACTCTTTTTCTTATTCCCTGCTCGGGGTAAGAAAGAATACATGAAATCGGGTCGGGCTTTATTCCGTTGCGGCACAGCTGACGAGTTACACGTCATTCCGATTGGAGACTAGTTATAGAAAGTTTGAAGGATAAATACAAGTAGCTAAAAGACTTATTTGGATTTTTTTAGATTCTGCTCTAAGTTTTTGGTATATGAACCAGTACTATCAAAAATAGTTTCTGCAATACCTTGGGAATGATTTACAAAACAGCGCAAAACATATAGATAATCTGATAACCGATTCATATAGTGAAGAATATGAGTGGAAACAGGCGTCTGTTTGCTATAGACGACAACGAGACGTTCACATCTTCGGCACACTGTGCGAGCGATATCTAAATAAGCTCCTGGTTCAGATCCACCCGGAAGCAAGAACTTTTGATACCAGTTGTCTTCCATGAGTGATTGGAGTCGGTCGATTTCTCCTTCCAAAGTCTGTATCTTTTTTTCTTCAAGTTTTGTTTTATGGGAGCCAGCAATTTCAGCCCCGATATGAAAAAGAGTGTCTTGGATTTCAAGTAAGATCGTTTCTTGCGTTACTTTAACAACACACAATCCTACATGTGAATTTAATTCATCGAGGGTTCCTAATACCTCAAAAATCAATTCGTCTTTTCCCAGTCGTTGGCCATTCGCAAGTCCAGATTCTCCTTTGTCACCAGTTTTTGTATACACAGAGATCATATGGCGACAGTATAGAGGAATCAATTGAACTCTCAAGTGCTTGTGTACATGCGGTATAATCGATTTTTATTTTCCAGCACCGCTATGCCATCTCATTTGGAAAACAACTCATTTCTCTCAGATTCTCAAGAACCAATCATTCCTCTAGGTAACCCTGTATATGGTTATTGTAATCCACCCGATGGAATGTACGCGACGTTAGGTGTGTTTCCAGCTGGACATCGAAGACTTATAAGTTCTGAGCCATATAAACATATTGTCAGCATAACTGATCAAATCGATCAAACGTCAGTTCTAGCTTCAGACTTTCTTCCAAAACATCTTGCCTCGTTCTATCCTTACGTTCCAAGAAAGATGATACAAAGTTGTGATGACTGGGATTGTGGTGCATTTGCTTTTTTATTTAATGACGGGTTGCTACTTCATCAATTTCTACGAACGAGTGCCTATGAAGTTCTTCACAGTGGTCGAGAGTATGTGTCAAAAGCCTATACACAGTTGGAAGAAGCGCCCGTATACGGAGATCTAATTTGGATTGATATTGCCTTGAAACTCGAAAAGAGTGTTTTAGAGCGTCATCATTGTTGTACGTATATTACTGAATCAACAAAAGGACCTTTGGTCTTTAGTAAAAATGGAACAGGTCCAACTGTACCCTATTTATTATATACATTGAATGAAGTAGTAGATAATTATTCAATGCATGGGGACATTCTCCCATTAAAAAGATATCGACTTCGAACCTAAGTTTTTCTTCTATATTTTACTTCCCCCGAAGATAAAGGCGACTCCTAATCCTTGAATACCAATCCCCA
>JBDTWD010000023.1:0-4812 GCA_040006915.1 Candidatus Woesebacteria bacterium | reverse complement strand
TTTTGGATCAAAAATATCATCAGAGCCTGATCCAGTCATTTTATTGGTACTCTGAAGCAATCAAGGAAATTGGCGTTGATCATCAATTGTTTTATATAAAAATGGTTTCAGCGGTTGAGGCTCTTTCAAAGCTTACTCCTATTCCTCCAGACGGATTAGAGTTAAAACTGAATGAATTAATGGCTAATAACTTTACGTCAGAAGAACAGGAGAATATCAAGAGTTGGCTAGAAAATAGAAAAATTGGAAAAAGATTTAGACAATTCCTTGAGCAGTATTCCCAGGGATTTTTTGAGCCAATACCAGAGATTGCTTCACATTGTTATATTCCAGAAGCTGATCTTGATAAGTATGCAAAACGTATCTATAGTGCCCGCTCAAAGTATTTGCATGAAGGGAGGCCTATGTATTTGAGTTTCGATATGACCGCTGATGAGGCTAGAAACTGGGATATAGATCCGACTCTGGGAGAATTGACTGACAGAAGAGAAATACCAGGAAATGAGAAGCTGCCTCGCACTAGGTGGTTTGAGCGCACCGTGAATTATTGTCTTAAAAATTTTCTTAATATATATAGCAAAAATGCTGAACGATATCATCAAATTACACAAGAGGACTTAGAGTCTCTAGGTATATCTGGACATGTTGAATAAGCTATGCAAAAAGTAGACACTATCCTCATTGAATCTTTGAAAAAAGAGATTAAAAAAATCACAGATGATGTTTCTGATTTAATGTGGGACAGAAAAATGTATTCGGAATTCATAAATATAATCAAGCAGAATCCACGAATAGATAAACCAAATTTCTTTTATGACTTTGTAAAAACAGGTTATGTCTCTCATATAATACTAGGGATATGTAGACAGGCTGATAAAGATGAGAAAGCTCTAAGTTTGCTAAATCTGTTGGAGAAGATATTTAATAGCTCAGAAAAAATTACTAAGGACTGGTTTGCTAGTCCGTATAAAGGACCTGTATTAAGCGAAGATCACGGTAGGGCTGATTTTGAAAGACACTTTGGCAAACTAGATTTCGTTGATCCATCCATAGTATATGCCGATATGGGAAATCTTATTTTCTATACAAAAGGAATTAGAAAATATCGTGACAAGCGAATTGCTCACTTTGATAAAGGAGAAGTTACTTTCGATAAAGACTTTAGCTTTGCAACTTTTGATAAAGCAGTTGAGATCATAGAGGAATTGGCTAGGAAATATTACCTCTTACTTCATCAGGCTTGGATGCCCGATCTCTTACCAACTGACACCACTGACGATTACAGAGAAATTTTCTATGAACCATGGATAAGACAATAAATATATGAATCCTGAAAGAGTAGATGTTACCTTCTCTATTATTATTGCAAGTAATACACACAAAAACCGCACTTTTTTTCCGGACGAGTGGGATTTTACAGTTGGTCGGTATGTATTTGCTCGAGTAAATGAAGATGAAGTCAGTGTTTCTTTTTCTTTCGATGCTGTCCTAAAAAGATATGATGAACAGGGCCGATTGGGTATGGAGTGTCCATCAGAATACTTACCGGAGTATCAAGAATTTGAAGAGGAGATTGAAGTTATTTTAGATCTTCTTTCTTTAGATACGGGGATAGGCATACAGGTAAAAGAGGAAAGCTTTCTTTTTTCATCAGCAACCTGTAAGGATAATGAATTTAAGAATATTCATCCTATATTACCTTCTGTAACGAGGGAGCTTTACCCTCAGTTTAGTAGGCCTCTAACAGAGAACGATAAGGAATTAAGGCTAGCTCTTCGCCTGTACCGGCAAGCCATCTCAACGAATGACCCTCGGGAACAGATGGCGAAACTTTTTGCGGCTCTTGAACAGCTATTTCCCAATAAAAGAGAACCAATTTTTAGTGGGGAAGAAATTGAGCATATTAAGATAGCTTTAGAAACCCTGACTATTTCTTCAGAAAAGAAAAATGTTCTCCTTAATAGAGTTCGTGATAGTAGAAAAAGTCCCACAACACTGATTGTTGAGAACATTGAACTGATGTACGAAAACGAGCTTATTTCTGAAAACGAAAAAAGGAAATTGGTTGGAACTTGGAATAAGTATAAATCGGCAATAACGCATGGAGAAATTGTTTCAAAGAGAGATGAGAATTTCGATTATGTTGTTGCTGAAATTGATACAATCGTTGAAGCTATCCTAAAAAGAGGCATAGAGCATAGGATGCTAGGAGGTGGGCATAATTGAGACATCTGGCTGTCTCACTATGGTAAAATGAGACAAGGGTCGTTTCGTGTCTCATTTGTCTCGTTTTATCCATGAAATCGCGACCCGACCTCCTCAATCCACTCGTCGGCCGAGACCCCCAAGAAATCCCTCAACGGCTTGATTTCTTTAAGTTCTAGACCGATGACGCCCGCACTGAGTATTGAGTATCGGATGACCCGAGTGTTTGAGAAATTATGAAACCAAAACTTATCATTCTGAATGGGGCTTTAGGAGTGGGAAAGTCTACGCTTGCAGAGAAATATGCTGCAGAGCATCCGCTCACATTGAAGTTGGATATAGACGAAGTAAGAAGGTGGATTAGTCACTTTCGGGAGGAAAAAGAAATTTCAGGACCATTAGCTAAAAAAATATCAGGTGAAATGGCGCGAGTACACTTACAGGCTGGGTACGATGTGATTATTTCTCAGATCTTTACTCAATCCGAACCTCTTGAAAATTTAGAGAATATCGCCAGAGGATGCGGTGCAAACTTCTATGAGTTCTTGCTTACAACTTCAAAAGAAGACTCAATCCGAAGATTTATTGAGCGAGGTAAGGCTGAAGGATATCCTGACGGCTTCAGACCGGGAGGCTTAGTCACTCTAGGAGGGAAAGAAAAGAAATTAGAACAAATGTACGATGATATGATGCTTCTGATTTCCAAAAGACAGAATATAAAGTCTATTGAATCAATAGAAGGTGATATTGAAGACACCTATTCTAAATTACTAGAAAAGCTAGACTCACATGCCTCAGCAGAACGCCAAAAAGCAGGTTAAATTATCCCTCAACAGCCCCATCGATGGGTACTGAACCCGAGTGTAACCTGCACTGAGTATTTAGTATCGGATGACCCGAGTGCTCTAAAAAACTATGAAACCAAAACTCATCGTATTGAATGGGGCTTGGGAGTAGGGAAATCCACTCTCGCAGAGAAATATGCAGAGGAACGTCCGCTTACGCTGAAGTTGGATATATGAAGTCAGAATGGGATCAGCAAACGTGCCTGATCGCTTGATGTTTGTAAATTGAAGAAAAGAAAACGGGGTGACCAGGGGTACTTGACGGAATTGTGAACCTTTACTATACTAGGTATACTTACTATATAGTAGGTTATTAAGTCATAATTACAGGTAACAATATGTGGACACGGTCTCATCAAATCGTAACGAAAGAAGTGACAAAGGAACAGATGTGGAAACTCTTTTCCGATGTTAATAATTGGCATACTTGGGATCAGGGCTGCGAATTTGCAAAAATGGAGGGAAAATTTGAAAAAGGAAATCATTTTATTTTGCGACCGAAAGGCGGACCCAATGTAAAAATCGAATTGCTGGAAGTTGTTGAAAATAAAAGTTTTCTTGATGTGACAAAGTTTCCTTTGGCTAAGATGTATGACAACCACCAATTTGAAGAAACTGCAGATGGGCTAAAAATTACTCATACCATAACCGTAGAAGGAATCTTGGGGTTTTTGTGGGTAAAAATCGTTGCTCAAAAATTGGCTGACGCATCGCTAACCGATATGCAAGCACAGATTAAAGCAGCTTCAAAGCTATGAGTCCAACAAGGTACTGGGTTGCGGTTGTTTCTAAAGAACACGCTATGAGAGGGGTGGCTGGTGGTTTCATGCAGGTGTGCCACGGTAAACAAGCGCCTTTAAAGCGAATGAAGCAAGATGATTGGATGGTGGTATATTCACCGAAACAGACCATGGAGGGGAAGGACAAGCTGCAAGCATTTACCGCCATTGGTCAGGCAACGGATGAAGAGGTGTATCAATTTGAAATGACACCTACTTTTATCCCTTTCAGGCGCAATATGAAGTTTTACGATTGCAAAGAAATTTCAATTCTCCCTCTGATCGATAAGCTTGACTTTATACAGGACAAAAAGAAATGGGGCTTCAAATTCCGTTTTGGTTTTTTTGAGATTGGGAAGGGCGACTTTGAGCTGATACGATCAAGCATGATACATGAATAAAGAAAAGAGTGACAAGATATTCAGTGTGGAAACCCCTGAGGAAAGTCCAGGATTTTTGCTCTGGCAAGTAACGAACCTTTGGCAACGGGAAATCAAGAAGGCTCTAGAAAAATATGATCTGACTCAATCTCAGTTCGTATTGCTTGCAAGTTTGCTCTGGCTATCAGCAAAAAAAGACCCACTTACTCAGGTTGCGCTCTCCGTACATACCAAAATTGATCCCATGACAACATCGACCGTATTGCGGGCGTTAGAGACCAGAAGTTTGCTTGAACGACAAGAGCACCTGACAGACACAAGAGCCAAAACAGTGAGTCTGACAGCCAGGGGGAGAAGTATTGCGAAACTTGCAGTCAAGACAGTGGAGCAGTTCGACGGAGATTTTTTCCGGCCTCTTGGCGATAAAACAAAAGATTTTAATGCACAGTTGAATTTGCTTTTGGGGTAGTGTAGAATTCATGAAAGAATTTTCTGAAAATGGACATGAGTGTACACCACTGGCAATTCTTTCTTTCATCGGAATCAGCTTGGAGAGATCTCTTCGAGGTCTGTGGTCGTGCGACTGTCAGTATCGACCTCGAG
>JBDTWD010000022.1:0-6709 GCA_040006915.1 Candidatus Woesebacteria bacterium | reverse complement strand
AACGTGATGAACTTATCATTCTCGTCTACGATATAGGCAACCTTAAAATCTTTAGGTTTATCAAAGAAACGAACTTCAGCTAGTTCACGATTCTTGATAATTGTTTGAAGTTGAGCTTTGTAGCTGAAATTTTGCATATACAGTAACTAATATGGGTAGAACCTGAAAAAGAGTTTAGCCACTTGGTAAAAAAGTAAGTTCCTTTCAGGTCGAAAAACTGTGTCGGATCTGTGGAATGAAATGATAACTGCGTTCCAGATCAATAATCCTATAGTTGGTTTCGTTTTTAATCGAATTTAATTAAGCTATTCAGATTTCTCAGATGCTGTACCCAAAATCCCAGTTGCCAAAGCTGCCACGATATCATTAAAACTATCTTCAATTTCTACTTTCGATCCGTAACGCTCAAAATGAGCAATAGCATTTTCAACTGATCCAAAATCTTCGTATCCACCTCTGTTTGATCTGTCATGTTCAATTTTTTCCAGGATTGTTACTGCATCAGTAGCCATCCCAAACAATTCAGAGCTTGTATTGACGACAATTTCCGCTGGGTATGGCATACCGTCAACTATCTTTGCAAGAATCAGTCTTGCTGGTATAGCTTTCTTTATTACGGAATCTGCGGTCCAATACTCAAATTCACTATGTGATCCTTGTGTTAAAAACCATTCTTGAGCCATATTTGTTTCTCCAAACGAAATAATGTTCAGATAGTATCACAATTTAGAGAAAGACAATATGGGAATTATTTGGGCCTGTTTACAAACTCTCAAAAACACGATATGTGTCGGATCTGTGGAATAAAATGATAACTGAGTTCCAGATCCAAAAACCCATAGCTTTTCTATGTTTAGCTTACAAGTCACCAACAACATAAGAAAGTTTTACTTCTTTTTATCTGGGAACCACTTTAGTTCTCTCAGGTATTTCAGCATTTGAAATCACTATGGATTGTCCGTTTCCTTCTTGCGTGAAAGCTAAAACTGCTCGGAGTGCAAAAGGATTTCCTAACATAGCTGCGATAGCTAGTTCGGTTTGCAAAGCAGGATCGGTATCCAACTTTGACAGAACTTGTTCCATAGACAAATCATTCCAAGTTTCACTTTCTCCCATATGTATCCTCATTTTTATGTTTTCCTAAATTGGAATATTGGGTGTGAGTCTACCACAAATAAAGAAACGAGAGCTATTAACAATTCCTCATTTTTGATTATAAGTCGGGGTGGTGAGACTCGAACTCACGACCTCTTGCTCCCAAAGCAAGCGCTCTAGCCATCTGAGCCACACCCCGTAAGACATGTAGTATAACGCATTTTGGCAGAAATTTCCTCAAGAAAAAAGATCTGGAAACTTGAGTTTAGCTAAGTACCAAGCTCCCACGGTTGCAGAGCCTCGAATTTGGTTATCTAGGATTAATTGATCAACCTCTTGCTTTGAGAGGACAAGAACTTCTATGTCTTCAGTTTCATCTAATTTCTGAAGACTCTCAATACTCACACCCGTTCCAACAAAGACATGGACTCGCTCTGTAGACTTTGTCGGACGTTCATAGAGTTGACCAA
Organism: Candidatus Woesebacteria bacterium; assembly: GCA_040006915.1. Lineage (GTDB taxonomy): Bacteria > Patescibacteriota > Microgenomatia > UBA1400 > UBA12028 > JBDTWD01. The sequence continues at coordinate 5,144 of JBDTWD010000022.1, read as the reverse complement.
CTAAATTCAAGTCTCCTGCAATCGCTCCAGCTTCTTCTTGCAATTCATCTTTGGCTACCTGATTCATATCAGTGTGTCGCTCTTCCATTCTTCCGGCTGGAAATTCGTAGGTTATCTCACCTATCCCAGGTTTAAACTGCCTACAGATAATGATTTTCCCTTCAACTGTCATCGGAACCACTAGAGCAACATCTCTTAGTCTATCGACAAAAAAGTCTTCTACAACCTTTCCATCAGGAAGTTGATATTTTCTTTTTTCTATGGGAAACCACGAACTCGGTGACACATCTTCTGCAGAAAGTAATGTCCATTCTTTAATCATGTGTGGCCCGGGAGGGGGTCGAACCCTCATGCCCTTGCGAGCACAACATTTTAAGTGTTGCGTGTCTGCCAATTTCACCACCAGGCCAAGGAGTATATTGTATCACCAGATACAGCAGTTAGCGCTAGGCTCGAAGCGGTGATTTGTTCTTCATAAAAACAATTTTTCTTCTTGGTTGTATCTCAATCGATCTTTTTTGCAACACGAATTCGCTCAGATAGTTTACTTCTATCGACCTCAGAATACCGAAAAGACATACATTTATCGTTTTGGAGATTGCTTTGCACGTCGGGCTTTTCCACCGGTGCCCATTTTGCGAGTTTCTCGCATACGTGGATCGCGAGTTAAGAGCCCTGCGTCACGAAGTGCCTTTTTGTGAGTCTCATCAGCTTTAAGCATTGCTCTAGATAGTCCGTGAGCGATAGCTTCGGCTTGAGAGTGAGCGCCACCACCGAGAACTTTGATACTGAAATGAACAACATCTCGCTTGCTTAAGAGATCCAAAGGCTTAAAGATAATCGCGTGAAGCGATACATCGCCAAAGAATGAGGCAATTGACTTGTCATTGACCGTATTGTCACCACTTCCGGTGTACAAGCGTACACGAGCGATAGCAGTCTTGCGTCGTCCGACAGTGGCAATATACACACTACCATTGGCTTTTGCAGCATTACTTCCATTACTCATGGCTGGTTTCACAGCAGAAATTTTCTTAACGATTTTTTGGACTGCTTGGTTTTTTTTCTTAAGAACTGCCATAGATTATTTGGTTTTAAATTTATCTGAATACGTATGATCTGCACCAACGAAAATTTTGAGTCGTGCCATGCGAGGATCTCGCATTTTGTTCTTTGGCAACATTCCGATGACTGCGTGTTCGATGATCTTACGTGGATCTTTTTCCATCACTTTTTCAAATGAGGCTTCTTTAAATCCACCTGGAATCATCGAGTGACTATAATACATTTTATCAGCGCGTTTGTTTCCAGTAACTTCCACTTCTTTGGCGTTAATGAGGACAACAAAGTCTCCACTATCCACGTGTGGGGTATATGACACTTTGTGTTTGCCACTCAAGAAAACAGCAATCTGGGTACTGATCTGCCCCAAGACTTTGCCTTTGGCATCAATTAAATGCCACTCACGTTTCACTTCGGCTGGTTTGATTTGAACAGTTTTCATATTATGCTTCTTTGACTTCCTTCTTCACTTTGGTTGCTTTTTTGACTGGCGCTTTGACTTCTTCTTTTTTGGTTTCGACAACTTTTGCTTTCTTTACCTTTGGTTCACTCACCACTTCTGGTTTGGCCAATGGGCGAGTAATGAGTTCCATCTTCACCATCATACTGTCATCACCACGGCGCTTGCCTAATCTGACGATACGAGTGAAACCACTAGTACGATCCTTCATAGCCGGTGCCACTTGGTCAACGAGCATGTTCACCGCTTGGCGTGTGCCAAAGAAGCGACCAATGACTCGGCGTGCAGGAAGAGTTCCTTCTTGGGCACGGTGGATTAGCTTGTCAGCAATACCTTTAATCGCTTTAGCCTTCGCTTCTGTGGTCTCGATTTGTCCGTGCTCAAAGAGAGCCTGGAGCAAATTCTTGAACAAAGATTTGCGCTGTTCGGTATTACGTCCAAGATGGCGGGTGCTTGATCGATGTCTCATAAATTATTTAAACTAATGTCAAACCTTTTTTGGTCAATGCTTCTTGCACGATCTCAATTGATTTTCCACCTAAGTTCTTTACTTTACTAATATCAGCTTTGGCTGAACCCATCAGGTCTCCGACAGTCTTAAATCCACCTTTGCGCAAAGCGTTGGCAATACGAGTTGGGAGATCTAATTCTTCGACAGTCAGTTTCATCACTTCATCCTGCTTCGTGTAGGAAGGAGCTGCTACTGCTGGTGTATCACTAACCACTGGATTAAAGACTTGGGTGAATTGAGCAACCAAGGTTTTGGCAGCTTCTTCAACGGCGGTCTTTCCTTCAATGGTTCCGTTTGTCCAGATATCCATAATCAATTTATCAAAGTCAGTTCGGCGTCCGACACGAGTGGACTCAACTTTGAATGACACTTTTTCAATTGGGGAGAACAAAGAGTCAACCGGAATCACTCCAATACTTCCGGTCTTTCGCTCTTCAGCCAATGTGTATCCCATTCCGAATTCTGCAGTCATCGTAGCCGTCAATTTGGTTTTGGCTGACAATGTTGCAAGATGGAGTTCTGGATTCACGATGCGAGCATCACCAGAAATAGTAATATCTCCAGCTTTGACTTCTCCTTCACCTTTCGCATCCAATGAAAGTTCGACTGGTTCAGTCGAATCTGAAGCCAAACGAATTTGTTTGACATTCAAAATGAATTCAACGATATCTTCACTCATTCCATCCATGGTGGTGAATTGGTGTGAAACACCATCAATTTTAACGGAGGTAATTGCTAATCCAGGAAGAGATGACAAAAGGACGCGACGTAAAGCGTTTCCAATTGTTTGACCAAATCCACGCTCCAGAGGCTCGAAAACGAGCTTACTGTAGTTGTCTTGTTGTTCTTCCACTGTGATTAAGAACGTTGGTTGATTCATATACTTACTCCTTTTAGTTTCACCGTCTCGCCAATTGGCAAGACTTCGTTTCTAAAATTAACGACTATAAAATTCGACAATGAGTTGTTCATTGACTTCGTAATCAATCTCATCTCTTTCTGGGAAACGAGCGACTTTACCACTGGTTGCTTGACGTTCAAGCCAAGCAGGAACAGCTTTTTGATCTTTAAGTAATGCAGCTACGATTGGGATCGAAGCTGATTTGTCTTTGATCGAAACCACATCTCCAACCTTAATAAGGTAGGATGGGATGGTTACTTTCTCTCCATTCACTCTGATATGGTTATGAGAGACTAATTGGCGAGCGGCTGCACGAGTGGGAGCAAATCCCAAACGGAAGACCACGTTGTCCAAGCGACGTTCAAGTAACTTCAAGAGAGCTGCACCAGTTGAAGCTGGGGTTTTGGTTGCCACTTGATAGTTCTTCTCCATCTGCTTTTCCAAAATTCCGTAAATGATCTTCACTTTTTGTTTCTCTCGCAACTGTAAACCGTAATCAGAGACTTTCTTTCGTCCCTTTTTACCGTGTTGACCGGCGGGAACTGCTAACCGACGCTGTGTTTTCACAGAGTTGGTTTTGAGGCCCAGGTCTTCACCCATGCTACGTTGTAATCGTTGTTTTGGTCCAGTGTATCGTGCCATATTATCCGTGTCTCCTCTTTCGTGGTTTGGTCCCGTTATGTGGGATCGGGGTTACATCGGCAATCATACCGACGCGAATCCCTTTAGCTCGGATCACACGGAGGACTGCATCACGACCAGGGCCTGGTCCTTTGATGTACACATCCATGTGCTTCATGCCATAGTCTTTTGATTTATCAACTGCTTTTTCAACCGTAACAGTTGCTGCATATGGAGTAGATTTTCGTGAACCTGAGAATCCTGCATTTCCTGAGGATCCCCAACACACCGTATCACCGTTTTCATCAGTAATGGTCACAATTGTATTGTTAAAGGTCGCTTGGATATAAATCCGTCCGCGAGGAATTTGTTTTTTAGGGGCTTGTTTTATTATTGTTGGTGTTGCCATAGATATTATTTCTTCACCTCAGTTTTTGCCTTATCTATTTTTTCTGCCATTTCTTTACTCATTGCACCGATGGTCATACGTCGACCACGCTTGGTACGAGCGTTCACGCGAGTACGTTGTCCTCTTGATGGAAGACCTTTAATATGTCGACTTCCACGGTATGAACCAATTCGTTTTAAGCGCTCAATGTTTTCACGAATCACGCGGCGCAAATTACCTTCAGTGTTCATTCTATCTAAAACTCGTTGAAGTCGGGAAATTTCATCGGCGTTTAAGTCTTTGGCACGCTTGGCTCCATCAATTCCAGCATCGTGAAGTACTTCTTCGACATTACTTCGACCAATCCCATAGATATAGGTTAAGGCAATGCGAGTAATTTTGGTTGCTGGAACATCAACACCTGAGAGACGTGGCATATTTATCCTTGACGTTGTTTGTGTCTTGGGTTCTTACATACCACAAAAAGTTTGCCATGACGCTTGAGCATCTTGCAATCTTTACATCGTGGTCGGATACTAGCTTTTACCTTCATAAATTTATTCTTCTACTACAATAGCGTCATCATTTCCCCCTAATTGGGGAGCCGCTGCCAACTCTTGTGGCAAAGGTTTAACATCTTTAGAACGGAATGTGATCCGTCCCCGCTTTTCGTCGTACTTGGTCATCAGGATCTTAACCCCGTCACCAGGCATGACTTTAATTTTAAACATCTTCATTTGTCCGGAAATCTTTGCGAGAACTTCCTTCCCCACCATGTTTTCAGGTCCAGTCGTGATCGAGACTCTGTAGTTTAGACTTGGAAGCGCCTCGAGGACAATCCCTTCCACTTCATATTCTCCAGGTTTTAATCTTGACATAACTTAGGGTATACGACAGAGTCGCAAGTTGTTGTTTTCCTTCTAAATTCTTTAGGTTTACTTCAGACTGATGATTGTACCAGAGACAATCGCTATTCTCAAGAGGTAAGAATCTGGGGTCCAGAAGCGGTAATGAGGACCGTTTCTTCGAACATTCCCGAGAGACTGCCATCGACCGTTTCATAAGTCCAACCATCCTTCCCCAACTTGAGGCGAGCATCCCCCATGGCCAGCATGGATTCCACACAAATCGTCATCCCTTCGTAGAGTTTATGCTTCTTATCACTTCGGTAGGCAATACAGGGGATTTGAGGGTCTTCATG
>JBDTWD010000021.1:0-9621 GCA_040006915.1 Candidatus Woesebacteria bacterium | reverse complement strand
CTCTCCGGTTGGTTATAATAGGCTTACATAAGCTATGATCGTTCGTTCTATTGAGCCCGAAGATAAGGCTCTGTTTGATTCCACGGTATCTCATCCTCTCCAATCATTTGCTTGGGGAGAATTTCGTAAAAAAACTGGAACGGTGGTGGAGCGAATTGGGGTTTTTGATGAAGGGAAATTGACGAGCGGCTTTCAAGTGAGCTTTCATCCTTTACCGTTTGGTCCATACACTGCTGGATACTTTCCCAAAGGACTTCTTCCCGATGAACGGATGTTTGCGATCCTTAAGGATTTGGGCAAAAGACATAATGCTCTGTTTATTAAATTGGAACCGAATGTCTCAGCTCCGATAGACAACACAACTGGTCATGGCGAAGTTGCCACCTTTCTCTTAGAGCATGGATGTGTGGTAGGGAAACCCCTCTTTACTCCCTACACATTTGTATTGTCTTTACTGCCTACTGAAGAAGAGCTGTTAGCGAAAATGCATCAAAAGACTCGATACAACATTAATCTTGCCAGCAAAAAAGGTGTTCAAGTTGTGGAAGATACCAGTGAGCAAGGACTGAAGGAATACATGACTCTCTTGTTTGAAACTACGAAACGACAAGGGTTTTATGCACACGATGAAAATTATTATCAAAAAATGTATGAGACTTTACAGCCCACAGGGATGCTGCACATTTTCAAAGCCACGTTTGAAGGAAAAACATTGTCTGTATGGATAGTGTTTGTATTTAATAATGTGCTCTATTATCCCTATGGTGCGTCTTCACGCGAGAACCGAGAAGTAATGGCTAACAATTTGCTTGCGTGGGAAGTGATCAAATTCGGAAAAAGTCAGGGGTGTACGCGTTTTGATATGTGGGGCTCATTAGGTCCCGATGCGAATCCTAAAGATCCATGGTATGGCTTTCACACCTTTAAAGCAGGGTATGGAGGGGTACTCACCAAATTTGTAGGAACGTATGACTTGGTCTTGGATCCGAAGCTGTATCCAATCGTTCAAACACTTGATAAATGGCGCTGGGTATTCTTACGAATGAAAAAAAAGTTTGGAATGTAGAGCTTACGCGACCATTGCAATTTTTACCACTTCATCCATGTGTTCAACGAAATGGAAGGTAATGTCTTTTTTGACATTCTCTGGCATTTTGGTCCAATCCTTTTTGTTTGTTTTTGGAGCAATGATGGTACGGATTCCCGCTCGATGAGCCGCGATCACTTTCTCTTTTAAGCCACCGATCTCTAACACCCGTCCACGCAACGTCACTTCTCCTGTCATGGCCAAATCATGTTTGATTGATCTGTTGGAGAGCGCCGATGTCAGAGCCGTTGCCATGGTGATTCCAGCACTTGGTCCATCCTTTGGCACTGCTCCTTCGGGCACGTGAATATGGATTTCACTTTTCTTTAAAATTTCATCGGAGATTCCAAGCTTCTTGGAGTTGGCTTGTACGTAGGTGAACGCAGCTCTGGCTGATTCCTGCATCACTTTGCCAAGTTGACCGGTCAGAATCAAATTTCCACCCTTGCGATTAGGGATGATAGCCACTTCAACCGGCAGAATATCTCCACCAACACTGGTCCAAGCCATACCGGTAGCGACACCCACGATATCTGTCCCTTCCATCTGACTGTCTTCGTAAAAGTACGGGCCTAAGAATTCAATTAATTGTTTTTCATCCAATTTGACGATGTCTTTTTTCTTTTCTGCAATCAATCGAGCGGCTTTACGAACTAACTTACCAATGGCACGTTCAAGACTTCGTACTCCGGCTTCACGGGTGTAATGTGAGATCACTGAGCGCAAGACACTATCAGGCATTTTAAATTGTTTGTCAGTCAGCGCATTGAATTTGAGTTGCTTGGGGAACAGATAGCGTTTGGCAATCTCAAATTTCTCATCCATGGTGTATCCAGAGTATTGAATGATTTCTAAGCGATCTCGCAGCGCTGGAGGAATGGTATCCAACACGTTTGCAGTCGTAATGAACATGACCTGAGAAAGATCGAAAGGAATATCTAAGTAGTGATCTTCAAAGCCATCATTTTGTTCTGGGTCTAAAGCTTCAAGCAGTGCAGCTGATGGATCGCCGCGATAATCCAGTCCGATCTTATCGACTTCATCGAGCATAAAAACCGGATTCATTTTTCCCGCTTGTTTCATTCCAGAAATAATCCGACCGGGCATGGCTCCTACGTATGTACGCCTGTGTCCTCTGATTTCAGCCTCATCTCGAATTCCACCCAATGAGATTTTTACGAACTCTCGTCCGAGTGATTTGGCAATCGATTTCCCGAGTGAAGTTTTTCCAACACCTGGAGCGCCAACAAAACATAAAATAGTCGGCATGGCTTTGTCTTTCAGCGCGCCTTTCTTTATCACTTTCGGTTCTTGTTGTTGTCGTAGTTGCAAGACCGCAAGATACTCTAAAATCCGATCTTTGACCTCTTCTAAGCCATAGTGATCTTCATCCAAGATATTCTGGGCTCGTTTGATCGATAAAACTTTCTTACTGAATTTCCCCCAAGGCAGTTCTACCAAGGTATCAAGCCAAGTACGGATATATCCACTCTCAGAAGACATCTCAGGCATGCTCATTAATCGACGTAATTCCTTGAGCGCTTTCTTTTTTACGTCGTTGGGCATTGCGGAGCGCTGGATGGTTTTTTTCAATGCATCCAACTCTTGCTCTTCTTCTTCCTCATCAGTTGCATCACCTAATTCTCGTTGAATGACCCGCATGCGTTCACGCAAGATACTTTCTCTGGCATGTTTATCAAATTTCTTTTGAGTTTTAGAAGTAATACTTTTTTCAATCTCTAAGATTTTTATTTCTTCTTGGATTTTTTCCAAGACAACTTTAAGGCGATCTAAGACGTCTCTCTTTTCAAGGATAGATTGCTTTTCTTTGGTGGGGAGATCTAATGTAGAGGCCACTTGGTCAGACAGTTCATTGGCATTCACTCCGCCCATGAGCTTCATGAAGTTTAAGAACTCAACTGATTTTCCCAAGTTAACAGCTTTACGGAATTCTGAAGTGAGAACTTTAGAAAGGGCTGCAACTTCGGGGGTATTTACAGTGATGTCTGCCAATGGCTCAATTTCACACTCAGTATATTCATCAAGATGATAAATTCCTTTGACTTTGATTCGAGCAATCGCATGCACTAGAGCATTGGTTTCATTATCGCCTTTTAAAATACGTTCAATGGAGGCGACGACACCGACGGTGTATAAATCTTTTTCTTGAGGATCATTTACTTTTTCACTGCGCTGAGTGACAAGCACAATATTGCTACGGTTACGAACCGCTTCTTCAATAGCTTGGACGGAACGGTTTCGTGCAAAGGTAAGAATGGTTTCGGTATGGGGGAAGACCACTCCTTCGCGCAGCGCTACCAATGGGAGTCGAGTAATCGGAATTTCGATGGGTACAACCAGCTCTTTGACTGGAGATACAGGATCTTTTTCTTCCTGTGCAAATATGACGTTTTCGTCATCCTGTGGAGGTTTTTTGTGTGGATCGGACATGGTTTTGGCAGTTTATCTTTTTGAGTGCTAAAAGTCAATTGCCTAAAACAGTCTAGTGGCGACAAAAATGGTTGCAAGCAAGGTAAGAAGAAAGATGATAAAAAATAGTGGAAAAGAAAAGCGCATACCTCTCAAGAGTACTAGATACGGATTTTATTTGCAAAAGGGGTTTTGTTTGTGCTAAGAATACACGTATGTTCCAAAGAATTGACGAAAAGGTGGAGGTGGCTGGAGTGTACAAAGCGGCTACATTTGTACCCAAGAAAATCAAATGGGGGAAGAAAGTACTTTTAATCGAGAAAGTCACGCTCATAAGTGATATTCGTGATGGGGCGATCCGTAAGCGAATGTATTCACTCCTGTGTGGTGGGGAACTGTATCGGGTGGTGTTCAATCGTGACACCGAAATTTGGATATTAGAGGAAATATGGACCGAGTAATTTTCCACGTCGATATTAATTCGTATTTTGCCACGATGCTGCAACAAGAAAATCCAATGCTTCGCGGTAAAGTGGTTGGAGTGATTAAAGGGGTAGGGAGAAGCTGCATTATCGCTTCTAGTAATGAAGCCAAAAAACTAGGAATCAAAACTGGATGTGTGGTCAAAGACGCACGAGCCATAGCTCCGGACATTATCTTGGTTCCTGCGAACTTTGATCTGATGTTATCAGCCACCCGAAAGTTAAAAAGTTTGTTTGAAACTCTCTCTCCCAGCGTTGATATTTTTTCTTTAGATGAAGTGTTTTTGGATTTAAGCGGGTGTGAGAAGTTGTTTGAGTCACATATTCTGTATGCCAAATTTATTCAACAGCGAATTAAAGAAACCTTGGGAGAGTGGGTGCAATGTAATGTAGGAATTTCCCATAATAAATTGCTTGCGAAGATGGCAGGAGAAGTTGGAGAGAAAGGCAGTGTTTCTGTCATTGATGCGAACAATCTTGATCAGGTGCTTTCGACTATTGGGTTTAAAGATGTCTGTGGGGTGGGATGGGGATTATCAAAAAAACTAGGATTTTTGGGAGTATTTCATCCCTATGAAATTAATCTGTTGGATGATCAAACGCTTCTTCAATATTTTGGTCCGCATTGGGCGGTTGAATTACGTAAAGTTGGAAGAGGAGAAGAGACGCATCTTTTTACCCATGAGAAAAAAGTGGAACATGCGCAAAGTGTGGGAAGAACGATCACTGGATATACCTTGTGTGATGATGAAGATCAAATCAGGAGAGTTCTGTTAAATTTGTTGGAAGAAGCCACGCATAAATTACGCAAGATGGATCTCGTTGGGAGGAAAGTGGGAGTGAGTTTACATGGTCATGATCGAAACTGGGGTGACTATGCGACCTTGAAATATTGGGTGAGACACACTGATGAAATTTTTGACATTTTGTATCATGGCATGTATAAAAAATGGCAACGAGATTTTTCAGTCATTAAATTTGGAGTCTGGATTGGAGACTGTAAGCCAGCTCGGGATATTCCAATGTCTTGGTTACAAAATTGGAACAAACGTGAGAAAGTGTATGGAGTCATAGATCGGGTCAATGATCGGTTTGGCAATTTTACGCTGATGCCTGCTAGTCTCCTTGGAGGTCCGATTATCAAACCAGAAGTGACTGGCTATCTAGGAGACAGAGTGTATTTAGGATTATGATGTATGGTAATGATTAATAGTGGTGAACAATTAGAAGTGAAAGGGAAAGCGGCGCTTGCTCAAATCGCAGAAGAAGCCCGTGCTTTGGAGAGAAAATTGGGACCAAATGACCTACATGTCATGCGGCAAAAAAATCCTCTGCATTATTTAACAGCGATGACAGCAATAGAGAATGTACTACGAAAATTTGATGATTTACCAGATCAACGAAAAGAAGGGCATAGACAAGATTTTGTCGGATTAAGATTATTGTATTACTCAATGAAAGAGAAAGAACAAAGTGAAAACCGAGCGAAAGAAAGGATCTTTGTCCCAAAGAGATTAAGAACAGAAGATGAGGTGAATATCGCCTACGTCGTTTCACAATTTAAAAAGATTGTTGAAAAATATACCGATGTGAATACTGGCAACATACGAAGTATTCCCTGGTCGGAATTTGAAAAGATGAGTGCGGAGGAACAAAAAGAAATCCAAGCCGATGCTCAAAAGGCGAAGGCTTTAGAAAGTAAAATGCAATTAATACGCGATCCGTTATGGATTGATTATCCCGAAATGAAAATTAAGATTGAAAAAGTACTAGGGGTGTTAAAGCCACTCGATTAAATTAAAAGGAGGAAGTATGGCAGACAAACCAACAGACGCAGCAACGAGAATAGCCGAAGAAATAAGAGCAGTGGGCGGGAGAGAGAAAGTATACAAAGATCTTGCCTTAGAGGTTATTGATCGGCACGTGATTCAACAAGGTATGGGAGAAAGAGGGTTTGCGATCTATGAAAATTTTTTACGAGATCTTGATGCTATTCCATCCTGGAATAAGTTTACAAGTAGGTTTGAAGAACTAACGGACGCAGTCGGTCAAAGTAATTTGTCAGGACAAGAAAAAGCTTTGGTGCTTGCTCGAATTGGAAAAGAAATTGGTAGAGCTAAAACAAATTGGGCAGTAGAAAATCGTGATCAAGTAAATAAATTTGTAGAAGCACTGAACGTTAAAGTTACTGACTATGCTATAAAAAGTAGAGAAGCAGCTAGAGCTTAACAGACTATGATGCCTCCCCATCGTGGAATAAATCACTGAGGTTCGAATCTCGGTGGGGTCACAAAATTTTGTTTATGGACATTACTACACTGAAGAACTTAGTGTGAAAAGAGATCTATGGAACGTGATAATGGTAAGAACAACGCGTTATTTATCCAATTTCACAACCCGGACCTTTTGTATGAATTTGTTTCCGAAAAGATCGCGTTGTATGGAGATGACAACGATACAGATGCACAAGAACAGGCAACTTTATTAAACCTTTTCATCCCTCAGTTACTTCCAGAAGCAGAAATACTCCCTGCACATCCACAGTTTAAGTATAAAGATCCTGAATGGAATTTTGAACTAGAAATGGGAGCTGTTTTGTCTATAAATGCCAAATTAGATGGCTCATATACAGATAGTGGAGCAAAAGTTCAACTTCGAATGATGCTAGACCTAGACTGGGCATTTATGGAAGAAGATCGAGAAGCACAGCTGGCAAATGATCCTCTGCCATTGATAGCAGCATTTGATAAATCAGGGTATGACGTGTATGCGTATCAACCATTCCTTCCACCTGCAGGAAATAAATTCATTGTTACTGACGTAGAAACGGGTGCCGGATATGAAGAGATTCGATCAATAACAACAGGTGATATTACGGAAATTGTCGTCAGTAATTCTTCACGAACTATTTTGGCAAAACTCTATTTGAATACAAGCTATGGAGAGCGTGAGGATATGTGGGATGAAGTGGACAGAGGTAAAATTCACTTTTGGACAGACTTTTCTGAATTGGAATCAAAATTCCATCAAGGGCTTGAAGACTATACCAAAATACTTTCAATTCTCTTATCTGCACTTTCTGAGAGTGCTGGTTTTGAACCTCCTACTGGCGAAATTATATTTGATATGCATCAGACCTAAGATTCTGTAGCTTCAAAAAGATTGTAATGAGACTCTCGAATAAGAGTTCCACCTGAGGGACAGAGAGCTCACAAATCACAAAAAAGTCGTCGAGAGGCAGACTAGTTTAAGTTAGTCCCTGCGACCGGCGGAGAGCCAAAGTTTGTCTCGGGAACTCTCATCGTAAAATAAGTCTTCCTCTTGTAGGTATGTATCCGGATCATCGGACTAGAAACTTCGCTATATATTTTTAAAAGCGAAGGCAGTTTGTCTGTTGCGCCCTCTATAGTAATAAACTTTCCGCTATATACAACTTTCAATGTATTTTGTGAAATTGCAGTCTGAAGTTCTGCTATCTTAGATCCCAGATCCGCTGTAGGATGAATTGTCTCCGCTATGTATAGTAGGTCAGCATATTCAGGCGGGAGATTTTTAATGTGTCGATCTGCCAAAATATATTCCTTTTCTTTACGTTTAAATTCAGCGTATGTTTTTGTAACATCGAAAAGTGCTTTGCCTACAGTATCTCTGAGTTTCTGGTCTTTTGTAATCGAAGGATCGTGCAGAACGACTTCATTCATTAAGGATTCTATAGCTTTCGAGGCAACAGGATCAGAATCTTTCCCAAGTAGATAATTGTCAATTATCGCTTGATCTACCTGTTTGACTAGGTCAGATGTATTGGCTTCTGACACAAGACGAGAAACTATTTCTTTCACTTTTTGTTTGTACTCATGAAGTGATGAGAAAAATTCTGATCGTGAAGACTCTACTGTTTTTCGTTCAACGGTCTCCATATCTTCACTCTTCAGATATACGATGCCCTGCAGCAGACTCGTTTCTGGCGAACGATGTAAAGAGATGACTCCATCACCATCTTGGGTTTCTTCAAAACTAAACGCATTTGGATCGTGAATCGCCTTTTCGGCGATAAATAGTGGTATCGAAGTGTTTTCCTCTCCTTTAAGTTTACCCTCCTCTATGGACAACTTACCTCGCGCAAACTGAAGTAGGATTTGAACTGTTGTTTCATTAAAGGAAGTTCGTGCTCCCGCTAGGTCAAGGATCTGATTGTTAATTTTGTCATTATTTAATGCTTCGGAAAGCAAAATAATATCTGCTTGCGAATTTTCATAGGTGGTCCTGGCATGACCATGTTTCTCTCTCAAAGAATCTGTCTTTTCAAAAATGGCTTTATAGTGAGAAACTATATTCGTCCACACATCTTGATGACGAGATACATCGGGGAAAACAACTTTGTCTGCTGATAGCTCTCCTGGTTTATAACCATTCTCTAAAAATTCTGACTTGATCCCAGCAACGTCGTCAGAATCACTATCATCTACTCCGTCCATATTCCGAAGTATTCGCATTCCAACTAACACTTTATGTAATCGCTCTTTCCAAAGAGGAATCTTGTCATGCTCTATAGGCTTCTGAGGAATTTCAGCTTTTACTTCTTCAATCCGAGATTCTTGTACATCATTCATATACCGTACTATAACGGCAAAAATACCATAGATCAAAGATAGAATAGAAATTTCTCTAGCGCGAACGATCAAAGTTGAAAGTATTGCGCCTAGTTCCCATTCACTTTTATTAGAAAGATCGTCCTACAAAGAGAATTCTAGAAGATACCTGTCTTCGTTAGTTCAAATACTTATCCGGAGTAGTTAATCCCGAGTTGTTTCACCCCAGGCAAGAATGTATTAAACAGATCAACTAGATCAGAAATAATTTGGTTCGGTTGCGGAAGACCTAAGGTCACAACTATTTTTTACCTCTACCCAAGCGCTGATGACTTTGGGCTAAGACACCTTGCGCTAAAGCTGCCAGCAAAGAAATTTCCCCTGCTAAGGAGGTGGCTCCGACGACGGCAGCCAAAAACTCAGATGTAATTTCTTGGCCGTTCCCAATGAGCTGGCGTGCTTGTGCCTGGGCAGGTAGATATGTCCCACCACCCACCACACCCACTAAAATTGAAGGCAACGTAAGAGCCACATACAAACCTGCAGTGGTATTTTCACATGATAGATCGGCGCTACTACCCTCGACTATGTGTGCGAAATCTTGGCCCGTTGCGACATAAATAGCTGCCACGACGTTTGCTACCTGAGCGTTTTGAGAGAAAGATCCCGCTATGTTTGTTCCCACTAAATTCTTTTGTATGTGGACTCGCTCCATTTGCCGGGGAGTTGTTTTCAGAACATCGCTGACGACTGCAGATGGCAGCATCACTTCTGCCTGTACCCAATGTCCTCGTCCTAATACTTTATTTATTTGCGAATCTTTCTTGTCGGTGCAGACATTGCTTGAGAGGGCTGCGAGACTGACATTGGGAAAATGCTCCATAATTTTTCGTGCCAGTGCGTCAGTCGCTATGGTGGCCATATTCATGCCCATTGCCTCATCTGTATCAAAAACGAAACGAACATAAAGATCTTTTCCTCTGATCCAACTATGATGTGACAGGTAATGTGTATGTGCGCTGGTAGTTCTCGT
>JBDTWD010000020.1:0-9884 GCA_040006915.1 Candidatus Woesebacteria bacterium | reverse complement strand
CAAATGCTTTAGAGCAAGCATTACAGTCACTCAAAGGAAAAGGAAGACTCATTGTCGTTTTTGGTTGTGCTGGAAAGCGTGATCACACCAAGCGCCCGTTAATGGGAGAGATAGCAAGTAGATTAGCGGATTTGGTGGTCTTAACGGCTGAAGATCCACGAAACGAAGATGTCTGGTCGATCATTGCTCAGATCAAATCTGGAATAAAAATTGGACATGGTAAGATTGTGAGTATTGCCGATCGGGGAGAAGCAATCGAGTTTGCTTTGACTCAATTTGCCAAGAGTGGAGATACGGTTTTGGTTGCCGGTAAAGGGCATGAAAAAAGTATGGGGATTGGGAGTGTAGAATATCCTTGGAGCGATCAAGAAACAATCCGAACCATAATCAATAAGTGAGATATGTATGATAAATAACCAACCATCCGTAGTGATCATGGGAGGAGGAACTGGTACCTATACGCTTTTGTCGGCACTGCGAGATAAACCTGTTCATCTTACGGCTCTGCTTACCATGGTCGATGATGGTGGCTCAAATCGTATTTTACGAGACGAGTTCGGGTTGTTGCCAACATCTGGTGTAAGGCAGGCGATCGTTGCACTCTCCAAGAATCGATCTCTGTTGCGTGAGCTATTCATGTATCGTTTCCATCAGGGAAGTGGTATTGCCGGTATGACCTTTGGCAACCTCTTCTTGGCAGCAGTTGCAGATATTGTGGGCAATCAAGAAAAAGCTATTGAACAAACTTGTAAATTACTGTCAGTAAAAGGAGAAGTTCTTCCCATATCTTTTGACGATGTGCGGTTAGTAGCGAAGTACGCAGATGGAAGTGAAGTAACGGGAGAACATTTGATCGACGAGCCCCAACATGATGGTCGAATGGCGATTGTTGACATGTGGACTACGCCAAAAGCTAATATCACTTCTAAGGCCAAGCAAGCGATACTCAATGCTGATTACATTATCATGGGACCAGGTGACTTTTTCACGAACACTGTACCAAATCTAGTTGTAGCTGGTGTCTGCGAAGCGATTACAGAGTCAAAAGGAAAACTAATTTTCATTGAGAACCTTATGACGAAATACGGCGATACGATTGGATTTACAGCCAAGACTTTTATTGAAAAACTCTCTCACTATATTCCTAAAGAAAACATCGATACCATTATTATCAACGCGGATTTTGAATATCCTGATGAAGTTCTACAAAAGTATCGTGAAGAAGGAGCAGAACCAGTTAGGGATGATCTTAACGAGCTCTCTTTGGGTTCGCACACGACGATTATTCGCACCGATATTTTGTCTCATGAACAAGAAAAACAACAAGCTTCAGATGTTGTTGCCCGCAGCGTTTTTCGACATGATCATTTAAAACTCGGTAATGTCCTCGAAAAACTGATTATCTGATAAGATAGAAGCATGCAAACCCTGTCACTCATCCCTGAGTGTACGATCGCTGTCTCCACCAAAGAAGAAGGTAACATCGTTTCATATGAGGATTTGGTGCGGCTCCCTCCACTGTACAAGAAAGATAAGGTCCCGTATTTACCTGAGCATGAACATGCAACCAGAATTGTGTATTTAACCGACGAAAATATCGAAACCCCTCCGGTCGCTGCTGATATTGTAGTCACCAATTCTAGGCGAGTAGTTATAGCTCATCAATATGCCGATTGCGTACCTTTTGTCTGTATTGATCGAAAGAAAAAAGCTTTTGTGTCTTCTCACTTAGGGTGGAAAGGGTTGACGATGGGAGGAGTGCAAGTGAGTGTGATGGCACTCCAAGCCTTTGCCAAGAGTGATCCTACCGACTTATGGGTCTGGATCGGACCATGTATTCAAAAACAATCATATCTCTTCGAGGCAATACCAATTCAGTCCATGTTATCTACGTGGACGACCTCTATTGAGCAAATTGAAGAAAATGGAACAATTCGCTGGGCTATAGATCTCCCTGGATTTATTCAGAGTGAATGTAGTAGGATCGGGATTGATCCAGCACAAACTATTTCTGACGGAAGAGATACCTATACTGAGCCAGAAGTGTTTTTCTCACACAGGCGGTTTGTCGAAAAAGCTGATCAAGAGAAAGGTAATTTCGCTGTTATGTGCTGGATAAATTAATATGAACACACTATTTGAAGCAAAAAATATCCATCTTGTCGGTATTAAAGGTGTGGCAATGGCGTCTTTAGCTCAGTGTCTTGATGACATTGGGATTACACTGACAGGTTCGGATGTGAAAGAGGATTTTGTTACCAAAGAGGTCCTATCCCAACGAGGGATAGTGATTTCTACTGGATTCGCCCCTGGCAATGTTCCGACATCTTGCGATCTTCTCGTATATACAGGAGCACATCAAGGGAAACAGAATGCTGAAGTCCAAGAAGCCATCCGTCGAGGGATTCGAGTAATGTCCCATGCGGAAGCTTTAGGAGAACTCATGCGGGGAAAGAAGGGAATTAGCGTGTGTGGAACAGGAGGAAAATCGACGACGAGTGCTATGCTTGCTTGGACTTTAGACAGCGCCGGGATGCGTCCAAGTTTTTCCGTAGGAGTTGGTAAAGTAAATAACTTTGGAGTCTCAGGTCGTTATACACAAATTCATTCACAAGAAACTGATGAAATCTCCAAATCAGGTTGGTTTGTAGCGGAGGCTGATGAATATGCAGTAGATCCGACTGAAGATCACAGGCCACGCTTTATCTATCAACTCCCCGGCATCATCGTATGTACGAACTTAAACTATGATCATCCCGATATTTATCCAACCTTTGAAATGATGAAAGAAACGTTTCTTGCGTTTTTTAATACTTTAGAGGATGGAGAGCTATTGGTTTTGAATGGTGATTGCGAAGCGCTCCTGAGTTTGATTCCAAAAATCAAAAAAGGAGTGCATGTTGTCACTGTAGGAAAAAACAAGAACTGTACTATGCAAGTTGATTCTATCAAGCTTTCACTCCAAGTCCCGGGGAACCATAATCGGCAAAATGCTCTATTTGCATATGCAGTTGGGAAAGCCTTACAAATAGATTCGGAAAAAATCCTTCAGGCACTTGCCTCCTATACTGGTACCATGAGGCGATTTGAACCAAAAGGAAAGATTAATGGGATTTCGTATTACGATGACTATGCACATACTCCAGATGAGATCACAGCTACGATCCAGGCTTTGCGAGAACGGGAACCAGGAAAGAAAACAGTTGTGGCATTTCAACCTCATACCTATTCACGAACGAAGGCTCTTTTTGATGGATTTGTTGCGAGTTTATCGTTAGCGGATGAAGTTTTCATCTTAGACATTTTTGCTTCTGCGCGAGAATCAGAGGATTTGAGTGTCAGTAGTCAAATGTTGGTTGAGGCAATTGGGGAGAAAGCAAAATTAGTACCGACAATTGAAGATCTACGAATCGTATTTCAAACTGTAACTGCTGAGTGTGTTTGTATCACCATGGGAGCAGGTGACATTTACAAAGTGTATGAACATATGCAAGTTGATAAATAATTACAGGTAAAGACCATATGAATATCCAACAATTTCAACTGCAGTTCCCCAACCTTTCGTTTCAAGAAAACGTGACATTGGCAAGTTATACCTATATGAAAGTTGGTGGGCCGGCAAAAGTTTTTGTAGAGATTGAAAAGAAAGACGATTTATTTGCTCTTTGCTCTTTTTGTTTTCAAAAGCAAATTCCATTTGTCATCTTAGGAGGAGCAAGCAATACGATCATTCCTGATGAAGGAATCGATAAATTGGTGATTCGCAATCTTACAAGTGCAATAGATATTCAGGAAACACTGGTAATGGCTGACAGCGGTGTCATTACAGCGGTACTGGCGAAGAAAACTGTTGACAGCGGTTTAACAGGATTTGAATATTTTGTGGGAGTACCTGGAACGATAGGAGGAGCAATCTATAACAACAGTCACTTTAGTGCCAACCAGCTGATCGGAAATTATTTAGAGTCAGTTGAAGTATGTACTTCCCAAGGTGTCCATGAGACTTGGACTATAGGAAACCTAAGCCTAGGATATGATCAGTCGATTTTTCAGCGCCAATCAGATGTTATCTTGTCTGCAACTTTTCATCTTCAACGTGATGATACGGAGAAAATCCAAGAACGAATCATTGAAGCAGCGAAACACCGAACCTTAACACAACCTATTGGGATTCCCAGTAGTGGTTGTATGTATCGAAATCCGAAAATTACAAATGATCAAATCACTTCAATCAAGACGAAAGTGGAGATACCGCAGAGTGCTCTCAAAATCATCGATGGTCAGACGCAAATTGCAGCAGGTTTCCTGATTGATCGAGCAGGACTTAAAGGTACACGAATTGGAGATGTGGAAGTGAGTCAAAAGCATGCAACATACATGATCAATGTTGGCAAGGCCACAACAAAAGATATCGAAAACCTATGCAAAATTGTCGAACAGAAAGTTGTAGAAACGTTTGGTGTTACTCTTGAACGCGAAGTGTTCTTTTTGAAATAATTTTTTTCTGGAATTGTAGTCTTTTTTCTCTTTGATATGCCTCGCACGAACTTCATTCATTTTAAAGATGATCTCTTGAACGAGGATGAAGAGAGAAGACGTAATGCGCAGGTTTTGTACATCATATATACAATTCTAGCGAACATTTTCCTACTATGCATCTCGTTTGCCATCCTAACTCAACGTTTACTCCTTCAATCACTTATCATTGTTCCGATCACCATTTCATTTGTGTTATATACCGTACGCGTATGCCAGTTGTATCTTAAACAGGTAAGCGAAAAAGACAAAGACTGGTATCATACATCTTAATGTCTACTCAAAAATATAAATTCGTCATGCTACAGGTGGTAAAGCCACGCACCTCAATGGAAACAGCCATAGAAGAGATGAAAGAGGCTGAAGCTTTGGTGGAGACTTTTGGTGGAGAAGTAGTAGAGCGATCAATTCAACACCGCAGCGATCCAAATCCCGCTACATATATTGGTGGTGGAAAAATTGAATGGCTTTCCGAAGTTGTTAAAGAAAAGAAGATTGATGTCGTGGTGCTAAATGACGTGGTCCGATCAGGGCAATTATTTAGACTTGAACAAGCGTTGTGGCCAGTAAATCGATTGATCAAGGTTTGGGACCGTGTTGGACTGATTTTATCTATTTTTGATTTACACGCTAAAACTCGCGAAGCAAAACTGCAAATTGAACTCGCCCGAATCAAACACATCGGTCCTCGTGTGTATGGACTGGGTGGAACGGTACTTTCAAAACAAGGAGGTGGAATCGGAACGCGTGGTGCAGGAGAAACTAATATTGAACTTGAGCAAAGACACATCAAACGACGTGTCCAACAAATCGAAAAAGAGTTAGCGCAAAAAACAAGACTCCAGCAAGATCGAATGAATGATCGCAAGCGCAGTGGAGTGCAAACAGCGGCTTTGGTTGGTTACACCAGCGCGGGGAAAACTACACTCTTTAATGTTTTAACCGGAAGAGAAAAGCAAGAAAATCCTAAACTGTTCACAACTCTAGATAGTGTCGTGGGGAAAATTAAATTCCCTGAATTCGTCAAAGATGTGATCATCTCAGATACAATCGGTTTTATTGAAGGTTTGCCTCCGGAATTGATTCAAGCATTCCGGTCAACTTTAATGGAATCTGTTCAGGCAGATACCTTGCTTCACGTGATTGATGCGAGTGACCCAAAATTTGCTCAAAAAATTATAGTGGTGGAAGATATTCTCACCACGCTGGGGGTAAAAGCAGAACCTATTCTGGTATTTACGAAAATTGATAGAATCGACAAGGCTGCCTTACTGGCTATGAAAACTGAGTATAAAAACAAAAAAACCGCTTTTGTTTCAAGTCAAAACCAGGAGGGGATTGATACTCTGCGACGATTACTCTCGGCGAGATAGTATAGTGAGAGACAAAAAAAGCGGCCCATGTTCGGGCCGCTTACAGATTTCCTTATTTGTTTTCAAGAGTTTGAGTACCTGAGATATTACGATGCGTATAGTGTTGTTCGAGTTCTTCGTCGGTCATGCTTCGTTTTAGCTTTGAATCAGCTGATTCAGGTCTATGATCACCGAATTTCTCGACTATAACTACATCTTGGTATCGAGCAGGTATTTGTACTCCTTCTGGGTTAGCCATAATGGCCTCCTTTCGACTAGAAAAAGTGGATTATAGGCTCAAAGACGGGAAAAATCAACTCAATACGCTCCTTCCTGTCACAATGGGGTACAATAGTCTTTCTATGCCTACATTTCGCATCAGTGGAGGTACTCCGCTCTACGGATCTGTCAGAGTGGGAGGAGCCAAGAACGCTTCCTATAAACTCATGATAGCGGCACTTTTGGCCGACTCTCCGTCCCGTATTTTGAACTTTTCTCATATTAGTGATGTCACCCTCACCGCAACTTTAATTAGTGCGTTAGGCGCTAAAGCTCAAGAAGTTGGGGAACGCTGTTATACCATCGACCCTGCGGGGCTGCATACGGGAGAGATTGGGAGTGAACATGGTGAAGCTTCACGGGCATCGGTGATGTTTATCCCTGCTCTTCTGCATCGTTTTGGCAAAGCAGTTGTCCCTGAGCCAGGTGGGGATAAAATTGGAAAACGACCGTTGGAGCGCCATTTTGAAGGCTTAAAGGCATTGGGAGTTTTAATTGAACAAAAAGATGGCATGATCTATTGTTCCGCTCAAGGTTTGGTGGGAACAACCTATCGCTTCGAAAAGAATACTCACACCGGAACTGAAATGCTCATAATGGCTGCGGTAAAAGCTAAAGGAAAAACTATTTTAGAAAACGCTGCTGAAGAAACAGAAATTGATGATTTGATCGATTTCTTGAATGCGATGGGAGCAAAAATTGTTCGGAAACCAGGAAGAATCATAGAAATTGAGGGAGTTGAGCGTCTCCAAGGAGCAATTCACAAAATTATGCCAGACCAAAACCAGGTCGTTTCCTTTGCGTGTGCTGCACTCGCGACCAAAGGGGACATCGTGGTCGAAAACGCACGAGTAAAAGAATTAGAAAGCTTTCTTTCTAAACTTGATGCAATCGGGGCGGGATATGAAGTTGGAAGTTACGGAATTCGCTTTTTCACCAAAGGACCACTCAAATCAACTGATGTTACGACTGAGATTCATCCAGGATTTAAAACCGACTGGCAGCCATTATGGGTCACAATGATGACCCAGGCTCAAGGAGTGAGTACGCTGCACGAGACCGTGTATGAAAATCGATTTCAATATAGTAGTGAACTGATTGAAATGGGAGCCAAGTTAGAACTGTTTAACCCTGTTGTATCAAACCCTGAAACCTTCTATAACTTTAACTGGGTAGATCGAAAGCAAGAGGATACGCATGCAATTCGGATTACGGGACCAACTCAGCTTCAAGCAGGAGAGTTTACGATCAGAGATTTGCGTCACGGAGCAACGTTAATGATTGCGGGAATGTGTGCACAGGGTACGACAATCTTACACGATCCTAAAGATCATATTGATCGAGGATATGAGAAACTTGACGAACAATTAAATTCAATGGGAGCGAAGATTACTCGTGAAGCTTAAAACCTATGAATAGCGCCTTATCTTTTTATCTTGGGAATGTTATCGTCTCCTTTTTAGCGACCAGTTTGCTCATCGTCCCATTTATCAATTTCTTGTACAAAGTGAAATTTCAGCGACAAAAACAGCAAACAGTTGATGCATTAGGAAAACGCAGCCCGATTTTTGATCGGTTTCATCAACACAAAGCGGGAACTCCTGTGGGAGGAGGAGCACTCATTATTTTGGTGGTAACCTTTCTTTCGGGACTGATTTTGTTTCTAATGCAAATATCAGGATTTAAAATTGTTCCCGTGTATCCACTCAAGCCAGAAGTGGTCGTCATTCTCTTCAGTTTGCTCTCATTTGGAGCGTTGGGCCTCTATGATGATATCAAAAAGTTTTTTGGCTTTAATAAATCTAAATTTTTTGGACTTCGTTTAGTGCATAAATTTACTCTGCAATGGATCTTGGCATTTATCATTGCTTTCATGCTCTACGGGTGGCTAGGGATTTCTTTCTTACACGTACCGTTTGTTGGAACGTTGAATCTTGGTTGGATGTATATTCCGTTTGCAGCCTTCACCATCGTTTCGTTTGCAAATGCCGTAAATATCACCAACGGCCTTGATGGTTTAGCCGAAGGAATCTTGATGATTTGTCTGTTTGGATTCTGGATCTTGTCTGCATCGATCCTCGATACGCCTCTGTCTGTTTTCATTTCTCTGTGGATCGGGAGCTTGATAGCTTTCTTGTACTTTAATGTCTGGCCGGCTCGTATTTGGATGGGAGATGTAGGAGCACTGTCGTTTGGAGCCACACTAGCCGTTTCAGGACTGCTGTTAGGGAAAGTTGCAGGGCTCGTGATCATCGGAGGCTTATTCTTTGTTGAAGTCTTTACTAGTGGAGCCCAACTGGCTTCCAAGGCTATCCGTAAAAAGAAACTGTTTCCTGTAGCCCCATTTCATTTGTATCTTCAATATATCGGTTGGGAAGAGCCCAAAATTGTGGCTCGTGCTTGGTTGGCGGGTTTGATCCTCACCATCATTGGTTTGTGGATATCACTACTTTAATATGGCTAGTACTTTTCGATATGACTCGTTTGAGTCAACTCATCAGGATGATACCTTGCAGCTGCAGTTTTACTTTTCCTGTGGAGAACATCACTTTAATCCACATCTCTCAATTGTAGGCATAACCGGAGAGATTGTCGATTCAATGGGGAAAGAGCGACTGGATGCTTGGGTGTTTCACTTGGGACTTTGCGAGATTGCTAGTTACTGGAAAGCATTTTGTTCTCCTCGCATTGAAATTAGCTGTGGATATTTAGATATTGATCAAATTAAATTCTGGCAAAAACTTTTGTATAAAGGATTGGGAGAATTTTTTTTCCAAAACAAAATTCAGCCATTTGCCCCGGAGTTTGGAACCAAGAATGAAGCCTCAAAAACGACGAAAAATTCTCATGCATTTTCAAACCTTCAATCTGTTCTCGTTCCAGTTGGGGGAGGGAAGGATTCGATCGTTACACTGGAGATACTGGCAGAGGCTGGATATGATATTTCTACATTTTCTGGACATAAAGGAGCAAGTAAAGATGTCATTGGTATCTTTGCCAAACTACATTCTCTCTCACAAGATATAGTTTTCACTCGCGCTCTTGATCCGCACTTATCGGAACTAAATGCTCAAGGATATCCGAATGGTCACACTCCGTTTTCATCCGTCCTGGCTTTTTTGACGTCATTCACTGCTGAACTGCTTTCCATTCCGTATATTGCCGTATCCAATGAAGGAAGCGCTGATGAACCTACTGCTATCTGGAATGGAATTGACGTCAATCATCAGTACAGTAAATCATTTGAATTTGAACAAGACTTTCGCACCTATATAAAAAACAACATGCCAGGCGCACCTGAGTATTTTAGTTTTATGCGTCCCCTGTATGAAATTCAAATCGTTCAGTTATTCATCAAATACTCAGAGTATTTTGCTACCTTTAAAAGCTGCAATGTTGGACAGAAGACCAACTCTTGGTGTGGACATTGTCCGAAATGTGTTTTTGTGGCGTTAATGCTGTCTGCCTTTGTCGATGATGAGACAATTACCTCTATTTTTGGATATCCAATTCTTGAGAATGAAGCGCTGATCCCAATCATTGATGAGTTAGTGGGAATTAGTGAATTTAAGCCATTCGAATGCGTAGGAACGAGAGAAGAATCACAAGTGGCACTCTATTTAGCGCTACAAAAAAGACCAACAGCTCCCCAACTCCTTGAGCACTACCGCTCATTTGTCAAAGCTCCTTCAAGAGATTTACTGAGTCTCTTTCGAC
>JBDTWD010000019.1:0-11414 GCA_040006915.1 Candidatus Woesebacteria bacterium | reverse complement strand
CACTACCGCTCATTTGTCAAAGCTCCTTCAAGAGATTTACTGAGTCTCTTTCGACGGGAACATGCTCTGCCAAAAGAATTCGAAAACGTACTTGAACACGCACTATGAACAGAAACAAACTTCCATCCTGGTTACAATACCCTAGATCCATAGCGATCGTTGGTTTTGGCCGTGAGGGACAAAGCACCTATCGATTTTTACGAAAATATCATCCTGATATAAAAATCAGGATTTTGGATGAAAACGAAAAACTAAACATTCAAGAAGATGTAACTTCAGAGGAAATTGGAATGGATCCCGATCTTCTTGTTCAACTTCGACACGATCCAAAATTAGAACTCCGATTAGGTCATGAATCCTTTAGCGATCTCCAGCTTCAGGATGTTATTTTCAAGACTCCAGGAATTCCAAACCATAAATTGAAACTGCCAGAGAAAACGTATCTAACTTCGCAGGCGGATTTATTTGTGCAAATGTTTGGCAAACAAACGATTGCTGTAACTGGAACCAAAGGAAAAAGTACAACAGCACACGTGATGGAACAGATGTTACAAAAACTCCGTTATCCAACGGCATTGGTCGGTAATATTGGAGTACCCGCATTGGATATTACCGATGATTTACAGCCTGAAACCACTGTTATATTTGAAATGAGCGCTTTTCAAACCGAAAGTTTACACGTGGCTCCGCACATTGGAGTTTTCACCTCATTGTATAAAGATCATTTAGATTACTATGAAAACTTTGAAACATATAGCAAAGCAAAGCTCCATCTTTTCTTGTTACAAAAACCAGATGATATCTGTATCTTTCGCAGTGATGATGCACAGCTAGGCATATTACTAAGTTCTGTGCGATCAAAAAAATATACGTACGGCGCAAACTCAGCAAATGACACCACCGTTTTTTTACAAGATGGATGGTTGGTATATAAAACTGAGCCGGGAACTGAAGAGCGAATCATTCATACGCAAAATATACCGCTTGCCGGTGAGCACATGATCATAAACTGTATGCCTGCATTGATTCTCTTGCGAGAAGGATTAAGTAGCAGCGGTTGGAAGCCTGTCGCGACTCGTGATTTAGAACAAGCGCTGTCGTCGTTAACTGCCCTTCCAGGGCGCTTAGAGAAGGTTGATACAGTAAATCGGATTCGTTTTTATGATGATGCTCTTGCAACCATTCCTGAAGCGACAATTGCAGCTCTTGATGCACTCCAAGATGATGTAGTGGCACTTATTGCCGGTGGGCATGATCGAGGGCAAGTTTTCGACGCCTTAGCCAAACGAATCGTCGATTCAAAAATTCGAATTCTGATTCTGTTTCCAAGTACCGGAAGCAGATTGAAAGAAGCCATCCAAAAACTGACCGACGTTATTAGCTGTGTAGAAGTTACCTCTATGTCAGAAGCGATTACAACGGCTGATAGCTTTATTCGTAAACTTCGGACTGCAAAACAACCAATCTCAAAATTCCCGATCGTTCTGCTTTCAACCGCAGCACCATCCTTTGGACTTTTTGCTGACTACACTGATCGAAGTAGGCAATATAAAAACGCTATTAACACTTTACGACAGGGGTAACATCATGAATGTGCGTGCCCTCAATCTGACCATTTTTTTTCTCACGATAGGTTTTATCGCTTTTGGATTACTCGTCATTTATGACGTCTCAGTAGTTGAAAGTTTTGCAACATTTGGAGACGCCTACTACTTTTTACGATCGCAGGCATTATGGGCAGCCATTTCCGTTGTTGGCTTGATTATTGTCTCTAAAATTCCTACTAAATGGTGGTTATCACTCGGGCCAATTTTATTTGGTTTGGCGGTTTTATTGTTGATTGGAGTATTGATTCCTTCTATCGGAGTACGAGTTGGTGGAGCTAGGCGATGGCTGTCGATTGCAGGGTTTTCGTTACAACCTGCCGAACTAATGAAGATGGGGCTAGTGTTGTATTTATCTACCTGGTTACTTAAACCCAGGCGTTTCTTGTCGTTTGCACTCCTGATTGGACTTCTCTTTGGTCTTATCATGTTACAACCAGATCTTGGAAGTGGACTGATTCTCCTTTCTATAGCAGCAGGCATGTATATCGGTGCAGGGAAGCCGATCAAACATTTAATTTGGATGTTTGGAGCAGGGATCGTCGGTATTCTCCTTTTGATTTTGGTCTCCCCGTATCGTATGCAGAGACTTACAACGTTCTTAAATCCTGAAAGTGATCCGCAAGGCAAGTCGTACCACATCAGGCAGATTACGATAGCCTTAGGGAATGGAGGCTTATTTGGACAAGGGATCGGAAAATCCAAGCAAAAATACCGCTACATCCCTGAGGCATCAACGGACTCGATCTTTGCGATCATGGCTGAAGAGTTGGGTTTTGCCGTCTGTGGTATGATTATTATCGGATATATGACTCTGGTATACCGCATGTCGGCAAAAGTTGAGATTCTGGAGCAAGGCTCTGCCCCTCAGCTATTAGCCTTGGGGATTTTGACTTGGATCGCTGCTCAAATTTTAGTGAACCTAAGCTCGGTCGTTGCCCTTATCCCTTTGACCGGAGTTCCACTCCCATTCATTTCCTACGGAGGTACCGCACTCCTTTCTTTGTGCATTGCGATTGGATTATTTATTGGTATTCCCACAACAATCGGGACTACCACGCCACATAAACGTTTGATCCATAAGATCAGACGACACAGTATATGACCTTGTATGTCACCGGTGGACACCTCACTCCAGCTTTAGCTGTGATTGATGAGATAGTAAAGCGAGACTTAAAAATAAAATTACGTTTTGTTGGACGGGAATTTTCACAAGCGCAGACGCAGCAACCATCCAGAGAGCGGGCAGAAATGGAGAAACGAAAAATTCCGTTTGTTGCCATCACCGCAGCTAAATTTCATCGCACGCATTTATCAAAAAACATATTAGAAGTTCTTAAATTTCCCATATCCATTGCCCAAATCATTAGAGAATTTCGAAAACATAAACCAGACTTTATTCTTTCTTTTGGCGGTTATTTGGCTGTTCCCGTGTGTTTGGTTGGAAAATTCTATGGAGCCAAAGTGATTACGCATGAACAGACGAAAGTAGCCGGACTTGCAAATCAGATTTTAGGTTTATTTGTTGATACTGTGGCAGTCGCACATGAAGAATCAGTACAGTATTTCCCTCCAGGGAAAACGGTTCTCACTGGCAATCCTATTCGTGAAGTATTGTTTCGTGAATACAAAACTGCACCATCTTGGTGTAGCGATGCGTACAAAAGTAAACCGATCTTATATGTGACCGGTGGATCACAAGGGTCACATATTATTAATCAAACAATTGTCAGTCTTTTGCCTAAATTAGTTCGAGATTTTTATGTCGTCCATCAATGTGGAGTTTCTCTTGATCAGGAAACCCTCAAAGACTTAATTAGGGAGCGGGAAAAGTTACCGCAGGAACTCCAAGATAATTACAGTGTACGAGAATGGATTGAAGAAAAAGAAGTCAGCTATTTTTTACGCAACAGCAAATTCGTCATTTGTCGGGCAGGGGCAAATACCGTACAAGAACTTATTTTGGCGGGAACGCCGGCAATCTTTATCCCATTGGCATATGCATATAATGATGAGCAATACAAAAACGCTCTTCCCTTGGTCGAGCATGATGCCTCGATTCTGTTAGCACAAAAGGATTTGTATCCAGAGTCTTTGTACGCTGAAATATCTACTATGCTTCGGCGCTACGATACAATCAAAGCTCACATGGAAGAGGAGTCAACAAAACTGATTAAGAATGGGACAAATCGACTGATTAAGTTGCTTCTGGTGTAGGTTACAATGGAAGAATGCAGTTGGTCTTTCACACAAAACAGAAACGTGAACGGGGACAAAAACGCGTTTATCACCAGTCAGAAAACGTCGCTTCAAGACATAATCTATCGCGATTTTTTCTGGTGTTTTTTGTAATCGGTTTCGTTTTTCTCCTCAAAGGTTTGTATGGTGTATTTCAAGTAGCCAATGTTAACTGCGAAACAGAAAAAGGACCATGTGTCGATGCAGATCAAAAGCTGACGCAAAGTTTTGTGGGTCGCCTGATATTTGGTTCATTCTCCTTACATTCACCGGGGAAAACATACACAATACAGAAAAAGTATCCGCACATTCTGAATGTGCGAGTTGATGATATTCCCATTTTGTTTGTGTTGTTTACAGACGAAGAGAAAGCACATCCTCTCGCTGTTTCTACTGATGGAGTGTTATATACCGACAGCGCTAAGGTGGATTCGAAGGCTTCTACATCTGCAACATTAATCGATCTTACAATTGCTGCAAATACTCAAAGTCTTTCGGAAGAACAGTTGACCATATATACCAAGTTGTTTGAATTCGCGAATAAAAATCCAATTGATGTAATGCGGATCAAATCTCGAGAAGAGATTCAGCTGCATACAAAACCCGATTTGACGGCAATCGTTTCATCTGAGAGTATCGATAGTGAGCTTCACTCTTTACAATTGATTCTCTCGAGTCCTACAATAGAGCAGAGGCCTGCTCTAATAGACCTGCGTTTTGATCATCCTGTACTGCGTTATTTGTGAAGAAAAACTCATGCCGAAAACGACCGTCATCACTGCAATTGATATTGGAACCGAAAAGATCTGTACGCTTATTGTGGGTACAGCCAGTGACGGTGAAGGTTTACAGGTTTTAGGTATTTCCAGTGTCCCAAGTCGTGGAATTAAAAAGAGTCAGATCATAGACTTGGATGACACCATTGAATGTATTACCAAATCGTTAGATGGCGCTGAACGTATGGCTGGCTTTGGAGTAACCAGTGCGTACGTTTCTCTCTCTGGAAGTCAAATTGGAAGTCAAAATTCAAAAGGAGTGGTTGCGGTGGCCAACCCGGATGGAGAGATATCTCCGAGTGATGTTGATCGGGTGATCGAGGCAGCCCGTGCGATCTCACTGCCATCGTCGCGAGAAATAGTACACGTGATTCCCAGAGAGTTTCAAGTAGATGGGCAAGACGGAATTAAAGATCCTGTGGGCATGAGTGGGATCAGACTTGAAGCCGAGGCGCACATCATCACAGTCTCTTCGATTGCGCTGCGAAATTTAACGAAATGTTTGTCTGAAGTAGGGATCAGTGTTTCCGGATTTGTCTTCAGCGGCTTAGCTTCTGCTCTTTCCACGCTGACAGAAACTGAAAAAGAGCTCGGTGTTGTTTTGTTGGATATTGGTGCAGGTTCAACTTCAATGGCGGTTTTTGTTGAGGGAGCACTCACATATTCATGCGTCCTCCCCATCGGGGCACGCCATATTACTCAAGACATAGCGCTGGGGACGCATGTGAGTTTGGCTTCTGCTGAGAAAATCAAACTGTACTTGTCTAATGCAACTTTGGAAATAGAAGGGCCCGTAGGCGAGACTAGAGATCAACGCCGAGAACGAATGAAAAAAGAAGATGATATTGATCCTCGGGCAGCAGGAATTGAGGATGCAGATAGATTATCTCGGAAGGTAATTCTTGAGAACATTATGTTCCCTCGCATGCGTGAAATATTTGAGATGGTGGGGAAAGAACTTGAAAAGGAAAAGCTTTTCGCACTAGTCCCCGCTGGAATTGTATTAACGGGGGGTGGAGCACAAACAGCTGGCATTGTCGAAGTCTGCAAACGTACCCTCTCACTCTCAACGAGAATTGGAGAGCCAAGTGGAATTACCGGACTCTTAGATGATATCGAAAATCCAACCTATGCTGGAGCCGTGGGTCTAGTGTTGTATGGGAGAAAACAAGGTGGAGAAGAGATCCGTGGCGGTAGAGGAGGATCAAAAGGTTCTAAAAATAGTTCAGGCTCTCTTCCGTCGGTCATTACATCAAAGCTTGGAGGCGTTGCTGAAAAATTGCTTTCATTGTTTAAATCGCTTCTTCCGTAAAATATTTTTATATTTCTCTTTTTCATCCTTGCAAAATAAGTTGCTTCTGTTTATGATGGGCCAAATTTGGGATTGATTTGGAAAATCCGAATATTTGAGTAGAAATACTATTCATACTAATAGAATAAATCTCTTTTATGGCTCTTGTTAAGCCCACAAACAATCAGTTCGCTAAAATTAAAGTTTTGGGTGTTGGCGGTGGAGGTGGAAACGCCATCAATTCAATGATTGCTTCAAATCAAATTAGTGGAGTTGAATTTGTCGCGATCAATACGGATGTTCAAGCACTTTTGAACAATAAAGCGGATACTAAATTACAAATTGGGAATAATTTTACTCGTGGATTAGGAAGTGGAGCTGATCCCGAAGTTGGCAGACAAGCTGCAGAAGAGTCACGAGAGAAAATAAAAGAACTTCTCTACGATACTGACATGGTTTTTATCACTTCTGGTATGGGCGGTGGCACAGGAACAGGTGCATCTCCTATTATTGCTGAAGTTGCCAAAGAGTCTGGAGCGCTAACTGTTGCAGTTGTTACCAAACCGTTTGGATTTGAAGGAATGCGGCGCTCAACCGTAGCTGAAGAAGGCATAGAAGGCTTAAAAGAAAAAGTAGATACGCTGATTGTCATTCCCAATCAAAGACTCTTGGATGTGGTTGATCGCAAAATGACTTTAATGGATGCCTTTCGATTAGCAGATAATGTATTGGGTCAAGGCGTACAAGGAATTTCTGACCTCATCACCGTTCCCGGTTTAGTGAACGTTGACTTTGCTGACGTGAAAACTATTATGAGTGACAGTGGTACTGCGCTGATGGGTATTGGACAAGCCAGTGGCGAGAATCGTGCCACCACGGCTGCACGTGCTGCAATCTCTTCACCGCTTTTGGAAGTTTCCATTGAAGGAGCGAAAGGTGTCTTGTATATCATTTCTGGTGGATCAGACATGGGACTGCAAGAAATTGCCGAAGCTTCTCAAGTTATCACCCAAGCTTCTGATCCGGACGCGAATATCATTTTTGGAGCAACTGTTGACGAAAAACTGGGAAGTAATCTAAAAATCTCAGTAATTGCGACTGGATTTGATGAGAATCGCTTTAAGTATGGCGCTGGATTCATGCGTCGTTCATTTGGTGCCTATGGTGAAGGCTCAGATGCTCCAGCGGTACATATGCCAGTACCGGCTCCAGTACAGCAACTGCCATATCAACAGCCAGTTTCACAACAACCTCAACAAGTATCGGTTTTCTCTTCAGCTCCGAGTCCTCAAGTATCCAACGGCTTTACGCCAGTGCAACCAATGCAACCACAGTCACAGCCTGTGTCAGACAAGCGGGCTCCAGATGACCTGGATGATGAGTTTGATATTCCAGCATTCTTACGACAGGGGAGATGATATAAAAAGGAGAATATATGGCACTATCTGGTTCAGAGACTGTACAAACAATGTGGATGGTAAGAGGTGGTGGTGGTAATGGAGGAATTCATGGTATCGACAGCCCTCATGATTTAAAAGAGACGGAGCTAATTACTGCTCGAATTTTAGCTCAAGTAGATGAAGCAAGAGAGAGAGGAGATGCGAAGAGATACAATGTACTACTAATGGAGTTATTGGAAAGTTACCGAGGTGACCACATATCTGAAGGATACTTGCAAAATCAGTTCCCTGAAATGGTTATTCGTTATGTAGACTCTATTAGTAATTCTCCCTTGACTTTACAAGAGATTGTGTCTTTGGCAAAGCTTCCAGAAAAAGAACAAGGTGTATAATAGAAAAGGAAATAAAAAGCGCTTGAGTCTAGCTATCACTAGACGATGCTGAGGGAAGAAATGAAGTAAAACCCTCCGGGTATGCCCGTAATCGCTGGAAAAAAGAATGCAAAGGACGGTACGCTTCATATGAAGCCCTTTTATAAGGGTTTAGTGTGAAGCTTTTTTTGTATCTATAGTATAAATAACATATGAAGAATTTAACGCAATTTACACCAGGAAGACCAGATTTTGCCAAACTTGAAGAAGATGTACTGCAATTTTGGGATGACACTGACGCGTTCAACAAATCTGTGGAAAATCGGCCAGCTGATAATCCGTATATCTTTTATGATGGACCTCCTTTTGCCAATGGGTTGCCTCATTATGGGCACTTATTAAGTTCTACCAGTAAAGATGTCATCGCCAGGTATCATACGATGAAAGGCAAGCGTGTGGAGCGTGTATGGGGGTGGGATTGTCATGGTGTTCCAATTGAAAATGCGATTGAAAAGGAACTGGGACTCAAAGGTGGAAAAAAAGGTATCGAAGAGCTGGGAATCCACAAGTTCAATGAAGCTTGCAGAGCGTCCATCATGACCTATGACAAAGAATGGAAAAAAACCATTAAACGTTTGGGTCGATGGGTAGATTTTGAACATGCCTATAAAACCATGGACACCAGTTACATGGAAAGTGTCTGGTGGGGATTTCAGCAACTATACGAAAAAGGTCTTATTTATCAAGGACGTAAGGTGATTTTATATTGTCCTCGCTGTAGTACTCCTCTCTCAAACTTTGAGATTGCCATGGACAATTCGTATAAGGACGTTGAAGACTGGTCAGTCTACGTGAAATTTAGCGTGAAAAAAGGGAATACGACCAAGAATGAATATTTGATTGCTTGGACCACCACTCCATGGACTCTTCCAGGAAACGTTGCTCTGGCTGTATTGCCTAAGGCGGAATACGTTTTGCTGGAACATTTAACCGAAACTAATGAAAAAGAATATTACTGGGTGGCCAAGGATCGGATGGGTCATATTCAACATCTGTTGGGTGCTAAGAAACCAGAAGTGATCAAAACGGTGAAGGGCAAAGAGTTGTCAGGAATGGAGTATGAGCCGTTATATACTTATATGCCGCTTCATGAGAAAAAAGCCTATTATGTTACCATTGCAGACTTCGTCAGCCTTGAAGATGGATCGGGTATAGTCCATACCGCTGCAATCTTTGGTGAGGATGACTATAAATTGGCGCAAGAAAAAGAGTTGCCATGTGTCCCAACTCTGGATGATCAAGGAAAATTCTTGGATTTTGTTACACCGCTTGCTGGTCAATTCTACAAAAAAACAGAAGATTGGGTGGTCTCAGATCTAAAAGACAGAGGACTCGTTTTGGATGCTCATAAGTTTGTTCACTCATATCCATTTTGCTATCGCTGTGGAACACCTCTTTACTACAATGCTTTACCGGCTTGGTTTATCAACGTGCAAAAACTGAAACCAGATTTGATCAAAGCCAATGAACGAATAAATTGGTTCCCAGAACATTTAAAGTATGGCCGTTTTGGAAAAGGTATAGAAACAGCTCCTGACTGGAATATTTCGCGTAGTCGGTATTGGGGAACTCCAATGCCTATTTGGGAAGCAAAAAAAGGTACAGAAGTTTTACGCCGAGTTGTCGGTTCTATTGAAGAGCTGAAAAAATGGGCAGTAGACTTGAAGAAAGCTGAGAATCTCACCGATTTACATCGCGAATACGTGGATGAAATTGAAGTGTGGGTTGATGATGCTAAAACGATCAAAGGAAAGCGCGTATTTGAAGTATTCGATTGTTGGGTAGAGTCAGGTTCAATGCCGTTTGCGCAAATTCACTATCCATTTGCCAACAAACAGAAATTTGAAGACAGTTACCCAGCGCAATTTATTACCGAATACATCGCCCAGACACGAGCGTGGTTTTACTGCATGCATGTGTTATCTGTAGGTATTTTTGGCACGAATGCTTTTGAGAACTGTTTAACGACTGGAACTATTTTGGCTGAAGATGGAACCAAGATGAGTAAAAGCAAGAAAAATTACCCCGACCCATCGTTGGTGATTGAGAAATACGGTGTCGACAGTTTACGGCTATATTTGATGAGTTCGACCATCATGAAGGGAGAGAATTTGAACTTCTCCGAGAAAGGAGTTCACGAAATCCAAAACAAAGTTATTAATATTCTCTGGAACATGTATGGATTCTATTCTCTCTATGCCAAGCCTGCATCTCCTGTCAGTAAAGTAAAAACAGTGAATTATCAGCTCAAGACCTTGCATGTCATGGATCGCTGGCTTCTGTCACGTACTGCACATTTGGTATGGGAAGTGACGGTTGCGATGGATGCCTACGATGTGGTGAGCGCTTCACGACGTTTGATGGAATTTACCCAAGAATTCTCCACATGGTATGTTCGTCTGTCGCGCTCACGGCTCAAAGAAGATACATATCCGGAGAGTAAAGAAATTTTTGCCAGAACGTTGATCACAATCTGTAAATTGTTTGCCTCTTTTATTCCGTTCACCACGGAAATAATCTATCAAAGTATTAGTGGCTCAGGAGAGTCGATCCATTTGACTGATTGGCCGGATCACAAAGCTCTCGCTGCTTTTGTCGATGTGACGTTGGAAGAGCAGATGGCTCGGATCCAATTAGTAACGGAAAAAGCTCATGCAGCTCGCAAAGACAAAGGAATCAAAGTTAGGCAACCATTAGCAGTTCTGAAAGTCTTTTCACCAGGGGAAGCACCCGAGTCAAAATTGTTAGATGTATTAGCAAGTGAAGTGAATGTGGAGAAAATTGAGTGGAAAGTTGGCAAAGACATCCTCGTAAAGCTCGATACAAAGCTAACTCCAGAACTGATCGAAAAAGGACAGATGCGTGAAGTCATCCGTCAGATCCAGGATCTACGTAAAGAAACGCCTGGGATCGCAGTTGGCACAGAGGTGGATGCCTGGTTGCCAGACTGGCCCGATGCATATACTGATGAAATCCGCGCGAAAACTATGGTGAGAAACCTTTCAAAAGGTGAACCTAAGATAATCGCAGTCGGATAAATATCCTATAGTGTATAATATTGGTTGTTGTTAACTTGTTCAAGAATGGACTGAAAATGAACGAGCAGAAAAGCTGGAAAAAACCTGTCAGAATTATGGTAGGCTTGGCGCTTTTAGCGCTAAGTATCGCCATCCTTCTCTCAGGGCCTTCAGCAATGAATTTTGTGGGAATACTTATTTGGATGGCTTCAAGCATTGTGCCAACTGTTGTCGGCACATGGCTGATAGCGACCAATAAGTAAGGTCCCAACAAACGGAACTTGAGCCCGCCGTAAAGGGGCTCTTTTTCCTTTTTCCGAGATATGATTCCTAAGAGATGGTACTATCCTCTCATGAATACGAAGGTCGTTGCTGGATTTTTTCTTTTACTATTTGGTGGAATCTCATCTCTCGTTTTGCTATCCATTTCCCCTCATGATGCCTTAGATCAGGCGATCTTTGTATCACTTGGTCTAGCAGCATTCATCTTTGTCTCTTTGCTCCCAGCACGGATCATTCGTATGAGTGTGGTGCCTGCATATATTTTAGTAACACTAATGTTACTCGTCACCATTCTCACGGGGCGCACAGTTAAGGGTGCCCAGCGTTGGTTTACCATAGGACCAATTCGTGTCCAGGTATCAGAACTTGCCAAGC
>JBDTWD010000018.1:0-13883 GCA_040006915.1 Candidatus Woesebacteria bacterium | reverse complement strand
GAAGAACTTGTCACACGTCTTGTAAAAGAGAAATCCATTCAGTGGGTACTGTTTTTTCATGATGAAAATCAAATACAAATTCCTAAGCAAGCGAACATAAAAATTGTCATTGCTCCGATTCGACACTATTCACTAGCCGAACAGCGCAAAATGCCAAGAATTTTTGTTCAAGAAAAACTTGATTTATTGCATGTACCTCATTTTAATGTTCCGTTGTCGTATTCCGGAGCTTTTGTAGTAACGATTCACGACTTGTTATGGCATACGCAGTCAAATGCCAATGCCACAACTCTCTCTCCACTGTCACATGCAATAAAGCACCGTGCATACAAATGGATTGTCTCAAATGCTGTACATAAAGCAATTCGTGTCATTGTTCCGGCTCAAACAGTAAAACGAGAAATTGCGCGTTTGTTCCCTGACCTTCGCGAAGAGAAAATAGTGGTAACCTATGAAGGTGCAAATAAGAAATTTGCCGATCACAATGTTCAGACTTCAGAAGATTCTAAAATATTGTTTTATACCGGATCTTTATATCCCCATAAAAACGTGATCTTAGTCGTCGAAGCACTCAAACAACTTCCCGATTATTCTTTATATATTTCCTCCTCTCGTACTGTTTTTGTAGAGCAGTTTCTTCACGAAGTGGAAAAGATGGGTCTTTCAGAACGAGTCAAGCATTTAGGGAGACTTTCTGATGACGAGCTAATTGGCTGGTATAAAAAAAGCTTTGCGTTGGTACAGCCCTCACTATCGGAAGGATTTGGATTAACCGGTATCGAGGCGATGACAGCGGGAATTCCAGTGCTTGCAAGCAACATCTCAATTTTCAACGAAGTGTATAAAGATGCGGCTATCACATTTGACCCAACGAAGGTTGTCAGTTTTATAAATGCCGTAAAAAGATTAGCAGGGATGGATAGAGCAGATGTGATTACGCATGGACAAGAAGTAGCTGCGCAGTATTCTTGGGATACAATGGCAACAGAAACTCTACAGATTTATGAAAATTGCATTCGTCTACGATCGCGTTAATA
The DNA here is from genome assembly GCA_040006915.1 of Candidatus Woesebacteria bacterium. Classification (GTDB taxonomy): domain Bacteria; phylum Patescibacteriota; class Microgenomatia; order UBA1400; family UBA12028; genus JBDTWD01. The sequence goes on along the minus strand of JBDTWD010000018.1, from coordinate 12,846 downwards.
AATTCGGAGGAGCAGAACGTGTTTTGCTTGCCTTGCGAACTCAATTTCCGAACTCTGTTTTATTTACCTCAGTTTATGATGATCAATCCGCTTCTTGGGTTGGTGACTGGGAGGTACGAACCAGTTTTTTACAACGCATTCCGTTTGCTAAAAACCATCATGAATGGTTTGGTTGGTTGATGCCATTGGCTTTTGAAACGTTAGATTTCTCTGGCTTCGACGTGATCATTAGCGTAACAAGTGAAGCTGCTAAAGGAATCATTACAAACCCTAATCAAATTCATATTTGTTATTGCCTGACGCCTACTCGATATCTGTGGAGTCACACCCATGAATATGAAAAAGGAAATTTTGGTTGGGTAAAGCGTTTGTTTTTTACCAAACTTCGAGAATGGGATTACATTGCGGGACAAAGACCTGACAAAATGATTGCGATCTCAGAACATGTAGCAAAACGAATACATAAATACTACAAGCGAGAAGTTGATCACATCATTTCCCCCCCAGTGAATGTGGTAAAAAAGGAGATGGAAAGAGCCAGGAGTCAGGACTATTTCTTAATCGTTTCTAGACTTGTTCCATATAAAAGAGTAGATCTGGCGATTCAATCTTGTCTGAAAGCGAATCAAAAATTGGTGATTGTCGGAACCGGTAATGATGAAGCTCGTCTACGTACAATCGCTCAAGGATCGGATTTGATCGCGTTTACTGGATTTGTGTCAGAAGCTGATTTAGGCTCTTATTACCAAAGCGCTAAAGCACTTCTGTGTCCTCAAGAGGAAGACTTTGGAATTGTGAGTGTCGAGGCGCAGAGTTTTGGAATTCCGGTGATTTCCTATAGTGATAGTGGTGTGGCTGAGACCATTATTCCCAAAAAAACTGGACTTCTCTTTACCCAGCAGACTGTGAGTTCCCTGGAGCAGGCATTGTTAGAATATGAACAGATGTCATGGGACCACACTCAAATTCGAGAGTCTATCTCTCGATTTGACGAGAGACACTTTAAGAACGCATTTGCTAAGGTTGTCTCTGATGCTGTAGTGTAGAATGGTCTCCTTGGTTCTAATGGAAGGACTCATTATGGAAAAAAATCCTCATTTGTTCGTTGTCATCTTGGCCGGTGGTGGAGGTACACGTTTGTGGCCAAAAAGTAGAGAGAAAACTCCAAAGCAGTTTCTCAAGCTATATACCAAGAATACATTAATGCAGGACACGTATTTAAGAGCGTTGAATTTAGTGACCCCTGACCACGTTCTCGTCATTTCGAACAAAGGATATGTAGATGATGTTTCACGTCAGCTTCCCGACGTACCGAAGGAAAATATTATCGGAGAACCATCCAAGCGAGAAACTGCAGCTGCCATGCTTCTTGGAGCATTACTCGCTCTCCATAAGGATCCCGAGGCGATTGTTATTAACTTAGCTTCAGATCACGTGGTTACCAACCCTGCCGAATTTGATCATGTCATCCTCGCTGCTTGTGAAGCAGCTGCATCTGGAGAAGCCTTAGTAACAGTGGGAATACTGCCTACTTTTCCTCATTCGGGACTTGGATATATTAAAATCGATGATGAAGTAAAGAAGATAAATAGGTTACCGGTTTTTAGAGTTACAAATTTCACTGAAAAACCCAATATTGCCACGGCGAAAGCTTTCATTTCTACTGGAAAATATTTCTGGAATGCGAATAATTATGTCTGGAGAGCTTCCGCTCTGGTCTCAGCGTTTGAAAAATACAAACCAGAAATGCTTCAGACGATGTGGCCCATTGTTTCAGCATTTGAAGATCCAGATTTTATGGAAAAGTTAAAAACTGCGTACGAATCAGTTGAGAAAATTTCCATAGACTACGCCATCTCAGAAAAAGCGGACAATCTGGTTTTGATCCCTGGTGACTTTGGGTGGAACGATATTGGCGATTGGAAAGTGGTCTATGACCTTCGCGAGAAGAATGATTCAGGAAATGTCATCTTGTCAGAAGATACAAAGGGGTATGTCGTTTGTCATGATTCTCATAACAATTTAGTGCACACTACTGATCGTTTGATCGCTTTGGTGGGGATGCAAGATACCATTGTTGTAGATACTGGGGAAATTCTTCTGGTAATGCCAAGAGATAAATCACAAGATGTGAAGAAAATTGTTGAAAAACTAAAGGAAGAGAATCCAACATTTTTATGATCTCCTATTCTGAACAAAAGCGCGTTCTCGATTTAGCAATTGCCTTTTTTTTGTTGATCCTTTTTTTACCCATCTGGATCATTATTCCAATTTTGATCGCAATTGATTCACCAGGACCGATTATTTTTACTCATAAACGGGTGGGAAAAAATGGGAAGCCGATTTATCTGTATAAGTTTCGTTCCATGGTTGCAGACGCCGACGAGATTCTCCATAGTCGTGATGCAAAGCTCTTGGAGGAATTTAAAAAAGGAGATTGGAAGCTTAAAAATGATCCGAGAATTACAAAACTGGGAAGAGTTCTCCGAGCTTTAACTATTGATGAGTTTCCTCAGCTATTCAACGTCATCCGCGGAGAGATGAGTATGGTAGGACCACGAGCGTATGTGGCTCGCGAACTTGAAGAACAGCAACAAAAATACCCAGAAACAAAAGCACTCATCTCTCAGATTGTCTCAGTAAAACCAGGCATTACTGGTCCTTGGCAAACCTCAGGAAGAAATGAGGTTCCATTTAACGTTCGTGCTAAAATGGATGCAGAATACGCTCGACAACGAAGTATCGTCCGTGATATCCTGATCCTCATCAAAACGCCACAAGCCATGTTGTCAAAATGGTAAAAAAATATGTCTGATATTTCCTCATCAAATCCTCAAGCAACCGAGTCTGTAAATTTCTCCCAAGCGTTCGCTGCGCATGTACAAACGAAACGTGGTGGGCTTTCAAAAAGGAACCTGAAGTTTTCTAAAGTAACGAGAAATGCCGCAATTATTATCGGTGTCATCGTTGCAATTGTCGCTGTTGGACTATTCTTTGTGTCTCGTAGTGTCTTCGCAATTAAAGGTGATTTGAATGCGGTGAATGTGACTGGGAGAGAAGCGTATGACGCGATTAAGGTTCAAAACTTACCGTTAGCTGACGAGAAACTCACCGCTTTGGATGGAAAACTGAAAGTCCTGCAAGGAGATGTGAAAGGCTATGCATGGACAAAAGCGATACCCTTTGTTGGTGCATATTACAAAGACAGTGAACGTGTTTTTACTGCCGGATTTGCCGGCTTGTCAGCGGCTCAACGTATGGTCAAAGAAATCGAACCATATGCTGATGTTTTAGGATTCAAAGGACAAGGATCATTTACCGGCGGTACAGCAGAAGAGCGAATCGGGAAAATCTTGGAAACTTTGGAAAAAGTGAGTCCTGCATTAGATGCAATATCTGGTGATTTAAAGACTGTTGACGAATCATTAGCGGGAATTAATGAAAATCGATACCCTGAGACTTTTCAAGGGAAAGCAGTACGATCAAAAATCGTCCAAGCCAAGAGTGTTACCAATGATGCATATGTTTTTCTAACGCAAAATCGACCTGCTGTAGAAATGCTTCCTGAAGTTGCTGGAGCTAAAGGCCGAAAAAAATATCTCGTTCTGTTTCAAAACTCGGGAGAGCTCCGTCCTACGGGTGGTTTCATGACAGCATATGCGGTTATCAATGTGGAAAAAGGCAAAGTTCAACCTGAAGGCTCAGGTGATATTTATGAGCTCGATCAGAAGTTTACGAATAAACCAGCTATTCCCCCAATCTTAAAGCAGTTCCTTACTACAGAAACGAAATGGAACTTGCGCGACATGAATATCTCTCCAGATTTTAAAGAATCGATGACGACCTTTAACCAATACTATCAGACCATCAAAGGGCAGAAAACGACGTTTGATGGCATTATCGCGGTCGATACCCACTTCCTGGAAAGTTTGCTGAAAGTTATTGGTCCTGTGGAGATTCCGGGCTATGGAACTTTCAGTGCTGAGATCGATAAACGGTGTGATTGTGCTCAAATTTTGTATGCGCTTTCAGAAATCGTTGATCGTCCGACTAACTTCATTCGTGAAAACCGCAAAGGAATCTTAGGACCTATGATGGCGTCGATTTTGCAGAAGTCGTATGGAGCCCCAAAGAATTTGTGGCCACAACTATTCCAAACAGGTTGGAGTGATATCGAAGGGAAGCATATCCAGTTCTATTTCTTTGATGAGAAATTGCAGGCTGCTGCAGAAAATATCGATGCGGCAGGTCGAGTGAAGCCAACTCCAGAGAATAGCGATTACTTCTTCATCGTCGATACGAACCTTGCAGGTGCCAAGTCCAACTTCTTTGTGCAAAGTGAGGCTAAACATATTATCGATGTTCCTGTAAATGGTACGCTAAAACACATGGCTACAATCTCTTACAAAAACCCCTTCAAGGCCAGTAACTGTAACTTAGAAGCAGGGCAATTGTGTTTGAACGGAACGCTGCATGATTGGGTACGCGTCTACTTGCCAAAAGGTGCAAAAATCGAAAGCTTTAAAGGTGTCGATGAAAGCAGTATGAAACAGTCTGATGAACTAGATCATCATATGGTTGAAGGAACGTTTAATCTCCAACCATTGGGGCAAGCAAAGCTTGAACTGACCTATACAATTCCATACACCGATACCAAAAATTACAACGCGCTGATCCAAAAGCAAGGTGGAACTGAAGACTGGAAATACACCTTTGAGGTCAACAGTGAAGATCATGACGTAATCTTGGACAAAGACAAGTCCGTCAGCTTTGGGTTTTAAAAAACGCCCTGGCAGATAAGCGGTGACAACCATTCTCTCTTTGTAAACACTCTCCAGTGTGAGATAGTTATGATATGGATAATCCTAATGAAAAAGCTGTCCCAGAATCTGTTCCAACGACTCGTGAACTCCTAGGTCAAGACGCCTCCAAAAATAAAAGTGTAAAAAACATATTGATTGTACTCATATGTTTATTTATCTTGTCCGTTACAGCAGCTTTGGCCTATTTCATTGGAAAAGTGAGGCCCACTCAGAATAGAGACGAAATTGGTACGGTAAGACCATGCACCTTGGAAGCGAAAATCTGTCCAGATGGAAGTAGCGTAGGAAGACAAGGACCCGCTTGTGAATTTGCAGAATGTCCTTTGAGTGCATCTACAGAATCAGCTACGCCGGTCTTTAAGTAGCTTATACAGAGCGTTCCAGACACGATTATGAGGTGCGATCAGAAGAAAGTGTATTTACCATAGTATTTCATTTGACCTTTGCAAAAAACCGTCCTAGTATGGATGAGTATGTCTTCTCGTTCAAATTCGGTTACTGGTATCATTTTAAAGCGCAGCGATGTCGGGGAAGCCGACCGTGTGGTGACAATCTTTACCAGAGAAGAAGGGAAGATAACTGCAATCGCCAAGGGATGTAGAAAGCTATCCTCTTCTCGAGCCAGTAGTCTTGAGCCTGGAACGTTTTCCAAAGTGTATTTGATCAAAACGAAGAGCCTTCCCATTCTTACCCAAGCGCAACTGATCAATGATTTTTCTAAAGCTAAACAAAATTTAGCTTCAATGCGGAAAGTCTTTGAGGTTTTAGAGATGTTAGATCAATTATTGATTGAAGAAGACGCGCAGGAACAGGTTTTTGCTCTTACCGTTGCTATTTTTGAGCATTTGTCGTCTGAGAATGTCAGAAGTGCGGTCATCCGAGATTATCTGTCCTCCATTATTGAAACCTTGGGTTTTGGAGAGAGAAGCCAAATTGATTTCTCAAAACCCTTGCGAGATTTTGTCGAGGAAATTACGCAGCATAAACTTAAAGCCTACGCATTTTTGACCCAACCTTGACGTGGTAGGCTATACTTATATCTGATCCGTCTTTGGCAAGCGGTGTCGTATGAATAAAGAAAAGAGTCCCATTACGATGGGAAAGTAGGGTGGAACCGCGGGAATTACAACTCTCGTCCCTAGTACAATTATTTTAATTGTGCTTGAGGATAGGGAGTTTTTTTATGACTGAAAAGAGAAAACCGTACAGCCTTGATGTTTTTGCAAAGCGGGGTACTGTGCCCTGCGCTCGCAGGGCCAGAAAATAACGTATACTAAAACTATAGTAAGGGAAATATATGGAATCTATTGAAACTACAAAAATAACTATTGATGATGTCGTCGCTTTAATGAAGCGGCGGGGATTTGTCTACCCAGGATCTGAAATTTATGGAGGACTAGCCAACACATACGACTATGGACCAGCTGGGGTCGAGTTACTACGCAACATCAAAAATCTGTTCTGGACAGAATTTGTCCACAAACGTTTGGACATGGTTGGAATTGATGCCAGTTTGATATCTCATCACGGAGTTTGGGATGCATCAGGGCATACCACTGGATTTTCTGATGCGATGGTTGACTGTAAAAACTGCAAAGCCAGAACCAGAGCCGATCATTTGATCGAGGATGCCTTACACATCAGCGTGGAAGGAAAAAGTGTTGAAGAACTCACACAAATCATTGCTGATAATAAAATCATTTGTCCAAATTGTAAAAAAAAGGATTGGACGACCGTGCGAAAATTTAACTTGTTGTTCCCAGTTAAACTGGGAATTGTTGAGGGAGATCAATCGTTGGCATATCTTCGCGGAGAGACTGCCCAAGGAATGTTTATCAACTTTAAAAACGTGATGGACAGTACCAGAGTAAAGCTGCCGTTTGGAATCGCTCAAGTGGGAAAGACTTTCCGTAACGAAATCACGTTAGGGAACTCAGTCTTCCGAACAATCGAGTTTGAACAGGGAGAAATAGAGTATTTCTTCAACCCTGAAAAATCAAACTGGGAAGTTTTGTTTGAGGAGTGGAAACAGTCCATGTGGAAATTTGTGACTGAGTCATTAGGGATTACCAAGGAAAATTTGCGTTGGCGTATTCACTCTGATGAAGAGCGATCGTTTTACAGCAAGCGTACCGAAGATATGGAATATCAATATCCATTTGGATTTAAAGAGCTCTGGGGACTAGCATACCGAACTGACTACGATTTGAATCAGCATATCAAGCATTCTGGAAAAGATTTGTCGGTTCAGGATTCAGAAACCAATACCAAATTTGTGCCCCATGTGATCGAGCCTGCAGTTGGTATTAATAGACTATTCCTGATGGTGATGTGCGATGCGTATACAGTCGACAACGAGAAACAGCGTATCGTACTTAAACTGCCCAAACACTTGGCTCCCTACAAAGCGGCAGTGTTTCCGCTGGTTGCTAACAAACCAGAATTAGTTGCGAAAGCGAAGGAACTGTATACAGCTCTCTCACAGGACATGCGGATAGCATGGGACGATCGTGGGAACATCGGAAAGCGCTATTTATCTCAAGATGAAATCGGGACGCCAGCCTGCATCACAGTTGACTATCAAACACTAGAAGACGATACTGTCACAGTGCGTGATCGTGACACTGCTGAGCAAAAAAGAGTGGCGATCAGTGATCTTACAGGGGGACACCTATGAAAAAAATTTCAATGATAGCGTTGGTGCTCGTTGCTGGTCTAGTTTTTGCAGGTTGTCGAAAATCTGCTCCGCAAGGAACGCCTACTCCAACACAAAAACCACGCAAAGTGGATGCGAATGTGAATCAAGAACCGGTAGCAAATAGGCCGTTTGTCAGACTCGAACCACGTGACGATGGGAAAGCCCTTGAGCTCTCGATTGTTGAAGTGAAAAAGCAAGCTGCTGATGTGGATTATGAGGTGGAATATAGCTCAGGTGCACTCTTACAGGGCGCTTTCGGGTCGATTGATTCGCTTTCATCCTTACCGATCACCAAGGAAATTCTGCTAGGATCGTGTAGCACTGGCGGAAAATGTACGTACAACAAGGATGTAACGGGTGGGAACTTAACCCTTCGATTTGGAACACCAGACTATACTCTAAAGACTGAATGGTCATTTACTGAAGGTGCCTTGAAACAGAAAACCCTCAGTTCTCGTGATGGTAAATTCACTCTTGATGTCAGCAAAGGGAAAAACACATCTAACTTTGTGATCATTCATCTTGCGCCCGGATATCCAGGTACAGTAGATGGTAAAGTGATCGCTGGTCCATACATTGTGGCTCCGGCCAGCAAGATGAGTGGAACAGTCACCGCTTCAATTCGTTTGCCGTTGGACGCCACTGATGGAAAACTGATGGCGTGGGATGGCAAAGCCTGGAAAGAATGGAAGAGCAAAGTCACTGACAAAGTTGTGATTGGAGAAGGTCCAATGAGTGAAGTTTTCGTGGTCACCGCGAAATAATCAGTCTCGTTTTTCTGTTTCAGTTGCCATCCGAAATAGGTCTTGGTTCATTGTCCAAGAAATTTGAATAATCTCTTCTTCTTTTGCACCCCGATAATAGATAGCTGATTCCGCCTTTTTGTTCACAGAGAAAATGATACTAAAACCGTTGATTTCTTGTACAATGACCCGACTTCCTTTGGGTAGATAAATTCCCTCCGTTTCACCTTTACGCCGTGCTGAGAAGGTATTTCTTTTGAGAATGAGAACGTCTCCTCTCTCGTAGTTCGTCATATCGCAATAGTATATCAGTGCTTCGTCTTTTGTTGTGTATTGACACTCTTCTTACCAACTTCTATAACTAGTAATACGCGCAAAAGTGGTATAAAGTGGTAAATAAGCCTAGAACAATGTATTACGGAAGATATTATCATAAGCTCGAAAGTAAAGGCAGGGTAAGTCTTCCGGCGAAGTTTCGCGAAAAATTAAGTGAAGGCGCGATTTTGACTAGAGGTTTGGATGGATGTCTGGCTATTTTTGATGAAGAGCTCTGGCAAAAAAAATTGACAGAAGCGAGTCAGTTGGCGCAAACGAAAAAGTCGCATCGCGAATATGTCAGATTTCTAACCAACGATGCAATAGAACTTGAGATTGATCAGTTAGGTCGCATCAAAATTGCTGATGAATTAAAGAATCTCGTTGGAATAGAAAAAAATGTGGTTTTTGTCGGCTCCCTTGATCACATAGAAATATGGGACCAAGAAAAGTATCACAACTATATTGAAGCAGTCGGAAATCGAATAGAAGAGACAGTTGAGCAGATAGACGTTGTTTAGAAAAGAAGAAATGGAATATCAGCACATACCAGTATTACTACAGGAAGCTATCGATCTTTTAGACGTGAAGCAAGACCACTGGTATATCGACGCAACGTTCGGTCGAGGCGGGCATACTAAAGAAATTATTGATCGAGGTGGAAAAGTACTCGCTCTTGATCAAGATAAAGAAGCGATTGCTTATGGCGCTCGTTACTTTATTCGAGAAATTGAAGATAAAAATTTAATCTTAGTTCGGGAGAATTTTGAACATACTGATGAGGTAAGCCATACGCATTTGCCGGGAGTCAAACTGGACGGGATTTTAGCTGACTTTGGGATCAGTAGTCCACAGGTCGATGATCCTAAACGGGGTTTTTCGTTTCAGTCAGATGCCCCGCTCGATATGCGGATGGATGACAGAATGGGTGTTCGCGCAAAAGATCTGGTTAATGGATTAGGAAAGAAAGAACTGTATGAAATACTTACTCACTACGCTCAAGAACAGCACGCTCGGATCATTGTGGACGCTATTATCCGTGCCCGTACCCGAAAGCAAATTGAAACGACGCAAGAACTCGCGAATATCATCGAAAAGGTAGTGCATCGGCATGGGCATTTACACCCAGCGACCAAAACCTTTCAGGCGTTGCGAATTGTGATCAATGATGAACTGGGAAGTATCGAACGCTTCCTACCAAGAGCGTTTGAACTACTAGCTGTGGGTGGACGATTAGTAACGATTGCTTTTCACGAAGGTGAAGATCGATTAGTTAAAAAATTTGAACAAGAGTTAGAAGGTCAAAAGAAAGCAGAAATGCTGACTAAACGACCAACTGAACCGAGTGATCAAGAAATGGAAAAAAACCCTCGATCACGTAGCGGAAAACTGCGAGGAATCAAAAGAATTCTATGAAAAAAATACTGATTATTGGACCACTTGTATGCGTGTTACTATGCGCACTATTTAATATAGTGGCATACGCTTCCACGGGGACAGTTGGCGGTGAACTCTATGCTTTAAATCAGAAAGATCTGCAGCTAGAAGAACAAAATGCGAAGCTGGTCCATGAACTTGCCCAAACACGCTCTCTTTCAGTCAGCGATGAAAAAGCGAGAACCCTGGGATTCGTGCACGTCTCCGCTTTGACACAAGTCACTCTCAAAGATACGAAGGTTGCAATGGAATCACAATGAGCAGGCTCTCGCTTTTACGTCTGGTTTTTTCCGCATGGTTTTTGATCGTTCTCGGACGATTGTATTATTGGCAAGGTATAAAAGCCTATGACCTGCGTGATGTGGCGAGACGTCAATATGAACGCCAAACAACCTCCTCGAGTGAACGAGGAATAGTCTATTCTGCAGATGGATATCCACTCGTATTGAATACAAAAGTATTCACTCTGGTTGGTAAACCCAATCTTTTGAAAACAGCTCCGACTTTTATTGCCAGCAGTATTGCCTCCAAGCTTCCTAGTGTTAACTCGTCAGCCTCAGCTATTCTCAATTTGGCTCAGAAGCTTTCTGATCCCTCCAAAAAATGGGTTCCTTTGTTAACTGGTTTATCTGAGAAAGAGAAAGACACGTTGGCGACGATCAACGATCCAGCTCTCACGTTCGAAGAAAATACCCAGCGCTATTATCCAGAAGGGTCGATGTCTGCACATCTGTTAGGTTTTGTTGGCAAAGATAATGATGGCAATCCACAAGGATACTTTGGAATTGAAGGCAAATATGATTTGGAATTAAAAGGCAGGCCAATTAAGAGTGTGCAAGAAACTGATGCTGTGGGTCATCCAATTGGGTGGAGTGGGACAGTTGATCAAGAGAATGGAGATGGAAGAGATGTGACGTTAACGCTCAGGCGCGATATCCAGTTTCTTGCTCAGGAATGGCTCAAGGAAGGGGTAGAAAAATATGGAGCCAAATCAGGAGATGTTCTTATCATGGATCCGATGACTGGAAAAATCTTGGCAATGGCATCATACCCTGGATATGATCCCAGTCAGTACTCAAAGGTCGATCAAGCTTTATTGAAAAATCCTAGCGTTGCAGATGGATATGAGCCAGGAAGCACGTTTAAAGTATTGACAGTCGCAAGTGGTATCGATGCGGGGGTAATCACGCCAGACACCCAGTGTGACAAATGTAATGGGCCAGTAACCATTGGCAAATATACGATTAAGACGTGGAATAATGAATATCATGCCAGTACCACAATCCAAGAAGGGTTAACGCATTCAGACAATACCGCGATGGTATTCGTAGGTCGAAAATTAGGGCAAGATAAATTTTTGGAATACATTGAGAAATTTGGAATTGGTACCAAAACTGGAATTGATTTACAGGACGAAAGTACTCCAAAATTACGTCCGAAAAAAGAGTGGGGAGAAATCGATACGGCTACTGCAACCTTTGGACAAGGAATTGCTTTAACTCCAATTCAGATGCTTAACAGTGTAAATGTGATTGCCAACGGGGGAACACTGTATAAGCCCTATGTCGTCGAAAAAGTAGCAAGTGATGATGAAGAGTTTTTGACAAAACCTCAGGAAATTAGACGTGTCATCAGTGAGCAAACTGCCAAAACAGTAGCGCAAATGATGCAGACAGCTGCATCACAAGGGGATGCGCATTGGACATTGCCAAAGGAATATCCGATTGCCGGAAAAACTGGGACTGCCCAAATTCCAGTTGCTGGTCACTACGACAGTGCTCGGACGATCGCTTCATTTGTGGGGTTCGCGCCCATGGAAAATCCGAAATTTAGTATGTTAGTGCGTTTAGTAGAACCAAGTACTTCTCAATGGGGATCAGAAACTGCCGCTCCTCTCTGGTTTTCTATTGCCAAAGACTTGTTCGTAAAATACGGCATCAGTCCGACAAAAAAATAAGGCCTCCTTAAACTACGCTCAAGAGTCTATAATTAACGTAATGCTGCAAAAGTTAAAGAACTTCTACCATCTTGGTCAGGCCATTGCTGCGAATATCGTATATGGTTTTCCCTCCAAAAAATTACAGGTGATAGCGATTACTGGTACAGATGGGAAAACTACCACTTCAACTTTGGTATATCACATTCTCAAAACCGCTGGAAAAAAAGTGGCATTGATTAGTACAGTGGCTGCCTATATTGGTGATGACGCAATTGATACTGGATTTCATGTCACTACGCCCTCGCCATTTTCCTTACAAAAATTGCTTGCCAAAGTAGCAAAAGCCGATATGGAGTATGTCGTTTTGGAAGTAACTTCACATGGGATCGACCAGAATCGAGTTTGGGGAATACATCCAACTATTGCAGCTATTACCAATGTGACGCATGAGCATTTGGACTATCATAAAACGTTTGAAAACTATTTAAATACCAAAGCAAAGCTGTTGGCAGAGAGCAAAAATGCAATTCTCAATCGAGATGCCAAAGATTCCTACGAGTTATTAAAAAATTACTGCGAGGAGAACAAAATTGAATATAAAAGCGTTGGTTCAGACTCACTTGTATCCACAGTTCGCTCAAGTGTCCGTGAACGTTTCGGAGATCAGCGATATAACTATGAAAATAGTGCGGTTGCATCTGCGATTGCAGGTTTAGTTGGAGTCAAGGAAAAAACTATCGCTCAAGCTATAAAGACATTTCCCGGAGTTCCGGGTCGAATGGAAGAAGTGACAAGAGCCCATGGAATCAAGGTGATTGTCGATTTCGCCCATACGCCAAATGCTTTAGAGCAAGCATTACAGTCACTCAAAGGAAAAGGAAGACTCATTGT
>JBDTWD010000017.1:0-13967 GCA_040006915.1 Candidatus Woesebacteria bacterium | reverse complement strand
GTCGGTGTTGGGCTCGCTGTTGGCGTAGGCGCTACAGTTGGACTAGGCGTTGGGGTTGCTGTAGGTGTAGGCGTTGGACTCGCAGTTGGAACTGGAGTCGGTGTCGGAGTTGCGGTACTAGTTGGACTTGGAGTCGGTGAGGATGTTGATTGCTTTGACAAACTATACATATCAGTCTCAACATATCCGTTTTTTGCAATGGAATGCATTACCGTCGCGGCAACAGCGTTGGCAGGAACAGTAAACGTATAGGTTGTTTTTGTCCAGTTTGTGGCAATTGCAGGAGATCCTAAATTGACGTATTTGTATTTTCCTGTTGAAAGCTTGAATTGCACGTCAATTGATGTAGCAACGCTTGCACGATAATAGTTACTGAAAGTATATTTTGTTCCTGCTGTTACTGGGACTTCATCGAAATACCATTCAGCATCACCGGTTTTCCAACCAGTCATTTGCACACGCAAACTCTTCGTTCCATCAAACCCATAAGCTGGAGCGGTGAATGTAACGGAGTTCGTCCCATAACGCTCAGATACCCAATTTTTTGGAAGACCAGAGACAATCGTTTCTGCAGATGGATTCGCAATCAAGTTGACTTCATCGACAGCTCGAGCAGACATGGAAAGTGCTACGGCAGATACACAAAGTGCAACAAAGAAATAAACAGCTACTTTCCAGTGGCGGCTAATATATCCCATAATTGTTTTTTTCTTAAGGTTTGCTGTCATATGTTCTACATCTTATATCAATAATTATATATTATAGCAATAATCAATTAATTATCTAGTGGGCATCCAGCTTTTTGCTTTTCGGAACGAATGAGTTCCTTTAATAGCGCAACGTTCTGTTGACCAGTTCCTTCGTAGCTCTCCATTCCAAATGAAGCAGCTAATGATGACCGATACTCAAATGTTCGTGGGAGACCTTGCTGTCGTAAGTAGGTGGTCAAAGACGGATAGGTATCTGGAGTCTGACAAATAGCTGGCTCTGGAACCTGTAACGCTTCTTTCTCCCCTTCTTTTGAAGATTGCGTATCCATTGGGGTTTCGTCTGCTTTGGCTGGAACGGCTTTCGAAAGCACTTCCTCGGCTAACTTGATATTCGAATGTGAATCTCCCAAGCTAGCCGAAACGATCACCGTCGCTGCTACAGAGACAAGTGCCGTAATTGAAAAAACGATCAGGAAAGAAAGAAGGCCCTTCATAGTTATTTCCCTCCCTTTACTTTGGCCACCACAGAATGAACTGTGTTCATCACAACTCTATTGAGGATAACTAACATATGAACGATAAATGAGAGACCTATAAAGGGGATAAATGAGTTCATAGACTAATTCTTTCTGGTTTAAACCATACGAGGTTTTTCTTTCGCAAGACAAACTCTTTAATAAATTGCTCGATAAAAATGTAAGCGTTAATGTACATCAAGAACAGATATGGAACTGGGTTTAAAAGCAAATCTCCACGTCGCTCATGAATGGCTGCATATATCGAAAACAAGGAAGTAATCAATAAGTATGGAACAATAAAGTAAAGCGCAAATGTAATATTGAGCAGCGGAATGACGAACAATAGGGTTGCAAACACTAATCCTTCGATATACATCAAAGAAAGTTCTAGAGTTTGAGCTGGATGCATGGTCGCCACATCAAGATGCTTGGATAGATTCTGCCACCCTCCGCCAAACCAGCGACGCATTTGATTGATATAGGAATACAAACTGGTAGGATCCTGCGTAAAGACAACAGCACTGCGATCATAGGCGATTTTTAAGCCACGTTTGTGTAACTTATAGGTAAAGTCGAGATCTTCAGTAATGGTGTCATGGTCAAAGGTCAAATGATCTTGGAAGACCTTGGTTCTAAAAGCTCCTGCAGCTCCAGGGATAACGAACATAAATCCTAAGTAGCTTTGAGCCAGTTTGTGGATGTTTTGTCCAACTACGTAATCAACTGCTCGAGCACGAGTCAACCAATTATATTTCATACTTCGCACATATCCACCGGCGGCAACAACTTTTGGATCATCAAAGTTCTTGACTATTCGACCCAAGAACTCCGGATGAAGAATCGTGTCAGCATCAGTTGTAACCATGAGATCGGTTTTAGCTCCTTTGAAACCAAATTCTTGCGCGTGACTTTTATTTCCGGTATTCTTAGGTGTTCTAACTACTGTGATCTTGTCACCAAAACGCTTTAAAATTCGAGGAGTGTTATCAGTACTTGAGTCATCAATGACCACAATATTGTTCGCTTTGTATTCTTGTGCCAGACAAGATTCGATGCATTGCGCAATCGTACTTTCCTCGTTAAAACAGGGAATAAAGATCGTGACAGAGAACTTGCGAACAGGTGTTTGCACCACACGACGATCAGCACTGATTTTCAGTGGTTTTCGCTTTGATCGACCGATAATATTTAATGTTGAATAACCCATATTTCGCTTTTCCGCCAATTGTCTTTTCTAAGATACCATGAATATATTAAGCCAGTGAGAGTCGCATTGGAGCTCTATCACTACGGATACTTTTGTGAGCAACACTCTTGGAGGCTGCATACTCGTCTAATTGTTCACGCGTATTCACGCCGGTACCGACTTCTTCAAAAGGCACGACATGCGCTGCTATTTTTAAACCCTTATCTTGAGCCATCGAAATGAGATCGGTGAGATAATACTCACCCGTAACTGAGGATTTCTTGAGTTTGTTGATATTCTTTTTTAAGAAATCGTAGGAGAAACAATAGAATCCAGCGTTGACTTCATGAATTTCTCTTTGCGCAGGGGTTGCATCTTTCTGTTCAACAATCCCTTTTACAGTCCCGTCCTTGGCCCGCACAATTCGGCCTAAGCCTTCTGGGTTTGGTGCTACTGCAGTCACAAGAGTAATCGTTGCGTTCTCTTGCGCATGAGTTGAACTCATCTGAATCACTGATTCTTTCGTATAGGAAACCATATGGTCTCCGTATCCTAAAAAGATCAAGTTTGGTGTCTTTTTTGTTTGAGTGATTGCTCGCATGGCAACTTTTAATGCATGACCCGTCCCAAGTCTCTTGGTTTGGTTGGCATATTTAACCGTATGGTTTCCCACAGCTTCTTTGACACTTTCCGGGAAAGCACCAACTACCACGATCGTTTGATCAACTGTTTGTTCAAACAGTTCAACTCCGTAGCGAACCATTGGTTTTCCCCAAAGCTCTAAGCTGGTTTTGTTTTGGGTTTTGCATTTAAGGCGTGAGCCTTTTCCTGCGGCGAGAATGATACCGATGTTCATAAAAAAAGAGGGTCAGTTATATGACTCCCCCATATTTATCAAATAACGAAATGTATTGTATCTTATAGTATTTGTATAATCAACCTCCAAAAATCAAAGATTGTAAGAGAATCTCTTGGGAAAGGCCTGGTTTACATCTGTTACCACAGATATAGGGTTACCTTACTGGATCAAAGTGATATAATATCGCACTACGTCTTATAACACTTGATATGCAGCCTAGTGAAACGAATCCACTACTTTCTAAACACGGGGTCTCAGGGCAGTGGTCCGAGAACCCCTCTCCAGGTGCGAATACACCTAAAGCTGAGGCTGCGAAAACAGCGGCTCGGTATAACACTGTGGACTATATTGCAGCCAACTTCATGTCTACCCAAAACCCCACAGTCCGGGAAAGAATCGACACCAAAGACGGATGGGTAGCCCTAGTCCACCCAACTTCCGGCTATATGCCAGGCGCCCAAATGATCATCGCTGGCCCTCATGAGATGGATACCAAGCCAGGGACAGATCTTATTCGAACTCATACTATATATGAGCTCAGTACTGAAACTCAAAAGCTCTATTGGCGGTTATCTCTCCTGGGTTTGGCATTCTCTCAAGCAGAGATGCATGATCGTTTCCCAGACGATAAAGGACCTATTGTCTACGTTGATAACAATATGAGTGTCTATACAAATCCTCATATACGGACATCAAGATCTGTCGGCTTACATCATGGGCAAGTGATGAAAATCCTTGAATCAAGTATCGTTGAGCAACCGAGTGACTTACACCACCTTGAAGTAGAAAAACAAATAGTGATAGCCCTCCTGAAGCGTCGAAAGATGCATCTTGAGATCGCAGAATGGATGAAGCAACTCGATCCAAAGAAAGAAAATGTGCCTATCGTCGCACAGCTGGCAGAGCCAGTCGGCTACTCCTTTACCTTGCCTGGAACTACAACATCAGATCGCTTTACCCATATTATGGCGCTTCATCACGAAGCCTATATTGCCGTTTCAAAAGACCTAGAACGAGAATTCCAAGGCCTAGACCATCTCGTCGAAAAACGCAGTGGATATAAAAATCGTATCCCCTCACCCTCCTATCGAACCATTATTCAGTTAAAGGATAACGGCGATCTCTGTGTGTACATTTCTCCAGCTTTCCATTCTCCAGCCGGTCCTCTTGAGGTTTTAGGAGTGGAGCTTGATCGAAATCCGAAGTATCCACGCTTCCTCTCTCCGAGTGAGAAAAAGTCTGTTGACTCCAAATTCCACTCTTTTCTTGAGAAAAGTCTCTACACCCGCGCGTAACCTTCTTTAGTCCTATAGTATTGACAAAAGAGACGTAGTCGCGTATACTGCACGATCATTACCCATACAAGAGGCGAAGTGGTGATTTCCTATTTTGGAACACCCTCGAAAACTGTATATGGACAGTATGTTTAAAAAAATAACGATGGCTTTAGCCATCCTGATCGGTGTCTGTCTTCTTCCTTCAAAGGTAGAGGCTCATTATGACACCACTACTCAAAAAGCCTATTGTGGTGGATACACCATTAAAGCTGATTACGTTGGTGGACCTTTCAAACGCAAAGTCGTTTGGGATGTTCACTTTACCCTAAACGGAGTGACTGAAATCATTTCTGGACAATGGGTTGGTATTTCCAATGGATTCAACATCTTTAAACGTATCGGTGGCCCTGCCAGTGTCAAAGCGACAGGAACCGTCAAAATGTACGAGCAAAAAGAAACTTGTGAGTGGAACTGGAAGTGGAACCCACATACGCACAAGAACGAGAAGGTCAAAGAATGCTCAACCAACTGGGAACAAATTGACAGCGACTCATTCAATGTCGACTTTGATCTCAACAGTTGCGCTGCTCCTACCCCAACCCCAACTGCCTCCCCTGTTCCTTCAGGAACACCGGAACCAACAGCCGAGCCTACTCCAGAGCCAGTAGACACTCAAACGAGTACTGGAGTAAGTAGTCCTGGAAAAGAATCAGCTATGGCGCTGACTGAACCAACTTGTGATAACAACAACATGGACGCCAGTATTACCTTAAAAAACGATGGACAACCAATTGCCGGAGTAAACGTGAAGTTCTGGTACGAGAATGAGGCCAAGTACGCCAAAACAGAGGCGAATGGTCGTGCAGGTGTAGCCTTTGGATTCAAGAGTGAATCTGAAGTGAGAATCGAGCCAGAAGTCGGATATCCCTCTCAGCTTGAAAAAGCTCATGCAGTAAAGGATTGTCCGGTCAAAGCTGCTCCAATGCCACAAGTCTTAGGACTGGCTGACACTGGAATCGTCGATGATGTCGTCGCCAACTTGGCTGGTATATTTGGTACACTGAGTACAGTGGTGGGAACACTTCTGTATGCCAAAACCAAAAAGAGTACCAAAGCTAAAAACAAGAACAAATAAGAGTGCAAAACTCATACGAAGTCAATCAAAGCGGTCCGGCGTCACGTCGGGCCGCTTTTGGGATCAAGACCACCCGGCCTTAGCTAAAGCCTTGATTTGCCTAGGGTTAGCGCTTCTCTCCTATTTCGCTCTCCATCACTATTTCTACTGGAGATCCCTAGAGCTTTCCAGAGCCCAGATAGCTACCGGACCAATCCAAGAAGATCATTCCAAAGAACCAACGCACATCTTTATCAAGTGGTTCGTCGATGCTCCAATTGAGCCTATGGCTCTGGTTGGCTCGAGTTGGGCGATTTCGCCTGACAAGGTAAGCTTTTTAACCCAGTCAAAACGGCCAGGAGAGGCTGGAAACATCATTCTCTACGGCCACAATACGCGGCAGATTTTGGGTAATATACGGGCTTTAAAAGGCCATGAAACCATCATCTTGACCACTGGAGATGGGAAAGAACACTCCTATACTGTCTCCCAGATGAAAGAAGTGGACCCCAGCGATGTTTCTTGGCTACAGCCTACTGACACGGAAACTCTGACCATGTACACCTGTAGTGGTTTGCTAGATAGTAAACGTTTCCTAGTAAGAGCCATTCCTCTTCAGTAACATTCTGACTTCGGGTTTATCTGGTATAATTCTGGATTATGAAAATCGATAACGCTTTATCTCGACGTGACTTTTTGAAGATTTCTGGAGGTGTAGGCCTGATGACTGGGCTAGAAGCTCTCGGGATCAGTAGTATTGCCCTCGCTCCAGAAGCTGCAACTCCTGAAAAATCACCTTTTACAGAACAACCTGACTTTGAAGTTGATTTCTCCAAAATGGAGAATGGTCCTCTTCCGAAAGGACTATTCAGAATTCAGTCCGAAATTGATTATGACTGGAACCCGATTTGGAACAATGAAAAGCAAATGTATACCGACAATCTCAACAATGTTCGCGTTGAAGATGGCAAGCTCATCCTTGAGGCCCATAAGGAAACCGCAAATGGTCAAGAATACACTTCCGGAAAAATCGATACTAAAGGAATTTGGGATTTTGAATACGGAAAAGTGGAGATCGTGGCAAAATTTCCTGCAGGCGTTGGGACATTTCCAGCACTCTGGTTTCTTCCAGCAGATCAGGTGAATTTAAACGGTGGAACTATTACAACCGACCAGAATGATCCAAATTACTGGCAGCAGGATGGTGAAATTGACATGGCAGAAATGATTGGAGTTAATCCAGAAACTCTTTATACGACCATGCATACCTATGACACACTGACATCGGGGTCTGAAGCAAATGCAACCAGTATTTCTGCTCCCGACCTTTCCTCAGAATTTCACACATATGGAATAAAAAAAACCCCAGAGAAAATAGTATTTACTCTCGATGGAGACGCATATTATACAAAAGAAAAAATTTCTGACGATCCAGCAGAGTGGCCATTTGATCAAGACTGGTACCTTCTCATCAATTTTGCTGTGGGTGGCTACTGGAGCGACGGTGTTGTCCAAGCAAAAGGACTCGATTTCCCAGATGGAGTTGATCCAGACACTGTGGATGGAGCAACGCTCGAGGTGAAGAGCATCATGCATTATCCCTTAGCAGGGTAACAAAACAAAAGACTTACACAAAAGCCCCAGTCTTTTTATAGACCAGGGCTTTTTTCGTTCTTTATCGTATATTTATCGAACAGTCACCGATTTTGCCAAGTTGCGTGGCTTGTCTGGATCTCGTCCAAGCTCTACAGCAATCGTATAGGCTAAAAGTTGAATGACGGTAATTTGGGCAATTGGACTTGCCATCCCACAGTCAGCAACTGGAATATGCCAATCAAAGACTGGGTTGTTCTCGGCTGCAATTCCTACGATCATCCCACCGCGTGACTTCACTTCCATGGTCGAAGACAACATGGCATCTTTCCCTTCGCCTTGGGGAACAAAGACGATACAAGGAGTCCCATCGGTGATCAGCGCCAGGGGACCATGTTTTAACTCTCCCGCAGCCATACCTTCAGCATGGATGTAGGTGATTTCTTTGATCTTGATCGCTGACTCTAAAGCCAATGGATAGTAGGCTTCTCGTCCCAAACAAAAGACATGGTCAGTAGTCGATAACACTTTTGAGATCGGCTGAATATGCTCTTCGATATATGGAGCAGAGGTAATTGTGGCAATCTCATCTGCAGCTTTTTTAATATCCACACCAGCGCCATTGGCACTCGCCATTTGCAAAAGCACTGCCATCTTGGCGGTAAATGCTTTCGTTGAAAGAACACTTTGTTCCGGTCCAGCTTCCAATGGGATCACTTGATCAGCGAGTCGTGCCAAGGTAGAGGTCGTTCGATTAACGACGGCGATGATTCGCACTCCTTTGGCTTTCAGCTTCTGAGCATGCTGCACCAAATCAATTGTTTCTCCACTTTGGGAGAAGAATACTACGGTTGCATTAGCTTGTACGGTTGGCAAGAAAGCTTCAAACTCACTGCCTGAGTACATTGAGACATGCTTCTGTTGATAGTGAGCATAGGCATAGCTCCCAAAGAGGCCTGCAACTCCAGCAGTTCCGCAGCCGACAAAGTAGATCTCTCCGTCACTGAACTCTGGGAAGACTCGGTTATTGGCATGGAATGCCAAAATCCCTGGCTGTTCACAGATTTCTTTGATGGTGAAGTGTTTAAACTCTCCCATGCTGACATCATCAGCTTTGATACGGATTTGTTCCCAAGCCAAATCGATTGGCAAGTTGTCTGCCACCTCGATGGCGACAATACTGTCTTTGGTCAAATGGACCAAAACGTCATCGGGAAGGAAACAAATATCTTGAACGTGTCCAGCAAGTGCTAATTGGTCACTGGCAAGCAAGGTCGTATTGTCGCCTTTTCCTAATACCAGAGGTGATCCACGTTTCACAATAACGATCTCTTCGTTTTGTGCATCAGAAACGACCAAAGCATTCAAGCCACTTAACGCTTGGAACACCATACGAACACTCTCTTGCAAAGAGACCGACTTACACGCTTCTTCAATGGCATGAATCACAACTTCACTATCAGTTTCTGAGAGGAAGACGTGTCCTTTGGCGATCAAAGAGGCTTTGATCTCGGTATAATTTTCCACAATTCCGTTATGAACCAATGCCAAGCGCTTAGAACAATCCAGATGTGGATGGGCATTAGCTTGGGTCACTCCTCCATGGGTTGCCCAGCGGGTATGGCCAATGGCAATTCCTGACTGAATCTCACTGTCGATCACGGCATCACCGATCTTTCCAACTTGTTTTTGCACACTCATTTCAGATTTGCCTTCTTCTTTGTAGGCAACACCCCAACTGTCATAGCCTCGGTACTCGAGGATTTTTAAACCTGTTAAAACTGCTTGCGCAGCGTCTGTTCTTTTGCCAATACTGGCGTAAATTCCACACATAAAACACTCCTTAATAAAAAAGATTACAAAATAGTTCCCACACGAGATGAAAATAAAAGTGAAGTAAGCCATGTTGAAAAAGTCTCTGGCTTGATCCTTACGGACCAATTTTGAACCTTTTCATTGTGGTGTATGGCTACACCAGAGGGTTTCCGCAGATACTTGCCGCATACCAATGATAGTATATGACAGTCCGAATTCCTGTCTTGGACAGGACCCTCTTCCTCGTAACCCTAAAGTTAATCTAGGGCCTTGCGCTATAAAAAAATCGTCTTACTTCGGGTGTCTCCTTTCACAAAAAATCATTTTCCAGGCATTCCTGGTAAAGCACTACAGATTATACTACAGGACGTGGGATATCAATAGTGCAAATACTAAAATGTGTGGCTCAGCATTCGCTCCTCCTCATGATAAAATAGAGGTTCTCTCTAGTTGGCCCCATCGTCTAGAGGCCTAGGACATCAGGTTCTCATCCTGGTAACGGCGATTCGAATTCGCCTGGGGTCACAAAAATAAAAGGTTTCTATCTACGGTTTGTTGGATTTTTAGAGCATCTTCTAATTCACAGTTTACAATTTTTGATGCGAACTTCATGTCTGCTTTGATTTATAACTATTGACAAATAGCTATAGGATGATATCCTACTTGTTCGCGTTAACGTTATCAATCTTGGGTTGAAACAGCCTAAAGAGCGGTAATTGTTGACTATTCCCTCAAAAGAGGGACTGAGGTGTATCTTGGGTAAGAAGACCATGAGCGTAAGTGACTTTGTCTCAGGTTGGGCTGGCGGTGGTCATAATACCGGCAAGTCGAAGAGCAAGTGGGACGGTCATTCAAGCGCGAAGCGCAATACGGGAACGGGTAAACCGAACACTAAGAGTTCTGTACGGGCACGGCGCAACAAAAACAATTAGGTTGATCGCCGCCTGCATAGGGCAAAAAACCGAGGGTTCATGGCAACATGGACCCTCTTTCACATCTACTCAATTTTAGAGGTTTTTGTCGGAGATTGAACGAGAGATAATTTTTTGCCAAGTTCCGCCCATGGTTATGCGTGAAATAATGGAAGGGTTAAGGTAAGTTCGAGCAAATCGTCCGTGATCCTGTGGGTAATACTCGTCGATTACCATAGCCTGATGATCTAAAGCAATAATTCTACCAGAGAAGTTTTGATTATCAGAGGTTGTAATTTCAATTACCATCTCTGAATCTACACAAGAGGACACCACGCCTTCAAAACTAAATTTTTTGACATGTTCAAGAACCTTTAGCGCGTCATTGTGAAGAGACTCAGCATCAATAAATTTTGCCAATTCACCAATAAAGGTTGTTTCCACTTGAATTGATTCAAGGTCACTAGTCAGGCAAATAACGACTCCTATCAACGAAGCGTCGTTACTAATTCTTGCAAAAGTCAAATATTCATCGTTTGCATCCATTATAAAAGCAACCGCATGATCCGTATCAGCTCGTAGGTTTACTTCCACGAGCTCTCTTCGTGCAATGATCTCTTGTAGTTTGTCTTGATAATTAAACTTTTTCATACCTTAAATTATAACACAATTGTTCTCCTCGGTAGGTTGCAGGGCAGAAAAAAGGCCTTCATCAAGAAGGCCTTTTAGCGGTTGGAGTCTTTTCAAACTCTTATGCTTTTGCCGCTGGCTTGCGAGTTGAATTCAGTTCACCAGTCTTTTGACGGACTGGATTTCCTCCAGGGAACTGATAGACAATCGTTTGACCATCGCGATGCGGAGACTTCTGTGGACGCTTCTTCGGATGCATTTTTAACTCCTAGACTCATTATTCAGAAATTATCCTTCTTATTACAGAAGTCCTATAGTATATCACATACTAGTATAAGTCGAGAAATTCTGTATGTCTTTGGTATTTGCATCTGACAGTGAATATATGATTTTGATCCGGGCAATCCGAATTCATATCTCGGTGAGGTCACACTTGAGGTAAATAACCCCACTTAATATTTATAAATCCAAACTAGGAAGACATAAATATGTCTCAAGAACAAAATGCACTATATACTCCTCAAAATGAGGGTGAAGCAACCTCGGAACTTGTCAAAGAGCTTGGACTTGTTTTATCAGATGATCAAATTGTAAGATTCACAGTACAAGAGATGCTCGGAATCGCGGATGGAAGCTCAGTAATTCAAAGAAATCCTACTGCTCCTTACGGGCATATGACTGAATCTGTTGGAGCTGTAGTGTCAAGTAACGGTCACGATTATATTTAATATTTCACTTATCGTATAGTTCAAATACCTATACGGAGTAGTTCAACCCGAGCTGCTTCACTTCCGTTAGGAACGTATTGAAAAGATCAACTAGATCAGAAATAATCTAGTTCGGTTGCAGAAGCTCTGGGGTCACAACGACTGACAGCCCGGCACCAAGTGTGCTAATTAGATTGAATATGGAAAAAATCATAAAAACGTTCATCAATTCTGCTCTAAATCAAAAGATTTGGAACTCCCGTCATAAATTGGGATCAATGATCGCTTTTGAAGTTGGTAAAGAAATAGAAGAAGGCCGTGGAGAATATCATTTCTGGCTTGAGAATTGTCATTGGTGGCTGCAACAAGGTACAGGTAAGGATTTTGAGGACATTGTGAATAGCGAGAGCTCCCAAGATGCTATAGCATCAAAGATCAAAATACTTGATGGGAAAAAGCCTCTCAATGTCCAATTTAAAACAGACAACTCATCAACTATCTTTGATTTTGAAGACAATCTATTTTTAAAGATCGCACCGTACAAAGGTGAGACAATAGTCGAACAATGGTACGCATTTACTCCACAAGTGATTTTAACTGTGAAATCTGATGGTACTGCCAAAGTCAAAAACGCCTAGATACCATCTAAACAGGAAATTGCAGAGTGAAACCCATCTTCGCTGAACACCGAAGTGGAGCAATTAAAACAGTGATAATTCGAAACAATAAAATCGTTGGTCACAAACTATAAAAAAACCTTTTTACACTGTTTTTTTGTGGACGGATTCAAACGAACACTTCAGGCAACTGCTTTTTTTGTGTGTTTTATTACATTACATAAGTTTTTGTAACATTATGTAGAATATTTCTCAAAAGACAGTGAATACTATAGGATTGCGAGATATGTCAACAGATATCGTCGAACTCACCCAACAACTCGTAGCAATCCGCTCTGACTATCCAAATGAGCATGCAATTGGGGAGTTTTTGGCCTCACAATTGCAAGCGATGGGATTTGACGTTAAGCGTCAATATCAACCAGGCACAACTGATCGTTTCAATATTCTTGCTACTCGTGGAAATGGCGATCACTCGGTTCTCTTTTATGGACATCAGGATACTGTTCCCCTCCAAAATGAAGCGCTGTGGGAATCTCATCCACTATCAGGTTCTGTTGAAGGGGATAAATTATTTGGACTGGGCTCGTACGATATGAAGGGTGGAATTGCTGCGTTCCTTCATGCTTTGGAAGATACCAGTGCCTATACAAAGATTTTTCTCCCCTTTGATGAAGAATATATTTCCGAAGGAGCATGGCTCGCTATCCAAGAAGCCCCGGAATTTTTCACAGATGTTTCTTTTATCATTTCACCTGAACCAAATTTTGGTCTCGGATTGAACAATGTGATGTTGTCACGTCCAGGTAGAAGTGTGTATGAAATGAAAATACATGCGGATGTTTCTCACGTGGCAGAGTACTTTAAGACAAGTGATGCAGTTGTGAGACTCGGTCAATTTATTACATCTTTCCATGACGTATTTCAAAACCAAGAACAGCCATTCTTCCACTCACTAAATTCTTTGGCTATGATTCGCAAAGTTTCCAGTGAGAGCGTCGGTATAACAGCTCCATCCGAAGCGACTATCCAAATCGAGTTATATTTGGATGCAAGCGACCATGAATCGGATTTTCTACATAAACTCAACACGATAGCAGATTCGTCGCTCGTTCTTATTCCTCGAAAGACGCCATACCTTCAAGCTTATTCATTTGAGAAGTTTCCCTATCAAGATCAAATTGGTGAAATTGTGCAAACGTATACGCATCAGACGATGACTCATCTTACGCGTAGCGCCGTGGGAGACGACAATGCATTGGCGACGTTGGGCAAGCCGATATTATCATGGGGGCCAGAGGGTGAAAATGCGCACGCGGTAAATGAATATGTACTCATTTCGTCACTTGAGACTTTATCCACAATGTTTCATGAAGTCTTAAACATTTTATAAGGAAAAGTAGTTGTTCAGAGTACACCAGGTGTGAATTGGAAATTACTGATCTTCAGCTGGAGAAATTTCAAGTTTTTCTTTTGTAATGACAGCTTCTTCTTGAGGAGTGAGAATACACCACTCATCTCTAGGATCTTGATACCCTATTTTGATCAGGATGCTATCTGTCAATTTAAGTTGTGCTGTGGCGTTATCCTTATTCAATAGTATGGCTTCAATCGTTTTTCCCTGAAGAATCGGTAGTGCCTCATCTATTTGTGCGTAACTTGAGTCTGTGCCAAATAAGAGCACATCATTTTGAAATACATGCCAAGGACACGATGTTAAACCGATCGTGTACTCTCCTTTTTTGAGTTCCTTTTCCTTTGGTCTATTTGGAAACTTCTTTCCCATTTCAAGAAAGATCGTGTATCCAGCACCACGCCACGATCTCCAGCAAACCTGATTTTCCACTTGGTTAAAGATATTGCTTATGTCTTTCATGATTCAAGTATATATTGTAATACTTTTATTGTCCTAGCCGATTAGGACAATAAAATACAATCCACATGAGTAGATGTTGAAAAATCGTGTCACTTATCCTATAAAGGTACGGAGTAGGTGGGGTTGGCAAATAACTATACTTGCCGGTCAATCA
>JBDTWD010000016.1:0-14078 GCA_040006915.1 Candidatus Woesebacteria bacterium | reverse complement strand
AACTTGGTTGGACTCAAAGAAAACGTCATCATTGGACGACTTATTCCAACCAGTCCAGAACGTGCTGCGATGGTGGTCTAAATTTGAATCGAAACAGACAAAAAGCCCCGCCTGTTGGTGGGGCTTTTTACGATATATTTGTAAGGAAATATGACTGAAAACAAAATCACTCGCGGTAGATTTCTTCAAATGGCTCTTGCAACAGGAACTGGATTTGCCTCAGGGTTTGCACTAAGAGGAACAGAAAGCCCTCCACAGACGACAATGAAAGAAGGGACTTGGTATCTGTCGAAGATTGAAGATCTGCCTGCAATTGCAACATATGAGCCAGCATTTAACCAACAACGACCGCTTGTTGAATTTCCACGCGAAACACTCTCTGTTCATGAAGTAAGTGACCTTGATGAGTATCTCGACAAAGGACTTCAGCAAGATTTACAGAAATTGTTAGGACATCTTGAGCAATTTGCATCAGATCCAATCGTGAATCCCGACATATCTGTTTTTCGCTGGATGCGCATGGCTCCCAATGAATCATATTTTTCTCCAGCAAACCTAATCCAACTGTTCCGTATTTTTGTGAGCGATAGTGAAAAAAAGTGGATTGAGATTCACGCAGTTGGGGACATTAATATCCCCAGAGCATTAGCTGCAACTCATACAGACTTTGTCGAAGGTCCTAACGGTTCTTCACTAGGAAAGACCACAATTCTTCTGAATGGCGATCAAATTCGAGAACAGAAATATGCCTCATTTAAAAACGGAACTGAAAGTACGGGAATAACGAACCTCAATTTAATCATGGTCCTCTTCTATGAATATGCGAATCGATTAAATACGATTGGCAGCTTAGTTTATTTAAAGACCCTTCTTTCAGAAGACCAAAAAACAGCTTTTCCAGGAAGTATCCGATCACTCGCCGGGATTTTAGCTGGTGAAAAAACGATACGTGCAGCAGAAGTGGAGAAACATACACAAGAATTGTCTGTGCAAGAATTTGCGAGCGGCATCAGGCTGAGCTCAGAACAAAATACACTTGTTCTATGGCTCCAACGAGCTTTCGCTGCGTCCCTTGGAGATGAATCTGCAAAGATTATTGGATTGGAACGAAATGAAACAGTATCCCCACTCTATATCTATTTTATTGCTGCCTTGCACGGTGATGTGAGAGCAATGCATGAGCTTCAACGTTGTTTGATTGAACAAGGATTATACTAAGCAGGAAATATATTTCCTGCTTGCAAGTCAGTGATGTTTTGGGTATATTTTGGTTTTAATGAAGACTTTAACTCCCTCCGAATGGCAGCATATTAAACTCACAGTGACGATCGTCGCTCTGGGAATATTTATCCTGCATCTTGTTCGTCCGGATCTTTCCATTGATACGACTGCATTAATCCTGTTAGGAATTGCCTGTATTCCGTGGTTAACTCCGATTTTGCAAAAAATCGAACTC
The DNA here is from genome assembly GCA_040006915.1 of Candidatus Woesebacteria bacterium. Lineage (GTDB taxonomy): Bacteria > Patescibacteriota > Microgenomatia > UBA1400 > UBA12028 > JBDTWD01. The sequence goes on along the minus strand of JBDTWD010000016.1, from coordinate 12,622 downwards.
CCAGGTGGGATAAAAGTGGAGCTCAAGGAGCTGGAGGAATTGCGCGATGATGCCAAGGACGCTGGGCTGTTAGCGAAACGGAAGAAGAGGTCGAAGAAAACCTATACGTTTGAGACTGTCGCTTTGATTGATCCGAATCTAGCTTTAGCGGGATTGCGGATCGAGATTGAGCGCATTATACGTAAGCTTGCAGTCGATAATGAGATCGACGAAACTTCGTCAGTGGTGTTGATTCGTCATTTAGTTCGGGAAAACGCCTTATCTGTCGAAGAAGGAATTGTCCTTTCGGATTTGCTTATCGTGTTAAATAAAGCAGTTCACGGGGCCAGAGTAGATGAGGAAGCTTCGTCTTGGGCTTTGACCACCGGGATTCAAATCCTCGAAACCTTGGAAGCCAAGCTCTAATTGCATCAAGACGCCAGACGTGATATAGTATCTTTCTTCTCTGAAGCACACGAACTTTGGGCCAAGGGCCTAAAAGTAAGAGAAGCAGTATTTGAATAAATACGACCGTGCTGGTCGTTTTTTTATGCCAACAATCAACCAATTAGTTCGCAAAGGTCGCGGATTCAAAACCAAACGCATCAAAGCTACCGCTTTGCGCAAGTCTTACAACAGTAAGACTCGTGAAATGACTAAGAATGCGAATCCGCAAAAACGTGGTGTTTGTACGGTCGTGAAGACCATGACTCCAAAAAAACCAAACTCCGCTTTGCGTAAAGTTGCTCGTGTCAGATTAAGTAACAAACAAGAAGTCACTGCCTATATCATGGGTGAGGGACACAACCTCGCAGAACACAGTATCGTTTTGGTCCGTGGTGGCCGTGTAAAAGATCTTCCTGGTGTGAAGTATCACATCGTTCGTGGGAAATTCGACGCTCAAGGTGTCGCTAACCGTAAAACATCTCGTAGTAAATATGGAGTAAAGATGCCAAAGAAGGCAGCCTAAAATCATATGTCACGAGCCCATTCCTCAACCCGCAGACAAGCAGTCGCTGATCCAAAATATGGATCAGTGAAAGTTGCTAAATTTATCAACCGCACCATGCATGATGGTAAGAAAAATGCCGCCAGAACCCAAGTCTATGGGGCACTGGAAATCTTAGAGAAAAATCTCAATCGCCCAGCGACTGAAGTCTTTGAAGACGCGCTGCGTGCAGTAGCTCCACAAATGGAAGTCCGGTCACGTCGTGTCGGAGGAGCTGCCTATCAGGTTCCTATGCCTGTTCGTGGACCTCGTGGATTCTCCCTCGCTATCCGCTGGATCATTGAAGAATCCCGCAAACGCCCAAGCACCACCTATCATACTTTTGCTGAGAAACTGGCATCAGAGATGATGGATGCACTCAAAGGTGAGGGCGGAGCAGTCGCAAAGAAAAATACCATGCATCGCATGGCTGATGCTAACAAAGCCTTTGCACACTTTAGGTGGTAATCGATATCTTTTCTTATCTTTATGGAGCTACTCTCACTATCAGAGGCAAGAGAAAAAGCACAAGAAGATATCAGAATTCAGTTGCGTGCACAAAATCTTGTTCCCTTAGAAATGCAAGCTTCTGACTTAAATGACTTTCAAGATATTGGAATCATAGATGCATTTGAAGTTTTATTGTTACTAGGGAAATTAACAGAAGAATTTTTCGATGTAGAAGGCAATGTACAGTATATTGGTCATATAGATTTCAGACATGATCCTCTTATAAGAGAATTGTGCAAGACTTACGCGACTGAAATTATTGATTTTTTGACATTAGAGCTTGAATCTATAAACGATATAAAACTAGAATAACATCTTATGGCACAAACAACCGTCAAAACCACTAACCGAGATCTTCCCCTTGATCGGATCCGAAACATTGGGATTATTGCTCATATTGATGCTGGCAAAACCACAACTTCAGAGCGTATTTTGTTTTACACCGGAAAATCATACAAAATTGGTGATATTGATGATGGTGATACACAAATGGACTGGATGGAGCAAGAGAAAGAACGAGGAATCACTATCGTTTCTGCTGCTACCACCACATTTTGGACTCCAGTATTGGATACCGTCGCTCCACATGAACCATATCGTATTAACTTGATTGACACCCCGGGTCACGTTGATTTTACTGCTGAAGTTGAGCGCTCGTTGCGTGTTTTGGATGGTGGAATCACAGTCTTGGATGGAGAAGAAGGAGTCCAAAGTCAATCAGAAACTGTTTGGCGCCAAGCTGATAAATACAACGTTCCTCGCATCTGTTTTGTCAACAAAATGGATAAACTTGGAGCAGATTTCTTGCGTACCGTTGAAGATATCCGAAATAAATTTGGAGTAAAGCCTGCAGTTATGGCACTCCCAATTGGTGTCGAAAACACTTTCCGAGGAATTGTATTACTATTGGATCGCAAAGCTTTGGTTTGGGCTGGTGATGAGACAGGGGCTATGTACACCGTCTCAGAAGAAATCCCAGAAGAGATGAAATCTGACGTTGAAGAGCATCGTGCAAAATTGGTCGAAGCCATTGCTGAGACTGATGATGCTTTGCTTGAAAAATATTTTGCTGGAGAAGAAATCCCAGTCAATGATTTAAAGAAAGCTCTACGTAAAGCAGTTATCGAATATAAACTCGTTCCAATTTTCTGTGGATCCTCTTTGCGAAACAAAGGTGTTCAACCTTTGCTTGATGCGGTCGTTGAGTATCTACCATCTCCAGTTGATATTGGAGAAATCAAAGGCGTGAACCCAGAGACAGATGCTCCGGAAGTGAGAAAACTGGTTCCAGAAGAAAAATTCTGTGGATTAGCATTCAAAATTCAAACTGATCCGCACGTGGGTCGAATTACCTACGTTCGTATCTATTCAGGAAAACTCGCTGCTGGAACCTACGCATACAATTCCAGTAAGGGTGAGAAGGAACGTATCGGTCGATTGCTGTTGATGCATGCCAACCAACGTGAAGAAATTACCGAAGCATTAGCGGGTGAAATCGTCGCAGTTGTGGGCTTAAAGAATACCAAAACTGGTGACACGCTTTGTGATGAAAACTTCCCAATTATTTTGGAAGGAATTTCTTTTGCTGATCCGGTTATCTCAATGGCCATTGAACCAAAAACTAAAAATGACCAAGAAAAAATGGGAATGGCATTGGGCAAACTTTTGGAAGAAGATCCAACCTTTAAAGTCGCACACAATGATGAAACTGGACAAACCACGATTGCCGGAATGGGAGAATTGCATTTGGAAATCTTGATCGATCGTATGAAACGAGAGTTTGGTGTTGAAGCAAACACAGGTGCTCCACAAGTCGCATACAAAGAAGCAATCAAGAAGGAAGCTGAAGGAGAAGGAAAATACATTAAACAATCCGGTGGACGCGGACAGTATGGTCACTGTTGGCTTAAAGTGGAGCCAAAAGATCGTGGAACCGGATTTGAATGGGTTAATGCAATTAAAGGAGCTTCAATTCCTCGTGAATTTATCAACCCAATTGAAAAAGGTGTCAAAGAAGCGATGGAGAATGGTGTGTTGGCTGGTTTCCCAATGGTCGATATCCGAGTGACTGTCTTTGATGGAAGTTACCATGAAGTCGACTCTTCAGAAATGTCATTTAAGATCGCTGGATCAATGGCTTTCCAAGCTGCCGTCAAACAAGCTGATATGTGTTTACTTGAACCAATCATGCAAGTAGAAGTCACGACTCCTTCAGAATTTATGGGAGATGTGATCGGAGATTTGTCCAGTAAACGTGCTCAAATCCAAGGATCTGATCAACATGGAACTGCCGTTGTGATTCGAGCGATGGTGCCTTTATCAGAGATGCAAGGATACGTGACGACTCTGCGAAGTATGACTCAAGGTCGTGCCGCTTCGGTTATGATTCCAAGTCATTACGAAGAAGTCCCACAAAGTATTGCAGCCAAGCTTATTGAAAAAGCCAAACCCGCAGGACGTACCGCGCAAAACTAAAAATCGCTAAAAGCAAACCAAAAGTATGCCAGCACATAAAGAAGAGTGGAAACAAACAGCTACCGAATTTGATGAGCGATATAGAAAACAGGTGGACGCAGGCTTCAAAAGACGCAATGAGAAAAAACTGCAAGAGAGAGACGCCTATTTAGAAAAATTGAAGAAAGGTAAGATCTCTGGACGAAACTAAAACAAATATTCTCTTTTTGAGGGAAATAAGATATACTATCTATTCGTATTTAAAATAGTAATAAAAAAATAAGGAAACATATATGGCGACATACCAACGCACCAAACCGCACGTCAACATCGGAACTATCGGTCACGTTGACCACGGTAAGACAACCTTAACAGCTGCTATCACTCACGTTTTAGCAAAAAAAGGTTTGGCAACAGCTCGTAACTACGATCAAATCGATAACGCTCCTGAAGAGAAAGCTCGTGGTATCACCATTAACATTTCTCACCAAGAGTACGAGACTGCAAAACGACATTACGCTCACATCGATGCTCCAGGTCACGCTGACTACATCAAAAACATGATTACTGGTGCCGCTCAAATGGATGGAGCAATCCTCGTTGTTGCTGCTACCGATGGTCCAATGCCACAAACCCGAGAACATATTCTCTTGGCAAAACAAGTGAACGTTCCTCGTCTCGTTATCGCTTTGAACAAAGTTGATATGGTTGATGACGCAGAACTTCTCGACTTGGTCGAAATGGACGTTCGTGATCTGTTGACCAAACAAGGATTCGATGGAGAAAACACTCCAGTTATCCGTCTTTCAGCTCTGAAAGCTTTGGAAGGTGATGCCGCTCAAGAAGAAAACGTCATGAAACTTATGGATGCTGTCGACGAATGGATCCCAGATCCAGTTCGCGAACTCGATAAACCATTCTTGATGCCTGTGGAAGATGTGTTCTCGATCAAAGGTCGTGGAACTGTCGTCACTGGTCGTATTGAGCGCGGTATTGTGAAGATCAACGATGAAATTGAAATCGTTGGTATTAAAGATGCCCGAAAGAGTATCGTCACTGGAGTCGAAATGTTTAGAAAACAACTCGATCAAGGTCAAGCTGGAGACAACGTTGGAGTGCTCTTGCGTGGAATTGAAAAGGACGATATCGAAAGAGGTATGGTTTTGGCAAAGAGTGGAAGTGTAAAACCTCATACTGAATTTGAGGCAGAAGTATACATTTTGACCAAAGAAGAAGGTGGACGTCACACTCCATTCTTCAAAGGATACAGACCACAATTCTATATCCGTACAACTGACGTAACCGGTGAAATCCAACTCCCAGAAGGTGTTGAGATGGTTATGCCAGGTGACAATGCAAAAATGACCGTCAAGCTCATTGTGCCAGTCGCACTTGAGGATGGATTGCGCTTCGCTATCCGAGAAGGTGGTCACACCGTTGGAGCCGGAGCTGTCACCAAGATCTTGAAATAGTCTTGGTCTTTAACAAGAAATAATAAAACGCCTCGGGAGACCGGGGCGTTTTTGGTATAATATACTATGCAAAGAGAAGCCACGAATCAAATAGAATTACAACAATTCAAAGAGGACTTTTTTAAAAAGCAACTCATTCGCGCAGTTAAAGAAGCTCCGCAAGCGTCAGATGAGTACAAAACCGGTAAACGAATTCCCAGGTTTGGGCACGTTCTTGTGGAATCTGAAGACGATTTTCGCTTACTTTATAAAATTTTGAGAGAAATGCTGGTGAAGGGTGATAAAGATCCCGGGATCTTAAGCGACGATGAAATTGAAGGAAATGTTTCTCATGAGAAACAGCATAAAGAAAAAGCTGAAGAGCTTTTGAAGGATCTAGCAGGAGATATCCATTATTATTATGGAATTCAATTTTTCGTGCACGATAAAGGTAATTATACTTGGATCCCTTTTCATGTAAAAGAACATAGAGAAGGTAGATCTTTTCTCTCACCAGAGGTGGCTATTGCGATAAAAGAAGCCCCTTTCCGAATGTCTAAAAATGATCGACTCCAGGTCGAGGCGTTAGAGCGGAAATAGAGACTAATAGTGAGACATATCTCCCAGGCGGACGCCTCTTGCCACCAGGCTAATCCTCATGTATACTATCTCTCTTGCTCTTTAATATAGTGTTTTTTGACTATGGCACCAGGCAAAAACGACAGTAAACCACGCATTCGCGTCCGCCTTAAATCTTTTGATCACAGGGTGGTTGATGATGCAGCTAAGAAGATCGTTGATACCGCTGTCTCGACAGGGGCTAAAATCATCGGTCCAGTCCCTATGCCGACCCATAAAAAGCGCTTCACGGTGCTGACCAGTCCGCATACTGATAAGAACGCTCAAGAACACTATGAAATTCGTACCCACAAACGCATGATTGATATCATGGAGCCAACGGGCAAAACAATCGATGCATTAATGCATTTGGAATTGCCAGCTGGAGTGGGAATCCAGATCAAGATGTAGTAAAATAGAACAATGATACACATGACGTATATCGTTCGCCTTATATAGGTCGAAAATAGATACGCAAGGGCAGATAGCCGCCTTTGTAGGCGGTTTTTTTATGATTACACAGATATTAGCTACCAAACGACACATGACTCAGGTATGGACTACCAATGGTATCCGTATTCCTGTATCTGTGTTGCGCGCTGATGACTGTATGGTGATTAAACCAGGCAACCGTACCGGAAAACTCCTCGTCGGAGCTGCCGCCAAAAAATTGAAAAATGTCAAGAAACCACAACGCAGCCAGCTCGAAAAAGCTGGTTTTTCAATAGGGTTTCGAAAAGTAGCTGAAGTCATGGTTGATGGCAACGAAGCCGTCGATATGGCCGCCGGTACCAAGATCTTAGCCAGTGACGTTTTGACCGTCGGAGACATGGTGAAAGTAACAGGAACCAGTAAAGGAAAAGGATTTACAGGAGTTGTGAAGCGCTGGGGATTTAAGGGTGGACCACGCACTCACGGACAAGCTGATCGAGAGCGTGCACCAGGATCTATCGGTTCTGGTACTACACCAGGTCGTGTCTACAAAAACAAGAAAATGGCTGGTCGTAGTGGCAATGAAACTGTCACAGTCTTAGGACTTCAAGTCGTTGCCATCAATGGTGATGATGTCTGGGTCAAAGGACTTGTCCCAGGAGCTATGAATGGGGTTGTGACCATTACTAAAACCGGAACTGGAAAGTTCGCTGGTCTTATCGAAACCAAGAAACAACTTTCAAATGCTGTCGAAGCAGCTCAAGAAGTTACAGAAACTGTTCAACCAGAACCTGTAATTGAAGTAGTTGAAGAGAAGCCAACCGAGGAAGTTGTAACAGAAGCCTAATGTCTATGAAATTGATGACCATCACTACCAGCGGAAAACCAGGTAAAGAGATCGAAAGTCCAATCTTTGATCGTGTTGGCTCAAAAACGCTTGTTTCCCAAGCAGTCCGCGTCTATTTGGGAAACCAACGTCCAGGAACAGCCAAGACCAAAACTCGAGCTGAAGTGAACTTGACCAAGAAGAAGATGTACAAGCAAAAGCACACCGGAAATGCACGTCACGGTGCCCAATCTGCCCCAATTTTCGTAGGTGGTGGAGTTACCCACGGACCACACGGCAATACGAATTGGAAATTGTCGATGAGTAAGACCATGAAGAAGAGAGCTTTAGAAACTGTATTGGGAATGCAAGCCAAAGCGGAAATTATCTCGGTCATCGAAGGTGTGGAAGCTATGAGTGGAAAAACCAAAGAAATGATTCAAGCTTTGATTACCTTGAAGCTACAAGATAAAGCGGTGTTGCTCGTCACTGGAGGACAATCAATTAAGTTAGATCGAGCAACTCAAAACATTGGAAACATTTTTGTCTGCAACGCTCACGAATTGACCACATACTTTGTCGCCCGAGCGCAAGCAATTCTCTTTACCCCAGAAGGCTTAACCGCTTTGGAACAGAGACTGGGAGACAAAGAAGTCACGGAAGCAGCTCCAGCAAAGAAGACTGTCAAAGCCGAAGCGAAAGTAGCAGTAGAGAAAACTGAAGTGAAAAAGACCGTTACCAAGAAACCAGCCGTTAAAAAAGTTGCAAAAACCAAAACAGCCTAAAGATTTATGAATCCGTTTATTTTGAAAAAACCAGTGATTACCGAAAAGACCTACAAATTGGCTGAGAACAAGGTCTATACCTTTGAGGTAGCTCCAAAAGCCACTAAAGGTCAGATCCGTGAGGCCGTTGAAGATACCTTCGGTGTCACAGTCTTGGCTGTACAAACAGTCATGATCCAAGGAAAAATCAAACGAACCGGCAAAAAGCGCGTGGCCACCCAAGCGAGTTCAAAGAAAAAAGCAATGGTTCGTATTAAACCAGACCAAAGTATCGAATTGTTTGAGATTAAAGGTCAATAACGTCTATGGCACTCAAGATTAGAAAAGCAACCACACCAGGACAAAGACACCGAAAAGATGTGGATAATTCCGGACTCTCAAAAAAGGGACCAGAAAAGTCACTCTTAAAGAAAGGTGTATACAAGAGACAAGGACGTAACAATACTGGTATAATCACCGTTCGTCACCGAGGTGGTGGAGAGAAGCGCAAGCTTCGTGTGATTGACTGGCATCGTGAAAAATTTGGCGTTGAAGCTAAAGTTGTGGCCTTGGAATACGATCCAATGCGATCGGCTCGAATTGCGCTCGTTATCTATGCAGATGGAGAGAAACGATATATTTTGGCTCCAGACGGTATCAAAGTCGGAAGTACCGTCATGAGTGGTATGGAAGCTGATATTGCGGTTGGAAACGCCATGCCGATGTCAAAGATCCCGGTTGGAACTCCGATTCATAATATCGAGTTAACTCTTGGAAAAGGTGCCCAATTGATTCGCTCAGCGGGAAGTAGTGCGATCATTCAAAGTAAAGAAGGTGCATTTGTCACTATTGCAATGCCATCAAAAGAAGTTCGTTTGATTAAGGCTGATTGTATTGCAACGATTGGACAAGTTGGAAACGTTGAATGGAAGACCAGCAGTATTGGAAAAGCAGGACGCAAGCGCCACATGGGTTGGAGACCAGCCGTTCGTGGTACCGCTCAACACCCAGGAAGTCACCCACACGGAGGTGGAGAAGGTCGCTCTGGAGTCGGTATGAAATATCCGAAGACTCCATGGGGCAAACATGCATTAGGAACCAAGACACGTAGTCGCAAGCGATATAGTAGAAAAATGATCGTCAAAGATCGACGAGTGAAATAAAAAATATGGCAAGATCAGTTACAAAAGGACCGTACATCGACGAAAGACTTTTAATCAAAGTCAACAAACAGAAGGACTCTGGTAAAAAAGAGCCAATCAAGACATGGAAGAGAGCTTGTCAGATTGCGCCAGAATTCGTCGGACATACTTTTGCAGTACATAACGGAAAGAAATTTATCGAAGTCTTTGTCAATGAATCAATGGTTGGACATCGTTTAGGAGAATTCTCTCCAACTCGAACCTTCCACGGTCACGGCAAGATGGTCAAACGTACCTTAACCAAGACATAAAGAGTATATGGAAATAATAGCGAAGCAATCATACGTACGTGGAAGTGTTCAGAAATTGACAGAGGTTTCTCGTGTGATTAAACACATGAAAGTGACTGCCATGCGAACCCAATTGTCGCAAATGAACAAAGATGCGGCTCGCCGAATCTTGGAGACTTTAAACCAAGCAGTTGCGAACGCACAACATAACTACGGAATTAGTGAAGATAAATTGATGCTTAAAGAATTATTGATTTTGCGAGGTCCGCACTACAAACGTATGCGACCAGTGAGCCGTGGACAAGGACATGCGATTTTAAAGCGAACCAGTCATATTTCGATTACCTTATCTTCGATTGAACCAAAGGTAGAAAAAGCAGTGGAAGAAAAAGTTGAACAGAAGTCAGAGAGTACAACTGAGACAAAAAAGACAGTTACCAAGAAGCCAACAGTAAAAAAAGTAGTGAAAGCTAAAACGGAATAATCATTTATGGGGCAGAAAATTAACCCACACATCTATCGACTTGGAAACTTATATACCTGGGATTCTCTCTGGTATGCAAGTCCTCGTGGATACAACACCTACGTCTTAGAAGACGTAAAGCTGCGCAAGTTTTTGAGTAAAAAGCTCGCAAATGCAGGGTTAGTTAAAATTGAAATTGAACGATCAGTCAATGCCTTGAAACTCCGTTTCTTGGTGAGTCGACCTGGAGTTGTTATCGGTCGCGGAGGAAGTAACTTGGATTTGTTAAAACAAGAAGTCGCAAAATTACTACGAATTAACTTAGATGATAAAAAAGCCATGAAAATCGTCATTGACGAAATCATGGAAGAGAAGAGACCAGATTTGTCTGCAAAACTCGTCGCTGAACGTATCGCTGAACAATTAGTGAAGCGCTACCCACAACGTCGAGCAGTCAGTCAGGCTATGGAGAAGACCATGGGTGCTGGAGCCAAGGGAATTAAGATCGCACTCTCTGGACGTATTAACGGAGCTGAGATTGCTCGTCACGAAAAATACGGACAAGGAACGGTCCCAACTCAAACATTGCGTGCCGATATTGATTACGCACACGTGCCAGCAAAAACCAGATCAGGATATGTCGGTATTAAAGTCTGGATTCATAAAGGTGAAAAAACAAACTAGGACATAGATATGTTGCAGCCAAAGAAAATGAAATACCGCAAGATGTTTAAGGGCAAACGAGGAGGCTTAGCCGCTCGTGGAGCTAATGTGGACTTTGGTGATTTTGCATTAAAGGCTGTGGAATGTGGATGGTTCACGGCTCGTCAAATTGAAGCCGCTCGACGAACAATCACTCACCACACCAAACGTATGGGCAAGATGTGGATTCGTGTCTTCCCAGACAAGCCAATTACGCAAAAACCAGGAAACGTCAAAATGGGTGGAGGAAAAGGTGATATTAAAGAATACGTCGCAGTGATCCAACCAGGCAGAGTTTTGTTTGAACTGGGTGGAATCAGTGAAGAAATGGCCAAAGAGGCATTCAGGAAAGCAGCACACAAGATTCCGGTGAAAACCATTTTCTTGGTGAAAGAATAATATGAAAATCAATGATAAAAAAGTATTGCGAGAGAAAAGTGTTATCGACCTGCAAAAGCAAGTAGATGCACTTCGCAAAGAGATGACGGTCAGTAAGTTGCAATTTGGAGTGGGAAAATTAGCCAAAGTTCACATGCTCAAAAACTTGCGTGTGCACATCGCAATTGCCAAAACCATCATTTCTGAGAAGGAACGAGCTCAGGCTTAAATAAAAAATATGAAACGATTAACAGGAATAGTATTGAGAACCAAGAATACCAAGACTGCTCACGTTGAAGTGAAAAGTGAGTGGATGCATCCAAAGTACTTAAAAAAGCGAATGATGAGTACGGTATTTGCTTGTCATGATCTCTTAGGAGTTCATGTTGGCGATGAAGTTGAGATCGTTGAATGCAAGCCAGTCAGTGCAACAAAACACTTCATAGTCGAAACTGTGATCAAAGCTGCACCGATTATCGAAGAAGTAAAAGTCGAAAAAGTAGCAGAAGCCAAAACAGTAAAACCAACGAAAGCTAAAGCAGTTAAAAAAGTTACGAAGACAGCAAAGAAAGCATAATAAAAGTATATGGTTCAGTTACGCTCAGTATTACTATCAGCAGACAACTCCGGAGCAAAACGCTTACGCGTCTTGCACGTTCATGGTGGTTCACGCCACGTTAAAGGAACGATTGGAGATATCGTAACTGCTTCAGTAATTGATGCGACAACCCAAGGACAAGTGAAAAAAGGTGAGATGGTCAAAGCGGTGGTGGTACGAACTCGTAAAGAAGTTCGCAGAAAAGATGGAAGTTTTATTCGCTTTGATGATAATGCCGCTGTGATCATTGATACGATCAAAGGTAGACAGCCAAGAGCGAGTCGTATTTTCGGACCAGTGGCTCGTGAAATTAAAGAATTAGGATTCGATAAAATAGCATCTCTAGCACCTGAAGTGCTCTAAAACATATGAAATTACGTATTAATGACACAGTGATAGTGACCGCAGGGAAAGACAAAGGCAAGCAAGCAAAAATTGTCAAAGTCATCCCTAAAGAAGATAAGGTTGTGGTGCAGGGAATGAACATGTACGTCAAGCACATTAAACCGATTCAAGGTCGCAGTGGAGAAAAGATCCGAAAAGAACGACCAATGCATACTGCAAGTGTTGCGATCTTAAATACTGAAACCGGAAAAGTAGATCGCGTTGGCTACAAAGTAGTTGATGGCAAGAAAGTGAGAATTTTTAAGAAAACTGGAGAAGAAATTAAATAGATTTTATGAATAGATTACAAGACAAATACCAGAAAGAAATCATCCCAGCTCTCGAAAAAGAGTTTGGAAAGACAAACATCATGGCGGTTGCGAAACCAACCAAGGTAGTTGTCAATGTCGGTATCTCTAAAAAAGAAGGCGATACCAACAAGATGGTGGAAAGTTTGACTGCACAATTGACTGCAATTACAGGACAAAAGCCAAAAATTGCGAAAGCTAAAAAGTCGATTGCAGGATTCAAAATGCGCGAAGGTGATCCAGTGGGATTGTGTGTAACTTTGCGAGGAACTCGCATGTGGGAATTTGTGGACAAGTTGATTAGTATCACTTTGCCACGTGTCAAAGATTTTCAA
>JBDTWD010000015.1:0-15328 GCA_040006915.1 Candidatus Woesebacteria bacterium | reverse complement strand
TATTTAGCGACAATGCGCTCCATGCTGCGCGCCGTCAATCGCATCGACTCTCCTTCAAGATCTGAAGCATCATCTCGGTTCATGCGAATGAAGAGCGGCTTGTAGTCATCAGTTCTAGTCACCAGATATGTATCAAGGTAATTAGCGGCACGATCAGAAAGAAACACAACTCGAGTTCGACGTCCTTTACCGATGACGGCAAATTCTTTACGCTTGGTATCAACTTGATCACGATCGAGAGACACCAGCTCAGAGACGCGTAAGCCGGTACTAAAGAAAACTTCCAAGATTGCTCGATCACGAATCCCAAGCGGAGTTGAGGAAAGTGGCTGATTCATTAATCGTTCTACTGCCTCGGGCTCCAAAAACTTCATGGATAATCCATCACTTTTGGGAAGATCAATTTTCTCAGGTGCCAGGACGTTTTTATCTTGTTTAATCATCCATTTCAGAAATGATCGTAAAGCAATGACATGGAAGCCTTGAGTCTTTTTAGCCAGCTCATTTCCTCTATCGTCGGTCAGTCGTGCCAAGTACAACCGATATTTTCGTACATCTTCTAAAGTCATGTCTTCGATTTTGGTATGTGTGGGATCTGAAAACCAGTCAGCAAACCGAGAAAGATAATGACGATAATTTCGAATTGTGAGCCGTGATAGGTTTCGTTCCACTTCGATGTGTTCCAAAAATTCAATGATCTGGGTGTGCAGGGGAGTGAGGATGGTGTTTGCTTTCATAGATTTCGAAAATCCTATAGTTATAGGTTCTAGGAGTTAGCAAAGTAGGGAAGTCGTCTGCTAGTACTCACTCCATGCACTTTGTTTTGATATATCAGCACTATTAGGCACTTATTCTCAAGACCCTTGAGACAGTCATTCACACCTTGCTTCTCAAGCCTACTTGAGTACCGATATAATAATCGGAGAAAAATACGAAAACGTTGTTTTTCAGATTCCTCAAGAAACAATTGTGCGACATACTCAGTCTATTGAAATCCATGAGTGAATACAATAGGATGCTGTAGATATGTCAGAAAAAACTCGAAGACCTCAGGTTGGCGTCGGGGTGATGATCATCAGGAATGGGAAACTCCTGATGGGAAAGAGACTTGGAAAACTCGGCTTCGGAACCTATGGCTGGCTTGGCGGACATATTGAGCACGGTGAGACCATGAAAGAATGTGCCATTCGTGAAGTTCTTGAAGAGACCGGAATTACAGTTAAACATCTCGAATTTCTTTCCGCTAATAGCGCCTTTATTGGTGACAAACATTATATTGATCTTGAATTTATTGCCACCAAATTTTCAGGAACTCCAAAAGTCGTGGAGCCAGAAAAAGTAGAATCGTGGGACTGGTATTCTTTAGATAATCTCCCAAAACCATTGTTTCCACCATGCGAAATGGCACTTCGTTGCTACTTTGAAAAGGTCTCCCATATCCGCTAAAACCGGCCTCGTATATGCCTCAAAATCGGCTTTTTGGGAGGGCAGACGACTATCTGTGCCTCTGTGTTTTTGGGTTGATAGATCAATCTAAACGACATTTTGGCTCTTTCCCATTGTAAGAGAGTTTCTTCGTCTTATCTTCGAAAAACAAAAAAGTCGCAATTTGTGTGAATAGACGTGGAATGGAGCTAGAGTGCGCTGACGACTGAGGCAGCAGAGAAGTTGAGTGTAAAAAATAAAAAACAACACAATTCAATGGAGAGAAAGAAATCTATACAAACAGTACTTCTCCATACATACTCTATTGATGTCGTAAAAGGTATATTGTGCGACATAGTCTATCCAGAGGAAACCGACCATAGAACACCATACGCATGCTACGCACTTCACCATACACACACAGCGGCGTGTGTGTTCTATTACGCTCTCTATTGTGCGGGAGAGGATGTATATTCATCTTCAGATCTCCACTAATCCCTTTGATACATCTCTACCTGTATCAACACCTAAAGCCAGGGCTCACTCGAGGTGTCTAGCACTCTACCAGGCGTAAACCGCAAAACCTGTCTTCGGGTTTTTTATGCTCTGTTGAAAGTTTTCCACATGTCGTGAAATATAAGTTTTCACGTCTTATAATATTTACTCACATTTGATCGCTTCTTGAGTAAGTGATATAGTTTGAACACTTTCCCCTATAGCCCAGAATGTCAAACCCCTTCCCCCTTCCCTGTCTACTTCCACTTGATCAAAAACAGTAACGCCAGCGTTACAAAACCCGCTAACCAGATGTATTCACGTAAAGTTCTGGCGAATAATCGACCGACCAAATAGTTTTGAATAATGCCAAAACCCACATACACCAAGGCTGTCAGATACAGCGAACTCGTCCATAATCCCAGAGGTAGAAACGAGAGCGCCAGAGCAACCTCAGCAATCAAAATACTGAAAAATATGCTGATATATGCGACTTTTTTCGATATTCGCTGATCCAGTTCAATAGACCACGTAGCGCATAAAACCGGCACAAACGTCGCCAGGAGTACTGCTACCATGTTTAAAAGTGGATGAAGCCTAAGCGAAAAAATAAAGTTATATAAGAAGAGGCAAAGTAAAAAGAGGAATAATGAACTCACCGCGTGGGCAGCTCGAAGCAGCTGGATGGTTTTAATTTTTCCAAAGGCAAAAATATTGGATGACAAATACAGCGCATACATTCCCACACCAAACAGTGTGATGATGGCAATACGTGACAGGATATTCGAGGGCAACAAGAAATAAAAGAAGGCTACCGAGAGAGCGTACATTGAAGGGTATGGAACGATGGTCAGCCACTCAATTCCATTGATTGTGGTCGAGAGTGCCCAAGCACTCATACAGTATGAGGCCAGAAAAAACAGCACAATCGCAAACGGTCGAACCTCTAGTGGCACAAACTGGGTGGTGAGAAGTCCAAGTGAAAGGAGGATAGAACTAATGATAAATCGAACGCGCTTTCTCATACTTTGGCATTATGCCACACCCCATCGACATCGTCATTGGCTTCTAGTTCGTCACTCAAGATTTGGACTTCATTCATTTGTTCTTCGGAAAGTTCTACCGGAATTGCGACGGTATATTCTCCATCTTGGAGGGTAAATAAATAACTTGCAGCTCCGGGACCGGCAAGTGATCCACCATTGGAAGAAAAAATACTGCGAATCTCAGCTGTGGTTCGTTGTTTGTTGTCAGTTCGGACTTGAACTAAAAAGCCAATTCCATGCGGACCATAGCCTTCATACACAGTCTCATCTAGACTGGCTCCTCCCTCACTCTTCCCCGCTCCTCGCTTAATTGCTCGAGCGACATTTTCATTTGGCATGTTGACGGTGCGTGCTTTGTCCATAGCCAAACGTAAAGCCGGATTTTCCTCAGGCTTTGGATTACCTGATTTTTTCACTGCCGACATGATCAAACGAGCCACCGCAGTGAATTCTTTACTGCGCTTTACATCCTGAACGCCTTTCCGTTTTGCGACGTTGTGTGAGTGACTGTGTCCTGCCATAGACGATCTTTGCTTTAAGAGTAAACTCATGGTATTCTACCATGTTCGTTCGAGACAAAATCACAAGAGGAAAACTTGCATTTGAATGCTAAATCACGTACTCTTTTTAGACAAAAGAGTTCGCATATATTAAAGCTTATTTTTATGACCAACATCCAACAATTTACGATTCAATCTATCAATGCTGCAGCAGCCGGCGACTGGGAAGAAGCCAAACGTTTAAACGAAAAGATCATTGATTTGGACCCAAACAACATTGGAGCGCTCAATCGTTTGGCGTATTGTGAGATGCAGTCAGGATCCGTTCGCAAAAGCAAAGAACTGTATGAGAAAGTCCTTTCCCTTGAACGTTTCAATCCCATTGCGACAAAATATGTAGCGCTACTCAAAAGCAAAATCAAACCTCAACTGTTGTCAAACACGCTCTCAGGGGATTTTATCGAAGAGCCAGGTAAAACCAGATCAGTTAGTCTTTCAAAGCTAGCTGACCCAGCGGTTTTGCAAAGTATCTCAACCGCCACTCCATGTCTGCTGATCGTTAAGAATCATCGCGTCAACGTCGTGACCGAACAAGGAGCGACATATCTTGGTTGTCTCCCAGACGATATCGCCTTTCGTTTACAAAAAATGATATTGGCGGACAACAAATACTCCGTTTGTGTCCAAACAACGAGCAAAAAAAGTTGTATCGTTTTCATCAAAGAAATATTTAAAAGTCCAAATAGTCCCTTTGCTTCTTCCTTCCCACTCTCAAATCAATTGCGTTCTTCACATCAGGAAGATGTACTCCTTGATGAAACTCCATTGGATATTCGTGAAACAGGTGATGAGGTCGATACCCACGACTTTGATGAACGTGAACCTACGGAGTAAATGCCTTGGCTTCTTTTTCCCCAATGACAACGACGATATCAGCTCGACTTTCTTTGGTCTTGTCGCTATTCTCAGTCACCGGTAAATGAAGAAGATCGGCGATAAAGCGTACGACCTCCTCATCTTTCTTCCCGGCTGCGACATAAATACTTCCTTGATCTTGTTTATCTTTACTATCACTCACCATCAGGGTGTGCAGACCAAAGTCATCAAACAGTGATGAGACTCTACCAGCTGCTCCACTTCGTCCAGACACATTTATAACTGCTATCGAAGTTTTCGCTGCTCCCTCTAATTGATAGGGAAGATTGCGCTTGCGCCATTGGGTATAGGCATCGCGAGCGAGTGGATGCATTCCCGATGAATCGATACCAGCAAAAACTGTATCTGGGAGGGATATTTTGGTTAGGGCTGTTTGCGGATGGACAGTAAAGAACACAAGATGCAAACATTCAGAGAAAGACAGTGAGCGACTTTGGGGAACAAGACAAAAGGATGTTAACCCTGAAAGAATATCGAGTTTTCCAGAAACTGATCGTGTGGTGTGAATAAATCCTGAGACTGGGATCCGAAAGAAAAACGAGATATCACGTATAAAATCTGTATCACTCATCGCACTTTGTGACCTGGCTGCGTAGACACTGCTTAACGGATATGTTCCCACTGTTGAAGAAATATATTCCAGATCGTCAGGCAGACTCACGAGTGATACTTGTCTTTTTTGCTCATCAATCCAGACAAAGCGTACTTGCGTTTGTGGTTTTCCACTATCAAGTTTGGAAAAGAGAAATACTCCGTAGGGATGTTGGGCACTCGGACCCGAGAATAATGTAAACAAAAAGAATAGCAAAAGACAGAGTCCAGCGATCAGTAAGAACATCCTCAAAAACCAAGGCGAAAACTGTACTGGAGGTTTAGACTCCACTTTGGCACGGGAACGAAAATCAAGGCGCATGGAAAAAGGATACGCGAATTTGTTCACAGAGTCTAATCATGAATCGCACGTTGTGGATACTTGCCAGTCGATAGTACGAGAGCTCCTTGGTCTTAAATAAATGATGTAAGTAGGCTCTGGTGTATCCATTGATACAGGTATAGCAGTCGCAGCCATCTTGGATCACAGACTGGTCCAGCTCAAATTTCTTGTTCCCGATCAAAAGACGATTTTTGGCAAATTCTGAGGTGATGGTCCAGCTGTCTAAATCTGGAACGCCATTGTACAAGGCTCCATTCCGAGCCAATCTGGTCGGCGCCACACAATCAAACATATCAAAGCCATACGAGACCGCATCCAAAATGTCTTGTGGGTTACTCCCAAGCCCCATGGCATAACGCGGTTTGTTTTTGGGTAAGAGATCCTCAATCCATTCCATGACTTCCCCGGTTCCCTTCATGTTGTATCCGATTGTCTCTCCGCCAATCGCGATACCATCAAAACCCATGTCACTCATATAGCTTGCGGATTCTTTGCGCATGTCCTCATGCATGGCTCCTTGGACAATTCCAAACAGAGCTTGGTAACTCCCCTGCTTTGATAGTCGTCCTACTTTTTCCCATTCAGCCTTACTTTGTTTTGCCCATCGATGCGTGCGATCCAAAGCTTCACGGGCATAGCGCTCATCGGCACCATCGGGAGTACATTCATCAAAGGCCATAATGATGTCAGCTCCAATTGATTGTTGGATTTGGATTGATTTCTCCGGAGTGAAAAAATGTTTGCTGCCGTCTAAATGCGAAGAAAATTCGACTCCTTCATCGGTTATCTTGGTCGGTTTCATCTCACTTGTACTCTCTCCCTTTTTGTCTTCTAATTGTTTTCCCAGACTGAATACTTGGAATCCACCACTGTCGGTAAGTACTGGCTTGTTCCAGTTCATCATCTTCTGGACACCACCTAATGTATTCACCACCTCTTCACCTGGTCGTAAATATAAATGATAGGTGTTGGCCAGCATGATCCCTGCTCCAGTATTTTGGACATCAGTTGCATCCAGTGCCTTCACACTGGCAAGTGTGCCAACGGGCATGAAAACAGGCGTCTGTACCTCCCCATGTGGGGTATGCATCAGTCCTGCGCGGGCGTGGTTTTTGGTAGTAAGAAGGTCGAATGAGAAAGCCATAGAAGAAATTATCCGTTCTCATGGACAAAAGAGTACGGCGAATCTAGCTTAAAGTCTCGGGCTTTCTTCTGTGCTTCATATGCATCTTTCTCGAGCCAAGAATGAGCTCTATTTGTTCGAACGATGAAGCCAATGATGACAGCTCCAGCTATTACCACATGAGGAACACTTTCTCTCGGAAAAGCCACACTATCCGCTATGCTTCCTAATGCAAAAGCAGTTACAATCGTAGATTGTTTCGCACCAGCACGAATAGCTTTTTTAAATTTATCGATATCTTGCATGCACTGGACTAAATGGAAGAACTCGTGTTCGGTAACAGATTGAAGAATTTGTTCAAAAGCCATAATGCGCTGTTCTTGAGACATTTCATCATACCCCTCAGATCCAATACTTTCGGTTTGCAGTATTTTAAACAGCTTCGCAATGAGCTCGACATCTATTCGTAAAGAGATATGCTCTTTTTGTGCGACAACTTGCGCTATAGCTCTTATGCCTTTTACTTTTGCGACAAAGGCTGTGAGATTTTTGTCTACACTACTCAGATTTTCGTTTGTAACAGCTGTTGTTTTCCCAAATCCAACCACTACTTTTTCTCTAAAAAATGTTTCAGCTTCTTGTTCCGGAATCTCAAAATTCACAGCAAACTTCCCAAAAGCCTTAGTCATTCTTTCTGAATTGGTTTCGACGTGAATAAAGAGTTCAGGCTCATTTGGAAGCTGAATGGTTTCTCGTAATGGAGTTTCCCTTGTTTCTAATGATGTTCGTTCGGGTGTAATAGCCATATTGTAGAATACACGTATTGTACCAGTCATAGGCTATAGAAGACATAAAAACAACTCACTCTATGAAAGACAAAAAAATATCTCTAGAGCGAAGAATTTCCGAGGGAAAAGAAGATGCCGTAGCGCAAATTCCTATCGTCATTGACCTAGTAATAGCTTTGTGGTTGGATCTTCAGGCATCGCTACATCTTGTAGCGGCGTGGAGTGGAAATGCACAAGAAGCAATCAAAGCCTTAGAAACTATGGGGGTTATGTCTGTAGCTTTCGTACTCTTATTAAAAAAATTGCTTTATGAAGACAAAGCAGAATAAGTTAAGGTCATTATGGATAATGAACAAAAATCAAAGATCTCATCGATCCTTACGGATATAGCCGACGAGCTGGCTGCTCCTGCACTTATCGTTATCCCCATACTCACGATAGGATATGACTCTGCAGTTATCTTTGGACTTCTAGATCGTAATGCCGAATCTATCGTTGTGGCCTTTCTCCTTAGTGTTGCCGGAAAGAACTCTTTTTCTTTGATCAAAGAAAAATACTGGGATTATCACGAGAGATCCTAATTAGGCCATGGCTTCTAAAACCCGCTTGATCGCAATGGCATACGCACTGTCACGCAGTGATAAATTCTTTTCTTTTGCAAATGTGACCACCACTTGAGTTGCCTGTTTCATTTTTGCTTCTAACTTCTGTAGATACTCGTCTTTGCTCCAATGCTCGTCTTGTTTGTTTTGTAGCCACTCAAAATATGAACCCGTCACTCCCCCACTGTTGGCCAAAATATCAGGAACACTATTCACTCCACGAGCAAACAATGCCGAATTGGCTTCTGGCGTGACTGGTCCATTGGCCATCTCAATGATGAGTTTTGCTTTAATCGCCGAAGCGTTATCGACGGTAATAACATTCTCTAATGCGCTCGGAACCAGGATGTCACAGTCTGTTGTTAATAACTCTTCGTTACCTACTGTCTTTGAACCTTCAAGTCCCGCAAATGATCCTGTTTGTTTTTTGTGCTCCACTGCTGCCGCAAGGTCAATGCCTTTTTCATGTACGATTCCCCCTTTAGAATCGGAAATTCCAATAACGAGAGCTCCTAAACTGACAGCTTTTTGTGCAAAAAATGATCCAACGTTCCCATATCCTTGGATAACAATGCGTTGCCCGGATAGGGACTGGTTTTGACTACGAAGAATTTCCTCCAGTACCCATACACCTCCAAAGCCCGTGGCTTCGGTTCTCCCTTCCGCTCCTCCCTTCTCAATTGGCTTCCCGGTAAAGGTGGCCTTGGCAGGACGTCCAATAAACGCTTCGTATTCTGAAAGCATCCATTCCATAATTTGCGGATCTGTATTCACATCCGGAGCCGGAACATCTGTATCGTCACCAATCACTGGAGCTATCGCGCGTGAATATGCGCGCGCAAGTTTCTCTAGTTCCTTAGGAGAAAGCGATTTTGGATCCACGATCACCCCACCTTTTCCGCCACCAAATGGAATATCAGCCACCGCACATTTCCACGTCATCCACATCGAAAGCGCTTTGACTTCTGACTGCGTCACTCCAGGATGAAAACGTATTCCTCCTTTGTAGGGTCCACGTGCATTATTGTGTTGAGCTCGAAATCCGGTAAAAAGTTGGATTGTTCCATCATCACGTTGGATAGGCAGATTCACTTCAACGATTCGATTATGATGCGTGAGCCTGGCAACCTGCTCGGCAGTAAGTGAGAGAAACTGGGCAACGTTCTCGACTGATTTCACCCCATCAGCATATGGATCTTGGGTCATAGACTCCTCCTTCTTGTTTGGGGACAAACCCCAAGCCACTGAGTATAGATCCGTTTGGGTGATAGCGTCAAATGACTGGAGTACAATATGAAACATCTATGAAAGAGTATGCTGCTCGTGGCAGAGTGAAGATAAAAAACATTACTCCTTTTGAAGGAATCGCTTTATTGGGGACCTTTGGACTCGATACCGCTACCTTTGGGATATCCATGCTTCATCTGTTTACCTTCCGAGCAATTCCTATTGATAGAGAATTTTTTATTGCTCTCTTTGGTATTCACGCGGCACAACTTATTAATATCGTTCGATTAAAACGCCACTAACCTATGCTGTCACTTTCTGACTTCGATTACATCCTTCCCCCCGAAAGAATTGCTCAAACTCCGGCTAGCCCCAGAGATTCATCAAAGCTGCTCATCGTTGATCGTCAGAGTAAAACCTTCACAGACAAACATTTTTTTGACCTTGCAGATTTGTTGACTGCCAATGACGTTCTGGTTATTAACAATACCAAGGTATTCCCTGCGCGACTTATGGTCCAGACCACAAAACCAATTGAACTGCTTCTAGAAAAAGAAGTTGGCGTTACCTCTGAAACAATCTCTTGGGATGCTCTCACCAAGCCAGGCTTAAAAGTCGGAGATGAGTTTGAGATTCCCAGTACCCATGTCCGAGGTGTCTGTGAAGCGGTTAATGGGTACACGAGAAAAATCACTTTCTTTATCGACCGCGAACATTTTTTCCCCTTACTTGATAAATGGGCAAAAACTCCCATCCCTCCATATATTAAGTGGGAAGGAAAAGATGAGATGGGTTTACGGGAACGATATCAAACCGTATTTGCGAAACACATGGGTGCGGTTGCTGCCCCTACCGCTGGTCTCCATTTCACTCCAGAGCTCATGGAGAAAATAAAAGCCAAGGGCGTACAGATTGAGGAAGTTACCTTACATGTAGGACTGGGTACTTTTTTACCCGTAAAGACTGATGATATTCAGTCGCATCATATGCATAGTGAATGGTTTGAATTATCACAACCCGTTGCCAGTCGATTAAGTGAAGCAAAAAAAGATGGAAAACGTATTATCGCAGTAGGGACCACCAGTGTCAGAGTCTTAGAGACCTGCTCACAATCCGGAGATTTAGTGCAGCAAACGGGAACCACTGATATTTTCATCTACCCTCCGTACCAATTCCAGTTTGTTGATAGTATCATTACCAACTTTCACACCCCCAAGTCCACGCTGTTGATGCTGGTCAGCGCCTTTGTAAGCATTCCGAATACCACTCAAGCTTTCTCTACATTCGAAACATGTTTAATTGGCCAAGCATACAAACATGCTTTGGAAAATGCGTATCGTTTCTATAGCTTTGGCGATAGTATGTGGATCACCTAAAGATCGTCAAATTCTTCTGCTTCAATTGAAGTTTGAAACAAAAATCCAATAGCCAGAATTCCAGCATGCATATTCGCTGAATGCTCTCCGAATATTTCTTCTGCAAGTTTTAAAATAGGAAAATCTAGGGTTTCAATACCGCCAAAAGTCGCTTCGAGTATCTCGGTCATTAAGCAGTTCATTGCCTGTTTGAGTTCTGGACTATCTTCTGTGATCTCTCTTCGTCGTGGAGTGAGTACACTTCTCCCATCTAGCAGAAGTCTTCTGTGCAATTCAATAATATGTTCAGAATTAGATGGCTTGAAGTTTTTAAAAAATTCAGATTTTCTGAAGCTCTTCTGATGAAGTAACAAAATCTCTTGAGATATGACATTAATTTCACGTGGTTCAGCTAGAAGCTGAATCAGCCAGAGTCGCATTGTCGGATGGACACGGTAACAAAGCGTGGATTCTTCTAGCGTGCTTGTTGTCAGATCGTCGAGGTAATCGCTCCAATCTCTATCATCACTCTCAGTGCTCATATGTTGTTTTATACCATGCAATCTAAAGCTTGTACGAGATCAGTAGCAAGAGGCGCTGTAATATCCATTTTCTTTTTGGTCACTGGATGGGTGAAAATAATCTCCTTGGCATGCAGGAACTGGCGCGGACACCATTCGCTATCAATTACAATCCGTTTTTTGCCGGCATACGTCTCATCTCCAACGATAGGATGTTTTAAGGCAGACATATGCACTCTGATTTGATGAGTTCGACCAGTCTTGGGTTTTAACTCCACTAACGTAAATCCTTGGTAACTCTTCCCCTTCTTTTCGGAAATACCTTTGGGAAGTCCAGGGAAAAGCTGGAGTACTTGATAGTGGGTTTCCGATACTCTTCCGTCAGCCACGATCGCAAATTTCTTTCGATCGTCACGGCTGCGGTCCATGGGTAATCTGATAGTTCCTTCATTGGGAGCGAGCTTTCCGTGAACCAAAGCCACATAGGTTTTTTCGACTTCCCGTTCCCGAAACTCGCGAAGCAGTTCGACTAATACATCTGGAGTTTTTGCGAGCAGCAGAACTCCTGAGGTGTCTTTGTCCAAGCGATGCACTACCCCACCCCGCTTGGTAAATATTTCTTCTGGCGTACCGTATTCAGTGGCTGGAGCTTTGGACTGTGTGACCGGTATGCCACTATTTGCAATTCGCTCAATCAGCCAATCTTGGACTGTTGGTCCAGCATACGTATCGGCACGATTAACCACCCACCCTGCCGGTTTGTTGATGGCTATGAGTGAGTCGTCTTCAAAAATGATGCTGGCTTCAAGAGGAGAAAAATCCATAGTATTGAGAGAATGATACACCAGTCTGCCAAGTTATTCCGAATTCCCAGGATTGGAACCGGTAAAAAGTCACGCACTCCCCCGTAGAATATTCGGTCAAGTACGTTTGAAATTGACCCACCAAAAAAGATTCCGGCTGCAACTGGAGAAGCCTGAAAGAAGGTTTTTCCGAATTGAAATACAATGCCAATTAGAACGAAAATGAGGGCAATTGTCAGCAAAGAGCCGGAAAAAAAACCAAACGAAATACCAGTATTGAGAATGACATCGTGTGCCAGATATTTGGACAGTTGATCCACACCGATGGTGGCCAAGAAACCGAACAAAAAGTATTTCATTTCACAATCGTGGTGGCAGTAGGATCGATGGTTAACCTCTCGAAAGGAATTATGTCTCCCTCAGCAGTTGTTCCATACGTTCCACTTTCAATTCGCTCTAGTGACGCGTTCACTCGATCGAGCATAATTTGCGTTTCATGTTCTAATGATTCATAGGCGACTAAATCATTACTCTCTGTTGCCTCGGTTCCCACATCTGCATTGTTCGTTCCTCTCTCGGTATCACTGGCAGGATCTCCAGCTTTGAGTGACGCCAAAACATCTTGCAGTTTTGTCTGTTGTTCTAGTAATTGTTTTTTTATCTGTTGGGTTTGGTCGTTGGTCAATGTCATAAGTCTCCCTACTCTATCAGAAGATCACTTCCCTTTCAATCGTCCAGACCGAACGTAAATCAGGATAAAGCCACTGACTGTCGTAAAGATAGACCAAATCACCATAAACATGGGTAAAGATATGATTTCAAAAGGGAAAGAACCCAACGCATCACTGATTCCAATCAATCCAAAAGCAATCAAGAAAACAGCACTCACAAATCCAGATTGGGCAGAGCTACGCCGATATCGGTACCAAAAATACGTCCGATACTGTCGCTCAATGTGAACCAGCAATTTGCTTACCCCAAAGAAGGCACACATACTGATAATGGTGATGATCAGAAAGAGCAATGAAAATTGTGCCGGAGCGACCATCCCTAAAACAATGGTCGTTACCAAACGGGAAAGGAAGACGAATCCCAAAAAGACTGAAAGAGAGATCGCTCCAAGATCCAAGACGATGAACTTATCTTTCCAAGTATCTCGAAGGAGAAGAAACAAAGTGAGCGCAAACACTGGGTACCCTACTTGCCAAGAAAATGATCCATGTAGCAGATTTAAAAAAAGTCCGAGGCTGAGTGGCTCATGTCCCAATGCAAAAAAAGAGCCTGGTAAATGGGAGATGAAGATTGCTACCAGCGCAGACAGAACCATTTTGTCCAAGAATACAGTCGTCTCTTCAATATGTTCTTTTTCAAAGATACGCCAGAGGGCAAAAAGTCCCGCATAGAGAGCCAGACTTAAGAAAATGAAGGTAATAACCGTTGAAAGTAGCATGTGGTGCCTAGGGAGGGAATCGAACCCTCATGAGATTGCTCTCACACGATTTTGAGTCGTGCGCGTCTGCCAGTTCCGCCACCCAGGCATGTTGAGGGATTATTATACCTTATCGCAAGAGAAAGATCAGTCCAACCACAACTACTTGCGGGATCAGGCCTAAAACCATATTGGGAGTACTGTGATGAAAGCCGTGATGAAAGTCATTAAAGGGCTTCAACCACCAGGGATTAAAGTGCAGGAAATTCCGAGGTGCTTCCACGAAATCCGGCAATAATCCCAGGAACGCTCCAAACCAAGCATCAGTGTTTATCATCGGATAGCCTGACTGAAACCACCAATACACCAGCCCGACTGAGAGAGCCATGTCAAAAAGTTCTAGAGTCAGTGCCGTACGTTTAGACCGAGTGCCATTTGATAGTCCAGTCCCTACATCCCAATGAAGAATCCAATCTTCAGCATAATGGGATGCCAAAACCAGAGGTATGGCAAGAATAGGATTATGTACTTTTGAAGCGATAAACGCTCCGGTTAAAGCGTGTGAAATCGAGAGCATAAGGAGATTTATTGTACACGATGCTTGCAGTCGCTTCAATTTTTCTCTACACTTACAGACATGAATGATAGTCTGCAAAAGTTCTCCTCCTTCTGGGGACAAGGACACTACCGAGAAGCACTCCGAGAAGTTGTTATTTTCCTGTTTGCAGTCGACAGTGTGGGATCTATCTTTCTTCGGGGCGGTATTTGGTTTGGAATCGCCATTGTTATCATGGCCAGCACTGATTCGTTCCAAAAATATCAGAATTCTGGATCTGTGCTTCGAACCAACCTAGGATTTTTCTTGCTATTCCTGTTTGTGGGTGGAGCTCTCATGTACCTTCTCTTTGGCTTTGCTCCGTTCCTTACCACAACGACTGCGTCTTCATGATAAGAGAAATTCTCCAGAATTTTGAGAACACTAGAACAGACACTTATGTCTTCCAATTGATCTCAGTAAATAAGAAATGAACAATGAGGACAAGAATATGCCGTTCCAATTTTTGTCAGTCCTTCAGTCAAGTACGCATTTCCACAATTCCCACAAGAAACTATCGTTGGAAAATTCCCACTTACAGTTACAGGTTGCCAAGTAGATAAGGATGGATCATTTAACATCGCGGTTCTTGGAAGAGCAGCTCCCATGTTAGGGGAGATAGAGATACCTGACAAGTCATCTACTCTAACAGTATCGCTTACATTAATAGAATATGGAGAGGCGAAAGCATCCTTTGGTGTTTTCTTTTCAGAATCTACATCTTTCTTTGTTACTTTGGATGGAGCGATGGACTCTATGAATGTCGCTATGGATGAAAAAACTGTAACTTTTTTGGTTGGTGCTCGCTCATTCCACTCTTTTTGCAAAAGTGGATGCAGCACCGTTTCCTGCTCATCAGTATACGAAAAATCACCATCATGTGAAATGATAACGAGATCGTCATTGGAACACTTTTGCAATAAAAGTTCCCAAACAATTTCATCTCCCAGAGGATTTTCTTTTTTCCCTGGAGGATTACATTTAAGCTTTCTTAATTGAGCCGCTTCAATCGTTTTTTCATCCTCCCTAACTTTCTCTGCCTTTGAGTATAACTTCTCTATATAGTCATTCATCGTGCTCTTAACTGCCAATAATGATTCTTTCCTCACTTCTTCAATCGCACTACTATAGTCCTCAAGCAGTTTTTTAGCTTTTTCATATTTCTTTCCCTTCTCTACTGAAGTCGGAACAGATGGCATAGATAGTTTGAATTTATTTTTGGTATATCTCCCATAGTCGATCGGTATTCCTCTCCAAATTTCGCTTCTTGTGACATCAGGAAATATCAACTTAATCTTCCTTGCATCTATCAGCTCCAAAAGTACGTCAAGAACGTGCAGTTCCGCACTTCTCAAATAATCCAAATAAACGCATGTATCAATAAATACTGTCATATATCATTAAACTTATATTTCTGGAGCAATATTTTGTTTGCGATCCACACCGTAGAAGCGAACACGATCCCCTCTAAAGTACAGATCAATTTGCCTTAATGCTCCGTTTCGATGCTTAGCTACAGAGAGTTTTACATTCTCTCGTTCATCATCAT
>JBDTWD010000014.1:0-19318 GCA_040006915.1 Candidatus Woesebacteria bacterium | reverse complement strand
CCGCTGACGAGCTACCCAGCGGGTCAATTGGACATGCTGTCATTGAAGATGAAAATGGAAATTTCTTGGTGAAAGACATCCAAGGAATTCAGAAATATGAGTCTTGATACTTTTCGGTATACGTCGGTACTCATTGACTGGGATGGCACAGTTCAACATACCCTGTCGGTGTGGTCGACTGCTTGCACTGATCAACTTAGTAATCGAGGTATCACCAGAGATCTCCTTACTGTTGCTCGTGACATTGTTCCGCATTTACATGAATGTACGAAGCATGGAGTTATGGATGTGGAGGCGTTTATTCAGGGGGTTGTTGTTCAAGCCCTTCCGCTTCTATCGCAAGCAGAATTCAATAGAGATATATGGGAAGTGATAGAAACCCTTCAAAGCTACGGGGTACAACAAGCAGTTGTGAGTTCTTCGAGTCTCGGCGCAATTACTGACGCACTCACATATCATAAAAAAGATTTAAACGTTTTTTCACATCTTGTCACCAGAGATAGTCTGTCGGAAACGAAACCGAATCCTGCTCCGTTGCTCTATGCCTTAAAGATATTGAATGCCACAAAAAAGCAAACACTCATGATTGGAGACTCGGGAGCGGATATTGCCGCAGGGAAAGCGGCGGGTATTGATACGGTTTGGTTATATCCTCCGGAAAATGAACTCTACTATGATGCAGAAGAAATGAGAGCTTTAGATCCTACGTATATAGCCTATTGTGGAGCAGATATCTTACGCATTGTTACAGAAGGAAAAATGGAGTGAACCGGAATACCGTATCATCTATTTTAATTTTTCAACTCCAACATTTCCACAACCAAAGAAAGGGTGTTCGGAAAATCTTGATTTAAACTGGGAAAAGAACAACGCAAGGAATATCTCCAAGCTGCGAGAGCTTTCCTAGCGTTTTCGTTCTCATTCACCCATTGATCCACCAGTGCTTGGACTTGATCTTTTCCCAAAGCCACATCCACTTGATCCACATCTGCTGGATTGAGTATATCCAGGGCAGATAACAGATTATTTTCAAGCGTTGCAAACACGATTTCGCACCAGTTCGGTTCTCTTTCAAACAGAAAGGTCTTTAACGGTGTTTCTGGCAGTGCAGAAGGCAGAGATACTTTTACGCTCTCACGCTCTGGCATACATCTCCTTTGGTACAAAAGCCTGTACTTCATTGTGCATCGTGTTTTTTTGCTCTCTTACTTTCAAAAAGCATTTCCTTTATGAAAGGCGGGTAATGACGTGTTTAATAAGAAGGCATTGTACAGCTATAGAGCCGATCATAGCCCCAGAATGTTGTATGTCAACTTATAAAGATTCTTTCTCTGTGTTTCTCTTTGTGATACTTTTGTTTTGATCTTTGTTGATATCACTCCAGAAATTGTAGTTCTCGAATTTCAATCATCACTTCTTTGATAAGATTTTCCAACAATTTCACATCATCATTTGGTAATTCAAATGAACGTTCCACAAATTTTCCTCCATCATTTTGTACGAAATCAAAAGTAGCTTTGCCGATGTTCCATTGCTTGTAGAGTGGGTCACGTGAGAGGAGTAATTTGTAAAACAATAACTGCCGTTTCATACTGCCACGAATGACTTCAGGAAGATTCCGTTCTCGTTCACTCATCTCTGTCACTCCCACTTTTCCTTCAATTTGATTCACTGTTTTTTGCTTGCCAGTTTTGTAGTCAACAATCTGGATCAAACGGCTCGATTCATCCAAGACATCCATGCGATCCACTTTTCCAGAAAGTTTTATATCACCTAAAAGTATTGGTCCGCGCTTCCATCCAAACCCTTCTTCTGTTGCTAAAACCTGAGGGAATTCGGTTCTCTTCTCGGCTATATATAAAGAGAGTACTTCTCGTCCTTGAACCAATCTGCTTTCCAAATCACTGGGACTGACAATGTCTCTTTTTAATGCATCTTCAAATACCTGAATAGCTACCTTTTCGTCGGGATAGGTGTTCCCGCTCGCCGCGTAGGCTTTGTAGTACTGTTCAAGAGCTTTGTGAATAGCATTCCCAAAAGCTAAATGTGACTGAACGGGTTGTGGCACGCGAAGAATCTGAGTCAAGAAAAATTCTTTGGGATCGCGAAGATAGAGATTTAAGGCGGACACTGACAATGACATGTCAGCAACGATTGATCGGATCCACTCTCGTTCTGCTTTCCCGAAAGGTTGGGACACGATCGGTTGGAGGGTATGAATAGTGCTATCAATTTGATCATGCGTTGATGTATCTATCGTGGTGATGAGCTTTTTAGGAAGTTCCAACACTAACTGAGAAGGGAGTGAATCGGTTTCTTTTCCGGATTCTGCATGAGTTTGTGGATAGGAAAGAATCACATTTTGCTTGGCACGTGTCAGCGCTACATAAAAAAGTCGCCTATCATCTTCAAGCACATCATCTTCTGTTTGAGTAGCGATAATACCTTCTGGTAAAGAAATGCCACTGCGACCTTTCCCTCCACCCCAGAGGCCATCCCGAAGGAATGGGATATACACATATTCCCACTCTCTGCCTTTGGCCTTGTGAATGGTCGCAATAGTGACTGTCGTAGTGTCATTTTGTAGGGAAATGGTGCCAAGAGACAAACCTTGCAGTTCCATAGTGTCAAAAAGACTGATGAGCTTGGAAGCAGAGAAAGTATAATCGGCACAATAATTGCTGATGGCAAAGGTGTGGAAAGCAGTGAGAATGCTTAGGTACTCACTCAAATTTGCCTGTGATTGAATCCAGGATGTAATTCCGATTTCTTCAAAAACGGTCGCCATCCAATTAGGAATCGCAAACGAACGCGAAAGCTGGGATAGCTCTAAAAGTTTATCAACTTTTTGTACAACCAATTCGTAATCTTCTTTCTGTAATTGCGTGATGCCTGACTTGCTGATGTGTGTCCATCCAGAAAGAATATAGTCTATAAACGACGCTTCGCTACGTTGTTTGGAGAACGCTCTCGTTAGGGACATCACCGCAACGGAAGGTAATTGCATCCAAGGAGCAGAGAGTGCAGCATACAGATAGGGACTCTCATTATTCGTAGTGATAGTCGTGAGCGTTCGAAGCAACGTTAACAGATGCTGACCAAACTCTGTAGTTAAGGCATCTATCGTACGATCAACGTGATGCGGAATCTCATATTGTGAGAGAACGTGTGAAATTTGAGTAGCTTGGTCATTCGTTTTGACCAAAATGGCAATATCGGAAGCGCTCAATCCTGACGCAATTTGTTTCTTAATTTGATTGGCAATCCACGTGGGTTCTACCGTACTCGTAGGTAAGACTGCCAGAGAAATGGCGTCAGGGGTTGTATGTGCACTCAGTAAAGGTTTTGAGATTCCATCAACCAGGGTTTTGACTGCCACGTTTTGGATAGCCAGGGCCGTTAACAAGGTTTGTGAACTGGTATTATTCTGAATCAGAGCGTGTGCAGCCGTGTAGATCTGGTTAGGGCAGCGATAACCGGTTTCTAAAGTAATGACTTGGGCCGCTGGGTACCGGGTCAAAAACCCAATCGTATTTTCAAATGATGCTCCTTGAAAACGAAAGATTGTTTGATGGGGATCGCCAACCACGAATACGTTTGCAGCTGTACCCCAGAAGGAAGCGAGAAGGTCTACAACCGTGTTTTGCGCTCCATTGGTATCCTGATATTCATCGACCAAGATATATTGCAGATTCTCTTGCAGGAGAGTGCGTAGGTTTTCTGATTTTTTAAGCGCTTCAACGGTATGCACAATCATGTCGGTAAAGTCGATTAATCCTTGGGCGCGAAGTTCTTGCTGATATGAGATGTACAAAGAAAGCAATTCTTCTTGTTTGGCAAGTGCGCTTTCTTTTTTGGTGCGTACCGTTTTTGAAAAAGATTCTCGCTCTTGTTCAAACATTTCTTTTTCAGCTTTAACCAAATCTCGAAATTTTGCAGGAGGGATACCTTCGCTTTTTAAGGTATTGATTGCAGAGAGAATTTTTTGCAGATAGTGGTATTTAGATCCAGGAGTACGAAGCGAAACGAGTTTTGGATTGTCTAATAACTTTTCCATGATTGCATGGGTTTGGATATCTGAGGCAGGAATACTTTTTTCACCAAAAGGAAAATATTCTGGATACGCTGAAATCACTTCCTGACAGAATCCATGAAAAGTTTGGACTCGCACACTGTATCCAGCAGTTCCGATTAAATCGATCAAGCGCTTTTTCATGGTGCTGGTTGCTGCTTCCGTAAAGGTGAGTGCCAAAATATTGCGTGGATTCACATCCACGTTTTGTAAAATATTAGCAATACGCAAGGTGAGAATTTGAGTTTTTCCTGTGCCTGGTCCGGCGATGACCATGACTGGTCCCTCGATAGTATCGACGGCTTGCTTTTGCTCTGGATTTAATTTCTGATATGAATTTTCAAAAGGTGTGGACATTGGACTCCTAGTCTATCATGTGTATTTTTGCTTTCGATGGCATACAATGAAAGGATACATATGTCAGAACTTCGCCCAGAAGTAGTCACTCCCTCATCGTTGGTATCCCCTCCAGAACCAGGAGCTAAACTGGAAACGGTGTCACCGATTGTAGAACCGGAAACTATTCCTTCTATAAATAAACCAGAGGCTGCTGCTCCATCTACTCCATCGACCGTTAAACCGGAGACTGTCGGCATGCCAAAGGAACGTTTTGCAGTGATGATGCATGAAGTGGCCAAAGCTTTAAATATCCCTCCAGAAATTGTCGAGTATATCCTCGATTTATTTGAGGGCGGCGCCGAGGTACCTGAAGAAAGTAAACAATTATTTTTTGCAGCCGTTGGATATAAAGGTGAACTGTCCAAAATGGATGAGTTACAGAATTATTTTTCTGGATTACGAGCGGGAAGTGGGGTGCCTCCCAGCGAGAAAATAGCGCAAATTCAAGGATTTTTGTTTAACAAACAGCTATTACAAAATGCTGAGCCCAATGTGCGAGCGAGAGTTGCAGGAACCGCATTCCAAATGGTCAGGGCCTATGCACAATTGGGATTGCTTCAAGAGAAAAAAGTCGCGTAAAGCGTCTATTCTTTTTTCTTGTTGCGGGCGCGTTCTGCTTGGGAAAGCAGCTTTTTGCGCAGTCGGAGGGTACTGGGTACAACTTCCAACAGTTCATCATCGTCCAAGAAATCGAGTGATTGTTCCAAAGAATAGCGGATTGGAGGAACGAGCTTGACCATCATATCTTTGGTGGCGCTGCGCACGTTACTACTCGCTTTTACTTTGTTGACGTTGACTTCCATATCTTGCTCACGAGAGTTTAATCCCACGACCATACCCATGTAGGTTTCTTCACCAGCCCCGATAAACAAATTCCCACGTTGTTGGGCATTATCTAATCCTTCAGTTGCACTCTTCCCGTTTTCACTGGCAACCAAGGCACCATTTCGCATGCGAGTAAATTCCATTCCGACTGGTCGGTATTCCAAGAAAATTGAACTCATTTGCAGTGTTCCACGAGTTTCGGTCAGAAGTTTGGTACGGGTTCCCAACAAATTTCGTTCACTGATCTCAAAGATCATACGAGTATCTCCTCGGCCATTTGGGTCAATTGCGATGGTTTGAGCGCGTCGTTGTCCGAATTCAGTGGTAATCACACCAACGAACTCATCTGGAATATCAACGGTTACTTCGTCGAATGGTTCTGTCATCATCCCATTCTCTTCTTTCAAAATAACTTGGGGACGAGAAACTTCAAGTTCATAGCCTTCACGGCGCATGGTTTCAATCAGGACTGCTAAATGGAGTTCTCCACGACCGGAAACGATAAAACCAACTCCTGTTGGGTCTTCTTCAAACTTTAATCCTAAGTTGGTTTCTTTTTCTTTCCACAATCGTTCCTGGATTTGACGTGAGGTCAAATATTTGCCTTCACGACCTGCTAGAGGCGAGGTGTTGGGTCCAATAGTGATCTTCAAGGTCGGTTCACTCACTTTAATGCTTGGAAGTGCTTCTGGGGCGCTTGGAGCAGTAACGGTTTGTCCAATTGAAAGCTCTTTGATACCTGCAATCGCAACGATGTCTCCAGAAACTGCCACATCCACTGGAACTTTTTCAATTCCTTTGGACACGAACAGTTTTTCAATGATAGAGGATCCTAAATTCTTTTCTGGACTAACAAGTGCAACACGATCGCCGGCGTGGATTGTTCCACGAGTGATACGTCCGATACACATCTTGCCCAAATACGCATCACGTTCAAGAGTTGAGATCAACAATTGGAAGGGAGCCTCATCATCACCACGGGCCGATGGTACAGTGGTTAAGATTTGATCAAACAATGGTCGTAAATCTCCCGGAGCGTTTTTTTCTACCTCATCTGGGAGATGATCCCAAGCTTTTCCTTCACGACCAATGGCATAGATCACTGGGAAATGCAATGATTCTTCATCATCAACCAAGTTTAAAAACAAGTTTTCAATTTGATGCAAAACCGCTTGTGGATCACCATCTTTTTTGTCAATTTTATTGACAACCACAATCAATTTGAGTTTACGCTTTAAAGCTTGTTGCAAGACGAAACGAGTTTGAGGAAGAGGACCTTCGGCAGCGTCCACTAACAAGATGGCGCCATCGGCCATGTTGATAATTCGCTCCACTTCGCCACCGAAATCGGCGTGACCTGGGGTATCAATGATGTTAATTTTAATCTCACCATATTGAACTGAAGTGTTCTTGGCAAGAATAGTGATGCCTTTTTCTCGTTCCAAATCATTACTATCTAAAATCGTGGATTGAGTCATTTCTGCTTGGTTGTCACGAAACGTGTGGGTCTGCTTCAGCATCTCATCGACAAGAGTGGTCTTGCCGTGGTCAACGTGGGCGATGATAGCAATGTTGCGAATGTCAGACATAGATAAACAATAGGTCTAGCCTCGATTTCGAGGAAAACCTGGTACTAACCCTTAACCACACATGTTTTGTGAAAAAACTGTCGAGAAGGGAACTAAAAACTATAGGTCTATATTATACCAGAGTAATCCAGGCTTTTCAACCCAAGAGACAAGGTCACAATTATTGCCTTGTCTCTTGAGGTGTTTTTACAATCCTAATACACTTTTAACCAGGTTCTTGATCCAGCCTGGGAGCGCATCCCATTGCTGTTGAGAGATTACTCGGTCAAATGGTGAGGCCGTTGGGGTTGGGACAACCGTTGGCACTGGGGTAGGAGTGGCTGTGGTTACAGTAAAGGCTGTGTCTGAGAAATCTCGTAAGGTTCCTAAGACGTTGTTTGGTGATTGCCAGACCAGTACTTCGAGTTGGTAGCGCCCTGGAGCCAAGCCTTGAACTTTCCAGTTGTAGGTGTTATCTCCCACTTGGGTGAAGGCTCCATTGGTGATTTGCAAGGCGACATCCCCAAACAGCTGTCCTTCTTTATGCACAAGTAGTGTCGTCTTGGCTGGAGAAGTCAACAACGTGGGTGACTTCATTTGTAAGTTCCAGCGTAATGGAACGGTGGATTGATCGAGCGCATAGACACCGCCATTGGGAACTGACACAGTCACTTGGTTGGTAGCTGCAGACACAACCGGTGTTGGCGCAGGAGTTGGCGGGATGGTCGGCCGCGGTGTTGGGGTTGGAGTAGGGGATGGTGCTCTAGGGGTGGCAGTAGGCGTAGGAGTGAACGTTGGTGATACGGTGCAACCAGGAATCGGTAACCTTCCGGCACTCACCCAAGCGTTATACGCAGTAATTTCGGCGCTTGTTAATGGCGTAATGTTTTGTGTACAGACCCCGGTGGTGGGGATTCCTCTACAGGAATTTGGCCAGGACAATTGACCTCCAACTGTAACTGCGGTGTTATAACAGGGTTTCTGTGCCGATGGGGTTGCAGTCACTCGTGGAGTTGGGGATCCTTGTGTCCCAGATCCCGGCGTTGGAGCAATAGTTGGGGCACTGCCAAATGTATAGGTATAGTCAATTGGAGTTTTTAAGACATCTACTTCAGTTGTATCGGTAGTACTGGCGTTGTAACGAATTGAACGCGAGAGTTGAGGCACAATTGCAATCTTCATGCTGCCTGTACTTGGTGCAGTATAGGTAAGGGTTCCTAACGTTACCGTCCCATTTGAAGTAGAGAAGGCTTTTGGAGGACTAGAGATCGGAACGAGCAGCCCCAGGGTTAGTCTTTTTCCGGTCGCGGTGGTCGCGATATTTTGAGTGACGGTTGAAAGATCTGTTACGGTTGCTGGAGTGAAGGCTAAGTTAGCAGGGACTGTGCCAGTAAAATCGACATAGAGTTCATATCCAACCACGCGCTCAAAACCAGTATTGGTTTGCAGCTGAAGAGATTGGGTGGATCCAGGGGTGACAAAACTGGTTCCTGGGTTCACTGTTACTGTGACAGTACCCGCTCCACTTGAAGCACCTTTGCGGCTATCAAGACTGGTTCTCTGGAGTACCACAACAGCTGCTATTCCACTGATCAAAAGCAGCACTCCTACTAAAGGAAGAAGTAATTTCGCTTGTAGAAGGCTTCCGCCTGACTGAAAAGGTGCTGAATCCATAATTTGCTACTCCTAAACATTGCATGTATCATGCCTCTACTATAATAGAACCATGCTTCTTTTTACAAAACAAGTGGCGAACCTGTGTTCAAACTGAAAATACATGACAAGAAAGGGTACTATGAATAAAATTCGTCTTGGCGTCATCTTTGGGTCACGTTCGGTAGAGCACGAAGTCAGTATCATTACTGCCGTACAATTGATGAAGCATGTGGATCGCGAAAAATATGATGTCGTACCTATTTATGTCGATAAAGAAGGACGTTGGCTGTCAGGACCAGAACTTGAGAAAATAGAAACGTACAGGAACTTAACGGCGGTCACGAACAATGATGTCTATCCTTTGCTTGCTTCTGCAGACATGATAACTGCAAAAACCTTGGTTTCTTCTAATGATGCGAAAGCTTCATTGGGTTCAATTGATGTAGCCATCATTTGTTGTCACGGGACATTGGGAGAAGACGGCACAATTCAAGGTTTGTTGGAACTTGCCGGTATTCCATATCAGGGTCCAGGAGTTTTGGGTTCTGCAGTTTGTATGGATAAAATTATTACCAAAAAAGTTTTGGAAGCATCAAATATTCCGGTGGTGAATTTTCAATGGCTGATAAAAAAAGAATGGATTGAGAATAAGGTGTCAGTGCTTGATCGCCTACTTAATCCAGAAAATACTGGACATAAGCTACTGCATTTTCCGCTGTTTGTTAAACCTGCCAATTTAGGCTCAAGTGTGGGGATTACAAAAGCGAAAGATAAAAAAAGTTTAGTAGACGCAATTGAAGTAGCTCTTCACTTTGATCGGCGAGTGTTGGTAGAACAAGGGCTAGAAGGAATGAAAGAAATCAATATTTCAGTACTTGGGTTTGAAGAATTCCAAGCTAGTGTACCAGAAGAACCGATTGCTTCAGGTGAACTTCTGTCCTATGCGGATAAGTATGAAGGGGGAGGAAAAAAAACTGGAGGAATGGCAAGTTTAAAACGCAGAATTCCGGCTCCCATACCCATGAGCTTAACCAAAAAAATGCAAGACGCAGCCATTGCCGCTGCCAGACAATGTGATGTCAGTGGAGTGGTGCGCATCGATTTTCTGGCGAACGTTGGAACTGGAGAATTTTGGCTTAATGAATTGAATACCATTCCTGGAAGTATGTCCTTTTATTTGTGGGAAGCATCAGGGGTTCCATACCAAGAATTGATTAATCGGTTAGTCGAGATTGCGTTTAAACGCCAAGCAGATCGCCAAAACAATATCACCTCAATTGCCACGACGATTATTAAATAACTTTTCAACTATTCACGTAAAGCGATATTTAATTCATGTTCGACATCTTCGTGAGATTGTGTCTGAATACCAGAGCGTCCAATAAAGGGAAAAAGAGATAGGAAACTGTAGGGAATCCATATTTTCTCTCATTCATTTTCCTTCGCTCATCGATTGGTGTTTTGCGAATTGATTCGATTGATTCCCCGAGTTGTCGCTCAATTGCTTGCTCAAATTCAGTTTTTCCTGGCATATTTTTCTCCTTATCTTTCTGTAAATATCCATCCCAACAAATCCACGGACCAAGCAAGTAAAAAAGAAAATAAAAAGTAGGTCCAAAACATTTTTAAGTGTATCTCAGGGATTACAAATTGTCCGATTTGAACCGAGCTAAACTCAGCAGCACTAATATGAAACCCAGGAACAAATAAGATTACGAGAACAACGACCGCAATACTCATAACCCAAGAAAATAATCCTAAAGTAATGATGTTAATTGGTAGCCAGAGAATTTTTAGAATTGGTTTCCCAATGGTGTTTAACAAGAAAAAGGCAGTTCCAGTGACCAATAAAATGTTTCGATCCGAGATTGTCACCCATCCAAAAAAAGAATCCAATAAATAGAGAGCTAAAATATAGAGGAGCCATTGTCGTACTATTCCACGCATGCATTCATCATACAGCACTTAC
Organism: Candidatus Woesebacteria bacterium; assembly: GCA_040006915.1. Classification (GTDB taxonomy): domain Bacteria; phylum Patescibacteriota; class Microgenomatia; order UBA1400; family UBA12028; genus JBDTWD01. The sequence goes on along the minus strand of JBDTWD010000014.1, from coordinate 8,829 downwards.
TTGTGCAAGAAGAACAATTCTTTCTGCTAATTGAGGATCAACTTTCTTTAACATCTTTGCGATTTCAATTGCTTTTTCATAGGCAGTCGTTTTTTCAATAACGGCTTCAGAATCATCAATCTGACTGAGTTCGTCTAGCAAGGGCCTAATCGGATATCCTTGAAGTTTGGGAACATCTGCTTGGAAACGCTCTATAGCTTTCAAGAATGTAGCTAGAGTTTCGAGAGTAAGACCGGACGTCTCAAAGAAAAGTATTTCGTCTTCTAACTGGGGAGGTAAGTGAGATTCAATCATAGTGCATCTCCTTTATGTGAATATTCTGTCTACTTTATCAAAGAAATACTTTTATTAAAATACGGTTTAATTAGTAGACTCATTCTAACAACTTGTTGTTTCTTTTGATGGTATGTAATCGTTTGGCAAATCGATGCGATTCATCTCGGATACTTTGAAGTAATCGGGTCGCGGGAAGATCAGGGGTAAGGAGTACTTCTTTGAAGAGAAGTTTCTCTTTCCCACGTTCAATTTTTTGCAGGGGAATAAATAATCGGTCTGGTTTTTTGGCAATTGAAACCACGATCGTTTTCCATTTCCATACAGAGAGTACCGATCGTAATTGACCTTTTCCTCCATCAATTAAAACTACTTCGGGAATACCCCATTCCGGATGATTCTGTCTTCGTGTTAAGGCTTCTTTCAACATGGCGTAGTCATTGGGAGTGGAAAGCGTTTTGATCCCGAAGTGTTTGTATTCACTATGATCCATCTCTCCGCTGATAGCTGTAACCATTGAACAACTCGCATTTGTCCCTTGGATATTGGAAATATCGTATCCTTCTATGCGCGTTAATTGTGCGTTCGCAGCTAGCGATAGAAATTGTCGTAAAATGGAACGCAAACTAATCAAGGCTTCTTCTTCCATTTTGGTTGTGAGTGTAGGGATAGTCATATCGGGACGCAACCGGTATTTGGGTGAGGTAACGGTGGTGAGAGCATCGAGCTGATCGCGCAACAAAGCAGCTTTCTCAAACTGTTTGGCTTCGCTTGCTTCTCCAATATCTTCTTTTAATTCTTTCACGAGTTCGCTGGTTTTCCCTCGTAAAAACCGTTTCAAGACGGCAACCATTTCTGCGTAGAGATCAACAGATATTTTCCCCACACAGGCACCAGAACATAATCCTAGGTGATAATAAAAACAGGGTTTGTTTTGATTAGGATGATCACACCATTTGAAAATATGCCGGGCAATCTCTAAGACTTGCCGCACCTTGTATCCGGATTGGTACGGACCAAAGGTCGTCCATTTTTCACTGGCACGCAAAATTTCAGGTTTCCTAGCTGTAAAGATTTTTGGAAACGATCCCGTGCCAATGCAGATATACAAACTGGATTTGTCGTCTTTTAAAAGAATGTTGTAATGGGGTTGGTAGCGGCGGATGAGTTCCGCTTCCACCAAGAGTGCTTCTAATTCACTGTCACGCACTTGCCACTTTACGATAGTGGAACTAGCTAGAAGACTGGCAATTTGCGGACGTTCATCTTCTAAGTTAGCGTACTGACGCAATCTGTTTTTTAAATTCTTGGCTTTGCCAACATAGAGAACACTACCGTTTCCATCGAGGAACCAATAAACGCCGGCTGATAAAGGCACAGAGTCCGATACTGCTTGCCACCAAGGCCAAGATGGTAAGGAGCGGCGCGATTTGCTGGATGGTGTTTTTGAAAGTGATTTCATGGGTAAATTGTTTTCCCCCAATGGTGACAGTGATGGTCGATGGACCATTGATGAAAAAGCCAGTGCGGGGCAATTGTACAGGAATTTCTCGTTCTTCGCGTGGGATTAGCGAAATTTTGCTTTCTGAGGTGGTCATTCCACCTTGGTTTTGAATTTTAATAGTAAGGGGAACGCCATAGACAGCGTGTAAAGCAGTGTTCTTAATTTGAATTCCGTATCGGTCGGAAAAACCTAAGAGGGAGCGAGGGTGAAGTTGTAAAGTGCTCTCAAAAGAATCGGGATAGACAGGCATACTTTCCGTGTAGGTAACCTCTACATCTTTACTGTTTTCGTCACTAAATTTATACATTCCGGCAGGAAGGGGAGCCGTGCTTGAAGCTCCCTGGATTGCAAAAATCAAACGGTTGAAATCGATAGTATGAAAATAGTCCATCCCTCCCGTGGTATTTTCCCAGGTAGGATCTACAGAAATCCATTGAGCGGTGGTGTCATCCCAATATTGGGGCCAAGTATGTAAAATGTCGGTTGAAAATCCAATCGGACGCAAATCTTTGTTTTGGGTATATGCATATCCTAAGACTGCTCGTGCAGGAATATGGGCAGAGCGAGCCAGAGCGACGAAGAGATCTGTAAACTCTGTACAGAGACTTTCTGATGGTGTGGCCAAAGCGCCGTCGGCTCCAAGCCTGATACTTTGTTCATCGGCTTTCTCGTACTTGTAATGGAGTGTTCGCACCACATAATCGTAGATGGCTTTGGGCGTTTGTAACTGCAGTGCCAATTTTGAAATTTGTGGATTGGAAGTGGGCCAGAACGGTTGGGCCTGAGTGTAGATATTCTCTGGTTTCTTGCTCAAAATTAAAGCGTTTTCCTGCGGGGTTGACTGCATGTGGACTGATAGCTTGGTATCGACTGAGATCTTTTGATTAGGATCCAATTCGTAGGTTCCAATCCAGTTGCCATCTGTATCGGTGTGGATTGATTTTGGAAGCGGATCAATACTGTCGTACCAAACACTTTGATATACCCCATCAGCAGGGAGAGCGATCTGCATTAAACCTTTGCTTGTACTGGTATTTTCTAAATGATAAGTCAAATGCAAAGAGGCATACTGTTCTTTGCCAAAGATGACACTGACTCCCGTGTGATCCGTTAAATCTTTAAAATGCAGCGTCATTTTGTTGTTGTCGGTGCTGGTAGTAAATACTTTGGGCTGTGAGTTGATCGGAGTTCCAAGTATGGAGGGAACGCGGATATTAACCGAGTAGGAAAAAAACTGAGATGTCTGTGACAATTTAGGAATTGAAACTTCAACCACCTTTCCAATTCTGGTCGCAACATCAGCTGACTCATAAGTAACGGTAAACGTGCGATGTTGTCCGGTGCCGACCACTTTGTCAGGAAAACTAAAAGAGATATTGGTTTTATTTTTTGAAGCGGTAAGTGTCGGTTCAATTTTCTTGCCATTACTAACCACGCTCACATTTTTTAATTGGTTTCCTGCAGCTTCAAAGGCGTAATCAGTGATGTATTGGGTGGAGAGGCCATTCTCGATACTAAACTCATGCGTAACTGTGGCTTTCCCTTCGTTTGTCACATCGTAGGTGGATTCAAGGGATGTAGAAAAATTGCTGGCCTGCGCAATTTGTGGCAGCCAAATGATGCCCACTATCCCAATCAAGATGATAAAAAGAAATCGAGACATAGAGAATAACAATCACCTATTGTATCAAGTTATGATTTTGGGTGTATGCCCGCACGGCAGGTGTGAGGAATTCATCGTGTCCCTGTTGGATTGCAGTCGAGGAAGAGTGAAGCTCTTTCTCATTTGGCGTAGTCTCCAATACTTGGGCATTAGCGAGCTCAGGCGGGAGATGCCTCTTCACTTCTTTGGCGGTTGGGTACCGTCCCCGAGGAACCACAATGAGGGTGCACAGTTTTAAAATCTCTCGCCATTCCTTCCAGGCAATAAAGCCGGCATGAATATCGGGTATTCCAATGGCTGCATCAGCTCCCATCACAATACCATTGGTTTCGATATTCGTTTTTACCAACGCTTTCAGTGTATTGATGGTATATCCACCTGATTGTAATTGTTCTTCGATAGAGGAAAAGTGAACTTGTGAACGTATCTCTTCTGGCAATGACTGGATTGCTAAAGTAAACATCTCTTGTCGTAGTTTCATTGGCAAGGCTTTTTTATCCCAGGTTGCAGTTTGGGCAGAGAATACAATGGTAATCCCGTTTTTGGGGTGGAGTTGTTGTAAACTTTCACGGATTACATACACGTATCCAACATGTGGGAAATTGAATCGACCAAAAAAATACAGGTTATCCATGAGTGTAGTATACCTAGTGAATGTTATACTCCCTATATGTCTTCCCAGATTGATGCAGTCAAGCAAGCCATAGACATTGTGGCTTTAATTAGTGAACGAGTGAAACTTACTAGAGCGGGAAAAAACTATAAAGGCTTATGTCCATTTCATAGTGAAAAATCTCCATCTTTTTTCGTGACGCCGGAACTGGGTCGCTACAAATGTTTTGGTTGTCAGGAATCTGGAGATGCGTTCACTTTCTTAGAAAAAATGGATGGCTTTACGTTTGCTCAAGCACTTCAAGAGCTTGCCAAACGTGCTGGTATTACCTTAGATTCAGTTCCCTTTACCGCAGAAGATAAAAAACGCGAACAAATTCTTTCCTTATTGTCTCTCACCAAAGAGTTTTATCACTACTTGTTGGTTGATCATCCGATCGGGGAACCAGCGCGGGCATATTTACAAGAACGGGGAGTGAAGGCAGCCACCATTGAACTCTTTGGGTTGGGATTTGCTCCGCCAGCTTGGAATGAATTAGAGAAATATTTGATTCATAAAAAGGGATATACAGAACAAGAATTGATTGATAGTGGGGTACTGATTAAAAATGAACGTGGCAAAACCTATGATCGCTTCCGTAATCGCTTAATGTTTCCACTCACCACCCATCGGGGACAAGTGGTGGGATTTTCTGGCAGGACCCTTGAAAAAGACGTGAAGGAAGCCAAGTATATTAATACTCCGGAAACCAGTGTGTATCACAAAAGTGAACTGCTCTTTGGCTATTCCCAAATGTCATCGTTTATTCGTAAAGCCAACGAAATTATTGTTTGTGAAGGGGAATTTGATGTCATCAGTAGTATCCAAGCGGGAGTATCGAATGTCAGCGCGATTAAAGGCTCGGCCTTAACAGCACTGCATGTGAAGTTTCTTTCCCACATGGTCAAACGTGTTATTTTGGCTTTGGATGCTGACAGTGCAGGGATTGAGGCAACCAAGCGAGCCATCAGCGTCATTAATGAAAGTGGAGCGGATATCTCGCTGCGTGTTATTCCACTGATCGGTGGGAAAGACCCAGATGATATTGCCAGAGAGAATCCTGATTCTTGGCGAAAAATGGTGGAAAAAAGTGTTAGTGTTTATGAATATCTGATTGCCAATGCCTTTCTACAATTTGATGCCAAGACTGGAGACGGGAAGCGGGAGATTTCTAGAACTTTAAGTCCGATGATTGCTTCAATTGAAAATGCAGTTGAACGGGCTCACTATGTCACCGAAGTTGCCAAGAAATTAGGAGTCAGCGAAGATGTCTTCTTGGGAGAACTGCGAAAAATTAAATTACCGGCCGTACCAAAAGAAAATAATCGAGAAACAAAAAGGGAGGTGGCACTGGCTCAATCTCGAGAGGACGTAATCGAGCGCTACACAATCCTTTTATTATTGGCTGCTATTGCCACGGAAAACCAGGGCAGCAGGGAATGGATTGAATATGTGTACTCCCACTTTAGTTTCCACAAGCCCTGGATGATACTGTTTGATGCAGTTTATAATGAGCGTTTCAGTCTGGATATTGCTGAAATCTCCAAACGGTTACCGCAGGAGTTGCAAGAATTATTGACCCAACTCTACATGGAAGCCAGTGAGTCAGCTCCAGAGTTCCTTTCAACAGTCGAATTTGAGAAAGCTGCAACGCAACATACTGAAATCGGCTCTAAACAGCTACGTAAAGTACAAATCAAACGCTTAACCGAACTTGAACTAAAAGAAAATTTGACTGAAATTGAGAGTTCGGAACTGGCAAAACTGCGAAGTAGTATTGCCCCGTAAGCCGCACTTTATATTGTTCCTTGTTATTTTTACAAAGGTTTTGTATACTACCCTCCATCTGGTTTACTTGAAGTCGTGGCATTCGTTGCCCTATTCGCAGTTTACTATCTAACTGCCCCATTATACTCAAGTGCAGATACACATATTTTCCAAAACGTAGTAACTCGAAAATAACCTTCTCGAGTATTTTTTCTATGAACGCGACTTTACAGAATGCGACCACTGACCTCTTAAAACGTGGAAAAGCCCAGGGATATTTGACGCAAGATGATATCTTGGCGGTTTTTGTTGAGCCTGAAGAGTACGTAGATGATTTGGATGCGTTCTACAAAAAAGTCTTTGAGACTGGAATTGATGTGTTTGAAAATGTGTCTGAAGAAGAGATGAAACAAGATGCACAGGTCTCAACTGATCTGGAAAAAGAACTCGAGTTCCTCTCTTCTTTGGATGACAAGAGTGTTTCGGACCCTGTCCGCATGTACCTAAAAGAAATTGGACGCATTCCCCTCTTAAACCGTGAAGAAGAAGTCGACCTTGCCCAGCGAAATGAACAAGGAGATATGCGTGCCAAAGCCAAGCTGACAGAAAGTAACTTGCGACTGGTGGTATCGATTGCCAAAAAATATATTGGACGTGGAATGACTTTCTTGGATTTGATCCAAGAAGGAAACAAAGGGTTGATTCGTGCCGTCGAAAAATACGACTGGACCAAGGGATTTAAGTTCTCTACCTATGCTACTTGGTGGATTCGCCAAGCTATCACTCGTGCCATCGCTGATCAAGCTCGAACCATCCGTATTCCGGTTCACATGGTCGAAACCATCAACAAAATGATGCGTATTCAGCGAAAACTGATGCAGGATTTGGGACGCGAGCCAGAACCAAGTGAAATTGCGACTACCATGGGTGAAGGAATGGATGAGGAGCGTGTTCGAGAGATCATGAAGATTTCTCAAAAGACCACCTCCCTGGAGACCCCAATTGGTGATGATGAAGACTCATACCTTGGAGACTTTATTGCTGATGAGACGCAAGCCTCACCGTACGATGCTACCAGCAAGAAGCTCCTCAAAGAAAATATTGATGAGGTTCTCGCTGCCCTTTCAGATCGTGAAGCCAAAGTGTTGGCAATGCGATTTGGCTTAAATGGAGCACGACCCATGACTTTAGAAGAAGTGGGACAGAAATTTGGAGTGACACGTGAACGCATTCGACAGATTGAAGCCAAGGCTCTCCGAAAGCTTCGTCATCCTTCCAAACGCAAGAGACTGCAAGATTTCTTGGAATAAAGTCTTTTCTCCTTCGGATTTCTTCAAATTTTTTTAGATAAATAGTTGTGCGTTCATAATCCTTGAAGTAAAGATCCTATTTATCTAATGGTGAGTTGTCTAATTGTGTTCTATTATTACTAACATGGACAACCAAGTAGCCCAAACGACTATTACCCCAAAGAATGACGATGCCATTGAGCAGATGATGCTTACAGAGATCAAAGCTCTTCGTGACAAAATTGATGGGGCTAAAATTCCTGCAGAGTTAAAAACTAAAGTTAGTGTGATGCTGGATCGTTTGGAACGTTCTGCAAGACTTAAATCCTACGGTGAAGAATTTGAAAAAGCTTCTCACTACATTGATTGGATTACCAGTATCCCCTGGGAAGCAAAAACTGAGGATCAATTGGATCTTACTCATACCAAAGAAATTTTGGACAAACATCATTATGGTTTAGGGGATGTCAAAGAGCGCATCCTTGAATATGTATCGGTGTTAAAGCTTAAACACGACAAGAATCCGACTGGGAGTGTCAAAGCTCCAATTCTATTATTAGTTGGATTAGTTGGTACCGGAAAAACCACATTCGCATATTCCCTGGCTGAAGCATTAGGACGAAAAATTGTCCGTATCCCCTTTGGAGGTATGGGAAGTGCTCGTGATTTGCGCGGACAAAGTAGACTGCATATTGAATCCGAACCTGGAGCCGTGATCAAAGGTTTGCGACAAGCTGGTGTCAAAAATCCAATCATCCTACTCGATGAAATCGATCGTGTGGCTGAAGATGCTCGCATGGACATCATGGGCGTGTTGGTTGAATTGTTGGATCCAGGACAAAATTATGCGTTTGTGGATCACTACGTTGATTTCCCAGTAGATCTTTCCGAAGTCTTATTTATTGCCACGGCCAACAATACGCGTGGGATTGCAACTGCAGTCTATGACCGTTTGGAACAAATTGACATGCCTTCCTATACCGATGATGAGAAGATTCACATTGCTCGCGACTATTTGCTCCCAGCTGCGTTAGAGGATGCCGGGTTAACTCCCCAGAACATTCAGTTAGATGATGCAGTGTGGCCCAACGTCGTGCGTCCTTTGGGCTTCGATTCTGGTATTCGTACATTGCAACGGACGATCAAAAATATGTGTGGCAAAATCGCCAAAGAAATCGTGGAAAAGAATCTGACCAATATCGTTGTGAATGCTGAAAACGTGAAGCATTACCTCCCACAGTATTAAACATTGAATATTTTTCTCTGTCTGGTAGACTGAGTACCTCACACTTTACCCCTTATGTCTAAAAATCCTTTCGTCCGGTTTACTGTCTATGGAGCCGGAATTCTTTTAATTATTTTTGTCTTATTAATCTCCGTGACTCGCCAGACCTTGTACGCTCCTACCGCTGCAGATGCTCAGGCGCGTGCACGCCTAAGTGTAGGGGATCGTTTAAGTGAGCTTCGGATTTGGCCTCCCAACCCTGATCATCCATTGTATATTTTGCGCGTGGGCTTGGATCAGTGGCGTTTGCACAATGCAACGGATGCGCAATTGCCGTTAGTGAAAATCGATTTAGCGGCTCAGCGACTGCAATCGGCACAGATTCTGCTTACCCACCATCGAACCAGTTTGAGTTTAACAACCGTTACCAAATCCACTAAATATATTTTATCGGCC
>JBDTWD010000013.1:0-19768 GCA_040006915.1 Candidatus Woesebacteria bacterium | reverse complement strand
TGTTCTCAATTGCGAGCATCAATGTGTGGGCAGGTGGTTTTGCATACTACAATACGTACGGAGTATTACTTCAAGTAGCCATGATGGCTCTTCTTTTTTTGTTTCTAGAAGTCAAAAAAGCAGGATACTTGATCATAGCGGGGGTTGTTGCCGCACTACTTTTCTTCACAAAGCAAACCTATGGCGCGTTCTTTGTCCCGGCATTTCTGTTGGTTGTCGTAGTCACAGACTCTGAGCACTTTCTGTATAACTTAAAGTTGTTTTTAGTACCTCTCTTTATAACATCAGGAGGTATTTTGCTTTATTTTTTCATGCAAGGCGGCCTTTACCAATTCTTCTATGATTGTTTCCTTTTCTCCAAGGAAGTAAAGCAGCATGCAGTTGCTTTTTTAGCAAATCGGATAGTCTTTGCGCCACTCCTTTTCGTGGGACTCAGGATATTTTTCAAAACACAATCAAAGAATAAATTAGGAGTAGGAGCACTTGGCGTGTTGACAGTTCTATTCTATTTTTTATTAAAGCCAAATCGATTAGGTCGTTTGGAAAGCTATTTATTGGATCCGTTGTTCTACTATCATGTCGCCATTTATATCATCCCCATATTCATTTTAGTGTCCATTAAGTGGTTTCCACGACGAGTTCGAAGGCAAGTGTTTGCTTTATCTATTTTTACACTTGCACTTTTCTTTGGAAGTATCGCATCTGGTTATAACGATGCTACTATCCAGGTCACCTCTCCATTTTTTCTCTCCCTGTGTACTTTCATCTTCTCGTCTATCGAAATGCGATGCTTTAGGCGCACTCTCTCATTCTATCTGTTCTCTGGGATATTCTTTCTTATATTTGTACTTCCAATGCTCATTGGACCAATTCGGAATGTACATCTTGTCTATGGTGTATACCCTATGAATGTACTGAATAATCAAAGTAACTTGCCAAAACTGACAGGTCTACGAATAAGCGCAGAGGAGAATAAGGATTTGACTGTTCTCACTGACTATTTCAGCGCACCAGAAAGAAAAAATTCGAGTATCCTCTGCTTTCCATATTGTCCTTTATTAAATGTCCTGTTAGAAAGAGAAAGCAATTTGTATTTTAGTTTCTTTTATTTCGAAACGTTCCGTAGGGATGACCAGATTGCTCAAATAGCACAAATAAGGGAAAACCAGACTGATTATATTGTGATCCAAGAAAAGGGCTCTATTGAACCAGAGGCGCACTATGAAGATGAACGATTGAAGGATCTGGAAGAATACGTTCACTTACATTATAAGCCAGTTCTGCAAACGAAGAACTTTACAGTTTACCGCAAAGACAAATGAAACAAGAACAATCGGGCTACTACTTTGGATTAAATTTTGCTGTCGTGGTGCCCATGGCAAATGAAGAAAAAGACTTTCATCTTTTCGTGACTGAAATGAAAAAAACATTTGCGTATTTGGGATCAGGCACCTGCTACTTTGTTGTCGATACAGTGTCGCACGACAAAACACTCCAACTATGTAAAAATCTGTCCAAAAAAGATAAGCGATTTATCGCTATATGGGCTCCCCAAAACCGGAATGTGGTTGACGCCTATCTCGCTGGCTATAATGCAGCGTATAAGAATAAACATGACATCATCATTGAAATGGACGCAGGACTGTCACATGACCCGAGAGCAATCCCAATGTTCCTGCGTGTACTCAATGAGGGAAATGAATGTGCTTTTGGAAGTCGATTTATCAATGGTGGTTCAATCCAAGAGTCTGATGTCCGGCGTACTATTTTATCAAAAGGAGGAACAATTCTCAGTAATGTCCTCCTCGGAACTCGTATGTACGATATGACCTCCGGCTACCAGGGATTTCATTCTAAAGTTGTGGGTCAGTTCCTCAAACATGAGTTTTTATCCAAAGCCCACTTTTATCAAACGGAGCTTCGGTATTTGCTTCGACAGAAGAGATATGCAGAGATACCAATACACTACAGAGCTCCATCTCCCAGTGTTGCGTCAAAGTCAATAAAAAACTCATTTGCAGTTCTCTGGTACTATTTCCTTCGAAGAATCATGGGAAGAAGTGACATCATTAGGTAAAATATGCAACCGCATTCATCATTGATTATTACTTCAATTGCACCGCCGACAAAGATACTGAAGACATACGCTCGTATTTCGAAAAAGAATGATGTCTCATTTATTTTGATTGGAGATACGAAGTCGCCAGCAAATTTTTATCTTGACGGGTGCGACTTCTTCTCAGTTGAGCGGCAAAAAAAGCTGCCATTTCATCTTGCGACACTGCTGCCCGAAAATCACTATGCCAGGAAGAATCTCGGTTATTTGGAAGCAATACGAAACGGTTCATCGGTAATTATTGAGACTGATGATGATAATATCCCGAGCGGTCTGTTTTGGCATAAAAGAACTGAGCACGCGACAGCACGTAGAGTAAAGCAAATGGGATGGGTGAATATCTATAAGTATTTTACAAGCAAAGCTCTTTGGCCCAGAGGTTTCCCATTGCAGTATATACTCAGTGCAGTCAGCGACCCAACTCCTGCTCTAGGAAATACCACCGACTATCTTTGCCCGATTCAACAAGGTCTGGCAGATGGCCAACCGGATGTTGACGCCATCTATCGGCTGGTTCTCAACAAACCAATTCGTTTCAAAAAGAATATGAATATCGTCTTGGGGAATCAATCTTGGTGTCCGTTTAATAGTCAAAATACTACTTGGTTTTCACGAGCTTTCCCATTGCTGTATTTACCCTCATTTTGTAGTTTCAGAATGACAGATATATGGCGTAGTCTCATTGCTCAAAGGATAGGTCAGGAGTGTGGGTGGAATCTCTTGTTTCACTCTCCGACTGTTTATCAAGATAGAAATGTACATAATCTATTACGGGATTTTGAAGAGGAAATACCGGGATACTTGGGAAACGAGCGATTGGTTGAATTACTTAAAGTAATACCACTCCAAGCGGGCGAAGCACATATTCTAGAGAATCTTCTTGCTTGTTATAAAGTACTCATACATGAAAATTTTTTCAAAAAGACAGAAATGAAACTTGTAAAAGCTTGGGTAGCTGACTATCGAACTTGCATGGTCAAAGATGCTTGACAGCATTGTGTTTTTTAACTATCACAAATCCAAATGCAAGAAGTGTGAGAGCTACTGCCAAGAGAATCAATGATCTAGCATGTGAGAAAGATGGGAATTCAAGGGGAGTTTTCTGCGATTTAATGTTCTCGTCAGAAATGCGCATACTCAATGTGAGGAAATGATTTTTACCATCTACATTTATAATCATCTTTTGGTCATCTTCACCCTTCCCGACACTTGCAATGTATACTCCTGGTGTGAGTTTCTGAAAGATCGCTTCGCCGTCAGTACTGGTGTTCTGAGAAAAGCTTTTTCCTCCAAGTGAAGGAGTCAGATTGACGTTGATTGTCTGAACAGGTTTATCTTCACGAGAGAGAATTTTTATCACAAGAGAATAGTCTTGTAACGCTGCCGATTCGCTTGCTACACTCTCGGTTTTCATACCAGCTTTTGGACTTACGGCCGTGAGCGTAAATGCTCCATTCTGGGATGAGGTAAGAATATTAGATGCTGACTTATACTCAATCACTGAGGTATTTGAGAGCTTAATAGTCGCTTCTCCTTTAGCTTTTGCCAAAAGAGTTAGTGTATAGACGTAACACTTTTGACTTGTGTCTCCTAGGATCACCCCACGAAATGAAGGGTTCGTTATATCAGGAGTAGATAGAAATGAAAGATTACAGTTTCCGATCGTCAGATCTTCTACTTCAAGATTGGGTGAAAGCGAAACAGTCGCTTGGGCAGCGTTGAAGAGTTTGCCATTCCCATCCAACTCTAGGTTTACTTTAAATGTATCAGTATATATGCCCTTATCAGGTACGATTGACATCGTGGCATCGGCTGCAAATGCAACCGGAGGTACCAAAGATAAAAAGCACACCAGTACAGTGAAGATCCAAATTTTTCTCATAGCGTCAGTCACCTACTCATTTGTCATGAATAGCACATTTACCAGAAAAACGGAATCCAGCAATCTAATATGCCTCAAGTTTTGCGAGAATCGACAAGTCTGTGAGATTTACAGATCCGTCATCATTCATGTCCGAGAGAACATACGTCAGACTACTCGTTTTCCCCCAATCTCCAGCAAACAGGGAGGCGTCAACTAAATTCACTTCACCATCTCCATTTATATCTCCTAGAGTGTGTCTGTGGATTGTGAACGATTGATTTCCAATTTGGCTTTCCTCTCCATCGAGTCCATAAAGCGTGAATGAATTTGGGCCAAGTGCCAAAGTGACAGTTGAATCCCAAGTGGTATTCGTTGGATACGTTGTGTTCTCATCAGATCCATTCAAGAATACCGATAATATTCCGACATCCTTTGTTCCGGAAACAGTCTCTGAAGATTTGTAAGTCACAGATGGGTATTCAATTGTTAATTCTGATGGCGGAGTAGGAGTAGGAGTAGGAGTAGGGGTGGGTGAAGCATCGACAATTTGGAAAGTTGCGTCCTGTATGCCTGACAAAATTTCCGAACTACTCGAATAAGACTTTATTGAAGCATTCGTAATACTAATAGTTCCAGATCCTGTTGCATTAGGAGTAACTGTAAGAGTGTAAACTTTACAGTTCTTTGAAGAAGAGCTGAAGAGAGCACCTGCGAATGAAGGATTCACTGCTGTAGGCATGTCTGTGTAATTAAGATTGCATGCCCCTGAAACCGGTTTCGATAGACTATTTACAGTGAGATTTGCAGAGACAGAAGCACTGGCTTGGGCAGCGTTAAAAGCTTGACCCTCACTATGAATAAGAATGTCTACATTGAACGGTACACTCAAAGGCCTGGTTCCATACGATGGAGAGGCTATGATTTTTACGGAAGGAACTGACGGTGTAGGTGTGGGACTCGCGAAGTCCGTGATCGAGAAGTTAGTATATTTACTACTATACGAGTAGAAACCAGTATACGCACCACTCAGATAACCTGTATCAGCGTCACTAACCACTGTGCTCCCATCTATTGTTGCCGAAATAGTGGATCCCACAGCAGATGCACAAAGTACGTGCTAGCCATTCGAATAAGACGACGTTGTAGTTGAGGCAAGCACCTCCGTGGAGTGTCCAGGGTCGCCGCCATCATATCTATCAAGCTGGACACCGTATGTTCCATCACTGTTTGGTTGGAAATAGGCTCGGTATGCTGAAATAGTTGTCATATTCAGAGGCGATTGGGAGCGAAGATAGATTAGAGTGTACTCAGATGAATCAGCAGCGAAGGTCTGGTCAATCGTGAAACAGGTTTTGTAGTCGGACGAAGAGATTGCGTTGTTGTAGTAATAGTAACCAAAATCTCCTGGGAACACTAATTGGTTCGACTGTATTGTGGCACTAACGCCACCAAAGCGGACAAATGGGCCATGGGACTGCAAAGTAGTACCATTTGAATCAGTAAAATTATCGGAGAAAATAGTATTGGCGCTAACCTTTACTGGCGCCAGCAGGAGGAAGCATAAGAGAGTCGAAAAGAAAAGGCAGAATTTTTTCATATGAGTACAGTTCAGAGTATGGAAAAATGAAAGTCAATACATAAATATATTCGGGTAGAAAACCAGACACAAAAGGAAAGGCTTTAATATTTCACGGAGCCCTAGTGCACTCTTAGCGGATTGGAGAATGAACATTAGAAATATGAAAAGAAACTTGCCGAAATCTGCCAATAAAATATCAATGAAAATTCTGTAGCATATTTGTGACCCAACGTGTCTGGGACTGGAACCAGATTCTATCAGATCTGGTTAGTCTATTTGATACTTTTCGCCAAGATGTGATTGCACTTGATACCAGCTATTCCGTATAGGGATTAGAATCTACAGCAAGAGCTTCTTCTAGCAATTCAGGGAATTCATTCGTCTTCATTTGGAAAAAAAGGAAGTGACCTTTCCCCTTAAGTTCTATAACTCTTGGATTCAGAGCTTTTATGTACAAAGCGAGTGATTGGAGATGATGAGGAAAGTCGTTGGAGGTAAACAAAACGACTTCGCCTGCGATGTGAGGTACTTCTTCAGGTAAATCGAAGTGATACAAATCCTGTCGTGTGTCATCTGGAGTTTCTGGTACTTTTGCGGGAGCAACCAAAATGAGTTTTTTTACAACGACCCCAGTCTCTAATAACCATCGTACGAGGAACGCCGCACCACAGCTGTGACCGATGAGAATACTTTCTGCGTTGACTGGGTATTTTTCAAATTCAGCCTTCCATTCTGAATACTTGGGTTCCCATGAAACTGGAAGGTCGGGAGCTATAGCGGAGTGTCCACTCTCATTGAGCTTGTCAGCAAGCCAATTCATCCATCGTTTTTCTTTAGGAGTAACCATGGCTTCGGTTGGAGGACAGCCGTGAAGGATGATGTAACGAGGAGCTTTTGAACTCATACTTTTGTATAGTATCACAAGCCGAATGTTCCTTATAAAATGTTTAAGACTTCATGAAACATTGTGGATAAAGTCTCAAGTGACGAAATGAGTACATATTCATTTACCGCGTGCGCATTTTCACCCTCTGGCCCCCATGATAATATCGGCTTGCCCAACGTCGCCAATGCATTGTCGTCTCCCACGGCGCTACGCGTAAGATGAGTCATCGTCTGATGCGTATACGTTTGCACAATTTCACCAATTTGATCTTGATAGGGAAACTTCTCAAATGAATAAGCTTGAAGGTATGGCGTCTTTCGAGGAATAAGAACGAGCGACGAATCTGCTATCGTGTTGAGTTTATGTAGAAAATCCGATTCATGGTCGCTTGCATCCAAATATAACTCGATTTGGATAGTCGCTTCGGATGGAGCTGTTATACCGACGCTCTCACTGGAAACTTTGCGAATCATAGCCAAAGAATTTAGTGAGTGGAAGAATGGCTGTTCTTGGTTTTGAAATACGTCATGGAAAGATGTAATAAATTGACCGAGTCTCACAACTGCATCACTTGTCTTAAAGTACTCTGCCACGTGAGAAACATCCGCATGTATTTTCATTTCATACACACTTCTACCTGGACGTGACAACATCACATTGTTCAATCCGAGACCAAAATTTGGTTCAGGTGAAATGATAAAAGAAACATCTGTGAAAAATTCCGGGGCTTCTTGGATAGCGAGCCATGCTCCTTCGGAAATATATTCTTCATCAAAGGGGAGAAAAATCTTTGTATAGGCACTGGTATCTTCCAAAGCATGAAGGAACGCAGCAATTCCACCCTTCATATCGTACGAGCCCAGTCCAAATAATTTATCCCCTTCAACAGAACCTGATAGTGGATGAGATTCCCACAGCGCTTCATTTTGGAGGGGAACAGTATCCTGATGTCCATAAAAGAGAACCGAGTGATCGCCATTTCCACGAGTAGCAAGAATATTGAAACGATCAGTTGTGCCTGGTTGATATTGACGCTTAACGTCAAATCCCATCGCTTGCAATTGTGAGGCCAAAAACTCCCCAATTGCATGCTCATTTGGATAGTCAGAGCGGATTGCTACGAGTTGTTGGGTGAGTTCGACGATATCTGTTGACATATCTCGCAATCCTATAGTATTCACTGTCTTTTGAGAAATATTCTACATAATGTTACAAAAACTTATGTAATGTAATAAAACACACAAAAAAAGCAGTTGCCTGAAGTGTTCGTTTGAATCCGTCCACAAAAAAACAGTGTAAAAAGGTTTTTTTATAGTTTGTGACCAACGATTTTATTGTTTCGAATTATCACTGTTTTAATTGCTCCACTTCGGTGTTCAGCGAAGATGGGTTTCACTCTGCAATTTCCTGTTTAGATGGTATCTAGGCGTTTTTGACTTTGGCAGTACCATCAGATTTCACAGTTAAAATCACTTGTGGAGTAAATGCGTACCATTGTTCGACTATTGTCTCACCTTTGTACGGTGCGATCTTTAAAAATAGATTGTCTTCAAAATCAAAGATAGTTGATGAGTTGTCTGTTTTAAATTGGACATTGAGAGGCTTTTTCCCATCAAGTATTTTGATCTTTGATGCTATAGCATCTTGGGAGCTCTCGCTATTCACAATGTCCTCAAAATCCTTACCTGTACCTTGTTGCAGCCACCAATGACAATTCTCAAGCCAGAAATGATATTCTCCACGGCCTTCTTCTATTTCTTTACCAACTTCAAAAGCGATCATTGATCCCAATTTATGACGGGAGTTCCAAATCTTTTGATTTAGAGCAGAATTGATGAACGTTTTTATGATTTTTTCCATATTCAATCTAATTAGCACACTTGGTGCCGGGCTGTCAGTCGTTGTGACCCCAGAGCTTCTGCAACCGAACTAGATTATTTCTGATCTAGTTGATCTTTTCAATACGTTCCTAACGGAAGTGAAGCAGCTCGGGTTGAACTACTCCGTATAGGTATTTGAACTATACGATAAGTGAAATATTAAATATAATCGTGACCGTTACTTGACACTACAGCTCCAACAGATTCAGTCATATGCCCGTAAGGAGCAGTAGGATTTCTTTGAATTACTGAGCTTCCATCCGCGATTCCGAGCATCTCTTGTACTGTGAATCTTACAATTTGATCATCTGATAAAACAAGTCCAAGCTCTTTGACAAGTTCCGAGGTTGCTTCACCCTCATTTTGAGGAGTATATAGTGCATTTTGTTCTTGAGACATATTTATGTCTTCCTAGTTTGGATTTATAAATATTAAGTGGGGTTATTTACCTCAAGTGTGACCTCACCGAGATATGAATTCGGATTGCCCGGATCAAAATCATATATTCACTGTCAGATGCAAATACCAAAGACATACAGAATTTCTCGACTTATACTAGTATGTGATATACTATAGGACTTCTGTAATAAGAAGGATAATTTCTGAATAATGAGTCTAGGAGTTAAAAATGCATCCGAAGAAGCGTCCACAGAAGTCTCCGCATCGCGATGGTCAAACGATTGTCTATCAGTTCCCTGGAGGAAATCCAGTCCGTCAAAAGACTGGTGAACTGAATTCAACTCGCAAGCCAGCGGCAAAAGCATAAGAGTTTGAAAAGACTCCAACCGCTAAAAGGCCTTCTTGATGAAGGCCTTTTTTCTGCCCTGCAACCTACCGAGGAGAACAATTGTGTTATAATTTAAGGTATGAAAAAGTTTAATTATCAAGACAAACTACAAGAGATCATTGCACGAAGAGAGCTCGTGGAAGTAAACCTACGAGCTGATACGGATCATGCGGTTGCTTTTATAATGGATGCAAACGATGAATATTTGACTTTTGCAAGAATTAGTAACGACGCTTCGTTGATAGGAGTCGTTATTTGCCTGACTAGTGACCTTGAATCAATTCAAGTGGAAACAACCTTTATTGGTGAATTGGCAAAATTTATTGATGCTGAGTCTCTTCACAATGACGCGCTAAAGGTTCTTGAACATGTCAAAAAATTTAGTTTTGAAGGCGTGGTGTCCTCTTGTGTAGATTCAGAGATGGTAATTGAAATTACAACCTCTGATAATCAAAACTTCTCTGGTAGAATTATTGCTTTAGATCATCAGGCTATGGTAATCGACGAGTATTACCCACAGGATCACGGACGATTTGCTCGAACTTACCTTAACCCTTCCATTATTTCACGCATAACCATGGGCGGAACTTGGCAAAAAATTATCTCTCGTTCAATCTCCGACAAAAACCTCTAAAATTGAGTAGATGTGAAAGAGGGTCCATGTTGCCATGAACCCTCGGTTTTTTGCCCTATGCAGGCGGCGATCAACCTAATTGTTTTTGTTGCGCCGTGCCCGTACAGAACTCTTAGTGTTCGGTTTACCCGTTCCCGTATTGCGCTTCGCGCTTGAATGACCGTCCCACTTGCTCTTCGACTTGCCGGTATTATGACCACCGCCAGCCCAACCTGAGACAAAGTCACTTACGCTCATGGTCTTCTTACCCAAGATACACCTCAGTCCCTCTTTTGAGGGAATAGTCAACAATTACCGCTCTTTAGGCTGTTTCAACCCAAGATTGATAACGTTAACGCGAACAAGTAGGATATCATCCTATAGCTATTTGTCAATAGTTATAAATCAAAGCAGACATGAAGTTCGCATCAAAAATTGTAAACTGTGAATTAGAAGATGCTCTAAAAATCCAACAAACCGTAGATAGAAACCTTTTATTTTTGTGACCCCAGGCGAATTCGAATCGCCGTTACCAGGATGAGAACCTGATGTCCTAGGCCTCTAGACGATGGGGCCAACTAGAGAGAACCTCTATTTTATCATGAGGAGGAGCGAATGCTGAGCCACACATTTTAGTATTTGCACTATTGATATCCCACGTCCTGTAGTATAATCTGTAGTGCTTTACCAGGAATGCCTGGAAAATGATTTTTTGTGAAAGGAGACACCCGAAGTAAGACGATTTTTTTATAGCGCAAGGCCCTAGATTAACTTTAGGGTTACGAGGAAGAGGGTCCTGTCCAAGACAGGAATTCGGACTGTCATATACTATCATTGGTATGCGGCAAGTATCTGCGGAAACCCTCTGGTGTAGCCATACACCACAATGAAAAGGTTCAAAATTGGTCCGTAAGGATCAAGCCAGAGACTTTTTCAACATGGCTTACTTCACTTTTATTTTCATCTCGTGTGGGAACTATTTTGTAATCTTTTTTATTAAGGAGTGTTTTATGTGTGGAATTTACGCCAGTATTGGCAAAAGAACAGACGCTGCGCAAGCAGTTTTAACAGGTTTAAAAATCCTCGAGTACCGAGGCTATGACAGTTGGGGTGTTGCCTACAAAGAAGAAGGCAAATCTGAAATGAGTGTGCAAAAACAAGTTGGAAAGATCGGTGATGCCGTGATCGACAGTGAGATTCAGTCAGGAATTGCCATTGGCCATACCCGCTGGGCAACCCATGGAGGAGTGACCCAAGCTAATGCCCATCCACATCTGGATTGTTCTAAGCGCTTGGCATTGGTTCATAACGGAATTGTGGAAAATTATACCGAGATCAAAGCCTCTTTGATCGCCAAAGGACACGTCTTCCTCTCAGAAACTGATAGTGAAGTTGTGATTCATGCCATTGAAGAAGCGTGTAAGTCGGTCTCTTTGCAAGAGAGTGTTCGTATGGTGTTCCAAGCGTTAAGTGGCTTGAATGCTTTGGTCGTTTCTGATGCACAAAACGAAGAGATCGTTATTGTGAAACGTGGATCACCTCTGGTATTAGGAAAAGGCGACAATACGACCTTGCTTGCCAGTGACCAATTAGCACTTGCTGGACACGTTCAAGATATTTGTTTCCTTCCCGATGACGTTTTGGTCCATTTGACCAAAGACAGTATTGTCGCCATCGAGGTGGCAGACAACTTGCCAATCGATTTGGCTTGGGAACAAATCCGTATCAAAGCTGATGATGTCAGCATGGGAGAGTTTAAACACTTCACCATCAAAGAAATCTGTGAACAGCCAGGGATTTTGGCATTCCATGCCAATAACCGAGTCTTCCCAGAGTTCAGTGACGGAGAGATCTACTTTGTCGGCTGCGGAACTGCTGGAGTTGCAGGCCTCTTTGGGAGCTATGCCTATGCTCACTATCAACAGAAGCATGTCTCAATGTACTCAGGCAGTGAGTTTGAAGCTTTCTTGCCAACCGTACAAGCTAATGCAACCGTAGTATTCTTCTCCCAAAGTGGAGAAACAATTGATTTGGTGCAGCATGCTCAGAAGCTGAAAGCCAAAGGAGTGCGAATCATCGCCGTCGTTAATCGAACGACCTCTACCTTGGCACGACTCGCTGATCAAGTGATCCCATTGGAAGCTGGACCGGAACAAAGTGTTCTTTCAACGAAAGCATTTACCGCCAAGATGGCAGTGCTTTTGCAAATGGCGAGTGCCAATGGCGCTGGTGTGGATATTAAAAAAGCTGCAGATGAGATTGCCACAATTACCTCTGCTCCATATATCGAAGAGCATATTCAGCCGATCTCAAAAGTGTTATCGACTACTGACCATGTCTTTTGTTTGGGACGAGAAGCCTACTATCCATTGGCTTTAGAGTCAGCGATCAAGATCAAAGAAATCACCTACATCCATGCTGAAGGTATGGCTGCGGGAGAGTTAAAACATGGTCCCCTGGCGCTGATCACCGATGGGACTCCTTGTATCGTCTTTGTTCCCCAAGGCGAAGGGAAAGATGCCATGTTGTCTTCGACCATGGAAGTGAAGTCACGCGGTGGGATGATCGTAGGAATTGCAGCCGAGAACAACCCAGTCTTTGATTGGCATATTCCAGTTGCTGACTGTGGGATGGCAAGTCCAATTGCCCAAATTACCGTCATTCAACTTTTAGCCTATACGATTGCTGTAGAGCTTGGACGAGATCCAGACAAGCCACGCAACTTGGCAAAATCGGTGACTGTTCGATAAATATACGATAAAGAACGAAAAAAGCCCTGGTCTATAAAAAGACTGGGGCTTTTGTGTAAGTCTTTTGTTTTGTTACCCTGCTAAGGGATAATGCATGATGCTCTTCACCTCGAGCGTTGCTCCATCCACAGTGTCTGGATCAACTCCATCTGGGAAATCGAGTCCTTTTGCTTGGACAACACCGTCGCTCCAGTAGCCACCCACAGCAAAATTGATGAGAAGGTACCAGTCTTGATCAAATGGCCACTCTGCTGGATCGTCAGAAATTTTTTCTTTTGTATAATATGCGTCTCCATCGAGAGTAAATACTATTTTCTCTGGGGTTTTTTTTATTCCATATGTGTGAAATTCTGAGGAAAGGTCGGGAGCAGAAATACTGGTTGCATTTGCTTCAGACCCCGATGTCAGTGTGTCATAGGTATGCATGGTCGTATAAAGAGTTTCTGGATTAACTCCAATCATTTCTGCCATGTCAATTTCACCATCCTGCTGCCAGTAATTTGGATCATTCTGGTCGGTTGTAATAGTTCCACCGTTTAAATTCACCTGATCTGCTGGAAGAAACCAGAGTGCTGGAAATGTCCCAACGCCTGCAGGAAATTTTGCCACGATCTCCACTTTTCCGTATTCAAAATCCCAAATTCCTTTAGTATCGATTTTTCCGGAAGTGTATTCTTGACCATTTGCGGTTTCCTTATGGGCCTCAAGGATGAGCTTGCCATCTTCAACGCGAACATTGTTGAGATTGTCGGTATACATTTGCTTTTCATTGTTCCAAATCGGGTTCCAGTCATAATCAATTTCGGACTGAATTCTGAATAGTCCTTTCGGAAGAGGACCATTCTCCATTTTGGAGAAATCAACTTCAAAGTCAGGTTGTTCTGTAAAAGGTGATTTTTCAGGAGTTGCAGCTTCTGGAGCGAGGGCAATACTACTGATCCCGAGAGCTTCTAGCCCAGTCATCAGGCCTACACCTCCAGAAATCTTCAAAAAGTCACGTCGAGATAAAGCGTTATCGATTTTCATAATCCAGAATTATACCAGATAAACCCGAAGTCAGAATGTTACTGAAGAGGAATGGCTCTTACTAGGAAACGTTTACTATCTAGCAAACCACTACAGGTGTACATGGTCAGAGTTTCCGTGTCAGTAGGCTGTAGCCAAGAAACATCGCTGGGGTCCACTTCTTTCATCTGGGAGACAGTATAGGAGTGTTCTTTCCCATCTCCAGTGGTCAAGATGATGGTTTCATGGCCTTTTAAAGCCCGTATATTACCCAAAATCTGCCGCGTATTGTGGCCGTAGAGAATGATGTTTCCAGCCTCTCCTGGCCGTTTTGACTGGGTTAAAAAGCTTACCTTGTCAGGCGAAATCGCCCAACTCGAGCCAACCAGAGCCATAGGCTCAATTGGAGCATCGACGAACCACTTGATAAAGATGTGCGTTGGTTCTTTGGAATGATCTTCTTGGATTGGTCCGGTAGCTATCTGGGCTCTGGAAAGCTCTAGGGATCTCCAGTAGAAATAGTGATGGAGAGCGAAATAGGAGAGAAGCGCTAACCCTAGGCAAATCAAGGCTTTAGCTAAGGCCGGGTGGTCTTGATCCCAAAAGCGGCCCGACGTGACGCCGGACCGCTTTGATTGACTTCGTATGAGTTTTGCACTCTTATTTGTTCTTGTTTTTAGCTTTGGTACTCTTTTTGGTTTTGGCATACAGAAGTGTTCCCACCACTGTACTCAGTGTACCAAATATACCAGCCAAGTTGGCGACGACATCATCGACGATTCCAGTGTCAGCCAGTCCTAAGACTTGTGGCATTGGAGCAGCTTTGACCGGACAATCCTTTACTGCATGAGCTTTTTCAAGCTGAGAGGGATATCCGACTTCTGGCTCGATTCTCACTTCAGATTCACTCTTGAATCCAAAGGCTACACCTGCACGACCATTCGCCTCTGTTTTGGCGTACTTGGCCTCATTCTCGTACCAGAACTTCACGTTTACTCCGGCAATTGGTTGTCCATCGTTTTTTAAGGTAATACTGGCGTCCATGTTGTTGTTATCACAAGTTGGTTCAGTCAGCGCCATAGCTGATTCTTTTCCAGGACTACTTACTCCAGTACTCGTTTGAGTGTCTACTGGCTCTGGAGTAGGCTCGGCTGTTGGTTCCGGTGTTCCTGAAGGAACAGGGGAGGCAGTTGGGGTTGGGGTAGGAGCAGCGCAACTGTTGAGATCAAAGTCGACATTGAATGAGTCGCTGTCAATTTGTTCCCAGTTGGTTGAGCATTCTTTGACCTTCTCGTTCTTGTGCGTATGTGGGTTCCACTTCCAGTTCCACTCACAAGTTTCTTTTTGCTCGTACATTTTGACGGTTCCTGTCGCTTTGACACTGGCAGGGCCACCGATACGTTTAAAGATGTTGAATCCATTGGAAATACCAACCCATTGTCCAGAAATGATTTCAGTCACTCCGTTTAGGGTAAAGTGAACATCCCAAACGACTTTGCGTTTGAAAGGTCCACCAACGTAATCAGCTTTAATGGTGTATCCACCACAATAGGCTTTTTGAGTAGTGGTGTCATAATGAGCCTCTACCTTTGAAGGAAGAAGACAGACACCGATCAGGATGGCTAAAGCCATCGTTATTTTTTTAAACATACTGTCCATATACAGTTTTCGAGGGTGTTCCAAAATAGGAAATCACCACTTCGCCTCTTGTATGGGTAATGATCGTGCAGTATACGCGACTACGTCTCTTTTGTCAATACTATAGGACTAAAGAAGGTTACGCGCGGGTGTAGAGACTTTTCTCAAGAAAAGAGTGGAATTTGGAGTCAACAGACTTTTTCTCACTCGGAGAGAGGAAGCGTGGATACTTCGGATTTCGATCAAGCTCCACTCCTAAAACCTCAAGAGGACCGGCTGGAGAATGGAAAGCTGGAGAAATGTACACACAGAGATCGCCGTTATCCTTTAACTGAATAATGGTTCGATAGGAGGGTGAGGGGATACGATTTTTATATCCACTGCGTTTTTCGACGAGATGGTCTAGGCCTTGGAATTCTCGTTCTAGGTCTTTTGAAACGGCAATATAGGCTTCGTGATGAAGCGCCATAATATGGGTAAAGCGATCTGATGTTGTAGTTCCAGGCAAGGTAAAGGAGTAGCCGACTGGCTCTGCCAGCTGTGCGACGATAGGCACATTTTCTTTCTTTGGATCGAGTTGCTTCATCCATTCTGCGATCTCAAGATGCATCTTTCGACGCTTCAGGAGGGCTATCACTATTTGTTTTTCTACTTCAAGGTGGTGTAAGTCACTCGGTTGCTCAACGATACTTGATTCAAGGATTTTCATCACTTGCCCATGATGTAAGCCGACAGATCTTGATGTCCGTATATGAGGATTTGTATAGACACTCATATTGTTATCAACGTAGACAATAGGTCCTTTATCGTCTGGGAAACGATCATGCATCTCTGCTTGAGAGAATGCCAAACCCAGGAGAGATAACCGCCAATAGAGCTTTTGAGTTTCAGTACTGAGCTCATATATAGTATGAGTTCGAATAAGATCTGTCCCTGGCTTGGTATCCATCTCATGAGGGCCAGCGATGATCATTTGGGCGCCTGGCATATAGCCGGAAGTTGGGTGGACTAGGGCTACCCATCCGTCTTTGGTGTCGATTCTTTCCCGGACTGTGGGGTTTTGGGTAGACATGAAGTTGGCTGCAATATAGTCCACAGTGTTATACCGAGCCGCTGTTTTCGCAGCCTCAGCTTTAGGTGTATTCGCACCTGGAGAGGGGTTCTCGGACCACTGCCCTGAGACCCCGTGTTTAGAAAGTAGTGGATTCGTTTCACTAGGCTGCATATCAAGTGTTATAAGACGTAGTGCGATATTATATCACTTTGATCCAGTAAGGTAACCCTATATCTGTGGTAACAGATGTAAACCAGGCCTTTCCCAAGAGATTCTCTTACAATCTTTGATTTTTGGAGGTTGATTATACAAATACTATAAGATACAATACATTTCGTTATTTGATAAATATGGGGGAGTCATATAACTGACCCTCTTTTTTTATGAACATCGGTATCATTCTCGCCGCAGGAAAAGGCTCACGCCTTAAATGCAAAACCCAAAACAAAACCAGCTTAGAGCTTTGGGGAAAACCAATGGTTCGCTACGGAGTTGAACTGTTTGAACAAACAGTTGATCAAACGATCGTGGTAGTTGGTGCTTTCCCGGAAAGTGTCAAAGAAGCTGTGGGAAACCATACGGTTAAATATGCCAACCAAACCAAGAGACTTGGGACGGGTCATGCATTAAAAGTTGCCATGCGAGCAATCACTCAAACAAAAAAGACACCAAACTTGATCTTTTTAGGATACGGAGACCATATGGTTTCCTATACGAAAGAATCAGTGATTCAGATGAGTTCAACTCATGCGCAAGAGAACGCAACGATTACTCTTGTGACTGCAGTAGCACCAAACCCAGAAGGCTTAGGCCGAATTGTGCGGGCCAAGGACGGGACTGTAAAAGGGATTGTTGAACAGAAAGATGCAACCCCTGCGCAAAGAGAAATTCATGAAGTCAACGCTGGATTCTATTGTTTCTCCTACGATTTCTTAAAAAAGAATATCAACAAACTCAAGAAATCCTCAGTTACGGGTGAGTATTATCTCACCGATCTCATTTCGATGGCTCAAGATAAGGGTTTAAAAATAGCAGCGCATGTCGTGCCTTTTGAAGAAGTCGGTACCGGCGTGAATACGCGTGAACAATTAGACGAGTATGCAGCCTCCAAGAGTGTTGCTCACAAAAGTATCCGTAGTGATAGAGCTCCAATGCGACTCTCACTGGCTTAATATATTCATGGTATCTTAGAAAAGACAATTGGCGGAAAAGCGAAATATGGGTTATTCAACATTAAATATTATCGGTCGATCAAAGCGAAAACCACTGAAAATCAGTGCTGATCGTCGTGTGGTGCAAACACCTGTTCGCAAGTTCTCTGTCACGATCTTTATTCCCTGTTTTAACGAGGAAAGTACGATTGCGCAATGCATCGAATCTTGTCTGGCACAAGAATACAAAGCGAACAATATTGTGGTCATTGATGACTCAAGTACTGATAACACTCCTCGAATTTTAAAGCGTTTTGGTGACAAGATCACAGTAGTTAGAACACCTAAGAATACCGGAAATAAAAGTCACGCGCAAGAATTTGGTTTCAAAGGAGCTAAAACCGATCTCATGGTTACAACTGATGCTGACACGATTCTTCATCCGGAGTTCTTGGGTCGAATAGTCAAGAACTTTGATGATCCAAAAGTTGTTGCCGCCGGTGGATATGTGCGAAGTATGAAATATAATTGGTTGACTCGTGCTCGAGCAGTTGATTACGTAGTTGGACAAAACATCCACAAACTGGCTCAAAGCTACTTAGGATTTATGTTCGTTATCCCTGGAGCTGCAGGAGCTTTTAGAACCAAGGTCTTCCAAGATCATTTGACCTTTGACCATGACACCATTACTGAAGATCTCGACTTTACCTATAAGTTACACAAACGTGGCTTAAAAATCGCCTATGATCGCAGTGCTGTTGTCTTTACGCAGGATCCTACCAGTTTGTATTCCTATATCAATCAAATGCGTCGCTGGTTTGGCGGAGGGTGGCAGAATCTATCCAAGCATCTTGATGTGGCGACCATGCATCCAGCTCAAACTCTAGAACTTTCTTTGATGTATATCGAAGGATTAGTGTTTGCAACCCTATTGTTCGTCATTCCGCTGCTCAATATTACATTTGCGCTTTACTTTATTGTTCCATACTTATTGATTACTTCCTTGTTTTCGATATATGCAGCCATTCATGAGCGACGTGGAGATTTGCTTTTAAACCCAGTTCCATATCTGTTCTTGATGTACATTAACGCTTACATTTTTATCGAGCAATTTATTAAAGAGTTTGTCTTGCGAAAGAAAAACCTCGTATGGTTTAAACCAGAAAGAATTAGTCTATGAACTCATTTATCCCCTTTATAGGTCTCTCATTTATCGTTCATATGTTAGTTATCCTCAATAGAGTTGTGATGAACACAGTTCATTCTGTGGTGGCCAAAGTAAAGGGAGGGAAATAACTATGAAGGGCCTTCTTTCTTTCCTGATCGTTTTTTCAATTACGGCACTTGTCTCTGTAGCAGCGACGGTGATCGTTTCGGCTAGCTTGGGAGATTCACATTCGAATATCAAGTTAGCCGAGGAAGTGCTTTCGAAAGCCGTTCCAGCCAAAGCAGACGAAACCCCAATGGATACGCAATCTTCAAAAGAAGGGGAGAAAGAAGCGTTACAGGTTCCAGAGCCAGCTATTTGTCAGACTCCAGATACCTATCCGTCTTTGACCACCTACTTACGACAGCAAGGTCTCCCACGAACATTTGAGTATCGGTCATCATTAGCTGCTTCATTTGGAATGGAGAGCTACGAAGGAACTGGTCAACAGAACGTTGCGCTATTAAAGGAACTCATTCGTTCCGAAAAGCAAAAAGCTGGATGCCCACTAGATAATTAATTGATTATTGCTATAATATATAATTATTGATATAAGATGTAGAACATATGACAGCAAACCTTAAGAAAAAAACAATTATGGGATATATTAGCCGCCACTGGAAAGTAGCTGTTTATTTCTTTGTTGCACTTTGTGTATCTGCCGTAGCACTTTCCATGTCTGCTCGAGCTGTCGATGAAGTCAACTTGATTGCGAATCCATCTGCAGAAACGATTGTCTCTGGTCTTCCAAAAAATTGGGTATCTGAGCGTTATGGGACGAACTCCGTTACATTCACCGCTCCAGCTTATGGGTTTGATGGAACGAAGAGTTTGCGTGTGCAAATGACTGGTTGGAAAACCGGTGATGCTGAATGGTATTTCGATGAAGTCCCAGTAACAGCAGGAACAAAATATACTTTCAGTAACTATTATCGTGCAAGCGTTGCTACATCAATTGACGTGCAATTCAAGCTTTCAACAGGAAAATACAAATACGTCAATTTAGGATCTCCTGCAATTGCCACAAACTGGACAAAAACAACCTATACGTTTACTGTTCCTGCCAACGCTGTTGCCGCGACGGTAATGCATTCCATTGCAAAAAACGGATATGTTGAGACTGATATGTATAGTTTGTCAAAGCAATCAACATCCTCACCGACTCCAAGTCCAACTAGTACCGCAACTCCGACACCGACTCCAGTTCCAACTGCGAGTCCAACGCCTACACCTACAGC
>JBDTWD010000012.1:0-23783 GCA_040006915.1 Candidatus Woesebacteria bacterium | reverse complement strand
ATGTAAACCGGGCGCTCTACCAGCTGAGCTAAGAGCCCTCAAGAAACCAATGTGCCCAGGAGAGGACTTGAACCTCCACGCCTTTCGGCATACGCACCTCAAGCGTACGTGTTTGCCAATTACACCACCTGGGCTTCTTGTCGTATTATACCCATAGATTGCATTATTTTCGACTGCTTCCTTTCTAAACAGGGTAAGCAGTCCTTGTAGTATACCTTCTCAAGTAAGGCTACGGAGCTTTTCTTTGCATACATTAGATGATAAGTGGATCTTCCGCTGAAGTTTAATGCTCCATCCAACTTCCAAAGGGTTTTTATTTCTTTCTGAATCCATTCTAAATGAGGCTTACTTGCAGAAATGAAGCCAGTATACAGCATAAAACTCGATTTCCAACGTTTATCCCAATAGGAGAATGTATAACCATCCCCATCTAGGTGCCCTCGTAAAAAATCAATGAAGTACTCTTTAGGGATTGTTAAAGAGCCTAAAGTCTTCGTTTTATTCGGGGTTAAACCAATATCAACTAAGAAGTGATAGAACTTTACATTGCCAAACTGAATACGATAATAGGTTTTACCTTTCCCATAAGAACTAGACTTTAAGCCTATTTTATTTTTCAACTTCAAAACTCCTGCAAATGTCCGAATCAAATTTATGTCTTTTGAGGTGAAATCAATGTGTCGTCCGTCCTTTGACAGGCTACCATCAGTCGTTATCAATCCCACCACATATGCTAAGTCAGCACTCCATTTCATCCACCAATAATACCATCTCACTTATATAGCGTCTACCAAACTGAATAACCGAATTGATTCGACGCTTGCAGTAAATTATTATGTTTCTTCCTCTTAATACCGCTCAACCTTCTCTCCAATCCTATACATATCTCCTGTGACGGTAAATTCGCCTGAGCGATATCCAGTCTGGAGAGCTTTCACAATAAATGCATCATGAGCTCTACCAAAAACAGGTGTAGGAATAACTGTATTATCCCGTTGTAGTTGTACGTGTGGGAGCAGTAATGCAGTCTCCTCAATAATGCCAATACGATCGAGCTTTTTCTCTGTGAGCACGAGTGTTATAAGCATCCCTGCCAGAAAATTGTTCAGATTTTGATCCGCTATGACATCAGGAACGGAAATAATAATTTCGTTTTCAGCTTTTGTGTTGTTCATATATCGCCAAATATATGCGCATTACAGGATGTTGTCAAACGACGCAGTTATTCTGCAGGAGTAACGAAGATATGATTGGCATCATAGACGTAGTTTCGATTCTGAGACATGACTTCGTAGGAGTAGGGAGTATTAGGCTGTAACCCCGTAACTGTCACTTCATGATTGGTTACTCTTTTTTGTGATTGAACATCCTGTCCATAATCAGGAGTTAATCCATAATTCACTTTTGTCGTCGCCGGATGATTGGTCGTCCAGGTAATCGTCATCGAGGTTGCGGTCGCACGCGCTACTTTTACATTTGAAATTGTGGTGGGCTCAGGCACAAAATTGTAGGTAAATTCGATGATTCCCATTCCAATACCACTTGAAACATCTTGAGTTTTTTCACCCACTACGAAAGCCAAGTTGGTTGCTCCAGTCTGAATGCCATGTCCGATATTGTGCAACAGGCTCGCAATATACATTCGGGTTGAGCCACAGGCGTTGCCGAGGGCCAGCATCATTGTACGTAGAATTCCTGGCGCCCCTTGGGCAAGCGTATTGTAGGTATTGCCAAAGACACGAGCGATTGTCGAACCAACATTTCCGATTCCTCGCCCGATGAAGGCGATAGTGGAGCCGACTGCCCCAAAGACCGTTTTAATTCCTCGGAAGATTCCGCCGATAATAGAAGAGAGAAGGTTTCCTCCACCTTGGACCGCTTTTGAAATTCCAGATGGACCAACTGGCGCTTCAGGAACAGTTATCTCTTCAGGACCACTGGTTGGCTGCGAACTTGGAGCAGGGAGGGTTTCGTTTGGAACTTCTGTCGCATTCGGAGCTGAGGCTGGAGGGCGTGCTGCAATTTGTCCAGACGCTTTCACATGCAGGAACAACAAAACTTCAGGTGAGGTGTTGTCGGCTTTATCTTTTCCGGTCAACGTAATTTTGTAGTCGCCCAAGTCCAACGGCATTTGTGGCGTGAACTCAAATGGTAAATATTTATCACATCGTTGTTGCGTGTTATCAGTGACTTTGCTGTCATCACAGGTGTACCAGGGAACATCCATGTGCTGCGTTGTTAAACTGACTAACTGATATAACACCCCAACTTTCTTTTCTATTTTAATATCTACTTCATTTGGCCCAGAAGCGATTGCTCCTGCTAGAGGATCAGTTAATCTCCCGTACATGGTTGGCGTTGTATCGGTTGTCGAGAAACTGTTCGTGTTAAAGGGAACGGTATTTATTTGTGTAAACTGTGCTGTTGGGGAGGTTTTATCAAAAAAGAAGGGTCGCCCCAATGACTGCGTATTTCCCGCATTATCAACCGCCGTTACGGTGTAACTTACTCTGCCTTCTACCAGCTTTCCGTCATTTTCAGTCGGTCCCCACTCTGCAGAAGATCTCGTCTGAACGGAGATATAGTTATTTGTTTGATCGGAATCCGAAAAATTTTCAAACCGAACGACGTATTTATTAGTGATGAAGTCAGTCGTGCCTGATACTGGAATATTGTCGATTGTAAATCCAGTGTTATCCGCGTTGTGTACACTCAAGATATATTTTCCCATGCCACTCCCCGTATCTGAGGCTGTGCGCCACTGGAAACTCGGTCGCTCTTGGTTGATATAGGAATTTTCCCCTGGATTTCGAAGTTCCAAACTCGTAGGCGCCGTTGTATCTGACGGCGCTGAGGCAGTCCCGATAACTACTGTTCCATTCGGGGAATTCGCGGAGACATCGCCAACTGCATCTGTCGCTCTCACCCGAAAATACCATGTTCCTTGAGCTAATGGAATTGTATGGGTGAAGGTAGCCGTTGCAGCCGTGGATGAACTTACTCCACCCGAAAACGTAGCGCTCTGTGACCATTCCACGGTGTAGGCAGGAGAGGCCAAACCCGTGCCACTGTCAGTTGAAGCAGTCCATGTCCAGGTAGGAGTAGTATTGTTTGTTGGCGTTGTCGTACTGGGGGTTCCAGGTGTCGTGGGGGAAGTGGTATCAACTGTGACTGTCCCACTACTTTCAGCTCCCTGATTACCAGCTCCATCGACTGCTTTTACAAAGAAGGTGTATATACCTTCAGCTAAATTAGTCACCACAGAATTGACTGGGGTTGAGCCACTAACAACTGCAGTCCCAGTTGTTCTCCAGAGGTAACTGGCAATATTGGAGAGTGCATCAGTTGCAGCAGTCCAATTCCAGCTTTGTGAAGTTGAATTCGTTGGACTCGTGGTGGTGGGGTTTCCAGGAGTTGTTGGCAGTCCGGTATCAATTTTCGCGGTGGAAGTACCGACATATGTCGCTTGATTAGGACTGGTGGCCAAATCAGAGACCTGATATTGATATTGATAGCAGAATCCGGAAGAAACAGTGGTATCAGTATAATTTGGGTAACTTCCAGTCGGGGTGATGGTCGCAAAGAGTCCATAAGTTCCACAAGTTCCTGAAGTCAAGGTCGCAAATTTACGTTGAATAATTCGTGAGGAGGTATCAATACCAGAGCCTGTATCTGTCCCATCATTTACAGTGAGGGCCACTGAAGTCGCAGTGTAATATCCATCAGTGTAGGTGATCGACCCACCTGTCGGTGGAGAAACATCACTTTGAGTAAAGGGTAAAGAAAAACTCGTAAATGTCGGGGTATTGAGAAGATCAGAAGTGCTTTCCGTAATTTGATATTGTACATATCGCTGTCCATCAGTCACACACGAATTAGCAGAAATATCTACCCCTGATGCTATTGCAGTACATGAAGCAAAGGCTGTGGCTCCAACCATCAACGGATCATTTGAAGTGCGCACTTTGACTGCCACTGTGGTGTTGGTGGGTGTAGTCGCAGCGTAGGTAAGTATCCCCCAGTTACTCCCTTGGCCCGTGTCAAAAATGGAAGAGGTGAGTGTTCCCGGAGATGGATAATTATTCAAGCTAAAGTTATCCAAATACACAGTTTTTCCCGAAACTATTTGTACTCCATAATCGACTGCTGAAGCTACTCCTGTAACTGTTCCGCTTAACTTGTACCAGCCAGAGCCCACCGACGTGTAGGTTGTCGAGATGTTTGCCCCATTGACGTATAAGGAAAGATCGCCGGAAGTGACTGCTGACCCATCGGTGCGGGCAAAGGCTACCAAGTTATAGCTATTTGTATCACCTACATTTACCGACTGCGTAAACAGTGCTTGCTGATCCGCTGCGACAACAAGCTTGGCAGAACCGGCACTTCCAAGATATGTAGTTGTGGTGTCACGAGTAGTAACGGTACCTGTATACAAAGCCAAAACCTCAGACGCACTCAAAGCTCGATTGTACAATCGAACGTCATTAATCATTCCTGACCAGGGCAATAAGCCTGCGTTACTACTGGCACCTGCCACAGTTGTACCGCTATTTAAATTTCCGACCCATGTTCCTAATCCAGTGGCTGTAGAACCCTGTTGGGCACCATTAAAGTACACTTTTACCTGATCGGACGTTTTGGACCAGGTGATTGCGGTCTGAAACCAATCAGTAGGGGATGCGGTAAAATTCGCTCCACTCACAACATTATTCGCCACATATCGTATCGTGAGTTGATTGTTTGTTGTGGTTTTAAAAAGTTCCACTTTGTTGTTTACGTCGGCTCTATACAAGGTAATATAGTGGCTTGCTCCATCTGTCCATACCGCTGCACTACTCACCTTTGCCCATACGATAGCTGTCCCCTCACTCTGGTTAAAAACCGAGTTTAAGTCCGCACTGTACAAGTTAACTTCATCGTCAACTCCATCAAAGGTATAGGCAGTCGCTAAATGTCCATTCGCCCCAGTTGCAGTCCCTCTGACCACACCATTTCCAGGTCGAGCGATCAGAGGATCAACTTCAGTGACAGACACGTCATCAAATTCCACATACTCTCCTGTGTTTATCGTGCTGGTTCCAAACTGGATTTGCGTTGCAGCGGCGATGCGAATAATGTCGAAGAACTGGTAGGAAGTAGAATTCGTTCCGGTAAAAATAGCGGTTCCATTATCTCTGACAATCGGAAGGGCGCTCCCATCACTACGGACATATCCTTGAATTCGATACGTTTTCCCAACCGTCATAACCGTTTGTCCTGCGGAAGCATTGGTCGTCGTCGTACGAGTCACACGGAGAACTCGAGTTCCACCATGCGGATCTACTGGTGTTTGCTTTGTCAGTCCTGCAGCGTTCACCACTGCCCATGAAGACGTCAGGGCACTCTCCATATTTCCATCAGTAAGTAGTTCCGGCATCGTAAAAGACGATGACGCAAGGATGTTTAGTTGTGTGACGGATACGTTATCAATGTCACCAACAAAAGCAGTGTTGGTCTGAAGTCCAAAAGTCGTGTTTCCAGCAGCCACGATAGTCTCAGTAAAAGTTCCATTAGCCGTACGATTTGTCCCATTGGCCGTTCCAACCTGTGCGCGAATTGTTCCCGAAACGAAATTTGAGACTGTGAATACAACTGAGTAACTTTTTCCAGGCACAATCGGAAGTGTCTGAGAAATTGCTGCGGAGGTCCCAGTCCCATCACTATGCCCAACTCCGCCGGCGATCGTCCAACCCGTCCCTTTGGTCCAAATCGTATCCGTTGCAAGCGTATCATTAATGACGATATTTCTCCCGGGACTCATCGCAGGATTTAACACCCGTGCATATGACTGAGTCGTGACCATATCATCAAAAGGCCACGCAGTTACCGCTCCACTTGTACCGGTGAAGTTCGTGTCATTCATCGTTCCATTCGTACTCCAACTGCTTAAGTCGGTCTCAAAACCGGTATTGGTTAACTTTTCAGTTGGCGTGAGGGTCACTTGATTGGCAGTTGAGGTCGTTACATTGGAAGCAGCAGAATATTGGTTCGTCGTCGAGGTTCCCACACCGCCTGACCAGTCAGTCTGTGTCCATGGAGAAGTAGCGGCTTGTGCTAAAGGGAGAAAATGAGAACCAACAAGAAGAACGAGAAAAAAGAAAGCGAGAATACTCTTTGTCCTCTGGAAAGACCAATATTTTATTTTCTCCTGAACTTGCGAAAAGATTCTTGGCATACAAAAAAAAGAACGAGTAATTCTTCTTACAAAACTGTAACATATTTAACTAGACGAAAGTGTAAGAGAAATGACAGAGAAAAATAGTGCAGTGGAGCTATCCGAATTCTTCGATTATCGCCGATTGCGACGTTCTTTGGTCAGATGTTTGACAGCAAAGCCCATCTTGTCTTTCGCACGCTCCAAAAGACTACCAACTTTGGACCTGGCGAGATGGAGAATATCTGCAATTTCATCGTAGCTAAATTCATCTCTATATTGAAGAAGAATACAGGCTTTTTCGGTATCAGAAAGCTCTGCACGCATCATGAGATCTTCAAGTAACTTCCTACTGTCTTCTGTCTCACCCCAGTCCGTATGATCTGGAACCACTTCCTGATACAAAGAAGGAGCTGAGGTATCGTACTCTGTAGCCAGAATTTCCTCTATTTGACTTAAGCTGATGCGTTGTTCCGCTAAACCGACTAGTGCAACATACAGATGATATCTTGTCTGAAAGCAAGCCTTTTTACTCGGTTCTCTTAACGAGGCTTGAAAAGTTTCAATATCTTCTTGGGAAATAGTTTTCTTTTCTCCAGATTGTTTTTTCTCTCCCTCAATACAGTAGAGCATTGTAATCGTTTCCAAGGAGGCTTTCTCGTTTAGTGCTGAATGATGAATTTGAAGTCGCTTCAGAGCTAGATAGATTCGAACTGCGTGCGTTGTCAGTTCCGGATACCGAAGATGCGCTCGGTGATAGCGAATTTTGTGGAGCAGTGACGTGATCGCATAGGAAAAAAATGTACCCTGATCAGGTTCAAACGACTTCGCAACTTCGAACAAATCGGTAAAGGAATCCTGAAACAGGTCTTCTAAATTTTCAATGTCTTCGTAAAAATGTTCTGAAGTCAGCAGGGCATAGGCTTTTGGAATAAAGTCCCAATTTCCCAACGTCAGTGCCCAAAGATACACCAGTTGTTGCTCTTGAAGCAGTTTGGATTCCTCACCACCAATCGTCTGGGGATTTTGTAGAACCCGATTCATTTCCGCGATCGTGGTTGCGAGTTTTGCATTCGACTCCTCGGTGAGTAGCGGAATATCTCGGGCAGATTCAAGAAACATTCGCATGGTCGGAGAATACATTAACTGTTGAGGTAAAAAAGCATCCGTCTTTTTCGTCGCAAATTGGGTGAGGAGGTGAAGACTATCATCAGAAACGTTTCGTTCCATATGGTAACGCTTAGTATACTATAAGCCGAAAAATCTGCTCAACCTTCGTGTATGATATTCCACATGCCTTCTAATAGGTCAGCATTTTGTGCAATTGGGAGAAATCATGTCTACGGAATGCTATTTTGCGTCTCCTCTTGTGCCCGAGAGAGACTTGAACCTCAAAGGGATCGCTCCCATAGGTTTCTGATATGGGCGTGTCTGTCAGTTTTAAGGTCTCTCTACATCGGTTGACATACTTGCAGCCAGATGCTATTATGTTTCCATAACGTGTTAAATATAACATGTTATGGAAACATATGAACTACATTCACCTCAAGGAATCACTGAAGGACTTTGTCGTATTTTCTCTCCCAGACATCCGACAAATCGAACCGACTTTTGATCGTCGTCGACTCTTTGAGTGGCAAAAGAAGGGGTACATCAAAAAGCTCAGGCGAGGGTACTACGCTTTTTCAGATATAAACTTCTCACAAGAAGTACTCTTTGCCATTGCAAATCGCTTGTATGCACCATCATATATTTCCTTGGAGTCTGCTCTCTCCTACTATGGCCTCATACCGGAGGGGGTCTATCAACTGACATCGGTATGTAGTCGAAAGACAATACAGTTTGAGACATCAGTAGGACCGTTCTCATATCAAACCGTAAAACCAAACCTCCTCTTTGGATATGAACTCATAAGTCAGGGAAGTAGATCATACAAAATTGCTTCGCGAGAGAAGGCTATTCTCGATTACTTGTATTTGCATCCACAAATCGTACAGGAATCTGATTTTCATGAATGGAGATTCAATGCGCACGATTTCCTCCAGAGAGCGAATGTCGACTTGTATCAGAAGTACGCTATCAGCTTTGGAAATGAAACTTTTTCAAGACAGGCTATGATGCTACTTGATCGATTCAGAAAGGAGTCTTAAGTATGCTCAGTCTCTCCCAAATTGCATCACTTTATCCACCAACGCTACAGCCCTTTGGGCGCTCTATGCTACGAGAATACTTGCAATACAAGATTCTAAATCTCATCTTTGAAAGTACGTATGGAGCAAAACTTTCATTTCTCGGGGGGACAGCTCTCCGCATAGTGTATGACAACACACGCTTTTCCGAAGATTTGGATTTTGATAATTTTGGTTTGGAATATTCTGAATTTACTGCATTGGCAGAGAAAATCCAATACGGACTGCAGTTAGAAGGTATGATCGTACAAATCGATACTGTCTCCAAGGGGGCTTATCGGTGTCGAATTCGATTGCCAGAGATATTGTATCAAAATGAATTATCCGCCCTGACTGAAGAAAAAATACTCATTCAGATTGATAGCATGGCTCATCACTTCCCATACGTTCCTGATCAGAAAATTATCAATAAATTCGATGTTTTTTCAAGGATTTCTGTAACACCCATCGACATATTACTCTCACAAAAATTGTTTGCAGCAATTAGTCGTAAGCGAGCCAAGGGTCGTGATTTCTTTGACATCATTTTTCTTTTGTCACGGACATTGCCAAATTACGCATATTTGAGAGAAAAAATAGGTGTTACTACTGCAGAAGAATTAAAAGAGAAGCTCAGCCAAGACATTGCTGCTCTTGATTTTCATGAATTGGCACGAGACGTAGAACCATTTCTATTCACTCCATCAGATTCGAAGAAAGTAGAAATGTTTCCTGAGTACATCTCTGGAGCAAATTTAGGCTAGCGCGACCGAATGTGCCCGGAAGAGGACTTGAACCTCCATTCCCTTGCGGGAACACGCTCCTGAAGCGTGCGCGTCTGCCAGTTTCGCCATCCGGGCAATTAAGAGTATTATATCCTACAATGACTCTAGAAAAAGGAATTGATTGTATTGGGATTACGGTTACCTTTTTTTGCCATGACGGAAAGGGAAACTTTGTGATGGCAAAACGGGGACAAAAAGCCCGTGATGAGAATGGCCGCTGGGACGTCGGGGGAGGGGCAGTAGAATGGGGAAGTACAGTTGAAGAAACATTGAAGACAGAAATTAAAGAAGAATACAGTGCTGATATCTTGTCTTCTGAGTTTTTAGGATACGAAGATATCTTCCGAGAGAACAAGGGGCGCAAAACCCATTGGCTTTCGCTTTTCTTTAAAGTACTCGTTAATCCCGCTCAAGTTAAAAATGGAGAACCACATAAATTTGATGATTTGCAGTGGTTTACCTTTGATTCGCTTCCGCCAAAAAAAGAACTCCATTCGCAAGCCCCACTTTTTTTCACGAAATATCGAGACAGATTACGCTAACATTCCTCAGAGTCATGGTACAATTCCCTTGCATTGCTCCCGTAGTTCAATGGATAGAACAACCGTCTTCGGAACGGTCGATGAAAGTTCGATTCTTTCCGGGAGCACTCGAGTTCAAGGTAAAGATAGGATGCTACAAGGATCTGTATCTTTGTGCTACAGTGGGAGAAAGATATGAGCGAAAAAACCAACCCCAGAATTGACGAAAAATATTGGGAAAAATACGAAATGCCAGAGTTTTCAAGCGAGGAAAATAGTATTCCGCTTCCAAAAACGGTACTCTCAGAAATTCTTGAACGATTGAAACAGGCATACCATTCATTCACAACCACAGTAAGAGAATAGGAGATTTATATGTCAGATGACGCAACACTCATTGATGCACTCAAAGCCCAAGGCTGCTGTTGTGGAAGTGGTTGTGAGAACTGTCCCTATGATCCCGTTCATCAAGCTGGAGCCACGGATTTAAATGAAGGGTGGATTGCCTACAAGACTACACATCCGGCCGCAACCCGTGATCAATACGAGAAAGATAAAGCAGCTGGAACACTTGCTCCGTAATTTCTTTCTGAATTCTCTCTGGGGTGGTAAAATATATATAACTTGGGTTGGTAGCTCAGTCGGTTAGAGCGTCTGCCTCTTAAGCAGAATGTCGTGGGTTCGATTCCCACCCAACCCACAAAATAGAATAGTTTGGGTTTATAATTCAATTCATGAGTGAAACAGATTCTCAACCAGAACAAGATTCACGCCCCAAAGAAATAACAGACCACAAGATACTAGGCACGATTGATGCTAGTGTAATCCCCCCTGGCTACGGCATTGTTGATTATGATCAAGAAAGTAGTCAAGTATTAGTAACTAACAATACTGGTGACGTACGACTATTCATTGATCCTGATACTAGAGAAACATCTAGTATGGAGCTTAAAGAAGTGGAATGGGACGCTGGGGCATTCCTATCAGGAATATCCGATGTACCACAAGAATTTCAAGATTCTTTAGCAAGTAAGGAATTTCCTAAGAAGTTTCATGTAACAAAATCTCATGAGGGCACAGAGTTTGTTCATGGAATTGGCAATGGCGATGCTCAAAACAACCCTATCGAGATAGTCCAAAAATCTACTCACGTCTACAAGGATGTTTCCGTCATTCATCTTGCCATGGCAAAGACGGCACAATTAAGAAAAACTCCCATCTATGCTTCTCTGAATGAGATTTTATTTACATACTCTCCTAAAGGAAATCAAGTCGAAATTAGTGCAACTGCTTCTTTTAAACCACCTAGAGATTTTGATGATATTGAAAAAGATATAAAAGCGGATATACCGACAGCTGCTTTTGAAGTCTTTTACTATACCTATTTAGTTGACAATCCAGATGTATTTAAAACCCCCATTGAATGGTATAGAGAAGAGCACGGTACAGGCATAGACACTGCTCTCTCTATGTTTGAGCGCGTAAAGGAGAGAATTAAACAGAAAGATCTCTAGTTTAAATGTACGCACTGATTCTTACTTCGGGGACTTATTTTACCCAGGTCAAAACAGGAAAGCGTGAGCCATATCCATTTTGGAAGATTTGTTCGGGTCAGCAATTCGTTCCCATAAAAAGCTTTTCGAGAACTATAGGATATATTTTGATATAATACCCTCAATCCTCCTCAACAGGAGGAATAAAACCCGATCGCTTAGTGAAATGAGGTGTGAGATGACCACCCAGAACAATCTCTGGGAAGGCCTTCAAAAACTGTTGCAAATAGCACAGTCAGAAAAAGGCGTATATGCAGTCGTCGCCATTCAGCTCCTGCCTGGGATGCTGGGTGTGATCGAATTCCAGGCAAAGCGACTGCTGGACGAACTGTCACAGATTGAGGAGCAGTTGAACAATCCAACAGATACACGGAACGAGATTTTTGCGATCCGATCGAATGATTCATCGCCAGAATCAAAGCTTGTGTATATTGAAGGAATGCTGGAACTGCTCAGAAATCGTGAGGACTCGCTCAAACGCATAGCCCTCCTAAAGGAACGACTGAGAAATACTCTTGGCGTTTCTGAGGAGTGATGCGTGTCCAGCAGATTGGGAAAGCGAGCCGTGGGGAAACCCACGGCTCTTTTCACATCTATTTCTAATTTCAACCTCCCATTAGATGGCCTATAAATGATATAATTCATATTATCTCTCGAGCAATCGGGAGATTGTTTTTTTTCATATTGGAAACCGGACACTACGTCTGGTCTTTTTGGCATGGAAAATAACC
Organism: Candidatus Woesebacteria bacterium; assembly: GCA_040006915.1. Classification (GTDB taxonomy): domain Bacteria; phylum Patescibacteriota; class Microgenomatia; order UBA1400; family UBA12028; genus JBDTWD01. The sequence goes on along the minus strand of JBDTWD010000012.1, from coordinate 11,832 downwards.
CTTTTAAAAGTTAACGGTTTATTTAAAAAGTGCTTTTTACAAGGGGTTCTTTTTGTCCAATTATCAAGAAGGGAAGTGAGAAGGTGTCTGAAGATAAAAGAAGCAAGTTACGCAGAAGTTTTATCGGGCGACTCGCTACGAGCCGCATTGGGAGTTTCTCAATCATCGGATTAGGGCTGACAATTTTCGGCCTACCCTTTATTCCATTCGTGAAGAATACTTGGGGTTGGAGTTCCGACAGTGCCAATCTAGCACAAGCTATTATCAGCATCGTTGCGAACTTCGTCCTAAACTATTTCTTTACCTGGAACGACCAACATCTGATGCAATTTAGGCATCATGTAGGTCGGTATGTGATCGCAAAATGCTTCACGCTTACCATCAACGCTGTGTTGTTTCGGATCGCGCTCCTTGGATTTCAGTTGGTGTTTGGATCAATCTGGTGGATTTTCACCGCTGATTCTTTCGCATATTTGTTTTCCACAGCCATTATTACCTTCTTAAACTACCCTATCATGGGTACGTTTGTCTTTGGGGGCGGTAGTGTGCGAAGTGATGCGCGTCTGCTATTTTTGCGTTTGTGGGAATGGGCAATGTTGCCTGTTCGTTTTGTTCGCAAATCACCCAAGTCAGATCCTCATAAAGAGGAATAGAGAAAGGAAAGAAGGTGGAAAAGTATCCTTTGGTTAGTATCGTTATACCGACACGAGACCAGAAGAAGGAGAACATCGAGCGACTGTTACGGTCGCTCATTGCCCAGGATTACCCCAACTTTGAGATTCTCATTGTCGGGAGTCCAAATGATACGACTTGGCAGCACATTCCCAGTGAGTTTGCGTTCGAGTCGGACTGGGAAACCTTTTCCGATCCAACGTCATACTCGCCAAGCGCTGTTTCCGTACAAATCAGAAGAGGGGCTCAAATCTCCATCGTGGAGGTAGGGCTTTCGAAAAATCATGTCGGGCGTGACACACAACCCAAACGAAATGCAGGTTGTCGTCTCGCAGCAGGAGACTACTTTCTCATGACTGATGGCAAAATCCAGCACAAAACAAATTGGATCAGCCAAGGTCTCCAAATTCTAGCCGAAGAAAATGCCCAAGCTTTGGGTGGCATCATGATTTCGACAGAGGAACATGCCAGTCACTTCTTGGCGCTGTATGCGGATTTCGGTCCCATTCGGCGCAATCCCAACTTTGGATTGGGAAGGAAACGAATCAACAAACAAAATTCTCATAGGTTCAGTACGTACCCCATCACATCCACTTGGATGATGACGAGAGAAGCATATGAACTCATGGGAGGGTTTGATGAGAGATTCCTGGTGTCATATGAAGACTTCGGGTCAGCAGTCGGCTACATCGAAAAAGGTGGAGAATTTGTGGTCACAAACGAGTGGAGGGTATACCACAAACATCGGGCTGACTGGCGAGCTTTTTTCCTAGAGTGGCAACGCTCTGGGGCAGGAGCTGGCGATCTGTATCACTACTTCCCAAAAAATGGGTTCGCTAAAAAGAGGTTTCGCAGCGTGTTATACCTCTTTATTGCCATGTTTTTGGGACTCTCACTCCTGTTTTTGCTCGTGCTATCAGGTCATCCGGAGCTTATAGAAGCAGGAGTTTCGTTCGGATTACTTGCCGCAACTGGTGCAGGTTTAGCGAACGTACGCTATGCAGGCGGCAGGCGAGTAGCAGTTTTTTTCCCAACCTTAGCGATCATATTGACGATTATCTTCAGTGTGTCGTTTGCACGCCAATACCTGCTAAAGGATGGTGCGCGACGACTCTTGCAGACGATCTGGCAGTTTACTTGGTCGCTTATCTTAAGGGTACAAACATGACAAAGAAAACGTATCGGATACTGTTCACATTGATTCTTGGACTGACGGTTTTAAACCACCTATGGTTTATTACTCGCTCTCCCTGGGACTGGGATGAACCAGTCTATACCAACATCGCCAATCAAGCGATGTTGAGGGGCTATCCAGCCTTTCAAATTCATAGTCAAAAGCTCGACTACTATGCCTTCAATCCACCCGTGCATATTTACCTGTTGGCAAACTGGTTTCGAGTCTTTCGGCCTTCAATCCAAACTGGACGAGGCCTGAGCACAATCATCGCTACTGCGACTGTCGCTATGGCGATGATAACTATGCGGGTTATGAGTAAGAGTGCGCGAGCGTCGCTCCTCACCGGATTGATGTTGGCAGTTGATGGCTGGTTTGCCTACAGCTCGCTTCTAGTGAAGTTTGACACAATGTCTATCTTTATCGGTATGATCGGAATTCTGGTTGTTGCATTGGCACTGAGACGAGACAGTCTATCCTTAGCCTTAGGAGCAGGGATGATAATCGGCTTTGCGACAGTGTATAAACATGTCGCAGGCCTCTTTATCATCGCCTTTGTTCTCCACTGGATTTTTGCACGCAAGAATTCTCGATTCTATGTTTCCGTTCTCAGTGGGGCAGGAATTATCATTCTTGCCTACATAGGCATCATGCTTTTGACGGTGGGCGAACCGTTCGTAAACGCGACAGCTGTTCAGTTTCGCCGGACGTTTGGACTCCAGGAGGCACGTGGCCTCCAATATGGAGTCGGCCAAATCCTCAATGCCTTACTGCAAACGTATTGGGCCTTTGCAGGTTCGATCTTGCTTGCAGTAGCTGGATCTGTCTGCATGTTTTATCAGGGGTTCCGTCTTTGGCGAAATCGCAGCGCGGAACTGTCACTCATTGTCTCCTGGGGATTGGCTGCGGCTGGAGCGTTAGCGGCAATTAAGCTCCGGAATCCATTCTATCTTGGGTTCCTGATTGTACCTGTGACTATGCTCGCGATGCGCCAGATTGATTTGTGGCTAGATTCAGAACGACGGTGGGTCACAAACCTTGCTGCAAGCCTTCTTACGCTTCTGATCGCTTTGAATTTGGAAACGTTCCTCATTCGAACGACGGAATTCTCGAAGGTCAATGCGCTTCAGGAGACGCAACATGAGTTGAGGAATCTCCCCGAAAATGTTCACATTATCAGCGAGGAACCGATCTGCGCTCTCATCCAGCAGCCATGCTACCCCATTGGTAACAACCAATCACTGGATGAAATTGAAAAGATCAAACCTGAATATATAGTCATTTACACTTCAGTAACCCAGGAGGTACCACAGCATGGTGCCATAGCAGCACTGGTCGCCCAATCAGATCAGATATGGGAGGTGACAGGATGGAAAGAACACATCATCTTGTACCGCACACCGTACAACCGTTAACTTTTTTACGACTGCCTTGTCCATGTGGACCGGGCAGTCAAAAACATAAAAGCCCCACTTGCAAAGGTGGGGCTTTTTCTTTATTCTTAAAACTTCGTGTAAATGGTAATTGAGCCGCCTTTTCCTTTTTGAAAAAGACGGCCCAATGTGCATCATTCTGTGGATGAGATCGGAAATTCGGAGTGCCGCAGCACTTCGTTCCCGTAATATCCCAACCGGAGTGCGATTAGAATCGCAACCACCAGAACGATGATGTCAAGCAGCGACAAGCCGATAGGCGCGCGAGCTAACACGCCACCCAGACTAGTCACCACCGCCAGTATGAGCAGGATTACTCCCACTCCTTTTGTCGCGTGACCACGCGGAACAAGCGCAATGCTCGCACCAATGACCAACACGGCGGCGATCAGGTAGAAACCATTCACTTCGCACACTCCTTTTAGGTTCACCTTTTCTTGCCCGTATTATATCCCATAAACCTCATTTTGTGTATTGACAAAATCATTCCAGAGAGCAGTGGTCATACTATCGTGCTATAGGGCATTTCCAGATACAGAAGCCTTAGAACTGAAACTATAAGTTACTCCAGGGAAAGTAAGATAAATACGAATACTTATAGGCCTCATCGGATCTTGGAACGGTGCTGCAGCCAGATAAGGACGAGGGAACCTTGGTACAGCAAAATAAGGGGGAGGGCAAAAATGGTTTGATTGACAAGGTCAGGAGTCGGCGTCAAGATCGCGGCAATCACAAAACTGACCACGATGACAATTCTCTGTTGACGAAAAAGAACTCCCATCGGCAACGTATGTATAGAATCGATGAACAACAGAATCAGTGGAAGCTGGAAAGCAATGCCAAAGCCGACCAGATAACCAGAAATGAAAGAAAAGTACTCACTCGTCGAGATCAAGGTTTTGATATTCCCATTGGAAAATGATCCCAGGAAAAAGAGGGTCGAGGGCAGACTCACACAGTAGGCAAACGCAATTCCGACACAAAGTAGGAAGGCACTCGCCAACAGATACAAAAGAATTTTTTTGTTGGATGTCGGTGGGAGTGCTGGTTCTGTGAATCGAAATAACTGATACAGAAGCATCGGAACTGAGAGCAAGAAGCCAAAAAAGAAACTGATTTGGAACACAAAATCGAATCCACCAGTCACGCTCGCATAGAAAAGCGGCTGACCTAAAGGTTTGGTGAGAATCTCAATAATGTGGGAATGCAATACATATCCGATGAGGACACACACGCAAAGACTGAATGCATATACAAACAAACGGGAACGTAACTCAGTGATATGTTCGGTAAACGGTGACGAGATGTCTTTATTTGGATTTCTTGTTTTTCGGCTTTTCATCAATCGGATCTGTTAACCCTTTGCGCAGTTCCTTGATCGACTCTCCAATACTGCGTGAGAGCTCAGGAAGTTTCTTGCCCCCAAAGAGGACAAGGATAATAATCAAAACGACAATAAGTTCTTCAAAACCAATTCCTAACATTGAGTTCTCCTTGGGATCTACGTAAGATCAATATAGGTTTATGTCTTTACGAAGTCAAGTAGCCATCATCGTGAGTTTATCCCTTTTCCTGTGGCCAGCACACGTGCTGGCTACAACATACGGAAGCGGGAATTATGGGAGCCATACCTATGGAACAGTGACGTCAAACACGCCTGTCCCAAACGCCACGCCAACGGTCGGCTGCTCTCAACCAAACCCAGGAAGTGCTCCCTGGATTTACGGTGCAATTATACAAAGTGAAAACTCTATTCTGCTGTATTTTACTGACAGCGCTGACCCAGTCGATCATTATGTTTTAGAGTATGGGACAAAATCAGGTGACTATGCTTGGGGTAATAGTGACATCGGGAAAAAGGGAAGTCGGACCTATCTTGTACAATCTCTCTCTCCCAATACGACCTACTATTTTCGAGTTCGAGGTGGGAATGGCTGTGCCACTGGCGCTTGGTCAAATGAAGTTGCAGCCAAGACAAAGGTACAGAGCGCCTTACCGGGCGTCCGCTCTCGACCAGACACTGATATTTCCAAACTCTATCCACTGGCAGGTCCGGTTCCATCTCCGCTCGAATCGATACAGCCTGTCCAATATCAACCGACAATTCAGCCAACACTCTCTCCCTCACCAACCGTGAGTGTTCCAACCGCCCGAAAATTTCCTGTCAGGATAGCTCTGGCTGTTCTCATTGGAGCCAGTCTTCTGGGAGGAGGAGCATTTATTGTTCTGAAAAGAAAGCAATACGACTGATCAGAACCTAGAATATCTCTCATGCTTGCGTTACTATCAAAGGAAGATGAAGTTTGATGCTTTTAACATTCTCTTATCAAAAAAAATGACTCGACGAGAGTTCCTTTTATATCTGGGAATGCTGGTTTTTGTACTGTCGGGAATTTCAGGGATACTTGAGACTTTGGCAAATCCTCATCGAAAAATATCAAGAACAAAACCAAAAACAGGGTTTGGAACTGGCGCGTATGGTAGCTGACACAAGAAAATACATATTATGGCAAGACTCCCAACAGTAGGTGGAGATGAGGGCAACTGGGGAACAGTTTTAAATGAGTTTCTCCAAACTTCACATAACAGTGATGGAACACTTAAGAGCGTGGTCCAAGTTTTTAGTGTCAAAGATTATGGTGCAGTTGGCAATGGCTCAACCGATGACACAGCAGCAATCAATAGTGCGATTGCCGCTGCAAACGCCACATCAGGAGGGATTGTCTTCTTTCCGCTCGGCACCTACATCGTCTCATCGGGTCTCACCACCCCAGTTTCCTACACCATCATCAAAGGAGTAGGAATGGGCTCTGTGATCAAACTCGCTTCTTCCTGGTCCGGATCCCAAGTCTTTAACCTCACCAATAGCAATGTCACCATTTCCTCACTGACATTCATTGGTGGACCCAATTTGACTGCATCGCCAAATCCCGCTACCAATATGATCCAATTGACGGCGGCACAGTACTGCACCATCTCAGATATCGATTCGTATTATTGCAACGGCTACATCATTCAAGCAGCGGGAAATGCCACCCGTGGGGTACAAGGACTCATGATTACTAATATCCGTGGGAATAAGAATGGATATGGTATTCATACCTTGGGCCATAGCGGCAGCAACTTTGCAATTCAAGCGATGATCAACAATATTTACATGCAACAGGTCTCACTCGGCGATGTAATCTTGATCGAAGATAGTTACGATGTCCAAATCAGTCAAGTAAACAGCGCAGTGGTAGGTTCGGTCAGTTCTAATGCATCAGACCTTCATATCAAAGGAGAATGTGCCTCCGTTTTTGCCAGTAGCCTTGATATCGGAGCCTTCCCGACACAGCCAGCCGCAACCCCTATTGTATTAATTGAGGCCGGAAGCAATGGGACACCCTCAAACATTCATATCTCCAACGGAATTGTGCAAGAAGGATTAGTCGGATTCTCTATTAGCGGCACGCAAATCTTCATCAATGACTTTAAGATCCAATATATGGGAACCCATGGAGTCCAAATTCAGTCAGGAAGTAGCAGTATCATTATCAAAAACTGCATTTTCAGTCTGAATGGACAAACAGCTGGAACCAACTACGAGGCCGATATTCTTTCGACCACGGCACCGATCTGGATCTCACAAAATGATTTCAATACTCCCAAAGGGACATCCAGTGGACAGGTAAGCGCTGTCGGACACCATTCATCTTCATCAAACGGAGCGAAATGGGAAGATAATAATTTTGGTGGGACGGGATTCACTGCCAGTCAAATGTTTTCGACCAGTCCAAAGTATGCGTTCCACAACCGTAACTATAACCCCTTTGGATCACAGAGTGTTTCTGTTCCAGCAAGCGGCGTTGTAGCCAATGGAGCCCCCTTTGAGCGATTTTTCATGATTACGGCGGGGATAACCAGCTGCACGATCGATATTACCAATGCCTCGACAGTTACGATTCCGGCAAACAGTCTCGTCACCTTGTTTGTGCCTCCAGGCGCAACGGTCACACCCACCTATACCGACGCTCCTACCTGGACTGTTTTTGGTAATTAAACACCCATTATTCCTTCGCGCATATTAGGCCTATAGCTTTGACAAAGAGGCCCTTCTTTGGTATACTACTCGACTGACTATCTGAAGATAGATTGGCCATCGCTCTTTTACATCGCTGTCGGGAAGCCACATTGGAAATGTACTAATGTACTCTTGTATGGAAGCCATACTTGTAGTCGTTTCCAATGACCTTTCCGTCAAATCAGTTTATGAGGTGAGATTTTGAAAAACCAACGGGCACTCCCATTCGATGCCAATCTGGTGACTGGCTGGCTCTGCCGTCCAGTACACATAGACGCGCTTGTAAAAGCGTTGGCAAAAGAAATCGGTGGCACATTTGCTACCGTAACGTTTGGAGGGGTACAGCAAACAGTAAAGATTTTGTCTGTTCGCACCAATCATGCAAATACGCTCCAGCTAAACTTCCCCAAAGGTCGTGTCATCATTGACATCGACCTTGAAGATAACGAGGTAGCAAGAACCCAAACGGGGGGGGTCATGATTCGAAGCGGAAATAAAGTCTTAATGATTGAGAATGCCGAAGCGCCTATCAATATGCGCTTTCCCTCAAAAGAACAGATTTGATCCGGATTAAAAGGCGTGGAATTAAAAACCACGCCTTTTTGCTATCAAAAAACTCCCTCTTTGCTTTTCATTCGTCTTCTGGTATTCTTTGGAAAGTGAAGTCCTTGGTGGACACATCGGATTAGTCTGGTGTGCCCGCCAGGGGCTTTTTTTGTTTCTCCTCTTGCATTATTCCAAATTTGTACTATCATACTAGTACAATGAAACAGAACTTTGATGGAGAAATCCAAGAGCTTGCCACCGTTATTCGTACCCTATCGACCAAAAAACAGGTGATTGAGTTTTTAGAAGGAATCCTGACACCGAAAGAGTTGCAGGAGATTTCGCAAAGACTCCAAATCGTAAAACGATTAAAAAAAGGAGAAACTCAGCGACAAATTGCGGCAGATTTAGGAGTCGGAGTCGCCACCATCACTAGAGGTTCGAAAGAAATACAAAATGGAAAATTTATCTATGTATAAACAAAACACATACCAGTCTTCTTCTTGGCAAAACGCTATCGATCGATGGCGGGATTTATAATGCATTGCTTCTAACAAGACCCTAAAGAAGTATTCACCCGCCATTTTGTACGCGGGTTTTTTACTATTTAAAAAAGGAAATACTATGGAAAAAACATCAGTCGCAACAATCAGACTGGAAGGGGAACCGTATGTGCAAAAAGTTACAACACATGACGGGGTTGTAACAGTGGATTCAACCGGAGTGTTAGAAAGCTTGGCGAGTAATTCAAAGTATAAGGAGAATCTTCCCATATCACTCGGCAAGAACAAGCAGCTCGTTGAAATTCTTGACCAAGGGAAAGGATACTATTTTCTAGACCAAGCACTTCAGGATCGACGAGCCCTGTCACTTAATGAAGCTGGCAGTTTAATTACCTTAGTTTGTTCGGTGCTCAATACAGTACTCAAAGACACCCTCACCAAAACGCTTTCAGAGCATCCGCACCTACAAATGAATATCCTTCAGGCAGCCTGCCTCCTGAAGGCACTTTCAATGAAAGAAGCCTATGTTTCTCTCACAGCCGATGAAATCGCCGGAATGGTCGCTTCCACAACCCGACTAGATACAGTTGCGCATTTTCATAGCGATGAGCCTCTATTCTCATTCGGAGGCATGGGAGGAGATAAAGGATATACAAAAGCCAAAAGACATTCGAAACTATTTAGTCTCTCAACACTTTCTGCCATTGGGCTATCCGTAGATGGAAAAGTACAAAAGCATCATTCATATCCCAATACATCTAAGGTCGCGGGTCAAAGTGCAATTGAAGAATATGGAGCTCGATCTGATTTTGAGACAACTGGGGCAATGGAAAAAATTCTGAATGAAACGTCGCTACTCATGACCAGCTGTCATTCGGTCAGAACCCTTCATTCACTCTCGCACCAATTACGAGGGGAGACAGTCAATCATGCCATTGGACCGCTGGCATTCCCTACCACTGTTGATACCGCTCTCCATGGTTTCATTGGGGTCAACGAAAAAATACATCCGGAGACAATTGTAGAATCAATGAAACGTCTAGACGAACGTGGATATCAGAAGTTTGGTAATAGCGTTGCGTTTTGTGGTACAGACCTTCACGAAATTCCAACCACTATGTTTGATCCAAATCTCTATATTCAAGACAATTCTTCCCGAGAACATGTACGTATCGATGAAATTGCACCGCCGCCTTTTGCATCATTGGCAGCTTTTTTAATTGACGGGAAAAATATTGGAACATTTGCACTCTATCCGGAAGATTTTTTCTCACCAAAGACGCTGTGCACTTTAGATTCAAATGCATTATTCATTCCCAATACGAAAGAAAGTATTATCGATGCAAATTTGTGCGCACTGTCTGGGCAAGAGCATTCAAAAACATTGTATCTAGCGATGACAATTGGTCTGGGCATCTTTCTTCAACAGTACGCCGCTGCTTCCGATGCCTTTGATGAAGACTCACGACGGGTAAGCTCCTACTATCTTCGCTCAGCCACTGACCGAGCAGTAGAGATCGTACGGTCAGGAGCTGCCGGACAACAACTGAAAAGATATGTCGCCGCCACCCAAGCATTTGCAGGAAGCACCCAAAGAGTAGGAATTCTATGAAAATACAAATCAAACAATCACCGATACGACTCATTATCATCGATGTGGATCAGACATTAGCCATACCAAAAGACGAAATGTTCTATGTCTCATTTAGCTTGGCTGTTGATAGGGCAACTGCACGCTACTTTGGAGTCACGAAAGTGGAGGGGGAACACCTTGCTAATGAATACCGTAGCCTCTATGGAAATGGAGAAAGCGTCTTCTTTATCGGTCCCACCAAAGTACATAGATCTTCATATGGAATCAAGGAGAAAAAGCCGTCAATTCTGTATGAAGAAATGTGCGCCATTAATCCGACAGGCTGCTTTCATAGACGAAAAAAAGTCCGACAGCTTATTCAGTCTCTTCGATCCAATGGAGTTATCGTCGTAGCTTTAACAGATGCACCAGAAAAATTATCACACAAAATTCTCAAAGAAATTGGAATGCAAGTGAATGATTTCGATGCATATATCGCGTTTGAGAAAGACGGGATTGCTCCAAAATATCAGAGAGACGGAGCAGTTTTTAACTACATCGCTCATCGTTTTCATATTCCAAATGCCAATGTCATCTGTATTGGCGATTCATCTGAGGCTGATGTACTTCCAGCACTCAAGATGGGGATGCAGGGCTGTATTATTTCCCCAAATAAAAACGCAGAGGGACGATGCCTTTGTTATTCCAGCGCTGAAAAAATATTGCAGGATCTATTTTTGTCTCAGAAACAGAGTGAAAAAACCATGACGTATCCATACAGCTTTTCCCGTACCCTCAAAAAAAAGTGAAAGGTTCCAACCTATGAAAAAACAAAAAATACTTATTGATACTGACGCCGGACATGATGATGCTCTCGCAATGATGTTGCTTTTAAAAGCGCAACTACACACCACACTTGCCATCACCACAGTTGCTGGTAACTCAACCATCAACAATGTAACGCGCAATGCACAAGCAGTTTTAGATTTACTCGGAAAGAAGGATATTCCACTCTATTCAGGACAACCAACTCCACTGCAGAGAGCGCTCATTCGGGCAGTCGTGCATGGAGAAAGCGGGATTGATGGATTAGATGTGCACAACACCATATACACCCTCACAGGAGATGCCCCCGAACGGATTATTAAACTTGTCCATCAGAACCCTGGTGAAATTCAAATTATCACGCTTGGACCACTCAGTAATATCGCTAGAGCATTACAAATAGATCCCACCATTGCGGACGAAATACAAGAGATTGTGATGATGGGTGGAGCAATCAATGTCTGTGGAAACAAAAATCGAGTAGCGGAGTTTAATATGTTTGTTGATCCAGAAGCAGCAGACATTGTGTTTCGGTCCAAAATCCCCAAAGTACTTGTTCCCTTAGATCCCTGTAACTCAATAATTTTGCAGCTGAAAGATTTTGAACAACTCAAAGGCTCAGAGTTATACAGGCCTTTAAAACAGATGATGAAACACTTCATCGCGGGAATTACCGATCATGAGGGGACAAAGGGCGCCCTGGTCTACGATGCCATTGCAGCATATTACGCAATTCGTCCCTCTGCGTTTCAGATAGAGGCAATGGATGTGATTGTAGAAACCAGAGGAGAACACACATTTGGCATGACAATAGCAGAGAAGCGTCAAAAAGCGATTAGGCATCCAAATACGTATGTTGTGACAGCAGTTGATCAAAAGCTTTTTGAGAAAGATCTCTTTGATATCATCAGGTAGAATAGTCATAGGAGAATTTATGAAAAAAAGAGTATTAGCAGGTATACGAGCCACAGGCAGATTACACTTAGGGAACTATTTAGGTGCAGTGAAAGGAATGCTGGAGTTACAAAACGACCCAGACTACG
>JBDTWD010000011.1:0-24182 GCA_040006915.1 Candidatus Woesebacteria bacterium | reverse complement strand
ATTATTCTCATCTCTTTTTCTGCCTAAAGCAATTTCTTCAGCCATACTTATGGTTCTATCCGCATGCGCAATCACCTCAAGACAAGGAGATTTTTTATGTATTCCACGGACTTCGTACAAAATGCGTCGCTCATCTTTAGCACTAACAACTTGAATTGTTTTTCCGTCATGGTAGGCAAAATAGGAGACAAGCTGTATTCTTCGGTCAGATTTGCCCTCCATTAAACGTAACCAGTCTTCAGCTATTAAAAAATCATTACACAATTTCATCCCTGTACCTGGGAATCCCCGTAGGGCTGGAATAGACCAGGTATCGTCATTGACGAGAACAGGTTTTTTGAAATATTCATACGCCTGTTCAGCTTTTTGTCTGACAATTTTATCACCGTCAGATGTTTGAGGCTCATCCATCTCCAAAGTCTCATGTAACAATAAAATATTGTACGTGGCCAAGTTAACTTTAGCTTTGTTGAACTTATCGATATTGGTGGTGACGTATGAAATTGTTTTCATCATCTGATTATCTTTAGCTCGCAATCTCTGCTAGACGATCCTGTTTAATTGCATCTTTGATTTCCATTGCCACTCTGCGACCGACACTGAAGTTTTCTCCGAATAAATATCTGCTATATGGAGTCGCACTAATCCCCGGAGATCCAGGCATGCGGGGAGAAACATCAATAACGATGATTTCTTTTTTTGGCGGTCCTGCAGTGATAAGCGACTGCAGAGCAAACGGTCCGATAATGCCTGGACTATAGAGTTTTTTGCAGGCCGCAACAAACGCTGTCCCCATCGCAAAAGCTGGTTCGAGCAAAGACTCAAGCACAGTAACAGCCTGATGACCTGCCTCTTCGTATGAGAGTGACATGCGCTGCAAGACTTCTTGTTGATACGTTGCTGGTAAACGTAATAAACCATCCAAATTCGTTTGTCGTCTGGTATCGGTGCCTAAAAGCTCTAACCGATCATAAATAGGAGAGTAAAAGAAGTTGAAATTTACTTGTACACCTAAGATAAACTCTTCGATGACCGCAGTTTGAAGCGCCTCAGTCGTTATTTTTCCCTTTTCCACCATTTCTTGACTGACAGAGGCATATTCCTCATAACTTTTCACCAAGAAAAAAGCTCGTTCAAATTTTCTGGCTTTTTCCGATACTTTGACCAAGCACACTCGATCAATATCTTTGGGATCACTAAATTGTTTTGGAAAACGAATCCCGGCCGCTTCGAGTAAATCATACTGATTCGGTCTGGCGTTGCGCTCTTCAATCCGTAGGAGATATTTATTCCCAAATAATGGAACTTTGAAATCATTCTCAATAGCTTGATAGTTAAAACCAAGATATGCCTCTAATGAACGGTGGGGAATGAAAACCGCATTGTGCTTCTGTAGTTTCGTTTGAACTTCTTTTGAGAGAATATGGTCAAACTTGGGAACGATAAGACATTCGTCCACACAACCAAGATTCCCCTGGGTTTTATAAAATTGGCTGTATGTTTTTTCCCTGCCTGGTTCAGATACAACCAAGGTTTGAAATCCTTCATCTTTAGCACCACGACAAATGTCTAAGGCAGAATGACTCCCAAGAGTGGCGATGGTAATGGGCGAGGATTTTGCCATATCTAATCAAGTAATTCGGACAACCTATCACTTGCTTTAGCCAATTTAATTTCTCGTGCTATGCGTCGTCCAGTGCTCATCGGTTCATCATAAAGTAAAGACGCGTAAGGTGAACTATCAATAAAGAGGTTGGTTCCAGCAACAATTCGACAAGATACTTCAACCGCATAGAACTTTTGTTCTGCAGTGACTATGGTTTCCAAACAAAATGGGCCAAACAAGCCACGTGAATCAATCAATCGTTGTGAAGAGGCAACTAAACGTTCTGCCATGGCATAGACTTCAGGGAGCAGCGATTCTCGAACCACTAACGGACTATTCCCCACAACGACAAACGACGGGACTATCGGAATCGATTCTTGATGCGCTAATGGTAGACGACCGAGTGAATCTACGTTTGTTTCGTACCGGCGATCAATGCTTAGAAGTTCAATTTGTTTGGTTAGCGGTGAGTAAAAGTAATGAAAATACATGGGTACGCCAATGACGTACTCTTGGACGAGATATTTGCGACTGGAGTAATGCGCAAGTTTCTTTTCAAAATCTGCTTGATTTTGTGCCACAAAGTACCCAGCTCCCCCTGCAGCACCATATGACTTTACAATTACCGCTCGATCAATTTTATCTTTTTTGGTAAACATTTTAGGCACATTGATCTTTGCGTCCTGGAGCCATTGCATCTGCATCTTCCGATCTCCTTCCCAATCCAAGACCTTTTTGTTTCCAAAGTATGGAACAGTGCTGTTCCGGTTTCGCTCTTCGCCCAAATATGCAACAAATGAGCCATGAGGGATCATGATGACCTTATTTGAGGCCAATTCAGCTTCAATCAACCCAAAATCAGAAAATTTTGGGATTACCTTAAACTGATCAATGAACGGAAAACGGCGGTAAAAAGATTCTCTATCGGTCGTCGTCACGATCAAGGTTTTAAAACCTTCATCTTTGGCACCTTTGAGAATCTGTAGAGAAGAGTGACTACCAAGCGTAGCGATGGTCCAGTCTGAAGCCTTTCCCTTTTTCATAAGCTACTACTGTAACGCACGTATTGCTGTTTGGAAAGACTTTATTGGAATACGGAGATAAAGACTGTAAAATAGGATATATTCGACATAGTGCCTTCTTAGTTCAATGGTAGAACAGCGGTATCGTAAACCGCGGATGACAGTCCGATTCTGTCAGAAGGCTCAAAATGTTATATACTAGTTTCTATGTACTCGCGGTTACAACACCATGATCGCACTTCTCTAATTCAACAAAGCTTATTCTTCTTTGGAATTAGCCTGGCTATTGGATTAGGTTTCCTGTTTGTTCTGCTACCAGCTTTTATTAAATTCCTGGCCTTTCGCAACATTTCCTCCAAGATTACAGTCCAAGAAGAACAAGTTCTGCCTAGTCACCCAACTCTTTCTCAACCATTTGAGGCTACGAATAGCGCTATTATCAAATTATCTGGGAGTGCTTCAGGAAAACAGAAGATTATTTTACTGCAAAATGGCGTTCCGGGACCAGATACCGTTGCCGCAGATGGTGGCGACTTCACTTTTTCAGAAGTTCATCTTGATTTAGGTGACAATACCTTTACAGCCGTCAGTGAAAACGACAAAGGGGAGCGAAGTAATCCTTCGAATACTGTTCGAGTGGCCTACGTTAAGGACGCTCCAAAGCTTGAGATTGGACAACCAACGAACGACGCAACTGTCACGCAACAAAAGCAAAACCCAATCACTATTAAAGGAAAAACTGAGCCTGGAAACCGTATATATATCAATGACAAACTGCAATTCGTTTCATCAGATGGAAGTTTTAGTGGTCAGTTTCAACTTGTAAACGGCGATAATACGATTGCAATCAAAGCGGTTAACGCTGCTTCGGTAGAGACAACTTCTGAGTTAGTGGTCCATTACCAGCCATAATCGTCACCAAAAGAAGTAAGACAAACGGATGAAACAACGTATTTGAAAAGAGTGCGTGTACTCCAATTGCCACACAACTTACAATAACAACACTATTCCATTTTACTGCTTGGAGTGAACGCCAAACTAATTGGCTCCACAACCCTACTCCTACAATTCCCAATGAAGTAAAAATAAAAACGTACGAATTTTCTGGTGCGGAAGAATGTGAGAGCGGGTTTATTTGCTTTTTTGCATACCATCCTTCTCCAATCAGTGCTTGTAGTGGTCCCATGCCCGAAAAGGCGGTCTGTACACTCTCTACACGTGCGTTTGCACTGGCCGTACGCAGCAAATTTACCCCTTCACCAGCCGGACTTGGCAAAAGGATGATTCCAGCTGCAAATAAAAGAAGAATCAAAAGAATCGAAATTCTTTTATATAGATATACCAAATACAGAACTCCAGCTCCGAATGCAAGATATGAAGCACGTGAGTACGTAAGCAATAACGAAACAAAAAGCACAAGAAATGCGAGAACTGTGGGATAGAAATATGAACGAGTTTGAAGAAACCTGTATAAAAACAACAAACAACCAACGGCTAAAATGATTCCGGTAAAACCCGGATCAAAAATCGTTGAGATTAGTCGATAGAGATGGTCATCCCAACCCATTAACACCAAACTTCTTGTATCGGGGAAAAAAACATATTGAGCAAGACCTGCAAGAGCAATTCCCACAGTTGTAAGCGCGACTCCGATCCGAATCTCACGCATGCTCACTATTTTTTGCTGCACGAGTGACGTAAGTGTTAACCCAAAGCCAATAATGACGTTAAAGCGAATTAAATATAATATCGAGGTGAGTAGCTGTGAAACATCGTTGTGAAAAAAAAGAACGCTCGTGAAAATAATCCACAGATCAAAAAATATAAGCGAGCGCAAAAGTATATTTGTACGTATGGCATGGATAACTCGTTTTGGATACTGAAATGAAAAAAGGAGAATGAATAGTGAAAGTAAGATATCCTGAAAATATATTGCTCGTCCCATTTCTAATTCAAAACGACCGAACTGCCCCAAAACAAACATTCCGAGAATCACCCCAAGTAAAATTCGATAGCAAGTATCCAACACATTTTTTTTCATGCGATTTTTTCAATTATTTTGATACGTACACATAATGAGTGTAAGCTCATCATCCAAGCCATCACAAAGCCCGAAAATCCGTCCAAAAAACCTAAGCGCACAATGTAATTTTGCATAAACTTACCAACTGGAAAGAGAAAAAGCTGAATATATGCACTCGTTTTTGAAATATGATTTTTTACTCTTTCTTGAGTCTCACTATCTGTATATGTATTTATCTTATCCATAAATTCCTCAAGATCGGGATGAGAATAATGCAGTAACTCACCTTCTAATCGGTCCAGCTTCCCTGACACCTGCCAAATTTCATGCACTGGACGTTTCCAGTGTCCCGAATTTCTGCGAGCCACACGTAGTAACCAAGTGTGAGCCGTTTCTCCATACTGTAACTTCTTTCCAAATAATACATCCATACGGCGAACATAAAATCCTTTCGCATCTGTAGTACGTATTTGGTTTTGAATGTTCGTGGCGAGTTGGCTAGTTACAATCTCGTCAGCGTCTACGTAGAACACCCATTCATTTTTTGCGTATTCAAGCAAATAATTACGTTTCTGAGCAAAATCTAATCCTGGTGAAATTTTAATAATATCTGCGTGAAATTTTCTTGCAATTAATAATGACTCATCAATGGAACCGTCATCACCAACTATGATGTGTTCACAAAAGTCTAAAGAGGCAAGGCAATGTGAAAGTGTAGACTCTGCATTTTTACATAGTACGATCGCAGTGAGGTTAGTAGAGTCTGGCATAAATCTTTTTGGGGCGTAGCGACGCAATCCAGTATGCCCCAAGGTCAGTGTGTTCTTCTATTCGTATTGTATCCCAATGTGTTTTGGCATAGACAGGACGATCAATCAAAAACGGAACACAGTCGCCTGAGGTATTGTTACTTCGTGGATCAATGGCTAACAAATATTCTAGATGGTTATATAAGGTTGGAAAGGTTGCGTCCCGCTCTGTAGATCCCAGCACCACACACTGATTTTCTGACATCGCATACAACACATTTACAATTAACCTCTGCGTTTCCAGCGACGGCCCAAATCGATACGTATTCCAATCCGACTCAAAGGGAGAGAGGAGAAAGTAATTATGTTGCTTTAATGTAACAAACGAGAGAAATACGGAAAGAGAAATGACTAGAAGGAGCGGAATTCTATATGATACGGAAAGCTTAAAAAGAAGGTTTGCGATCACTACACTCACGGGCACAACAAACAAGGGCATGTACGCTTCGGATGGTACACGGTGAAAGAGAAGTCCAATGGATAATAGCAAGAAGGCAACACAGGATACCAAAATTACAGGGTTTTGTTTTCTCCATTGCATCAATATAAACACCGTGGACAGTGAAATAAGGACTAACCAAAAGATATTGTCCCACTGGATTCCGTTTTGGGTAAAAATGGAAGCAAAGAGTGTTACAAGCTCCTTTATTTTTAGCGGTGTACTCGTGTCAGTAAAACTGTTTTTGGTAAACGGCACGAGCGCAGTCACAATTTTATATCCAACCCAAACCATAAATCCCCCTAACTGTATAAATCCGTGGGTGAAATCAAAAATTATTTGTGGAATCAATCCAAGACAGATGCCAATACATACAGAAAGGAAAATGCCTAGATTTTCATGCATCTTGCTCCACATAGCTTTTATACGAAAGCTATTACTTTGAATCAGAACGACAAACGGAATTAACACTAGTAGAGGAAAAGCAGCAAGTTCAAACTGGAACACGAGCGCAAATCCCAGTCCCGCACCAAATGCTGACCACTTCTCTCTTCGATAGAACCGTACAAGTTGCCAAAGGTAGATCACAATAAAAAACGGAATCGGATTGACGTGATATGGCATGCGAGCGTGAAGCAAGAGCATCGGAGAAAAAGCGACAATGAAGCTCGAAAGGGTTGCACTTTGCCAATCATCGTAAGTACCTACGAGAAGATAGACTGCAACAATAGTAGCGACACTAAATCCTGCTGCCAGCAGTCCAGTTGCCAAAATTGATCCTTGGGAGATCCAATAGACGAAGGCCAGAAAATAAATATACACCGGACCTTGGGAAAAACGTGGCACGCTGGATGGAATTCCTAAAAGCGGAATCTTCCCATCCTGGACTAAACTTCGCGCAACAAACAAATCTCTTCCTTGATCGCCAATCAAAATCATCTGTCGTGAAATGCCGTGAAAACGAATTAAAGTCGCAATTGCAAGAATACAAAAGAATAATACGTGTTTCATTCTCTTTACCCTTTCTGTTTTTCTTGCACTATCTTTATCGTATTCCAAATAAAGAAAGGCTGCAGTAAAAGTCTGGATATCATTACAGCAAGGGCTGCGCCAGTCAATCCAAAAGTTTCAGTGAATATAAACATAAAGCCAATCATTAGTACTAGTCCTAATGTATAGAGGAGAGCCAAGAGTTTAATTTTGTTTTTTGCAATAAAGAGTGGCACGATTAATGTATCCATACCCGTTATCCAAGCTGTAACTGATAAGTATGGAAACAATATTAACATCGGACGCCACTTTTCCTTGAGAAAGAAAAGGAGCAGGTTTTGAATCTGCGGTACATTCAAAAGCACCGCAACGAGTAGCATCATACCTGCAGCCGGAATCAATACTTTTGCTACAGCTTTACGAATCCTGGAGCTATCTCCCACAATTCGACCATATATTGGCAATAATACTTGAGAAAAGGCTACTCCGATTTCGGCAACACCTGAGCGAGTCAAATTAAAAGCTGTTTGATAATACCCGAGGGAAGTCGCTCCAAGTACTCTTCCAACGATCACATTATCAAAATTCTGCTCAGCATATGTAACTATTCCAGTCAAATTGATCCATTTCCCTGGACTCATAATCTCGTGATAGATACCGCGATTGAATGATACTCCCGGACGAGGATGGATGAACAAAAAAGAGATAATCACTTCTGATAGAGCCGTAATCACCATTGCCCAGATCAAGCTTTGTGCACTATGGAAATAGAATACTAAGAGAACCGCACTCAGGGCATCGATCAACGCTAGACCGATACGAAAAATTGCTTCTTTTTCGAATCGCAAGTCCTTTACGAAAATTACCTCGGCTGGATTAATAAACCCTTTAATCACGGGAATCAGTGAAACAATAAGTAAGAGTGGAAACAATCCTGGGTCGCGAAAAAAAGTGGGAAGAAGAAAGCTACTCAGAAGCAAAATTGCTCCGATGAGAATTCCGCGTCCGATCGAGATCAAGAACGCAGTATCAAGGTAATAACTGATATGTTTGGTATCACGGATCAAAACTACATTGATGCCCGTTTCAGTTACCATCTCTAACAATCCCAAAGCGATCGCAGCCAAGCCAAATAACCCAACTTCCCGAGGAGATAGGTATCGATAGGCAATGATGACTTTGAAGAAAATGATGGCTTTAACCCCAAAACGGAAAAATCCTATCCATCCTAAACCCTTTAAAAAATCTCTTGTGTAACCCATGACACTGATTTTAGCTTTCTTTTACCCTCTTGTCGTGTGGGAGTGCCCAGGTGAGGCATGATAAAATCATGGTATGAAATTCATATTTATTCCAATCGCAATTCTTTTTTTCCTGGCGGGGATTGAATTCCTCTTTATGGAAATGCCAATAATCATCTCAAACGCTCACCTGCATGCCAGGCCACTTCCACTCTTGCTTTTATTGGCAGCGATTCTCATGTTCTCATACGGAGTGATTGGAGTGTATTGGCTGGTTATGGGAAAAACCACACCGAAAGCCATGCGCCACTACTTACTTTGGGGTGTGATAACGTCAGTTACTTTTATTGTTGTCGGAAGACTTATCGGCAAATATTTGGATATTCGTATCTAAGTTTTTCGTACATATCCCTAGGTTAGTCAAACCGCACTGGAATTGATTCAACAGTCATGCGAACTTTTCTTCCCAGTTTAAAGTATTTATCAAATGTCTGTGCATTCTTGGACAAGAATGAAAAGAGATGATACCGGATGGTCTGGAAAAAGTTCGCATCTGAGGCCAAGGCTAGTCGTTCTTGGGCAATGTGAACAAGCCATTGTGCAGGATCGTCATCAATATGGATTTGATCGTGAGCAGCAACACCCTCTAACACAGATTCCACATCCGGTTCTTCCATAAACCCAAATCGTACTTTTACTGCCTGTATACTACCTTTTTGTGCGTCCTCAAAGAACTTCTTCACTTCATATCGTTTCAAATCACAGTATGGTTCTTTCTCAATGGAAACATTCAGAAACACCAAATGCTGTGGCAGCATGCCATATCGATCCCAAAACACTTCTTCAAGGAAAGGCACCATATCGGTTTTCTTCGTCACCATATCTGGAGTCATGATTACAATTGAGCGCGGAAAAGAGGATTGTTGTTCTTTTTTAATCGCTACCAATTGTCCCATAGACATGGTCGGAATTTTTTCATATTTTTCCCGAATTACTTTTCTCCCCCATGACCAAGTCTTCATAATTACCAGAACCCCAATTCCAATAGACAGTGGTACGTATCCTCCTTGGAAAACTTTCAAGGAGTTGGCAATCAAGAAAAAGACATCAACTACAGCCAAGCTGCCAAACAGAGTGTAGGCGACTACCGGTTTCCAGTGCCAATATCCTTTTGCAATTTGAATCATCGCTAACGTTGTTGCCAGCATTACGCCTGAGACTGCTAATCCGTAGGCAGCTGCCAAGTTACTACTCGTTTTAAATACCAAGACTAATCCAATACAACCGGCGTACAGCAACCAATTTACAGTTGAGATATATACTTGTCCTTGATGCTCAGCGTGAGTGTATTTGGTTTTAATCAAGGGAAGCAGTCCTAATGCAATTGCCTGCGAAGTTAACGAGAAAGCCCCGGTAATCAAGGCTTGTGAGGCAATAATGGTAGCCAAAGTTGCCAGGATGATCATGGGAACGAGTTCCCATGAGGGAACCATACTAAAGAAAATGTTCTCTGCAATGATATGTTGATTCGAGAGCAAAAACGCACCTTGACCGAGGTAATTTAAAATGAGCGCTGGATACGCAACCGAAAACCAACTCAGACGAATTGGAAATCGACCAAAATGTCCCATATCCGCATACATAGCTTCACCACCCGTTACTACCAACATGACTGAGCCCAAGATCAGGAGCAGAATATGGAACGGAGAATGAAGGATAAAATTAATCGCATAGAGTGGGTTCAGAGCCAGCAAAACCTGAGGAGTTCCAATGATTTGTCGTAATCCTAAAAACCCAATTGCGACAAACCAGATAGCGATAATTGGGCCAAACAGTTTTCCAATTTTATCGGTTCCGAAAGACTGGATGAAAAACAAACCGGTAAGAATTGCGATCGTAATGGGAACGATATAAGCGTGCAGACTATTTGTTAAAACTTCTAATCCTTCGACAGAGGAGATAACACTAATCGCGGGAGTGATAACCCCATCTCCAAACAACAACCCTGCTGCTAGAATGAGGATACTTCCAAGAACGAGCGCTCCTGGTAGATTCTTCTTGTCTAATAATCCGTACAAAGCAAACACTCCCCCTTCACCATCGTTATCAGCCCGAAGTACCAATACCACATATTTAAACGTAACGATCAACGTTAAAGCCCAAAACACCAAACTCATTACGCCCAAAATATGGTCAGGGGTAAAGGTTAGGTGGCTATGTCCAAAGAAAATCTCCTTGATTGCGTACAGTGGTGAGGTACCGATGTCACCGTACACTACACCAAGCGCGCCTAACGCTAAAAGTAATTTTTGAACGGGATTTAAATGTTTTTCGGGATGCATACGCAAAATTTCCAGCTTTTTTAACAAGCCTTCTATTTTACTCCTCGATTTAAGAAAAAAAAGACGGCAGAAAGAGACTCTTCACTATTCATGTGACCCGTAAACGATAATGGGCTAACGAAATAGATTACTCTAATTCTACTGAATCACCTGTATGAATAGATTTCACACGAACACAAGAGAAGGTTTTGACTCCAAGTTTCTCAATTCTTGCTAGCCCGCCTTGAAAAACTTTGTCAAATAAGACGGCAAAACCAACAACCTTGACGCCTTTTTCCAGTAGTCCTTCGATCACGCGAGCTCCAGTCTCACCACGAGCACAGATATCATCAATCAACAGCACTCGATCGCCTTTTCGCACGAACGAAAAAGTTAACCCCGACATAAAATCTGAACCATCAGTCGATTGCGTAAAGGATCGAACTTCTTTTCGATATACTTCTTTCCAGGTCACGGGGATTTGGCTGTCTTTTCTGGAATTATGCAGACGGACTGGCTCACCAAGCTCTAAAGCCACAGCTGTCGCAATAAAGTGAGCAGAATTGGGAATCGCATGTACAATCTCCACTTTATCGTTCTGAAACTCGTGCGCAATCAGCTTGGCACCGGCCGACAGAATACGGGGATCCACCCGCAAGTTAAACGATGGCACAGATAAATAACCTTTGGTTTTTTCTATCACGCGCACATCTTTTAAGAATGCTTCATGTAAGAATTTTTTGTCACTTACAACACTCATAGTGAGTGCAGCCTAGCGGAGGGAAGAGTGCGTGTCAAACCTTGATAGTCTTTGATTGGGTACGTACCACCAAAACAATGCCGACACATTTGATTTTCTTGACGATGGAGCGCTAAATTTACAGACATGCGATCAAGGTACGTTATCGAATCGACTCCCAGTCTCTTTGCAACCAAGTTCTCTATTTCTTTCAGCCATGAAAAATACGCTGGTTCATCTGCAAAGTCAGGTCGATCTTGATTTACTTGATACGCCAGAAGTTCTTCGCGAGTGGGGAGATCTATACCAAGATCACAGATATCAATCACCGGTTCAGAGCTTAAGACGATATGAATTTCTCGAGGACCGTGCTCCTTTATTTTCTCTAATAGTGACCCGAGTGAAGTCCCACGGACCAGAGAGTCATCACAAAGCAACAACCGCTTCCCATCAATAATGGCTCCATCTACAACGTGTTTTGCATACACTAATCGCTTTCTCGCTTCTGGAGTATTTTGAATAAAGGAACGTTCCTGAGTCGACAGGCGAATCGCTTCAATATTGTCCATTTGCAGGACTTCAGATACCCCCATCGACATTTGTTTTCCAGAGTTTAAAACTGGAACGACTAAATCAATTGCGATGCGTTTGGATAAGAAGCGACGAGCAACAGCCCTCCCCAATGCCCTTCTAGCTGACTCAATGGTTCGTCCCTTTCGAATACTCTTGTTGTTTGCAAAGTAAATCGATTCTAACGTACAAAAATGCTCACCTTTGGACTTCGCATACATACTCGAACTACTTTGAGCGCCAGCTTTCAAACGAATAATTTCTCCGGGTTTGACTTCACGTTGGTATGTTGCACCCATCGCATCAATGGCTATGCTCTCAGACGCTACAATCCAAGTATCGGCCTTTTTCCCAACACATAGAGGTCTTATTCCCCATTTATCTCGAATGGCATACAGAACGTCTTCATCTGTTACACAGGCCAATGAAAATGCTCCACGAAAAAGAGGCAAGACAGCAATAAAAGTATCGTTCCAGGTTTTATACAACGCGCGTGATTCCAAAAGAAATTTTGCCATGATGTACGAATCACTGGCGTCCACAGGAACTGGTTCAAGTAGCAGCGTTCGAAGATGCGTAATAATTTGTGCTGGAATATTTCCGTTGTGAGCTAATCCTAGAGTAAATGTTCCTGATTGTACTAAAAATGGCTGCGCATTTTGAAAACTTCCTCCCCCACTCGTTGCATAGCGATTATGCCCAAGCCGTACAGAGCTATTAATCTTTGCATTTTCCACCCCTTCACATTTCGTCGCATACTCCACCTTCATTCTGGCTTTTAAAACGGTGATAAGTCCCCACGCATCTGCACCACGGTTTTTCAATCGTCTCCATCCAGCAATAAAATATTCAGGAGAAATGTCATGACCAATAGTAGCAATGACCCCACACTTTTCGGTATTTTGAAGTTCGGCACTCATAGGTTTGAAAGGTCATAAAAAAAGGACCCATTTCGAGTCCTGAATTTAGAATACGAAAAAAATAGGGAAAGCACAACCCCTAGCTTGCGCTTAAACTCCCACGTAGTGTTCCCCACATGACGGCATAATCGCTAATAACTTGAAGAACTGGAAGATAGATCAGTGCTTTCCAATGATCTATGTAGCGATAGTTCTTGTACACCGCATACGTCAGATAGAACGCAATACTCAGTAAGTACAGGAAAAAGAACGGTTGTGAGATTATGGCAAATGGGAGTAAACAGATCCACAAGAAATATCGACAGAAGATTAACGCCACTTTTGGACGAAAAGTCTTGCTATACCCATCACCAAAGGCATGTTCAAAAATCATATGGGCAAAAGCGAAGAGGTTACGTCTTGGTCGCCAATACACAATGGCTTCTGGTAGGACACAAACAGGGATCTTTTGTTTTCGTAGTCTTCTGGCAAATTCATAATCTTCAGCATATCGATACTTTTCATTAAATCGTCCCAACTGTTCAAATACAGTTTTGGTAATCCCCATGCTGCGAGTGGCGGGCAAGAAGGTTTTTGTATCTATTCGATCCGGCATCACCAATGCGTACGGGGCAACACACTGTTCAAAGACAGTTTGGGCATCACTCGCATAAAAGCCGGCAACAACATCCGCGGATTGAAAACCCTTCTCCATTTTCTCTACCCAATCCTCTTTCAGACGACAGCCAGCATCTGTGATCAGGATGTGATCGTACCTCGCTTCTTCAATTGCGCGATTCCGTCCTGTTGCGCGGTTCGCTTCGATAGGCAACTCCATTATTCTCACTACTAACTGTTGGGGAATAGAAATTTCATGAATAGGACCAGCATTTGCCAGAATGATCTCGGCAGGTATTCGGGTTTGCTTAGCAATTGAGTCCAGCAATGTGCTAATTGTTCGGGTTTCATTTTTAGTCGTAATGATCAAGCTTATTTTTGCCATAGGTTCTCGTATTGCAGATACAAGGCGCGCCAGGTTTGCTCTTTTGCCCAGTCAAAAGCACGCTCAATTTCTCTGTGATACTTCTCCGGAGTAAAACCATCCAGAAAAGACTTCATCTCCGCTTCACTTCTGACAATACACATATTGTGTGCCATCGGATGGGACTGTAGATAGTCCCACTTGAGATCATCTGTCGCATAGGCTAACACAAAGACTTTTGATTGCATCGCTTCCAGAATCGAGAGATACGATGAAACGCAAGCAAGATCATACTGAGGAAAGAGGGCGCAACTATTCTCTACCGTCCCTAACTCTGACCCTTCACCGTATATGTCTAATGTGTAGTTCGATACAGAGTCAATTATTTTGGCATACACTTTTGCCCCTGTGTCTGAAGCGACTCTCCCAATGAAAACTGCTTTCATTTTTGTATGCAAAGCAGTGCTTTTTTCAGGAATACAGCTACCCGCACCATAGGTCACAAGATCTGCATCAGTTCCATACCATTTTTTGATCCACCCCCCTACAGCTATATTGCCATTTGTCCAATGAGCTGCCATTCGTCTAGTTTTTTTGGCTTTTTGGGTTGGCAGCGATCCAGCTTCAAATCCATGAAAAGTGATAAATACTTTCTTCCACGGTAAGAGAATACGAATCGGCCAATACCAAAAAAAGACATCGTGAATATGTATGACATCTGCGAAAAGAAAAGTTGGGAGGTTCCAAAGCAGCCATCCCCAGATTTCATCCCTCTCCACAATGTTTTGGGCAAGCTTTTTGGGAAAGAAGGGAAGTATGCCAAAAAATATTTTAAGAACGCGCGAGTGAAGCTGCCTGGGCTTACGGTGAACGAGGATCCCTTCCATCACCTCGAAAGAAGGAAGTTTCCTCTCGTGAGGCAAGGTAAAAACATCAACTTGATTCCCTCCCTTGAGGATTTCTTTTGAAAGATTTAAGACATGTTTTTCTACCCCACCAAGGTGAGGACTATAAAGTCTGCAGAGCATTACAACGCGCATATTATTTTTCTGAGAAGAATGATTAAATCTTTTTCATCAAAACACTTCAACATCCCTTAGATTATAACCTTTGCTGGCCAAATAAAAATCCGTTGCCTCTACTCCACTACCGATATCTAATACTCTCTCGTCTTATAAAAGCTCTAGGTGATGACGACACAATCCGCACCTTCTGGGTATCCAAAGGTTTTCTCAGGTATAATATAAATATGTCTTTCTCCTGGAGCTCGCTTCCACGACCAATTGTTGGCCTTTCTGCAATGGATGGCGTCTCAGATGCTGCCATGAGGCAAATCACAAAAGAGATAAGTAATCCTGATTTTATGGTCACCGAATTTACTAGTGCTGATGGTCTAGTTCACGGTGTCAGCAAATTACTTCGTGATTTCTACTACACTCCAATGCAAAGACCAATCATTGCACAAATATTTGGAGCCTATCCAGAAAAATTTTATGCAGCAGCGGTGATTGCATGCGAGTTGGGCTTTGATGCAATTGATATCAACATGGGATGTCCGGCTGATTCCATTGCAAAAAAAGGTGGAGGAGCATCACTCATCTTGAACCCTTCCTTGGCTAAAACTATTGTGCGACATGTGCAACAGGGTGTACAGGATTACGTTAATGGAATTCAAATTGAAAGTTTGGAATTACCTGAAAATTTTGTCCAACAAATAAAACAACAATCATCTGAAAATCAGTTGAGGTCTCCCCTTCCAGTGTCTGTAAAAACCCGTATCGGATACGAAAAGCCAGTAACAATTGAATGGGTTTCACATCTTCTGGAAACTGAACCTGCAGTCATTACTCTGCATGGACGCACACTCGAACAGCACTATGGCGGCGAAGCAAATTGGGAGGAGATTGGAAAGGCAGCAGAATTTGTTCACGAACAAACAGATAAGACTTTGCTTTTTGGGAATGGAGACCTCACGACTCCAGAGCAAATAGTCAGTCATGTGAAAGACTATGAAGTGGATGGAGTATGGATTGGGCGAGCCGCTATGGGTAATCCATGGATCTTTAAACAGTATCAAGACTTTATAACGACAGGCAGCTACGCTGAACCTACTGTCGAGGAACGATTTGCGGTCGCCATTCGACATGCCAAGATTTTTGAAGATCTGAATCACACGGTTTTTGTAAATGATCCATATCCATTCCTTAATATGCGAAAACATTTAGGCTGGTATATCAAAGGCTTTCCGAACGCTACGGAGGTCAGACAAAAGTTATATCAGACAAATTCAGCCAACGAAGTTGAAAAGTTACTTCGAACGTTGTAAATAAACGCTACATTCTTTCTCGGACTGCTATTCTCAGTTTTTCCGAAACAAATTGAATTTTCGAATAGAGTTGATCGTTGGTACAATCCGTCAAAAACTGTCGAGCCTCATGAATATCAGCTATGTTAATAAAAGGTTTTCTTGTCCCCCCTCTTTGTTTAAGTGGGGTATCAAATTTTTCCTCAAATATTTTTAATATCTTTACTGCAATATCTCGAGGAAAATATCTTGTTTCCCGAGGATCATTCTTTGGAATCCCTTTCACCTCCCCACTCGCTACTATATTATCAATTCGTCTCCTGATGGCTTCGTACCGAACAAATGGACTTCCAGGATACACATTGTCACTTCCAATACGCTTTTCAAGCGATGTGATAATACTTAAGGTCATTTCACTAACACTCACCTGAAAAGAATCATTTTTTTCCATACTATGCGTATAGTATCAGATGACGAAGAATTTTACTTTTGGTCTAACCTAAAGATTGGCAAACGGTCAAGATTCTCTTGAGATATAGATTCTTTGTATTGGGCTACCAAAGCAATCATGGCGCCATTATCAGTACACAATTTTTTTGTATACGGAAAATAGATGGGCACGCTCTGTTTTTTAGCAAATTTCCGCAGTTGTTTGCGCACAAACATATTGCAGATCACGCCTCCCCCTACCACAATACTTTTTACTTCCCTGTTCTGGATTGCAAAATCCAATTTTTCCAATAAATGTTGAGTGACCGCAACTTGAAACCCTAACGCAATATCAGAGATATCTTGTTTTGAAAGGGTGGGATATTTCTCAATAATCCGCATTGCTGCTGTTTTAAGGCCAGAGAAACTCATATCCGCAGATTTGATTTGCCGCATTGGGACGGGAAATATAACCTTCCCTGGTATTCCCGTTTTTGCCAACACCTCTACTACCTTCCCAGCTGGATATCCAAGTCCTAGCATTCGACCAACTTTGTCGAAACATTCTCCCATCGCATCATCGCGAGTTTCTCCCACAATTTCATACGTACCGATTTTTGGTGCATACACAAATTGTGTATTTCCACCAGAAATGATGATTCCAAGTGCCGGAAAAAAATCAGAGAGTTCATGCTGCTTATGAATGGTTTTTGGCTCAAGTAAGAAAGAAAGTAGATGCCCTTCCAAATGGTTTACAGCAATCAGTGGTTTACTGTATTTAATTGCCAAGTCTTTGGCTTTGGCGATTCCTATTTCCAAACAAATGGAGAGTCCAGGCCCACGAGTCACAGCAATTGCCTCGATTTCTTCCCACGTTATATGGGCACGCTTCAAAGCAAGCTCAATCACCGAGTTAATGTGTTTTTCGTGCCCTTCACGTGCAAGTCTTGGCACCACCCCACCATAGTCCTGATGGGTGGCAAGATCCGTTGAGAGGACGTTTGACAAGATAGTTGTATCTTTAACAATCGCCGCCGCAGTATCATCAAAAGAAGTATCAATACCGAGGATTATCATAATTCTTGGAGGGTAATAGTGCGTTCATCATTTTCTCCAGCTATTTGGATTAGAACCACTTTGGCTTTTGACTGCAGTTTAAAGATGTCTGCTTCGAATTTTTCTGCCCATTCAATGGCAATAACCGCATTCTTTTCTATTTGTTCCTTTAGGCCAATATCGAGAAGTTCTGCAAAGTTGTGCATTGCCCAAGCGTCTATATGAATAAAGACACCAGGTCGTTCTTCATTCACAAACGAATATTCATTTGCGAGAGTATATGTCGGTGAGGTGATCGACTGTTGGATCCCTAAACCACGAGCTAATCCTTTGACTGCATGAGTTTTCCCAGCTCCCATCTTTCCTTCCAAAGCAAAAATAACAGGTGTATAGGTGTAGGAAGAGCGAAAACGCTTCGCAATGGCTTCGAATAAAACTATTGTTTCAGCTTCGTTTCGACTATGAAACGTCTGTGATGAGCTAAACTTCGTACTACCCGAACGCAAAATTACTAGATCATCTAAAGTGGTATCAATAACCGTACTGGGTTCATTATGTGGTAGTTCTCCGACGTCTAAGACCAAATCAATTAAGTCTTTTTGTGTCTCACTAATGTGATCAAAAATATCTTGGATAGCATATGGTCGTTTTTTGTTTGAAGCATTGGCGCCGGTTGCGGTTATCCCACGGCCAAATGTGGAGATAAGTGTCAGCGCCAAATCATATTTTGGGATTCGAATCCCGACTTTACCTTCGCTAGAAGCGATACCTACTACAGTCTTGCCAGTGCCCGTGGATACAACTGTGACTGGTCCTGGTAAAAAGGTTTTATACACATTTTCAGCTGTTTTATTCAGCTTCACATACCGCTTTGCCATGTCTTCACTCATGACAGCCACTGAGATTGGTTTTCCATCGCGTTTACCTTTGTACGTAAGCAGCTTTTCAACCGCTTGGGAGTTCTCAACATCGACCCCAACTCCATAGGTTGTCTCAGTGGGATAGATCACTATTCCCCCAGAAGAGAGCACCAAAACGGCGGCTTTAACGGCCGCATCAACACCTTCTTTTTTCACATCGACTATTTGCATGGGGTTATTATATCAAGAAGTCTCTTCTGAAGTGTTTGTGTGAAGGTTTAGGCGCACTGTGCTTGCCGTATATTTGTCTGCCCAAGCCATCGCTGTCCTACCAATCGCCCGTCCCTTTTCTTCACGTTCGGCTTCAATCTGTTTGTATTCAAATGGAGGCATTTTTATATCGGCGTTTGTAGAGTAGTACCACGCCTGAGGAAAAATGGGTGCATTCTGAGTTACATACTGGAGTACGTATTGTTCTGCTCCCTGAAAATATCCCATCAAACTACCCATCACGAAGAGAATTTCAATATGCTGCAGTTTTTCACTATCACTAGGCAGTGAAAGTTCTTCTAATCCATTGCTTAAAGCACGATGAATCCCCATAACGTTTCGTGTTTGTAAAAATTTGGTGAGCTGGTTCTTTTCAGGCCGGTAAGCTTTTACACTATCAAAATACCCTCGCGTAACGTCATACGAGTATTCTATAAGCAAAGCAACTCTAATGCTTCCAGATGATTCAGTATTCATATAGTACTTCCTGGTGGACCCGAGAGGAGTCGAACCTCTGACCTCATCAATGTGAATGATGCGCTCTAACCAACTGAGCTACGAGTCCGTACATGTCTAATTATACCAGTTGATTTCGTTCCCTAGGAGACAGATAATGACTGAATGGAAAACTCTGTTGTTCGTCGCGTTGGTTCTTTTTTCTTGGACATGATCGAGACGATTGTCATCGCTTTATCGATCTTTCTCGTCATTTATTTGTTCTTATTGCAACCGCATCAGGTTAGTGGACTCTCAATGTTCCCTAATTTCCATGATAAAGAATACATTTTGACTGATAAAGTAAGCTATAGATTGGGAGATCCCAAACGCGGAGACGTCGTTGTCTTCCACGCACCTCCTGCAGCAAATTGCCCGGAAGGTACAGGCTGTGACTTTATTAAACGTGTTATCGCTGTTCCTGGTGAAACCATTGAATTAAAAGATCAGCATTACTATATCAATGGACAACTCCTCCCTGAGCCATATATTCCACCAGAAAATGTGACGAATCCTGGTCCATATATTCAAGGAAAGGCTATCACTCTAGGGCAAAATGAGTACTTTGTGTCAGGTGACAACCGACCGCATAGCTCAGACAGTAGAGTGTGGGGACCAATTGGCAAAGAAGAAATTGTCGGCAGAGGGTTTTTCCGCTACTGGCCACCAGATCGAATGGGAATTCTCCCTAAAGCAACATACCCGTTTTAAACCTTATTCCCCGATTACAATTTCAGTAGTATTAAACG
The DNA here is from genome assembly GCA_040006915.1 of Candidatus Woesebacteria bacterium. Lineage (GTDB taxonomy): Bacteria > Patescibacteriota > Microgenomatia > UBA1400 > UBA12028 > JBDTWD01. Next base: position 4,377 of record JBDTWD010000011.1, on the reverse strand, counting down.
CATCTAGCGTTATCGAAGGAGTTCCTGACTTTGGCTCCGGTAATGGGGCGGCAGTAAGTTCCAAGACCCGATCAAGCATATGTTGCACTTCGTTGGGATTTCCCTTAAACACAAAAGATACTTTCGTTTGCGACCGTGATTGCTGTAATTTTACTTTGGCTGCCTTCCCAAAATATTCTTGCAACTGATCTTGCCAAGTATCCAGTTGTGGTGAGACAAAAATGGGTGCAGTTCCCAGTCCTTTGGCCGGTTGTCCTGATTTTTGCTTCATGCGCCTTGCAAGTTCTTCGGCACGCCTCACGGATCCACTTTCTTTTAACAAGATTTTGTACGCTTCAACCATTAGGTGAATATCATCAATCGCTGCCAGAGCTCTGGCATGCCCTTCACTGATGGCTCCGGAAAGCAATCCATCTTTGATGGCATCCGGCAAGGTCAAAAGACGCAAGGAATTAGAAACATAGGCTTGAGATTTGCCAACTCGCTCTGCAATTTGTCCAACGGTCAGGCGAAATTCTTCAAGAAGACGTTGAAATGCTCGAGCGCGATCCAGCGGATGCAAATCAACTCGCTGCACATTTTCGATGATCGCCATTTCCAACATACCTTTGGGAGACGTTTCTTTGATAACGCATGGCACTTCCGTGAGACCAGCTTTTTTAGAAGCCAACCAGCGACGCTCGCCCGCGATAATTTGATATCCTGCAGGGGTATGCGCAACCACCAGAGGCTCTAGAATTCCATGAATTCGGATGGAGTCGACCAACTCTGCTAATTCGGTTTCATCGACACTTCCCCGTGGTTGTAACGGATTTGGCTGCAAATGAGTAGTAGGAAGAAACTGGATAAGGTTTAATGTATCTGACATACCCGTTACTGTAGCGTGAAATATTATTTCTGTACAGTAGGATACAATATGAGGATGCAAACAACGTATCGTGGCCTTACTATCCACTACCGAGATCAATTAGAAATGGACACTCTTCTTGAAGAAGAGTTTAAAAAAAATCAGTATTACGTCGATCTACCAACCAACACTCCACTGATCATTGATGGTGGAGCACACATTGGCACGTCCACGCTGTACCTTCATTCCTTATATCCACACGCACGGTTTATTTGTATTGAACCAGATCCGGCAAATATCGAATTGCTCTCAAAAAACCTTGAAGAAAATGATATAGATCAAGCTACAATTATCTCTAAAGCGTTGGTTGGAGCAGATAGTCTTCCGTCTGTTAAATTATTTACCAATCATACCTTTACCGTTCTTTCTTCTCTGAAAGTGGGAGGATGGACTGGAGAAGACAAGCTTGAGGCTATCGATGTGGAGACTATTCGTCTCTCAGAAATAATAACGGAACCGGTTGATTTACTAAAACTGGATATTGAAGGCATGGAAACAGTGGTCATCGAAGAAGCGCAAAGCAAACTGTCACTCGTGAAAAATCTTATTTTAGAATTTCACAAGACCAAAACTCATTCGGAAGAAAAAATTCTCCGCATCTTAAAAAACCATTTTAAAACAGTGAATGTAATTCGTGATTCGCGAAAAGAACGAAATAAAAACAATCTACTGCTCATGATTGAGGCTACAAAGTAAAACGGTATGGGCAGTGTTCTCTCTGAAAAAGCTTCAGAGTCTTTCCGAAAAAACAAATAAGAAAAATTAACCGACGTTAATGACGGTTTTTCCGAAGCGTTTGGAGAATTTTACTATTCCATTAATCATGGCAAAGATCGTATGATCACGACCGACACCAACTCCTGTACCAGGTGCATACACAGTACCGCGTTGGCGAACAATAATTTGACCCGTGGTGATCGCTTGTCCACCTGATTTCTTTAAACCAAGTCGCTTGCCGCGACGTTGATGATGTTGTCTGGTGGATCCACCGGCTTTGACGTGTGACATACTTTACCCTTTATATTCTAGTACGAAAATCTCTCGTTGTGTGATGGCGCCCGGACGATCATAGATCATCGGTGCCAAAAGTGTATTGTATCCATGCTCACTGAGTCTGTCAACCAGAGGTGAAAGTGAGTAGACAGTATTCTTGATGGTAATTTTTGGGAGTGCGATGGCAATTCGAGATCCGGGTTGTAACACTTTGGTCCACTGCTTGAAAGCTCCTAAGTACAGTTTTTCTAGCCCTTTAAAGATATTTGGGACAGCTCCTGGACGAGGAGTCAGTTGTCCTAAATACCCTTCACAAGCAATGGCATCTACCTTGCCACCCAAGATTATCTCATCCACGTGGGTGGCATCCGCAGTTACAGCGCGGAACGGTGTTTCTATCTGGTATGCAGACTGCAGCCATTGGGCATTTTTCTGCGTTTGACCGGCTGCTTCAACGCGTAAATCAGATCCAATCCCTTCAACTCCAAGCATCAATGCTTCCAAAACGACTGTTCCGGTTCCACAGAAAGGATCAAGTAATCGTTTACCGGTGCTTTCAGCTGGCAGCGCCAAGTTAACCAACATTCGAGCCACTTTTGGTGGCAGCATTCCATGCTTTTTGTCACTTGCAGGTTTCATTCGATCACGTTTGGTCCAATCGTCAATATTTTGGACGCTCACGGTAAAACCAACATAGATTTTCTTGTCCGCTCGGAAAATGACACATTCTTCCACATTTTGATGGACCAAGACGCTCGCTCCTAAACCTTGACGAACTCCTTCAACAAATCGGGCTTTAATATCACTTTCCTCAAGAATTTGCTTAATAGTTTGTAGTTTAACAGCAGGAAGAGTATCCCGTCCGATTTCAGCAACACCAAAGGAAATTTTCTTCTTTTCACCTGAAAGCCTAGAGAGAATCGCAGCACAAGATCGTTCCAGATCATCTGCAGAAACGTCACCTAACAGCTCTTCGACTTGAACAATTTTAATGGTGCCACCTAAAATCGCTTGTAATGCTTGGACAGCCTCAAGGGTTAACCCACTAATAAGAATCGTTGTGTCTGTGACTTTCTTAAGAACTGCCTCGGGAAATCGGGCAGACACCACAGAAGAAAGCTCAGCAAAAGCTAGTTCATGTGCACGACCAATAAAAAATAGGAAATCCATAGAATTCAAGTGTAGATCAGCAACGTCAGTCAGACCAGAGGATCAGTGAAGTTAAGCAGTGATTGAGACAATCTCGACGGTTGTCAGTGGTTGTCTGTGTCCTCGTACTTTTCGCTGTCTGGATTTAGCCTTAAAGGTGGCTACGCGAATCTTGTCTCCTTTGTCATGTGAGACTACCTTTACGGCTACCTTGGCACCCGCTACTAAAGGAGCTCCAATTGACCTGGTATCACCATCCACAACCAATAAGACATCTTTGATATCAAATGCGTCACTCACTTCGTTTTCCAGGCGGTTGATCTCGAGCTTCTCACCTTCAGTAACGACGTGTTGTTTTCCACCAAGACTAATTACTGCGTATTTCATACATTTTTATCTCCACAAAAAGTAGGGATCCTTTGCAAACATCAAAAGAGGACATAGTATATCAGAAAATCGGCAAACTATCCAATCATCTTAAATGACTCATTCCTGACGTGATGTTGGGGTCGACCACCCACTTCTTCCCAAGGTTTGTGATCCACTGATTGGGCATTAAAGTGCATCGCCATGGCCACAAATAAGCATAAAGAAATAAATGAACTCCCTCCGGAGGACAAAAATGGGAGTGGGATTCCAGTCACCGGAAAAAGTCCCATGTTCATCGCAATATGAACTCCCATTTGAAACAATAACCCCGAGAGAAGAGCGTATCGCAAAGCTTGGTCAAAGAAATATAAAGTACTCGCTTGGAACGCCAAAACGAAGAAAAACAGTGCGTACATTGCCATGAGACAAAAGATACCTATTAAGCCAGTTTCTTCTGCAAATGAAGCAAAGAAGAAATCGGTATGGTGCTCGGGCAAGAATCGTAAATTGCTTTGAACACCATGTCCAATTCCTCTCCCCTCAATTTTCCCAGATCCGACAGTAATCACTGATTGTCTAGCATTATAGGAGGCGCTCTCATTCGCTTCTCCACCAATAAACGAAAATAGTCGTTGCTTTTGATAGGGATAGAGTACAAATTGCCAAATCCCCACACTGGCAATCAATGCTAAAAGTACCCAAGGAGTCAAAAGTCCTCGTTTAGGGGCGGCAAAGAAAAAAACACCGAAGGCTACGGCTGCCAAGACCAAACAGCTTCCTAGATCAGGTTGAATCAGAACCATACCAAGTATAGGGGCCGCTAATAGCCAAAAACCAATAATTCGTTTGTGCGTTTTTAAAGGGAAACGCGCCACGTAGGTGCATAAAGCCAGCGCCAACACAGGCTTGGCAAGTTCTGATACCTGGACACGAATTGGTCCTATGGTAAACCAACGCTG
>JBDTWD010000010.1:0-30755 GCA_040006915.1 Candidatus Woesebacteria bacterium | reverse complement strand
CTAAAGATTTTAAGGTTGCCTATATCGTAGACGAGAATGATAAGTTCATCACGTTAATAGAAGTCGATCCCAAGGGATTGTTTGATGGAGTTGCTGTTTTCCGTACAGACGATGTCTGCTCTTTTCGGGTGCATTCTCTCTACATCAATAAGTTAGGAAAGAAAATCCTTGGTGATACCATTTACACTCAGGGCATGAATATAATTGAGCGTGTGAAAGAGTTCAGTTTTAAAGGATTTGCCCGTGCATTACAAAATAGTAAAACTCTTGTAGAAGTGGATTTTATTAATGGAAATGGAATCACTGGTAGAATACTTGGATATGAGGGTGAAAAGCTGGCTGTTGATGAGTTTGATCAACATGAAGCAGTTAGTACTGGAAGATCATTTAGTGACTTTGCTGGGATCTCAGGATTTGTCGTTGATGCTCAGTATATGAGAAAAATCGTTAAGTCATTGACTGAAAAGAATATTTAAATTGTAAATGTGTTTTTCTACCTTAATTGAGTAAGTACACTAAGATGATGAGGTAAGACTGCACGGATTGGTAACCAGAGTGAAAGAGGTTCAAAAATCTTCTTGATATAATCTCATCTATGTCAAATAAAAGTGATTTGCGTCCTTGGAAAGTTCTAGATTCAAAAATTATCCACTCTACGCCATGGCTTGAGGTTATCGAAGATAAATGTTTAGCAGATGATAAAGAGTTAACGTACACCTTCTCCAGAAGAATTGATGAAGGACCTTTAATCATAGCTGAAGAAAATGATAAGCTTTGGTTAGTTCGACAATATCGACACCCCATAAAGAAAATTATTTGGCAATTTCCTGCAGAAGGAAAATATAAAGATGAAAGTTGGGAACAGGCAGCAAAAAGGGGGTTGAAAGAAGAGTTACTATTTGAAGCTAAAACTTGGCATGATTTAGGGCAGTTTTATGTTGATCCAGGTGGCTTAGATCAAAAGTATCATGCTTATATTGCCACAGATCTCACGAAGATTCAGTTCTCGGAGTCGCACCAACAAAATGAGGATGAAGTTGAAAATCTAGAGATACAGAGCTTTTCTAGAAGTGAAATTGATGACCTTATAAAAGCTGGTGAACTGTGTGATAGCTGGACGCTCTCCGGATTATTTCTGTATGATAGATATAAACTAATCTCGCTATAGGATTTCTAGCCTGGAAGTGAGTTAGAATTTCATTCTACAGATCCGACATAGATTTAGAAAAAAGCATTAAGGTATTCTCGAAAACATTTTTTTTGATATAGTTCTTCTCAATATGTCTGGCGAAACTCTTCCTCGTTTTTCTGAATTAATGAAAACTGCAACCAAAGAGCAGTCCTGGGTTGCGTTGATGTTAGCTTTAGCTAAACACTCACCAGATTTTAAGCAAGAGGTCTTGGAGGGAGTAAATAAGGACGATGGCTTGGCAATCTTCCAGCTATTTATTGAAGCCTCACCATCTATAAATGCATTGCATCTTTTCGAAGATGCATCAAGATTTCTCCTTTCAGTCATGAGCCTTGAACGTGGGGAGAGTGGCATTGATAAAGCCAAATCGATTCGACGCTGCTTTAAACTGTTACGAGGAATGGCTGCACATTTTTCCATGAATGCGATTGGAAAATTCTCAGAAGAACCAGAGAATCTCTATCCGGAAAATTTCTTTCTAGATCCGTTAGCGACCTTTCTGTATGAACAGGACACCTTACTTACTAAGTACGGTCCAGTTGAAGGACAAGTCCCAGCAATTAGAAAACGGATTGAAGAAAATCCACAAGTAATGAATAGCCATGTCCAGGGTTTAGCATATTCAATGTATTGGATAGGGAAAGACGCACAACCCATATACTATCAAGGGCTACGGGATATTTTAGATCAACGTATTAAAAATAAGGAATTTATGGAGCTTGAACCTCCTAAACTACCACCAATTCCCGAGGGAAAAGAAACGATATTTGTTGAAGGCGTAGAAATGCCTGTTGTTAACATTGAAGATGTAGGAAACATGACGCGAAAGCAGCGAGGTGAATATGTGAGACGAGCTGTTGATAATGATTTCGTGATAAGAGAGGAAGATGAGGACGGAATTAGCCTTCCGGAAAGTGAAGCAGTCTACCGATGCTCTCAGATGGTGCTGGCTATAACAAAGTGGTTAATGATTGTTTCTTCCCAAGAACAAAGTGGTAAAAATATATCCTCAGAAGAACTTGAAGCTCAACATGCTGCAAGACATGAAATTCTTTCTGGATTTCTCACATTACGTCAGAACTATTTTGATAGTGAAGAGGTCCTGACGTTATTTAGTTATCTGACAAAAGATGTCGGTTTAGGGAATTTCATGAATCGGTTTACAAATAAAAGCGTGAACACTTTTCTATCCGGTGTTACGGGTGAATTAACTGCGGTTTTATCGTTTGTTGATGAAGGAAGAGAAATAGAGTTGGGAGGAGAAAGTGAAGATCGAATGGGTGTCGATTTTATGGTAAAGCCACAGAGGAATGGAACGGAAGTCGTGAACCGGGGGTTAGCCGTTCAGGTAAAAGCAGAGATCAATCAAAAGCACTTTATTCGCTATGACTTGAATAAAGTCCAAGCGAAAACTGAGCTTTTCAGATGGATAAATAAGCAAAAGGTACAGCAAAAAATACGGGCAACAAAAACGGTTGATACATTACTTGCCTTTGCTCATCAAAAAAACCTGGAGCCAGTGTGGATCGTAGTGTCTTCATCGATTGATCGAGCACTCGAAAAACACAAAGGCAGTATTTTACAAAGAATGTATCGCACTGGGGTGCTTGCTGATGATTCGATTGACACTTCTTTGGATTAGAATCTTCACGAGCATTTCTAACAATAGGTACAACAACAGTGCTTGCGGGTTTGATTTCGGCTATAAATATCCGAGTGAAATCGTCACGGTATCCTACTACAGTTTTTCAGCACTCTACCAGATCAAATAAGAGAATTTTTTTTACATCCCCCTATACTATAGGGGTGGGGGTGCTACTGACCCCGATTGAAGACATAGACACACATCCAAACATACAACAACATACCCATAACCAAAGAACAACCGATTCACCTCACTTCATTACATCCCATCGTATACAGCATTCCACTCGCAATGAAAACAAGAAACTATTCCACTACACTCCAAAATGTACTCTCGTACTCCATACATCTTTACATCCGATTCTGAAATAAGATCCCATGCTCAATAGCCAGAGTATCCCAGTAGAAGTGACAACGCACACAGAGTCCAACCGCATTGTCTCCCGACTTTGTTCCTTCCATCTGTATGGGAAGGATATGATGAATGAGTAACTGTGTCACCTCGGTACCGCAAGATCCACACAGATTCTGTTGCCGTTCTCGAACGGCTCTTTTTAATGCGATATCAAATTTTTCATTGGCCATAGAATGATGCAAATTTTTCCATAGTATACTTCCTTCATGCAAACTATTCTTCATGGTGATGATGAGATTAAAACTCATACAGAATTGGCACGACTCGTGGATGAAGCAAAAAAGCGAGGAGTGCAAATTCTTCATATCGAAGCCAAAGGAGTTACGATTCCTGATCTTGAAAGTTCGATTGGAACCCAAGAGCTGTTTGCCAGTGAAAAAATGGTCATTGTTGATCGGCTGCATAGTCTTCCCAAAAGCAAATCCAAAGATGAATTGATCGAATGGATTGCTAGTCAAAAAAGTACGACGGTTCATATTGTGTTTGTCGAAAGTAAAGTTCTCACTCCCACTCAACTGAAAAAATTTCCGGAAAGCCAAGCGTTGCTTTTTAAATTGCCAGGGCTACTGTTTCATTTTGTCGAAACGTTAGGAATCCAATCCTCAAGCACATTGATTACAACCTTTCATCAAGTCTTGAATACGCAGGACGTTGAATTTGTATTTACCATGATAGTTCGGCAAATCAGAATATTGATTGCCTTTGTTGCTGATGGTACGTATGAAGGACCACCATTCGGTCGACAAAAGATTCAAACCCAAGCTCGATCTTTTTCCCTTGATGGTCTCTTATCAATTCACAAAAAGCTTTTAGAAATCGATACTCGACAAAAAACCTCAAGAGCGTCGTTGTCGCTTGCCCAAGAAATTGACCTTTTGTTAACAGAGCTCTAGAATGAGAGGCCTGTTCCGGTGCGTATAGGAACAAAAAGGAGGAAGTGTATGCAAATCGTTTCAGTTCCCAAAGTGGTCTTTCGTGGTTATGACATCCGAGGACTTGCTGACAATGAGCTTTCGGAAGATGCCTATTACACATTAGGGAGGGCATATGCGACATTTCTCACCCAACGACGGATTAAAGAATCCACTGTTGGTCGAGATAATCGCCTGAGTTCAGAAAAGTATGCCAAAGCGTTCATCCAAGGACTGAATGAAGGAGGAATTGATACCATCGACATGGGACTCTCCTTGTCACAAATCGTCTATTTTTCGTCGTACGAATTTAAGACGAAGGGTGGGGCAATGATTACCGCTTCCCATAATCCGAAAGAATTTAATGGCTTAAAACTCGGGGTGGGGTACTCGGACACCATGATCACCGAGGAGGTCTTGTATATGTGGGAGCTTTGCGAGAAAAAAGAGTTCTCAACAGGGAATGGAAAAAATCGCGAAATTGACGTTTATCCTGCCTACAAAGAAACGCTTTTAAAACTCTTCTCCTTACAAAAGAAATGGAAAGTTGTCGTTGATACCTGCAATACCACTTCTGGGAAATTCTATCCTGATCTCTTACGCTCTGCGGGATGTGAAGTTGTCGAACAAAACACAACCTTGGATGGAAATTTCCCCTTAGGTGTTCCAGATCCTACAGAAATTGAAGTCTTGGAACGATTAGCCGAAGGAGTGAAGAAAGCAGGAGCTGACATCGGATTTGCCTATGACACCGATGGTGATCGTATGGCTGTAGTTGATGGTGAAGGAAAGACGCTATGGATGGATTCGATCGTCGCACTCTTTGCCAAAGACATCTTAGATTTCATGCCAGGGGCTCCAATTGTCTACAACACATTGTGTTCACGACAGGTGACAGAAGCAGTCGTTGCTGCTGGGGGAAAACCAGTGGTCTGGATGACCGGACACTCCTTTATCAAATCGAAGATTAAAGAAGTTCGCGCTCCATTCGGAGGAGAGCTTTCTGGACACATTTTCTTCATGGACAATTTCTTTGGTCATGATGATGGTGCATACGCTTCACTGCGATTGCTCCAATATTTGGAACGAAAGAATCAAACCCTAGTTCAAGCGGTCAGTGAATTATCAATCTATGTTTCAAGCCCAGAAATTAAATTTGGATTGGCAGATGATATAAAGTTCAAATTTATTGACACAGTAATCAAAGCAGATTTTCAAAAACTGTGGCCGACTGGAGAATATATTACGATTGATGGTGTCCGTGTCGATTTACCTGATCGCATGGCAATCGTTCGTGCCTCCCAGAATGGGCCGTATATTACGGTAAAGTTTGAAGGGAAGACGCAAGCAATCTATGATGAGGTAAAGGCGCAGTTGAAAGCGATGTTGAAAACGCATCCGGAAATTGACTGGAGTAAGGGCGTAAACACCCATGCCTTGGAATAGCAGCCGGGGCAGTATACAATCAAGACCACTATGGCAAACCGTCCAACAGTAGTGATTTTGGCTGGTGGTGAAAATAGCCGATTCTTTCCGCTTAACCAAACCACGCATAAGGCTGCTTTGACCCTTTTGGGAAAATCACTGGTGGTTCGGATGCTTGAGAACTTAGAACGAGTTGGATTTACCGATATTGTCATTGTCGTATCCCCCAAAGATTGGGAAGGGAAAGGACTGTCAGGTTTCCTAGACGAACATCCATTTTCAAAACTATCGGTGCAATATGTATTGCAACCAGTGGCCCTGGGAATGGGAGATGCGCTGCTTCGTGCCAAAGATAAAATTAAAGATTCCTTTGCCGTTATTTATCCATATTTACTCAATGCCGGTGAGCAGCTTGAAACACTGATTGAGCAAGCCGGAAACGGTGGAGCTTTGGAAGTTGCATATACCAAAGAACCTTGGTTGTATGGAATTGTGACGTTAGAGGGAAAACGGATTGTGGGAATTGTTGAGAAGCCTGTACAGGGTGAAGAAAAATCAAATTTGAAACAACATGGAATGCATTATCTTTCACATGCATTTTTGCAATTTTTGGAAAACACCCCGGAAGGTGAATACAGTTTCGAAGCGGCTTTAGATTCGTATTTTCGAGAATTTGAAGTAACTGCGATTGAAGAGATGAAAGTATTGCCATCCTTGAAATATCCATGGCATCTGTTTGAATTTCAAAAAGCCCTTTTTTTGGAAATGCCTGCCTATCTCTCTCCCTATGCAAAAGTTGCTAAAACCGCCGTGTTGGATGATACCAAAGGTTCAATCTATATAGAGAATGGAGCCACAATCGGACATGCCGTTAAAATTGTCGGTCCTGCCTATATAGGAAAGGATGTCTTTATTGGTGATTTTTCGTTGATCAGGGCTTCGAGTTTTGAAGAAGGCTCTTCAGTCGGTGTCCATTCTGATGTGACGCGTTCGATTATTATGGAACATAGCAGTATGCATAATGGATTTATGGGCGATACGATTGTCGGCAGAAATGTAAAAATTGGAGCCAACTTCATTACGAGTAACCGACGGATGGACCGAGAGTCGATCGTGATTAAAATCAAAGAGAAACAAATCAACACCGGATCAACATATATGGGAACTGTGATTGGTGATGACACAAAAATCGGGATACGGGTAAACGTGATGCCAGGGAAGTTCATCGGTTGCAGGAGTATCGTGTATCCGAGCGTTACGGTTTGGGACCATATCCCGCATGATTGCACCGTGAAACTCCAAATGGAGATACAAGTTGAACAAAATGGAAAGTGATTTTCTCATATGGATTTTTCTTCTTACAAAGCCTTCTTGTTTGATGTCGATAAAACGTTGACGAATTCAAAAAAGGAAATTACTCCTCGTACACAGGAGATGGTACAAAAACTGTATCAAAAGTATCCATTGATTGGAGTCTGCACTGGGCGACACTTTGTGACACTACGATCAGTGGCTTTCCCATATTTCCCCTCTGACTGTGTTCATGTGGTTGCAGGTGGTGCCCAAGTAATTAAGACAGATGGCACAGTCCTCTGGGAGAAACTGATTCCAGCTCAAACTGTTCAAGAGATCATCCGCTTTGCGAAGGAGCGAAACGTTGGAGTTGTCATCCAAACGGGAACTTCGTTCTTTGCGAATGAGAAAAAACTAGAAGGGTGGTTACATAATCCCAAGTCCACCATTGTCCCGTTGCCGCTCGCAGATTTTCCCAATACAGACGTTCCTTTGGTCGTCGTTGATGATATCAATGAAGAGATCGGTAAAGAACTAAAACACTCCGATTTGTGGGAAGCAAAAGTTATGCACCACTACGATGGTTCTTGGTACGCAGATGTGACTGCGCATGGAGTAAATAAATCGGTTGGAGTGAGGGAATGGTGTACAATTCAAGGAATCAAACCAGAAGAAGTCATTGGTTTTGGTGACAGTGAAACTGATATTGAATTTTTACAGACCGTCGGATATGCAGTAGCGGCCGGCAACGCGACGGAAGCGGTGAAGAAAGTTGCTGACGAAGTCTGTGGAGACTATGATCACGATGGTGTAGCAGAGTGGATAAACACGACTATATTGGAATAAATAGATATGAAAGAAACTCACGTTGAGATACTGATTCCGTATGGAACTATGATAGATGAGTCAAAGAGTACGATGGAAGATGATGATTTTTTTTGTCTAGATATGATGAGCACATGGGAAGAAGGTTTTCGCCGTTCCGAAGGAAAGCGTATAGTCGGAATACTCATTGCTCAAGGCTTAGTAGGTTTGGAACACGAAGACATAACATATGAGGTTAGAGAAGCAAATGTGTCTCATTTGACTTTGAAATACGGAAAAACAGAAACACAAGTTATACAGACGGATCCCTTTTCGATAGGTAAAACGGGTACAGTCTTTAGTGAACAATAAGGAACATATGAGCACAATTTTAGATTCACGTGATGAGATGGGAAAATTGGATATCAACAGTGGTTTGCGTTCCATTGAACAGCTCGGGAGTCAAATCAGACAAGCGTGGGAAGAAACCAGAACTATTTCTTTTCCTGATACATATAAAAATGTGCGTAACGTCGTGGTCGCAGGAATGGGTGGTTCTGCCTATGGAACACATGTAATTCAAACTTTGTTTAAAGACGAACTAAAAGTCCCGGTGTTTTCGATTCCTGACTATACCCTCCCGGCTTGGGTCAATCACGAAACCCTCGTCGTCCTTTCCAGTTACTCAGGTAATACTGAAGAGACATTGGCTGCCGGGTTGGATGCGCAGAAAAAAGGCGCACTCATTACCGGTCTCGCTTCCGGTGGAAAACTGGCTGAGTTTTTGAAAACCAATTCATATCCAGGATATATCTATACTCCGACCTTCAACCCCTGTAACGTTCCTCGCTATGCACTGGGATACTCAGTCTTTGGACAGATGGCCTTGCTTGAACGAACTGGCATATTGCCGCTGTCTCAATCAGACTATGAAGAAGTCTTGAAAGCTGTAGCTGATGTTCAGCTAACGATGAGTGCTGATATTGCCCAAGAAAAGAATTTGGCCAAGATTCTGGCTTTTGAAACAATTGAAAAACTTCCGATCATCGTCGTGGCAGAACATTTAGAAGGAGCCGGACATGTGGTGGCCAATGCCTTTAATGAAACAGCAAAAGTATATTCAGAGTATCGTGTCATTCCAGAAATGAATCACCATCTAATGGAAGGTTTGGCTTTTCCTAAATCCAATGATTTGAATTTGTTGTTTTTGACTGTGTCATCGGATCTGTATGGAAGGAGTAATGCCAAACGAGTGGAACTGACCGAAGAAGTGATTGAGAAGAATACCTGCGAATATAAACGATTAATGTTACGTTCAAAAACCAAAATCGGACAGGTATTTGAGTTACTGGCAATCGGTGCCTATACCACATTCTATCTAGCAATGCTCAATGGTCAGAATCCAACTCCAAATCTATGGGTTGATTGGTTTAAAGACGAACTGAAAAAATAATTATGGAAACAAAAACAGATGTTCACGACCGTATTGTCGATTTCATTAAAAATTCAGGACTAATTGTTGCGCAAGCAGACTTTGAGCGACCCTGGGGTGGTTTTTTTCGTATCCAAGATAAAGATCTATTACACTTTATCGATCTTTTTTTCCCAGATCAACAAGAACTTAAAGAGTCAGCACACAAGCTCCAACCAAAGTTATTAGCGGTTGCGCCCGGAAAAAGACTCTCGTGGCAGTATCATAATCGGCGTAGTGAGCTATGGAAGATTTTGGAGGGTCCAGTCGCTGTAATGCTCTCTGATACAGATGCCCAGACACCGGTAAAACTCTGCAAGGTGGGAGATGTGATCGAAATCAGCCTCCGTCAGCGGCACCGGTTAATTGGTTTGGATAACTGGGGTTTAGTCGCGGAAATCTGGAGACACGCCGACGTTAATAACCCATCTGATGAGTCTGAGATAGTGCGTGTGCAAGATGATTTTGGGAGATGAAAGCTGCCTGAATGACATCTTTTTGAACACAAAAATTTCAATTACATTTTAACTTAGAAAATAGCTATGCTAGATTCACGCCATTAAAAAGAAATTGGCAAGATCACGTGGTTGGAAAGATGTTATCATCGGTGAGGTGAAACCTATCGGGCGTGAATAAATATCTTGGAGTACATATGTCGTACGAAATACACTTTTTTTCTACTGTTAGAGCCGTAAAAACGGTGGAGGATGTGGATCACCTTGATAGCCATGACATGACAACTGTAGAAAATAATGATAAAGCTTCGGTTGAGGCTGCACTTGATAAATGGGAACACGACAATCCAGAGAGAAAAGTAAATAGAAAGACTTTACAAGTTCAACACGAAAGGTCCTAAGTCTTTTGTCGGGGTAGAAAGAATCGAACTTTCGCCTCATGACCCCCAGCCACGAATTCTACCATTAAACTATACCCCGAAGATTTATTATTATACATCCTCTTGTCTTGCGTTTACTATTGTGTTTAGATGGCCAAAAGAAAGGGATTCATTCCTATGCCACAAGCACCTCAACCAACCCAGCGTCCACAAGCTGCGACGCGACCAGCTGTTGCTCCAGTTCCACAACGACCTGAAAGTAGCCAACGAACTGAACGGCTAGAAGCAGTTCGAATTGCCATGCAGCAAATTGAAAAGCAGTATGGCAAAGGCTCAATCATGAGATTGGGTGAACAAATGGAAGCAACACAAAGTGTTCCAGCAATTTCCACCGGCTCGATTGCTTTAGATTTAGCTTTAGGAATTGGAGGATTCGCGCGCGGTCGTATCGTTGAAATCTATGGACCAGAAGCGTCAGGAAAAACCACTGTTGCTTTGCATGTTATTGCGGAAGCGCAAAAACATGGAGGCACAGCAGCCTTCATCGATGCCGAACATGCGTTAGATCCAATGCGTGCAAAAGTCATTGGCGTGGATTTGGATAACTTGCTTATCTCTCAACCGGACAATGGTGAACAAGCATTAGAAATTACGGAGATGTTGGTTCGTTCCGGTGGACTTGACGTTATCGTTGTCGACTCTGTTGCCGCCCTTACTCCGAAAGCGGAAATTGAAGGTGAGATGGGAGATGCAGTGATGGGAGCGCAAGCTCGATTGATGAGTCAAGCAATGCGTAAACTTACCGCTGCAATTAACAAAAGTAAAACCTTGCTTATCTTTACCAACCAAATCCGTATGAAGATTGGTGTGATGTTTGGCAACCCTGAAACGACAACCGGTGGACAAGCGCTAAAGTTCTATGCATCAGCCCGTATTGATATGCGCAAAATTGGCAACATTACCGAAGGTGAGTTAGTGATTGGAGGCAGGCACCGAGCCAAGGTGGTAAAGAACAAGATGGCTCCACCATTCCGTGTGGCTGAATTTGACATCATGAACGTGGGTGGTATTAGTCGGAGTGGCGGAATCGTTGATGTTGCAACCGAGATGGGAATTTTGCAAAAAAGCGGGAGTTTCTATAAATACAAAGATAAAACCTTGGCCCAAGGACGCGATGCCTTAAAGTTGGAATTGGAAACAAATGCCGATTTGATGAAGGAACTGGATGCAACAATTCGTCAACGCATTAAGGATGGAAAAGCTGGTAATCCAATGGAGATTAAAGAGACCACCGATGGGGAATAAATACTATGTCTTTACTCAATGAGTTACCAACGAGAGAACGAATGGAGAAAGTTCTTGCGCTTTATCATAATGAATGGCTAATCGGAGAACTAGAAAAAGAATTCCCACTCTTATCTCTTTTTGCGTCAGAAATTAGAGTTCATGAAGAGGGACAGCTGGGCTCGGTATCCCAGACATTATTATTTGAAGCCATGAAAAAGGATTTGCCCGATGAAGATTTAGTTAAAGTCGGGGATGAGGCTGAAGCGTTTTCAAGCGACTCTGATCAAAATATACACGAAGGAATAAAAAGAGCAGGAGAAGTTCAACAAAACCCGGTTTTGATGCAAGAACTGAGAGATTGGGAAAATCAGTTGAAGACAATTTTTTTTAGACTCGTAGTCCGTTTATAACGATGACGCATTTAGAACAGTTACTCGGTAGATATATTTCACTACGTCCGCGCAGCGAATACGAAGTCCGTCAGTACCTTACCAGAAAACGGAAAAAGATCAGTGTCAGTGACGAGTTTGTAGAAGGCTTGGTTGCAAAGTATAAAGGCTTTGGCTATATCGATGACAAGAAATTTGCAGAGAGTTTAAGTCATTCGGTGATTGCGAATAAGTCCAAAGGTAAACGCTGGTTGTCGATGAAGTTAAAAATCGCTGGGGTGGATAAGGAGACGGTGAGTGCAGCTCTTCAGGCCGTGGATCCGGAGGAGATTCAAGCAGCGATGGAAAAGAGAATTGCCAAATTTGAGCATAAGTGGGCTGATTTGGATAAGCGTACCCGGTTTGCAAAAGCCTATACTAATTTGATGACGGCTGGTTTTTCCTCGAGTGAAATTGGTCCCTTCCTTGACGAATGGGTACAAAAAAGGTAAACTCCACATAGTCTTTGAATAAGATTAAAGGAAATCTGATTTATACTCGATATGCATTTTTTCACTCCCATCATTAGAGATGACAGTGATCGACGCGGACTGGCCACTGTAGCCTAAAGTCCACGCGTTCTTTTTGCATTCCCCACAATCTTTTTTAAAGACATATTTGAATTGTCATTGTCTGTAGTGCTTTTCCACTACCTTTGTACGAAAGGATTTTATGTCATTATTTACTCGATTATCCGGAATGTTGTCTGGTACCGCTGGGGGAGCCAGTACTCCAGGGGCTACCCAAAAGCCACAAGCTCCTCAAGGGGTCCGTCCTCTTCCCAAGCCTGTTCCTATCGCTCCAAAAAAGCCAGTGGTTTCTACCCAAGAATCAGAAGCTCTCGCTCGTGAAGCTCAAGCTAGAGCTCGCGAAATTATCGTTGAAGCCAAAGCAGAAGCGTTGACTATCCGTGAATCGGCTGAAAAGCAGGTTCGTGAGATGCGCGATGAGATCTCCAAAGGTCAACATAGTATTGATCAGAAATTGGCGAGCGTTGACCAACGCCTCCGGGTATTAGATGAGCGTGATGGTGACCTCTCAAAGCGAAAAGGTGATTTGGATAGCAGAGCAACCCAAATTGAAGAAACCCGCAAAAACTTGGTTAAAAAACTCGAACAAGTTGCTGGTCTTACCCGTGATCAAGCCAAAGAGCAGATTTTAGAGAACCTTGAACGCACGGTCTCCAA
Organism: Candidatus Woesebacteria bacterium; assembly: GCA_040006915.1. Taxonomy (GTDB): domain Bacteria; phylum Patescibacteriota; class Microgenomatia; order UBA1400; family UBA12028; genus JBDTWD01. The sequence goes on along the minus strand of JBDTWD010000010.1, from coordinate 17,863 downwards.
AGACATGGCTGAAGTGATTCAGGCCAAGGTTAACCAAGCCAAAGAAGAAGCGGATGAACAGGCGAAAGAAATTTTGGTTGATGCCATGAAACATGGTGCCACCACGTATGTGTCTGAATATACAGTTTCTGTGGTACAGCTTCCCAGTGATGACATCAAAGGAAAGATCATCGGTAAAGATGGCCGAAATATCCGTGCCTTCGAACAAATGACTGGAGTTGATGTCGATCTCGATGATCAGCCAGGAACAGTCCGTCTGTCTTGTTTCGATCCAGTCCGACGTGAGATTGCTAGAGTATCGTTGGAACGATTGGTCAAAGATGGTCGCATCCAACCAACACGCATTGAAGAGATTGTTCGAAAAGTCACTGAGGAACTCGACAAGATCATGTTTGAAGAAGGCAAGAAGCTGTGTCATGCCGTGGGTGTGTACAACATGCCACACGAATTGATCCAGATGCTTGGTCGCTTTAAATATCGCTTCTCATATGGACAGAACATGATTGCCCACACTTTGGAAGAAACCAAAATCGGTATCGCTTTAGCGCACGAAGTGGGAGCCAACGTGGATACAGTAAGACTGGGATGTCTATTGCACGATATTGGAAAAGTGGTGAACGATGAGGAAGGAAGTCACATTGAATTAGGTGTGAATCTTCTGAAGAAATATCGCATGCCACAAGTCGTGATCGATTGTGTCGAACAGCACCATGAAGACAAGCCATTTAGTAGCAAAGAAGCAGTCTTGGTCTACGTCTCAGATGCAATCTCAGGTGCTCGTCCAGGTGCTCGCTACGAGAACTACGAAGAGTATGTGAAGCGATTGACCAAACTTGAAGAAATTGCTAAAACCGATCCAAAAGTACGAGAAGCGTATGCTATCCAAGCCGGTCGCGAAATCCGTGTCATCGTTAATCCAGAAGGATCAACCGATGAAGATGCAGTTCTGCTGTCACACACGATCAAGGACAGAATTAAAAATGAAGTTACCTATCCTGGTACTGTCACTGTGACGGTGATCCGTGAAGTGCGAGCTATAGACGTTGCAAAATAAACCTATGAAATTGTATTTGGTCAGACATGGTGAGAGCGAGGGGAACGTCGGACGTTTTCACCAAACAGCTACAGAAAAGCTCACCCAAAAAGGACAATCCCAAGCGAAGGTTGTAGCACAAAGATTTCGTGGGATAAAAGTTGATACCATTATTGCAAGTACCATGACGCGGGCACAACAAACTGCCAAAGAAATAGCCGGGGCTATCAATAAAGAAATTATTTCAGAACCACTGTTTGCGGAAGTAAAACATCCATCAGTCGTGCATGGAAAACCACACTCAGATAACGAATCAAACAAAATAATACGACACATTCGCGAGCATAAAGCAGATCCGACTTTTCATTATAGCGATGAAGAAAACTATTTTGATTTTTTAAAACGCGTGGAAAAAGGACTTGCAACACTTGAAAAATATGGTGAACACGAGCAAATAGTGGTTGTCGCGCATGGACATGTAATCCGAGCAATTACCGGGATTATTCTATTTGGCACTGAATTTTCTGCTCGAAATTTTGATCAACTCGTTGATCACCTACATACGGATAATACCGGTGTCTCGATCGCAGAATTTACTCTGGATAGAGGATGGGTTCTTATTACCTATAACGACCACTCACATTTGCTAGACTGAAAAGCAATGAATGTTCTTTTCATTTGTAGTTTAAACAAAATCAGAAGCCTCACGGCTGAAGAGATATTTGCCAAAGTTCCTAGTTTGCACGTTCGGTCTGCCGGGACAGCTCATAATGCCAGGCAAGTTGTGAATACGCAGCTACTCACTTGGGCTGATATCATTTTTGTAATGGAACGTCATCACCAAGAAAAGCTCAAGCAAAAATTCCCCACAGAAACCGAAAAGAAGAGGATCATTGTTCTAGATATTCCAAATGGGTTTGAGTACATGGATTCTGAACTCACTGAAATGATCAAAAATTCGACAAAACTGTACCTCTAATGTTAATTCTCGTTACTACTGACGTATTCGATCTGGCTTAAGAGCAATGTTGAGATCTTTTCTGTCTTCCTTCAAGCGATGGCGTAGGAATCTCTTTTTCTCTTCACTCAATTTGAGTTTTATCTTGAGTGCCAGAAATATTTTTTTCGTTTCAATTTCCCATTTTGCTCTTAGAACTTGATATTGCTCATGACTAAGTGCAGTATCTCTTTTTTGTTGGAAGGAATGCATATATTCCTCAATAACCGTCATCATTTTATATTCTGCTGAAAACAATGATGAATCCTCAAGAAAAGGATTAAGATATACTTCAGTCTCCCCAGAGGGAGAGGTGAAAATAACTGCACCTGCTAGATATTTAAATGTTTCTTTAAATTGGTATTCAATTCGTACCAAATCAAAATGCTTCACATAAAAATTCCAGCTTTCATCGGAGGAATGAACGTGTGTCCTTTTTTGTAATTCTTTTATAAATGCTTGAAAAAGATTTTCATAAAATGAGTTTTTTTCGTAATCATCGATAGCATCAATAACCTTTTCTACTTCTCCTTGAAGCTTACTCGAGTTACTTCTTTGTTCGACTTTCTCTCTTAAATATTGGAACATATCTTTTCTATTATATCTTTTGAGAGTATATACTATAGAAAATGGTTCGGCTAAAATATTTCTATGAAAATTCTTCTTGGTGTCTTCGTCTTCCTTTTTCTGGTCATAGCATTTGTAGGATATAAAGTCTCCCTCATTCCAAACAAGCCGGTTCACTACCATGCCAACTTTGCAGTGATTGAAGATGGAAAACTGGCCGATTTTAGTAAACCAGAGTTCATGCACATTTCTCCGTGTACCGACACAGATGTGCACTCAGATAATCCTAAAGACAATGTCCACTTGCATGAAGGGATTGGAAATGTGGTTCATGTGCACGCCGATGGTATCACTTGGAAGACCTTCTTTGAGACAATCGGATATTGGGAAAAGATTACCCAGGATCAGGAAATGGCTCAGCGAGCTGAAAATTTCACTTTCGATATTCGAGTCAATGGAGAGAGCGTCAATGATGACGTATTGACCAAACCCATCATCGATCGCGAACAACTTTTGATCGTCACCGGTAGCATGTCTGCAGATTTGAAAAAAGACGCTGATGCTGTAGGAAACAATGCCAAAGACTATGATGACGGGAAGGTGGGAATCGAGAAATGCGGCGCAACTGGCGACCGTTCATTCCTCCAGCGATTCAAAATTGCCTTTGGGCTATAAGACTATTTTTTGGTCAACGAATGAAGGACTGCGCTGATCACTGAGAGTACCAAAGAAAAGAGTAGCGCATTTACAAATCCCCCTACCGAAAAACCGGCAATCAGGGCATCGACGAGTTCGATCATCAGCGCGTTAATGATAAAGGTAAACAATCCTAAGGTGAGAATATTTAAAGGTAACGTAAACAACAGTAGAATTGGTCGGATGATCGCATTCACAATTCCTAAGACGATTGCCACTAACAAAGCAGTTCCAAACCCCTCCATGAAGACCCCAGGTAAAATGTAGGCGGTCAAAAAAACGGCGATTCCTTGGACGAGAAGATTTAAAAGCATTTCCATATAGATTTATTGTATCAATCAATAAGTAACTGAGCAAATTTCACTTTAACTCGCTCATTGATAGTAATCATTCGCATACCTTTGGGTTCGTATGGGTACCCATAGACGATGTGCGTACCAAATGGAAGCAAAACGACCAACGCGACCGTCAAGAGATCCTCCTCACCATTAATTTGTCTGATTTCCTTATCAGAGCCAATTTCTTGGGTAATGAGATCGATGGCCTGACGGGTAATGGACCCTGCGGGATTGAGAATGTCGAATTTTTTGAGTGAATATTCTTTTGATACAGTGAGAGCGTATGGTTTACGTTGTGAGTATCCGTCAATGTATGAGCGAGAAAAAGAGATTTTGTGATCGATACAATGTTGCGTGGCAACGTCTCCAACGATAATCAATGCTCCTTTCAACTTTTGTAGTTTTGAAGCTCCGATGGCTTGGCCAAATGGTCTGCGAAGGGTTTCTCGGGCTGACTGTGAAAGGACAATATCTTTGGAAAAGATTTTCTGGTAGCTTTTTCCTTCTCGGTCTGTAATTCCCGATCGTATGTTGCTTGAACACAAAATGTTGCCATCATCATCTTTTACCAGCGGACAGGCTTGGATCGGGAGAGACGGCAATCCCAGTTGGACGCGTTTTGAGTTTATAAAATGAGCCCCTTTTTCTGTTTGTGGAGTGACGATAATTGCGTCTAAGGTCTGATCGGTCAGTGTGCTGCCAAATACATCATGGATAGGAATGATACACAAATCCTGGTCTCTTTGGAGTGAGCGAGCAAACTCTGTAATCGCTTTCTCTCGCGAAACGTAGGTTTGAATTTCAGAAGAGAGAGCTTTACTGGTATTCATTGAAGCTTTTGTCAGACCCAATGTTACTTTCTGGCCTTGGGAAAAAGCAAAAGACAGGAGTTCTCGGTGTCCCGCATGCAGATGATCAAAGGTTCCACCCAAAACAATATGAGAGTACATACCACTAATTATACGGGAAAATATAGCTTTTTCCCAAGAAGATATGGTTCCAGCTTGCAACTAAATTGAAACATGCGTATAAAAAACGTATACTGATTATATTAACAAAAGGAGAAATATGTCAGATGACGTCGTACGAAAAGAAACCACAACTACAAAGAATACCAGCGTGAATGCACCAGGAGCGAAGGTAGAATCCCAAACCGTCGTATCTGGAGCGAGCGAGACTGTGGCTCCATCGCAAACAGTGGTCTATGCTGCGTACTTTTTATTAAGTTGTGTTGAGATTTTATTGGCCTTCCGTTTGATCTTGAAAATGACTGGTGCGAACCCTGCAAGTGGCTTCGTCTCATTTATCTATAGTATCTCTGGACTGTTTGTCTTTCCATTCCAAGGAATCTTTCATGCAGCTGTAACTCAAGGATTGGAAACCGCAGCAGTATTTGAACCCGCTGCTTTGGTTGCTATGGTTGTCTACGCCATTTTCGTATGGATGTTGGTACAACTGTTTATGATCCTGACGGGGAAGCCACAAGATAAGGTCTAGGATTTTCGCTTTCGCCATTTTTCCTGCAGCTCTTTGACAGAGCAATAGTATGTAGCTGGCCTGCCAAAATACACTGAGTTGGATTTTAATTTTCCTTTCACCAGTGAATCTGCGCCGATGATTGTCGACTCACCGATGTCGCTTCCTTGAAGAATGGTGGCGTTGACTCCGATGTAACAATTCTTGCGAAGTTTCACCGGACCATATAGTACTTTTCCATGAGCGACATTTTGCAATGAAGAGTCATGGAGGATGATTCGCGTATGTGCGGCGATAGTTACATCATCTTCTATTGTTAATAGGGAAGCATTCTCTAGTTCTACATAGGTGTGCCGGCCAATGAAAACGTTTTTGCCAATTTTGGCGCCACTTCGTTTGAGTCTCCCAATTGGGTCAAAATAATACCAGATTTCTGAAAAATACACTTTAAATCCGTGCATAGAAATTATTACTCGTTCTAGTGAAGCTTGGGCTATATAATACCATTATGACTATTCATTTCGTTTGCACAGGAAATAGCTATCGCAGTCGCTTGGCCGAAGCGTACTTGAATTCAAAACAGATCGACTCTTTGAAAGTAAGCTCCAGTGGTACGCAGGCAGATGAAAACGCGGATGGACCGATTAGTTGGGTGGCTGCTTGGCTCTTGAAAAGAAATGGATTGGTTCCTTTTATGTCAGATCATTGGACTCAAACAACTTTGAAGCTGTTGAATACTGCAGACAAAGTAGTCTTTATCAACACAGATCATTACGAATTTTCTCAAAAACAGTTAAAGTACGAAGGAAGCAACTTTGAGGTATGGAACGTTCTGGACATTCCAGTTGGATTGCCTGACGACGCAGCAATACTGAAAAGGGCTTCTGAAACCTTTATCCAAATTCAAAAGAAAGTAGATGATCTTATCAGTGCAAGTAGTTTTAAGAAACTTTCTTAAGCTCTTCAAGCAAATGACGAGTTTTCCCCATTCTGCTCCCGTAAAGTACAAAGTTATTGTTAGACTAAGGAAAGTATGGTATACCATACTAGGTCAAGTATTTGTCCCAAAGAAAGTACACCACTCTATGGAACGGTTTTTTTCTAAACCAAAAAGTCGAGAAAAAATTCAGAGCTCGTACTCTCTTCAACAAGTAGGTGTGATTTAGATTCATTAGTATACCCGCAAAAAAGCGGGTTTTTTTATGCTGTCGATGCTCGAAATTGCCACTGAACTCCAAACTGAAAGAGAAACTGCTTTTCCAAAAGTACCGGAAACTGCATATATTACGCCGATTGTTGAGTATCTTCAGTCGAACGTCGCGGTTGATTTACTCCTGAATTATCGTGAACTTGCAAATGCGAAAATTGAACTACAAATAGAAGAGGAACAGCGGATTCGAGTCGCACTAGATGGGTATCAGGTCGACCATTGGGAACACAGTATCGAAGATATTTATGACGCCAGTGGAACAGTACGATTTCGAGTAAAAAAGGGAAAACCTCGTATAGGTTTAAAAATCCCTTTGCCAAGTAGAAATACTTTTCGCACAAAATGTTGTATGCGGATTGAAATAAGACCTGCTGATGAAGATCAAGAAGCAATCTTTTTTGCATTTAGGGATATTATGTTAGCCGAATCTGGCTTACAAAAAGTACAAAAATTTGGTACTCGAGTTCAACTTACAGATGGACACGAAGTCTGGATGAATAAGAACGATAAAGATGAATATTGGATTGAGGAGGATGGTAGAGACTATGAAATAGAATTGTTTCTTCCTGAAGGGATTACATATCTCGGCCATATCCGATCCTATATAAATTTGCCTGAACTTGGAAAACAGCAACTCGCTGATTTTGAAAACACTTTCTATCAAAACACATTAGATACAAGTAGAACTGCTAAGGGGGAAAAAGATACTTCCGTGAGTACTTTAAAAGAAGGAACCACTTTATCTGCGCAAGAGCTCCAAGAGCAAGTTCGCCAAAACGTACATCGTACTTCGGAACACATTTGGAACAATAGGCTTGAACCAATTACAACACCAGAAACGCTACGAGAGTTGCTTAAGGAAATTGCGTTGGAAGTAAATACCAACATAGATGATGGTTTGAAGTTACGCGATTGGGAGGTCAAGTACGGTAGGAAAGTTCTTCCAGGTGAACCACTCAAGCTTGAGATGGCGACTTTCTATGACGAAATGTTCACAAAAATGCGATTAGCTGAAAAAGCAAAAATTGATCCATATGAAATGGCTGCTTGGATCGAATGGAAACTTGATGCTGATCTCCATCCATTTGCTGACGGATGTGGTCGTATAGCCAAGGCCTGGAGTGCGTTTTTCTTAGTGCGACTTGAGAAACCACTCCCACGATACAGTTCCCGAAAGGCGTACTATGATGCGTTGAACGCAGGACGGGATTCATTTTATGCGTACTATGCCAAGATTACAAAGTAAAAACACATATGGTACGCATCTCGTCTACTGATAAAAAAATCGTTCGTGGCTGGTATGAAGATAAAACGAATACTACTGGTCAACTGTTGAGTACTCATGTTATTGAAGTAGCCGAATGCCTAGCTGAATTACTATCTGATGAAAAAGGGATATCTCTTGATCAGAAGATGGACCTTATTCATGCGGCTTTAGGACATGATTTGTTTGAAGACACAGGGGTGCAACCTGAAAATGTAGAAAAGCGATGGGGAAGAATTGCCGTTCACTATATACATGAACTCACGAACGTAAAAGGTGATGGCGATTTTGATGAGTATATAGAATCACTTAAAGTTGCAGTTGAGGAAGTAAGATTACTAAAACTTGCAGACATTATTGTAAACATTGAGAACTCCATAAACATTATTGCGACAATTGATAGAAGCTGGCTAAGCACTTTTTGGTTACCACTTATTGAACGATACCGAGAAAGTTTCTTTTCAATACCTTGGGAATTGTATCCCGTTGTTGGACAGACGATGGTCTCTCGTGCAATAAATGCGCATGAAAAACTCAAGTTACTCGTTTGAATAGTTTTCGATTTCTTCGGAACCTTAAAATATGTAGGTAGAGGTGACCTAACCTGAATTCCAAAATTTTTGAACATTTACTGATGAAGTTAGCAGCTATTTTAGATCTTTTATGCTATTCATAAGAATGTATTCCGCACAAGCGAAAGTAAAATATCGTACAGAAATACCTGGAGATAGCGATACTGGGCAGCTCTTAGCGACACCATCAAAACCAACTGATGTATCACTTACGACTCTTTGGTCATGTTCACCAACATGAGTTCTTAAAAAACTGCTCACAATCTCCAAAATTTGTCCTTCCTCTAAAGCTTCTGCGAATTCGTTCCAAGTACGCCGTCCTAGAATAGTTTCAGTATAATTAAACATGTCATTCAATAGCACTCTTGCATCTTTGATCCAATGCCCACGAGTATCTACCTCCCCAGATTTAATTATCCTCCTAACATCTCTTTCGGTAATCTGCTCATGGCTTTGGCCTAGGCTTTGAAAATCTATCCAACGTTGTTTGTCTAGCTTCTTCACATCATTTCTAAATCCTACTAATTTCTGCATACTCTCTATAACCTGAGCTCTTCTTTCAGGCAGAGGTTGAACTCCTTCCCACGAAGAACTATCTGTGTCTAAATTCTGACAAAATTCCATTGCTGCGGAAGTCCTTCTTTCAAAAAGAGATTGATCCGTGTTGGATTCATGTAGCGCTCCAGGAGTTTCAGCCATATCTAAATAGTATAACAGTGTTACTATGCAAATTTATTAGATGATCAGTACTCATCTAATGAAGACTTAGTCCTTCTACCAAAAGCGAAGGAATACTTTTTTTGCATAAAATAATTGAAAAATAGGGCACCAGGTTTGAGAGAAGCTACATATCCGATTAGGGGGTATTCTTGGGTCGGTGGTTGGACGAAGTTCGAACCTGTTCCTCTGATTCAACTCTGTGAAGCAATTTAGTTGGTCAAAAATATTTAAGACTAGTCTAAAGTTTGGTTTGATAAAACCAGTATCTTGCTTTGTTCTTGCTCAGGTAGTTTTTTGAATATATTCATCAGGTTTTTATAGAGCTGATCAAAAGATTTGAAAAGGGTTAGGTATCTTACAATATGCTGTCTGTCTACTTCTGAAAATTTTTGTTCTACATTCATCAGCACTGGGTTTAATACATACTCAAAAAGTGTTAGTGCTATTTCTTCTCCCTCTGGGGTAAGAACATTAATCGTTTCTGGAGTTTTTAGTTGAATGCAAGGTACAGTACCTACATCACCATTAGGATTCTTGATGAAATTAATACCATAGGTGACATCTATTCCGAGCTCCGCTTTTCCTAAAGCAGGAACGGCATGAAAATTTTCGTGTTCAAGCATTCTTGAAAGCACTGCATTTTTCTCGTCGACAGTGAGATGGGAACTATTTAACCAAATTTTAAGGAGCTCTGGGTAATCGTGACTGTTTTCAACTCCCAAGAATTCTCCTGAGCTTTTCCCATTAAGTATCAATTCGATTTTTTGTGAAAAAGCTTTTTTTAGTTGATCAATTTTTAGCTCCCTAGAGGTTAAAATATTAGTCTCTCGTCCCGTGTTATCCATAATTAAAATTATAACACGCTGGGCTCAAACATCTCATCAGACATGCCAGTTTTACTTGAGGAAAAAAATGATGGGTGCCTGACGGGTTTCGATCCCGCTACCTCCAGATCCACAATCTAGCGCTCTCCCGATTGAGCTACAGGCACCAAGAACTCTATTTTACCATGAAAAAAAGCGCCCCTGGAGGAGCGCTTTTGTAAGTTCAAAAACTGAGTCTATTTGCGGCGTTTGGTCGCAGCTTTCTTTTTAGCCTTCTTTACAACTTTCTTCACTTTCGATCGTGCTGAGCGCACGTCTTTCGCGACGACTCTTTCGACTTTTTTGGCTTCAGTCACAACTTTTTTACGGTTGTCTTCGTCGGATAAAAACATTCCGACTGCACCAGCTACAACGCCAGTGACTGCGCCTATTAAAGCCCCTATTCCAAATGATGATTTCTTCGCCATATTTCCTCCATGTATTGCACATTAATTAATCTAATTTCAAGTGTGGAACACTTTGTCAACAAATGCAAGAACCAATGAAACAAAAACTTCTTTCATACTTCTTACCTTGTCATTACTATGTCACCTTTATGCATGAGCTATCGTATGTGATACTACTTATATTGGAGGAGTTATATGCCAGGAAAAGCAAAAGGGAATGACCACAAAGCCAGCACACTAGGAGCGGTCGCAGTTGGTGTTGCCGGAGCAGCAATCGGAGCAACTGCAGCGGTGTATTTGTCGAACAAAGACAATCGAAAAAAAGTCATGGATGTTGTAAAGGATCTGAAAGAGAGAGGCGAGGAATTTAGGGATCAGATGTCAGATCAATCAGAAGAAGTGAGAGAGAAACTCACTGATAAAGCCGAGGATCTCAAAAGTGAGGCCCAATCAAAAGTGAAGCAATTAAAAGATTCTGCCAAGACGCAACTGAAGAAATAGCTTTCCCGAGTGCGAAGCTTCCTTGGGGGCGGTATAATAGAGTGTATCGCCCCTATAGTTCAACGGATAGAACGGGAGACTTCTAATCTCTTAATCCAAGTTCGATTCTTGGTGGGGGCACAGATTAAGGTAAGTACAAGGCCGATAAGTAGCCACCACAGTGTTGTTGCTCCCAGTAAAACTGTATTTCCAAACCCTATTCCTTTCAGGATTGTATTTGAGGTATACAAATCCATTAATAGTGTCCGATGGGTCATTGTGATGATCAGATACAACATGATGACAATTGCACCACATCCAAGACAATAGCTAAGCGTCTTCATTCTGGGAATAGGGACATCCAAAAGTGCGATAAAAAGCATGGTGTATCCAAATCCTATAAGGCTCGTCAAGATTGCCACAATCCCAATTGCTGTCGTTGAAAAGTGGCTTAGAACCAACAGGTTTTCCCACGCACCAAATGACTGAGCGATCGTTAAAAAAGCGGACCACATGCCAACTATACTGAGAACAAAATATTTCATGTCAGTTTGGGGAAAAGGGGAGCGATTTTTTCGATTTTCTCTGATCCAAAGTGTTCACCCAATTTCCCAGCCAGTGTGGGAACAAATGGTTGTAAGTCAGTGGCGATGACACGGATCTCTTCGACCACCGGAGCAAGATATGTCGCTAACTCATCTCCTTCTTTTTTCCAGGGTTCATCATCACTTAACTTTTTGTTTAAATCCCATACGCGTTTCCATACCAATCGTAGCGATTCACGCAGATCTAAGGCTGTAAAAGAATCGATTAACTCTGTTGAGAGAGAACGGTTTGTGGTCGTCAACGGATAAGTGATCCCAGTTTTGGCACACAAGGCTGCGACCCGTGAAACCAAATTCCCTAAGCCATTCGCAAATTCTGAAGTATAGAGTTCATCAGCGCGCGAAAAGGTAAAGTCCCCATCATCTAAAGTGGGAACTTCATACAGTAAGTAAAAACGGGTAAAGTCAGCCCCATATTTGCCAATCACTTCGTAGGGATCAATGACATTTCCGATGCTTTTACTCATCTTTTGTCCACCGCTGGCTATATGTCCATGCACAAAAATAGTTTTAGGTAAAGGCAGTTTGGCTGAGAGTAGCATTCCGATCCAATAGATCGCATGAAACCTGACAATGTCTTTACCGATAACGTGCATATTCGCCGGCCAATATTTTTGCCATTTTTCTTCATCCCATCCGTATCCGATACCGGTCATGTAGATGGCAAGCGCATCAAACCATACATACATCACTTGTTTGGGATCATTGGGGACAGGAACACCGACTCCACGCGCGCGTTCCACAGACCGTGAAATAGAGAAATCTTCTAAACCTGATTCAATAAAGCTAAGTACTTCTTTTCGAATTTTTGTGGGAATGACCTGTACGGTATCAGATTCAATAAGCTCTTTGATCTCATTTTGGTACCGACTAAGTTTGAAGAAGTAATTTTCTTCGTTGACCACTTCTGGAGGGGTCAGATGCTGAGGACAGAGTCCATCTTTGAGTTCACTTTCTTTATAGAACTGTTCACAGCCGACGCAATAGAGACCCGTATACGATTTTTTATAAATATCTCCAGCTTTATCACACAATTCCCAGAGTTTTTGTACACCTGGGAAATGGGTTTCTGGATTAAAGCTTCGTTGAAATATATCGACTTTGATGTCTAAAGTGCTGCCAAACGCTTTCCACACTGCGGTGTATTTATCCAATAGCTCTTTGGTCGTAATTCCTTCTTTTTCTGCAGCCCGAACATTCTTTAACGAATTCTCATCCGATCCAGTCAGCAAAACCACATCTTCGCCCAACAGCCTATGAAAACGAGCAATCGTATCTGTTTGCACGAATTCAAGCGTATGTCCGATATGTGGTTTCCCATTGACGTAGGGAATAGCGGTGGTGATGTAGAACGTGTTCATACGTACAGTTTTGTTCGTTAACCGATACTCAAAGGTGAAAGTACATCTATTTCCGGTCGATCGGTAATCGGCTGGATAAGTACCCAGGCATCGTCAAATCTTGGAAGATTAGTAGCGGCTTCATATGATGCAACCACGCTAATCAGCTCCCCTAGTTGGATGACAGCAAACCATGACGGATCATTCTTTGTAAATTCTCCACGCGCGCGTAGTCGCAGGAATGCTTGATAGTTTTGATCTTTTCCTTCAGGGCTTTTATTCATACTTCCTTTCCATCAGAGGTAATTCTTATGTATTGTACTCGAGAAGAAAATGGGGTACAATGACCAATCCGTATGACAAACCCTCAGGACAAAATTACCATCAGAGGAGCTAGGCAGCATAACCTCAAAAACATCGATTTGGATATTCCAAAGGATAAACTTGTGGTGCTGACTGGAATGTCAGGGTCAGGGAAGTCGTCTTTGGCTTTTGATACCATTTATGCCGAGGGACAGAGACGTTACGTCGAGTCTCTGTCTTCCTACGCCAGACAATTCTTGGGGGTAATGGGGAAGCCAGATGTCGATTTTATCGGTGGACTATCCCCAGCCATCTCCATTGACCAGAAAACCACCTCCCATAATCCTCGTTCCACTGTTGGTACAATTACCGAGATTTACGACTATCTGCGCCTTCTCTTTGCCCGTATCGGTAGACCCCATTGTCCCAATTGTGGAGAAGAGATCAAAAAGTCTTCTGTGGATGAAATCGTCAATTCCATTATTGAAAAAATTGAACAACGACCTGAATTTGGTAAGGGTGTCCGGCTCATGATCCTGTCTCCGATTGTCCGTGACCGAAAAGGGGAATTTACGGCTTTGTTTGAGAATATCAAGAAAAAAGGCTACAACCGGGTTCGGATAGATGGCTCTGTCTATGAAGTCGATGAGGATTTCGTGCTCTTAAAAAACAACAAACACGATATCAGTGTCATCGTTGATCGTTTGGTGACTGACAAAACGATCTTGCGTACTACCACCGAAGCCAAAGAGTTTCGCTCTCGTTTGGTGGGAGACGTGGAACAAGCCTTAAAACTAGCGGACGGTTTGGTAACGGCGAGTTTTGTCACTGACGCGGGATTCTCTTTCCCTGATAAACCAAAGAATATGGACGATATTTTGTTTTCCGAGAAGTTCTTGTGTCCAAACTGCGGAATTTCTCTCCCAGAAATCGAACCCCGTATCTTTTCATTCAATACCCCTCACGGCGCATGCCCAACCTGTAATGGATTAGGAACACTTTTAAAAGTAGATCCCAGTTTGATTGTGGCTCCATCACTCACCCTGGCCGAAGGAGCAATTATTCCGTTTGAGCGAGTCATGAGTGGAGATACTTGGTTTAGTCGCTTAATTGCTGCGGTCGTTGACCAATACAACGGCTCCATGCGCACCGAATATCGCAAACTTCCGGATGAATTAAAGCAAGTACTCTTATATGGAGACAAACCACTGACTCATCAAGTATTCGGAACCAATCGATTTGGTAAAAATACTCAAATTGAAGAAGTGTTTGAGGGTTTTGTGGGATATTTAGAAAAGAAGTATTTGGAAAGCGAGTCAGATTTCATGCGCGGAGAAATTGAACGCTTCATGCGTAAAGAAATCTGTCCGAGCTGTCATGGAAAGAGATTAAAAGCAGAAAGTTTGGCCGTGCATATTGATGACAAGAACATCATGGAAGTCTGTGATTTGCCGATCAATATCTCTCGTGCCTGGATCAAAAAAATCTTCGAACAAGGGCAAGAGACAGGGTTGGTAACCGCGAAAGAAGCGTTCATCGCATCCTCAATCTTAAAAGAAATTGGTGAACGATTAGAATTCTTGGTCTCAGTAGGGTTAACCTACCTCACTCTTTCTCGTGAAGCTGCAACCTTGGCTGGTGGAGAAGCGCAGCGTATCCGACTGGCTTCACAAATTGGAACTGGACTGACTGGAGTTTTGTATGTGTTGGACGAACCAACTGTAGGATTACATAGCCGAGACAATGAACGATTGATTGCCACTTTAAAACGACTTCGAGATTTAGGGAATTCAGTGATTGTGGTCGAACATGATCAAGAAATGATGGAGTCAGCTGATTGGATCGTCGACTTTGGACCGAAAGCTGGGAGTAAAGGCGGAGAAGTGGTCGCTCAAGGAGTGCTTCAAGATATTATTGATACCAAAGGGTCACTCACCGGAAAATATTTAAGTGGGAAAAAGAAAGTGCAGTTGCCTTCAAAGCGAGAACGAACCAATGAAGTTGATGGGGTGGTCGCAATCCGTGGAGCCAGTGCGCATAACTTAAAGAGTGTGGATGTGGACTTTCCACTCACCAAATTCATTTGTATTACCGGTGTCTCGGGCTCGGGAAAATCAACCCTGTTACATGAAACGTTGTATTTAAACTTGGCCAAAGAACTGGGATACATTACCCACGATTCATTGGGGCCAATCACATCGATCTCAGTCAATCCTGCGGTTAAACGCGTTTCCTTAATTGATCAAAGTCCGATCGGCAAAACTCCTCGCAGTAACCCTGCAACCTATACCAAAGTTTTTGATTTGATTCGGAATGTATACGCGACAACCAATGACGCACACGCTCGTGGGTATACTGCTGGTCGTTTCAGTTTCAACGTCAAAGGCGGTCGCTGTGAGGCATGTCAGGGAGAAGGACAAGTGAAAATTGAAATGCAATTCTTGCCTGATGTGTATGTCACTTGTGATATCTGTAAAGGAACACGCTACAACCAAGAGACATTGGAGGTTCGCTACAAAGAAAAAAATATCGCTGAAATTTTGGCGATGACGATCGATGAATCAGTCGAATTTTTCAAACACCACGGTTCAATTTTGCGTAAGTTACAAACCTTGGCTGACGTTGGGTTAGGCTATATGGGCCTGGGACAAAGTGCTCCAACCCTTTCCGGTGGTGAAGCCCAGCGGGTGAAACTAGCTCGTGAGTTATCCTTACGTTCGAGTGAGCACGTGATGTATTTGTTGGACGAACCGACGACGGGACTACACTTTGAAGACATTCAAAACCTGCTTATTGTGTTGCGACGTCTTGTTGATACCGGAAATACTGTAGTTGTCATTGAACATAATTTAGATGTGATCAAAAACGCTGACTGGATTATTGACCTTGGACCGGAAGGTGGAGATGAGGGTGGAAAAATCGTAGCAACTGGTACCCCACAAGAAGTCATGGACACGGTAGAATCAGAAACAGGCAAATATTTAAAAAGAGAAGATGCGCGAAAGTAGATCATTTTTCTATGAAACGTCGTGTACAAAAAGCTCGCAGTGTTCCTAAAAAAATTGTACCGATCAAAAAATCATACACATCCCGAGTTGAGCATCCACGTGGTGCAGACAGATTTCTGCATTTCTTCCTCATCACTTTTCTGAAAGTATTAAGTTATCTCTTTGTTTTTCTTTTAGGTGGAGCAATTGCGTTAATCTTGGCGCTCTTCCTGATGTCCGCTTTGTATCTTCGTGTCGTATCAACCAATAGCGGTATTGCAGTACCAACACTTTTACAGGTTGTGACCCAAGGCAAAAATACCAGTCTCCCCCAAACCGATGGTCACACCAATATCTTGGTTCTAGGAACAGATGCATTGGCTAACCGAGATGAGCAAAGCAAGTTGACCGATACCATCATGGTTCTATCTGTCAATTCAGCGCAAGGAAAGATTGATACCTTTAGTATCCCTCGTGATCTTTGGATTGCTTCCCAGTCTGCCAAAATAAATGGACTCTATGAAAAAGGACAAGAGCCTTTGATCCGAAGCGTTGTCGGTGATATCACTGGACTCACCATTCACCGTGTGATTGTGATGGATATTGCGACCGTGGGAAAACTGATTGATGCTTTTGGTGGGTTAGATGTTAATGTCGAGCGATCGTTTGTCGACTACAAGTTTCCGCGTAGTGATGTCGATGTTCGCGTGGAACGAGATCCTGCCAAGCTGTATGAAACGATCGCTTTTACTAAAGGCATTGAACATATGAGCGGGGATAGAGCCCTCAGGTTTATTCGTTCCCGACACTCACTGGATCTAGTCGAAGGCACGGATGATGCCCGAGTGAAACGTCAACAGCGGGTGATTGAAGCGCTGCTTTCCAAAATCAAAGATCCACTAATCATTCGTAACCCTGAACAGTTGGGACATATATTAGAAATCTATCGCACTGATATTGAATCAGGGCTTCCATTACAGGAAGCCAGTGGCTTGGGTTGGAGCTTCCTTCAGCGAGGACAGTTTCCTAAGCTCGTTCCCCATCAGTTTACGACTCGAGAAGGAGACAAGAATGGCGTCTTTACGCACCCTGATCGCTTCCCAGGAGGAGTATGGGTGTATTTGCCAGTGGATCCAACCTATACTCAAATCAGAACCCAAGTAGCTGGATGGATACAAAACTAAAAAAGGACCGTCTATGAGAGTAGTGACAATGACAGTAAAACCACGATGTGCCAGAGAAGAAGTAGAAGAACTCGGCGAGGATGAATTCATGGTGCGGGTGAAAGCAGATCCTCTGCGGGGACGAGCCAATAAAGAGGCCCTAAAACTCCTTGCTCATCATTTAGGAGTGTCTCATTCAAAAGTTATGATGGCCTCTCATGAGGGTGGTCCACAAAAGCGCGTGCTCATAATGGAATGAGAAAAGTCACTTTGATAGGATAAGCCAATGATTATTACGAAAACTGAACCATTTACTACTGAAGAAATCCGAAAACTCCAAGAATCTCTAGATCCATATATTAAAACTGTCATAGATGTTCGAAAGAAGATCTGTTGTGCGGGAATGAAACGGCATTTTGAGGGACAGGAGCGATTGACTGTCCAAGGTAGTGATTCAAAAGATGTGTGGGGCGGAGGAGTTGATACCGCGACCAAAGCCATTGATTTTAGTTCGATGATCAATATCAGACCCACCCAGCAGAACGAGAGTCATGTCATTGAAGATCATCAACTGCAAGAAACATATACAGTCTTAAGTGAGTATTTTTTCAAAGCTATTCTATGAGTCCAACGAAACTTTCATTAGTATCATTGACGATTAATCTCTCTCAAATCGCCATGGCTATTTCTAATAGGTCAGACAAGGTGAGCGACCGTTCTTGTATCGAAGCTAGGAAATGGATTGATGAGGTCAAAAGTGAAAAATTCCCCAAATATATACGCCAATGCATAACTCAAGTACAATCAACTTTAGCGCGTAAGAACACCTATGAAAAAGCTGA
>JBDTWD010000009.1:0-39449 GCA_040006915.1 Candidatus Woesebacteria bacterium | reverse complement strand
AACCATAAGTATGGCTGAAGAAATTGCTTTAGGCAGAAAAAGAGATGAGAATAATTTGCAGTTTTGGGCGGAGTTGTCAAAGCTGCTACTTGGCCAGTAAGATAATCTTCTGTAGATTCAAAATTGGGTTCCATGTGAATAACTTTTCTGTCTGGTGATTGCGTCGGGAGCGAGAGACGCACTTTTATTTGAACCGCTTCTAGCGCACTTTAACAACTTGATGAAAGCATATCAGTTGTAACCTGATACTACTTCGCAGCTTCAATTTCTTCCCAACTAAGCGAAAGACTTTCTGCAGCTTTCTTCGCAATCATTTTTCTATTGGTATCAACATAGGTTTCGAATCTTTTGTGTAGATCCGTGAGATTCGTATCGGAATCTGTGGAATTCAGCTTCGAATATGCCAAAATAAAATATTTATTAGTGCTGTGATAACAAAAGTCGGGCCAGCTCAAGCCTACGGCGCATAGATCATATGCTTCATCATGATTAAATCTTGTCCCAAAATAGTAATCATGAATCATTCTCATAGTTCTATCTGGACTCATTGATAAAAGTTCTTTTCTATCCTCTCTCATCTCATCTACGGGTGTATATCCAATCTGATCAAATTCTATAAGCTCTTGTTGATTTGAAGTATGTTTTATTTCATTCATGTTTTAATCTTTCTATTGTAGTTGAAGTGGATTTAGATTTGGGTTCAATGTGAATAACTTTCCTGCCTGGTGATTGCGTCTGGAGCGGGAGACGCAAATTATTTTGAACTCTTTCTAGAGTATCTTATCAAGCTGATGGAAGAGTATCAATTACATTCACTCGAGGAGGGTAGTCATGAATAACTCCGCACTCTTTGATGAATCGACCTTCTATAGCCAATTCACACAGGATTTACTTCGCTGTTGCAGCGAAGTTGTGATAGAAAGTCCATTCATAACCAAAGAACGCATGAGCAAGCTCTTCCCAGTCTTTGAGACATTAATCAGGCGAGGTATCAGAGTATATATTTTCACCCGTGATCCTCGTGAGCATACCGAGTCAATGGAGGTGCAGTCAGAGGTAGAGATCCAGCGATTTGAACGACTGGGTGTCCAAGTATTCCTCTGTAGAGGTAATCACCATAGGAAGTTGGCAATTTTGGATAGAAAGATTTTGTGGGAAGGAAGCCTAAACATTCTTTCTCAAGTGAAAAGTCGTGAAATAATGAAGCGGATAGAAGAGGAAGAGTCTGCTATCGAGATGTTTGAATTCTTGGACTTCGCTCGTTTCATTTAAATCCACATGATCAGCTATAATAGTGAGCATGAACACTTCTGATGACACAGATCGTATAAAATCACTTCCTTGGACTGAAATCCTAGAGCTATCAAAATCTGACCGTTTTGATGGGAGATTTAATAGCATTCCAGAGGAAACACTGCTGTTTGCAATGCGAGAGAGCAACCGCCCTCAATTGATCCAGTCTGCAGTAAAAAGTTTGGAATCAACCGATCCAGAGAATGCTACCATTGAATACGCTACGAAAGTGGCAGATATGATGAGGGAGTTTGCACTGCGAGTGCTTGCCGAAAGAAAGAAGAATTAAGAAATCGTTACTTTCAGTTTGAGGACACTGGCGATATTTTTGATCTTTTCGAATGAAGGATTCACTTCTCCACGCTCGATCATGGCATAGTAATTGACGGTCATGTCAGCTGCTTCAGCAACTTGTACTTGAGTGAGTTCGAGTTTTTCTCTAGCAGCTTTTATACGGTCGCCAAAAGCTTTTTTTGAAGTCTTCTTACTGTTCATATGCTTATATTACCACGAGTAAAGGTCTACTAATTTAGTCCATTACAAAAGTAACACTATATTTTGCTCTAGTTACAGCAACATAAAGCTTTGAAATATCGCCTGCATCATCAATATTCTTTGTTTTCAGGTATAGTTTCATCGGTTTGGTTGGGAAAATTACAACTCTTTCATAAGTCCTACCTTTTGAAATTCCTATGTTCATCGCAGGAAAATTCATAGTATTTGCTCTTCTGTCCCATCTTAAAATTTTAGGGTTATGAGTTGATATATAATCGGGAACTTCGACCCTCAGAATGGTGAAAATACCATCGTGTCCAGTCTCTTCAGCGTTTTTCGATACAGTTCGAGCTAAATCTGGGTACAAGTCATCTGCAAAATCGCATATTATCTGATTACATCTAAAACATTCGGTTCTTTCTTCAACCTGACACAGACTATTTTTTTGTAATCGGTCAATCCATGTCGTTATATTTTTTCCTTTTTGTCCTTTATTCTTAGAGGAATTGTTAGTCATATAAGTAGATTGTCGAGGATCTCCTACTAAATTTACGGATATAGATGACCTCATCAATAATTCGATCAACTCTTGATCCCAACCCACGAAGTCCTGCATTTCATCGATGTAAATATCATCATATATTTTTTCAAGACGTTTTATAATTAAACCTTCAGACCTAGCATTACAATCACAAACGAATTCTGTTACTCGATCTTTATATAGAAAATTGCCTTTATTTATATACCAGGAGGGATTGGCTCTTCCTCCTTTTTGAAGAGGTGCACTTATTGTTTTGAAGTCTATTGAAACAACTCTAATTCCTGAAAGGATATAAGTTTGATAAGGCCATACCCCATGGTGTAGAAGAAATGTAAACCACGAAATGACAGTAATATTACTTGGAATACATCCATTACGTTCGACGATATACGAGGTTATTTGTTCTAAATTCTCTGTAGTATAAGTAGTAATAAGGATTTTTCTGTTCTTATTCTTAAGTGCATCTTCAACAATAAAAGTTGTTTTTCTCCCTCCGGCAGACGCAATAATGATATTATTCTTATGTGATTGCATCTTGAATATATTGAGGAATTTTAAATAATTGTTCAGTTTCGAAGAGTGCCAATGCGGACTCAGTTTTATTGTCGATCATATATGCAGTCAAAGAAGATTTATCCGTGAACGCTGTGCCTAATATCCCGTTAAGGACGCCTAAATCATTACATTTCACAATTTGAGGTTCTAACGTCGAAGCTGTATTGTCTTTATCATAAAATATCTGAATATTTGAAAAAGCTGAGTAATCTACATATTTCTTTTCAATTTTTGACTCGAAATCTCCATCATTGTCTGTCACAACAGAAGCATTTATGTTGAGTGCCTTTGCGATATCAAGGAAACGCTTGAATGACAAACCTCTGACGTTGATTACGTCGATGCCAGCTTCAATAGGCAGTTTCCCATGTTTATTTAAATATGCTCTTTGTACCATGAGTTCATCTGAGGGACCCTCTACGAGAACTGCTTTCTTACTTAAAATAAGACGTAATGTGTCATACCCTGAAAGCTTTTTAAAGTAATCTTGTGTGCTAGTTGGTAGGCTATCTAATCGAGCCTTAAGTCCTCCTCTTATTAGAATGAGTTTGTCTAAACCCAATTTATTAAGTACGAAGGAGCTGTGTGTAGTAATTATTAATTGCTTTCCATCGCATTTGTCCTTTATTTTTTTAAGCAGCAAATTCATTGAGGAAAATGAAAGGTGATTCTCTGGCTCTTCAATAAGGATAATATTTGTGACATCAGCTTTTCTGTCGAGAGCAAGCATAATTTTAAGCGAATTTTGCTCCCCCTTACCTGAAAGGTGAAATGGCAGATTATCCAGATGTGGAATAAGATTGGTTTCCCAATTTGCTTTTTGTGAAATATCAATTGCGATAGCAAGTTGTTTATCTGTAATCCCGCCTTTACCAGCGTCTAACTTTTGATTTATGGCAACGATTGATCCTTGTCCCGCAAATTCTTCCCTTAATTTTCTGTAAGCAATCGATAGTGCAACTCGCTCCTTAACTTCCAGGCCATCACTAATAATATTCTGTAAATAATAATCAGTACCACTTTGTAGACGAATGGTAGTGGCATCAATGAATGACACTCCTACAGGAATACTGCGGTAAGATAATGCATGATCAGCAAATGAACGCCAGCTCACTTTATAATATTCAACTGGTATCAGTTTGATTTGAGATCTATCTTCAAGAAGTTTTTCATACTCCTCCTGAAAATCTTTATCAAAAGCAATGTCTAGTCTAATACCGATGCTATCTTCGTGTAGTGAATTATTCGTGCCACGAAAAGTGGCCATTTCTGACACTTCATCGAAATATAGCTCAATGTATATTTCAGGTAGCGCAGGATTCTTTCCAGCTGCAATTTCTGCTAGGAAGTCTTTTACCACTATACTATTAAAAAGATACGGCGATAATTCACTTTCGATGAATTTGCCGTTAAGCTGCTTTTTAAGAGCAAGGTTGATAGATTCAACTATCGTTGATTTACCAGTTTCATTATCCCCAACAATGATGTTGCAGTCGTTCGATAGTTCAAGATCAAAATCTTTAAATGTTTTGTAGTTATGAATAATAACTTTTTTTATCATATAGACCTGTTTCAGGCTATTTTATCACTTTAGCGTATTATAAATTTCACGGCCGCTACTTTCCTAGAAAAACCCGTGGATTGACAGGAATCCCAAAGACTCTCGTTTCAAAGTGAAGGTGTGGACCTGTAGACCAACCAGTACTACCTCTCAATCCAATTATTTGTCCTTGAGATACTTCTTGGCCTTTCGTCACATTGATCTTGCTTAAATGCCCGTACAAGCTGGAAATATTATCGCCGTTGTCTATGATGATGTGTTTGCCATATCCCCAGGATATCTCGTCGGCATAGATGACTTTCCCTTTCATGAAAGCATGAGTTGGATCTCCAGATTTTCGGGCAATATCAATGCCAGTATGGAAGATTTGATAGGGTAGATCTGATTGACCAAATTCAAGTGTGATACGGCCGTCGATTGGCCAGCTGAACGGACCGGTTACTTTCTTGATCACGCTGCCATTGAGTGGGCTTTTGATCTCTACTGCTTGTCCAATGACGCTTACGGTGGCTAATTGATCGGATACCTCTTTCACGCCCACATGTGTAAGCGCGATAATAGCTACAAATGGCAGACACAGAACAAGAATGAATGCCGTCGCAACATATTTGAGTTCTTGGCGAAAGGAAAAGATATTCCAGATCAGAAAAGGATTCATGGTGTTTGGAAGAGCTCTCTTGGATCTGTCGTGATCAACGGATGTTCTTTTTCGGAAGCGACCACTTTTATTGCTACATGATTTTGATCGGCAATGATGATAGCTTCACCTCGATCACAGCTGAGTAGAAACTTTTCTTCATATTCACTCAGCTTAAATTCTTGTGCGACACCGCTAATAGTGGTCGTATCCTGACGCATCAGAATGCGAAGTGATGCTTGGGAAGCAATTGCCCGGCCATACTCATTGCTCAAGAAATCATTGGCTTGTTGGGTGATGATACTGACTCCTAAATAATATTTTCTGGCTCTGCGTGCAAGGCCAGCAATAAATCGTGCACTTTCTTGATGTTGGAGCAGTAACCACCCTTCATCAATTACAAGCAATCGCTTCTGTGGGCTATTTTTCACTTGGGTCTGCACAAAGTTGGCGACAATCACTAACATAATTTGTCGAATCGATTCAGGGAGATCCTTGATATCAAAGATGACGAGACGATTATCCAGTTTGATATTTGTTTGACTATCAAACACGGTTGCCAGAGAACCGGAAACGAATTTTTCTAGTCTAGCCGTCAAACTCTCTTGTTTGGCAGCTTTTAAGTTTTTGTAGAGTTGTTTTAAGAGTGGATAGTCTTTTGTGTGTCGTTGTGGCTTGCCACGCAATGTATACCCTGCATCTTTATATGTTTGGATGATGGCACGATCAAGAATTGCTTTCTCCTGCGCGGTTAAGCCTTCGACCATCAGAGATATGACTTCGGTGAGATCTTGAATGTGCTCGGCAAGCGTATTCACAGTCGCAGAGGTGTTAAGCGAGAAATCAAACGGGTTGATCTTTTCTTTCGAGTTTACAGAGAGCTTAATATATGTCCCATGCAATGACTCACAAAGTTGTTTGTATTCTCGTTCTGGATCAATGACGATGACACTCGTCTTCTGCATGAGTTGACGCAAAATTTCGACTTTGGCAGCATAGCTTTTGCCGCTTCCGGATTGGGCAAAGATAATACTGTTGGCATTGTGAAGTGAAAAGCGATCAATAATCACCAGTGAGTTATTTGATTTATTGATTCCATACAGAATGCCCGATTCTTGGACGAGCTCTGATGAAGTAAATGGAAATGTGAGCGCAGCTGATGAACTATCCAGATTTCTTTTCTGAGCTAGCAGATTCTCAGCTCTCGGGAGGATCGATTGCAGTGCTTCTAACTGTTGAAACCCAGCAACTTTGGTGTAAAACAATTTGGTTGCGAGTGTTGTCTCGAGTAATGTCGTGATTTTATTCAGTTCTTGGAGTGTATCTGCAATGAGTGTGATGTAAATGGAAACTTGAAACAGCTTTTCTTGACCACGCAGAATACGGTCTTTTAAGTTCGTCGCCGATTCAAGGGGATCAAGTATCTCAGAACTGATGATCTTCCCTTGTGCAAGCATTGCTCGTCTCGTTGACTCCAGCTCAGTGATCTTGCGAGTCAGTTTTGGGAGAGCAATCAAGGGATCGACTAACTCAATATGATACGAAATATCGACATTGTGATTAAAATTCGTGAGCATGGATAGCCAGCCAGTTGTCGCCACGTAAGGATATCCGGAGATAAAAAGCGTACGCATGACTTTTCCATCAATCTCGATGTGATTTGCGGATTCTTGCAAGCTCGGATAGGAAATCAGATCCAGTTGATCCTGGGTGGCAAATTCAAATTGACGAGTTTGAACTTGGGTTTTCTTGCGTCTTGTATATGCTTTCAGGCGCTTATGGAGATAAGTAATCGGTTTAAACTCCATATGCTCCCGTCAATGCTTGTAGCGCTTCTTGGGTGAGTGGCTGAGATTTGGTATGGGCCGGGTTATAGAAACTATAGAAGAGATCGAGAGTTTCAAGATTGCCAAGTGATCGTGTTTTCATTCCTAATCGTTCTAAGCCCTTCGCAATGATATCGACACTGACCTGTAACTGTTCTTTGATAAGGGAAAAATCATGTCTTCTGTCTTCAGAAGTGTATGGAACGATCACATAGAATTTGCGTGTGAGAATTTTGTTTCCAGAGATGAGTTTTTTAATAAAGAGGGTATACTCATCCAATTGTTCTTTGTAGACTGTTTCTTGTTCTTGCTCTTTTTGAGCCATGAAATCTTCGAGATACCCATCAATATCGACTTCTCTGGTTCTGATGAGGATCTGTACCTGACAAGGAAGTGAGTTTAAGAAGTTTTGATAGGTATCAATGATCTGATCCTGCTCTTCTTCACTCTTCAATTCAAAATTGACCGCAGATGTCTCAATAATCATGCGATACTTTTTCCCAGGCAAAACCAGTACCCCATCCTTTACTTCTTGGACATTCATTTGTGATCTGGATGATGCTTTGTTTTTGAACTTATTCATACGTTTGTACCACCTGGATACTATGTCGCTTCAAACGAATGTTAAGAGATGGATTGCGAATCAGTGAAGTGTAGTCAATGAAGGATGAAATACTCTTCGTTTTTACTATTGATGGAGATACTTTTTCTGCCTGCGATTTTTCCGTACGTTGGGTTGGATGAACAATTGATCGAAACGAGTCTGTGTTTTTGTTTACGACATACAAGTGTGGGCGTAGTGAATAAGTGGCAAAGATACCAAGCCATTCCAAAACAATGCGCTGTTTTATTCGAAACGACAGTCCAACACAGATGACAAAGACGATTCCCATGAATGGAATCTTGTAGAGGGTAAAGGCTAGGCGGGTAGGCAGCAGAGCATAGATAAACGTATTAAGAAACAGCGAGAGAACAATCAAGATGAGCTGCGTCAAATTCAGATTCCCAGCAATGGTGTCTTGTACTGTGGTTATCTGGGCGGGAATGTTGGTTGTTCTCATGCGTTGACTACCTTTCTTGGAGCTCTTACAGCTCCACTCATCCTTGGTGTTACTGTTTGTCGACTACTCATAACATTCATGAGTTGCCCACCGACTTTTTGGATCATTGATCTGCCTGAGTTATAGAACATCATCTGAACCATCGCAGACTGAGTTTTCAATAATGCTAGAAGCAGTCCAACTCCAACTAGAATAGATATCAAAGAATTATTGCCTATCTGTCCAGGCAAGGTTAAAAATGAAGCAGCAAGTTGAATAATCACGACATGAACAAAAATTGAAAAGATCGTGACCAGATATGACTTTGCGCAGATTTCAGCAAAATCAGAAAATTTTGGAATAGCCCAGAGTAAACAAATGAGTGGAGCAAGAACCGTACCGAGCGCGATCGTGATGAGACGCGTGATATAAAACAACAGAAGAACAACAGCCAGAATGAGGAACAGAACCATGAAGATTAGCGTGATCATGGCAACTTGATCAACTGAAATAGAAGCGGGATTAAAGGCATTAGCGATCCAGAGCTTATTGAGTCCACCTGTGGCGTTCAAAATTGCTGTGACCATCACATTCGCCAGTCGTACGATCCAGTCAATGATAAAGATGGATGTATTTGCGCCCAAAAACGCAAGTCCAATCCGTGGAAGGAGTTTTTTGAGTTCCAATTCCTCAAACCCAAACGTAGATGCGCTCATGAATTGAAACCCAAGCAGGGCGATAAGCAACGCAAAGAGAGAGTCAGTAATTCCGAGAATGATCAGCCAGAAATTGAAGATAACTGAGTTGCTTGCTAAGACTGGCGTTGTTGTCAGAAAATTGATGATGCCATCAGTGATCGGTCGTGTTGCACTTTGGATGATATTTTGAAGTAATGAAGCAATCGCATCAGATAAGACTTGTGCCAGGCCGTCTGTAGGGGTAACTGGTTCTAGCGGTGTGAGATTCAGAATACTCCTATCGATCGGAATACTTGGCGTAGTAAAGGCTCCTGTTAGAAGTGAAACAATTGTATTTGCAGAGAGAACAAGCGCGAGTCCAATGAGGGCATTACGAATAGTCTTTTTCGCGTGCTCTAGTGCATCTGGCTTTCCTGCTGAGGTTATATATGTATACCCACCTTGAATCATAAATAAAGTGGCAACGAGAGAAGCAATGACAGTTATGACGTTGAGAGCAGACGTTGTAAATTGTGCAATTTCAGGATTTGTTGTGGCAGCAAACACGGGAGAAGGTATCCAGGCAATGAATGCAATCAAAATGATGAATGCCAAAAGGATACGCATGATAAAGCTTCTATCTCATTGGCCAAAAGACTTTTGCGCCAACTGAGTAACGATATTTGTAATGACAAATGCAGCTAAGCAAATGACTAAACCGACTGCTGCATATTTGATGGTATTCTTCGCACTTTCAAGAGTTTCTGGATTTCCAGAGCTTGAAATGTAGCGAACACCACCCCATACAAAAAAGGCACTCGCGAGAGTTCCAGCAAGTAAAACCAGAGTTTGAATAATGCTCGTGACAAAGTTTTGAACTTTAGCAACATCAGCCGATTGCGCAAAGACAGGAGCAGCGACTATGAGTGAGGTGAGAAGAAAAGAAAGTACGACAAGAAATTTTTTCATAAGCTACCCTGAGGATTCATACATTAGGGCAGCTAATGGTTGATATTGGTTCAAAGTATATCTAGCTCAAGTGAAATGTCAAGAAGACTGATTCATAGGATTAAAAAACATTTCGTTTCGTATCGGACGTATAATACTAGGAAATGACAGTAAAACATTCACCGAAAAAGCTCCTCATTATAATAACGCTTCTTATTCTAGGAAGTGTTGTTACTGTCGTGTATCGGAATCGCTTTTCACCTCTGGAAATAATAAAAATCGGGAAACCAAGTGAAGAAAGCTTTAAAGCTCCAGGTAAAGACTGGCCATCACAAAAGAAAGTAGAGGATTACTTCGTCGAGCACCTCCATATGACACAAGAGCAGGCTAAAGAATCACGTTCACCTTCAAAAGGAAATGATGGCAAAATCAGCTTGCGTCTCACTCAAGAGAGCACTTTACCTGCTCTTTTGAGCAATCTGGAATACTATGGTTTCATCCGAGATCAAGAGTCACTCCAATACGCACTCATTTATTCAGTAGATACTGTCCGAGATAGAAGTTATTCGCTTAAAGTTGGCGACAATACTATTGATCTCTACGCATCCTATAGAATTTCTGAAGACATGACTACTTGGGAAATTGCAGATCAACTCCTCAACCACCCTAGTTATTTTGCATATGATGAGAATGGATATATATTCATTCCTTGATGTCAGAATAGTTTTTCCTCGGTTAGTTAATCAATGATTGGAAGTTTAAATCTTACTTTTTTAACCAAAAAGTTTGAAATGGTTACCGCAACTATAGAAATAACCATACTTCCTATGACGTCTTCATAATGATGAGCTTTAGCTAAAACTCTAGCTTCCCCTACGAGTAACGCGAAGATAAATAAGATACTACCAATTCTTCTATTATGGGTATATATCACTAAGGCAATTGTTGTCGCAAGCAGGGTGTGATCTGAAGGAAATCCATTGTCTGCAGAGGCCTGGATAAGAGGTTGAATTTTCTCCACGACAAAAGGCCGTGGGTCGTTAATAAAAAAACTTAAAAATTTAGCCAACAAAAATGAAATTGGAAAAGCAAAAATCGTCAATCGAACAATATTTTCTCTTATTTTTTTTGCGGAGAGCAGAAAGGCAATCCCGGCAACAATCGTAATGACGATGTAAAGATATTTTGCACCAAAAATAATGAGAAAGTTCATAGGAGCGTTTTCGTATCAAGAGTACATATTTTGTCACAAACCATAGAGAAGTGTCTACTCCAATTCTTCACAAAATCTTAACCTGTACGGTTGTACGATTTGTTCATGTCACCAAAAGTTATCATCATCAGCTTGCTTGTATTTGTCGTATTTGTAGTAGGAATATCGTTTTTGTTCTCCACTACACAAAAGCCTCAATCGAATGCGGTTGCCTTTTCTGCACAGGATACAGAGCGACCAAAGGCCGAGACGGCTCTGAAATTCGTTGATATGGGCGTCATCAAAGTTTCCGATGTGAAACAACAAGACTACACTCTCAAAAACGTCGGAACCAAGCCTCTGCAAATTCTGAATATCAACTCAAGCTGTGGATGCACCGCTGGACAGATCATCTATAACGGGACGACGAGCAAAGAATACAGTATGCACGCTCAAAGTGGATTCGTGACAGAAATAGCCCCAGGAGATACTGCGACCGTACGGTTGACGTATCGACCCGCAACGATGCCTGTGTACGGTGCTGTGGAACGTGAAGTGTATGTGACTACGAATGATCCTGCAAACCCAAAATTGATATTTAGCATCAAGGCAAACGTACAATAACTATGGACTCAAACTTCTTATTTGGTATCTCACTTACCGCATCGTTCTTGGCTGGAGTATTAGCTTTATTTGCTCCGTGCTGTATTACCTTTTTGTTTCCTTCATACCTTGGGGCCATTTTTAAAGAACGTGGGCGCGTAATGTATTACACACTCATCTTTGCCCTGGGCTTAGCTTTCGTACTTGTCCCCATCGCGTTAGGGATAAGGTCAGCGATCTTTTTCTTAGATGCCTATCATGCCCCGATCTATTACCTAGGTGCGTTCATCATGATTTTGATGGGAATTATGACGCTCAAGCCCATTTTTCATCTGCCACAGTTCTTTCATGTTTCTGGTCCACAAAACAAAAAGATAAGCACGGCAAGTGTGTTTGGTTTGGGACTCATGTCTGGATTGACCTCAGCGTGTTGTGCACCCGTGCTCTTTGCTGCCATAACCTTAACATCATTATCTCCATCACTGTTCCAAGCCTTGGTTGTCTCACTTGCCTATGTCATTGGCATAGTAATGCCATTATTTGTGATGTCAATGTTCTATGAAAAAGCATCGTTCAAACTGGCTGGACCAAATCGACAGAAAATTTATTCAGTTCTTAAGTACCTAGGAGCAGGGATTTTCTTTTTAACCGGAATTTTGATCGCAATTTTTAACTACATGGGGAAGATCCAAATGAATCAGATGGAAGGGTATAGTCAAAAGATTCGGATGATTGTCTTTGAGGTGGCCAGATATTTCCAAAATCCTCTCGTGGATCTACTCGTCTTTGGAATTATTCTTTTTATTTTCTACAAGTTATTACGATATAAAGGCTATGAAGAATAACAAACACTTTCCCGTCCTCTTCATCAGTATCGCTGCAATCACCATTCTGTCGGCCATGTATCTGTCCCCTCAAATCACAAGATTACGAGAGACACGACTTGTTCCCGCATCGAAAGAAGCAAAAGAGCAGGCAAACCCTCCAAATCAAGATAACATGTTTGACGAAGTGAATCCGATTTCTGGATTTGAGATTGATGCCTCATATGGGAATTTGGGTCCTCGAATGGTTTCCATGGGAGTGATCTATACTGATAAGTTTAAGAGTATCTATGAAAAGTCGGGTCAACCACTGACACCTCAACAACAAGAGGTTTTGTTGAAGGGATCAACGCAGAAGATCAAAATTAACCGAGAGAACTCGTATTTCCTGCTCAACTTCTTTTGGGCGGTTGGACTGGCAAACAAATCAACAATCCTGAGTGAGGGTGACATGATGAAATATGGCGGAAAGCAAGGTGCCGGAAATTTTGCCTCTACCGGAGGATGGACGCTTTCTAAAACTGATGTCATGAATTATTACTCGAGGTTTGCGTTGATCCAAATGACGAAAGAACAGGAAGACCGAGTGAATCTGGTTGCCTCAAACATCTTCCGACCATGTTGTAATAACTCTACAGCTTTTCCAGATTGTAACCATGGGATGGCTCTGTTGGGTGTCTTGCAACTCATGGCAAGCAGTGGAGCGAGTGAAAGTCAGATGTATGAAGCAGGAAAGTATTTTAACGCCTATTGGTTCCCAGGCAACTACTATGATCTGGCGTTGTACTTTAAGAATAAAGAGGGACAATCATTTCAGGACGTTGATGCAAAAACTTTATTGAGCAAAGACTTTTCGTCAGCGACAGGAGCACAGAGTATCAAGAAGTGGTTAGTTGACAAGGGACTTGTACAACAACCTCCAAAACAGGGTGGAGGTTGTGGAGTTTAGCGAGAAATATGGATGGTATTCAACAAGAAGCAGCTTTTTTTAAAGCATTGGCCAACCCTAAACGGTTGGAAATGGTCGCTTTGCTACAGGGCAAGGACTTATGTGTCGGAGAGACTACTCGCAAAATCCGTCTACCGCAAGCAAATGTATCACAACATCTCATGGTACTTCGTAAGGCAAAGATCGTGAATACAAAAAAGATTGGGCAAAAAATGTACTACCACATTGTGTGTCCTCGTTTAATTCAGATTACTGCTACCATGGTACAGCACATCATAGATCGCTAAAAATGCTATGAATAACCCAATGACCCTCCACCATTATGAAGAAAGTCGTGTCGTAAACGCCTCACCAGATGAAGTGTTTTCGTACATTGATGATCACAGTAAATTCTCCTCTCATATGAATCAGTCTTCATGGATGCTGGGAGGCGGCAAGATGGCAACTACCGTTGATCAGGAGAAAGGTCAGGTCGTCGGATCACATATCAAGATGGATGGAATTGTCTTCGGCTTTCATGTCTTCTTAGATGAAATGGTCACCTATCGTCAACCACCCCGGATAAAAGTTTGGGAAACAGTTGGCATACCAAGGCTTCTTATTATTGGGCATTATCAAATGAAGGTTGAAATACAATCAGTTGAGGCAGGAAGCAAAATATCGGTGTCGATAGAGTATCAACTTCCCGATACACATCAATGGCTTGGGAAACTATTTAGTGCCTGGTATGCAAAATGGTGCGTGCGGCAGATGCTCGATGGTACCAGCGCCCATTTTATGCATACTACGGCATTAAAGGCTCGATGACTTAGTAGTTAACATGCAGATAATACGAAGAGATGTTGTTCGCGTGATCGACTCGTACGTATTGTAGATTCCCTTTTCCGCATTTCACTGATCCACGGAAAAGTGTTCCATTTTCCACTGCAAGTACTGCCCAGTCATTTGCAGATTTACTTTTCATGTCAATACCTGTGTGTGGTCTGCCGCCGTAAAATCCACTTCGAGCAAAACTTGTCATCCCATATCCCTGCATGACCTTTGCTGGATTATTTAGAGGCCAATCCCAGTTGCCAGTGAAGGAAAAGCTGTCATCTGACCATTGGATGTCAACCTGTTTCAAAAATTCTGCGGGATTCACTGTTTGTTTTTGTTTTACTACCTCAAAGTGTACATGTCCTCCAGTTGAGCATGTAGAAGGACCAGGAATAATAGAAGCAATTTTTTCTCCTCGTTTCACTTCACCTACTTTCATGTCATTACCTGTACTGGAAATGGCTTGCTGAATGGCGTCATACTCTATCAGGGCTCTCTGGAGCTCTTGCTGATAAGATTGTTCGTTATTTTTGCTGATTTCCAATAGCTTGGCTTTATCTTTTTGTTGTTGAGCAAGAGTGTCTTTAGTTTTTTGCAGTTGTGACTGTAGGTTTTTAACTTGGGCTTTCGTTGTTTCAAGTTGAGAACGTTGAGTTTCGTATTCCTGTTTTTGACGCTCGCTTTTAAACATCAGTTGTTGTGTATCCGCTCGATAGGCTTCTACATATTTATATTTGCGTACAAGGTCTGAAAAAGTGTCAGCATCTAAAAGGATAATGTATGGCTCGACCCGAGCTAATCTATATGACTTTTGAACGCTCGCAACTAATTGTTTGGATAAGATCTCGAGAGAAAACTCTAGCTTCAGGATTGATTTCGATAATTTATCTACATCCTGTTCTAGTCGAGAAATTTCAGATTCAGTGTCTTTCATTTGCTGCTGAGTTTGTAACTCTTTTTTTGTCAAATACGCGAGTGCCGATGATAACGTTTTTGATTCGCCTTGAGTTTTCGTGACTTTTTGTTTCAGCTCTTCAATTTTTTGTTTTAAAGAATCCAAATTTTTTTCTTGAGCCAGGGCTACTCTCGAGCCAAGCAAGTTAAAAGACATGATCAAAAAAAAGATAAGAACAACGGAAACAAACCGTCGAGGATGAATAGTCATTAGAGGTATAAGGTACTACAGAATGTAGTACAACTTCAACAGAGATTGAAATAGTTTAAAAAATGAATGAAATATTCACAAAATCTTCATGTTCGACCTGATAGTATCAATCTGGAAGGAGGTGAGAAAATATGAAGACGTTTGGAAAAATTCTATTGTATGGCGTCGGAGTAGTCACGTTGTACAGCATTTTGGTGACGTTTACTCACATGCCGGCCTTTGGAATAGGATCATTCTTTTTCCCTCTACTGCTTTTGTGCCCACTGATGTATTTGTTTATGGATCACGGTGGTCACTCGGAGAAGAAGAAATCGGGACATACTCATTAGCCATAGATGCTACTCACGGTCATTGCAGAGAAACTGGATGACCGTGTGCGGATTTTCGTATCCGGAGATGCTCATTAAATTGACCAATCGTACCTTTGTTTCTTCATGTTTTCCTCATAATTTTATAATATACTGCATATATGAGAATCTTAATCGTTGAGGATGAGCGACGCCTTTCAAATATCATCAAGAAGGGCTTTGTAGAAGATGGATTTGCGGTCGATCAAGCCTATGATGGTGAAGAAGGGCAAAATCTTGCGGAAGACGAGCAATACGACCTGATTGTTCTCGATATCATGCTTCCTAAAATGGACGGTCTTCAACTTTGCAGAGAGCTTCGGAAGAAAAACATTAAAACTCCCATTCTTATGCTCACTGCCAAATCTACGACTGAAGATAAAGTGGCTGGCCTAGATAGTGGCGCAGACGACTATATTACAAAACCATTCTCCTTTGTTGAATTCCGCTCAAGAGTGCATGCTTTAATTCGCCGAAGTCATCAGGAAACATCTCCGATTCTCCACATGGAAGATTTGGAAGTGGATCCCCTCAAACATATCGTGAAGCGTGGCAAGAAGTCGATCAACCTTACTCCCAAAGAATTTGCTATTCTGGAACTATTACTTCGCCATAAGGGAGAGGTTGTGAGTCGAACCATGATCATTGAGCATGTGTGGGACTATAATTTTGATGGTATGAGTAATGTCGTCGATGTTTTTGTAGTAGCCCTTCGAAAAAAAATAGATGCAAGTGCAAAAGTGAAACTGATACAAACAATCCACGGTGTCGGATACAAAATTGGCGATTAGGTTCTATGAATATCAAAAGCATACGGTTTCGGTTAACGGTGTGGTACACCTTTATTTTTTCGATGGCAATGGCCGTTGTATTTTTTGCTTTTTACCTGCTCACGCAACAATCACTTCTTTCTCACACGGACGCAACCATAACTACTCACACACAGAGAATCGTCGAGATCATTGCTGCGGAAGACTCTTCGATGAATCAGTCTTTTATTAAAAATAGCGATATCCTGGCGCGGCAATTTAGTGAAATGCCTGGAATGCTTTTGATTATTGGCGATCCTGAGGGAAAGATTCTCTACAGATCTCAAGAGTTAGGGGTAAATGATTCGTCGGTTGCTGATTTACTTGAGAAGTCGGTAAATATTATCCGACCAACCTTTGTGAACCGTCCTGTCGGTGCAACTTCGATACGATTTGGAATATTCCCGGCAGAGCGTGATGGTAAACTTCAGGCCATTATTTTAATGGGGCAACCGATGGACGTTATCTCACAATCGTTGAACACACTGACATTAACTCTGGCAACTGTCTATGCAGGGTTATTGGCCCTTACGGTAGTCGGTGGTGTATTTGCCGCACGTACAGCGTTGCGTCCGATCACTCAAGTATCAAAACAACTGAAAAAAATTAGTGCCGAGAACTTAAAAGAGCGCGTTCCTGATCCGAGGACAGGTGATGAAATAGAAGAATTATCACAAACGTTTAATGGTCTCCTGGATAATCTTGATCAGGCCTTCATTCGAGAACGTCAATTTATTGGCGATGTCGCACACGAATTGAAGACACCGGTGGCAACGCTAAAAGGTGGCATTGAAGTCACGATGTCCAAAGAGAGGACAAAGGAGGAATATAAAAACGCTTTGACCGAGACACTTATTGATATCAATCGGCTATCATCAACGATAAAGAATATTTTGGATCTCGCCTGGATTGGAGCACAAACTTTGGACTTGAATGACACTTCATTTGACCTTTCCAGTGCTCTGGTTGAATTACAAGAAATTGCATCCAAGCTGGCCATGCAAAAGCGAATCAATTTTGCCAGTGACATTAGACCCGGAATGATGATTGGTGGCGCGGAAGATAAGATTGCGCGAGCGGTGCTCAATCTCATTGATAATGCGATAAAATATACACCTGCAGGTGGATCTGTGTCATTGTCTCTTCGTGAGAAAACTGGAAACGCCGTGATTGAAGTGAAAGATACAGGGATCGGCGTTCCTGAGAATGAACTCGAACATATCTTTAAGCGATTTTATAGAGGTTCCAAAGCAACCAAGAGCTTAGGATCAGGACTTGGACTTGCAATCACACAAGGCATCATCACCGCACATCATGGAGACATTCAGGTGAAAAGTAAGGTTGGCAAGGGTACGAGCATTCTCATCACACTTCCGTTATCTCAAAAACCACCTATCTCTTCCTAACGATTTCTTCATCTCCTCTTTTCTATACTGTTAGCAGTTCGATATATAAAGGAGGAGACATATGGATCACAGTATGCATCAATCAACCCAAAAGGCAACTCAATCACCCCTGAGAATTTTAGGTATTTGTCTACTGATTGCACTTGGAGTCATCAGCGCAATCACGGTCTTTAGAGTCCCGATCAACACTGTTGTATTTGTGGGGATTTTACTGGCCTGTCCACTAATGCATGTTTGGATGATGAGAAATGGAGGCCACAATCATTAAGAAACGTTCATCAGAAGCTCATCACAGCTTCATGCGGATAAGATTACGATGAGGATGGTAATAAAATAAAAGAAAGGAGGACCAATATATGGGTTGCTGTCGATATCACATTCGGAGTCCTACAACATTGTCCTCAATCATGACATGAGTAGAGATATGCGCAGAAATCACCCTTACAACGTAGAGAGGGTGATTTCTTTTTTACCTACCGTTGAATCAACGTATTCTTTTGGTTACTCCAACACATGGGAACGATACTGGATGGAAATGCATAGGGTGCAATGTCTTCGCAAGTGACATACGAATATCCATCTGCGATGAGTATCCATTTTGAGCTCTTCTTCGCAGCTATCCACCATTTATCTTGAGATGAGCCTGTATCTAAAAGTCCTTGAGCATAGTGACCATCTGAATGTGTAAGCAGAAAGCTTATCTTGTTTCCGTATTTCCCCTGCAGTGCGTCTTCTAATCCAGCTTCATTTGATCCAAAATCTATTCGATTTTTCTGATTACTATTTGGCGAGAATTCGCCTAGATATTTATCATCAATGATTTGTTTCGTTGTAACGGAAACGGATGCATCGGCACTAGAGACGTGGCTATCATCCTCCATGTCTATAGGCGTCGCTACTGGTGAAGGTGAAGATGTGGAGACAGCTTGGACGACTCGAGGTGTTAAAGGTGCATTTGTCGGAGCTTGCCGAGGCGTTTTGATAGCAAACACTATCCCAACCAATCCAAAAGCTACCACTAGCACGATAAAGAAGCGTAGTCGGATCATACAAAACTACTGGACGTTCACGGTGAAGTCTTTATTCACGACTGTGCCATCAGGCATATTTACTTTTGTAGCTACTCTCCATGGACCTCTCATGCTCATGCTACCGGAAACAGCATATTTTCCACCACCTTGTGATGTAGCGTTACCTTGCTGTGTACCCATGTTCATGGTCGTCATATTTAAGTCAAAAGAAACTTTGGCATTATCAACTGCTTTTCCTGATCTATCTTTAACATCAATGATAAATGTCGCAGGCCCAGTTCGTAAGGGGTTAGGGTTTGTGGTGAGGGATACTGCCTCACTTTCTGAAGTTGGACTCGTACTTGGGCCCGAAAAAAGTTTCCAACCCAAGAAAACAATCACAAGTACTACAATAATACCGACGATTGTATCTTTGTTACTTTTCTTCTTCTCTACCTCGATAGTTTCTTTTTTTTGATCCATATATTCCTTTCTATTGTATTCTGATATTTTTACTCCACATTAATCATCATCATGAGTCCACCTGGTTCCACGTGTTCATTGGTTGTGTGATGCGGGATATGACAATGCAACATCCACTTCCCTGGTCGATCGGGCGTAAATTCGATATCATACCGCTCGCCAGGAGCTACCGAAACAGTGTCTTTCGTCCACTGTGCAGTAACAGGCACATCATTCCCATCGGTTGCGACAATCTTGAAAGGGAACCCGTGTAAGTGCATGGGATGAATCATCTGACCACTTCCAACAAAACGTAATCGTATCTTCTGACCAACTTTTGCATTAATCGTTTCAGTCTCTGGGAATGATTTTCCATTAATGGTAAAGAAGTTGCCGTCCATGCCTGTTGCAGGCATCGCCGCGTACGTTTGTCCATCAATGACACGCCATTCATTGAGCATCAAGACTTTATCAATATCTGGCTTTGAAGCGAGGCCACCTTTGGGCTCAATAATGAAGGCTCCAGAGAGTCCAACAGAAATTTGTTTGTCACTATCAAAGTGAGAATGATACCAATAAGTTCCGGCAGGCTTAGCAACATATTCATAGGTAAATGTTTCACCGGGCAGAATTGGCTTCTGCGTTTCATTTGGTATTCCATCCATATTGTTGGGCACTTGAATACCATGCCAATGGATGGTCGTCGGTTCCGATAAATTGTTCTTGACCACTATTTTAACTTTATCTCCC
Source organism: Candidatus Woesebacteria bacterium (assembly GCA_040006915.1). Classification (GTDB taxonomy): domain Bacteria; phylum Patescibacteriota; class Microgenomatia; order UBA1400; family UBA12028; genus JBDTWD01. The sequence goes on along the minus strand of JBDTWD010000009.1, from coordinate 19,543 downwards.
TCTGTTACACGAATAAGTGGACCTGGAACCATACCGTTGTATGCCCAGGCAGTGACGGTAACATCTTTTAAGATATTCCACTTCACTGGAGCAGCTGTTAGGTTAAAAACCTTTTCACCATTTTCAACTTTGTACGGTAATTCTTGCAGGCCTTGTTTCTCTGTGGCGGCTGGTACATTGTCTTGAGGAATAGCTTCCATCGCTTTGAGAGCTGTTTCGTTCGCACCCGTAATGGATAATTGTGTAGGAGCATTTCCAAGATTGGCGGAATTTTGCCCTTTCCGTATCTGGAAAAGAAGTACTACCAGAATGACAACGCCGATGATGCCAAGTATATATTTGTTTTGTTGTAAGAATTCTTTATTCATAGCAATGGTTTTTGTGGGCTAACAGTACATGATTGATTCAGACTTGACCGAACTAAGATGAAAAAAGAGAACATAAGTAGCAATGCCGAAAGATACGAGAGTTCCATGCCTCCCAAGGGTAAGTATGCCACACTGCCACCAAGTCCAAGTAAAGCTAGAATAGGTAGCCCACAAGCAGCACATCCACTTCCAATCATTCCTAGTAGAGAGCTTCCTCCGATGACAATGCGTACTTTCCCTTGATTTTTTAAGTCCCTCAGCCGGCTAACTAAGAGTGTTACATTGGCGCCAGTTAAAAGTGAGGTTATAACGAGAAGGGATAGTGCTTGTCTTGTCATAGCAGTCCACATCCCTCCCAGGAGAGCTAGCAACAGCTTCTCTTTATACCCAAGAGGGAAATCACCAAGTATGGTACTCGTTACGAGACTGTAATTCATCAGATAAATCGTAACAACAACATAGACGGTAGCAATAGCGACACTGGCGACAACAAACTTATAGGTAAAGAGACTTGCCATATGGTGTTCGCTACTTTGACAGTTCCTGATCAATAATAGTTTTGAAGGCGGCATATGGCTGAGCCCCTACGAGTTTGACGGCATCGATCTCACCGGTGCTAGTGGATTTTCCAATAAAGAAAGTGGGGGTACCACTGGCGCCATATTTGGCGGCATCGGCAAGATCTTTATCTACTTCTGCTTTCGTTTCACCAGAATCTAAACACGTTTGAAACTTGGTAACATTGAGACCGATGTCCTTGGCAATCACTGGAAGCTGATCAAGCGCCAACCCTGTCCCATTGGAGGTCGTTTTCGTGAAGATCTGGTCATGATATTTGTAGTAGACAGAGTCCCCACCTTGCTTTCGTGCACACTCAGCAGCTTGGGCTTCTTTTGGAGCATTCTGGTGGAAGCTTAACGGGAGATCTCGATAGACCATCTTCACTTTTCCCGTATCAATAAAATCTTTCTTCAATTGCGGATAAGTGTCGGTGAAATGTCTCTTGCAGAATGGACATTCATAATCGGAGAAATCAATCAGCGTCACTTTTGCATTCTTATCTCCCAAGACGGCATCGTCGTCGACAGATACTTTTACAGGAGCACCATTGTCTCCAGGGGCAGGTTGTGTCGGAGCGGTGTTCCCGTTATTTGCTATCGCAGTGGGCACGCCAGCACTTCCTACAGTAAGACTTCCTGTTCTCCAAAACAGAACGGCGATAACTGCAATCGCAGCTACTGCAATGGCTGTGACACTGTTTGTAATAACTTGTACAACCGTCGACCATTCTTCAAATACGAATTTATTCATATAATCTCCATGTATAAAAGCTACTACAAAGTGTAGTAGGTAAGTAGGGTGTCAGTCAATAGACAAACAATCAATTATTTGAAGAAGAAAACTTTGGAGAAGAAATGGATGAATTATTTTGGAGTTTGAGCAACGTACGATCGCTACACATAGATTCACAGCTCACATTTTCATTGCATACAATCATCGCATCTATCCCGTTTTTATGAAGTTCAACCGCATTGACTGGAGTGCTCATCAGGGCAACTAACATAATAGCAAAGATCAAACTTGAATAGATGTTTTTTCTCTCGAGCTTGTAGTGACGTACGGGTATTGAACATAATACTTTTATTCGCGTCTCCAGCGTATCTGCATCGGCTATAGCAGGAGCGAATGATGGAGTAGAGACAGGCTCATATTGGAGGAGCTTTTTTAAGATAGACGTCAGAATATTTTTATCTTCTTTTTTTTGGATAGCCGCCCGATCTGCGAGCAATTCGCGATCTGTTTTATACATCCGAATTAGATCAGTGAGAATGGGTAAAAAGGGGAAAAACGACTCAACAATGCGTGCAAAAAGTAAGATGAAGTTGTCTTGGTGTTCAAGATGATATTTTTCATGCCGTAAAATAATCTCAAGTTCTTTTTTGTTCACCACAGCAAGTAAGCCAGAGCTGAGGAATATCTTTGGGCGACGAAAACCAAAACAATAGGCGAATGGTTTAGTGTTCTCAAGGAGGAAAACTTTGCCTTCTAGGTTATTTCTTCTAAGCAGAGAAGTGAGTGTGTCGTCACAGACAACAGATTTTGTTAACGATAGACGGAATGTATACACACGAACAAGTGTCATTGCGAGCTTAAACAGTGTATACAAAGCCGTACCAGCCAGCACCCCAAACACAATAATGCCCATATCTCCCGGAAGGTGCAACGCAACTGTCTTGGCCATCTCTCGGCAATAATAAAACGTTTGATGGAACAAAATTGGAAAAAATTTGACCAACACAAAGACGTAACTTGAGAGAAAAAGTGATGCTATACCTGAGAAAATAATCAGATGTTTATCAGTCCTCATGGTGTTTTTCCAAAAGTTTCAATAAATACTCTTTTTTATCCTTGGGCAACGTATCAATGGAATCGGCAAACGAAACGATTGCTGTTTCACCGAAGGAAGATAAAAAGTTGTGAACAAACGAAGTAGCCATCGTACTACTATATCTCTCCTTTGAAACCTTTGGAGTATACGACAGTACTGAACTCTCGGTGTTTCTGCACACGAAGCCTTTTTGAAGTAATCTTTGGAGTAGTGTGGCAATAGTAGTATATGCAAGCTTTTTGTCTTGATTTAATTTTTCCATGACATCACGAATAGAGCATTCTTGAAGTTGCCAAACGATGTTCATGACTTCTTGTTCTAGAGGGCTGAGTGCTTTTTGTTGCATAGATGATTACTACTGATTGTAGTAAGTATAAGACAACATTTCAACTGCTAATACTATGCTCACAATTTCCTAATCAATGCGTTGTTACACTGCCTGTATATGAACGACTATGGCAATTGGTTCTTGGTAGTATTCAACATTGTTTTATTTCTCTATTTCATTCATGGTGCTTTTAAGCCTCGAACAAAAACTGATTGGCAAACCTACAAAGCCTTTGGAGCATTTATCGTTGCTCTATTTGCTGAAATGTATGGGTTCCCGTTAACGATTTATCTTTTAACTTCATATTTCGGCAGTAGATTAGGTTTAGATTTTACACACAATAGTGGTCATATTCTAAATACGCTGTTGGGTATACAAGGAGATCCTCACTTTAGTATTCTCCACATTGTAAGCTATGGATTGATCATTGGCGGTCTTCTCCTATTAAGCAAAGCCTGGGAGGTATTATTCAAATCTCAGAAAGAACATACATTGGCCCTCACTGGTGCATATCAATACATCCGACATCCGCAGTATGTTGCTTTTACTTTGATCATTATCGGTTTCCTCGTGCAGTGGCCAACACTTATCACTCTTCTTATGGCGCCAATTCTGATCTTTCGGTACGTGAGACTCGCAAGAACGGAAGAAAAAGAGGTGGAGAAAGTCTACGGGGAAGCATATCGAAAGTACGCGGGGACCACTCCAGCATTTTTTCCAAAGATAAACAATAATGTGGTTAAGATTTTTAGAGGAGTCTAATAGCTATGAAGCGAGAACAACTGAATCTTGAACGAGAACCGATTCGAGGGAGCGTGGTAGTTTTAATCATACGACTACTAGCAATCTTGCTCTTTTTTGAACTGATATTTCTAATCGTGGATTATATCTTTACTCTAGGTATCCCGTTACCGTTTGATCTCCACCACCATGTTTCTCTCGCAATGTTTGTCGCCTTAACCGCAAAACTTGTATTTGAACTTAGCCTGCTCGTGAATGCATCCCTTGCTTGGTCAAACACAATATTCTGCATTTCTGGAAAACACATCATCAAACGCATCGGTATCTTTTCCATCCACGAGGAAGTTTTTCAGTTTGATGAAATTCGATCCATTGCCGTTACGCAATCTTTCTTCGGCAAAATCTTTCAGTATGGGGATATTATTCTCAAAATAAGTGCATCTGGTGGATATCAACAAGACGTGCGTATGATAGGAATTGCAAACCCTAGACAATATGAGGAAGCACTAAACACGTATTTTTAATCTACTCGCAACCCGATCAAAAAGGACCACTATTACTATATGCAAATAACTATGTATACCTGCTCGATGCATCCGGAAGTGATGGAAGAGAAACCTGGTAACTGCCCCAAATGTGGAATGAGGCTTATTCCGGTGGAACATGAAAAGGGCATGGGAAATTCTTCACCTTCGATGCGTGGAGAAGAAACAAAAACATTTCCATTGCCACTCTCCCTCCAAAAGATTGACTCCACAATTATTGAACAAAAACTGAAAGTTCAGAAACACATTACTGCTGCTGTCGTGAACAAAGTTCGTCTGACTGTCGAGATCACATTTCACAAGGAATTTATCTCATCAGAAGAGCTATCAGACTTACTGCAATCGAAAGAATTTGACGAAGCCACACTCCCACTTCTCTCGGGATCAGAGGCGTTTGCAATTTCACAACACAAGACTGAGGTAATTCAAAAACATGAAGCGATGCATCACGAGAAAATGCCACTGCCAGATACGGAACATTCCCATAGCATGCATACCATGAAGCCTGTTGGAGAAATGACTCGATGGGAGAAATTCAAAATGAGCATGACGATGGCAATGGGAATGGATCATACCGGACTTGCAGGCCGAGAGATGGCAAAACTAATGGAACAAGACATCCGCATGAAATTCTTTGTGTCTCTTTTCCTTACCATACCAATCGTGGCGTATTCACCACTAGGGATGACTTTACTGCGACTACAGCTCCCGACTCCAATTCCTGCAAACTGGATCATGTTTGTATTAGCAACTCCGGTGTACTTTTATGCCGGTTGGATTTTCTTGTATTCGACATACAAAGCGCTTCAAGCAAAAACCCTTAATATGGCGGTACTGATTGCTGTCGGGATTACGTCTGCGTATGTGTTTAGCGTGATACTGACAGTACTTGGAAGCGAAGAGTCGTTTTATGAAGCGGCAGCCATGCTGACAACGTTTGTGCTCTTTGGTCATTGGATGGAAATGAAAAGCAGACGGGGAACGACTGACGCCCTTCAGGCTTTATTCAACCTGGTTCCTCCACAAGCGCGTTTGTGGAAAGATGGAAAAGAGATTGTGGTATCAACCGCAGAGGTGAAACTTGGAGATATTCTCATCTTGAAGCCTGGAGACAAGGTCCCTGTTGATGGCGAGATTACCGAAGGAGAAACAGCCATTGATGAATCGCTCGTGACTGGTGAATCTATTCCAGTAATGAAAAGTATTGGTGCATCGGTCATTGGGGGGTCCATAAACACGTCAGGATCCGTCAAATTTAAGGCGACTAAAGTCGGAGAAGATACGGCGCTCGCACAAATAGTCAAAATGGTGGAGACAGCTCAAAATTCCAAAGCTCCAGGTCAAAAGATTGCGGATCGGTTTGCGAAGTATCTTGTCATTATCGCTGTTGGCGGAGGATTACTCACGTTTGTCATTTGGTTTTTCATCATGGGAGCTCCATTGATGGTCGCACTCACGTTTGCGATCTCCACCGTTGTCATTGCCTGCCCTGATGCGCTCGGCTTGGCTACTCCAACCGCGGTTGCAGTGGGAACAGGCTTGGGAGCGAAACACAATATTCTCATCAAAGATGCTCCGACATTGGAACAAGTCTCTAAAATCCAAGCGGTCGTGCTGGATAAAACAGGGACACTAACGGAAGGAAAACCTAAAGTAACGGACACCATTGCTGCCCCGGGGTTTACAGAAGATGAAATCTTGCGTTTAGACGCAGCTGCTGAAACAAAATCGGGGCATCCACTCAGTAAAGCGATCTTGGAAGAAGTGGCAAAACGCAAATTGACTGTACCAACACAGATCGAAAAATTTAACTCGATTTCTGGTCATGGAGTTGAAGCCGTCGTCGAAGGCAGGCATGTATTAGTAGGTACGATCAAGCTGATGAATGATCGCAACGTCGATATTTCACCACTGCAAGCCGATATCGACAGACTCTTATCAGAAGGTAAAACACTCATGATTCTCGCGGTCGATGCCAAGATAGCTGGTGTCGTTTCGGCCGCTGACACATTGAAACCCACGGCAAAAGAAGCCATTGCTGCGATGAAAAAGTTAGGACTCGAGGTTGCGATGATTACTGGTGATAACAAAAAGACTGCAGAGGCGATTGGGAAAACACTTGGCATTGATCGTATCTTTGCGGAGGTTTTACCGGAAGAGAAAGAAAAATATGTCAAACAACTCCAAGATGAAGGGAAATTTGTAGCCATGGTCGGCGATGGGGTCAATGATGCTCCAGCTTTGGCTCGCGCGGACATTGGAATTGCCATTGGGGCGGGTACGGATGTCGCTATTGAAACAGCCAAAGTTGTGCTGATGAGATCAGACCCTGCGGACGTTTTGCGTGCAATCAAACTTTCCAAGGCAACCGTACGGAAGATGAAGGAAAACCTTATTTGGGCAAGCGTGTACAACCTGTTGGCCATCCCCGTTGCCGCAGGAATTTTGTATCCCAGCTTTGGAATCACACTTCGACCTGAGTTCTCCGCACTTCTTATGAGCATCTCTTCAATCATTGTGGCAACAAATGCAGTACTATTAAAGCGAGCGGAAAAAAGTTTAATTACAATATAAGTGTGAAAGGATACATATATGAAAAAACTCATTTTCTTTATTGGAGTGTTGTTTGTCTCATTTGCTTTACTTGGTCAAGGAACATCGGTGCAGGCTCAAGGAATGATGGGAGGAGTACGAACCAACCAAACCGAATCACCACTTCCAAACTCAACAACTGCTCAAGATGAAGCAGATGGAAAGGCAGTCTACGATAAATTACAAGCAAAACAAGTCACCTGTGCAGAGTTGACAGACGATGATTTTGATGTGCTTGGAGACTATTACATGGGTCAACGCTTGGGAAGTACTGTGTCGCATGATTCGATGAATACGACAATGACAAATATGATGGGTGCGGATGGTGAAAAACAAATGCATATTAGTTTGGGTAAAAGATTGAGTGGTTGCGATGTGAACGCCACTCTCCCTGCTAATGGAGCAGGATTTTTGTCGATGATGGGGGCAAATGACCTGAGTCAGCGTGGAAGCGGAACATATGGAATGATGGGAGGATTTGGTAATCAAACACAGATGCATGGGTGGAACAGCGGATTTTTGTTCTTTCATATGCTTTTAGCCGCTTTAGTGATCGTGTTTTTGGTTCTTGGAATCATCTATTTTTGGAAGGAAATTACTCAGAAAAAGAAATAGAAGTAGAATCACTCTTGAAATGGAAACCACCCGACCATCTGGTTGGGTGGTTTGGTATTGAAATGTACTTGCTTGATTTCATTGCTTGCTGATACAGAAATTACTCTCTCCATCTTCATAAAATCTTAATAGATGTTTTTGTAAGCTTATCTTATGAAAACACAACAGATCCACATCAAAGGCATGCACTGCCGGTCGTGCGAATTATTAATAGAAGATGAGCTCCAGAAAGTTCCTGGGGTCAAGAAGGTGTCTGTAGACCACAAAACGGGGATCGCTAAAGTTGAATGTGAATGCGAACTCAATGACCAAGAAGTCAGTAACGCGGTACAAAATGCGGGTTACTCTATCGGGTCAGATGGGAAACTTCATTTGTTTTCACGAAATAGTAGAGATTATGTTGAGCTCGGACTAGCGTTTTTCGTCACCATGGCCCTATTTCTCATCGCCAAGTCCTTAGGAATCTTTAATTTGGGGAGTGCACACTCCGGTGGATACTCTAGTCTCCCAGTCGTCTTCATGGTAGGACTGACCGCAGGAATTTCTACTTGCATGGCTTTGGTCGGTGGATTGGTCTTAGGGACTGCAGCCAAATTCTCAGCACAAAATCCGACAGCGACCGGCATGCAGAAATTTAAGCCCCATCTCTTCTTTAATTTGGGACGCATCGCATCATATTTTATCTTTGGCGGTATCATCGGTTATGCGGGTTCATTCTTCCAGCTTTCCACTTCTGTCTTGGGCGCTCTCACAGTCGCAGTTGCAGCAGTAATGCTGCTCTTGGGCGGGCAATTGATTGATATTTTCCCAAGGCTCAAAAAAGTATCCATTACTCTTCCCAAGGGTTTGCATAAACTTTTAGGAATCAAAGAGCAAACCGAACAAGAATACAGCAATAAGAATACGGCAGTGATGGGTGCCATGACGTTCTTTCTGCCCTGTGGATTCACACAAGCCATGCAATTATTTGCCATGAGCACAGGCAGTCCCATTACGGGAGCACTCACCTTAGGAGTTTTTGCGATTGGAACCGCTCCCGGGTTACTAGGTGTCGGTGGACTCACTTCTATTATCAAAGGCGGAGCTGCGCGTTTCTTCTTTAAAACAGCTGGAGTTGTCGTCATTCTGTTATCTCTTTTTAATTTGCAAAATGGCCTCAATCTTCTAGGGATAAATCAAAACGTCTTTGCTGCATTTACTTCGAAAGCCACGGCTCCTATCTCTGATCCAAACGTCAAACTAGTTGGTGGCGTGCAAGAAGTTCGAATGACTCAGGACTCATCCGGTTATTCTCCGAACAAATTTACGATTCAAAAAGGTGTTCCAGTGAAGTGGATTGTTACTTCAAAGGATGTATATACCTGTGCAGCCAGTATCGTCGCCCAGTCACTCAACATTCGTAAGGGCTTACAGCTTGGTGAAAATGTCTTTGAGTTTACCCCAACCGAAGTAGGCACGATACGTTTTTCCTGCACCATGGGTATGTATAACGGAGCATTCACAGTCGTCGATGAAAATAGTAAAACTGTAGCTGTGCCAGCCCAAAATTACGATGCTGTACCAAAAACGACAGCCGGTTCTTCATGTAGTGCGGGTGGAGGCGGATGTGGTTGTGGGGGTGGGGCGAAGAAAGCCGTGCCGGTTGCCCAGGGAGAGACAAAGACACAGGGGAATGTGCAGTTGTTAAAAGCTACGTACACGTCTCTTGGAGATATCTCACCAAACAACTTTACGGTGAAGGTAAATCAGCCCGTTCGGTTTGAAATTGCCGCGACTGATGATGGCCAAGGCTGTATGGGGAGTGTGACCATTCCGAAGCTAACCTCCAAGGTAGAAGTCTTCGCCAAAGGACAGACAACAATCTTTGAGTTTACACCGACAACGAAGGGAACATTTAACATTACTTGTGCTATGGGAATAGCCCGAGGTCAAATACTCGTTAATTAAGAAAGGATTCTATGCAACAAACAATCACATTATCAGGACTTACCTGTCCAGCATGTAAAAAAGTAACAGAAAAACGAATTGGTAAACTTGACGGAGTAACTTCAGTCAATGTCTCACTAGAAACTGGGATCGCCACAATCGAAGCGTTGAAAGAACTTTCGGTGGTGGATGTACAAAATGTATTACAAGACACACCATATTCGGTGGTAGAAAAATAACCTCTATGAATAAAAAAATCGACATCCATATCACTGGCATGCACTGCCAATCGTGCGAAATCCTTATCTCTGAGGAGCTCAAAGAGCTCCCAGGTATCAGCGAGATAACGATTGATCACAAGACTGGTCTGGCTAGTCTTCTCCTTGATGAATCAAAGTCATCTACCGATGCCATTATGATGGCAATAAAAGAGGCTGGATACACTGCTAGCATCAGCGAAGCTCCAACAAAAGCAGGGAAGAAGAGTACGACGATTGCATCTGATTCCATGAAGGTTATTTATAATGGGCAAACAAAAAATGCTGAATTTATAATTCCTCAAGGCAAAGAAGAAGAGTCCATGATCTATATTCAGAAATTCATGCAGACAGTCACACAGATGGATAGTGCTCCATTGCAAGTTACACCTACAGTTGCTCCTGTTGGTGTATCAAAGACAGTTCCTCAGGCATTGGTTACCGCACAGCCTAGTACGGTTGGGGTGAAACGTGTGCAATTGTCTTTATCAGGCATGCATTGTTCTTCCTGTGCGGGACTCATTGAGCGCTCTTTAAAGAAGGTCCCCGGTGTCAAGGAAGCAAACGTCAACTTTGCGGCAGAAAAAGCGTCGGTACTTTTAGATGAATCAGTCTCTCCCAAGCAATCGTTAGTGGATGCGGTCAAGAAAACTGGATACGAGGCGGATTTTGCGGATCAAATAGACTCAGAAACAGAAGGGAAGAAGCGTAGAGCAGATATCAAACACCTCTTTAACAAATTTGCGATCAGTTTTGCACTCAGTCTTCCGATGATCTATTTCATGTTGATGGATTTCTTTAAATGGATTCCAGGCACAGCGATCTCTTTACCATACATCGGCATTATTTCGGTCATCTTAACGACACCAATTCAGTTCCTGATAGGTAAAAGCTTCTACAAAGGAGCATGGTCCGCGTTACGCATGAAGACGTTCAATATGGATAGTTTGATTGCAATCGGAACTTCGGTTGCCTATTTTTACAGTTTGATAAATCTTGCGTTGTATTATCTGAATACCGGTTCCGTGATTGGCTTAAACGGCGCCAAAATCCCTGAATTGTATTTTGAAACAGCCGCGTTCCTGATCACTTTCGTAATCTTAGGAAAATGGATGGAAGCTAAAGCCAAAGGCCAAACCTCCGAAGCAATTAAGAAGCTCATGGGGTTACAAGCCAAAACGGCTCGAGTGATCCGTAATGGAATCACGCAAGACATTCCCATGGAACAGGTAATCAGTGGGGATGTGGTCATCGTGCGTCCTGGGGAAAAAGTTCCGGTGGATGGCACTATCAGTAGAGGTTCATCAGCCTTGGATGAGTCAATGATCACCGGTGAGAGTCTTCCAGTGGAAAAGCATGAGGGGGACAATGTGATTGGAGGAACGATCAATAAAACGGGGAGTTTTGAGTTCTCTGCTACTCGTGTCGGTTCAGAAACCACACTTTCGCAAATTATTCGCTTGGTTGAAGATGCACAAGGATCAAAGGCCCCAATTCAAGCGGTCGCTGATAAAATTTCTGCCTATTTTGTCCCAGCGGTTATCGGTTTAGCTCTGCTTACCTTTGTGGTGTGGTATTTTTTCTTGGGAGCAACACTTTCCTTTGCGTTGATGGCCTTTACTGCCGTCATTGTCATCGCGTGTCCGTGTGCTTTAGGTCTGGCAACTCCGACCGCTATTATGGTGGGAACGGGAAAGGGTGCGGAGAATGGAATCCTGGTGAAAGGTGGGGAACCCTTGGAACAAGCTTGCAAGATCAATACGATCGTGTTTGATAAAACGGGAACGCTTACGAAAGGGAAACCAGAAGTCACTGATATCATCTCAGTCGGGGGAATTGATCGAAATGCACTACTTACGATCTCTGCGAGTTTGGAGAAGCAGTCGGAACATCCATTAGCAGAAGCGATTTACAAGGCAGCAGAGACTCAAAATCTTGGACTTTCAGAAGTGAGTAACTTCTCAGCCATTCCCGGCCATGGAGTCCAAGGTGCGATCAACGATACCGTCTATTACCTGGGTAATCGTAAGTTAATTACGGATGTCTTAGGTCTACCAGTAGATTCGATAAACTTTCAAATGACTGGGCTTGAAGAGCAAGGGAAAACTGCCATGATCTTGGCATCCAAAGAATCATTGATCGGCATTGTGGCGGTAGCGGATACGGTGAAAGAAACGTCTGCGCAAGCAGTCGCCTCACTCCAGAAGATGAATATTGATGTCTACATGATTACAGGAGACAACCAAAGAACCGCTCAAGCAATCGCTAGGCAAGTTGGAATTACAAATGTGTTGGCAGAGGTGCTTCCAGAAGATAAAGCGAATGAAGTAAAGAAACTCCAACAAGCAGGTAAAAAAGTGGCCATGGTTGGGGATGGCATTAATGATGCGCCTGCATTAGCTCAAGCCGATCTCGGGATTGCGATGGGATCAGGAACAGATGTGGCGATGGAAACCGGTGGAATCGTCATCATTAAAAATGACCTGCGTGATGTGGTTCATGCGATTGATCTGTCCAAGGAAACCATGTGGAAGATTAAGCAGAACATGTTCTTTGCCCTGTTCTACAATGTGATGGGAATCCCGATCGCAGCCAGAGTCTTTGTTGCCTTTGGGTTGGTCTTAAAACCTGAACTTGCTGGACTTGCTATGGCATTAAGTTCCATTTCGGTTGTCGGAAACTCACTACTTTTGAAACTATTTCGACCAGGGCACAAGAACTATGCGTCGGCGTATGCCCCCGCCTTTATGGTGCTGGCATTCAGCTTGATGTTCTTTGAGTTTGCTCGGTTTAGCTCAGGAATGGGTGAAAACGCGAGTGCTCCGGTGGCGATGGCCGCGAATGTAAAAGTTGATCCGAAGGTAGCAGCTCAAGTTCGCGACTTGTTTGTAGACAGTCGGGGGAAAGTCAATTACTCAGAAGGAAAACCAAAATTGTTCTTGCAAGTAGAACCGCATGAAGTGCTTGGTTTACCAATAGCTGAAGGAAAATCACTCATCGGACCGAATGAAATGATCATCGGATATGATGAGGCCGCCATGATGAAAGAAGAGAAGCTGTTTAATGGAACGGGCGATATACTGGTGAACTTCTTTGGTGTTGGAGAAATGAAGGTGGTCGGTATTCTGGCTAAAACGGGAACAGACATTGACACCTATCACTTGGTCACCCGTGACACGCTTGATTCTGTTGGCGGTGTTGCAACTCTGAAAACAGCATCTGCTAGCGATGGAACAATCAAAGTGTTCTATGAGGTAGGTAACGATGTCCCAGCAACATTCTCTGGCACACTCACCGCCACGGCTTTACGACAAAGGATTCGGATTGGGAGTAAAGAGTATCAATCCTTGTATATAGGATATGAAGAGGCTGCCATCATGCAAAGGGAAAAAATCTTTACCAAAGAAGGAGACACGATTCCAAACTTTTTCGGCAATGACGTGATTGTGTCCGGGATTTTGCCAAAGACAAATACATCTTTGGACAACTATCACTACGTTGCAGATGGATTCCAACTTCGAGAAGGTAGCCCGCTAAATTTATTACTTCAAAAGTAACTCGTAGGCAGTTCATAGAACTTTTAACCGACAGGACGTAGCATCGTCTTGTCGGTTTTTATATCTACATACAGGGGTTGCACCCCTCTTTTACAAGGGTTTTCGCTATCGCTTCAATGAACTCCGCTACCGCTGCGCCCTTGCAAAATTCACCCTGCTTATTTAAGGCCAGGTATTGGAGGCAGGCATGCCTCCAAACAAAAATTATAAAAAGTGAGGCATGAAGAAAGGAATGTATGAAAATAGTTCAACAACCGACAGTGAAAGGAAGCTGCACGAAAAAAGAATGTGAAGAATATGCTTCGCAACGAAAAGATTGGGCAATTAAAAATATTCAAACAATTCTTACCGATTCTAAAGTACAAAACGGAGAAATTTCATTTGATGAACACGAGGATTACTGTGAACCGTTAAGTATTTCAAGAGAAATTCTAGTTGAAATTCAATTATCAACAGGAGGCGACGCTGACGGGTTTAAATTGATTTTTGATGAGTACTATACCGTGATGAAAGGAGTCTATTATTGGGCTGACTGGGGAGTGTATGAGGAAGTGCAGTTATCGGATGAAGAATTAGAGACAGTTGAATCTTTATACAACATTAGTGACTGGTTAAGCGGATTGTAGCGTATTTACATTGCTTTCCAGGTATCTGGTTGAATTCCTCTTTCTTGAATATCTGCATGAATACTAAAGAAAAAGGCGATTTCAACATCATCACGTTCCAGTTCTTCGGTGACAAGGAGTTGAAGATGTCTTTGTAGTTTTACATTGGGACAGATTACCAGAATGGAAGGAAATGGAACTTTGACGTGATTTTGCCAATATTCTTTTTGATAATAGGAAATGTAGCGTTTAATTTTTCGATCAACCACAAACCATTTTTCGGCTCCATCAATGAGTTCTAGAAAGTATCGGTGTGTTTGCTCTCCTTTGATGATTAGATACGCATCAGGAAACGGGAGAGGGGCATAGGCAAAATCAGCAATATCCGTTTTTGTAAAAAACTGCAGTGTGGCGCGTTGTTTCGAGGCTGCTTCCAGAAACTGAAAATAGAGGTCAGCGAGAGACAGGGCATGTTGTCGAAAAGCAACAGAGCGACGTTTTTCTTGATAGACACGTTCAAGTAGATCAGGACGACATTCTTTCATTTCTGAAAGGATAACTCGGCTTTTCAAGCCAAGATAATACAGTGATGGCTTACTCGTAATTATTCCAAATTTTTTAAGATCTATTTTTCCAATGATATTTCTTTCGACTAAATCTGTGAGCCAATGATTGATAAGTGTATGACTTTTATGATTGAGGAATTTTTGAAGATGAAGAGATGTGAGAAAGCGATAGCGATAGAGGAGGAGAAGTAGTTGAGTTTGTTTGGGAGTAATGGATGTGATGTGCATAGAATGTGTGTACCCACCTTCGGTGGGGGTTTATTCCCTTCTTCTTTAGAAGGAATAGAGACAAAGAAAATATATCTATCTAGCCTTAAAATTCTGTTTATTTCTATGACATCCGACCGACATACTTCTTACCTTGGAAAATACCCTCTCGCTTGTTCCTGCGCTACTCGCTTTGTTTGTACATCACCCCCATCTGTTTGTTCTACACTTGCAGTTTTTGCAATATATTCTTTTGTAAATTTGGATCTTGATGCCTGGATCACTGCGCTGACTTTCTCCTCATCAGCTGGAACTGTCACTGGAGTTGTCTCACCAGAGAAAGGTTGCTCTGGCTCAAGTGCACTGATTTTGATATAGAAATGATAGGAGGGAAGATTAGAAATCTCTCCAGGTTGAACGGAGGGAGCAAATTGTGGCAGGATGAGTCGCTCATCCTCTGGGTTGGCAGTTCGAAAACAAATGATTGTCCCTGTATTTGCTAAGGTGACATTCACCAGAGATTTATCTTCCAGTTGTGAGGTCGTTTGATGGGCCAGAATAGCATTTAATTTATACTTACGGGCTTCGGAGAGAATCTGGGCAAATGAGGGGGTCGCGAAGTTTTGAAATTCATCCACATAGAAGTAAAAATCGCGTCTGTCTCTGCTGTGTATCCGTGCTCGTTTCAAGGCAGCTAGTTGAATTTTGGTCATGATCAAAGCGCCAAACACCTGTGAATTATCTTCCCCAATCTTGCCTTTGGAAACATTACACAACAAAATCTTTCCAGAGTTGAGGATATCGTCAAAGTCGATCGTCGATTTCTCTTGCTCCAGAATTCGTTTGGCGACAGGGGAAAATAAGAAGCGTCCAATCTTATTGGTAATCGGCGAGATCATGCTCACTTGCTGATAGTCACCCGCTTTATCAAATTCATACTTCCAAAAGTCCCTCAGGTTTTGATCGGTCAGATTCTTTGTCATTTTCTTGCGAAAGTCTTCATTCATCAGTAAGGTGTAGATTGTAAATAGCGTTGCATTTTCGATGGTAAAGGCAGTATGAATGGCATTGCGCAAGATATATTCCATGCGTGGGCCAGAGTATTGTTCGCCAAAGACTTTATGAAACAGGGAGATCACGCTCTCAGCGATCAGTTCCTTTTCGCGAACCAGATCATCACCCAAGGCATCTGGAGGAAGCTCAAGGAGATTTAATCCCACCGGGAAATGAATATCATCAGGATTAAAGTACACCACATCTTGGATTCTGTTTTCAGGAATCAGTGGCAAGATACTCTCAATCAGTTCTCCATGCGGATCAATCACACACAGGCCTTTCCCATGCTCGATATCCTGTTTGATCATGGATAGCAACAGTGTCGATTTTCCTGTGCCAGTTGCTCCAAGGATATACATGTGCCGTCGACGTTCTTCGACGTTTAAACCAATTGGAGTGCTCGTACCTGCGTAGCTGTTTGCAGCAAATACCACATCCAATTCTGTTGCTCGTTTAAGTGATACAGGAGCCGGAAGATCCCTGCTGTGCACTTTCTGAATGTCTTCTGTGTGCGTCGTTGTGGTAAATGGAAAGTGATAGATATCTGATATTTCCGAGACAGAGAAAATTGAATTGCCAACGAAGCCCAGTAATCGATACTGAAACTTAAAAATCCTTATCCTTTGGAAAATGGCGAGCTTTAGAGAACGAGCAGAGCGCAGGGATTGATACGAATTTGCAAATGATGACAATGAAGATGTAAAACCTCTGATTCGTTTATACGACTCGTGTTTCTTTCCTATCACGAGCAGTCGAATCGACGTGGTGAATAACTGCTGATCAAGTTTTCCCTTTACCAACAATTCTAATTCTGCTTGATAGGGATTGAGTGTTTTTTTGTTCGTGCCTTCAAATGGAAGCGATAGAAATGGACCTTCATTTCCTCCTGAAGCGATAAAGACAAACAGTCCGATGGGAAACATCAGTATATGAATACCCAGATGCACTACAAATTTCCCAATTGTAGAAATAGCTCCGTTTCTGCTTCGATGTTGTAAACCTTCCACTAAGTCATCGTTTTTATAGATCAGATGGGATATCCGTTTGATATCGCTCATGACACTTTTATTTAATGGAGAAGCTATGACTTGAAATGCCACTATTTCATCGGGCGCAAGCTTTGTCATGCTGCCAGTCATATAGGCGATAGGATCATGTTCTTCGAGTGCATTTTGTCGTTTGAGTGGAAATGCAAAGTGATTGCTTTGTATAAATTCAGCCACAACGGCTTGTTGTCGATCAACTGTGAGAGAAAGATAGTCACTTGCCTCTTTGATTTTAATTCCAGGTAAGTATGATAACAATCCTTTCTTGATAATGTCAGCATCGTCGTCGTTCACTCGAAGTAGATAACGAATACCTTCGTTCTTACTGGATACGATCTCAAATGCGTACCGTTTCTGATATCCAATAAATTTGTGGAGCCAAGGTCCTTGTTTTGCCAGGCCATGAATTAACGTAAAGAGTTGTTGGGTTGTATATGCACTTTGCAGCGTCTCAAGAGGAGGGATTACTTCTAAGAAAGTAAACCTCTGTTTCAGTTGTATCTGCAGATGCATCAACTTTATAAGAATCTTACTGATCAGGATGATAAATAGAAAAGTAAGGAAAAGAAATAAAATGAAGATAACAGGTTGAAGGCCTACAGCAGATGGGAATGCGACATTCTGGAGCGAGAGGGAAGAAAAAAGTGACTGAGAGATGATTTGAAATACAAGATTGTTCTTGAAAAGATCAATAACCGATTGAATATTCATACACGCCTAATTGTCAGTTATATGCGAAGTAATACCGACAGTCTATATCAAAAGATATCAAGAGTAAAGAAAGCAGTATTACGCTTGACAGCCTCAAGAGAATTGATATAAACTATAAATATATTTATAGTTGCCAATACATATGGAAAGTGCCGTAGAACGAAATAAAGAGATCGTCCATAAGAAAATTCTTCTTCCCCTTGAGCGAATCTTCACTCAACCGATTCTTCCGTCAAAAAAGAAACCCCGACTAAAAAAAGCATCACGCTCACAAACGAATACTTTTGATGAGCTATTTCCTGAACAAGAAATCCAAGGAAAAGATGTGCAACGTACCAAAGAGATTCTCGGCACTCTTGCCAAAGAATTTTCTGAGGATGAAGTACAGGATATTGTTTCTCAGATTCAATGCTTAACAGAATCGTGGATGGATGAGTTTGAGCGTGAAATATTTGATGAGCGAACATTAAATCAATTACTACATGAAAAAGGAGGACTATGAAAGCAAAGTTGAAAGGATACCCAGTTATTTATGAGGGAGGCAAAAAAGCGATCATTTATTTGCGTGTTTCTACAGAGGAGCAAGTCGATAACTTCTCATTAGACACCCAAGAAGAAATTTGTCGAAAAGAAGCCGTGAAAAGAGGCTATGAAATAATTGATGTGTTTCGAGAAGAGGGAAAATCCGCAAAAACTATTCTTGGAAGGCCTGTGCTTATCAATCTTCTTGAATACTGCCGAAAGAATAAAAATTTGATTCAAGCCGTCTTTGTGTACCGACTTGATCGTGTCTCTCGTCAAACGTCTGATTATTTAGCGATTCGCAAAAAATTAGCAGATAATGATATCTCGATCGTGTCTTCAACGGAGCCAACTGGTGATAGTCCAACAGAGAAACTAGTCGAGACGATTTTGGCTGGCTTTGCGCAGCTTGATAATGATATTCGCAGTGAACGTGCCAAAAACGGACTGCGAGCGAGATTCTTATCGGGACTGATTAGTGGTCGCCCGCCAATTGGCTATGTGTTTCAGGCGGGGTTTGCCGTCAAAGATATCAAGACCTGGAATATTGTGAAAGATGGGTGGGAACTGATGGCTACAGGGACAAAAAGTTTGAATGACATCGCAAAAGTGATGACTGATCAGGGACTTCGTATTCAACGTGGAAACAGAGAATACAAGATTAGAGCCCAAACTGCCAATCGAATCTTTCGACAAAAGTTTTATGCCGGGAAAATAACTTCAGAAACCTATCCTGAAGAAGTTCAAGGGCAGCACACGCCAATGATTACTGAGGAGCAGTACTACAAAGTGCAGGCAATTATTGACGGCAGAAATCCAAATAAGATCGCATTGGCACAGCGCACGCATGAGAATACTGAATTTCCTTTACGAAGAATTGTGAAGTGTGCCAACTGTGGTGTTGGTTTAACTGGCGCATGGAGCAAAGGGAAGATGGGCAAGAAATATGCGTATTATTGGTGTGCTAGTAAATGTAACTATAAATGTATCCCTGCAAGCACGTTAGAAGATACGCTGATCACGTTACTTCATGACATCTCACCAAAAGAAGCAACACTGACTCTTTTTCTAGAATTTATGTACAAGTGTTATCACAACAGGCTCTCAAGACTCACAAAGATCAAAAACGAGGCAGATAAACAGATTCAGGATCTCAAGCTACTCAGGCAAACTTTAGTGGAGAAGAATTTGAGTGGCATTTACTCAGATGACATCTTTAAAGAACAAAACCGAATGATCGAAGACAAAATGACTAGAGCTCAGATTCTTAAAAATGACGCCACACTCACGCGATATAACATTGATGCGGTTACGTCATTTGTAAAAACAATCTTTGCAGATCTGGGAGAAACGTATAAACGATCAACAATAGGACAGTTGAAAGTGTTGCTGGGTTCAATCTTCCCGTTCGGAGTCGCTTGGGACTATAGTGGTACATTGAACCCACAAATTAGTCCGCTATTTCAATACATACAGCACTTTGATGGGAGTGCTATCCCTTCTGGAGCGGGA
>JBDTWD010000008.1:0-44701 GCA_040006915.1 Candidatus Woesebacteria bacterium | reverse complement strand
GCTTGTTGTTCAAAATTTCGTGCTTCCATATGTTCTCTCCTTTATTATTTGGGTATTATAACCCATACGATCGCAATGGTTGATTACCGATACGGGTACGATGAAGTGCGAGTCTATCTTCTGTACATTGCATTTGACCGGAAAGGGTTGTAACAGCCAAGGTAAAACCACGTTTCGCTAATTCTTCTTTATCCTTTTCATTATGAGTGCCGTAGGGATAGGCGAAGATCGTGACTGGTCCGTAGCCATGTTCAATTAATTGTTGTGAAGGGATATCTAATTCCCGGTGAAAAAAAGCCTCCCCATTTTGCGCCACGTTGGCGTGCGACCAGGTATGGTGATCAATACTCACTCCTCTCATACTTGCCGACTGGATTTGTGACCAGCTTAAATACCCTGGATTTTCCATCAGTCCTGTCGGTACGAATAAATCCGATTTGAAACCATGTGCTTCCAATACGGGAACGGCATAGGTGTAGAAATCAGAGTATCCATCATCAAAAGTGAGAACGATGGCTTTTGGCGGCAGGTTCGCTTTGCTATCAAAAAAATCAGAGAGGGTACGCAAGGGAATGACATGATATCCCGCATCGGAAAGATACTGCATTTGTCTAGAAAAAATATCACTATCGACAGTCAATTGCGCATGTCCTTCACTAGCAGCAAGCGCTAAAGGCTCAACGTGATGGTACATCAAAATGGGAACCTTGACACAATGCCAGCCGGCAGGCGGATAGGCGGTTGCGACCGGTGTGGGGAGCGGAGGTGGAATCACAACTGGTTTTGCGGCCGAATGCATTAACTTTTCGCCAATACTCATCGCTAGTTTCGATTGTACTGGGGCAGGGGCCAAGATAAAGGCATAGAAGTGAACGACTACTAGAGAAAAAACAATGATCGTCGCCACTGCCATCCCACAAAAAAAGTACGTATTGGGAGTCGTCCCAGGTTTTGATAATTTCGGCTTCATACAGTATGCTGTAAAACAGTATGTCGGATTCTCTTTCAACTATCGATATAGCAGAGGTGGGCAATTGTATCACGACTCCTCCAGTGGCGTACTTTTGTGCGGAGTTTGCAGTGGACCAAAAGCTACCATTATATGCGGGAGGATTAGGAATTTTAGCCGGTGATATTTTAGGCCAAGCTGATGAAGATGGAAAATCATATATCGGAGTCGGTATGATGTATCACCACGGATACATGCATCAAGCCATTTCAAAAGAGGCGAATGTATTTGAAGAAGAAAATTTTGATCCTCAGGATGTGGGATTACGTCTACTCACTGATAAAGGTGAAACCGTGATCATCACGTTAAATATTCATGCCCGCAGTGTAAAAATAAAAACCTGGGTCTATATGCTGGGTAAGATTCCCTTACTGCTGATGGATACCGATGTGGAGGGCAATGAAGCCCAAGATGCGGGATTGTGTGATCGGCTGTACTACGGGGACAGAGAGCACCGCTTTAAACAAGAAATGATTTTAGGGATCGGGGGATTGCGCCTACTCACAGCCTTGCATATTGCTCCTCGTTTGTATCATCTCAATGAAGGGCATTCAGCTCTCATGTTGTTTGAGCATGCTCGAACTATTTGCAGCACCCAAAATAAAACCAATGTCACTGAAGTTTTAGAGAATCTGACTGATGTTGTCTTTACCAATCACACCTTGGTTCCAGCGGGAAACGATGTGTTTTCGAAAGATCTGGTCATCTCATATCTAGCTTCATTTGCACTCGAATTTCCCGTCGACCCGGCTGTACTGGTTAAGTTTGGATTAATTCAAGATTCCTCACTCTTTTCACCGACAATGCTGGCTTTGCGCCTAGCAACGGTATCGCAAGCCGTGAGCAGGCTGCACGCAAACAAGGCATTAGAGTCTTGGCCAGATCATCCATTAATTCCAGTTACCAATGGTGTACATAAAAAGTTTTGGCAAACATCAGAAATTGCCAAAGTGGAAACCGGAAGTGAGGCGGAAATTTGGGCAGCACATTTGTTGCGTAAAAAGAAATTGCGTCAGTACGTACAAGATCTTACTGGTTTCGAATGGAATGAATCTGATTTATTTATTGGTTGGTCACGGCGGCTGGCTAATTACAAACGACCATTGCTACTGTTTGAGGATATCGAACGATTAAAAAAAATTCTGACCCAGTCGCAGGTTCCGGTACGCGTATTGTTTGCTGGCAAACCGCACGCCCACGATGAGGCTGCTCAGGAGAACTTACGACAAATTTTGCAGTACGTGGGAGACTTTGGTGGCTCCATTGTCTATATTCAAAACTACAGTATCGATGTGGCCAAACTTATTTTGTCAGGAGTCGATTTGCTCTTAAACACCCCCGTACGTGGCTTTGAAGCGTGTGGCACGAGTGGAATGAAAGCCTCAATCAATGGAGTGCTTTTAGCTACGACATTAGATGGGTGGACTGATGAAGTCAGCTGGGGTGGAATCGGCTGGGTTTTGAATGAAGAAACCACTGGAGAAGCAGTCTACAAGTTACTGGAGTCGGATATTCTTCTAGAATATGTCAATCGTGATACAACCGGATTACCGAAAGAATGGATTACCCGAATGAAAAAAGCGATTGCCGTTGCCAATGAACGATTCACGACAAAACGACTGTTAGAAGAACTCGAAAACACAGTCTACTCGCAAACCAAACCGGAAGGTACAGTATGAACGGATTTCAAGCTATCGTATTAGGAATACTAGAAGGCGTGACAGAGTTTCTTCCTGTTTCATCCACAGCGCATTTAATCGTGGCACAACGATTACTGGGTCTGTCTTCTATCGATGAATTTTTTACCGTAGTCGTACAGCTTGGAGCCATTGCAGGATTGATTGTCTCAGAGCGAAAAAAAATAGCTGAGATTATCATACAAATGTATGCAGCCCCGAGAAAAATTCAAAGCTCGCTTGGCTTTAAACTGGCACTGGCAACCATTCCGGTATTACTTGTTGGTTTTCTTATTAAGCATAAAATCGAAGCGCTGCAAAATAATTTTGGATTGATTGCATTTATGAGTATTGCGGTAAGTATCGTGTTGCTTCTCGCACAAAAAATGGCGGGGAAGATGGAAAAGAAACCAGTGAGTACGGCAAACATTTTCGTCATGGGACTATTCCAAGTCATCTCACTTATTCCTGGTACCTCGCGGTCTGGAATCACTGCAGCCGGTGGAGCGTTTCAAGGCTTGACACTCTCGCACGCATTAGAATATTCTTTCTTATTAAGTATCCCTGCACTCCTGGCCGCAGGAGGATACGAAGTACTCAAGTTTGCCGGGAATCCCGTAGACACCAACATTATTGTTCCGACACTGGTTGCGACGGTAATTGCGTTCTTTTGCTCCATGGTCGCAATTGAATGGCTCCGCAAAATCGTGCGCCAGGTTGGCTTTACTCCCTTTGTTGTCTATCGATTTTTCTTTGCACTCATGATACTTTTCATTAAATAACAAAGAAAGGTTCTTGTATGGCAATCATTGATGCTGTGCGATTCGCAAGAGATATTGGAAAATATGTTAACAAACAAGCCAAGCTCCAAGTAGAGACCAACTGGGACGAACACTATGCTGATCCCAAAGAACAGTTACTTGCAGATTTGGCAATGACCTTCTTTACAGAGCTTCATGATTTGAGTGACGGTGATATTTTTGACATACTCACATTTTTCGAAAAAGATGGCCCATTTGCGGGTACTACCATTATGCACCGTGACACAAAAGACGATCTCACCAAACTTACCGGAGTGCTGTATGTACATTCATTTAAAGAGCATGGAAACGGGGACGTGCCAATCTTTAATGTGGCGCTGAGTAGAGGGGATAAGAGTGAAATGTTAAACTGGCAGAGAGTGTCCCGAGAGTAGTAGATGAGGTGAGAAACCATGAACAGATAGCAAAAGAGCCCTAGAATAAGGGCTCTTATGTTTCGCCAATGCATATATTGGCTTACTCAGAGAGTACCTGAAAATGATTCATGCCCACCATCTTCATCTGACAATACTTCTTGCAGTGAAGGATAATCCTGGAGGGGATCAGTGTATGCTGGTTCATTCTTCGCTTTTTCTCGTCGGCGCGAGACCTGAAATGGCAGCGCAAAAATACTGAAGGCGGTATAAATGCTGTAGAGCAGCTCTGCTGCAATCAAAAGTCCCCACATTGTGAAAACAAGAAGTTTCATTTTCTCATCTCCCATTGCTGTCTCGATTACAGCTATCATAAGACCACAATGTGCTAAGCTCAGAGGCGCAGAAAATAGGGTGATAGCCATACTGTTAAACACGGGTAGAGGTAACTGCCCATTCATTCGAATTCTCCCGTTTTGATCATCCCACATTCCAAGTTGGGTTTTGACTGTATTACGCAGTGCTGCCAACATCAGCGGGATTAAAAACAGGAAGTATAGGGTGAGCGAGAAGTACACCCCGAGCGCAAAAACGAATCCCATAATCTCCAGGAACAACAAACTGACTTTCGTTTCATCTCTCATTTTCTTCACTCCATTTGTAAAAGGACTAAACACAATCAAGCGTAATTGCTTGAAAGCCTCCCATCATGCTTCATGGGCGACAGAGTATTTTATCAGATAATTGTTTAAAAATGGAATTATAGGACAATAGCCCTATACAAACGCAGGATTAGGGTTCGTAGCTAGTTGGTTTTTGCGAATCGCAATCACTTTTCTGTACAGCTTTAAATACTCTTTCATGCTGTTATCCCAGGAAAAATCTTGACTCATAGTATTCACCATCAACGATCTCCACAGTTTTTGATTTCGGTAGGTCTCAACTGCTCGGGTAATCGCAATGAGAAGCCCTAATGATTTATTCCCAGTAAATGAAAATCCGTTTCCTTTTTTTGTGGCAGGATCGAATTCTTTAATAACGTCTGATAGTCCTCCCGTACGTCGGATGATAGGAATACAGCCATAGCGCATCGCTTCTAAAGCCACAATTCCTCCTGGTTCAAACAATGAAGGCATGAGCATCATGTCTGCGCCCGCAAAGACCTTGCGGGGTAATTTAAAATTAGGATATAAATGCGTCCCGATTTGTTTCGGATATCGTTCTTGAAGCATGCGGAATTCATTCGCAAGCTGTAAGTCTCCACCTCCTAAAATCACAAACTGAATTCCTAATTCCTCTAACACATCAGGAAGAACATCTAAAATAAAATGCAATCCTTTTTGTTTATCTAATCTGCCACAAAAAGCGAGGAGAGGAACATTGGGATCTTTTGCTAAACCAAATTCACGCTGCAATTCTAGTTTGTTGGCAATTCTCTTTTCGATACTTTGCACTCCAAAGCCCTGGACAATCAGCGGATCTTTATTTGGATCAAACATGACCGTATCCAACCCATTGATAATTCCAGAAAGTACACCCCGACGTTTGAGCAGCTGCTTGTCCAAACCTTCACCATATTCAGGCGTCAAAACTTCAACAGCGTGGGTAGGGGAGACAGTGTTGATCCAGTCGGCTTGTAGGATTCCTCGCAGCAGCGCGTTTTGTTTTTGTAACTTCGGATCAAAGAAGCTCTGAAGCTTATTGGTTCCGTGATCTTTTTCTTGTGGAGGTAGGAAAGAAAAATCCCAATTCCCTTGATAACGAAAATTATGAACGGTATAGAGAATCGGAATTGAGCGCATCATTTTTTTATAGCGTTTATCTGTACGGGCAAGCTCAATAAAATATCCTGTATGCCAATCATGTGCATGAATGACATCAGGCATCCACTCTTTATTTTTGTATTGCAAAAGAAGCCACTCTAAACACGCTTTAGAAAGAAGGTAAAAGCGTTGATGATCATCAGCATATCCATAGGCATTTTCACGTAACTGATAATATTCACGGTTTTCTAAAAAATAAACTAACGGCTTAGTTTTTTTATAGATTCGTACCGCACATTCAATTGAGGTTGGATCAGTTTTGCGAGTGGCGTCTGTAGGAACTAATAATGTTTCAATGTAGGGATGGGATTTATATTTTTTGATGTTTATTTTTCCGTAGTGTGGAGTAAAAATTTTGACATCATGACCAGCTTTGAGCAAAGATTTGGACAGAAAATACATTACTTGAGAGAGACCACCAACAGTTGTAAAAGGAGCGACTTCAGCCGATAACATCAAGACATTCATACTGTGTATCGTACCACATACTGAATCTGTTATACTTTTGATCTGCAAAAAAAATATGGGAGAAATCCTACTACATAACGAAGAATCATCAGACGATCATCCCACTCTACCTGTTCCACACGCAGTATTTGCGAATAGAGAAACAACAAACCCACAAATTGATTTTATGGCCGAATATAAAGAACAATTATCCGAGAATCGAAAACGAGAACAAGTCGTTATTACGCTCGTCTTGCTCTCATGGAAGCGAATCGAAGATCCCATACTGGTTACTCTCTACCACACCAATCTTGATGAAGCGTTCAAGCGCAGCGACCAACTTCTGTTCGATTTAAAAACAAAATACGCTGATGACGCTCCTGAGTTTGGAATTAGCGATAAAGTCTTTTTACATCTAGGTATCACGGGCAACGAAGAAGAACGCAAAGAGACTCTGCATCATTTCTTTCAAAAAGCCTACGATGATTTAGGAATCATTGATGAACAAGAGCAGTATCGGTTTTTCTGTTACGGACTCGGAATTCCCCATTTAAAACTCTGCTTGATTGCCTACGAAGCCGATTGGAACAAATCATTTGTTATTCATGAGAACTTACATATTTCGTTTCCTGGTATTGATGACAATGTATTTTTTGATGAAGTACTCACTGAAATACTTTCGTATGAGCAGTGTGGATATTTCGATCGAACAACTTTGAAGTTACAACCCAAAGAGCTACTGCAAAAAGAAAACGTTGACGTCATTTATTATGATCACATCCAGCTATTCTTGGAGCTTGCTATCCACATTCCTGGTTTATTTGAAAAAGCCGAGGACGCATATAAAGCTAAAACCGGAGGCAAAGAACTGATGGAAGAGGTACAGGAAATGATCGATGCCCACTTTCATCCTGGGACTTTTGAAATGCTCGTTCGCACTGACCCATTTGAATACAATGCTGAGATTTCCGATCAGCAATGGTTATCCGTAGCCCAAACTCGCAGTGCGCTTAAACTAGATCAAATTTATGCTTGATATACCGGATGAAGGAATCTGGGGAGAGTGACATTCCGGTCACCCGGGTTGCAACCTCATCAGAGCTATAGCTTTGTCCATGCTGGTGAATCTCTTGGCCTAACCACTTGCGGACCGGATCAAAACTGCCCGTTTTAATATCTTTTTTCAAATCTGCGTGTGATTTCTCTAATGTATCAAAAATCTGCACGCTTAAAAAACTTCCAAGCGAGTACGTAGGGAAGTAGCCAATTAATCCTTGGGACCAATGGATATCTTGTAAGGCTCCATGCAGATCATCCGGAACATCAACATTGAGATATTTTTTGTACAATGTTCGCCACATTTCTGGAACATCTTTGGCTAACAGCGCACCTTCGATCAGTTGTCGTTCAATCAAGAATCGAATCGCGATGTGAAAGTGATAAGTCACTTCATCAGCGTCAACACGAATCAAGCTCGGGCGAACGATGTTCACTTCTTTCCACGCCTCATGATCGGTAATTCCGGCTAATTGCTTTGGGAAGGCTGCGTACAAAACCGGGAAAAAGTACTCCCAGAATTCCTGAGACTTCCCAATCATATTCTCAAAAAATCTTGACTGTGATTCATGGATAACCAAGGAATCAATTTGTCCTAAGCGCGTTTGCGTCAAATCTAGACTTACTCCTTGTTCGTACATTCCGTGTCCCGCTTCATGAACAGAAGAGAGAATGGTCGATACTGGCTGCGTGGATAAAACCCGTGTGGTTAATCGTACATCTTGTGCCGAGATTCCCACGGTAAATGGATGCGTGGATTGATCTTGTCTGCCACTCTCTAAATCAAATCCCAATTTTGCAAGCAGTTTTAGTGTCACCGACCAAAGTATCTTCTCATCGTAGGTTTTTTGAAAAACCCCCTCATCCCACGAGACTGTTTTGTCTCGTAGTTTTGCGGCCAGGGGAGTAAGGACCGGAAGAAGGGTGTCAAAAACCTTCGCTACGGTTTTGGTATCTAACCCATCTTCATATTCGCTCAGCAGGGCATCATAGGGAGACTGCGTAAAACCATAGGCATACGCAACTTCGCGTTTCAATTCCACCATGCGAGCTAGACTGGCTTCGAAAAAAGAAAACGCGTTTTGATTTCTGGCATGCTTCCACATTTCCAGCGAAAGTGAGGTGTGTTTCGATAATGCGCCCACCAGTTTTTTCGACAATTTGGTTGCTAAGAGATAATCGCGTTGCATCAGCTTGACTAAAGCTTTGTCTGAAATCGTAAAATCACTCGGGGATAAAGAAATATCTTCTTGTAACTGCACAAGGAGAGAGCCCAATCGCTTGGTTGTCGCTTTCTCATACTGCAAAGTTGAAAGAGTTTCCATCTGACAAGCTCGTGCATACGCGCCTTTGGAGGGAAGATAGGTTTCTTGGTCCCAGGCTAGCAGTCCACCAATTGAATTTAAGTTACGTAAGTCTTTGGAGTACGCAACCAGCTTTTTGATGTTTGGATTTCGGAGAGTGAAAAGAGAGGACATAAAGGAGCATTGTAGCTGATATCGTTTGATTTGTCATTGAGTACGTAGTATGTTCATTTGCATTGACACTTGACCAAGCAGCATGGTATGCTGAGAGCTCTCGCCTAGAGATTTCTATGATCAAGCAGCCAAAGTATTTTGTCTCGAAACCGAAAGGCCAAACCGCCATTGAAGAAAGCCCAGCTCCTATCGCGCTGCAGGCAGTGGCCCCCACACCCAAACGCTTGCAACTTCCTCGCATTGCACTTCCCAAAAGCACCAAGATTGCCCACTTTGCGGTTTTAGGCGTTGGGTTATCAACCCTGTGTGGCTTGAGTTTGCTCGTCGCAGTGACTTCTGGTCTCATCCACGCATCCACTTTTAAAGACAATCTCCCCCAACTCTTTCCTAAAGCCCCTGAGGGAGTCATCGTGGCTGGTTCTGCTGGTACAGGAGGTCAAGGCTTAAGCTTTGATATCAAGACTGCCGATGCCCGAGTTGAGATTGTTCGCTCATTCCTGGATCGATATAACTCGCCTTTGACTCCCCAAGATCACTACGCACAGGAACTGGTGGCCTCAGCTGACCGCTATGGTCTCGACTACCGACTTTTGCCAGCCATCATGATGCAAGAGAGCAATCTGTGTAAAGCCAGTGATCCAAAGCTCCACAACTGTCTCGGGTTTGGGATCCATGCCAATGGAACGCTTGGATTTGATACCTACGAGGAAGGTTTTGACCGGGCGGCCAAGGAACTGAAAGCTAACTATATTGACCAAGGATTAGTGACCCCAGAGCAGATCATGAAAAAATACACTCCCAGCAGCAATGGTTCTTGGGCAAACTCGGTTAATCAGTGGATTGCCGAGATGGAGCATAATGACCGGGAAGTGGGTAAGACAGCCACAGCCGACGCTAATCTCCTCGAGTATGTCGTGAAGAGATAAGGACTCTCATCTCATAGTAGGTACGTGTTATATACGTATTACTCAAGGATTGCGACGCGTAAGAAAGCTATTGACAGGCCCATAACAACTATGTTAGACTTATAGCATGTTGACAGGTCCTTCCTCACCGGGAATCACGTGTCAACCTTAAAGAATCCCGCTTGAGTGCGGGTTTTTTTATGGCCAAAGAACAACAGATGGAAAACAAGAATACGTCATTTGTTAAGCAGATAGTTCTGTTCCTCAGAAAATGTGTTCTACTATCCTCTATTCAGTCCTGTAACAGCCTATAATATTGATTATTGTTCCTTTTCTTGATAGAATACCCATCTCTGATAGTGAGAGGATTGAATCGTGCTTTTCGTAAGTATCGGTCTGATGTTCACGACTGTCGGGTTGGCAATGTCTGCCAATAAACTTTACGTAGGAGGATTCGGGTTCTGCGTAACAGGAGTTCTATTCTGTTTTGCGGGACTGCTTAATCTCCGTCGTAAAAAGTAAAACTGCAGTTTTACAAGGTCCTGGGTCATGACAAAAAACTGGCCCAAATTCCTAAAGTACATTCTCCATATCCAACTTGACTACGACGGTTTTTATGCTCAAATAGGACTATATGTCAAAGCAAGAAAACCTGAGAAACGAACACATGAAGCGAGGGCATCGTGTCTATAATGAACATTTATCCGAAGAGGAGAGAGCAAATCGGGCTCGTCCCGAATTTGTCATCGAACTCAGAGAGTTTTATAATCTAAAAGACCATACTTGCTATGATCGGGTCCGCAAAGAACTCAAAAAGGCTGCGAGAAACTGGTGCAAGGACTTGTACTTGATGGTGGAGACAATGCGAAGATTTGAGTTGGAACAACGACCGCTAGCTGATGCTCTTTGGGCTGTTAAAGATAATGGTGTATGGCTTTTGGTCGTCTATGATGAAATCCACAGCGTCCTATTAGAGGCTGTGGATCCCTCCGGTTTCCAAGTGACTGAAGAAGGCAAAAACGTCCGCAGCCTACTTCCACCTCGTCGTGAGTGAAGCCGTCTCAAGCTCAAAGATCTCAACATCCGCTTTTCAGGTATAATGGGCATATGCCCGGGTGTTGAAACTGGCAGACAAGCAGGACTTAGAATCCTGTGCTGTAAAAAGCGTGGAGGTTCGATCCCTCTCCCGGGCACCCTATGAAAGAAAATAAAAACCGCTGTACGTTCTATATCGTCCGACATGGACAAACGGAGTGGAACGTTGACCATAGACTTCAGGGCCACATGGACTCTCCACTTACCCCTGATGGGATACTTCAAGCTGAAGAGTTAGCTAAAACGTTTACCGGGACTCATTTTGATGCCGCATACTCATCTGATTCTTTTCGCGCGCATAGAACCGCTCAAATTGTGAGTAGCGAACACAATCTTGTGGTCAAAACCAATCAGCTCCTTCGGGAAGGGTACTATGGCGAGTATGAGGGTAAAAAAGTAACTGAGTACCGTGAAGAGCTTAAAGATCTGTTGGAGGCACGGGAACAACTGGCTGATCAGGAACGATTCACATTTGAACTCGGGCATGGAATAGAAACGAATGAAAAGATGGTGAGTCGATTTATTACTTTCCTACGTGAAGCTGCACTGGCACATCCCACCGAAAATGTCCTGGTTGTGAGCCACGGCGGAATGATCGCAGTGCTCCTGGTTCACTTGGGATTTGGAACATTTAGAGAACTTGCTCCAGGTTCAGTGAAAAATTTGGCATATTTAGTTTTAGAATCCGACGGAACAGATTTTTATATCAAGAAAACGCATAATATAGAGAAGATGCAATAAGTTTTTTCGAGTCGAGTCAGTAGCTTCTCGTTTCACGGATCGATTTTTTCCAAAACTGTTTCCTGCCATTCAGCTTTTCCCAGGTACTAGAAACTACAAGTAGTTTCTGAACCGACGAAAGATTCCATTTGCTAGTCTCACTTTCTAAGCCAAGCTGTTGGGTTGCATTTTCGAGTAAGAGAATCCCGTTTTCGTCATGTAAATGAAACCCCTCTTTTTCTAGCAAGTCGAAAAATTCACCTTGAAGATCTCCCATCACTGATCGAAGATAGGTGTTCTTACTCAGCAAAGTATCAATAAAATACTTTTTGGCATAGCTGGTATATTTATTTCCGTCTGTCTGGTGAGGTCTCTCCGTGCGTTCTACTAGATAGTAATAATCTCTATTAATAATAGTCTCAACTATAGCCGGTTGTGGACTTTCCTGCGTTTCCGATACCAACCAGGTTTTATTCAAAATATCCTTGAAAACGCCGATATATACTTGAGCTCCCGATAAAATTTGCATGTCATCCCTGGGACGATGATATTTTCCGTCTCCAAGAAAATTCTTATATTTTTCAAGAAAGAGATGAGCAAGAACATCTATTGGAGTACTCGGAACACGTAGTAGGGGAAATTTATCACTTACGAGTAAAAACAAAAAATTTTGAATACTTCCAATTGCCTGAGATACTTCAAATGAATCGAAAACGATGTCCACAACTTCATCATCGGAGAGATAGGTGAATAAATCGATTTCATGATTCGCCGGTCTTTGTGTAGAATCTGGTCGCTGCATAGGTCGAGTATACAATAGAAGAAGATTACACTTGCATCTTCGGTATCATTTCCACTAGCATAAAAGGATGTCCTTAAAAAAAGCTGTTGCCTGTACGGTTGTCGCTGCTGCCATTGTATCTGTGGCTTGGAAGAAACCAGCTCCGTTAAATTTTGATAACCAGATTGACCCGCGAACGGTTACAGATTCCTATGATCCTCAGGACCGGATTGGATATATCAATGATGTTCCCTTTGAATCTCCGGAAGACTTTCTCGCCTTAGATACAACCCAAACTCCACCCCCAACCCGAGTTCTAGGGGATAATTCGTTGGAGAAGAGAATTGAAGTAAACTTGACCACCCAAACGCTCACTGCCTTTGAAGGGGGAGCCGCAGTCTACGAATTCCCAGTCTCTACCGGAAAGTGGGCACCAACTCCTACGGGGACCTTTCATATCTGGAGCAAGTTTCGCTTTACCAAAATGTCAGGGGGATCTAAAGAACGTCATACCTATTACTATCTTCCCAATGTTCCCAACGTCATGTTTTTTTCCAATAGTGAAGTCGCCGGAGCCCGAGGATTCTCTATACACGGTGCATACTGGCATGACAACTTTGGTCACCCAATGTCACATGGATGTGTGAACATGCGAGTGGCTGACAGTGCACTCATCTATAATTGGGCCGACCCCTCTTTCCCAGAAGCACAGCGCAGTGGTCTTTCAACTCAAGAGAATCCTGGAACGGAGATCGTCATTTACGGTATAGCTCCAAAGAGCTAGACTTTTATCCGCTCACCGTCTTGAGCCATTTCTTTTAGCCAATTTGGTATAAAAACCTCATACGAATGATCTGTATTCACTTTGATTTGCGGTTTTTGTGCCGTGTCTTTTACATGCCAGGGAACCACAATTGCAACTGTCTCAACCATTTTCTCTTCAAGCTCTACTTGAAAGCGAATGCGATATCGATCTTCTGCCTTGGAGAAACGAATAAACAAAATGTCATATGTCCCAGGCGTGTGACTCGCTCGACGTTCTAAAACAAACTGTTTTCGTTCCTCAAGGATGGCTTCGTCTGAAAGAGTGCGGAGAAGATGATGTTCGGAATGGGTAACGAAAAAAACAGAAAAGATTTTTTCAACAATCTGGGCTGGCGAAGGTCTTTCGGTCATTATTCTCGAGAAAACATGCGTATACTGCAAATAGTGTATACTACTCGTAAGGTATGCAACACCCTAACTTTTTTACCAGCTTTTATTTCTACCAAGTCACTCTTGGGGGAAATCTTGTTGCGTAAAAAAGATACAAAAGAAAACGCAGCAGATAAGCCCCTCAAGATGGGGCTTTTTTAATGCCAAAAAGAACCTATGAAACATATATTTTGCACCCAAGCATATTATTATCCAGACAGAAGGGAGGTGTTTTGATGCCATAAAAAATATGTAGCAGCAAAACCCCTCAAAGAGGGGTTTTTTATTAGCTTCACTCTTAAACTGAGTGAAAAAAAGGAATATATGAGAAAAGAAGTTTGCAAGGGAAATTCACCATGGAAGTGCAGCCCTGCGGAAGCGCAAGCAGTCTGCCAACTGCACCGAAAAGGAATCAGCGTCGTAGGCCTAAAAAACCCAATCGCTGTGTTAAAAGAGCTTCAAAAGCTCGAGGATGAAGATGATGTAACTGACGATATCTTCATCCGATTACGAGCCGTAGATCGACAGCTTTCAGGTGCGGTTATGAAAAGAGGGGACACAAGTGAAATATGAAAGATACACACTTTACTCCAGAACAAAATAAAATTTGGAAACTCTTATTTGACCAACAGTCGAAGCTCTTACGAGTGCATGGATGCCGAATGTTTTGGGAAAGTTTTCCCTTGATCGATTTTCCCTCAGATCGCATTCCAACTATTGCGGAATTAAATGCCAAGATCACACCGATGACAGGTTGGAAAACCGAGCGAACGAGTATCAGATACAGCAGTGCTGCGCAATGGTACACGCTATTTGGGCAACGGATCTTTCCAGTGACTGACTTCGTCAGGTCGCAAACAGAGCTCGACTTTACCCCTGAACCGGATGTCTTCCACGACACTTTTGGACATCTAGCTCTCTTTATGCTGCCAAGATTCACGCAATTTGCACAAATTTTCGCCCCAGCATTTCTACGGGCGAGGACAATTGAGGAACAGGAAAATGTCAAACGTTTGGCTTGGTTCTCCTACGAATTCGGAGTACAACTGGAAAAAGGAAAACCGAAGGCGTTTGGTGCGGGCCTAATCTCGTCTTCGGCTGAGCTTACCAAAGTTGTCTCAGGAAAAATGAAACTTTTACCTTTTACAGTAGAGAATGTATTAGCAAGAGATAAAGTTATCTGGAATCTGCACGATACGCTTTTTACGTTCACTGACCTTGATGACCTACAGGTAGAGATCGAGTCGTACCTAGAAACCGTATAAATAGTGCGTTACAATCAAAAAAATAAAGGACATTTATGACAACTGAAGATATTTTGACTAGGGGAGTGGAAAACATCATTCCGAACACAGAAAAATTACGATCACTGTTGGAAAGTGGCAAGAAACTGAATGTGTATTTAGGAATTGATCCCACCGCAACTCAAATACACATCGGTCATGCAGTCCCACTGCGTAAACTCCAAGCGCTCTCGGAGATGGGACACAATGTTACGTTTTTGATCGGGGACTTCACAGCACTTATTGGCGACACATCAGACAAGGATACCGAACGACCAGTTTTGACGAGCGAACAAATCAAAGCTAACTTTGAAACGTATAAAAAACAAGCAGAGAAAATCGTTGACTTCGATACAGTGACGGTTCGCTTTAATAGTGAATGGCTCTCAAAACTCACCTTCGCAGACATCGTTAAACTGACGCAGCATTTCTCGGCGGGAACATTTGTAGGTCGAGAATTGATCAAAAAGAGACTACAGGATGGAAAAAAAGTTGGACTCCATGAGCTTCTCTATCCGGTCATGCAAGGATACGACAGCTACTTCATGGATACTGACATCCAGCTTGGTGGGACTGACCAAACATTTAATATGCAGGCAGGACGTACACTTCAGCGAGATTTGCGTGACAAGGAGTCCTACATTATCGCCAATGGGTTCTTGGAAGGGACAGATGGACGGAAGATGAGTAAATCGTGGGGGAATGCAATTTGGTTGTCTGATGAGCCAAATGATATGTATGGAAAAGTAATGTCGCTAAAAGACGATTTGATCATCAGTTATTTCACTCTCTCGACCAATTTAAGCCGGGAGGAAATTGAAGCAATAAAACAACGATTAGATTCTGAAGAAAATCCCGTCAATATCAAAAAAGAGCTTGCACATCAGATCGTTCTCGAACTTCATAGTAGTGAGGCTGCAGATAACGCTCAAGAGCATTTTGAGAAGACGGTACAAGGCAGAGAGGTCAGCATAGAGAATGCTTTCATAGCAAATATTGAAGAGAAAGAAACGAACGTTGTAGACGCTATTAAGAAATCAGCAATGACTAGGAGTAAATCTGACCTACGTCGTCTTTGTGAACAAGGAGGTATTTCCATTAAATTCATCTCGGGTGAGGTAAAGAAGATTGTTAATTCAGATGAAAAATTTGAGACAGCCTCAATTGAGTACATTAAGGTTGGAAAAAGAGATGTCGTAAAAATCAAGGGAGTGTCGGAAAGCTCACAGATTATACCTGAACTTGACAATATATTAGAAAATATGTCTTCTAAAGGATAAACCTATGCTACAACTTGAACAATGCAGGGAGGAGATTTCTCTTCCTAATGACCGGAAACTCAGTGAAGAAGGCCTTTCTCCGGAAGAGTTGCGATTTTTAGATTATATTCGAGGGAAAACCTGCGGTGTGGCTAATTTCGATTCAGAGAAGGATTTAACACATGAACTGACACGTCGACGTTGGTGGATTGATCCTATCAATATCCCTACGATATCGGATCGTGTAGTTCAAGGCGAAAAAGTAGTAGCTGTTTATAGTTGGGACATACCAGAAGACTCTGTTCTCTCATATCTACTGATTCGAGGAAGCAACCTTGATATGGACATACTTTTTAATAAGTTGGAATAGCGTATGAATTTTTCTTTTCTTACTAGAGAACACGTATCAACTCCAGAGATAGCAAGACTTGAGTTTACGGGTAACGTAGAACAGATCGATGATTGGGTTCGCGACAACGCCACCGCCATCCAACTGCAACTCGTTGAAAGTGCCCATAAACTGCAGAAAGAAAAGCATTATCAAACCACCGGTCAGTTCGATCTTAAGACCCATTTGACCAGTGAGATGCAGCTGTGTAAATACACTCCACATATCTATCGGAAGCTGACTGGATTTAAGATTATCCCAACTGAAATTGGTTGGCTCGGAGTCACACCAGATCTTACTTCCGGTGGTCCGCGAGACGCATTTGAGCACTCGTTCGCTTTTCATCCCCGATACAACACCATAGTTGATTTTACTTTTGCTCAAGGAGTGTATATGGATGACACTCTAGTGGCTGGAGAAAGAGTGCAAATCCTCCAAGATATAATTCCGGAATTTATTTTCCGCCCAAACGCCGAACTAGCAGTGTTACGGGGAAATCTCAATGAGATTCAAGCGAGTGATACACTACAGTATTCAATGAACGACCAAAGGGGATAAATTACTATGATGAATAAAAAAATGCGTTTAGTATTCCAGATTATTGTGGGATTTGTGATGGTGTCATTTGCTTTCGGCGGCATCATCCAAGCGGTCTTACTCTTACGCTAGAATTTACAGAGGCTAGCTGCGTATAATACTCGTATTGAGCTTATGAGTGACTACTCGCAGACTTATCCATTTGCGTCAACGAATTCTTCTGATCCATCGTTTAGCATGCACGTGCGCACGACAACTGTCCCTCTTGATTTGCAACGAATTAAAAAAGCCTCAGGGATGGGATTTGTGGTGTTCTCGCTCGTCTTTATCGCCATTGCCCAATGGTTCCTGTTTCCTACCTTTCTAACCGGACTCTTCCGTACCACACTCCCTTCAAAAGTTGAACACAATCCAGCCATCGTTAATTTCTTGGAAAAAGAAGGGAAATTAAAAATTACCTCGTATACCGTGGTAAATAGTGGCAAACCATTTGCCGCCATCGGAGGCTTTCCGGGGTTTCCAAGACTCTATCTATCCCAAAACCTGCTAGACACCTTCACTCCAGAAGAAATGCATTATGTGTTGCTCCATGAAGTTGGACACGTCAATCGTCAACATGGATTACGCGAAATTCTCCTCATGATTGCGGTCATCAGTATGGTCTGGTCACTGTTTGCCAAAATCCAGTTGTGGTCAAAACCATATAAAACTCAAATGGTCGTCGCCTGCATCGCGGGAATCGTTTTAGGAATCATTATGATTCAGTTTGAGCGCATTCATGAATATGAAGCCGACTATTTTGCGATTGAACATTTAGAGAATCCGCAGGGGATGATAACCGCTGCGCAAAAACTGCGGGCCGCTTGGGGAGCACCAGAACATCAAACCTTGATTCGTGAATTATTTTATCGCGGGGTTCCGTATGACGCGAAAGTTGCTATGGCCAGCGGATATACAATTCCAAAAAGTACCATCATTCGTCCAGTGAAAGTGGATGCAACCCCTGAACCGTTATTATCTGCTCCCGCAGCCAACGTGGATAAAGACTCATCCGTATCAGCTTCCCCTGAACCAACACCGTTATCATATTAGTACGCCACTGAGACTAAATTAGAGGTTCTCTGTATACTTTTCAATTGACCGCACTGGAACTCGATTAGGCGTGGACTCAGGATTGATGTACCAGCGTTCTTCTCTGCCATCCAGTACACCTTCTTCATTCCACCTTTGAATAATGAAATAGTTCTTCGAATCATTTTCTTGAAAGACGAAGTATTCTCTCGCTCCATTGCCAGTCAAGTGTCCCCAAATTCCAATAATGACTGAATCCAGTTTTTGTTCCAAGACTTGAGCAGCTGCTAAACGTTGAGCAAATTGTTCCTGACGCCGCAAGCTCATCTCATGTACACGCTTAGTAAGATTAGGATCTTGATGATTCTTTGAAACTTCTTCATGTCCTGACATATTGTTCTCCATTAAATGCATATAGTAATACTTTATTCCGATCTTTTTACTTGTCGCGCAAGGTCTTTAAAGAGCTGAGTTGATGTCCTTTTGACCGCAGCTATAACTTTATCTCTCTCATAAAAATCAGTCTGATCTTGTTCTGGATTTGCAACTTCTAGAAAGGTTCTTTTGTGCAAATGCGAGTAAATCTTTTCTCTAGCTACATCCAAGGTTGGGGCAATCTGTATCTCGGCCTTTGTAAAATTTCTCCAAAAACTAATTTGATAGGTATCCGTAGTCAGCAAGGAGATAGGAATCGACTGCAATAATGCGAAATAGTGTTGAGAGTAAAATCTATACCAAAAGACTTCCAAACCGTCCTTTAACTTACGTTCAACTCGAGTTTCATTCTTTCCTGTTTTCCTCTCTGTATTTAAGTATTCCTCGACAGAACGAAACACATACGACCGCGCTACTTCTTCATCCGTTGAAAAACCAGTCATAACTTTTCCATCCACGATGGCATTCATTACATATACCAAAAAAGGTGAGAGTGACTTGATCTCCTCAAAGGTCTCTTCTGGTAGAGGAGGAAGTTTCCCTGGTAAACGTATAATTATGGACGCCTGAGTATTATCCTCTTTTTTTGTAGACATGTTGTCCTTTCTTCAAGAGTGAGAGAACTATAAACCAATAAAAAACCTCTGTGAAACAGAGGCGAGTTGTTACTGTATGTCTACGGCAACATTTTCAAATCGGCCCCAATTTTCTTGGGTTGGCGTTGGCACCTTATGTACACTTGTACATCGGTTGCCGGATGGATCTCTGAGCCAATACTCTCCCCATCACTCTTGATTTATTATTAACTTGTACATTTACAGTACTATACGAAAAAAGCAGTGTAAACTATCAGAATTATGTCTCTTTCTGTCGATTCTCCCATTGCACTTCTTCCCGGTGTCGGACCCGCCCGAGAAGCACAGTTACAAGAGCTGGGTATCGAAACAATAAAAGACTTGCTTTTTGATGCTCCGTTTCGCTATGAGACAGTTGAACGAGAAGTACTAATAGCGAACTTACAAATTGATACCACTGTTTGTATTAAAGCTACTGTCGCCTCAAAGTTCCCCATTCGAACTCCAAGATTTAAAAGTATGCTGAAAGCCAAAGTGACCGATAGTTCCGGATCACTTGACGTTACTTGGTTTAACAACCCGTTTATTTTAAATACCTTAAAGATCGGAGAAGAGTATTACTTCACTGGTAAAGTCGGGCTGTTTGGCAAAAAGCCTGCCCTTACAAATCCGACTATCGAAAAACAAATTCCAGAATTTGGATCTTTGGTACCCGTGTATCACGAATCAGCAGACATTAATTCTCGGTATTTACGTAAACTGATTCGGTTTGCCTACGAAAACGTTGACTTGTCCGATACTTCCTTGATGAAGACTATATATACAAAACATGGACTGATCTCGCTCAAAAACGCACTGGAATCTTTACATCAGATAAAAGCCGATTGTGTTGATTTGAAAATTGCCAAAGAACGTTTGGCTTTTGATGAACTGTTTTATTTGATTAAAGAAGTGACCGAGCAAAAGAAGGCCCATCAACAATCAGCCTCGATTGGAAAATTGACGGCCACTAACACAGACATCAACGCATTCTTTTCACTGCTCCCGTATGCCCCAACGTCCTCGCAGAGAGAAACAATTGCTGCCATCTCCCTCGATCTTGTACAACCCCATCCAATGTTCCGGCTTGTTCAAGGAGAAGTGGGATCAGGAAAGACGACCGTTGCCGCCTTCGCTTTGTTTATTTCTGCGAGGCAAGGAAAGAAGGGAATACTTATTTGTCCCACCAATATTTTGGCCAGACAACATTTTGACACCTTAACGACGTTGTTTGGAAAAAGAATTTCAATTGGCCTCTATACCGGAAAGGAAAAAGAAACGGACGCCGACATTTTGGTGGGCACACATGCACTGTTTGCTCTAAAAGGAATCCATCCCAGTGTCGTGATCATTGATGAAGAGCATCGCTTTGGAGTCAAGCAACGCGAAACTTTTTTCAAACTCAAAAAGAAACCTCATTTCTTATCCATGACTGCAACACCCATCCCGCGTACAGTGGCCTTAACCGCTCTTTCCGACCGCGATGTGTCTTACATCGTTTCCCATAAAGATAACAGTAATATCAAGACCTGGGTTACTCCCAACAGTAAACGGGCGGGTGCCTATGAATGGATCAAGAAAACTCTGCAAACCAGTGGGCACCAAGCATTGATCGTCTGTCCGTTTATCGAAGAATCACTGATTGAAACGCTATCGACGGTGAAGTCAGCCAAAAAAGAATACGAATCGTTACAGAAAATATTTTCTACCTTCAAACTTGATTTACTCCATGGAAAGCTAAAACCCGAAGCCAAAGAAAAAATGTTTACCAAAATGATGACTGGGAAAACCGATATTTTGGTAACCACGCCGGTGGTGGAAGTCGGAGTCGATATCCCCAAAGCCAGTATCATTGTGATCGAAGGGGCTGAGCGATATGGGTTGGCACAATTGCATCAGTTACGTGGCCGGGTAGGAAGACGAGGACAAGAAGCGTTTTGTTTACTGTTTACCAGTGAGAGTGCCAATGAACGTACCAGTAGCAGACTCGAATTTTTTGCCAAATCCTACGATGGGAATGCCTTGGCTGAATATGATTTAAAGCACCGAGGCTCAGGAGAACTGACTGGAATTGCGCAACATGGGTTTGATGCTCTGAAATTTGCCAGTTGGTCAGACCTTAAACTCATTGAAATCTGTAAAAAAGAGGTAGAGGCCATTGCAAATCTCAAGTAGGTGTGTTACAAACACCGCTTGGGGAATTTTGGCGTATCTTCTACTTGAACAGAGTTCAAGAAAGCGTCTACACTGATAGAAGAGATATAAATATAAAGGATACCTATGGGACCACTGACCAAACGACGTCACAGCACAATGCGATCGGGTCGCCGCCAAGCCGGACAAAAAAAACTGGCATTGGTGACCAAAACCACTTCAGGATACGTGGGGAAGCGCGCTCGTAAAGTAGCTGGACGACAAGCTACCAAATAATGAAAACCTCAAAGGATCCTCGTCACCAACAACGTATCCAACTCGTTAAAGCGTTGTTTACGTATAGTTTTTCGAGCGAAGGAACAGAAGAGATTGCCGACATCGTGGCCAAATTACCGGCGATCGATGAATTGATCAAAGGTGTCGCCAAGGATCATCCATTACAAGACATAAATAAAATTGATCTTGCAATCTTACGCCTTGGAGTGTTTGAATTAGAGAAGAAGGAATTAAGTCCAAATATTATTATCGATGAAGCCATCGAGATTGCCAAAGAATATGGAGCTGAAAACTCCAAAAATTTTGTCAATGCCGTCTTAAGTAAGATAGCAAGTCAAAACCTATGAATCCGACTCCTGTAAAACCACCGTCTCAATACTTTGGGAAACTACAAAACATCTTGTCTGAGATTACTGGAATTGATCCAGAAGATATTACCTTTGCCATGGAATTTGATGAACTCTCGATGAATCCAGTCGAACTTGCCGAGTTTTTGTCTCGGGTTAACCGTGACATGGAAATCCGGTTAAAAAGTGCTCAACTCGAAGATTTTCCAACTGTCGGTTTACTTTCAGAATATATTGAAGATGAACTTGAGTAAGATCCAAGTCCTTTGCCGTGTATGCTTCCAACTTTCATTCGTCAGGATCTTCTCTCTACCGCACTGACGCATCGCTCTGCTCTCAATGAGTCAACTGCCACCGAATCCAACGAACGTTTGGAGTTTTTAGGAGATGCGGTCCTTGAGCTCGTTACCACAGAATTCTTGTACGCCAAATTCCCAAGCGAACCTGAAGGAATGCTCACCAGCTACCGGGCTGCTTTAGTAAAAACCACTACCTTAGCCGTGGTAGCCAAGGAGCTGGGCTTAGATCAGCTCCTCAAAATCAGCAAGGGTGAAGAGCGATCAGGAGGACGAGACAATGTTGGCTTACTTGCCGACACCTTTGAAGCATTCACTGGAGCGTTGTATCTTGATCAAGGATACGAGGCGGCAAAGGTCTTTATCTCAACCAACTTACTACCCAAAGTTGATCAAGTGGTCACGCAAAAACTGTATAAAGATTATAAAACCTCTCTACAGGAACAGGTCCAGTCACAGGGGCAGGGAACTCCTATCTATGAAACTATTGAAGAGTCTGGTCCAGATCACTTAAAGGTGTTTACGGTCCAAGTACTCGTCGATCAAAACATCTTGGGCGCGGGAACGGGGCGAAACAAACAAGATGCCTCCCAGGAAGCTGCCAGAGCTGCACTTGAGAAAATGAAAGACCTCTGATAAAATAGTGCTCTTATGGTAAAAATCAAACTTTCGAGAACAGGAAAAAAGAACGAGCCACACTTTCGAATTGTGGTCGTCGAAGCCCGTAGTAAGCGCGATGGAGAATACGTCGAGAACGTCGGAAACTACCATCCAAAGACCAAACAATTGGTCTTGAACAAAGTTTCATACGATGCCTGGATCGCCAAAGGAGCTCAGCCAACTGAGACAGTTGCTAGTTTAGTTAAAAAATATACTCCTACAGTTTAAAATCCCATGAAAAGCCTTCTTGAGTTTTTATTGATCCACTTAGTTACCAATCCTGATGCGGTGTCAGTCGAGGTTCAAGAAGACGGAGACACGCAAGTTTACCTTTTGCACGTTGATCCCGTAGATGTCGGTCGAATCATCGGCAAGAATGGTAAGATCATTGACGCAGTTCGGATGCTCGCCCGAGTTCGCGCAGTCAAAGAAGGAACACATATTCTCGTTCGGGTTGCTGAACCTGAAGAAGCACTCCCAGTGGCTCCAGCTCTCTAATTTTTTTTCTTTCCTTTTATTGTGGTGAAACAAACAGGTTCGTTCGTCCTGAAGCAGAGGCTTCGACGCTTTGTTGAGCGTTATCAGCTTCTCTCTGGGTATACGAAGAAGTTAATTTTTCAAGCAAGGCAGTATCCGCGGGCGACAGATTGGCGATCGTCGTTTCTTCTCCAACAACTGGCTTTGATTTCATATACAAACTTGAGAGATCAACTTTAGCAGTATATTGCGCTGAACCGGATGCAGTGCTGGTCGTACTGGTCGTTTTCTGCACTGAGGCAAACTGAATAGAAGTTATCTGGATTAGCGGCAAGACAAAATCGAGTGACTTAAAGAAGGTACTTAAATTTTCAAATCCTCCAGCCACATTCATGCGCAAAGGCAAAGCTGCCAGTTGCGGATCAATGGTCGATGCTGCTCGCGCATTATCAAGCGTTCCACTACTCGTTCCCAATAGTCCAGGACTGATCTCAAAATCAGAGACCGAAACTTGGGCTCCCGCAGCAAGACGATTTAATGAATATAAAAAGGGCAGTACCGGCTTCTCTTGTGGAAGGGACGCTGATAAAACGGTGTTTGCTCTCGTTAAATCAGAGGTATCAAGAGATTCAAGACTATTAATAAATGTTTGATTTTTATCAACCTCCGCTTGCACCAGCGCTATTTCACTGCGGCGAGCCAGTATCTGCTGCACTTGGGGGACCACCACGGTTATTGCCAAAATCAGCATAATGACCCAAGACAAAGCCGAGATTGCAAAAAAACGCCGACGACGAGCAAACGATAATACCGATTGCGCACTTATTTCCACACCCCCGATAGTAAACGAACTTAACAACTTTGATGCCATACGATTTTATGGTGCCGGACTAACCACCGGAGCTTCTGTCCCATCCGTGGGAACCGGTGTCGCCTTCGCGACAGTAATGGATAATTTAACTTCTAAATCATAGCTGCCATCTTCATTCCGTTGCAGTGATCCAAGCGTCGGTTGGTAGCCACCTGACTTGACGGTGTCCGATTGCAGCGTTTTCGACAAATCACGAAAGGCAAACACATTTGGGGACTTGACCGTAAAGGCCAGAGATCCATCTACTCCCGATAAATTAATGGCTTCGATTTGTGACTCTTTGGGAATAATGCTGTACAAATAGGTGATAGCGTCCCAAGCTTTCGTACGTTTTCCAATCACCGTATCGGCTAACTTCAACATCGTTTTACGCAATACGTATTCGGATTCAATCGATTTAAGCGTCAATCGTTTGGCTTTCAGTGTCTCCACCGATTGATTCAGTGCCGTTAACTGAC
This sequence comes from Candidatus Woesebacteria bacterium, assembly GCA_040006915.1. GTDB lineage: Bacteria > Patescibacteriota > Microgenomatia > UBA1400 > UBA12028 > JBDTWD01. The sequence goes on along the minus strand of JBDTWD010000008.1, from coordinate 20,217 downwards.
TCTGCAGTAATAAACTGTATCCCACTACTGCCACCACAAGCGTAATAAATAAACCCAATCCAATCATCGTAAACAAAGCAATGCGTCGATCCGACTGGAGTACCCCTTCTTGGAGGCGGACTCTCTCCCGCAAAAAGTTAATGCTTTCGTACATATAATCTTAGAGTGTCCGCATCGCCAGTCCGATGGCGATACTAAAGGCCGCTTCTCTATCGGCTGGAACTGGAACTTTGGTATCCACGACTAATTTTTCAAACGGATGGGCAACAGTACACTCCACATTAATTTGCGCACTCATAGCCGAAATCAATCCTGGCATATGAGCGCTTCCTCCTGAGAACACCACTCGCTTGACCGTCTGGGTACCAAACTGACTGGTAAAGTATTGCATGGCTTTTTGAATTTCGGCAACAAACAACTGCAGCACTGGCTGAATAATCTTCGAGATTTTTCCTTCTAGGAAACTTGGATCAATTCCGTAGGAAATTTTATATTCTTCCGCTTGTTTGGCATCCACATTCAAGCTTCGTTCAATTGAACGGGTAATCAATCTGCCACCATTGTTAAAGGTATAGACAAACACGATCTCACCTTGATGCACGATAAAGAAATCAGTGCTTGAAGCTCCCATATGGACAAACATGGTCGTTGGCATGCCTTCATCGCTACAGGAGCGGAGAATCGATAAGACTTGGGTTTCAAGGATCACAGGCTCAATTTCAAGGTAGTCAAAGAAAGCCATGTAGGAAGTAATCACCGACTTGGGAACACCAACTAACATGACACGCATGTTTTCATTCTTTTCTTTTGGTGGTCGATACAGAACTTCGTACTCAATCTTTAATTCTTCCAAAGGAATAGCGATATTTTGTTCAGCGAGCCAGTCAATAGCGGAGGCCAACTCAGCATCCGAGAGGGTAGGAGTCGAGATAATCTTGGTTGACACCACGCTCTCAGGCAGGGCAACGCGAATATTCTGCATGGTGTACTTTTTATCCACTAAGACTTTTTTAATCATGCCCGCTAATTGTTGAATTTGATCCTTGTCCTGAGGAATCATCACTCCAAACGGGTGGGTGAATTGATCTAATTTAACTGGACGAAATTTCTTTCCATCCGCGGCAAGTTCAATGAGTTTTAGACTATGTGATCCTAGATCAAAACCAACGGAGTTCATATATATCCTCTTTATTGTGTTATGGTCGTCCCTGAAAATAAAACGTAATCAAAAATATTAGGTGGGACAGGCAAGGTTTTATTGACTTCCACTACTTTGGTTTCTTTACTGGTTGAATTCTGTGCTGTCGATCTCACCGTATAGGCTTGAGTCGGCAAATTTGTTCCTGAGACGTGGATATCGGTGCCAAAATACAGTGGGCGAATGCGCATGAGTTGATCACCAGCTAATGTATTGATCGTTGCCATCCATTTATACCCACCAGTTGAAGCGTTGTTGGCATCGGTAAAGTTGTCGCCATTGTTACATCCCGATGAGGCTTTCGGTCGATAGTACAACCTGCGTACTGCAGGGTTGGTTCCCGAAGTGTTAAAAATTGTCAGGACTACCGAGGCATTCTTGTTACAGGTAGACTCTTTGGCCCATTCCACGTTCACTTGAGTATTCTGGGGCAGGCCATTTAAATCAACCCCGACGGTATCGCCTTGTTCAGCGAAAGCTTCTAATACTTTTTGCTGGGATACTTGCGTGTTTACGCTGATAGGTCCTGATCCACTTGAAGGAGGAGTGAAATTGTTCAAATTTTGTGACAGCGCTTGTTCGACGCCACTTTCAGCTGCATCCAAGGCACGGTTGGCTTGTTCATTACTGGTAGAAATTTTGACATCTCCAACACTTCGAGATGCGACCGAAATTCCCAGAGTCAGCATCACAACGGTAATTAACAAAATAATGATGCCCACTTGTCCTTGTTGATTTTTCATATATTCATTTTTAAGTGTAACAACTTTTGAGAAGAGGGGCAAGGCACCAGCTTTAGTAGTTTCTCATCGTGATCGTTGACTGAAAGGGGATCGTGACAATATCTCTGGCTTTATCGACACCATTCACCCCTTTTTGAAGTGAGAAGCTAATGGTAATTCGAGGTGGGGAACCATCCCATTGATCAGTTCCATAGTTGGTCGGACTACAAGTGAAATCAAACGCTCCATTCACCACACTTAAATCAGTCGGAGTTAAAAAGATTCCACTGTTTGACGCAATCTTCCCTGAACTGTCCAACTGCAGAACAGTTGTCCCGCCATCTTGGTTAATTAACCCAATGGAGTCCATAGATCCAGCACAAGTCTGTCCAGCCACGTTGGTGGTTAACTTTCTGGCATTCCGAATCAGATACGTCATTTGATTTAAAGCGTTTTGCCCAGCTTGCTTGGTATATTCGGCTGAGGCCGTTTTTCCCCCACCAATAAAAGTGGTAAAAAAGAGTGAGGTTGCAGTAATCAGCAAGATAACGGTTAAGCCAATGACGATTAACAGTTCAAGTAAGGTGTATCCATTTTTCATATTATTTCCACTGATAGAGTGATACCGTTGAGGTCGAAGTAAACGTGCGGGTACCATCAACCCAGGTGACGGTAATGGTCGCATCGGCTTGCACAGGAGGGCTACCAGTTAAACGAATGGTCATCTGTCGGGTAAATTTATTGACAATCTTTTGACTGCCACTACAGGTGCTACTGCCTTTGGTGCTAAAGCTCTGGGTACCAGCAGGTAACGTATCCAAACAGTAATTCACGGTATTCCCTGAGGCATCAGCCTGCAAAATGTTGGCAAAGGTTCCCCAGCCACTTAAATCACGCTGACCGCGAAGCCATTCAGCCGCTTCACGCACATATTCTTTTGAAAGCGCACTATCTTTGGCATAGCGGTTATTACGAATGCCTAAAGCCACACCGGACACTAGAGTAGTGAGTACCAAGACCACTAATCCCGTGGCAATAATGACCTCAATTAATGTTTGTCCAGAATTCTGTTTCATGAAGTTCCTAAGTCTTGTATAGATCCGGTATTACTGACTGACATCGAATAATTGACCGCCCCATTTGCACAATTATTATTGCATAGTCGGATCGTCATCGGTGAAGCCCCTGAAAGGGTCGCTCCTCCTGAAAGTCCCGTAAAGGTAATCGTAAAGGCACCAGAGAAATGGAGAGTAGAGGGGAGAATGACATCTTTTATGAAGTATTGATTGCTGCCAGCATTGCAGGCAGATGCATAGACTTCGGTGAGTGTATATTTTCCCAATGAAGCTGCCGCAGCTTGAATTCGATGGCCGACAAGCTGGGTACCAGCACAACTGGCTGGGGTTTTGGTTCCACTACTAGCACCGGCTTGAACTTGGCGCAAAGCAACTAATAATTCTTTTCCTGAAGTAGTGACAATTTGTCTATTGTTAAACGTTCTGTATCCCGCAAAGGCTCCGGTTAACGTGATACCGATAATAACGATAACGACTAAGAGTTCAACTAACGTATATCCAGCGGAATGCCTCATACATTCATCTAAACAGATTGAGGAAGACGAATCAACTATGGCTGGACAACACAATAGTAATTACCAGGGGTCGTATTACACCCGCCCGTGCTATTTCCTGATCCCACATTCTCAAGCTGTGCACATACACAGTAGGTATTTCCTGCACTCGCATAGGTATATTGATACGGTGAAGCATTCTTCGGATCGACGGGAATAGGCGGCGTAAGATAGCCTGCAATTTGCAGCGCATTCGTTGCCGACGTATACGCACCTGAGGTTTGCCCCGCATATACAGGGTAGGTATTTTTTTCTGCTTTATACAGTTCTAAAGCAGACCGTACCTGTGATAAATCAGCTTCACGCTTTCCGTCACGAGATTTTTTGCTTGCACCCGTAAAGCTCACCAACCCGATCACAGAGAGAACAGCAATGATAGCGATCACGACCAACAATTCAATGAGTGTAAATCCAGATGGTCTTTTCATACGGTCTTACTGTAAGTTACGTACACAGAAATATCCTTGTGCACCGGCAGCTGGTTTACCCCAAGCACAAGCGTTTGAAGTTGAGTTTCCGGTTCCCAGTACTTCTAATGGGGCACAGGTACAGTAGGCAGTTGTAGTGTTTTGGGCTGCAGGACAACTATAGACATAGATACCAGTGTTTTTTGGATCTGTGGGAGCGGTACCGCCCGGCATCTGTGCATACATGGCAACACCACACGCTGCTAGGTAGGCATTACTGGTTGCATAGTATTGTTCAAATGATTTTTGCGTGTCACTCATGTCAGCACGTCGCTTGGCATCACGACTCCGTTGCTGCGCATTCGTAAAGGCAGTCAGACCGACAGTCGAAAGGATAGCAATGATAGCAATCACGACTAGCAATTCAATTAAGGTAAAACCTTTACGTAACTCTACTGACATATGTGCTCCTTTTTAACGACGATTATTCTCATCTCCTTACAATATAAAGGGTTGACGCATCACTTTCAACCGACGAATTTCCACTACTATCAACGACATGAAGCCCAGCCTTGTACCGACAAGGACCCACACAAGTATAGGTATGGGTAAATACACCGATGGTCTCGGTAGAATCGTCCGTACTCCCATCTCCATAATCAATGGTCACCTTGGAAATCTTTCCGCCAGGATAGGTGGTGGTATACGAAAACGTCACGGTCAATGAGGTTTCATTCATGATGACTTCATTGTTGCTTGGATACGGATCACTGGTCAAAGCGACCACTGACGGAATCGATTGACATGAAGAGAAACACGCTCCGGGACAATCAAGCACTCCAGCACTTTGAGCCGTGCCAACGCCTTTTTCAGTTGCGCTTTGGCAACACTTCGAACCAAACCCGGCACAACTGGTGCGGGGGACGGCCGCACTTGTTAACTGCGGGAGGGCAGAGCCTGCAACAAGTAATTTTTCATCAAAGACCAGTTTCTTTTCCGCGCGGAGTGATCGGATGGTAAAGGAGGTGGCTTCAGGGGCGCTTAAATTAACATAAAATCCAGAAGAGCCAGGAGCTTTTTGAATGAACATCGGTAGTTTTCCTTCCACTAGGGCTACCGGTGTATCCTCAATTAAAGTACAAACTATTTCTACTCGATAGGAGCGCTCGTCGGTAAATCGCAACTGTACCGCTTTGGCAGTGGAATACACACTTGAAGCTGGAGCACTCTGGCATAATCTTGAATCACTAACGACGTCAGTGACCGCATCTTCCAATCGAGAAATATCAGAGAAAAAAGTCCCTAACCCGACTGCCATCCAGATTTGTCCACCAATCAGATAGACAATGACGGCCAATACTGCAAGGGTAAGAAGAGAGCGAATGAAAAACCCAACAATTCTCATAGCATATGGAGATACCAGCGTACAATCTGATCTCCCCATACTAATCCTACGACACTTCCAAAAATCAAGAAAGGTCCAAATGGAATAATTCCTTTCAGTTTCTTCTTCTTCGTCGCCATCAGGACAAGCCCAACAATTGCTCCGCTCACACATGCAACTAATAAACTCACTAAAAAGTTAGGGAAACCAACGATAAATCCCAACGGGAATACCACTTTGACATCCCCAAGCCCCATCCCTTTCCCTCGGGTTAACGCAACCAGGCTCAAGAAAAACAAACTCGCAACCACTGCCATCCCAAATGACAACATAAAATCGTGAACCTGCATGATCCCAGTACTCACTAAATAAATTCGATAAAATAAAGACATCGCTGTCAATAAAATGACACTACTATCAGGAATAATCATGTATGACAAATCGGTGAAGGTAATAATGACAAACAAGATGCCAACAGAGAGCCAAAAGATTGGTTGAATAATATTGAGTGGCTTGCTTGAAAGTTGAAAAAAGGTAAAGCCAACGGCATACCACCAGACAAATAAGGTGGCAGTCAACAGCTCTACCGCTGGGTATTCCCAAGGAATAGGAGTTTTGCAGTAGCGACACTTACGTTGCAAGAGGATAAACGATACCAGGGGAATATTGTCATGCCAAGCAATAGCTTTTTTACAGTTATCACAATACGATCGACCTCGAAGTGGAGAGTCACCATGAATCGCACGATAAATCACCACATTTAAGAAACTGCCGATCGCGAGTCCCAAAATAAACAAGAAAAGTGCCACTTCAACCATATCCGGTAAGTATACACACAAAAAACCCCGTTTTCACGGGGCTTTTTTGATCGTCGTCATTCTTAAAATTATGGTACACAAATTGGGTTGGTGCCTGGAACAGTTGGCGCGGTTCCATCAGTGGTCGCACAGGTGCCGCTCAAGATGGCATTAACTGTGGCTCCATTGTTCTTACAATACACATCAGCAGTCTTGCGGTCAGCATTCGAGGCAGGGTAGTAACAAATATACGTACTCGCTCCTGATCCAGCAGCGCGCATAATCTTAAAGGCTTTGCTTGTTTTCAATCGAGTCGCGAACGCATCCTTGATTTCTTGGGTGGCAGTTAGATTGTTTACCCAGTTCCAGTTTGGAGTTCCAGTCGTACTGTCAAACGTGTAGGCAACCGTCGGATCAGTAGAAGCTGGGGTGAATCCCGTTGCAGCGGTATTCCATGGGTAGGCAGCTGGATTCGCATTAGTATACAATCGCTCGGTTGCCCCTAAGAGTTGTGACGCATCAGAGTTTAACTGTGTGTCTCGACCTTTATTAATCTGTTCTAATGGGTTAATAGCGGACAATACAGCCACCGCTAAAATACCAATGATGGCGATAACGACGAGCAATTCGATAAGAGTAAAACCATTACTCTCATCTCCTTTGCGAATATATTTTTGAAAGAAATTTCTCATACGGACGCTCCTTAAAACTGATTGGTTAGATTATAAATCGGCATAATAATTGCGATAATAAGAAAGCCAACTCCAATCCCTAGTACAATCATAATAAGAGGCTCTAAAGCGGTTGTCAATCCTTTGACCGCGTGCTCTGATTCAGTCTCAAAGTAGGTCGAAAGTTTTAAGAGAACCTCATCCATTTTTCCAGTCTCTTCACCAACGGCAATCATTTGTGACATTAGAATCGGAAACTCAGTACGTCTGGCCACGCTACTCGAGAGAGTTTGGCCTTTTTCAACATCTTTGGTAATTTTATCGAGCGCATTTTTATACACCATGTTATCAACCGAGTCATAGACAATTTCTAAAGCCAAAAGTAAAGAAATACCCGCAGAGATTAACAAGGAAAGAGTGCGAGCCAATTCAACCAAAGTTACCTTGGTTCGAATCTCACCCATGATCGGAATTTTTAACAATAGTTCATCAATGCGTAATCTTCCGTCGGGAGTTTTTTTGTAAGCTTGAAAAGCGAGGTATCCACCAACCGCTGCAATGACAAAGATATACCAAAATTGCGCCATAAAGTTAGAGGTGGAAATCAAGATTTGGGTGGGCAAGGGCAGTTGGGCCCCGAAATCCTTGTACATTGAAGTCATTTTCGGCACTACGAAAATCATCATCACAAATCCGACTGCAACCATCGCTAAGGTGACGATTGCCGGATAAATTAAAGCTCCCTTGGTTTTGGCTTGAAACTCTTTTTCTTTTTCCAACGTATCAGCCAATCGATTCAGTACTTTGTCTAACACACCGGCTGATTCACCTGCTTTAATCAACGCGATATAGACCGCACTAAATGGTGGCTTATGTTTTTCCAAGGCTTTGGATAATGTTGATCCTCCCTCAACATCACGTCTGACTGTCTCGATAATTTGTTGCATGTTCGGTTTTGACTGCGCATTCAAAATTCCCAACGATTCGGTTAATGGCAAACCGGCTGTGATCATGGTTGAAAGTTGTCTGGTAAAGTTCACCACATCTGTCTGCGAAACTCGGGAAAACTTAAACATGGAAAGCAACTGCGATTCTTTGTACTGGGTAATGGAGATAACAAACAGTCCGCGCTCGCGCAATATAGAACTCGCATCTTTAGGAGACTGCGCTTCTACTTTTCCAAAAATGTTTTCGTTCTTTTGGGTTCGGGCTTTGTAGGAGTAAACATTCATATCATCGCTTTACTAACCGAGCCAGTTGGTCTGGCCAAATAGCCACTTCTTCGGCTTTCTGGTATGAAACTAAGCCTTGGTTCACTAATTTTGCCAGACTCGCTTCAAGCGGAATCATTCCGGTATCAGAGGAGGTGGAGATGACGTTATCCAGTTGGAAAGTTTTTCCTTCACGAATGATATTTCGGACCGCACCACTGGCAAGCAAAATTTCCACGGCAGCCACACGATCATCTTGTAAGGTTTTCATCAGCCGTTGGGACACCACCGCTTGTAAGGTATTGGCAAGCTGCATGCGAACTTGGGCTTGTTGATGTTCGGGGAACACATCGATAATACGGTCAATCGTTTGTGAAGCCGAATTTGTATGTAAAGTTGCAAACACTAAGTGACCGGTTTCAGCCACGGTGAGGGCAGCAGAAATCGTTTCGTAATCGCGCATCTCTCCCACCAACACGACATCCGGATCTTCACGCAATGCAGATTTGAGCGCCACTTCCCAAGAGTGTGTATCGGCATGCAGCTCACGTTGAGAAATAATGCTCTTCTTCGGCGTGTAGATAAATTCAATTGGATCTTCGATTGTGAGAATATGATCAGCGCGTGAGTTGTTGATCTCATCAATGATTGCCGCCAATGTCGATGATTTTCCTTGACCAGTTGGTCCAGTCACCAAAATAAATCCCTGACGAAGGGTGGCAAACTGGTGCATGATGGTTGGCAAACGCAATTCTTCAATTGTTTTAATTTTATTCGGAATCAAACGCAGAGCAGCAGCCAGGGTTCCCTTATGAGCATAGGCATTGACCCGAAACCGCCCAAAGTCTTTGAACTGATACGAGAAGTCGACTTCCTTGTTTACCAGCAACTGATCTTTTAATTCTTGCGTCAAAAGACCAAAGATCAGCTCTTGTGAACGTTCTGCCACAAGCAGGGGCTCACCTTCAATCGGGACTAGATCTCCGTTGACACGAAGACAAGGAAAGGAACCCACAATCAAATGCAAGTCTGAAGCTCCGTTTTTAATACACAATGAAAGCATGTCTTCGATCGTCATAACACTCCTTGCGGTTATCTAATAGTTACACATTTTTTATACTTGTGCCACACGTAGTACCTCTTCAATTGTGGTAATTCCATCTAAGGCTTTTAAATATCCATCTTGTTTCATGAGAATCATGCCATCGACAATCGCTTGTTTTTCAATTTCAGAGGCAGTCTGATGTTCAAGTACCAAGCGAGCAATCACATCATTCATTTGCACGACCTCAAAAATACCGACCCGACCTTCGTAGCCGCTATCATTATTCGATTTACTTTTCACCCCTCGGTAGAGCTTTAATGGTTTGCCTTCCAAACCTTTGGACTTCACCCAACCATCATACAAAGGTCCTAAAACCTCGCGAATATCTTTTTCCACTTCTGGGAGCGGAGCGTATTCTTCTTTTTCGGCAGAGTTCATACGTACCACACGCTGTGCCATAACTAAAGTAATCGACGATGCTAACAAGAATGGCTCCATTCCCATATCTAAAAGTCGGGGAAGGGCGCCGGCTGCCGAGTTGGTATGAAGAGTCGAGAAAACTAAATGTCCTGTTAAAGATGCTTGAATCGCTAGCTCGGCTGTCTCAGCATCACGGATTTCTCCCACCATGATAATGTTCGGATCTTGACGCAAGAACGAACGCAAACCCGAAGCAAAAGTGAGTCCAGCTCCAGGGTTAATCTGAACTTGGTTAATTCCTTCCATTTGATATTCGACTGGATCCTCCAATGTCATGATGTTGACCTTGGGAGAATTAATCTTGTGAAGCAGAGAGTACAGTGTCGTCGTTTTTCCAGAACCAGTTGGTCCAGTCACCAAGACAATTCCATGCGGGACATTCGCCGCAGTTTCTAATCGAGTTAAGGCACTGCCACGCAATCCTAGATCAGAAAGAGTCGGGATAGCGCCTGACTTTTTTAACAAACGCATAACAATCTTCTCACCGTGAACCGTCGGGAGAGTCGAAATACGCAAATCTACTTCATCATCTTTGGTTTTAAAGGTAAAGCGACCATCTTGAGGGATACGTTTTTCATCAATTTTTAAATCAGAAAGAATCTTAATGCGTGAAACTAACGCAGGATGCACACTTTTAGGTAACACTAATTTTTCAGAGAGAATACCATCGATACGGTAGCGTACCCGGGTACGAGATTCGAGTGGCTCAATGTGAACGTCAGAGGCTCGAGACTTCATGGCAAACGCCAAAATGGTTTCCACGATCTTGGCAATTGGGGCTTCCCGAATAACTTCATTGGAGTTGGCTTGGCTGATATCGATAGCAACACCCGTTGCAACCAAGGTTTGCCCTTGATCCGTTTCTTTCAAAGCCGCACTCACTTCACTTGATAAGCTTTGTGCATACCGTTCACTCACCGCTTTGCCAACTTCATACGAAGAGGCAATCGAGATGATGATTTTCTTCCCAGTTTTTTTGGTGATGAAATCGATGGCGATCAAATCCAAGGGATTGGCCATGGCAACTGATACGCTGCCTTCCTCTTCATTGGTCGCATAGGGAATTAAGTTGTACCGACGCGCTACACTCTCAGGAATTGCTGCCAATGCCTGAGGAGCAATCCCCGTTTCCGACAACTTTACGTAGGGGACATTGTAACTTTTGGCTTTTGCTTGAGTCAGGGTTTCCTCGTTGACCAGATTTTTCTCTTCAATTAAAGTCTCAACACTTTTATTGGTATTAATGTGTTCCAAAGAAAGGTCATCGTATTGTTGTTGGGTGAGGGCTCCTTGGTCTAAGAGAATTTGTGCCACCGACGAAGCCGCCGTTGAGACATACTGCGGAACAGCCGGAATTACCACAGGGGTAGTGGCAGGTGGAGTAGCAACTGGTGGGGGCGTTTGGGCAGCATCCATAGTGACAAAGTCTTCTATTCAGTGTAATAAGAAATCCATGTACTATCAATCTCTGCTTTTACCATCAGTCAATTCTCCAGAGTATCTGGCCACCCAAACGATTGAACCACTGGAGGGGAAAACCTCTATTTCCATTGATCAGGTACATATCCTCCAACATGAACTTTCATTGAGCGTATCCACGAAGGAAAAACGAACCATTGCTATCATTCCTGCAAATGCATTGACCATGCCTGCACAACAAGCACTGCTTAAAACCCTGGAAGAACCACCACATAACACTCAGATCATTCTGGTCACTGATACGCCCAATGCATTGTTACCTACTATTTTGTCACGCTGCGAAATACGACTGGAACGATCCGAAAACAAAACAAAACAAGTGGACATATCATTTCGTTCATACTCGGAGGCGATCAAACACAGCGATACGTATGCCTCAAAACGTGAAGAGGCTATCCTCTTTGTAAAAGAAGTCATTACTAGTGAAACAAATCTCGAAATAAAAAGGCAAGCACTTGAGACATTGTCTCTTCTATACAAAAATATAAATGTGAAGCTGTGTCTGGATCAATTCTTTTTTAAAACCATGTCTGTAGGAGCTTCATAGGGGTGATGCTATCACACAGCGAGAGATTCAAAACAGCGTACGTAGGAGCGTATCAGCGATTCGTTTTGGGCTCTAAATATGGTAAGATGATTTTCTTGTCACCTTGACATAGTCAGTCCTATCCTGTTAGATTCGTGTCTTATGTCCGTTTCCGAATACAAAGCCTCCGATATCAAAGTTCTTGAAGGTCTAGAACCCGTACGCAAACGTCCGGGTATGTACATCGGATCTACTGATGCCACTGGTTTACATCATCTCGTCAAAGAAATTGTCGACAACTCCGTTGACGAAGCCATCGTTGGCTACGCCAAAGATGTATCGGTGTACTTAACTGCAGATGGCTATGCCACTGTAACTGATAATGGCCGTGGTATCCCCACAGACATGCACTCCTCTGGAGTGAGCGCATTAGAGATTGCGATGACGAAACTGCATGCTGGTGGAAAATTTGATGAGATGGCGTACCAAGCCTCGGGTGGATTGCATGGAGTCGGTGCGTCAGCGGTCAACGCGTTGTCTTCTCACATGCGCGTGGTAGTAAAACGCCAAAAGAAATACTATTTCCAGGAATATGCGATTGGAACTCCTAAAGCTCCAGTCAAGGAAATTACTGAAGCAAAAGTAGTCGAAATGTTTCCAACCCAATCAAAAGACTTCATAACGTATGAAAGTGGCACTTTAAGTAACTTCCATCCCGACAGCACGATTTTCTCTACCATCATTTTTAATCGAAAAACCATTATTGATTTTGTTCGGGAACGCGCATATTTGATGGCAGGGCTATATTTCCGAGTTAGTGATGAACAAGATGGAGTGGAAGAGCACTTCTACTTTGAAGGCGGCATTAAATCTCTTGTTGCTCACTTAAATCACAACAAAAAAGCCCTACATCCAATCATTTCAATGACTGGAGAATTCCAGGCCGAGAAATTTAAAGTGTTTGCCGATGTGGCCATGCAGTTTAATGATACATATTCGGAAACCATCGAAAGTTTTGCCAATACCATCAAAACCCCAGACGGTGGAACCCATCTGACCGGATTTCGTACAGCCTTGAACAAGTCTTTAAAAGATTATGTGGTCAAAAACGAACTGGTCAAAAACGAGAAGGACATGTTCACTTCCGAAGATCTGCGTGAAGGTATGACTGCCGTCATCTTCGTGAAGATGCCCAGCAACGACATTCAATTCGAAAGTCAGACCAAAACAAAGCTCAATAACGCTGAAGTACAATCGGCAGTCTATCAAATCGTGAAACAGGGACTTGATCAATACTTTGAGGAACATCCTAAGGAAGCTAGAATACTGGTCGATAAAGTGATGCTGTCAGCTCGAGCTCGTATGGCTGCACGTGCCGCCAAAGAAGCAGTTATTCGTAAAGGCGCATTCGAAGGCAGTAGTTTGCCAGGAAAATTGGCCGACTGTCAAAGTAGTGATCCGGCAGAATGTGAACTGTATATGGTCGAGGGCGACTCGGCCGGTGGAAGTGCAAAACAAGGAAGAGATCGAAAATTCCAGGCCATTTTCCCATTACGGGGAAAGATTTTGAACACTGAACGAGCAAGACTGGACAAGATTGTTGATTTCGAAGAGTTAAAAAACCTGGTCATTGCATTAGGTACTGGTCTTGGTGACACCTTTGATATCAAGAAGCTTCGGTATCACCGTATTATTTTGATGAACGATGCTGACGTCGATGGAGAACATATCACCACTTTAGGTTTAACTTTCTTCTATCGTCATTTGCCACAAATTGTTGAAGGTGGATTCTTGTACATTGCTATGCCACCATTGTTTAAAGTCTGGAACAAAAAAGAAGTCAGGTACTCCTTTACCGAAGAAGAACGCGACAAGGCGAGCAAAGAACTGGGAGCAGGGAACTTAAACGTCAACGTGCAGCGCTACAAAGGTTTGGGAGAAATGAACCCAGAGCAGCTGTGGGAAACGACCATGGATCCAGAACGACGAATGTTAAAGCAGATTACACTGGAAGATGCAGCCAAAGTCGATGCGGTCTTTACCACCTTAATGGGTGATGAAGTCCCTCCACGAAAGAAATTTATTCAAACACATGCCAAGATGGCAAACCTGGATATTTAGAAAAACACGTATGTCTATCGCTATAAAAGAATTTGATTATGTCGGACAACTAGAAGATGTATTAGAGGCCAGAAAGTTTTCTCTGCCTGATAGCACGATAACAACTCTGACAAGAGATTTTATTGCAATTTGTACTAACAAATCTTTAACTGAACAGGAAAGATATACACGTTTGATAAAAACAGGGCTTTGCAGAGAGATTGAGGAAGTTCTGAATAACACCTATACGGTTGAAACATGGCCAACCGAAGCAATGCACGGTAATACAAACGTTTTCGATCACTACGCATCTGTATTAATGGTACTCATAGAACAAATATAAGGAGCATCTATGGATTTTAAAAAACTGCTTTTCTTCATCGAGATCCCAGACGGATCAGATGTAAAGTATGAAGTCGATGAAGAAACTGGAATGTTAATGGCTGACCGATTCTTGTACACCTCTATGGGATATCCGGCTAACTACGGATATGTCATGGGTACCAAAGGCAAAGACGGTGATCCTATCGATGTCTTGGTTCTGGCCAGTAAGAAAGTAAACGCTGGAGTCGGCATCAAAGGCCATGTGATTGGAATGCTGGAAATGGAAGATGAAGAGGGAATTGATCATAAACTGATTGCCGTTCCAGATAAGAAAATTGACCCAATCTATGGAGTCTATGACGACTTAAAAGATGTTCCACAACACTTGTTAGATAGAATTAAACATTTCTTTGAACATTACAAAGAATTAGAGCCTGGTAAGTGGATTAAAGTCCAGTCATTCCAAGATCGAAAAACTGCGGAAAAGGAAATTGAAGAAGGGGCCGCCAAATTTGAATCAGAGTGTGAGCTATGTAGCGCTGATGGCTGCGGTCATGATTGTGAAGATTGTAAAACCAAAGGCTGCTGTGACAAATGCGAAAAATGTGGAGATGGACAGTGTGAATGTTCGACTGGACATGCAGGTTGTGCGTGCGGCGGACACTGTAACTGTGGAGATTCACACATCCCAAGTAAATAAGTATATGCCAGAAATAAGCCGAAACTTTCATTTGGAATTGCGAGAATCGGGATCTGATGAACTCAAACTATTTGATTTGATCGTCGGAGAAAGAACGATAGCAGTTGTAGTGATGAAAAAGAACACACGTCCGAGGGAAAGAATGGTGGGAGTAGTGACTGAAGCGGGATTTGGAAACGGATTCGATACGACTGTAGCTCGAGGCGTCATCTGGATTGGGGCACAAAAAGCCCAGGAAATTGCCAACGAATATCGAGAACCAGTCTGTTTTTATCCGTTAATAGCGAAAAAGAAAAAAGTGCAACAGTGGCTCGATCAATCGACAATAAACAGAAAAAATATAATGTATCCTGAGAAAAAGATATAACCGTAGGACAAAAAGAGAAGAATGTATGGCTGACTCAATACCAGAAAACCCACCAGAAGAAATAGCACTCGCAGTCGATCATGCCGACTTTGATTCAAAGTTCGGTCGCATTCGTCCAGTCTCAATTATCGATGAGATGCAAAAGTCATACCTTGACTATGCCATGAGTGTGATCGTTTCTCGTGCCCTTCCGGATGTGCGTGATGGGTTAAAGCCAGTCCATCGCCGTATTTTGTTTGCCATGAAGGAAATGGGAATCCGTTGGAATACTCCCTACAAGAAATCAGCTCGTATCGTTGGAGAAGTCCTGGGTAAATATCACCCACATGGTGACGCTCCCGTCTATGAAGCCATGGTCCGTTTGGCACAAGATTTCTCGATGCGGTATCCACTAGTCGATGGCCAGGGTAACTACGGTTCCGTCGATGGTGACAGTGCAGCTGCCATGCGGTACACCGAAGCGCGCATGGCTAAGATCAGTGAAGAACTCTTGGCCGACCTTGAAAAAGAAACCGTTGCCTTTACCGACAACTTTGATGGCAGTCTCCAAGAACCAAGTGTTCTCCCTGGAAAACTCCCAAACCTCCTGTTGATGGGAAGTGAAGGTATTGCGGTCGGTATGGCCACCAAGATCCCACCCCATAATTTAACTGAAGTTTGTAACGCCATCTTAAAAGTAATTGAAATGGGCGGATCCACAAAGAAAACTGCTGAAGAAATCAATGTGGAAACTGCAGAAGCCAAACTGATTGCTGGTCAATTTGACTCAGAAGCCGGAATTGATGAAATTTGCGAGTTTATCCAAGGACCAGATTTCCCAACTGCCGGAACCATTTTTGATTTCAAAGAAATTAAAGAAGCCTATGCGACCGGAAGAGGACGAGTCCTCATCCGTGGAAAAGCGGACATCGTCGAAAATAAATCAGGGAAATTCCAAATCATTGTTACTGAACTTCCATACCAAGTGAACAAAGCCAAACTGGTTGCCAAGATTGCGCAACTGGCTCGCGACAAGAAACTGATTGGGATAGCCGATCTTCGCGATGAATCTGACCGAGATGGTATGCGTATCGCGTTTGATTTGAAACGCGATGCCAGACCCAAGTCGGTGTTAAACGCTCTGTACAAAATGACCGAACTCCAAACCACGTTCTCCATGAACATGGTAGCCATTAACTCTGAAGGCACCCCACAACTCATGAATGTGAAGACGATCTTGCTAGAGTACGTTCGTCATCGTCAAGTCGTGATCGTGAAGCGAGCCCAATTTGATTTACGAGCTACTCGTGCCCGCGCCCACATTCTCGAAGGATTGTTGATTGCCTTAAACAATTTGGACGCAGTCATCAAAACCATCAGGGAATCCAAAGATTCTGACGAAGCCAAGACCAAATTAATGGAACGTTTCAAGTTAAGTGAACTGCAAGCCGTGGCCATTCTTGATATGCAGCTACGAAAGCTGGCTGCTTTGGAACGCCAAAAGATCGAAGAAGAATATAAAGCTCTCATGAAACTGATCGATGAGTTACTGACACTGCTTGGAAATCCAAAAAAGATTTTAGAAACTATCGGCAAAGAAACCAAAGAGATGATCGAGATGCATGGGGATGAACGTCGCACCAAACTCCATAAAGGGAAATTGGGAGAAATCAGCGAAGAAGATTTGATCCCCAACGAACCAACCATCATCACTGTCACTGAAACTGGATATATCAAACGATTGAATCCGTCTGCATACCGAACGCAACATCGTGGAGGCAAGGGTGTGAGTGGCATGACCACCAAAGATGAGGATGCAGTTTCAGAACTGATCACCTGTGATACCCATGACAGCCTCTTATTGTTTACCAACAAAGGCCGTGTCTTTAAGAACAAAGTCTATGATTTACCAGAGTCATCTCGTCAAGCCAAGGGTCAAGCGATTGTAAACTTGGTTAACCTTACTGCCGAAGAACACATTCAAGCGATTTTGACCCTCAATGAAAAGAACCCAAGTGGGAAGTTCATTTGTCTGGCTACCATCAAGGGAATGATTAAAAAGACTCCATTGTCTGACTTTGCAAATATTCGAAGTACCGGAATTATTGCCATCATCTTAAAAGATAATGACGAGTTGGTATTTGGTCGTATTACCACTGGTAGTGATCACGTCATGATCGTGACGAATGAAGGTAAGTCGATTCGCTTCCATGAAAAAGAAGTGAAGAGTAGTAACCGCGATACCCAAGGTGTCAAAGCTGTAGAGCTCAAAGGAGCCGACTATGTGGTCGGGGTCGAGAGCTTCGCTCCTGAGCTGACTGTCCAAGAAGATAAACGCAAAAAATCCTTCCGCCATCTGTTTGTCGTCACTGAAAAGGGAATGGGAAAGCGTACAGAGTTAACAGAGTATCCATTGCAAAAGCGAGCCGGACAAGGAGTGAAGGTGAGTGAGTTAGCTGCCAAGACAGGAAAAGTTGCCTGTGCCAAGATCGTCGATGAAACCATCGAAGATGCAGTACTGACAACCAAGTCTGCGCAAGTAATCAAACTGCCTCTGCGCAATGTTCCTGTCTTAAAACGACCAACCCAAGGAGTGATCTTGATGCGTATGGACAAAGGTGATCTCATTACTGCTTGTGCGACGACCAAGAAAGTGATTGAGGCAGAAGAAGGTACTGAAGATACTGTTTCTGTATAACTAGAGGAGAAGTATGGTTATCGAACAAAAGCCTTTAGAAAAACTTGAAAACACAGATTTATCTGAGTTAACGACTGGTCAAAAACTAACCATCGTGTGGATTTTTGCTACTGAGATTTTGCGTACCATCCCTGAGGGAAACTTTACCAAAATGTACAACGAAAAATTTTCCGAATTTCCTGAAGAGACCATAACGAGACTAAACAAACGTTTGGGAAAAGCTTTTTTAAAATTCCCACACCGAGACTGAATGATGTATGAATCCGAAAGAGCTTCAAAGTACCCGACTACTTAGTCGATATACAATATTGGATTAGTGGACATTCTGGAAAATAGATTTTTTCCCAGGTAATTTCAAAAATGAGCTTGATTCATTTCTCAAATTACCGCCGATCCTTTTTTGTAAAAGATCGGCGACTCCATACTTGAAGCTTCTTAGGCGTTTTTAAATAACTCAGGATGGAGACGTTGAAATTCATCCCAGAACGTTTGAAATGAGACCATTTTTCCCACAGTGTCTCGCCCTTTGGTCTGGAGAAATATCCATTCAAAATCCCCCATCGTCATGTTCGAACGCATCACATCGACGATTTCCTTGAGGGATCGCGGAGTAGTTGCGAAAGTGGCAAACGGTTCAGCGGCACTCGAATGAAAAACAGGAGCGCCATTTTCCAAGTAGAACGCGCCGATGGCGTGTTCTACTCCGGCAGCATCACGATAAGCGATCCGCTCATTGTGATACAAAGTGACAAGACCCTGAGAGATAACCTTTTCTTCTTGGGTTATCTCAATTTGCACAGTCTTTATAGGTAGGTTCTTGAGGTATTTTTGCACCGCAGGGTACAACCCACAGGAAATCAGTATTATCCCTACGCTACATAGAATTACTTTCTTCACTTTATCCAACCTTTGATTATCCCTGGCGTAATTACCTGGGAGAAATAAAGACAGAGTATCTCTATTCTTATTTCTCCCAGGAGTTGTGTTCAAGTATGGAAAAGGGCAATCTATCCGTCTTTGTCTACCGCTACGGCAGGAAAGAAGGCTAGTCTACGATCTGTAATTTTACCACAACTTTCTTAATTAATATAGGTTGTATAGTGGTTTTGAAAGTAGATAAAAAAGTGAAGTATTAGAAGATCAACGGAGCGTACAGAGACGCTCACATTGACCGATAAGTTAAGCTAACTTATCAGTATCTTCTGATTTGGTGGGAAGTTTCACTTGGATGATTGTTCCCAGCCCGGTCGTGGAATTAGAGAGGTAAATCTCAATAATCCCAGTTTCCATGTTGGGTGCGAACTTCACCTCGGTAAAGTTTCCGCTAATTTCCCGACCCGACACTTGAAACGTGACGATCTCTGCCCCGTTTCCAAACACAAAGTCCTGCCGTGAATCTGGGATACCGTCACGGAATTCCAGCGCCAGTTGGAATGTGTCATCCACTGCTTGGATAGTCACCACGTTAGCGTCCGGCCCTTTGGTGAGTGCGTAGAGCACTTCGTGCTCACCGACACCACCACCGACAGTTGCTGTTCCGCTGTATATTGTCACCAGATATTTGTCCATCTGAACTTGGGGAATCCCCTCCAGTGCCAACACTTCGGTGGTCTGTGTCACAGCAGGCTTCGATGAGAAGCTCAGCAGTGTGACCAACGCCGCCAGGCCAAACAGGGCTATTGTGACAGACAACCAGGGGAACTTTTTACTTGCCTTCTTCTTCTTCAAGATCTGACCTCTTTCTTTGTCTCTGTACGCTCCAAATTTGAAAGAACAAACGCTATATCTAGAGGGAGCGTAACCCTTGATACAGCGAAAGTACTTGTATATTTTATCATATTACTATGGGATAAATGGTTTGAGACGGATTGAGAAAATGCTATGATAAATAGCAGATATATTCTTGGGGAGGATTTTTATGACTAAACTTATTGCTGGATCAGCTATCGGAACTATTGTCGCTGCAGGAGTAGTCTTCGGAATGGTGAAGATTTTAGGACCCATTCCACTTTCCGTTTCTCAAGTAACGACGAATAAACAATCCTCCTTTGATGTGACAGGGCAGGGGGAGATCACCACCGCTCCAGATAGTGCTGAGATAAATCTCGGTATTCAGGCCACTGATAGTACTGTCCAGGCAGTACAGGATAAAGGGAATCGCACGATCAATCAAATTACCCAAGATCTTTTATCAATGGGTGTAGAGAAAGCTGACATCAAGACAGTCAACTATAGTTTGTACCCAAATTACGATTATCGGAGCGGAAGTCAGAAGATCAACGGCTATGCTCTCAATGTCAGTCTCCAAGTCAAAGCCAAAGATTTTACTAAAATCAGTCAGATTGTCGATACCGCTACCAAAGACGGAGCCAACCAAGTCGGAGGAGTTAGCTTTACGCTTTCTGATGACAAAAGAAAAGAGATCGAAGACCAAGCTCGTGAGGCCGCAGTCAAAGAGGCAAAAGCCAAAGCTGAGAGTCTATCTAGATTGGCAGGAGT
>JBDTWD010000007.1:0-48261 GCA_040006915.1 Candidatus Woesebacteria bacterium | reverse complement strand
GCGGAAGCGGTGGGATTCGAACCCACGAGACCGTTTAAGGTCGCGGGTTAGCAACCCGCTGCAATAGCCACTATGCGACGCTTCCTTGGTGGCAAGGATCTATTTTACCAGAGTAAGAGAATTTTGCTGTGATCAGTCTGGAATAAATTTGAGAGCTACAGAATTCATGCAGAAACGCTTACCTGTGGGTTCGGGACCATCATCAAATACGTGACCCAAATGGGAACCACATTTGCTATCAACAACTTCGGTTCGTACCATCCCTAATGATCCGTCTTCAATCAGTTTGACTGATCCTTCGATCGGTGCATAAAAGCTTGGCCATCCTGTTCCCGACTCGAACTTGGTCTCAGAGCGAAATACTGGAGTTCCACAATCTGCCGTCACGTACGTGCCTTTGCGATTTTCATGCAGCAGTGCTCCAGTGAATGGCACTTCTGTTCCTTTATTACGCAAGACATCATATTGTTCGGGGCTTAGAATATTTTTCCATTCTTCATCGCTCCGTTTGGTTACGTCAGTGGTCGTATCAGGACATGGTGCAAATTCACAGGCAAGTCCTTGCCGCCCTACACTACTGCCATCGGAACAAATCTTGGCCTCCAGCGTACAACCTACGGCAGGTTGGGGTTTAGGGTACAGCAAAGGAAAAACGATCATTCCGATTCCGGCTATTGCAGAAACGATGATAACCAATGGAAGAATCTTCATGAATTTAGTGTAACACTTATCGCCAATCGATAGGATCAAGACCATTTAAGGCTAAATATGCATTGGCTTGGCTAAAGTGATGGTGTCCATAAAAAAGTGTGGCTGAAAATGGTGAGGGGTGACCGGATTCCAAAACTAGGTTTTTCTCTCGATCAATATTCTCGCCCTTTTCCTGTGCATATCTTCCCCAAAGCATATACACAATATTTTCTCGTTCATCATTTAAACGTTTGATCACAGCGTCCGTGAAAAGCTCCCATCCTCTGCCTTTATGGGATGCAGGAGAATGAGCAGCAACCGTTAACACACTGTTTAACATCAATACCCCTTGGTTTGCCCAACGAGAAAGATCTCCCGACTGAATCGGAACCACTCCTGTATCTTGCTGAATTTCTTTGTAAATATTTTTGAGTGATGGTGGGAGTGGAATTCCATCATTAACTGCAAACGAGAGACCATTGGCTTGATTCGGGCCGTGATATGGATCTTGCCCAACGATCACTACTTTTACTTTTTCAAATGGGCACATGTCAAAGGCTCTGAAAATTTTGTTCCCTGGTGGATAGACTGTTTTGGTTTTGTATTCTTCTTTTACAAAACCAGTTAGGTCTTGCCAATATGGCTGTTCAAATTCAGGTTCAAGAACTGCTTTCCATGAGGGGTCAATTTTGACATCTGCCATAGGTGTTTTTGATCTTGCTATATTTCTATCGTTACCAGCAACGGCTTATGATCCGAGACATCGTCGTCAGGAACACTTTTTGCAACTATTTTAATATCCTTGCTCGCAAAAAACATATCAACAACTGCAGTTGCATACCCCGGATTACTTTTATGCTCCATATTGAAGGAGCTTACCATCTCTCCTTTGAACACATTGGTTAACTGTTTTTCGATATTTCCAATCGTTTCTGTCTCAGGTTTTAAATTGAAATCTCCCATCAGAACCAGTGGCTGTTTCTTTTTAATTTCTTTGACAATCAGTTTACTCATGCGTAAACGTTCTTTGGTATCAGTCCCCTCTAGTCCCCAAATTCCATGCAAGTTGCACACGTGAAGTTTTTTTCCATCCATTGTTACCACAATACTTTGCAAATTTTTTGGATAGTGGGAGAAGTCGTCTTCACGCCGTGGTCGCAAGATCTTGCGATACTCTTCGTGCAAGAAAATAGTTTTCTCATCACTCAACGGAAACCGAGAATATATTGCATTCCCGCCATCACCTTGTCCGTGAGGCCAAATTTCAAATAGTTCAGGAGAATAGTAGGAATAAAAGTCAGGGAGCAAAACACCTAGGCGTTTAACGGACTGGAAACTAACTGGCTGTTTTTGGTCTCCATTAAATACTTCTTGAAGACACAAGATGTCTGGGTTTTCTCTCTTGATAAACGCTTCTATATTTTCCCAAAACAACCCACCTTCAAAGAGGTTTAAACTGAGGATTTTTATATTCATGCGGAGAGGGTGGGATTCGAACCCACGGTGACTTGCGCCACAGCCGCTTAGTAGGCGGCCGCACTAGACCACTATGCGACCTCTCCGAGTTTATGAGGGCAAATACCACCGTATCTTTTCGCCCAGTTACAGTTCATACAAAGAATACTGAATCCTTTAGGAAAATTGTTTTTCTTCAACCATCTATACATGTGGGCACCACCCACATTATGTTTAAACAATGCTTTCCGATGATTATTACCATTTCCTAGCTCATGTTCCAAAGTTAGGAACTGAATCGTTTCTTCACCACAGCAATGACATTTTGCTCCATAATACTGAAAACATTTTTGCTTCAGCTTTGCTGAGAGTCTCTTGTCTTTTACCCTTCCACGAATTCTATTAATATCTCTGTGAGATTTGCAATACACACCGCTTCCTTCCACTAAAGGACGAGGGCAACTTCGACAGAGCCCTAATTTATGATGCTTAGCTGCATATTCAACAGTACTCATACCTAACAAGGTATATTCTACCAGAGAAAGCCAGTTTCATGCTACGCTAGAACGATGCCAAAGAAGCAATCTCGTGCAACCTCCTACCTCTACCTTCTGATCAACACCCTAGCTTGGGGGGCGTTCTTACCGATCGTCAAAATTGGATTTAATGAATCTGCCATCACTCCCTATCGCTACCTTCTCTATCGTTTTGTGTTCGCAGGAATTCTTTCAATCCCTTTTATCATCCGAGGATTTTCGGTTATCAAAAAGAAGTTCAAAGCCGTCATCATTATTAGCTTGATTGAGATCTTAGGAACCTCCATTGCGTTAAGTTTCCTGTATATTGGATTGCATCAAACATCGTCACTGATTATCAATTTACTTGCCACTACCCTTCCCATTTTTGTAACTCTTGGAGGAGTTTTTTTCTTGCGTGAACGAGAAGACGGACATGAATGGCTAGGTCTGGCAATCTCTTTGATCGGAACCTTAGTATTGATCTATAGTTCACTTACCGCCGATCAACTTACTTTTGCTGGTTCAATGCTGGGAATAGGCTGCATAGTGGTGTACAACATCGTTACTACCGCATACTTTCTTCTCACCAAAAGATACTACCAACCGTATCCCAAATTGTTTGTCAGTGGAATTAGTTTCTACGTTGGAGCGATTACCTTTGCTATTCTTTCCTTGGCAGAAGTCCACTTTCAGTTACCAGAATTTGTATCTATTGCCACTAAAGAACTCTCTTCTCCTCTCATTTTGTTTGTAATTGCCTATGCGGCTATTGTGGGTTCCATCATCGGGCTCACAACATATATTAAAGGTCAGATGGGAATTGAAGCTTCAGAAGCCAGTTTGTTTTCGTATCTGCAACCAGTCGTCTATATCCCTTTAGGGTTTGTATTACTCAATGAACGAATCACCGTAATTCAAGTAGCTGCTTTAGGGATTGTCATCATTGGAGTCATCTTTGCCGAAAAAAGAGTGAATCTTCATCGTTCCACTTATCCCCACAAGAAAAACAAGACGAAATAGAGTGTAATTTGATTTGACTGTTATACTGTAGAAATGAAAGATTCAGGAGAAAGCCGAGTAAAAGTATTGGTAGAACATTTTAAAAAGCCAGAGGACAAAGATCTTCTAGTTCCATGGAGACGTCAATTACGCAAAGCTCCACAAGAGCTACGACCTCGGTTAGAAGAATTTATTACCTTTGTTCATGAACACTTTCCTCCAGATGACATGATACTTGAAGATGTAGTGCAGCATGTTATAGATGATCCTTCACGTCAAAATTCAGAATACCTTTCCTTTTTTGAGTTATTTATTCAAGACGCGGCTACCGTCGGATTTTCGTCAGTGATGTATGGGTTGACCAGAGCTGCAACTGTTTTAGGTCGAAAAGACATTTACGACGTCCCAACGCTATTTGCTCTCCGTGTCTACTTGGCAGATATAAACACACAAAGTTTTCCGATTCGCCAAAAACAATTAAAGGAGCTTGGGAAATCGCTCGAAATATCTCCAGATAATAGAAACAAAATCTTACGGATTCCGGCTCTCTTTGGAAGTTTTCACAGAATCAATCACGGAGAAGTAACTGAAAAGCCCCTCGATTTTGATTATGAGCGTAAAGGATGGGCTGGTATTAATATGCCTGACATGGAACAAAGCCAAGCAATGGTAAAGCTTGGAAAATACCTTGGGAGAGATGAGAAGGAAGACCTAGCAGAGACGTATCTTGCTTTGGCAGATAAGAAGAAGGAATTTCTGGAATTTTACGACGCGTCTGAAGAAAACAGACAGTTGATTCAAACAGCGATGGGAATGGAACCTGAAAAAGTAGCAGAACTGTTCCGCTCTTAAATTTCCTTCATGGTGTAACACTCAATGGTGTCACCGATCGCAAAACGCACTGTTCCACGGAAGACAATTCCACATTCACTTGGAGCTTTCACTGATTCGACATCAGCTTTTCCGGCTCTCATGGTCCGAACTCTTGGAGATCCGACTTCTACTCCACCACGTTTTAAATAGTAAAAAATATTTTGTCCGCGTTTGATTTCCCCTTCGGTTACTTTACAGCCAGCAATTTTGTCACCCTTGATATCAAATTGCGCAATGATTTCAGCAGTTCCTAACGTCACTTCATTGGCTTTGGGATTTAAGAACGCAAACACAATTTTCTCTAGATCTTCTAACAATTCATAAATGATGCGGTAGGTTTTGATTTTGACATTTGAAGTGACTGACAATTCTTGGGTGTCTTTTGGAACTTTAACGTTAAACCCTAAGATTCGAGATCCGGTGGTTTGGGCTAACAACACATCAGATTCACTGACGTCACCGATACTGGCAGCTACAACTGCAATTTCAGGAGGCATGCTGCCAATTAACGCTTCTAGAGATCCAATCACATCAGCCTTGAGAATCATGCGCAGTTTTCCTTCTTCGACATTGGCCACCACATGTTCTTGGCGCGTTTCATCGGTTGGAGTTCCACTAACAACCGCACCTACTTCAGGAACTTGAGTCCATCCAATCACCGAGACCGGCATTCCAGGTTGAGCAGCCAAAACCACTTTTCCCGTATGATCAGTCATTTGTCTCACACGCTCTTCTAATTTTCCAACAAAGAAATTCTGACGAGGAGCTAGAGTTCCCTCTTGAACAAGTACTGTTGCGTAAATACCCTTACGAGCATCTTTTCCCGATTCAATCACCACTCCATGTAATGAAGCCTCAGGATCAGCTTTTAACTCTTTAACATCTGCAGTAAGTAGTAAGAGATCTAGCAAATCCGGAATTCCGGCTTTGGTTTTGGCACTAACTTCGACGGCTGAGACATTACCTCCAAACCCTTCCAAGAATACTTCTTGTTCAGCCAATTGGGTTTTAACTTTAATGATGTCAGCTCCAGGCATGTCAATTTTATTAATAGCGACGATATAGTCGACTTTCGCTTGCTTAATATGTTGAATTGATTCAATAGTCTGTGGCTTGACTCCATCATCAGCCGCAACCACCAAGACGACGATATCAGTGACGTTCGCTCCACGAGAGCGCATCTTTGAGAAGGCTGCGTGACCTGGAGTATCAAGGAATGTAAGTTTTCTGCCATTATGTTCAATTTGATAGGCACCAATATGCTGGGTAATTCCACCTGCTTCACCAGCTGCCACATCAGTCTTTCGAATTGCATCCAAAAGTGAGGTCTTGCCGTGATCGACATGGCCCATGATGGCAATAACTGGTGGTCTGGTTACTTGTGGCATACTTATTCAGTTTTTGGTTCTTCAGCCTTCACTTCTTCCGTTTTTGGCTCGGTAACGACTTCCTCTTCAGTTGCAGCAAATTCAGTTTGGGCATTTTCTGGCTGAGTGGTCTCACCAACAATGGTGATATGCCATCCAGTGAGTTTGGCGGCGAGTCGGGCGTTTTGACCGTTCCGACCAATTGCCAATGACAATTGATCATCAGGACACACTACGGTTGCGGCTTTTTTCACTTCTTCCAATGTCACTTTCAAATGCTCTGCTGGAGCTAAAGCGGCTTGGATAAAAGTCCGAGCGTCATCAGCTGATTGGATGATATCGATTTTCTCATTGTTCACTTCTTTGATAACTTCTTGAACACGAACTCCTTTTTGTCCAACACAAGCACCAACTGGATCGATTCCATCTTGAGTGGATTTGACCGCTAGTTTGGTACGTACACCAGCTTCGCGAGCGATGGAGACAATTTCAACGGCTCCCGATCCAACTTCAGGAACTTCTCGTTCGAAGAGCTTGGCAACCAACTGTTTGTCAGCTCGAGAAACGATGATCGTCTTCCCACGATGGGTTTCACGAATGTCTTTAATATAGAACGTCAGTCTGGTATTGATACGATAGAACTCTCCACGCATCTGCTCTTCAATCGGCATCCACGCTTGGCCTCGACCAATATCAACTATGACAGAACGTTCGTCATAGCGGATCACTGTTCCTTGAACCAAAGTTCCTATCTTCTCTGAATAGTCAGCAATGATTGCATCCTTTTCTGCTTCTCTGACTTTTTGCAAAATCACTTGTTTGGCAGTTTGGGCGGCAATGCGTCCAAATCCCGGAGGAGTGACATCTGTACGTTTGTCATTTCGGATATCAAACACTCGAGATTCTCCACTCTCTTCATTGATTTCAACATCAAAATCTTCATCCAAAAATTCTTCATCTTCATGCGTTAACATCCAGTCTTTGCGGAAAGCGGCTTTGATGGCCTCTTTGATCGCGGCGATGATGGTTGAAACTTCAATGCCTCTCTCGGAAGCAATTTGCGTCAATGCGGATGCAAATTCTGTACGGGCATTATTTGATGCACTAGCTGCCATATTTTTCCCCTTTATTACTTGTATTTAGCTTTAAAAAAAGGTGGGAGTCCCACCTTATCATTCACTTTCACTACGGGTGTAGTTTACCACCAGAGCAAAAAGGACGCAAATCAGGAAAACTCTGGTAAAATAAGAGCTTATCTGGAGAGGTCGCATAGTGGTCTAGTGCGGTAGTCCTGAAAACTACTAAGGGTGAAAGCTCTTCGTGGGTTCGAATCCCACCCTCTCCGCAAGTATCGAAAAGCTCTGATAAATCCATCTAATACCTTTGAGCGTAAGATGGTATCTAGGTTTTATCGTCAACGACTAAAGTACCTACTGACTAATAAAATTTGTGGCCGCTTCAATAGCAGATTTTAATGAGACTTGCAGATCTTTAGTTTTTTCCCAAGTAGCAATATATGCTCCTGCAAAAGTATCTCCAGCTCCAGTAGCGTTCTTAACGACTACTTGGTGGGTATTCATTTTCATCAAAAGTTTACCTCTTTGAAAAACCTCAGCACCTTCTTGAGGACTTTAGAAACCTCTACGTCGCCTATATCCATGGAGAAATCTGTTTTCTCATGGGAGAAGTCATAGATTCGGATAGCGACGCAGATGCCCTGCGCACACGATCACTCCTTGGAAAAGCTGAAAAGGCCAGAGAAATCTCTCTTTTTAGAGTAACTGATGAAGGAATGAAGTAGGTGTTTAGTCGAGGCGAAAAAGAAGAAAAAGTGGTATAATACACGATATTGGGGATGTACGTTTCGACGTGTATCGTTCTTTCACATCTGCACACCGTCTTTGGCTAGAGAAGACGTAAAACAGAGCCAAAAACATAATTGCAACTTCTGTTCGCAATACAGTAACGAACGCTTTCAATTCTATTGCAAGTTTGTTCGCTGCTCCACAGTACGCCTTTACCGGCTAATGTTGGCATCTAGACCTTTATCTCACTGGCGTCAGGGTTTAGATGGAAACACAGTCAGTGTGTTACACAAGACGTATCTCATCCGACTTGTGGAAACCTTTGATGAGAGATGTCTGAGTACGGCTTGAAAATTCACCGCTCAGACTTTATCAAGAATACTCTACGTGTGTAGACGATGTGATTGTTCATATACGGACCCGAGTTCAATCTCGGCATCTCCACACCATATGAAAAATGTACGGGGATAAAAGTTATCTTTTCCCGCGTAACTCTCGGGATTCTTCTCGTTTTAAATCACGTTTCTTTAATTCCTCTTTTCGTTCGTACACCTTCTTTCCTTTTCCAATCCCAACCAACACTTTAATATAGTTTTTCTGTAATCCAATCATCAATGGCACTGCAGTTAGTCCTTTGGTATGTAAGGCCACTTCTAAATCCTTGATTTGTTTCTTCTTTAACAGAAGCTTTCGTGACTGCGTAGGTTCATATTCAACATGGGCTACAGTTAACAGTGGTTGAATGTGAGCATTCACCAAAAACACTTCATTAGAAAGGACTCGAACAAACGCTTCCGAGATATTTGCACGCTTGGCACGCAGCGATTTCACTTCCTGGCCCGACAAAACAATCCCTGCTTCTAGTGTGTCAAGGATGGCATAGTCACGACGGGCTTTTCGATTCTCAATCAAAGGGGTCATGAGGGTATTATAAAGGAAACTTCGTAAACTAAGCTGCCAGCTAGTACATAGATCTTTTTCCCCTCTTCATCGACAATCAAACCAGTTGCAGCTTCCAAATCCTGACTGACAATTGACATCACATATTGCCCCGACTTATCGGTAATGAAGATTCGTTTAGCGTGTGGTTCTAAGAAATACAAATACGGTGATTCTTCATCGGTATAAACTACCAGAGAAGAATCAGGAACTTTTAAGAGATCAGTCAACGAAAAGCCGACTGGCTCTCCACGGGTTAACTTGTTGATTTTCCCTTGAGTAGTACTTAAGAAAATATCGCCATCAATAGCCAGAGAGTTTAAAGATCCAAAATCAATTCCTTCTTTACGTTTGAGCCATGCTGATGGCGATGCAGCGGGGTCACTGCGATCATAACGGAAGATTTGACGGGCTTCCCTATCAACCACATAGAGATTAGTAGCAAAACTGCCAATCATCTTTGGTTCTTGCCAATCACTTGATGCTTCAACGATGTTTTTCCCGGCAGTGTCGAGCGGTAAAGAGACCTCATAGATTCCTTTCGTTCCCAGAACATAGGCTTTCCGGTCGACGATGGTCACTGAGACTGCTGCTCCTAAATCAGAATTTAATGATAATGTTTGAGGTTGTTTCTTTTCCAGTGATAATGACACCATGCGATTCCGGTTGGTATCTAAAAATACCGCCAATTTCCCTGGAACATCGTAGGCAACTTGGGAGGCCACAAAGTCTGCCGTTACTAAACGGAAATCATAAAAAATGGAGAGATGTTCTACTTGGGTTTGTTTGGATACTTGCTGGTAGGAATCAAGAACCTTTTCTCGCAAGGAAAACAACTTGCTACTGGTGGCAGGGTCAGATGCCGCGGTTTTGGCAGCTTCACCAACATCATTTAACAAGTCACCTAATAACCGTTCTTTCTCGACCCGAGGTGGATTATCCGATCCAATTTGATCATATCGTGTTTGAAGTGGAGTAACCGCACTTTTAATCCTCATTTCTCGTCTATATAACACAAACCTCTGCACAGACAAGAAAATTCCAATCAGTAGTAATCCAGCCACTACCAGTTTGAGCGCTTTCCTGCGAGTAGGCGAAACCGAGAGCCAGACAAACACGCGTTTGCGTTTGCTCGCCAAAGGCTGCCGTATAGATTCGCTACGTTGAATCTCTATTTGTTTTTGTGGGACAAATGGACCGCTATCCTGCACGACTTCTGGGGTTGCTGCTTCTATATGTTCTTTAGAAAAAGAAAAGACACAACCACAAATATCGGCCATCTCATGAGTCTGGGTTTGAGACAGTAGTTTTTGGGCAGCTTCTAATGGATCGGAAGCCTCGGATAATGTTGATTCATACGTATCAAAAAAGACTCGGGTTCCTATCACCAATATATCGGCTGGGAACAGTGTTCCTTTCACACATTGTGGCTGTATTGCTCCTTCGATAATGGACAAATATGAGCCGGCTCGTTTGATACATACTTTAGCTGGTCCAAAGACATAAAAAAGCGTTCGTTCTTGATCGATAAAAGCAAAGGCAGCACAACACTCAGGCGGAAAGACATAGCGTGAGAGAAAATCAGTAGCGGCTTCAAACGTCGGACTGCCATCAAACCACGTCAGAAGTTCTTCCAAATATCGTTTCCCCATTTCTGAAGGTTCTGGAGTCTGAGAATGGACAGTCAACGTGAGAATGAAGGTGCGGTCATCACGGCTAACTACCCGCGCGACTGACCAAATTTCCTGGGTTGGGATTCCGACTAATATTGTATGCGGATACTGCATCTTCCCATAATAGCGTGTCACTGCTCACTTGACTACAGTACGAAAAAAGCCACCAACCAAATGACCACCGCTACTCCAAAATGAATCCATCCTAACAAATGAACGAACACGTTCGCACCAGTTTTTAAAGTTCTAGTCATCAATGCAATTTGCCGGATCACGGCGAACGCGAAAATGATGTAAAGTCCAAAACCAATCAAAAACATAAATCGCAAAACAGTCAGGAGGAACGCTCCCGAAAACAAGAACGGACTCGAGGGATCAAAGACTGCACCTAAAATTTGGGGGACTGCGGTAGGCATATTATCTGACCCTCCCCTCTATTTTCTCTTGTTCTTCTTGGTCGATCATTTCACTTAAGAACTTTTGGACCTTGTCTGGATGGGGAACACGTTCAAATTCGATTTCTGGAATCTCAGCAGCGGTCTGAATCCGGATATCTCCGTAATCCACAATTGACTGCAAGAACCCATTGTTTGAAGTAGTGATATCTTCAATGTTTTCGATTTTTGCTTCACTGACTTTTTTAAACAGCAAATTGTAAAAATCAACATCGATGATTCGCTCATCCGTAATGATGTAGATATTAAAAAACCAAATTAAAAATTGTTCGAGTGCGTAGCCTAAAACAATGGTATACCATCCCAAAATAGCTAAACTTCCAAATCGTCCAGGGAAAAATTGTAAAACCGGAACAAGAGGAAGGAAGATGACAGGGGCGATACTCAAAAACAGCGTGATCAAAATCCAGGGGATATTAACAATCGGATGTTGACGTAGGATTAAAAGCACGGGCTCATCATCATGCTGGAGATCAAAGGTCACTCCTGAAGGTTTGGGACAATACGCCGAAAACACGTTCCCTGCTCCAGTTGCGGTACGCAAGATTGAACTGTACTTCTCTGCTTCAGTGACATTTTCTTTGCGGGACCGCCGCTTTGGCTGGGGGTTTGACACGCGGGTATTCGCACTATTGAAGATCTCAGGCATGAGGGAATTATACCCTACTTCTTTTCAATCCCAAACAAGTTGCCCTTCACTGAGATTCGACCAGGTGCGCGCAAGTTAAAAGCGGTTTTAAATTCTGCACCAGGAATAGTAACAGACCCCTTATTGGTGTCCAAAACCACATTTTTGGTGAAACCATTACTTCCGTGTTCCACTCGGACACTGGAGACAGATGTAAACGCTCCTCCTAATTCATTGGCTTTGTTTTTCATCTCATCCAAACTAAACGGATTCCCTCCATTACAACTTCCGATTGGAGTGACTCGTCCGACATCCCCACTCGATCCTTTCTCTCGTACTACCCAAGCATTCAAGATATCAGCAAATTCGGCTTGGGTAAGCCAGGGATGACTTCTTCCACAGCTGTCCCCACTACGGCTTTTGTACCAGGCTTTATAAAACCATGGACTATTCCCTTTCCCTTTTCCTTCGTACGCTCCCTCTGCCCACCGACTCCAATCACTGGTCGTATCCCAAAATCCCGGGGTTGAATACCCTTGAGTGGTGTAACTTTGCTGATATCCTCCAGAGGTTGAAGCATACAAAGCTGAAATCGGTTGCCCACCTTTCACTAACACCCAACCGCGGGTGGCATTCACGGCTTCATCCCACTTCCCTCCCTTGTTACTGGGTTTATAGACCTGACAGCTTTCAGTGGCACATATACTTTTGCTGCCGTTATTTGTATAGGAAAGTGCATAGGTTCGAGCGGCTACGGCTTGCGCTTTAAGGGCTTCAAATCCACCAGAATCTCCCCAGGAAGAAGGCATTTCATAAATACGCTTGGTATACGTTTCAATATCTACTGATCCATATCCTTGAACACTGATGTTAACTCCTGTGTTGTAGTCTTTCTTCAGTTCGGCTCCACCGTAATACGCTTGGAGAATGGCTTCCGCGTTCTGACCAGACTTAGCCCGTCCATATGCACCATATTGAGATAATCCTTTAAAATGGGGGGCTCCGAAAGAAAACACTGCGTAGGCAGGAGAGAATCCTGGATTATAACTGACTTGACTGGCAGGATCGTCAGCTAATGGCACATCACCCACAGTAGTGGTCGCCGTTCCGCTACGCTCAGCCAAGATTGCTTGCTGTTGGGCGGAGAGAGCCGCAATTTTCCCAGCCAGTTCTTGCTGATATTTTTTGGCTTTGTTAATCTCTCCTTTAAAGAACGTGGCACTGCTGTCCAAAGTCTTTTGCATGGCTGCCAATTTCACTTTGGTCTCTTCATATTTTTTCTTATCCACTTCCAAAGAGGAAATTTCAGTTGCCAATCGTTTTAATTCTAATGAATCACGTTGAGCCGCCTGGAACTGATAGGTCAAGGCGTTCGTCATGGTTGCCAAGTCCTGACTGGCAAGCACAATCATGAACGGATCAATTTGTCGTTGGGTGCGATACCGATCTGCAACTCGAGCTGAAAAAAGTGAATACGTTGTCCCTATATTGGCATCACGAATCTGGATTTGTTTCCCCGCTTCTTCAGATTGCTTTTGTGCAGAGAGAATCCCTGCTTGGGCACTCTTAATTTTTGCATCTAGATCAGCAACTTGCTTTTCCAACGGAGTGGTAGCGGCTTCTGAGAGCTGCTTTAAATGTGCCAAATCATCAATCTGGTGTTGGAGATCATCAATTTGATCAGCAAACACAATCCCCGAGAACTTTCCAAAACCTATACTCAAGGTAAGAAGACAGACAAAAATGAACGCTAGAAAAAAACGGGTTCGTTTCACTCCTCTATACTACCCAAACCTTCCCCATTTTCCTACCCGAAAATCCGTCCACTTGATCTTACATTTGGCTCCTGCCATAGTGAAGAGAGAGAAATGCTATAATTGTGCCTCATATTTGAACAAAAGGATTTTTATGGAACCTCAAGATTCGCAACCTCCAAAACTGAAAGATCTTCGAAAAGAAACAAACGATCAAAGTACTCCACCCTCTGAACGAAAATCTGCGAGAAGTTTTTTTAAGGATTGGATATTAAAAAGAGCTCCATCCACTCCAACGAATGGTGAGACAACTTCTGAGACTGAAAAAATCGCAAAAGATAAAGAACGTATAGCTGCTAAATTTGCGAGTATCACTGCCCCAAGTAGTGAAACACAATCGGCCCCTCCAGAAAAAAGTCGCCTAAAACAATATCAGGAAACTCAAGCCCCCAAGCCCTCCGATGATGATGAATTACCAAGTTTAGAAAGCCTTCTTCCAGACACTCTCAATACCGACGCAACAAGAGAACTTCCAGATCCGGATTTGACGACTTTTGCGAGCGCAGGCACACAACCCAGCACGAATCAAGAAGTAAGGTATCCCAATCTGGCTGTACCAAGAGCTGAAACTGCTGCCACACCTGAAGTTATACCTGCGGCCCCAGCAGTTGACGCTATCCAGACAGAAGTTGAGCCTACGACCCCTCCACTCGAACGTGAAATCGCAACTGTGCAAGCCGATATTCAGGAAAATGAGGTCTACGTAAATGCTCTCCCAGTTGGGGATGAAATGAGAACCAGATACGAAACCAGACTCAACACTTTAAGAAGTACTCTACAAGCATTAGAAGCCCAAAGAAATTCAACTCCAGGAGCTCAGCCTCCTTCTCCAGAAGCGACTCCCACCGCAAGTGCAAACCTCAGAGCTTGGGAGAGAAAAGCAGAAGTGAGAGATACAAAAGTGGAAGAACGAGCAAAGAAAATTGCTGAACGCCAAGCTGCAGCTAAAGCTAAGAAAGACAAGGGAGCTGAAACATTTGTAACATTTGTTCAAAATTCAGTTGATACAGCAGGAGCAGTTGTTGGAACTCTCCACGCATTACCCGAACACACGAAAGCAGCTTTCGACCGATCTGTTGGATACGTGGAATACAGGATCGACAATATTGGTGTAATGATCGCCCAGAAGCGAAACACCATTGCCGATGGGTTCGAACGAAATATGGCTACAGCTACTGGTGCCGTAGAAAACATATACCTTAAAGTAGAGGGTACTCTCTATCAAAAGCGTGCGGATGTAACGCAAAAAGTCCTCGATACACTCAATCTCGGGACAAGCTTATATCTCAAAGGCCTCGAAAACCAAAGAGAATATGAATCAAGACAACTTCATTTATCAGTCGATGCCCTCCTTCGTGGGGAAGTTTCTCAAGGTGCTCTAGTAGAAAAAACTGAAGCTATCGCTAAACTTGATGAAAGAATTCAAAAGCTACAAACCAAACTGAATACGAAAGCAGAGTTAGGAGAAACCAGCGCTGACAAAGATTTCTTGGCTGCCCAAAAAGCTCGTTCTGAGGGAGAAAAACGAAAGAATAACGGAAAATTTTTGTCGGGGCTACGAAAGCGTATTGCCTCATTTATTGATGCAAAATAACGTACTTTAAAAAAGGAAACCGTATGCCTACAAAACAACAATTGATTACTGAAATTAAAGAAACAAAAGAGGTCGAAAGTGACGTACTCGATATACTAGTCGCCGAACTTTCTGGGTATCCTGAGGATCTTTCGCCTGCTGATTTTGAGCGTTTTAATACATTTGTGGCAAAAGTCCAAGCAACAGAAGTCCAGTCAGGGCAAACCTTGATTGATGCTGCTGACGCAGCTGATGATGTAGAAGAGAAGCTTACCCAAAGTGAGGAAGAGTCTGCAGAGCAAGTTTCTAAAGTTTTCCAAGATAATACCGAGAACCTGCAAACGTTAACAGAGTAAACCAGTATTTGCGTTTTCCTTCCCCTTAAATACAAGAGAATGGTAAAATTACAAGGTATGAAGCTTCTAGGCAAATTTGCGGTTGCCGTTTTCCTTTTCACAGGGCTATTTTTTGCGATGGAGAAAACTCAAGCCTTTGCCGCAGATAACTGTACCCTGCAAACTAATACCCCCGCTAATAACGATTACTTTATTAACCCTGAAGCCGTCAGGCTTTCTGCAAATGACGTAAAAAAAGATGGTGCACCAGCCACTGATGGAGCTGACGATTACTTTATTCATGCATTCGATCCAACAGTACCTCTTAGTGATAAATTTTTCCCTTTGACCTCCTCACAGCTATCAAACGGAAATCTATCAGTTGATATTACAAGTAACTTAGCGTCCATGTTTAATAAACAAAGTGACACCGTTGCTATCTTTCATGTTCAAATCGAAAGAGAAGCTGGTGTAGCCGATGCTCTTGTCTGTAGTACAAACGTACGATTCCAAAAACCAGTTGCCTATAACTGCGGAACCCCGCAGGTTGGCCTCACCCGCAATGGTGATCTGATTAACGTCAATATTACCGTCCCTGGAGGTCCTTTAAATCATTCTCAAGGATACGCCGCATATATTCGCATACCAGGTAATCCTCTTCTGGCAAAGGTACCTCTCACTTTTAATGGAGAGGTTCTAACAGGTGGGATCATGGAAAAATGGCCAGATGGAGACTACGCATTAGAAGTGGGGAACGGAAGCGGCTCTCTAAATACACTCACTGATCATCGAAATTGTTCTACTACGTTCAATGTCCTAAAAAGTTCTTTGGAACAAGATGATGACCCAACCGATAATTTTCCTATCCCAAATCCTGGGGGCGCAGCTCCAGCCTTTATCCTCTGTAATCAAGCAGCTCCTCCTGATCAAGTTGAATGCCGCAAATGTATAGGTGGTGGTGATACCATCACTGATCCGAACAGCCAAGGATACTGGACAGCGTTTGGATGTGTGAAAACTTCTGCGGAAGGAATTGTCACCTCATTCTTACGTATTGGCCTTGGAATTGCGGGAGGTTTCGTCCTCCTCTCCATCCTCTATGGAGCTTTCTTACTGACAACGAGTAGTGGAGATCCAACCCGAGTCAAAGAAGGACAAGAAATGGTTACAGCCGCAGTTATGGGACTGTTCTTTGTGATCTTCTCAATCATTATTCTGCAGTTTATCGGAGTAACACTCCTCCATATCCCTGGATTTGGAACATAATCGTATGAAGAAGATTTTCACCACCACTATCTTGTCACTCACCGTTCTTCTTTTTGTCGGTTTCGTTTTACCAACCGCTGTTTTTGCCTCTAGTTGTGGAGTCTCAAACACTTCAATTACCTCTACTGGATATAACGCCACCGTTACGTTTCAAACAAACTCTCCTTTCCCCAGTCAGCACTTCCCTATTGGTCTTGAGATATTTTTAACGGGCTCTGGAACCATTATTCATCAAACCGGAATCAATGAGTCTGAGTGCACCAAACAACTGAGTACAACAAGTACCGTTACCTACACTTGTGCAGTCTCTGCTCCAAACGCCTTTGCAAACACGGCGCCTCAACCTGGAGCGACCTATGTTTTGCAAGGAGTTATCGGCCAAGCCAATAACGATCAGGGTACGAGCTGCCAAGGATATGCAACCGCACCGGCAACCATCGCAAAAACTTGTGGACATGCATATAACACGGCAACGGAAACATGTGACTGTCAGTCCAATGCAGAATACAATCCACCAATAGCGGGAAGACGCTGTTGTGGATGGGCAGTGAATACTACTTCTGGGTGTTCAGCAACACAGCCAACGATTCCACCAATTTCAAATGCCCCCATTAATCCAACTGAGGGAGCAACGCCACTGTTGTTTTCCAAATTAAATGCCGCAATTTTTGGGGCAGCTGGGCCTGATGTACAACTGACAACTCCTAGAGGGATTATCTCAAAATTGCTTCCCTATCTCTTTTCCTTTGCAGGACTGATTTTGTTTATCATGATCCTTTGGGGTGGATTCGAAATGTTAACCGGGGCAGCAGACCCGAAATCCCAACAAGCAGGAAAAGAACGAATTACGGCCGCCATTATTGGTTTCTTGCTACTCTTCTCCTCCTTCTGGCTAGCACAGATTGTGCAAAAGGTCTTTGGAATCAGCATCCTCTAAATGATTCTGTAACTTTCTTCAGTTTAAGGCATACTAGCTATGCAATGAAAAAGACAAGAAAAATACTACTGATTGTGGTTGGGATTTTTTTATTGTGTGGACAGCATAGTTTTGCTCAGGCTGCGTCTGTGAACTGTGGACAGTGGAGTACTGTTCCTGTTACCTGCTTACAAAGCGTCGTCGACAGTAACGGTGGGAGTCAGCCTGCTGTCTGTACTGCACAAACGACGACCTGTGCTGATGGAACAGTTGCCTACTATTGCGGACCTCCTACTTCCTCACAACTGTGCCAACAATTCGGTCAAAACCCTGATGGTACTGGACCGGGGGTAAACAGTGCAACCTTTACTAAACTTAATCAAGCAATTTTTGGAGCAGCAGGACCAGATGTACAACTGACAACTCCTAGAGGGATTATTTCCAAGTTACTTCCCTACTTATTTTCATTCGGCGGTCTTATTCTCTTTATTATGCTCATTTGGGGTGGATTTGAAATGTTAACCGGAGCAGCGGACCCGAAATCCCAACAAGCAGGTAAAGAACGGATTACGGCAGCACTAGTTGGGTTTCTTCTTCTGTTTGCTTCATTCTGGCTGGCCCAGATTGTGCAGAGAATCTTTGGAATTAGCATTCTCTAGTGTCCAAAACGACGCTGTCGTTTGGCGTACTCTTCGAGTGCCTCATCTAGTTTCTCGGGGGTGAAGTCAGGCATTAAAATATCGGTAAAATACAGCTCAGTATAAACCGTTTGCCAAGGTAGGAAGCCAGAAAGACGCTTCTCTCCACCTGGTCTGATCAATAAATCTGGATCAGGTAGACCGACAGTATACAGATTCTCTTCGAAGTCTTCCGACTGAATTGGCAATTGATGATTTGATTTTAAAAGTTTGTTGACTGAATGCAATATTTCTGCTCGTCCACCGTAGTTTAACGCAAATGATACGGTAATATTGGTGTTTGTGGTCGATAACTTCACCCATTCTTTTGCTTGCGCAGCAATGTCTTTGGGAAATGCATCGATGTCGCCTAAAACATTGAGTCGCACACCTTTTTTGTGCAGATCCTCGGCTTTCTTTTGAAATGCTCGACGAAAGATGTTCATCAATCCTGAAACTTCCTCTTGATCCCGTTCCCAGTTTTCGGTACTAAAAGCCCACAAGGTTAAATATGGAATACCAAGCTCAATACATCGATCAACCAATGGCTCGATACAATGATCAACGACATACGAATGTCCTTGCAAGGCTTTTAATTTGTTTTGCCGTGCCCACCGACGGTTTCCATCCATGATGATAGCAATGTGTTTGGGTAAAGTGGGTTTTTGCATATTTAAAACAAATGAGTATGGAGTTCTTTTGGAGCATCTCCAACTGTAGTGCGAATACATTTTTGGACAAGTG
The DNA here is from genome assembly GCA_040006915.1 of Candidatus Woesebacteria bacterium. Classification (GTDB taxonomy): domain Bacteria; phylum Patescibacteriota; class Microgenomatia; order UBA1400; family UBA12028; genus JBDTWD01. The sequence goes on along the minus strand of JBDTWD010000007.1, from coordinate 29,534 downwards.
AAAGTTTTTGTAATCTATCGCACACTTCCGTCTCATATTCTGGAAGTGTAAGTACATGGACATTAAACCCTGTGTTAATTGTAAAGTATGCTTTAATGCCATCTCTTCTCATCTGCTGCACCGCAAGTATGACTTCTATCGTTCCTGGATACCAGGCAATATGCGAAGGACTACTGGTAAATAGAATACTGTGGAACTCTAATGCCTCGGCTTCTACTAATTCACCCAATAGAGTAAAGTCTTTTTTGCCAACCGCTTGTTTTACAGCCTCAATTTTTTGTTGAATGTGCGCTTGCCTGGCTTGAAAGAAAATTCCTGATTTGGCATTTGCGTGTCCCTGAGTTGAAGAAATTGCTTTCTTCCCCTCACTGACGACAGCAACCACATCTCGAATATCGAAGTACTCTTTGGAAAAGATAGTCTCCGCATATGATGTCTCACTAGTATCACCATCTTTCCATTCAACAAATCCTCCACACACACACCGACAAGCAGTTCCCGACCCTTGTCGAGCAAGAATGCTCAATTCTTTTTGACTCAAATTCATTCCTAGTGCTTTGGTCGCGGCAAGCGTCAGTGCGGCAAAGCCTGAACCAGAACTCGAGAGACCTGTTCCTTTAGGAAACACATTTTCTGATACAACTTTTGCAAAAGTTGGAACTCCAGCGAGTTTGCGAATTCGGTCTAGATGCTTCGAGACCCGCTCTTCCTCTCCTTTTCCTTTTTCGCCGGCAATGAGGACATCATCTAATTCTAGTTCAGACTGAAATTCAACTGTCGTTTTGGTATCGAGCCCTTCGAGAATCATGGAAATACTTCCATTTTCGGGAAGTCGTAGAATCTCGTCTTTTTTTCCCCAATATTTGACAAGAGCAACATCTGAAGAAGCTTGAATCGTTGTTTTCATAGAATTATTTTTCAATGGTGACTCCTCTGGCATTGAGATTCACTGGCAGAATTATCCCCCCTACTTTTTGAATTGCCGATTCAATAGAATCTTTTTTTGATGGATCGCTAACCGCAACCATACAATCACCACCACCAGCCCCTGACAATTTTGCTCCATACGCTCCGGCTTTGATACTAGCATTGATTTGTGCATCCAGTTGCACGCTACTCACCTTCAAAAACGCAAGCAGTTGTTGATTTTTAATCATTAGTTCTCCAACCTTTTTCCACTTCTTGTCTTTCATTACTTCTCGAGCTTGATCAACAATTGTTCCCATCTCATCAAAAATTGCTCCAATTGCTTCTTCATTCTCTTTATACTGCGATTCAACCATGCGTATTAAGGTTGGAGTGTCAGCTTTCATTCCGGTATATCCAACTATCAGCGACAAATCAGGACAATCTAACTGTTCTACAATCTTTGCTGGACTGACGTAGTAAATAGTGCCTCCCCAAATCGCAGCGGCGATATCAAAACCAGATCCCACCCCCTGAACATCAAGGACGGCTTGGTAGCACAATTCAAAAAGCTCCATTTTTGTATATGAAATTCCGTACAACGTTGTAAGGGCTTTGGCAAAGGCCACTGTAACCGCACTGCTTGAACCAAATCCGAAATTACTAGAGAAATCACTTTTTGTGGTAACAATAATTCCTTCTTTTTGTGGGAATCGTTCCAAAAAACGTTTATACACATGTTCGATAAATGAAACAGATTTCGGCACTTCTTTCTTTCCCAGTTCTTTTACTGTTTTGGAATATGCAGACAGACCAAGATCAGGAGCCTCTAAATGAAAAACATCTATGCCATTTTTTTTAACTGTGACCCACAAGCGTTGATCCACAGCAGTGACAATGCAAGGTCGTCCATAGACGACAGCATGATCTCCGAAAAGTAATAACTTGCCTGGGGCAGAAGCAGTGACCACTATCATAGTATTAAATAATCTCCCATTCGTTTTGTAGAGCAACTTCTCGTAGTATTGAAATATTGGTAGGATGAAATGCGATGATTACTCCTGAACCATTTTCTCTGCCACCTGCACCAACAATCTTTGCTACTCCCCCTTTACTTTCAATTTGATGAATCATAGACAGAGCTTTCTGACCGACAACACCCAGTTCTTCTAGCAACCGCTCGTTTTGCGTAATGAGCCCTAAATCAAGATGCTTCTCTTTAAGTTTCTTAATCATTTTTTGAGTGATTTTCCCAATTCGAGGTAAAATCTCTTCTTTCCGGGAGAAGGTTTTTACATATTCAACCATTTCTCGAGTTGTTTCACTTGGAATTCCTGACTGAAGGAGAAGAAAAGGAGGAAGAGCTTTACCTGTTGCAATTATATCCCACTCAATTTGCTCATCTGTTTTTTGAAATTCGATTATGCTTGGGTATACGACAGCCACTGCGTCTACTCCGCTTGGATTTCCATGCGCGAATTTTTCACTTTCTTGGACCAAGAAAAGTAAATGCTTTTTCGTATATTTAATTTTAAAAAAACAATAGAGTGCCTGGAAAACTGCCGATGCAGTCGCAGCTGAAGATCCTAAGCCACTACCGAGAGGTAGAGTACTTTCTATTACAATCAATAGATCATCAAAAGAGACCTCTTGCTCGTTCTGAAAAATCGAAAGAATATTGAGCAAAAAAGGAGATGTTTTTTTTTGTTCTCCCTTTTGAATTACAACTTTCACTTCTTGATCCACAGGACAGACGAGCGCAGGATAGCCGTATACTACGGAGTGTTCTCCGGAAAGAATAATCTTGCCATGAGAAGTGAAGTCTTGCATATTAAGCAGCAACTTCAGTTTCTTTGGAAAAGAGCGCAAGTAGTTGATCAGGGCTCAAGACTATTGAACCAGATGCAATTCCATCCCAAAAAGTGTCGGATTCATCATTCAATACTTCTTGTGCTCGTGAAGTCGAAAGCCCTATTCCTTCTAATACTTTTAGTTTTTTATCTGATTCCGTCATAGTGCTCCTTTATTTTCTTTATTATTTCTTTCTGTTTCATTATTTTTACCCAAGGGACAAGTGAGTTTTGTAACATCAAATCGTTCCATTCAATCCACTTGTATCCACTCACTTCATCTGGGTTCGGCCTTACTTGTCCGTCATAATACCCCATATAGACCGTATCCATCTCGTATTCACTAAACTCATCATCACAAGGAGTTTGATACAAAAACTTGACGACTTCCTCTAATTTCACTCCAAAAATACCTAATTCTTCCTGCAATCTCCGATGAGCACACTCACGATATGTTTCCCCTGGCCTCAAATTCCCACAGCAGGTATTCGCCCACATCAATTGGCACGTTATTTTCTTACTACTGCGCTGTTGGACCAATAATTCTCCTTTTTTGTTAAACAAAAAAACTGAGGTCGCTCGATGTAATTTTCCGGTTCCTCGATGTGCTTCTACTTTATCCATCACTCCAATTTCTTTATCATCAGCATCAACTAAAATCACTTGATCCATAGTTATGCTGCCTCTATGCCTTTTCTTTTACCCTCAATGGTCGTTTCTGGTTCAACAGCGGCTGTTGCATCTAAAACAGTCTTCGCAACTGACTCAGAAAGTCGAAGATCAGAGTTCTCTCTCACTGGCTGAGGTCGTGCTTGAAGACTAACTTCCCCATTTGCATAGCGAACTCCTTGAAGTCGGTATCGTAGTGGATTCATACGCCAATGACGTGAAATTTGCATAGACAAGACAATAGTCGGGAAAAGAATGAAAAATCATTCATTTCGACTGGGAACGACCAACTGGATTTCATACAGTGGAAGGTTGTGACTATTTCGGATTTGATTGGCAATCTCGAGAACAAGGAATAGGGGTAATCCTATCTCCCTTATTGGTTCTCCGGCAATAATTGCTATGAGTAGACTTTGATCCGCTATAATTTCATCGTGAATAAAGTTTTGTTCTGATTCCATATACGACCAAAGTCGGGAAAAAGAAGAAAAATCATTCCTGTACAGAAGAAAACCGCCAGAAAAGATACAGAAGTGTTACTTGCCACAATCCCCAGAACGTCAGCCACCAAACTTCCAAAAACCACCATAATCCCACCAAAGGGATTAGATCTAAGAAAAACCAGGATAATTCTTTGGCAGTAAGCCAACCAATCAGACAAAAAACTGCAGGAAAGAACACGAAGAGCAGTGGGATGTGTTTATCCACCACTTTTTGCATGGTTTGATAGGGGTGCGTTAAAAACCCCAAAATTGTGGCTATGACACCATAGGAAAAGCTGGTACTTTTAGAAACGAGTCGTTGCATATACTTCTGGAAAAAGCCACACACTAATAAATATGGCAATAATACAGGAAATCACCAACAAAAATTGCCAATAGTGTAAACCGACAAGTGATGCAAGTGGTCTTGCCCACTGCGGCAAAGGTGATGATCCATCAACCGATGCCTGGACTTTGGCTTTCTGCTGGAGGTTTTTAAGAAATTGGGTTTCGTTCATACTGTTCTTTAAATACTTCTTTAGCTCGATACAACTTACTTTGCATCGCCGCAAAACTTAATTTATATTTCTTGGCCAATTCTTTGACTGATAAGCCGTCAATGTATTTTAGAGCTAAAAGTTCAGCAATATCACCGGGAAGATTTTGTAGTAATTCTTGTACTTCTTGGGTTTGTGGCTCACTGCCCTGAGGACGCTCCACGGTATCTAATAATTCTTGACCGAATGGGAGCATCGCAATGGCTTTTTTGGCGTACTTTTTGCGCCAATAGTCTGCCAGTTCATGGCGAGCAATGGAAATCATAAAACTCCATAGGCCCGACTCTCCTCTAAACAGTGGCAGTGAAGCAAGGCATGACATATACGTGTCATGAACCAGCTCCTGAGCATCCGCTTCATTACTCACTTGATGCACGAAGAAAGCCAGGAGGGCTCGTTTTGACTCCTCATACCATCGGCTAACCATGGAGCTTTCACCGCTTTTTAATGCCACAATCAGAGCTGCTTCATTCGAAAAAACCATAGATATATTGTATACTACTGTGTATGTCTGCATTACTGTTCGCTTTTAATATTGGAGATCAGCTGTTCTTGGACCAAGGGGGAGTAAACGCAGTCGGAGGAGCACAAGGGAAATACGCCACAATCTCTTCTTTTCTAAATCTTCTCGTTCCTCTAGCCTTTATTATCGCCGGAATTATTTTACTTTTCCTCTTGATTGGTGGCGGATTTGCCATCATCTCTTCTGGAGGGAATGCCAAAAGTGTCGAACAAGGGAAAGGTCAGATTACTGGAGCGGTGATTGGATTTTTAGTTATTTTTGCCGCATTCTGGATCATTCAAATCATCCAAAGGATCACTGGTGTACCGATTTTGAATTCAACGCTATAATAGTCAAGTCCTATGATTATCATACTTCCAGTTTTACAAATCTTTGGAACTGTCAGTCCTCCCCCAGGAGTGGCAATCTTTAATGCTCAAGCTGGTGGACCAGATGGTATTGGCATTGTCATTTTCGCGTCGAACTTAATCAAAGTGATTACGATCATAGCTGGCCTGTTTGGTTTGTTTAATATCATCGGTGCTGGTTATACCTATTTAAATTCAGCTGGAAATGCCAAAGCGACTGAGCAAGCAATGCAACAACTTTCCTACAGCTTGATCGGCTTAATCTTGATTGTCGGTTCATTTGCAATCACTGCCATTATCAGTTTCTTGTTGTTTGGTGATGCTACCTTTATCTTAAATCCAGTTATTCCTACTGCTGTACCATAATATGTCGCGACTTTTAGCCCAACTCCAACTCGGTCCTTTAAAACCTCCAACAGCGGCATTTACTCCTGCTCCAGGAACGGGAGCCGAAGCTGGAGGAATTCCTCTTGAAAATTTCTTGAGTAATTTCTTGGGTTTTTTGACCACTCTTGCCGGGTTAATGTTCTTGATTTTCTTTATCTTTGCCGCCCTGTCCTGGATTACTTCTGGTGGAGATAAAGGCAAAGTTGAAAGCGCTCGTAACCAAATGACCCAAGCCGCTTTAGGTTTAGTAGTCGTGATTGCTGGATATGGAATCGTTGGTGTCGTTGGACGAGTACTAGGACTCGATGTATTAAACCCATTAAAACTGCTACAACAGTTGGCTCCAGGAGGAGGAACTCCATAAACCTATGTTGACACTTATTGCTCAAATCACGAATCCTGTTGTTCCAACCTTTGGAACCGGACCTGCCAACGTAGCTTTGACGAACATTATCGTCACTGTTTGGCGTACGGCTGTGACTCTTGGAGGCCTTGCTCTTCTCGTCATGCTTGTCATTGGCGCTTTGGAGTGGATTACCGCAGGTGGAGACAAAGGAAAAATTGAAGCGGCCCGCAATCGTATTACGCAGTCAGTCATCGGAATGCTAGTATTAGTCGGAACGGTAGCAATCAGTATCTTTATTGGTGGAATCATCGGTTTGCAACTACTCAACCCCAACTTTGCAGACAACTTAACTGGTACTCCGGCAACGAACGGCGGTGGACAGATCCCTCAGTGTCCAAATCAACAAGCACCTACTTGTGTTCCAATGCCTGGATGTCCGTGTAAAAATTAATTCTATGTTTATCTTACTTGCACAAAACAACTTAAATATCGGCGCTCAATCGTTGACTATCTCTCCGGTGCAAACCATCGGAAAAGTAGTTGAACTGGGTGCTGGTGGAGTTTTGGTCGTCGGAACTTTGGCTGTCCTACTCTATCTTCTGATGGGAGGATTTAACTGGATTACTGCAGGTGGAGACAAAAGTAAAATCGAAACTGCTCGAAGTGAAATCACCCAAGCAATCATTGGTTTAGCGATTCTCGCATCCGTGTTTGCCATCTTTAGACTCCTTTTAGGATTCTTCGGACTCGGGGATCGAATTAACCTAGGATTTGGAGGAACAACTGGTGGCGGAAATACTGGCGGTCAAAATCCAACGGCTCAAACATGTGCTGGAAATGTTGCTGTGAATGCAACAGTGAATGACGGTGGAGCTGGAGGCTACTGCACCGGAGGTGGAGCAGCCATGGTCAAGTGCGAAGCAGCGGGAGTCGGCGGACTTTCCTATGTTCATTACGAACCGTGTAGTTGTGTGACTGGAACCCACACATTCGCGTGGCCAAATTGCCCATAGTGTCAAGCTTTCCTGCTTGACTCGAGCGGCTTTGTTGCCTAACATGGTAGAATAGCTCTAGTAGCATACCTAATATTATCTAAGGAGAAGTGCTATGGTAAAAAAATTAATTGCATCTGCAACCGCAGCTGGAAGTGCACTCGTTGCATTTGCTAGTCCTGTATTTGCCCAAGGAATCCCCCCACAGGACACCATCAGTATTGATGCTGGTCAAGCTGGATTCAAGATCACTGATATCGGAGTCTTGATCACTAGACTTCTTCAAGTTGTCTTAGGTATCGTTGGACTCTTGGTATTCATCTACCTGATCTGGGGTGGAATTGAGTGGTTGACTGCCGGTGGAGATAAAAGTAAGACAGAAAGTGCACGTCAGAAAATTACCAACGCCATCATTGGTTTGGCAATCGTCGCATCTGCCTTTGCTATCGGTGCAGTCTTGAATCGCTTCTTTGGAACCACCATCGGTGGCCCAATTGCGATCCCACAAGGATACTAACCTTGTGTTGAATTGAAATGAATAAAGCCCTCGCTTAAAGCGGGGGCTTTTGTTTGCTATAATGAATAGGCTATGAAATCAAAAGCTCTCTCCATCTTCTTTGTATGTAGTTCAATGTTTATTACACTCGCCTCACCTGTTCTTGCTCAATCTCAAACCAACGCCTGGACCGGAAAATGTGTTGGCGGTTATGTGACGGCTGGAACCACTGTCTCGAAAGATCCAAACGCGGACGTCGCTACCATTCAGGGAATTGAGTGTTTAGTTGCAAATGTATTATCAACTGCGATCACAATCATCGGCATTGCTGCGTTCGTCATGTTCCTGATCGGTTCGTTTCAATATCTCACAGCTGGAGCCAATGCAAAAGGTGTGGAGAGCGGAAAGAAAGCCATTAGCTTCGCAATTCTAGGAATTGTGGTGGCTCTCGCCTCGTTTGTGATCCTGCGCTTTATTTCCACGTTTACTGGCATCCCGACACTCATGGATTTTAATACACAGATATAATCTTGCGTTTGTTTTTCCTCTACACAGCAATCTAAGGTATAATAAATCTCATGCGACAGATCTGCCGTGTAGTATCGTCGTTCTCTTTTTTTATTGCTCTCTTGTTAGGGTCCGTTTTCCTGACTTCTGCTCAAGTATATGCACAAGCTGCCCCTGCGCATCGTGATGATATCGGACCAGAAGTCGCTGGTGCTGGCTTTGATCGCGGGGCACAAGAAGCTTTAAATGGAGCGCTACTTGTGCCACAACAATTCAAAGGAATCGTGCAAGTTGCCAATGGATTAGATGAAGCTCCATATAATCCGACTCCTCAAAGTCCTAAAGTTGCGATCCGTATTGTTGGATTTGATTTCAACGCCCCTGCCAGCAAGTTTGCAGCGTATGGATCAGCACTATGTGCGAACAAAGGTGTCTTCCCACAAGGAACTATCGTGGGAGTCGGAAATGAGTTAAATAACCTGGATCTAGAATATAAAGGAACAACTAGTCTCTCCGAGGCTGCGAAACAATATGCAACGCAATTTAACGCGTTAGCTGATGCTGTTCATTCTGGATGTGCCGGATACTTCAAAGTCGCTCCGGCCCCCCCTGATTTATATAACGGTGTCTGGGATCCAGTTCCGTGGATCAATTCCTTCAAAGGCAGCGGTGGTTGTGCTGGTGCCGACGTATTGATTGCGAACGTGTTTAAATTATCAGGATCACGAGTTGGACTTCCAGCTTTAGATGCTTGGCAGTTTTTACAGACTAATATGTGTCCAGGGAAAAAAGTGGTCCACTTTGGTGGACTGGGTGTTGATCCCAATACCCAACCGCCTCCCAGCATTAAGGATCAACTCGATTTTTTGAATACCTACCAAATGCCAGCTGGCGTTGAGACTGCAACAACCTTGATTCTTGATCCATGTAAAAACAGTAACGTTACAAAAAGTGATTGGCTCTTTTATGTCTACGGTAAAGCCTATGACAAGAATGGACAAGAAGTAACAGATGACTGTAATGGTCGCCAAAATCCCCTGTTTGTTTATCCAGGAATTGAAGACATGCAAGGAACAGATCAAAAGAATGCCATGGCTGCCAGTTACATGTTAACGTGTGGAAACAAGATTACCCTCCAAGGAGAAATCACTAACGAAAGTAAACTAAATGATGCTCTTCCAGGCTATGATAGTAAAGCATCGAATGGTCCTGGTCCAAATCGTTTTGATGGACCCTGTACCCCAAACGATCCTGCATGTAGTTTTATTGCCTTTGGGAATGTGTTCATTGACAACACCAAGACAGTTATTCCCTTGTTTCGTATGCAGGATGTCACTTCTCCCCGACCCACAGATCCCACTCGCCGCATGGATGATCTTGAGGGATTCTTCTCAGCCAATTATACAAAAAAACAATTGAACCAGGCCACTGACTTGATCTCCCCACTAGCCAACGGTGTTTCAAAAAAGCTGACTTCCCAAACGGTGCAATGTACTAACACTATGACCTATCTTTCTGCCATCAAGCAGCTGTGTGATGATGAATACAAACGCAGCAATATTGCTGTGAATGCCGTGGGCACAACGACGGATTCAAAAAAGCCACCTCAGATTGCCTCCGCATCCGCCGCTCCTAAAGGCGAATGTGCGTTATATCGTCCCATCCCTGGCGCTAAGCCACAGTTTCCTAGCTACAAAGAAGTTGGGAACAATATTCCTAAGGTATCAGGAACTGCTACTTGTTCTCCAGAATGGGTAGAGAACGTCCAAACAAAAAATAAAGACTGGTATCAAGCGTTCACATCTATTGAGGTTACCACTCCTAGGGCCTTTAAGCCTGCCTATATTGTCCGCTACATGGACCGGCCTGAAGACCAACCAAGTGATTTTGCCAGCAAAGTGACTTGGCTCACCCCTAGTACCCTTGAAACTGATCCTAGTGAAATTTTAAACATGACAATTAACGATCGCATTCAAATCACCAAAGTCTATGTCCCAGCAGGCTTTGCGGAAGAAAACAATGCGACAATTCCTGACAAAAAATCCTTCTTTCCAACGTACGATGGCGGTTTTACCCAAGTCATTAAATCGATTCTTCCCAAAGAAACGATTGATCGCATTGAAACCATAACCCAAGATGAAGTGAAGGGTCTTACTCCTAAGGTCGGCAATCCCTCGTTCAACTCTAATTCCGACAAAAAATATATCCAATGTACCAAGTGTAGCCAAATTCCCGCAGATGACTATCGTGGCATCATTGTCCGACGTATTAATGCCCAATTTACAACCCCAATTAACTTTGGAGCAACCCTTGGCACTCCGTTTGCTGGTTGTAGCTATGAAAACTACGTCGGGGAGACCGCCCCACAAGTCAATCATTTAATTAACCCTGAAGGGAATCCTGATCCAGTCCAGCCGCGTAAGCAAACTGCTGTCGCTAGACTCACTGCAGGAGGTACTGGAGCTGGTGATCCACAGACGGTGCGAACCTTCCTGTTACTTCCAGAAGAATATCGCAATATCAATAACTATGAGTTGTCATTTGTGCAAACATTCGTTCCGAATCAAAATATCAAGGATCCTGATTTCCATTTCATCTCTCGAAGTTCTGAGCAAACGAGCCCAAGGAATCCATTTCGGTATCTGCAACTTTCTGGCTCTGGGTTTGATATTTCCTCCCCTCCGGTGAGGGCAAACTCTCCAATTGGAGAGAATCGTGGTGAAGCTCCTCCTATCGATCCGAACGCCCCTCCTGATCCGAATGCTCCTCCTGCTGGCACGACAGTAGATCAAGGTCCGGTCTTTTTGGAAGGTCGCGTAACTGGAACCAAAGGAGTCAGTGAGTTTAATCCAGATCCTCAAGTTCCTGGCGGCATGTTAGCACGCGGCTTATGGGAAGTAATGTGTAATGTCTTACGTCCAAACAATAATATTCCTACAGTTCCATATGCTGGCTTTGAAGCGTTCTTAAAAGAGGGGCTCTCTGCTTGTACCAAAGGAGCGACTCCTGGTTCATCTCCAGCTCCGGGTAGCGGGGATTTAGCATATCTTGAAACTGAAGTCGCTACCTGTAACGGGACGAGCGGTGGTATTACTGCAGGTGGCGGAATTGCAGTCGTTAATTCCACTCATACATGTACAGCTGGTGAGGCTGGAGCAGGATCAGTCGGACAAAAAGCCGCACTTTATTCTTCTGCTTTAGATGTGGCTTCTTGGAAAAATGGGAACGATGGAGGAGACGGACTTTGTAATGAGAACTTCTATTCACGTGTTGCGTGTACGTATAGTCCGAAACGAGGAGCACCGAAGTTTACTTTGATTGCTCATAAAGTTGACGCCAGTGGTAGTTACTCTCCGAATGGAACATTGACTGCTTGTCAGTATGTGGTCCAAAAAGCCAAAGAAGCCGGTGTCAGCCCTAGGTTAGCACTTTCCATCTGGGGAGATGAATCAGGGTTTGGCGCCTATGATGTTGCAGACTTTGGAGTGATATCACAAAACTCAAGCCGTACAGCAGCAAGTATCACCCCGCAGGTATCCGTTTTTCTAAATACTTTAAATGGCCAACCTACTTACTTGGCATTCTTGCGTCGCTATTCTGGAGAAAAAACGACCGGACAAAATGATTTCTGTAACAACAGACAATTCCCCTCTCGTGTAAAAGATTTCTACAATGGTATTAACTAAGTTTGACTTGTTTTTTGCTTGAGCTTTTGGTGTACAATATATCTCATGGTGTCACTCAAGTCCTCCCTTCAGCACCTCCAGAAATTGACTCGCTTTAGCAGCTTTATTTTCTTCATCTTGTTCTTGTGTGTCTATACAGTCACGACCAAAGTGATGGCAGCTCCCTACGACAATTTTTGTACTGGCGCCAATCCTCCCGCACTCTGTGCAGGGTGTGCAGGTTCACCAAATCAAAGCGCCTGTGCGTGGTGTAAAACAGGAAATAATTTCCCTACTGATATTAATTGTCGTACTTTCGTTGCAGGATATAACACCAGTCTTCCTCTAGAAGTAAAAGAAGTTGTTGAGGGTCGAGCTGATCATGAAAAAGATGGCTCACTGAATGCTGAAACTCACAATACCAATGTTCTTCGTAATACTGGTGGTTATCTTGCCGTCGTAATCGGGGGTGGAGGAACTGACGCAAATAATCAAGCATTTTTCGGCCCACCACCCGCTGGTGTGCAAGCAAAGTATTATGAGTCCGGAGCGATTGGCTCTTTGACCAAAGCGACTGGTTTTGTTGCGGCTATACCAATAAGTACCGGAGAATATGTCGCGTACGTACGCGATAGCTTACAAAATCCATTTGGGGCGCAACCTGCCTATGCGCAAGGTTTAGGCTTCTCTTCCCTTCGTCCGGTCTTAGGGTTGTGGAGATTGTTTCGAAATGTCGCCTACTTTTTCTTTGTCTTAATCTTCTTGGTAATCGGATTCTTAATTATGTTCCGTAGTAGACTGGGAGGGCAAGCTGCGGTGACTATCCAACAAGCCCTTCCCAAGATCGTCATTGCTCTGCTTCTCGTCACCTTTTCCTATGCGATTGCTGGTCTGATGGTTGATTTGATGTATTTGATCATCTTCTTAATGATCAATATCTTCACCGTCAGTAGTGCAGCAGGAAAACTGGATAACGGAACGCTCACCAACATTGCCTTTAGTAACAACATCTTAGGCAATATTTGGAACTTAATCTCTGGTGGAGCCGTATCAACGATTGCCACTCAGATCGGTACAGCGGTTACAGATATGCTTTCCACTACTGGATGGAGTGGAGTCTCGGGTTTAGCAGGCTTTGGTGCCGGCATTATCTTCCTCTTAGTCATGTTAGTTGCTCTCTTGGTTAACATGTTTAGAATATTCTTTGCCCTCCTGAAAGCCTACGTCGGAGTCATCTTTGCTGTCGTGTTTGCTCCCATTCAACTGCTCATCGGAGCTGTCCCCGGACAGAACACCTTTGGTGCGTGGATTAAAGGACTATGGGAGAATCTCTTGGTCTTCCCTGTTGTGATCTTTTTCCTGTTTTGCGCTCAATATTTCACTTACAATCCTAACGACAACTTTGGAACAACCGGCCAAGGTGGTTTTGCCGCCCCACAATTGGGAATCCATGCCGGATCCTCAGGTACTTTTGTGCTTGCTATTCTCCAATTTGGAATTCTTGCTATGATCCCTCAAGCAGTGGAAATTGCCAAACAGCTAGCGACAGGAAAACTCAACTTGGATGTAGGGAAAGCTGCTGGTGAATTTGCAAGTAAGGGCTTCAAAGGCGGAGAATTAATACCGGGAGTGGGATTGACAGGGCTTGCTGGTGTTGGAGGCGTAGGAAAAGCTTATACGGGCTGGAAAAACAGTCTTATTGGAACTGATGCGTACCGTAAGAGACAGCAAGAACTCATGGTGCTTGCTCCAAAGGATAAGAAACAATATATTGACCAGTATGGTGGTGTCATCGGTGTCTACGATAGATTACGTGGACGCAAGAGGGCCACAAATGAGCAGGTAGACAGGTCTGAAGCTCGTCGAGACAAAGCAGGGAGAGCTTTCTCTGCCCCACTAAAACCAGATACAGATAGAGTAGATTCTGATTTCTAATAACTTCTCATGATTGAATCAATAAAGAGACTACTTATTGGCACGGACGAGTACCGCAAAAGAGAGAAAGAACTTGGGATACTAAGCTCTAAGGATTATATTCCAAAAACAGGTGGAGTATTTGGACTTCTCGCTAGCCATAGAGATCGTAAAAACGTTTCCCAGCAACAGGTGGAATCAAGTTTAAGAAAACGTGACAGAGCCGTTGAAAACCTTCCCCCCGAAGCTCATTCGGACTTCGATCAAAACATTTAATTACTTCACATCGGTTCCCAGTGGAATCCAATCGACAAACTTGTCTAGCCATGGGAACAACGAAGGAATTACTTGCATACTTGATCGAGCCTCGGAATTGAGCAACCACTGAATGTCTACACTTTTGCTGGCATCTGTTTCGTCTATTCCTAATTTCTTGAACATCGTTCGAATATTATCCTCGCTCATATAGTGAGCTTTATATTCTTCAGGAAGACCTGATTGAATTTCAAGTAACCAAGTTATCAATGCTTCACGCTGTCCCCAATGCAAAGCTGGTCTACCACTTTTCGTTGGGACAGGAGTGAGAAGATCTTTGTGTCCTTGATCATGTTCCGGAATCGAATAGCGTTCAAGTTCTGACATTAATAAAATAGTGATCACAGACCACATGGCAAACTCAGGCTTCCCTTTACTACCTTCAGAAACTGCCTCCATAATTTTCCGATGTGGAACATATCCTTTTGGATCAGTGTCACTAGGTAGTGAGAAGAGCTCTTCAAATATCTCCTTTGTTACCGGAGTATTATCCCAAGCATAATCACCAGCATTCTTGAGAGCGTTTCGAAAGTTAAAGTCGACAAGATCGTCTACCTGAACTGTAATGAATCTCCCACCTGGTTCAAGAACACTTAATAGTTTCGTTCTGTTTTCATCACTCAACGTTCTGTCTTTTTGAAACAGTAGGAACAACCGAGCAACATCTCTACGGAAGCTGCCTTCAGCTGTTGGCTCATATTTTGCCAAGTGTTCTAAGTCTGGAAGGAGATGATTAGCCTTCTCTGTCATATCAGCCGCAATGTTGAAATATTCCATTCCCATGAAACGAGCGTGTTCCGTTTGCATCTTCACAGGATTATCAGCAAGAAAGGCTTTGTCTTCAGCCGATACTTGTTCCCACAGTCCATTTTTATATACGTCGTATAAACTCATCGGAGTTTCTTTTCCTGATGTATCTTTCACTAATACAAGCCAAAGCTTTTCTGCTGGAACGGTCAAGGCTGGACGCTTATCGGCCATTGTTGAAGAAATAGGTGCGCGACCCGAGCCTTTTGCTTCAACCGAATATTTTGCCCATGATCTCCAACGATAAAAACGAGACATCGAGCGGATTGCTTTAGTCTTGGTAATTATCTTTCCTTTGCTATCCACTGTTGAAGTGTAATCTAAAAATTCCTCAAGACCAGTATTACGATTATCAGTAACGGCCAATCGATACCCCAGTTCAGCTGCTTCCTTGCTAAAACCTTTCCCTGTCAGTTGCTTCATTATCCAATCTTGGTTTCTATCCTGTGTCACAAAAGCACCTAAACTAACCTCACTTGTCTCTTGTACCTGACCAAAAGGATACATGTTAAACTTTTTTGATAGATTAGGATCCTCTGCGAGTTGAATGAAGAGCTGCTTAGCTAATCTAAATGCCGCAAACGCGCTGTTTTTTTCGATCGTACCTTCTTTAATAAGTCGTTTCAGTTCTGTTTTTCCGAATGGCACGGAACTATTCGCTTTTTCAAGTTGAGCCAACCACTCATCTGGCTTGGCGTACGAATAAAAATAAGTAGCTCGATCATGCATTGACGTTGCATTTTTCACTAAAGGAACAATTTCTCCTTGAAGTGCATTCAAAAAATTCTTTCGCTCCCCCTTCACCACAAGAGTTGCTGGTAATGAATTTACAAAATCTTCCAAATTCGCTGAGATCTTTGCATCTCCACCCGAAGGAGTCGAAATATCGGTCCAGAATGCCGATGCTTTCGTAGGACTGACACCTTCAGAAGTATCTTTCATTCTTCCTATCAACGCAGCATATATCCAGTTACGAATAGAATTCTCGAGACGTTCTTTTTCAGCTACAAAATCCTTGGAAAAATCAAAAGGTTCGATTGGAGGATCAAACAAACTTAAAATTTTATTCAAACTTCTGACTTGATCCTGCTCATCTCTTCGTTGAGCTTCAGAGTCGGATCCTCTTTTATTAATAAATTCCTCATACTGTACTTTCCGATTTTTTAATTTCTCTCCTATTTCTTTAGTTCTTTTAAAAGCGTCCTGCTCCTCTGGAGTCAGTGCTTTTACAAAAGTATTCAGATCAGCTAAAACCAAATCTAGGTTTCTAATTTCTGTTTGAAGCTGAGTTTCAGAAGATGTAGAAGGAAGTGCATCTGCTCCCTCCAAAGTTTGTGCATTCTTGTACCAGGTAGCACTTTCCAAAGCCAATTTCTTCTTTCGAAGTTCCAACTCTTGTCTTTTCTTTCGAAATGAATCAACGCTATCCTTAATATATTTCGCATACGATGATTCGCCAGAATATATTCCATAGCGTGATTTCTCAGCATCAAATTCTGCTGCTATTCTTGTTGCTTCTGCTAAATTAATATTTGTATTCGCAAGATCCAAAGTATTTACATCAATTGATAAGAACTTTTGAATTTCTGCTAGTGCCGGATATACATTTTTAGCCTGTTTTTCCCATTCACCAAATATTTCATTAGGAATCTTGTCAGCATCCCTCAAAAACGTGCGTAAGTATTCTTGCTCTTTTAGCAGTTGATCAACGTTGATAGACTCATGGCCTTCAACTCGTTGGGTTGCAAGCCTCTTCAAATCGGCAAGTTTCGCTTCTCTTTGAGGAGCTTCTTGTATCAGACTGGCTGGATTGTCTTTGATTGCGGCTCTGGTTTCGATAATAAAGGTTCGAAGCTCTCGAATAGTTTCAGGAAGACTCTCTGGGTTATTCTCCCATTGTTGAACCGAACTTTCACTTTTTACTGGACCACTTTCTTTTTTATTTTCCGAAGGAACGAGAATGTTTCGTATCTCTAGCTGCGCACGCAAAAGTCCCATTTTTTGAATGTCTTTTTCCTCTGAAGAGATAGCGGTGTCTTTTTCCAGAGCTGAGATAGATGCTTGAACCTCCTGAGCCAGGTCTGAAAGTTCGCTGCGCTGTTTCTCGTTGAATGGAATCCCCGTACGTGCGAGAGCCTTATATCGATCAATCGCCTCAGAGAAGGAGACAGAAACTTCACCTCTGCGTAAAGACATGTTGAATTGTTCAGTATTCAGAGGATGATCTGGATTATTCTCGTATCGTTCTGAAAAGAGTCTACCATCTGGCATATGAGGTGAATTATACACTTTTACAGGCTTTTATGCAGCTACTTTTGCCTCTGGTATATTATTTCCTATAGAACTGGCCGAGAGTTTACTCTCTGCCAGTGCCTTCACAACAGCCACGGCTTCTTCAGAGGAGATTTTGGCTCCTTGTGCTGGGTGTCCCAGGGCAACATACAAACCCCAAACAAATTTTTTCGATTGCTTTGGATCCTTGCCTATAACCTCTTTTAAATGCTCAATAATCTTTTTCCTCGCTTCCTCATCGTGTGGATTTTGACGCAATTTCTCGACATCCTCAATCACTGTTTGATCCTGACAGACAGCGAAAGCCCGAGCAAGATAGTCTGGCTGAAATCGCTGATTTTTTTGGAAACTTTCAAGCACAAACTCGGTCGGATTACTACTCATTTTATCGGATACAGTGTTCTCAGATCGTTTTCCATACCTCCCTTCGCCTACATCTTTCCCTAGCACTGCCCATAAAAAGGTCTCAAAATCTACATTGTTATAAATATCTTCGACTACTTCACCAGTTATTTCTCGCAGTGATTTGTCTTTATATTCTTTTGCTCGTAGTTGAGACAAAGCCTTGATTTTCTCCCAATCATCTTCCTTCATTTCTTCATCAGTACTGGGAATCACATTTTGTAATCGAAGCTCATTTTTTACTTTCTCTTCAAAAAGTTTCGATATCCACTCCTGGGCATCGATTTTCATCAGTTTATTAGCATCTACATCTGAAGTCCCTGTAACCATCTTCATCCGTTCAGTAAGAGCTGAGACACCTACAGAAATAGCGGCCGTTTCTCCCTCTTCTTCAAGAGTTTTTTTAATTAGAGTATCTCGTTCCTCTTTTGTAAGAGCTTCTTTCTCTGCACTCTGATCAAATGGAATTGGTTTATCGTGTTCAGCTATTTCGGCTTGGTATTGGACCACTTTTTCTTCCGAAAGGTTCGTCAGTCCAGATAAAATTTTGTCTGTAGGGAATTTTGCTTGTGCTGCTCCCGTTGAAGGGTCTTGATAAAGTTCTGGGCTTGATCCATCCATATCTCTTTAGAGTACGACACCTTGAGTTTTTTTTCTATATGAGGAAATGGCTACACTACCATCGCTCCCGTATCCACATTGGGATAACAGATGGTAAAAAGAGTTAAAATAATGCTTGTTGCACACAGTCTTCAAAAGAATCGGTAGGAAGCAATTTTAAAAGACTTTTAAATTCCAACTCCTCAAACACAGTACTAATCTTTGATTTATCAAAGTTCTTTAAGATACAGTCTTTAATAGTTAACGTGAGCGGAACATCACAATCAATGGTTGCAAGACTCTTGGACATCACCATATCTTCATACCCATTCGCAAGGTTCTCAAGTAACTTGGGCTTTAATAATTTCTGTTGTTCTTCGCTTAGTAGGCTCGGATCCTTGATCGCTTCATAAATATTCTCAGTTGTTTGAAAGGATTGCAGTAACCGTACGGCTGTCTTGTCTCCTATTCCTTTGATTCCTGGAATATTGTCACTGGCATCACCCGCAAGGGCCTTGTAGTCAACGATTTGATCAGGTCGTAAGCCCATCTTCTCTTCCACCCCTGCAGCATCAAATTCGGTATAGAAGGCTTCTTTGCTACGAGGTGGCATATATACATGAACCGTGTTATTGACCAATTGAAAGGCGTCCCGGTCTCCAGTGACGATCAATACTTTGTCGACATGATCCATTTTTCCAGTACTCGCTTTTGCTGCCAGTGTCCCAATCACATCATCAGCCTCATACCCTTCTACCGCAAACGTGGGTATATCCATCGCCAACACGACGCCCTTGATTCGTTCAATCTGGGTTTGTAAGTCTTGAGGCATCTCTTCTCGTTGAGCTTTGTAGCCAGTGTATTGCGTGTGACGAAAGGTTGGAGCCGGGAGATCAAAGCAACAGGCAAGGTATTCCGGTTCTAGATCTCGAAGGACAGTGAGAAGAATGCGAGAAAATCCGTACACAGCATTAACTAGTTCCCCTTTTGGACTAGTGAGTGGTGGGAACGCATGGTATGCCCGATATGCAAGGGCATGACCATCAATGAGCATGAAGGTCGACATAGGCATTACGCTTGTGGTTTTACTTTTGCAGCCCCTACTACTTTCTCAAAGTCATCTTGATCCATAGATTCGACATCCAACAGTCTTTCAGCCACAGCATCTAGTTCCTTGCGATATTTCTTCAACAGAATCTCAGATTGCTTCCAGCCAGCGTCTACAATTTTTTCGACTGCGCTATCGACTTTCTTCTTCATGTCTTCTGAGATCGTATATGGCTCCATCGTGGCCCTGCCGTAATCGGAATAATCATACAGTGGATTGTAGTTAATTGGTGGTAATTCGGACATTCCATAATCCATTACCATAGCTCGAGCAATCCGAGTAACACGTTCCAAATCCGAACTCACTCCTCCAGTTAACTGACCGAACACCAGTTTTTCTGCTGCTCTGCCGCCAAGCATCACACTGATCTGCTCTTCCAACTCTTCTTTGGTTTGTTGGTATTTATCTTGTTCTGGTGGGGTCATGGTAAAGCCAAGGGCTCGGCCACGAGAGACAATCGAGATTCGGTGCACTGGATCTGTATGTGGCAAGAAGTGGGCAACTATTGCGTGTCCACCTTCGTGATATGCCGTCATCTTGCGTTCCAGCTCTGATTGCATACGTTTTCGTTCAGGTCCAAGTTTCACTTTAAGAGCTGCTTCTTCAACATCTTGTGAGGTAATCTTGTCACGACTGGCCCGAGCGATGAGAATGGCGGCTTCGTTCAGCATGTTCTCTAGGTCTGCGCCCGAGAATCCGACAGTGCGTTTGGCTACTCGGTCCCAATTTACATCAGTTGCAAACGGTTTGTTTTTGGCATGAATTGATAAAATGTATTTTCGCTCTTCCAAATCTGGAAGGTCCAAAGTCACGCGTCGGTCAAATCGACCAGGACGAACTAGTGCAGGATCTAAGAGATCGGCACGGTTGGTTGCCGCCAACACCACTACTGCATCATTGGGTTGGAATCCATCCATCTCAACCAAGATTTGGTTTAATGTCTGTTCGCGTTCATCATGTCCCCCCATACTGCCATGTCCACGCATCCGACCAATGGCATCAATTTCATCGATGAAGATAATTGAAGGAGCTGACTTTTTGGCAGTATCAAACAAATCTCTGACCCGTGAAGCTCCAACACCAACCAACATTTCCATGAATTCAGATCCAGCCATGGAGAAGAATGGAGCATTGGCTTCTCCTGCAACAGCACGAGCCAATAGGGTTTTGCCAGTACCAGCAGGCCCAACAAGCAAAGCACCCTTTGGGGTTCTAGCTCCAACTTGCGCATATTTTTTCGGATTCTTCAAGAAATCAACAATTTCTTCTAATTCCTGCTTAGCCTCTTTCAAGCCACCAACATCTGCAAACTTGGTATCTTGCTTGCCTTTGGCAAACAACTTGGCTTTAGATTTGCCAAAACCCATGATATCTCCTTGCGCCCCTCTCGCTTGGCGAAACAGGAACAAGAAAAATACGACCATTAAAAGCAAAGGGAGAACATTGATTAAAATATCAACGATCAAGTGTCCAGGCATTTGGTCTTTGACCATCACTCCTAAAGAGGTGATATCAATATCGGCTTGACGCAAAATGCTGGTTAAGTCTTGTCCTTCTTCTTTACGAGAGATTTTAATATCACCGTCGGTATATTTTGCAGTGAGAGTAGCACCATCAATTTCGACCTTCTCTACCTTCTTGTCTTTGATGTCTCGTAAAAGATCAGAGAGAGAAACTTTGTTCGATCCAGTTCCCCGAACCAATGAGAACAGGAATGGAACAAAGAGCAAGAAAAGCAAGATCCATAGCAATGATTTCTTTGGATCAAAATGGAATCCCATTTGTAGCTTTACAATTCGTGGCTTCTTGCCAGCTGGAACTGCGTTCTTTTTTGCATCTTCGGATTTTAAGGTATCTTTTGCCATAAGGTTATCGAACAATCGCTCCTGTTTGTACACTGTCATCTAAATGAAATAGGGTGGGTTTTTCTCCATCAGACATCAGCATCATGCCTTGGCTTTCTTCTGGTCCCATCTTCTTGGGAGCAAGATTGACCAAAAAAGGAAATTGTTTCCCCACAAACGTATCGGGACTATACCATTGTTTGATGCCGGAGAAAATCACGCGTTTGCCAATCTCTTCACCAAAATCCACTTCAAAACGCAGGAGCTTACTACTCCACTCGGGAGCTGTAGCGCTTTCAATTGTTCCAATACGAACATCTATTTTGTCAAAATCGTCGTAGGTAATAGGTGGCTTCATACGGGTTGATTGTATCATGTGTGGTATAGTTACTTACGGAGGCTCTCGTATGAAAAACACTTTTCTTGCAGTTGTATCCGCATTCGCTGTATTTACGGTCAGCACTGGAATTGTCCTGGCTACAGACACCTCTCCTCGTCCTGTTCAAATCCGCACTCAAGAAATCAAGGATGCGAGAAAAGATATACGTACCGGTAATCAAAATGAGCGCAAAGAACTGCGCGCGTCTATTTCCGCATCCCGACAAACATTTCGTTCTGAGCGTGCCAAGATGCACGCTAAAAGACTAGAAACCCACTTCAACTGGTACACTGAACGTCTTGGCAACATTGCCGACAGAATTCAAACGCGAATCGATAAAGAAAAAACGGAAGGGAAAAATGTCACCAGCGCCCAAACTGCTTTAGATCAAGCAAAAACTCAATTGACTGTCGCGATCAGTGATGGACAAAAAGCGGTGGATTTGTTTGCTGCGATCACAGTGAGCACCTGGGATGTACAAAAGCCAGAAGTGAAGACAGCTATCGATGCCGCACAAAAAGCGCGCAGCGAATTTGCTCACGTGCATCAATTGTTAGCAGACGCACTCAAAGCACTGGCTACAAATTAAAAGGAGATACTTATGAAAAAAATTCTTTTCATCGCTCTCGCTGGCATATTCTTGGCTGGATGTAAAACCAATATCTCAACAACCGGTCAGACTAACAACGGTGTTCAATCTCCTGCTCCGGAAACCACGCAGTCAGCGGATCAAATTCAAGCGTCACCAATGGCAAAAGATGATGGGCTGACTGATTTAAATGCAGATCTAAACTCCACAACCATCGTGCAAGAAGACTTCAACTAAGGGTATAATCGAAGGCATGGCTGATTCTGCCTCATCACTTCCTCGTTCTTCTCAAAACAGTTCCGTTGATGAACTGAGTGCTGCAGTCGTGCAATTAAATCAATATTGGCAGGAAATCAATGCTTTCGTATTAAAACACTTCGATAGAAATGTCGCGCTGAGTAATGCTTACAAAAGCACCAAGCTCACGGAAGCTCCATTAAGTTGGGTTAATGGAGTTAAAATCTGGAAAGAAGAGTACCTGCGTCCTTCAGATCCACCACTAGTTCCCGAAACTGATGAAGAAGTGGTTTTCCAAGCTGTTGCCCAGATTATTCAAACCACTGAATTGAAAACAATAGCGGATAGCTTTAACAAAGCCGTGGCATTTGCTCGAGGGTTAATGGATCGTGGCAGTGAGTTACAGTATATCTCTGATATTTTGCAAAACATCCAAGCGCGAAAAGACACAGAAGATGAGTGGCCTGCATATCCTTTATTCACCGCAATTGCCGCCAAAATGGTAATGGATACCACGGCAAACATAATGGAGAAAGTGAAAAAGATTGATCCAAATGCAGCACAAGCTCTTGAAAAAGAACGTCCAGCTTCTGAAAAAAATGATGACGACGATTCATATGAAGGAACAAGCCATGTATTAGCAGGTCAAGCCGACACGCCCGTTCAATCCGCTCCAGGATCAAGTGAAGACTCAGTAACTGCCAACCAAGTAGCAGAGGCTCGTGATCGTGTCTCAGGCCAAGTTGAGGACTTACGCAAAGCCGGATCACTTTTAATCTATTCCTACGACAGACCGGTTGATTCAGATGAACTGCAAAGCAAACTGGCGGCCCTAGGAATTGATTCGAGTACCAACGCTGAGCTTTTAAAAGATCTGATGGGTGTCTATAAAACATATTCGGAAGAAAAATGGGGTGCTGCCAAACCGATTACGATCGAACAAACGCAAACGTTACGCGAGATGCTCTCGCAAAACTCAGGACAGCGAGCTTTTATCCAAAAACAAATTGAAGGAGCGGCATTGTTTGCTGCTCTCTCCCTCGAAGTTAATTCGCAAACTGGTCCAGACGAGAAATTAACCGCGAGCGTCATTGAAGAAATAGCCGCGAGGTATGGTGATATTGGAAAAGAAATTTTGGCCTCAGAGGATGCGAGACGAGAGCTCCAATCACTTTTCTCACAAAAGAAAATTGACTATCAGAGACAAATCAAAGCTTTGACGGGAAAGAACATTTTCTTTGATGGACCGCAAAGCACTGAAACCCTCAGTTCCCTGCTTCGAATCATTCAAGAAGGGAAAAGCTTTGATGGAATGACTCCGGAACAAGCGATCATGACCTTATTTGGTACCAAAACACAGGTACGAGCTGAGGTCGAGCGAGTCAAAAAACAAGAGGAAAAACACAAAGCTCAAATTCTGGCTACATTTCACGGAGCAGTAAATCCTAATACTTCTCCGCAAGCTGAAAACACCGGAGCCCCAAGCGCCAAAGAAAGTGCAGCCAAGATTATCAATGAGATGTGGCCGTATATTTACACGACCAACAAAAAATCTCTCTCAGAAATGCTCGAGCAGCACCGAAGAGACATAATAAAAATGGCCGGCAGAGAGCTTACCCCAGGTGAGGCGGACAAATTGATGCGATCAGTAGAACAAGGGCTTGCCGGAGACTTTGCTGCATTTAAAGCTGAAATGCGAATGAACCGAGCGAACGCTTGGACCGAAGAAATTCAAAACAAATTGACTGACGGTTACCCAGAAGGAACCTATGTCGTCCAGCAATTTGGTTCCAATCCCCAAGAAACTAGAATTGTTTCACGCGTAACCGATGAAGTCCCTTTCGCCGACGATGGACAAATTATTACCATCACAGCTGGCGGCGGAGAACTGCAACAAGAATCAGCTTTAAGAGATCCTGCCCCTCGCGGAGCTTGGGGAAGATTGCAAGGACTGATCCCGGGTAGGAAAAAAAATGATATCGCGAAAGCCAACAGTATTGTCAGACTGGTACGCAGTCCCGCAACAATAGCAGCCGGTATCGGAATTGGAGGAACAGCGGCATTTATTGCCGGAATTATAGGTCATTCTGCTCCACTCATTATCGGAGGGGCAGTAACAGCTGGAGCCGGAATTGGTTTCTTGATTGGAGGTCCGGTTGGAGCTTTGGTGGGTGGTGTGATCGGAGGAGGTATTGGTTTTCTTACCAATAACGCTGTACAAGCTAGTCTTGGAGGAGGGCTTCCTACTGCTCCGGCTGGAATAAACTTTAGTACTTTTGGAGCTTCTGCTGGGCAAGGTATGGCCTCTGGAATTGGGGTAAACTCTAATATTCTCGTCAACTCAATCGCTTCCGGCACGGCAAAAGCAGCTGGAATCGGAATTACCAATGCCTCAGCAGCCTTGGGAGCCTTTTCGTCCGCTCCACTTTCAGTTCCGGTCGCTGTCATCGTGCCAACTCTCTTCGGAGGTATGGCTGTCGTCGCATTAACAGTCGGAGGGATGATTGTTCCTGGAGCTTTTCTTTCTTCTGGAGATGTTATCCCACAAGGACCCAAGTATTTTTCAATTACCAAAGTTGCTACTCCAGACGTATCTGAAGATCCAGTCAATGTACTCTACACTATTACAATAAAACCAAAAGATGGATACACCGTTAACATTAATGACGTTACAGATGCCATTACCTATACTAGAAAAGAAGGAGCCCCTCAGGCTCCACAAAAAAATGCCGACCAATCCAAACTTGATACATTGAAAGGTACTGTGAATTCAGATCAAGAGAAAAAAACCGAGTACACCATTAGCTTTACTGGCCCTGGAGAAGTGATATTATTTGATGACACCCTCGTTACCAACACCTTAAAAGTCTCATATACAGCCATCAAAGGTGGAGAAACTGTTAATGATAGCTTTACAGTTACAGAAGGAGTTGTGTTTGGAAATCCTCCAGTACTTGCCTGCTGGCCCGCAACTGGAACAATCATTCAAGGTCCATGGGGACCGTATAGTCATTCAAATGTCGATGCGATTGATATTCATGGAGATCTCAACTCGGATATCGTGTCTCCCTTTGGTGGCAGTGTTACCTTTTATACTCAAGATATGACTGGTGGTGGTGGCTGCGTGTATGGAAACCATGCCATTGTAAATACCAATCAAGGATTTCAGTTACTCTACGGTCATATGACTGAATTTGAAGCTCCTTTCCAAGGAGGACAAACGTATCAAATTCAGCCCGGTACCAAAATCGGACATATGGGTTTTACCAGCTGTGACCCAAAATTCAATGTTGTCGGCAATCAACATCTCCACTATGAATATCGTCCATCTGCTTCCAAAGGAGTTTCGAGTAAGTTAGAAGGAATCTTGCCAGGTGCTCCCGCCTCCATTAACTACAGTAGTCCATGGATCGTCACGGGTAACCAACACGTCGAGATTGGACAGTGTTCAACCGGTATTTCTACTCCAATTCAAGGGAAAGTTCGCGCCACTATTGCCTGTCTGCAGATTGTTGATGGTGCCAAAGCGTGGAGTGATTCAGAGCTTGCACAGTACAAGACAGAGATGACGGCAATGATGGACAATAGTCTTATTCAACAAGCTATGTGTAAAAATGGCCAAACGATCAAGATTGTTCGCTATGACCCAGATCCATCCAGCACTACAGAAGGATGTGCAATCAAAACTCCTGGTCAAGGTGGAGCAGAAGTTATCTCTGCTACCGAAATTGCAGTATGTGATTTGATGTTCTCAAACCCAACTCGATTTGGACGATCGACGATGTGGCATGAACCAGGCCATATTTTGCAGCAGAAATACAGCAACTGGAGCACTATTTTCCCCGATTACGGATCACAATCTGAAGGCTATATTTCTACATATCCACTGACCAAAACCAAGACAGAAGATTTCGCTGAAGCCTTTGGTTTGTGTAACGCAACAAAATCAGGACCGGGATATCGCGACGATCCACAAGCCTCGTACACTCAGTATCCAGATCATTGTGGAAAGATCAATACCTTTTTACAGTCGGCTGGACAATAATAGATCTATGACACGAATCAGACCTATCACATACTTTAAAGAAAAACCTCTGCGCTTACTGATTGCAGGACTTATTCTTCTGGCGATCATCGCTTTTTTTCTCCGGGTTTTTACTCCAGCTCAACAAACGCTTTCATCCATTCCTGTTCCTACAATCCCCACACTTAGGCAAACGTCACTTCAAGATGCACAAGTCTCTATCGACTTGTCTAAAATTCCGGTTGTTTCTACCTATGACGTATTCCAAGCCACACCAGTACATCTGACACTTGAAGCACTAGGGCCAAAGCTGGGTTTACAAGCTACCAGTTTTAAAAACACTTGGCAGGATACAACCAAACGTAAAGCGTTAGTCTTCGATCCATACTCCAAACGATTTAATTATTCCAACACTCTAGTTTCAGGCGATTTTGATGCAGCCACAGTCCAAAAACTCCAAACTGACACTGCGATTAGCATTGCAAACACTTTCGTAAAACAAACATTGGGAGCGACTGGCTTGTTGGCAAAAAAAGACGACATGGAATTCTTTACTAAAACGGATAGTCATCCAGAAGAAGCGACCGCTGAAACCGGAAACTTGGCGTTAATTCCTTTCACCTATGAAAAAAATGGCTTCACTTTTTACAGTGACAGTGATTCTCAACCGCCAGTTGTAGTGTTTGTTGATAGTGGTGACCAAGTCACAGGCTTTACTGCTTCTGAATACTTCTTTTCAGTTGGTAGTAGCAGTAAAGTCCAAGCTTTGCAGGCCGAAAGTGTTTCTGGAGAAATAAAAGCTGGAAACTTTTCTATCCTGAAAATCGCTACCGATGATCCGTCGGGATTTGATCTTAAAAATGTCGAGCAACTGATCGCCACCTCAGTAACGGTCGAGTATCGCTTCTCCTCAAGCTCTAATACCGTCATCCCCTATTACAATATTGATGCTGAGGTAAAACTTGCATCTCTTCCTGCTCCTATTCAACTCACCCTTATCACTCCTGCGGTAAAAACTTCCGTAGAAAATAACTAGAGAAATCGGGTATCATACTCTAGTACTCTTATGCAAGAACATCCAGTTCCGCAAAACGTCACCGGTTACGAATTTCACTTGATTGGGCAAATGACGCTCAAGCAATTCTTGGAAGTTGCGGGAGGAATTTTGGGAGCGGTCTTAATTAACATGACCAACCTGCCGGGCATTATTAAATATCCTTTGATGGTTATTTCTGCACTGCTGGGCGCAGCTCTTGCTTTCATTCCCTTGGAAGGCAGACCACTGGATCGTTGGTTTTTTGCTTTTATCAAATCCATCTATCAACCAACCTTGTTTTTTTGGAAAAAAACCAACACTGTTCCCGGAGCCTTTACCTACACACAACCAATCACTGTCGATACAACCCCCTCTGTCGATTATGGTCCAATTCGCAAATCTCGTGTGCAAGAATTTATCCAGACTACAACATCCGAGCCGAAACTCATTTCGGATGAAGAAACTAAAGCCGCAGAAGATGTGCTCAAATTATTCTCTGAGCCCAGTCCTACTCCAACTGGAAGAATATTGGAGATGAATGTTGTCCCAAGCCCAACTGCACCTGCTCCTATATCACCAGCGCCAGTTCCAGCTCCACCACCACCTGCACAGACAACCGTCTTCAATCAAAATACTCCTATTGGATATGCAGAAAAACAAGGGGTTACATCTGAACATTTGCCTCTCAAAGCTGCTGAGTCAAATACTCCAATCACTCCAGGGAAACTTGAGACAGTGTATTCCGCTGCACCTGACACTACCTCAATGACTGGCTTACAGCCAGTTCCCACATTAAGTGGATTTCCGTTCCCTAATAAACCCACAACCCCAAATGTGGTCGCTGGTATGGTAGTAAGCAGTGACAATAAAATTATAGAGAATGCGATTATCACGATCTTACGAGAGTCCGATCACACCCCAGTGAGAGCGATGAAAACTAACACATTGGGACAGTTTGCTGTGGTCACCCCACTTGATACAGCATCCTATCGGATTAGTGTCGAGAAGGATGGCTATAGTTTTGACAATTATTCTCTAGTCCTGAATAATCAAGTAGTGGCGCCAGTGTTACTGAAAGCAAAATGATTAATCAACCAAACTCCCTCCAGTCGACAACTCAAAAATACCTTGAGCTATTTGATATAACCAACGATGTCATCATCTTGCAAGATGGCACCATCTCGATGGTGATGCAGTCAACCGCTATTAACTTTGATTTGTATTCCGAAGAAGAACAAGATGCGGCTATTTATGCCTATGCGGCACTGCTAAATTCCCTCTCATTCCCGATTGAAATCGTTATTCGCTCGCAAAAAAAAGATGTTACTTCCTATTTGGACTTGTTAAAGCACGCGGAGATGAAATCCTTTAATCCGATTAGTAGAAAAAACATTAAAGAATATCGCGAGTTTGTGGCACAGCTAGTTCAAGAGCGAAATGTATTGGAAAAAAAGTTCTACATTAT
This sequence comes from Candidatus Woesebacteria bacterium, assembly GCA_040006915.1. Lineage (GTDB taxonomy): Bacteria > Patescibacteriota > Microgenomatia > UBA1400 > UBA12028 > JBDTWD01. The sequence continues at coordinate 795 of JBDTWD010000007.1, read as the reverse complement.
TATTAGCTACACTGCGCTAGAAGCTGGACTATTGCCAGGATCCTCGCTGCTCCCGGGAATGAATGCCAAAAATAAAAAAAGCGCAGCCCCATTGGATAAAGCAGCTATTCTGGAAAAATCATTAACGAACTTAGAACCCCGACGTGATCATTTAATGCATCAATTTGCCCGTATTGGCTTGTTTTTGCGACAAGTGAAAACGCAAGAATTAATTCAATTGTTCTATACTATCTACAATCCTGACGGGGCAAAGGGAATTCGAGTTGGTGAAGCGGCAGAATATTCTTCTCCAGTAGTGAACGCGGATTTACCTCCTGAAGAGATGGTCCATGCCCAAGTTCCTGCTACATCAGCAAACCCATCAGCTGCTCCAGTTGCACCCAGTGAACCGACCATAACTCCACTCCCACAACCCGTACCTATTCCAGAGATGCAACTTCCTCCAACCCCACCGGCACAAACACCAATGATGACTCAAGAAATAAAACCCATGGAGGCTCATGCTCCCATTCCCCAGGTGACAGAACCCAAACCGATGGAAGCTCCAACTCCTCCCCCAGTGGAAGTTCCTATGGCTCCAGTTCCACCTACATCTCCAACTCAAACAGTATTTGAAGCCAATCCGGCACTCAAAGAAGATACAATATCAGTTGGGAGTGATTTGACACCACCAATCCCACCCGCAACCCCTGCGAGTGGATCAAGCACCACATAATATGGCACTCAATCTTTTTACATTACTTTCAAAAGACAAAAAAGCTGCGGGAACTCCTGAAGTAAATAAAAATGCTCCGA
>JBDTWD010000006.1:0-68393 GCA_040006915.1 Candidatus Woesebacteria bacterium | reverse complement strand
AACCAGTTTGAGTTTAACAACCGTTACCAAATCCACTAAATATATTTTATCGGCCGCACAAGATCTAGTCCGTTTATACCCTCATGTTTCAACTCCTTTACATGGTCAAATACGAGCGGTGGTAAATACTCAGATTGAGGAATTAACGTTGATGAAAGAATCTTTCTCTGATGAACAGAAGTCTGTCATCGATCGATTACTTTCTGAGCTCGAAATTCTTCGCACGCAGTTTTTGTAAAGCTTTTCTTCCATTTGTTACGGGACGTAAGAAGTCGTATAAGAAAAGATTCATCTTCATTTGCCGCAGAAAGTGCTGCAATGTAAACCCACTCTGGTTGATACAGTCGGATGTATTACGAACGAGTTGATTTGCACTAATCATAGTGGTTCACTAATCCTCCTAACAGCTACATATAGTGCTTTGGGCACAAAAGAATAGAAAGTCATCCATGCGTTGTCCTTATTGTCTGGAAGCAGAAACAGCAGTCCTCGAATCTCGAATTGCTGAAGGTGGACGGGCATTGAGGCGACGTCGCACTTGCGAAAAGTGCAGTCGAAGGTTTACAACATACGAACGCGTTGAAGGAATAGATGTTCGTGTGATCAAGAAGAATGGGTTGGTAGAGAAATTTGATCGAGAAAAAATAAAAAAAGGTATTTTAAAAGCCACTTGGCGACGCCCACTATCAGTTGAAAAAATCGAAGAAATGATCGACTCGGTGGAACGAACGCTACGAGAACGAGAGAGTGAGGAAGTGAAAAGCTATGACGTTGGAGAATTGGTCCTGAAGGAATTGCGAGCCGTCGATCCCATTGGAGCCTTCTCATTTGCCATCGTCTATAGAGATATAGATACCATTAATGAGTTTGAAAAAGAGTTAGTGAAACTAAAACAAGCCACGCAATAATAGAAAGGAAGGGGAGTATGGAGACAGTATCAAAGCGATCAGCCAGTAAGGGAACTAAGACTATTAAGAACACAGTGAATTTGTCCTTAAGTCCACAACGAATCATTGAGGAATCCTCACAATCAAAAATGAAAAAACAAATGAAATTTGAAATCAGAAAATTAACTCCAGGAATGGGAGAAGCAGTTGCGAAGCGTACGATCTTACGTACCAAGCCAGATGGAACGGTCGAAACCTGGGAGGATGTGGCCAAGCGCGTTGCCACGGGTAATGTGGCGCTGTTACCAAAGAAATTTGCCACGGAAAAGAAAACCGAATATGACGTGTTGTTTAAACACATTGCCAATGGTTCGATGCTGATGAGTGGACGACATTTACAGCATGGAGATGAAACTCAACCGTCTCGCAATATGGAAGTGTTTACCAACTGTTCGACTTCCTCATCGTCCTACATTCTCTTTTACCTGCTGTTAAATGGATCCGGTGTTGGTCGCTCCTACGATGATGATATGTGTATCGTCAACTGGGATAACATGCCAATTGTGCACTGTGTCATTGATGATTCTCATGGAGATTTTGAATGGGGAATTGATGAGTCAGTTCGCGATGCCAAGCACAAATACAAAGGCGCAACTTGGTTTGAAGTTCCGGATTCCCGTGAAGGATGGGCGGCAGCGATTGAAAAAATGGAAGTGATGGCCTTTGAGAAAAAATACAAAAATGATACGTTGGTGTTGGATTTTTCCAAAGTTCGTGCCAAAGGATCTCCCATTGGTGGCATGCAAAATCGTCCCGCTTCTGGGCCGAAGCCTTTGATGAATGCGATCGCGAAAGTGGCAACCATCAAAAATGCTGGTATGACCCCATGGAAGCAAGCAATTTTTGTTGATCATTATTTGGCCGAATGTGTGTTGGTCGGAGGGGCCAGAAGAGCCGCTCGTATTGCCACCAAAGTGTGGACTGATAGTGAGATCTTTGACTTTATCGAAATCAAGCGCGGAGGCTTCTTGTGGTCAGCCAATAACTCGGTTGCCGTGGATGAAAAATTTTGGAAACAAAAAACTTCTCATAGCAAGAAAGTATTAGAAGCAATCTTAACGGCCTCCTACCATGATGGGACGGGAGAGCCAGGCTTTATCAATCAGCATCGATTGGTGCAAAATGATGACAAGTACGATGGCTATATGGATGGCAAGTACGCTGAAAGTGAAAAGTACAAACCGATGAAAGAGACACGAGCAATGCTCTCAATGATTGCTAAGCGCGCTGGAGCTAAATACTATGCGCAGATTCCGAACCCTTGTGGAGAAATTTCCTTAAATATGTTGGGTGGATACTGTGTCATCGGTGATGTGGTCCCATACTTTGCGCCCAACGATGATGATGCGGAAGAAGCATTCCGTGCCACCACTAGAGCGTTGATTCGGGTCAACACTATGGATAGTTTGTACAACAAAGAGGTAAAGCGCACCAACCGAATTGGGGTGTCTATGACTGGCTTACATGAATATGCTTGGAATCGATTTGGCTATGGGTTTATGGACTTGATTGATGAGAAGAAAAGTAAAGACTTTTGGGTGACACTGTCACGATTTAAGCGGGCAGTGGTGGAGGAAGCCGCAACATATAGTAAGCACATGGGAGTGACTACTCCACATACCAATACCACTATCAAGCCAGCTGGGACCACCAGTAAACTCTTTGGTTTGACTGAAGGGGCTCACTTACCATCGATGCGCGAATACATTCGCTGGGTACAGTTTCGAAATGATGATCCATTGGTCAAAAAATATAAAAAGATGGGATATCCTACCAAGGAACTGAAATCATACTCAGGAACCACGGTCATTGGCTTTCCAACTCAACCTGAGATTTGTAAGTTAGGAATGGATGGAGCCTTAATTACTGCAGCTGAAGCCAAGCCAGAAGAGCAGTACAAGTGGCTGATTTTGTTGGAGAAGTATTGGATCCAAGGTGTGGATGAAAGCGGAGAGCCTTTGGAAGATACCGGTAACCAAGTCAGTTATACCTTAAAGTACGATCCCAAGAAAGTGAATTTCAAAGATTTTTCCAAGATGGTACGGATGTATCAGTCGCAAGTGAAATGCTGTTCCGTGATGCCACAGACTGATGCTTCAGCGTATGAATATCAGCCAGAGCAGCCAGTCACCAGTGTTGATTTCATGAAAGTAGTCAATGAAATCCAAGAGGATGACGATCTGAAAGAAGATATTGATCTGGATAGCTTAAAGTGTGCCAGTGGGGCATGCCCAATCTAGATAGATAGTACAAAACGAAGAATATAGGCGGTCCGACTATACATCGGGCCGCTCTGTTTTATCCTATAGTATTGAATTTTGACGGTTCTAGGGATATACTAGCTCTCGTATTTGTGATCATGGAGAGCAGATGTAAGCATCTGATTTCTGTGGCCACAGTCCTTTTCCAACACAACAGAAAGAGGTAGATAGATGGTGACTCATCTGAAGAATCCCAAGATTCTATGGGTAGTAGTAGCCCTCGTAGGGCTGGCGGCAGCAGTAGTAATACTCATCTCGCTGTTGACGTCTCCATTCGATGAGTGTGGGCAACAGTCTATTTTCGGCATTGGTTCCTCAGGAACCGATGCATATGTCCTTGTCTATGGACCTGAGGGTAATACTTACAGGTACGACTGGGACTTGGAGAGGTGGGTAGCGAGTAGCGCCCCTAAACGGACAGTGTTTTCGGATTTTCCGGTCGTTGCTCGTCATGGTGATACCGCTGTGTTTTTTACCAGAGACGAGGATCGAATTCATATCCGTGTGGGGTCAAGATATACGGTGGTGTGTTATTCATCTCCATAGTTGTGTTGTTGGAGTATCCCTGTGCTTAAGGTACAGGGGTACTCCTTCCCTTTATCCCCCCTCAATACTTGAAAAAAGCTCAAATATGGCCTATAATAGTGTGTGGAAACACTAATCTGTCTTGCTGTCGTTTGCGATAGCAGGGACATATATGCAAAAGGAGAAGGTCTAGTGGAGATATTAATAGTGATAATGGGCTTCATCGTAGTGGGGTTCGTGAGTGTTTGCCTAATGGCAGCATTTAATAACCAAGCTTGGTAGAAGTTTCACCTCCTCATTTCCATAACATCGGCCAGGACGTCTTGTACGTACCTGGCCTTGTTCTTTTCTCTTGCATCTTTTCTCTACTGTGTTAGGATCAACCACAATGAAGTCCGTTCCTTCGCTTGATTCACTAAAAGAAAAGATTTCTTCAATCCATAAAGCGCTTATTTTAATGAGTAGTACTCCCAATATTGACTCCGCGGCCTCCGCCCTGGGGTTATTTTTAGTGCTACGCAAAAAAGGAATTGATGTCCAAATTGCCTGTCCGGCTGACATGCGAGTGGAATTTTCAAGATTAGTCGGCGTTGATGAAGTGAAGAAAAAGATTGGCAACCGAAATTTAGTCGTGTCATTTGACTATAATGAAGACAAAGTCGAAAAAGTCAGCTACACCATTAGTGATGACGGTAAGCGATTTAATTTAGTGATTGCGCCAAAGACGGGAGTGAGTGCGTTAGATCCAGCCACAGTCGCATTTGACTATGCTGGGGTTGAAGCGGATGCGACCTTTTTGATTGGAGTGAATGGATACACTGATATCGGTTCTTTCTATGAAGAAGAACGCAATGTGATCGAAGGATCATTTACTATTGCCTTTACCTTGTTTCCAGTTGGAACTTATGCCCAGTTTCATGCTGATGCCAGCGGGATGAGTAGTTTGGCTGAGATGGTAGCCAATGTATGTGTGCAGCTAGATCTCCCTTTGGAGAATGATAGTGCTTCAAATTTCTTGTATGGCCTTGATTCCATTACCCAAAGCTTGAATAGTCCAACCGTCAGTGCTGATACATTTGAGACCGTAGCCGCTCTTCTGCGTGCTGGTGGCAAGCGTCAACCAGTTGGGCAACAGGGGACTTTGAGTCCCAATCAAATGCCATTTCTAGGGAACAGTGCAACACAGCCAGTAGTAAGTGGAAATTCCTCAGCCCCTGCTTCTACACCAGTGCCTGCGAACAACAACCCATTCGCTGCAGCCTTATCCAAAACCGCTCAAGCGGGGGGAACCATGCCTGCCGGATATTCTGCTACTGGTGAATTGAAAGGATAACTATGCCTGTTGATATTCTTAAGAAGTTCGAAGCCTATCGACCATTTGTTGGCAAAAATATTATTGCTGGAATGGAAATGGAAGAGATGACTGTTCGATTAGTGTTTGAGGGTTCTAGCCAGGATTTACTCATTCCTTTGGTTCCAGGAATTGTTGGTTTTTGGAATGACATGTGGGACAATCTGAATATTGGAGATCCTTTTTATATAGATATAGTGGATGGAAGCCTCTATTACGGAAAGAAAGACCCTGCGTATCTTCGAGCGAATGAAAATGAAAAAATGGAAGATTAAGGTTCTAACGAGGAGTGCCATTTGAATATCCTCTTCGCCTCTGGTATACTATGGGTCTTATATAGTTAGTGATACTTTCTATCTTGGGTTTTTTACTCGGATAGCAAGGGAGGATACACCATATGGCTCTCGATAAAACAGCCAAACAAAAAATCATGACCGACTTCGCCACCAAAGAAGGCGACACCGGATCACCAGAGGTGCAAATTGCACTTTTGACTTATCAGGTTAATGATTTGACAGAGCACTTGAAGAAACACAAGAAAGATAATCATTCCCGTAAAGGACTCTTAAAAATGGTTGCCAAACGACGTCGCTTGGTCAATTTCTTGGTCCGTAAGGATGAGAAACGTGCCAAAGAAGTTTTGGCAAAATTGAACTTAAGTAAATAGTAGTATGCCTAGAGAATTCGGCCCTATTATTGCAAGCGAGAGTAAAAGTCTTCCTGTTGGAGATGCAGATTCGGCGACCGATGATCCGTTGGGAAACCCAAGAGAACGTGGCGAACATGGAGGAGCTTTTGCAAAAGCCGGAGGAAAGTTTGGAAGACAAAGACGGCGACAAGCGGTTTTTCCAGGTCATCTTCAACATCGTAGAGGAAAAGTAGAATCGGACGTTATTCAACCACCACAACCTCTAAAGGTTGAGGAAAAACCTGTAGAACGGGATCAATTAGCAGAAAAACTACAACAGGAGTTAAGACGAGTTCTTTTAAGTGTTCCGTCTAAAAATAAAGATTTTGTTCCCTATGCTGTAGAAGCACTTGCTCGCGCTCTTCGAGGAAATAGCGAAACATTCCTTATCCAAGCTGTGTTAAAAGGGCAATTAAGAATTCCTAATGCTGATAATGCAGAGAAGTTATTAACAGAGATTAGGATTGTAATACAGGAGAGTGTTCTCCTACAAAATCATCTTATTTGTGGCAGAATCAATAAAAGTTTTGCGGCTATAAGTTCAATGACTGTTACAATTAAGAAAGAATATACAGGGCAATAAAAAAATACTATAACTGAAGCGGTCAGGTAGAGCAAAGAATCTGGGTCTCACATAGGAAGGTCGTAAAGTGTTTGTGATATATTTTTATATATGGCATTAAAAGTACATCAGATTGAGTCAGTTGAAATATTAAAACATTCAGGAGGAAGAGAGAAAGATCGTTTCAAAATTCACTACATTCCGACAAATGGAGAAAGAGCGATTCCAATAATAGTTCCGGCAGGGAATAAAGGGAATTTGACTCTACGAGCATTGGCGGATGGGAGATATCCCGTTAAGGACTACGAAGTTGAAATTGAAGAAACCGGGCATATTGGAAATGCTGCGAGTATGTATCTGCTGAGAAACGGAAAGAGAATTTAAAGTGTTTACAAGGGAATAAAGATTTCGCTCATGTACGTCCAAAGTGACGTGTACGATTGAACTCTTCATTCTCTTCCAAAAAACACATTGTTTTGTTTTATACATTATTTATATAAGGAACAGTCTGGGATTTAGTCAGACTGCAATATACACGTATATGTCAAAGTTCTACACCAAAGACATTCATGTCGGTGATAAAACCATAACCCTCGAAGTCGGACGATTTTCCGAACAAGTCGATGCTGCGATTCTTGCCACTTGTGGTGAGACTGTCGTGCACGTTACCTTTGCGTTAGGAAAACCAGCCAGCTTAGGGTATTTTCCGTTGTCCGTTGAGTATGCAGAAAAACTGTATGCGGGTGGACGTATTAAAGGTAGTCGTTGGGTCAAACGAGATGGTAGACCAACTGATGAAATGATTCTCAAAGGTCGTGTCATTGATCGTACTTTGCGACCAATGTTTGCTGAAGGACTGACCAATGAAGTGCAATGTATTGCCACTGTATTGTCAGTTGATATGCAAAATGATGCTGATATGGTGGCGCTCGTCGCTTCCTGTGCTGCTGCATCAATCTCTACCGTTCCATTCGATGGACCAGTTGCTGGTCTGCGTATTGGATACATGAGTGAGACTGATTCATTCGTTTTCAATCCAACTCATGAAGACCGCGCCAAAAGTCAGATGGATTTGATCCTCTGTGGAAACGCTGAAGCGATTGTAATGGTTGAAGCTGGAGCCAATGAAGTCAGTGAAGAAATTATGTTGCGAGCCTTTGATGAAGGACAAGCCCAACTCTCCACGATGGCAAACGAAATTGGAGAAATGGTCAAAGATATCGGCAAAAAGAAATTTGAATTCATCCCAGAGCCAGAACAAACTGAGCTCCAAGATGCTTTCCGTGTTTCTCATCATGATGAACTCATCAAAATGGTGAAACTAGAAGCAAACTTAAAGCCAACTGGATTGGAAGAAGTGATTGCCAAGATTTTAATTGAGCAACCAGACTTTGTAGAGCGCGAGGCTGATGTCAAACACGCTTTCTACAACTTAATGAAAGAAGAAGGTCGACGCATGATCTTGGAAGACGATATTCGTCCTGATGATCGAAAGCTGACTGAAATTCGTCCCATTACTTGTGAAGTTGACTTGCTCCCACGTGTCCATGGAAGTGCCATGTTCAAGCGCGGTGCCACTCAAGCTTTAACCATCACCACGTTAGGTGCCCCATCAATGGGACAACTGATTGAAGATGCAGAAGGTGAAGAGGAACGCCACTACATACATCACTACAACATGCCTCCGTATGCATCAGGTGAAACGGGTCGATTCGGTGCCCCAAAGCGCCGAGAAGTCGGACATGGAGCCTTGGCAGAACGAGCGCTTTTGCCAATGATCCCATCACAAAAAGATTTCCCATACACCATCCAGGTGGTGTCAGAAATTATGAGTAGTAATGGAAGTACCTCACAAGCATCGGTCTGTGGCAGTACCATGTCACTGATGGCTGCAGGTGTCCCAATCAAACGACCAGTAGCAGGAATTGCTATGGGTCTGATGAGCGATGGGAAAGGCAAGTACGCTATTTTGTCTGATATCCAAGGGTTAGAAGATCATGTCGGAGACATGGACTTTAAAGTTGCAGGAACGACCGAAGGGGTGACTGCGATGCAAATGGATATCAAGATCAAAGGTATCCCAATGGAAGTCATGCATAAGGCTTTAAAACAAGCTCGTGAGGCCCGACTCTTCATCTTGGACAAGATGCTTGCCGCGATCCCTGAACCACGTAAAGAACTCTCGAAATATGCACCAAAGATTGTGCAATTGGAGATCCCACAAGAGCGTATAGGTGAATTGATTGGACCAGGTGGCAAAGTGATCAAAAATATCATTGCGACCACGGGGGCTCAAGTCGATGTAGACGAAGATGAAGAACGCAACGTTGGAATCGTAAATATCTCATCTGATGATGCCGAGAAGATTGAAGCAGCTCGTTCATGGATTGCTGGCATGATGCGATCAGTTGATCCAGGAGAAGAATTTGATGGAATCATTACCAGAGTCGAAAGCTTTGGCGTATTCGTTGAATTCTTGCCAGGACGTGAAGGGTTAGTCCATGTCTCGAGAATGGGACCAGACTATATTGCTGATGCCAACGATGTTGCTCATTTAGGTGACAGTGTTCACGTACGATTAACTGAAGTTGATGATCAAGGTCGCTACAACCTCACCATGTTGACCAAAGAGCAAGAAGCTGCCAAAGCCTCACAGGGGGGTGGACCACGAGAAGGCGGAGATAGAGGAGGTCGACCACAAGGAGGCGGATTTAGAGGCGGTGATCGGGGTGGGAGGCCACAGGGGGGTGGAGGACGTGGCCCTTCACGGGGCGGTGGATCTCATGACTTCGGCAATGGCGAACGAGATCGCGGTGGTAACGGTGGATACCGTGGACAGCGAGACTTTTAAAGCTTGCGCGTAACTTAAAAACCTCAAGGGCTAGAGAGCAATCTCTGGCCCTTTTTGAATTCACCTTGTTTTTGCCTTTAAAAGGTCTATTGTGGATAAAATTAGAGAAAGGAATCTATGTCTCTCTTAAATCCTGAAGTGAATGACTTGAGACTGTTAGGCCCAATCGACGCTTTCCAAAGGGAAGAAGGGAAGGTTGAGCTCGCTTTTAACGATCTTTCGGCACGAAGGAAGGCTGCTGATTTCCTGGCTTTACTTGACGAGAACGGGAAAACGCGAGATTTTACAGATTCCGAAAGACTCATTACTCCAAGCTTAGCAAGGGAAGTCATTAATTGGGTTTTGGCTCATTAGGAGGGCCGCTCCTTGTGTTATAGGATATACGTGCTATACTGTAGCTCTTCGGTAGTGAAGTCGTCAGTCAAAAAGACAGACGCCAATGTGATTCTCTCCCTAAGGTAGTATTATTTTTTCCATTCAGTAACTCTGAGATGGTCTGAGGATTTTGAGCCCTATATGGCGTCATTTTCCTCGAAAGAATAGAGGAAATGTATGTCATATAACGCTCGTCCACAATCCCGTGGATATTCCAGTCGTCCTTCTTATGGTGGAGGCTATAATAGTCGCCCGTCCTCAGGAGGAAGATCTTCGTTTGGTAGTCGCGGACCCCGCTCACAAGGTGGACCTCGACCCAAATACATTCATCCGTCATTGTATGTCAATCACGCAACTGAACGTCCAGAGGTAGCACCTACCCCTATTACGAACACGTTTGCTGATTTCAACCTTCATGCCCAACTGATGTCAAACATCACCAAGCATGGATACACTGAGCCGACTCCAATCCAAGACCAAGCGATTCCAGCAGCAATGCTTGGAAAAGACGTCGTCGGACTGGCGAACACCGGTACTGGAAAGACAGCTGCATTCTTGCTTCCGATCTTGCATCGTATTGCGAACAATCCCCAAGAGGGGGCTCTGATCGTGGTTCCTACCCGGGAACTTGCGGTCCAAGTCGAAGAAGAATGCCGCTCTCTGTCCCGTGGTCTTCCAGTGGGAATGGTGTTATGTGTCGGAGGCTTAAGTGTCTCTGCCCAAATGCAATCGCTCTCACGAAACCCACATATCGTTATCGGTACCCCAGGTCGATTAAAAGATCTGATTGAACGTCGCTCATTAAAACCTGAGCTGTTCACCACCATCGTTCTTGATGAAGTGGACCGTATGCTTGATATTGGATTCCGTAAAGATATTCAGTACTTGATCTCGTTACTCCCAAAGGAACGACATTCACTGTGCTTTAGTGCCACAATCACCAAAGACGTGGAAGAGATTATGCGTACCTTCCTCCAAGATCCTGTCCGTATCAGTGTTAAAGTCACTGAAACAAATGAACATATTGATCAAGACGTCATCCGGGTTCCACCAGGTGGAAACAAAATTGATGTCTTGACTCAGTTGTTACTCTCACAGGATTGCGAACGAGCCATTGTGTTCGGTCGTACCAAACATGGGATTTCCAAACTAGAAGAGATCTTGCTTGATCGCGGCCTCCGGGTCACGAGTATCCACGGGAACAAAACCCAAGGGGCTCGTCAACGATCACTCGAAGACTTCAAACGGGGACGCGTCAAAGCGCTGTTAGCGACCGACGTTGCTGCCCGTGGTTTGGATATCAATGATGTCACTCACGTGATCAATTATGACGAACCAAACTCCTACGAAGACTATATCCATCGCATTGGCCGAACTGGTCGCGCTGGTAAGGTCGGTAAGGCTTTAACTTTCGTCGCTTAAAAAAAATCATTCTCCCAATTGAAGTGGATTAATCTCAACGTTTCTAGGATTCACTTGTACCTGGAATGATACGTCTCGTGTATTGCCAGCCGTTAAGGCTGCTGCATACGTTACGTTTCTACTGGTCTTGGTTTCATACCAGCTTTCCGCTTTCATTAAATTGTTCCTATGGTTTGCAGTCAGGATATAAGTGTGAAGATTTGGGAAGGCTGCCAATTTCTTTTCAATGGCATGCATCGCATTCTCTGGATCACTGGTATTCTGCCAGTTTAAGTCATGAGAAATGATGAACACTGATTGAATGTTTGGCAGTTTCTCAATCTGTAAAAAGGCATCATACAAGCGAAGCTTTTCGTCGTCACCGATATGAGAGTCGGGTTGGATATCAAGAAGGATAAAGTATTCTGTCGGGGTAAAGAAACTTTGGAATTCTCCGTCAAAATATTTAATGGGTTGGAGTTTTTCGTTTCCTTGTGCGTATAAAATCGGAAAATCGGTAGCGAAAGCAAAAGCCTGTGTAAAGTTTGCGTGCACTTTCTCCGGTTTATGAACCGCATCACCAGTGAGGACCATGAAATTTTCTTTTTGGTTTTGGAGTGGTAGCAGACGCTTCGTAAACGTTGCTGTGGTATAGAAAATAGTTGAGTCCTGTAGATTGGGGTCAAAATCATTTGGTACCACTGCAAATTGATAGGTCGTCGGTAGTTTTTGCACTGCCATTCTGGTGTTGGTAAAAACAGCCAATGGGTCAGCTGATACGATGGGTTTTGGACTGGTCAGCTTATAAATATTACAGAGTTCATTGCATCCTAGTCTCACATAGTGAGTATCAAAAGCTTTTTTCACAGTTTCAAAATCAGCATTGTAGGGCTGTCCTGTTTGAGCTTGGTAGTCACTGACGAATAGATTGCTGGTTTCAACTAGTTCATTTGGTGACTTGGTTTGTTCCCAGATGTTTCTCGGATGATCGGCATACTGTTGGTGGCTTGAGAGTGGCAAAAGTGTGTAATTGGGTAGTGTATATAAATCCGCAAAGTATGGATTTAAGCTACTCATTAAATACGCAGGTTTGGCTATAGATTTGGCAATTGAGTTATTGGCAACTTGGATAGACTCGGTTGCAAAGTTAGGAACACGGTTTTGAAATCGAAGTAAGAAATCAGTGTGCACAAAGGCCATTACAATCAAAAGGATACTGAATATGCTTACGATGATTCGAAGCGGTTTATATTTGAGGACAAAAGTGAGTCCCAAGGCAAGCAATGGATACAATACCAGTAGCCAGAATGAAAGTTCAGGAAGTGGTGATTGAGTCAACTGATGCAGACTCGTAGAGCCAACTCCAAACAGTAAAATTACGATCGTGCTTTGTCTGGAGACGCGTTTACGTATCAATAGATATGTAACAATGAGAGAAAGCACAATCAGCATCAGATTCAGATATGCAAAGACTCCGTATACTGGGGTGAGTCGTAAGAGTAGTGAGAGGAGTAGTGCGTAGAACGAAAGATGTGAGGCAGATACCAATCCTGAGTTGCGACACAGACTTAAACTGCCAACGGAATTAAGACATTTAGCAGCGGTGAGGTTTTGTAGACCTGCTGTCATGTTCTCAATATCTTTGGTAGGTGTGTGTTGTAAGAATGGATTTTGATGTAGCAAGAAAAATGCCAAAACGATGATTACATAGAGTGGCCAATGACGGAAGAAATGGGTTCGGAATTTTTGCACAGGAGCTATGAGTACGGCAGGATACTGAATATAGATTGCGCGTAATACTACGCCAGTGAGTGCCCAAAACGTAAAAGCAACTTTGGATGCAGCAAAAACATCTAAATAAATTGCAGTGATACAAAGGCCAATTACCGCCCCAAATAATCCAATGGACAACCCGCTCGTTGTTTCATCTTGTGATTTCTTTCCGGCTTTAAAAGTCGCTAGAGCGACTGAAAAAATAATGCCATAGAAGAGAATGAAGCCAACCAGTCCTGTCTCTCCTAAAGTCCGCAAGAAATTATTGTCTGTACTATCTGCTTCTGTAAATCCTTGAGTATCAAGCATTGCTAGAGTTCCATAGCCACTCCCACTTAAAGGACTGCGAGCTAGCCCTAAGAGTGCTTGCGGCCATAAAGTATCAAGTCGGATTCCCATGGAGATCCCATACTTTAAGGCGTTGGCTGACCAGGTACTTTTTTGACGCACAATCGTATATTTGATCGTCCCATCTGGCTGTGCAGTGCCGACGCGCTTGTCCTCATACCCGTCACCGAGTAAGTCAGTTGGGATATCAGATGATGATTTTCCAAACAGTAGTCCTACGGCTTTCTCTTTGGTGGTTGCTGGAGCGATAAACCAGACACCAGCCAGTCCGATAAATGCTAGCAGAAGAGCAATAGCTCCCCAGGCAAGTCTGGTTTTGAGGGTCGGAAGACGCCAGAGATGAAACAGTGCCACTATAATCATCGCAATCCCATATCCGCCTAAAGCTGTAGCAGAAGCAGTCAGTACCAACATGAAGAGGCCAGTAAGGTGTACTCCCATGATGACAATGGCGATACCCCAATTCTTCACAGTAAATTTCTGGCGCATTTTTCCTAATGCTAAAGAGAAAAGAATCGGTAAGATGATGACTAGATATGCAGCGAGATCGTAGTGGCCAGCAAAGGTTGATTGAGGTTTGGCGCCTGCCTGCAAATACAATTTCTCTCCCTTGCTGTATTCGCGATTCATCGTGGAGTATACGGGAAAGTGTGCGTATTTTTGTCCGATACCATAACCGACGACACCCAGAAGAGTGAGCATGCAAATTATGATAGTGATGGCGATATGACGTTTGGTTTTGATGGCAGAAAAGAAGAAGAAAAGTAGTGAAAAGTATTCTAAGTATCGAGCCCAAGTGAGACCACTTTTGCCAATATGGAGCAGTTGCACGGGGATCGTATTTAAAAGGGTAGCACCCAGAGCAATGGAGAGTAGTCCGGCAATTGCGTAGAGGGCCACAAACCAGAAATAGCTAATGTTCCATTCGATGCGTTTACGAATTACTCCGATCAGCCATACAAGGCCGGTAAAGACAACCAGGAAGTCTTCTACTCTAACTTTGACAATGTACCCAGGCAGCGCATCAAACAAGGGAATCTTGGGATACAGGGGGATAAAAGCCAACAGAAAAAAACAACACAAGAGAAGAAGATTGTGATCGATCCAAGTCAATGCTGCTCGTACATTTTTCATACCGATAGGAGTTATTCTACACGGAAAGAGCTTCAATATCTTGAAGGATAGCGATCGCATGCTCATCGGGTTTTACGTTCTCGTACACTTTTTTGACGATGCCTGTGGGATCAATTAAAAAAGTCGTACGCAAAATGCCATCATATTCTCGTCCCATAAATTTCTTTGTGCCCCAAGCTCCATAGGCGTGGATCATCACTTTTTCTGGATCAGAAAGCAACGTAAAGGGAAGGGAATATTTATCAACAAATTTTTTATGAGATTTGACACTGTCTTTCGAGACTCCGACGACAGCCACCTCGCGCTTTAACAGTTTGTGTGAATTGTCGCGAAACGAACAGGCCTCCTTGGTGCATCCGGGCGTATCATCCTTCGGATAAAAATAGACTACGAGCCATTTCCCTTTATAGTCAGATAGTGTTCGAATAGTGTCATCCTGATCGGGAAGGGAGAAGTCTGGTGCTGGAGTATTCGGTTTGATCATTTGATTCATTGTACGTGCTTTTTCTTCTAGAGACTGGGCGGGTTTTAAGATTTTAGAATACTTGTCCGCAAGCCGTGTGGGTTCGGGCAGGCGATATCCACGTAAGGTAGCGAGGACGAGATTTTTCGCAGTTTCGATGTCACATAAGTATCCGGGAGAGATAAACAGGGGGTTACTGCGCAGTTTAGAGCGCAACGCAATTCCTAAGACTTCTTCTTTATGGGTGACAGAAGTGAAAGAGCCTGGCGCAAGGTCAGGTTCACTATATGTTCCAAATAGTTTGCTTTTACCGACGCCTATGGTTGGAACCTGAAGCTTAATCCCCAGATGAGTTGCAATACCCATACGTCTAGGGTGCATGATCCCTTGGCCGTCGACCATGATGAGGTCTGGTTTGGTTTTGAGCTTGGTATATGCCAAGAGAAGATTGGGAATCTCCCGGAAGGCTAAAAACCCAGGGATATAAGGAAGTGGGAGAGGAGAGCGTTTGGTGACTATTTCGAGTTCTTTTAAGTCTGGATAGGAGAAGGTGACAAAGACGGAAAAAATATCATCACCGATCAACGCACTGTCACAGCCAGAAATGATGTGAATTGGATAGGGTGGCTTGGAGAGAATGATCTGCGCACGCAGTTCGTCCTGTTCTTTCTTCAGTTTTTGAAGCAGTCCTGGAGGAATGATAGTCGGGATGGGATTCCACATAAAAAGTTTCTATTCCTCTTACGGACTTCTTACTACTGCGGCTTACACTTACCTTATCTATACAGAGAGAAAGGAAAATATGAAATATATTGTACTCTGGATTCTCGGTGTCCCACTCGGACTTTTGTTCATTTTCTGGATTATTGGAAAACTATTCTAGGCATCTCTCTTGACAAGGAATCGTTCTTAAACCTATAGTGGTTCCATGCCTGAGCAAGAAGCAAAATGCGATCATCGGCGAAAGACCACCATTATTACCGGGCTTGGTACTTGGGCAGTTTTTGGTTTTCCTGATTTGATCGTTGGAGATGGAGCAGAGATTCAGGTCTGCGATTTATTGAAGAGTACTCCTGGATGTGTAAATCATTGTATTAATCTCAATCTGACACAAAATGAGTGTCCACTCCCATATCAGGACGATGGAGACGAGATTGTGATCTCCAGAACTTAAGCTCTTTCTTCTCAAGAAAACCTTTGGTACAATCACCTTTGTTCTTTCACAATCCCCGATAGCTCAATGGTAGAGCAATTCGCTGTTGAATAACGGCAGCTTTCCGTAGTAATACGGATTGAAAAACCAGGCTAATTCGGAAGACGCCTCTCCTAAAAGAGAGGTCAATCCCGAGCTAAATCCACGTATCATAAAAAATATGTGGTAAATGTGTAGAGACTATATACCTGGGTTCCTGTAAAGGAATATGAGATAGTCCAAGCCTCACAGTAATGAGAGGGCACTTGTAACGAAAAGGTTCTAGGTTCGAGTCCTAGTCGGGGAGCAGATACAAACCACAGTCATGGGTTTTTTGCGGAATGTTCCGAAGTTGCTAGAGGTGAAAGCTCCTGTAATTGTTTACAAGTTCGTACTTTCTTACCTTTAAGGTATGGATCACCCTAAAATGCGGTATAATGCAACAAGATCTATAATTTACAATTAATTTAAAGGGAGACAGATATGGTTACAGGATATTGCGTTAAATGTAAGGAAAAAGGCGTTGAATTGTCAGCACCAGAGATTCACCAAACTAAAAAAGGTGGTTTCATGGCCAAAGGGAAGCATGAGAAGTGCGGAACCGTTGTCTGTGCAATGATGTCTAAAGACAATGCTGAAAAAGCATTAAAAAACGGCGCGACAAAAGCGTACTAAATACATAAATTCGTTATACTTACTGTATGGCTACAATAAATACTTGGATTAACTTCAACGGTAATGCGCAAGAGGCATTTACGTTTTATAAATCTGTTTTTGGTGGAGATTTTGCGAAAGTGGTGCGTTTCAAAGATATCGCAACCGATGAATTTCCCGTGCCAGAAAAAGAAGAAAATAAAATAATGTATATTGCTTTACCAATTGGTAACAGCACTATGCTGATCGCCAATGATGTTCCGGAAGTTTTGGGGCGAGTAAATGAACATGAAAATCGAAGCAAAATTTTGGTAAGTACAGAAAGTAAAGAAGAGGTGGATAGATTATTCTCTGGCCTTTCGGCTGGAGGAGAAGTTGAAGGATCTACAGGAGACAGTCCATGGGGCTCATATGCGGGTATGTTTCGAGATAAATACGGTATTGAGTGGATCATTGAATTTTCGCCTGCGAAATGAAATAGTCTTTCAAACATTGTTCCCAGTCCAAAATCTTCAAGGAAACCTAATTCCTGAGGTAATAAATAGGTTCTGACATTTTCTATTAGGTGGTGCAGTTTATGCTCAGACCTCTTTTTAATACTTCACCTACTTTGTTGTTGTTTGTTTCTAACATTAGGGATATCATAGTGCCATGAAATTCAACATCCAAAAGAATACTTGTTGCAGCTCCTTTACTTAACGGGAGCATTTTTTGTATTTTGAATAGGCTCCCAACCGGGGGCTTTTTTATTTCTATAAGGAAACAATATGAACAGAATTACACAGTTTTACTTAAACAAGGCAAGCTATATCGCAGTTGACGAGCAAGGGAATACCATTGATCTTGAAGTGAACTATTGGGAAAATGCATTTAAAGTAACATCATCTAATCAGGAGCTGGAAACATACGCAATTAAACTATTAACCAAAAAACATAGAGTGAACTTTATTCATAAAATGCATGAAGAAGAGTCTAAATGATAACTACTCGACGGAATAGTTTTTGATAATCAGTCATTTCCAAGATAAATATCAAATCTGATATAATTTCTCTATGGCAGCACCAAAAACACTCATTACAAACCAAAATCCTAAAGATTTTCTCGATACTATTAAACCAGAGGAAAAAAAGAAGGACGGCTTAGCTCTTCTGGAGATGTTTAAGAAAGTTACAGGAGAAAGGCCAGTGATGTGGGGAACAAGTATCGTGGGCTTTGGGAAATATCATTATAAATCAGAAAAAAGTGCACAGGAAGGAGATTGGTTTCTAGTGGGATTCTCTCCACGAAAACAAAATCTTACACTCTATATTATGCACGGTAATAATGACAGTACTGTCCTGCTAGAAAAATTGGGTAAGCATACAACAAGTAGTGGTATGGGTGGATGTTTGTATATCAACAAACTTTCTGACGTAGACCAAACGGTTTTAGAAAAACTCATACAGACTTCGTTTCAGTACATGAAAAAGAAGAATAGCTAAAACAAGTCCTGACTTCTGCTACAATTTCAGCATGCTCAAACATCGAATTTATACCGCGAGCGTTGCAAGTGTCTACCCGTATTATGTCGCGAAAGCCGAGAAAAAAGGACGAACCCAAAAGGAAGTCGATGAGATAATATGTTGGTTAACGGGATTTACGCAAAAAGAATTTGAAGTACAACTAGAAAAACAGACAGACTTTGAAACCTTCTTTGCGAAAGCTCCTCGGCTGAACCCCTCCAGGACTCTGATTACAGGGGTAATTTGTGGTGTTAGAGTAGAAGATATCACCGAGCCCACGATGCGAGAAATTCGTTATTTAGATAAACTGATCGATGAGTTAGCAAAAGGAAAAGCTATGGAGAAGATTCTGAGGAAATAAGTATATGGCCAATACAGTCATTTCAAGCGGAGTGGTGCATAAAGTTCCGACGGATGTGCGGGAAGCTTTAACAGCTGACCCGAAAGCCCATGCAGCTTGGGAGGATCTGACGCCTTTGGCGCGCAATGAATGGATTTGCTGGGTCACGTTCGTCAAGAAAGCGGAAACGAGAAAGGAGCATAGCGAGAGGCTGATCAAGGAACTTAAAGAGGGGAAACGCCGGCCATGTTGCTGGTTGGGCTGTATTCATCGCACAGATAAGCCAATCAGTCCTTCGGTTCAAGCAGTGCTCAACAAACGACGGAAAAACTCTCATGCCGAGTAGTAGTAACTATTTCTGATTTGAGTTAGATTTTCACATCAATTCCATACCAAATATTTAAAGTTGTTTAGTACTGGGAGCTTTATAGTAAAGTATATTCATTTCAAACAACATATTTATTTATGATGTAATACTATAGTATTCAGGAAGGATAATGTAAAAATATGTCACAGCAAATTACCCCTAATCTTTGGTTCAACAATAATGCTCAAGAAGCAATTGATTTCTATCTGTCTGTTTTTAAAGACGCCAAAATCTTAAGTAAAGATTATTATAGTGATGTATCTCCAGAAGTTACTGGTCATAAAAAAGGTGATCTACTGACAATTGATTTTGAACTTTTAGGCACACGCTTTATTGCGATCAACGCTGGACCAGAATTTAGTTTCAACCCCTCAATTTCCTTTTCGGTAGAGTGTAAAGATCAAGAAGAGATTGACTACTATTGGGGAAAATTATCAGCGGTTCCAGCATCTGAACAATGTGGTTGGCTACAAGATAAATATGGTTTGTCTTGGCAAATTGTTCCCAAAGTTCTAGCAGAAATGTTAAAGGGATCTGAGGAGCAACGCAAACGAGTTTTTGAAGTTTTCATGCCTATGAAAAAGTTGATTATTTCTGACCTAGAAAAGGCATTTGCTGGCTAGGGTTTCAGAGAGAACAGAATTGCGCTAGGATTTCTGAAATTCTTTTTCTTGCAATTTTTTCAAGTATAATGGAAAGAAATGAATACTTATTTGATACTTCTACGTGGCATAAATGTTGGTGGTAAAAATAAAATGCCAATGGCGCAGCTTAAGCTGTTCTTGGAAGAACAGGGTTTTGTGAATGTTCTGACCTATATTCAAAGCGGAAACGTGATCGTGCAATCAAAACTTGATGCAAAAACAGTAAGTCAACAGATTGAAAGAAGTTTGCCAAAAAGGTTTAAGCTGGATAGCTCGATCATCAAAGTATTAACCTTGACGACCAAACAGCTCCAAGCCATTGTCGATAAACGACCGAAAGGCTTTGGGAATCAGCCAGAAAAATATTACAGCGATACCATTTTTCTCATGGATATTGATTCTGCTCAAGCTATGTCAGTTTTTGATCCCCGAGAAGGAGTCGACAAAGTTTGGCCAGGGAATGGAGTCATCTACTCCCAGAGGCTCGGTTCTTTGCGTACCAAAAGCCGATTAGGTAAAATCGTTGGCACACCAATGTATAATTCCATGACGATCCGCAATTGGAATACGACAACTAAATTGCTAAATATACTGAATAAAATAGCGAAAGAAGAATCTTCCTGATAGTTCAGTCTTCTGGAAGGGCGGCAAAATCAGCTTGTGTCTTTTGATACCATTCCATACCTGATGCCGGATTTTGACGCATATCTGCCATTCTTTGGGCCGCTGTCTGATGAGACTCATCTCCCTTGGCTACCATCTCGTTAATATGTTGCTCTCCAGCCTTTATTACGTCATCGGCAGTATTTCCATGCATTGCAACGTCGCACGGTCCACCCATTTGTTTACATGTCATTGTTTTCATATTTCTTATCTCCTTTAGAAAATCTTATCATTGTAGAGGGAAATAAAACAGGTTCTTAAAAAAATGAATAGAATTATTTATATTCCAAAATATCTCCAGGCTGACAAGCTAAAGCTTTACAAATCGCCTCTAAGGTTGAGAAACGAATGGCTTTTGCCTTTCCATTTTTTAAGATAGAAAGATTTGCCATAGTAATGCCAACCTTTTCGGTAAGTTCGGTGACGCTCATTTTCCGTTTGGCGAGCATCACATCGATGTTGATTACGATTGCCATATAATTCCTTTAGACTGTTAAGTCGTTTTCTGATTTCATATCGACGGCATTTTGGAAAAGTTTTTCAAAAACAGCAGCTGCTGTTGCAATAACAGCGACCGCGAAAGATACAATAAATCCGAGCATTGTTGGGCCTGCTGGGTCGTCACCATGCGCAAAGAAACGGATGTAAAACAGTCCTAATACAATAAAACCGATAAGAACAAGAGAAGCAAGTTTCATATTCCTAAGTGTATTGACGGCCCCTTGGGAAAAGGCTTTATTAGCATCAATGAAGTTTAATAATTTGAATGCTTGATATAATCCAACAAAAAATGGAATTGAAGCAATATACATATAGATAATAATCGGGTCAGCATAAATACTGATGAGATCTAGGTTTGCAGCTCTTCCTTCAGTTTGAGGAAACCAGAGCATCCCAGCTAGTGTGCCGACAGCGATAAGACAGAGCACTGTCTTTAAGAATATTGTTGAACCACGTTTCATATAAAGACCCTCATTTATAGAGTGATTTCTATATATTATCCTATTATTTATCGTTTGTCAATATATAAATATCGTAATACAGTGTTTCGGAACGGTGTTGAGCTTCAAAATTGTAAGATGATATATCTGCTCTGGAAATATGATTTATTCAGGTTTAGATTTTGAACCAACTTTTCTCTGGTCGACAGCTGGCAGTGAAACCTAATGACGTGAATGTTTTTTAACCTTTTGTTATACTAGTCTCATACCAGATACCTTGAAAGGGAACTATATGACACGATTAAACCCATACATTAACTTTAAAGACAACGCCCGTGAAGCAATGGAATTTTATAAAACTGTCTTTGGTGGCAAACTTGATCTGTCCACCTTTAAAGACGGTGGTGCTCCTGTTGATCCTAGTGAAGAGAATAAAATCATGCATGCAATGCTTACGGGAGACAACGATATTGTATTTATGGCTTCGGATACTCCAAACCACATGGAGTATAAGCCGGGAACAAATGTGAGTATGTCTTTAAGTGGAGATGATGAGTCCTTACTTAAAGGATACTGGGAGAAACTATCAGTTGGAGCCACTATTGAACAACCACTCGTACAAGCTCCATGGGGTGATACCTTCGGTATGTTGACTGATAAGGTCGGCATTCACTGGTTGGTCAACATTACAGGGAAAAAGGCTTAGTATTTAGTGAACAAAAAGATATTCCATATTCACCCTAAGGTATTTACTATTCCTTTTATGAACGACCTCCTTTCCAAAGAAGATAGAGAAAAAGCCCTCAAAGAGATAACGGCATATTTTTTGGATGAACGGAATGAAGAAGTTGGAGTCATTGCCGCTAATGACATCTTGGATTTTTGCCTTCAAAACATTGGCCCAAGCATCTACAACAAAGCGATCGATGATACCAGAACCGCTCTGAAAGAAAAACTTGAGGAGTGGGACTATACTTTAAGCGAGTTACGGAAAGAATAAGATGAACTATACATATACACAACTCGCACCACAGGATATTCGACTTTTTCATGATCTGCTCAAATTATTCGCTCAGGTCTTTGAGGATGAATCTTCATATCAGGGTGCCGTTCCTGATGAAAAGTATCTTGAAGATTTTCTTCGTGATACCTCACATCTGGTTTTGGTGGCTGAAAACGAGGAAGGACAGGTTATCGGTGGTTTGGTGGCCTATGAGCTCCAAAAGTTTGAGCAGAAACGTCGTGAGCTCTACGTCTATGATCTAGCCGTTTCGGCTGCCTATCAGCGCCGAGGTGTGGCGACCAAACTCTTTGAGACCTTAAAAAACATTGCCAGAGAGCGTGGAGCGTATGTGATCTTTGTTCAAGCCGACAAAGTTGATAGCGGAGCTATTGCTTTCTACCGAACTCTACGCACCAGTGAAATTGATGCGTATAATTTTGATATCGAGGTCGATTGACATATCTTCATGAGTGCTACAATTTAGAGATATGAAGCTTCTGATCTTTCTTTTTTTCATTGCTATCATGGCAAAGCTGGCCTATTACTTCTCATTTCGATATCTGAATCGAGACAAAAAACGCAAAGATGCAAAGCAAAAAGCTTTCATAGTTGCGATGGTCATCGCATTGATTCTGATAAGTTTGCTGGTTGTGGCGATGTATAGAGGATCACGAGCTCCTGATCTCCAATGTGGTACGTATCACGCGACAACTTCGTATCCTCCCGCAGAATTAAAAACCGCAATGGATTATTTTGCTCAGGGGAATTATGACTACGATACAGGAGATTGTGGGAAAGCAATTGATGACTATACGATGGCTATTTCGCTTAACCCAAATTATCCTCAAGCCTACAATAATCGAGCCTATACTTTCATGCGGATGCGAAACTATGCTCAGGCTTTACCGGATTTAGATCAAGCAATTATTTTAAATCCTAATTATATTCAAGCGCTTATGAATAGAGGTGACATTCACAATTATTATTTTGAGATTGACAGACAACAAGCAGTTGCGGACTATGAAAAAGTTATCTCTTTAGGAGGGGCTCGTGGGACCAGTGTCTGTGGACATTTATTCTTAGCTCGTCACGATGGTTGGAATCTCGGGACAATCATCGGAATTCCAACGGACATATTTTCCTGTCATTAATATCGGTCCATTGTTTCCAAAATGCTTACATTTCTACAACAGATATCGACATTTTCATTAAGCTCAACTCGAGCATTTATTGCGACAGGTAAGATTATTTTGGCTGTAGGGTTATGCGTATGTTCTCTTCTACTTTTTGTCTATTTTGCTCGAGAAATTGCAGAAACGGATTTTGCTCAAATCGATATGAAAATATCGATGCTTGTATTCTCTCTGAGGACCCCAAGTATGACCTCGTTCATGGAGTTTGTTTCTTCATTCGGTGATAATATTTGTTTAGCGTTGGCAGGATTGGTGAGTGTTATCTTTTTAATGAAAAAACACCGCATAGAGGCAGTATTGTTTTGTTTAGTTTTACTCATGGGATTGATCCTAAACAATACATTTAAACTTTTGTATCAACGACCACGTCCAAATATTTCTCCGTTGGTTGTCGAACACTCATATAGTTTCCCTTCCGGTCATGCGATGAATTCGTTTATTTTCTATGCATTGCTTGTATACTTTTCGTATCATTTTTTTCATAAAAAAAGTCTAACAATCCTGATGTCGATCGTTGCTGTAGTGCTGGTAGGAATGATTGGTTTTAGTAGGGTTTATTTGGGAGTCCATTATTTTACAGATGTTGTGGCAGGGTATATCGCCGGTTTTTGGTGGTTTATAACGGTACTACTAATCCAGCACCTCTTGATTTTTTATAAATTATATAAAAGCTCGGAGTAGGTTTCCCCCTTATTCAAACAAATACAACAATCCGATAATGCCATTTTCAGTTTCATTTAAACTCTTCACTCGTTCAAAAGTTTGAAACTTTTTATGTGTTTGTAAATTGGACAAGGTATATCCGTGTGCATACGCATCAAAAACCGAGGGGTGAATATAGTATTTTCTACAAGTAGATGGGAGATTGCGTAAATGCTGGGAGACTTTCTTAACCACTTTGGTAATGTTTTTTTTCGTAGCTGAGTCCGTCTCGGGGAGTCCGGTTTTGGTTAGCATCTTGGCAGCAAGCATCGTGCCTGCCCAAGTGCGAAAATTTTTGGCACTAATATCTTCATTGGTGATTTCTCGTAAATAGTCATTTACGTGTTGGGAGGAAACCACCTGCATATCACCGTTCTCGTCTTTATATTCAAACAAATCTTGGCCTGGTAACTCCTGACACTGTTTAATAATCTTGGCCACTTTTCTACTTTTCACATGCACATTGTGATACACACCACTTTTGCCTTTGAAGGCAAAGTGAATTTCCTCTTTTTTGGTAATATCGACATGCCGATTCTTTAGGGTGGTTAATCCGTATGATTTATTTTCTTCTTCATATTCTTCGTTTCCTACACGAATCAAAGTGTTCTCAAGCAGCCAAATGACCGTAGCCAGAACTTTTTCTCGTGAGAGTCCTCTCTCGTCCATTACTTTCTTGATGTGGTTACGGATTTTGGGAAGGGTTTGGGCAAATAGGATCATGTGCTCAAACTTTTTTTGTTGGGAGAGTTCTACCCAGAGTGGATGATAGCGATATTGTTTTCTGCCCTTACTATCAAAGCCAGTGGCTTGCAAATATCCATTTTTATTTGGACAGATCCACACCTCTTTCCAAGCAGGAGGGATAGCGAGACTGTTAATTCGTTCGATGACTTTTTCGTCGGTGATTTTTTGTCCAGTCGTATCAAAGTATAGATGAGATTCTCCCTGAATCTTTCGGCTATATCCTTTTTTGGTATCGGAACTAAAACGGAGGTTTGCTTCTTCCAACATTTCTTCAGTAGACATATCAGGGAAGTATAGCAAAAACCAAATCAAATAGATGTCCTACGCTCTTCCAGAACTAACCATATGACTTTTGTTAAACACTAAATAGACTTCATACAGAAATCTGCGGAAGGAAAAGTTTCCACTCGAAAGCACCGAGTTGTGTTGCCACCATACTAGACATGCTGTTCCAGCGAGAAGTGTTGCATGAACCAGTGGAGAAACTTGTCGTCTGATCCACCAAATATTCCGACGGATTTTGTAGAGGGCAGTTGATTGAAAATTAATGTGTTGGGTTTCATCCAAGAGAATTTGTTCACAGATGGTTTGGAGCACAGGTGAATCGGTTGCCGCTTTTAAGCGCCCATAGTAGACCATAGCGATGATTTCAGCGGTCAGTAGTACGAGCACTTCAACTTCAATATCCAAAAGCTTTCGTAAACGACGAAAGACACTATCTACCCAATGGTTCTCTAAAGTGGGTTGTTCGGTTTTCTGTAAAAATCTCCTGAGAGTCGCACTGTGTCGCTGTTCCTCTTTGATAAACAAATCTAAAGCATCCATGTAAATAGGGTCATGTTGTTTTGCAAAGGGGAGCGCTTTACGTTTGAAAGTTTTTCCTTCTGCATTCTCCCCGAGTTCAAATTGCTGGACAGAGGCGATCACTCGCTCTTTTTCCTCCGGAGTTAGCTTATATGGACTCTCCCAAGGAATACGAAGCAAGTTTCTGGTGTTCTTTTGAAAGTAGGTAAGCCATTCGGTTGAGGTGATGGTGTGTATATTTTTCATGGTGCCTAATTAGTCGTCAAAAGACCGCAAAATCATTCACGCCACTATAGATTTGAGGTCTTCTCCAGAGAAGGGTTGTATTGATTTGATGCTGATCCGATAGTCCCGTATTTGTATGAGCTCTTCAGTTTGAAGAATAGTATACTGAAAGATGAATATACGTATAACAATGGAAAGAGGGAAACGAAACGTTTGTAGTCGAAGTTACATATATGAAAAACTACAATTCAATAGATGAATACATACAGAGTTATCCAAAGGAAACCCAAGTTCTTTTAGAAAAAATAAGACAGACAATTAAGAAGGGTGCTCCAGAAGCTACGGAGGCAATCGCGTATGGGCTTGCCACCTTTAAACTCAACGGGAATCTTGTACACTTTGGAGGATTTAAAAATCATATCGGATTTTATCCAGCCCCCTCAGGTATTGAAGCATTTAAAAAAGAGTTAGAGCCGTATGAAACAGGAAAAGGAACTTTGCAATTTCCTCTGGATAAACCAATTCCGTTTGATTTGATCAGCAAAATTGTGGCTTTCAGAGTGAAAGAAAATAGTAAAAAAGGAAAAGAGTAAAGCTTATCTGGACTTTAGGATGAAAGTGCACGAGATATCTTCCCACATCTTGCGCAGGTTCTATAATCGTGCAAGGATAAAGTGTGTCTACAAATCAAAATATGCTTGCAAATAAAGTCGCGATCGTCACTGGTGCTTCTGATGGAAGTGGAAAAGAGATTGCCTTGTTATTGGGAAAAGAAGGAGCCAACGTCGTATTGGTGGCTAGACGTGAAACAATCTTAGAAGAAGTCGCAACTCAAATCCGCAAAAGTGGTGGACAAGCTCTGGTTGTCAAAACTGATTTGAAAGAGGCCAAGCAAATAGCTAATGTGGTAGGGAAAACTCTAGAAACGTTTGGTCGGATTGATATCCTAGTCAATGTCGCTGGGATGGGATACTACGATTGGATAGAAGAGAATACTGCAGAAGAAATTGCTGAGCAATATCAGGTCAATATTATTGCCATGGCACAACTTATCTCACAAGTTGTCCCCACCATGAAATCCCAGCATAGTGGTCACATTATTAACTTTGCTTCCTACGCGAGTTTAGTTCCTATTCCCCCGCTCACCATTTATTCCAGTACAAAGTACGCCGTTGAAGGATTAAATGATGCGATTCGTCATGAGCTCGCTCCTTGGGGGATTCGAGTTAGTCGCATTCATCCATCCGCAGTGAATACGCTTTTTAATGCCAAAGCGTCGAGGCATCAAGGAATTAATTATCCTTATGATACTTTAACTGGAGTTACTAAAGAGCGCGTAGCCCATGATGTTATAGAGTGTTTAAAACATCCTAAACGAGTCGTATATATTGCTAGATTACAACCATTACTGGATTTGACCGTCACCATTAATAACCACTTACCATGGCTGATGAAAATCATTATGGGAATTCGCGTCAAACAAATGTGGAGAGATGACAAAAAGCATGATCTGCAGGTCCATCACTAACGAATAACAAAGGAGGAAACCTATGTTTGCAGTTAAAGACGTCTTTAGCGGTTTTTCAGTCAACGATGTAGCCAAAGCGAAAGTATTTTACACCGAAATTATGGGACTTCGAGTGGAGGAAGAAGCAGGGATGGGCTTATATCTTCATTTACCTGGTGGCAGTAAGGTGTTTGTGTATCCTAAAGAAAATCATCGACCAGCGACCTTCACAATTTTAAATTTCGAAGTTGATGATATTGATATAGCTGTTGATGAATTAACGAAGAATGGGATACATTTTGAGCGTTATGAGGGAATGCCAGCCGACGCCAAAGGAATCGTGCGTGGGAAAGCTGCGAAGAAAGGGCCTGACATTGCTTGGTTTACGG
The DNA here is from genome assembly GCA_040006915.1 of Candidatus Woesebacteria bacterium. Classification (GTDB taxonomy): domain Bacteria; phylum Patescibacteriota; class Microgenomatia; order UBA1400; family UBA12028; genus JBDTWD01. The sequence continues at coordinate 40,840 of JBDTWD010000006.1, read as the reverse complement.
ATCCAGCGGGGAATATTTTGTCAGTCTTAGAGGGTGGGGAATAAGGTATGCAAAAACCACATATTGAATACCATAAGGATGGCAGCGTTTGGGCAAAAGGAGATATGGATGGTGAGGTATGTGTGGGATATTGGGAGTGGTTTCGAACTGATGGAACCAAAATGCGGTCGGGATATTTTGAGAATGGTAAACAAGTCGGTGAGTGGACTACTTATGATCAAAAAGGAGAACCGTTTAAAACGACTTCTTTTGATAAGCAAAAAAAGGTATAGTAGAAAGATATGATGAAGCACAACCACAGCATGAACGCCGTCTACGGATTAGGTTTTATCGGAGCACTCGTCTATTTTGTGCAACAAGCTCCCACCTTTATGATCGGTGTTATGGGAGTATTCAAAGCGATCGTCTGGCCAGCTATTGTTGTGTATAACGTATTAGCTTTCTTAAAGCTATAAATTTATGCCAAAAACGATTTTTAAAAGTATTGGGGCAATCGTTGTCGGATTCCTAACTGTTGCAGTTTTGAGTGTGCTTACTGATATGCTCCTTGAAGGAGCGGGTATTTTTCCATCTCCAGAAAAAGGACTTTTCATTACTTGGATGTTGTTGCTCGCCCTTACGTATCGAACGATATATACAGTAGCGGGTGGATACATTACCGCAAAACTTTCTCCGAACAAGCCGATGAAACACGTCACCATTCTTGCCAGTATTGGAACGCTATTTGCAATCCTCGGCGTGATGACAAATCTTCAACAGGCTTTGGGGCCTAACTGGTATCCAGTGGCACTAGCCGTGTTATCTTTCCCGAGCGTTTGGGTGGGTGGGAAGCTGAAAACGAAGTAGTCTTCTCTAACCTGTATCGCCTGATCAATTCTTGGACAGTAACCTTCCTTGGGTTTTCCTTCCCTGTGCAACTGATTATCAAGCAATCAGCCGCGTGAATCATGAAACCTTAGTCTCCATTGTCGATTTCTTGTTCTTTCTTGGCAGAGTACGAGCCACAGAAGCTATTGTGGTTTTTTGGATTGTGACGTTCCCTGATAGAACAGCGTTCACCTGTTCCTTTGACGCCATCGACATCATACCCATCGGCGGTTCCGTCGCCAAAATCGGCTGCGTTACTCACATCGGTCAGTCTCACATAATGAACACAGCCAGCAGTTTGAGGAACGGTGACTTGTCCATCTTGCGTCACGGTACCAGCTGTAAACCAGTGTTCTTTATCCGGTGAAACCTCAACTGTGGCTTTTTCGAGTGGATAGTTTGGATTTGTCGCTTCAACCACGATGACACCATTTCTCATTCCATTTTTAAATCCTAACGTAATTTTCCCGCCAAGACCCAGGGAATAAAAATGTCCTTCAACCGTATCATTTTCTGCCACCCCTAGTGCCGATTGTGCGCTACTTCTAATTGCCGGAACTGGTTGGCCATTTTTCATCAATCCTTGCTGGGTAGAAACCACCTTGTCAGCCCAAGGTCCAAATCCATCAGGACTGGCAGCCAAGGCAGGAGTAGCTGCGACAAAAAATGAGGATAATGTGATAAGAGAGAGAAAAACTTTTTTGAGGGAAAACATAAAGAGGCTTTTAAATTAAGAAATACTACCTTTATCGTAGAGAGACAGCTGCAATAAAATCATGTGAAAAATGTAACAAATATGTAACAGTATTATGCTTTATTTTTCGTCTATAGCTTTTTAAGTGTGGCACTGTCAATTCTTTTTATAGAGAACCTTTCTTGATTGCGCTTACCTTAATCTTACCTATTTATACTATAGTGTAATACATGTGTGCTATTGTTAAAGGTAAGGAGTACTAAAAAATATGAGTTTCTTATACTGGATTGTGTTTGGATTGATCGCCGGAAGTATTGCTAATTTCTTATCACCCAGTTCTATGGGCGGTATTGTTGGTTCCATTGTGTTGGGAATTATCGGAGCGATTGTTGGAGGATATTTAGGTCAACATTTCTTTGGAGTGGGTGTGACTGGTTTTAACATGATGTCGTTTGCCGTCGCTGTAGCAGGATCACTATTAGTACTGTTTGTAAGTAGATTACTTTAATCTATGTTGATTCTTATCTTACTACTCATCGTCGGATCACTGCTTGCCTATCTGTCGCAATCAAATCTAATGTTAGTGTCTTTGCATGTGGGGCCATATATCTTTACCGATATTCCACTCTTTTATGTGATTGTTGGATCGCTTGTGACTGGATTAGTGTTTTCGTACATTTTGTACGTTGTCCATGATATTTCGACGTCTTTAACGATTCATGGAAAAGAGAATGTTATTAAAAAGAAGAAGAATGAAGTAGTGGAATTGACTAAAAGAGTCCATCAATTAGAACTGGAAAATGAGAGACTTAAACGAAAATCTGGCGTTGTTCCTATTGATTCTAATGCACTGTGAAAACTTTTCTTGCAAAACTCTGGAAAGCATTACATTTACCTAAAGGAATTCAGCTGTTTGTGATGCGGTTTTTTCAAGATCAGTTCCTGGTTGGGGTGACTGGAGTGATCTTTAACGAAAAAAACGAAATTCTATTATTTAAACACACCTACCGCGCTCACTCCTGGAGTCTCCCAGGTGGATATATGAAAGCTGGTGAACATCCAAGGGAAGCTATTGAACGTGAGATCAAAGAGGAATCAAATTTTGTAGTCAGTGCGGATGAACAACTAAAAACTCGTACAGATCGAGAGGTAGCCAGATTGGATGTCTGTTATGTGGGAGTGTTTATCGGTGGGGACTTTAAGGCTTCGGAGGAGATATCTGAATATGGTTTTTTTAGTAAAGATAATTTACCGCTCTTGCGTAGCAATCAAGTGTTTTTAATTGATGAAGCTTTAAAAACTATTCAGAAATTTTAAGATCGTTTTGCATCTTTTCACTAATATGTTCGAGGTACCAGTTTAAGACTATCGTTGTTTTGAGATGAAGTGCGACTGCGATTTTCGGAAGAATCTTTTTCCCTGGGAGTCTCTTACCGTTTTCAATCAAAGTAATGTAACTACGAGAAACACCACATGCTTCAGAGATCATTTGGACTGTGAGACCTTGTTTTTTTCGTTCGTCCCGTAGCTGTATTCCAAATAATTTTTTCATAGACAGAACGTCCGATTATAGGATCAGCTTCGCAAAAAAGCAACATAGGCATGGGGGAGAACAGAAACCTCACGAACCACACTTTATTTGATGTTCTGATGAGAATGGTGAAAATTGGCGGCTTCCGGCTCCAAGATTCTGCATAATGCCGTAGGCATACCGCACATAGTAAGTCGTTCCATTCTGAAGTCCAATCTGAATCGTTAATGGTTTGACTCCATCTGCGTTTGTAGTCGCACTGGCCGTGTCTGTTCCACCATTGCTGCTACCGACTTGGTACCAGTAGGAACCTGCATTTATCATAGGATCAAACGTCAAGGTCGCATTCCATGTGTTTCCAGATTTGTTACCACAGTTGGTATTAATTTGTCCGTTCGGAGCATTCAATCCAAAACTGGAATTTAAGGTAAAGATGATTTTTGTTGCCGGAGCTGCGACCGCGACATTGGCAGACGTAGACAGATCTTTATCTGTTCCATCACTTTGTCGTTGCTTGAGAACAGCTACCATATCATACCAAGTGGAAGCAGTTGGATTTGTCCAAGTCCATGTTGTTCCATCAGCAGGGTTAATATTATCTAAAGCTCCTTGATAATTTTGACTGGTGTGAACCTTTTGCAAAATCACGATGCGTGAATTTGGAGGAGCAATTCCATTAAAATCGATACTTCCAGAAATGACAGCTGGCTTAGTTGGCATGGTCGTTGGGGCTGGTGTCACCGAGACTTGGCTTGTTGGAGACTTAGTTGGTTGTGGCGTTGGAGTTGCGGGAGCCACAGCAGTTGAATTAATGGTGAGAACTTCGTGAGCAGCAGGGGCTGTTACAACGACTGTATCTGACGAACCAATTTGTGTACTGCCGTTATATAAGAGTCCTTGGACCTCATAGGTGGTACCAGATATCGCGGTCGCATAACTCATAACTTGGCGAGCAGTGGCACTCAAACCAGTGGCCACTGACGTATATTTTTGACTGCCGAGAGTCCTGCCTTGAATGGTTACGGTGGCTCCGGAAGGAATGTATCCATTGATGACGATGTCTCCAGTAATTGTGGCTTTAGTGTTCTTAGTAGCAGACTCGACATTGAGCGTTAAGGTTTCATTATTGGCAGGAGCTGTGACCGTGATTGGATTTGATTTTGTCACTTCTTGACCGTTTACCAGTAGGGTTGCTTGGATGGTATATGACTGTCCTCCTTGAGCCCCACTATATTGCCAAACATCGGAATCAAGAGGGGCGTTGCCCGAGGCGAATCGAACTGGAGTTCCGCTTCCATCTGCTCTGGTTGCAACCACATCTACCGACGCGCCCTCAGGAATTATGCCATTGATATCAAATGCTCCACGTATAGCTGCGGTACTTTTCTTCTCATGAAACAACGCTCCAGATATGCCGGCTAGTATCACGACTAACACCAGTAAAGAAACGATAATATATTTTGAAGTAGTAGAGCCTTTCATGATGAACTCCTTTTTTTATTGTTTGACAGGGATTAAATTTCCGTTGTCTTCAAATGCATATTGAATGATCATTTTCTTAGTAGGTTGGGTAGTCATTGGAGCGTTCTTTGCTCGGTCTAGATACGTCACAGTAATAAGTCCGTTATCATGGGCACCTGGATCATTAACCATGAGTGATACAATTTGTACTCGATCACCGATCAAAATTGGTTGAGAGTAGACTTCCGTTCCATTGGTCTGCATCACACCAATTACTGAGTAAAACGTGCCAGAGCCACTCGAATCATCGACCAAGATCGCCCCAGCGCGAGTTTGTGAGGCATTCACAGTCTGATGGGTAATAATACCCGTCGTTTGTCCAGTTTTTTGACTACTAAAATCAAAGGGGATAGCGATTTCTGGAACAGGTGTAGCTGAAGGTTGTATAGAAAGCGTATGGAAGACTTTGGCGGTAGCGATTGTGGCAATGACAATCAAAATGATAAACAATAAAGGAAGCGATGAAGTTTTTTGTTTCTTTCTAGTCACCTATATAGTATTCAGGAAAAGTGATCTCGGTTCAAGGAGTATTTTGGTATACTGCTCATATGCATATCAAACCTATCGAGCGAAGCAATAATCCTATTGGTCCCGGAGTTGATATTGGGCACGTGCATTTAAAAACAGCGGATTTGAAACGTATCTTTGATTTTTATGTAGGGATTTTAGGCTTTGATGTCGTTGCCCGAATGCCAACCGCACTGTTTTTGTCTTCGGGTGGGTATCATCATCATCTGGCTTTTAATACCTGGGAATCAGAAGGAGGAACACCTCCACCGCCAGGAACAACGGGTTTATATCATGTTGCGATTCGCTATCCGACCAGAGCTGCTTTAGGAGATGCGTTGCATAGATTAGTCAATGCTAAATGGCCAATGGAGGGAGTGAATGATCATGGAACACACGAAGCATTGTATTTGCGTGATCCGGATGACAATGGACTGGAGTTATACTGGGATCGACCACAAAAAGAATGGCCGGTAGATAGCGAAAGTCATATGGCTTTTACCAGTGGACAGCTTGATATTGAAGGGTTATTGGTAGAAGGAAAGAATAAGTCAAAATAGTTGAAAGGAACATTGTATGAATCTTCCCAATTTTGATACGCTGCGATCTACTTTCTCTGGTGAAATTGTTTTACCAGCTGATCCAGCCTACAAAGAAGCCGCAAACGTGTTTATGCACACAGGAACTCCTGCGGTCATTTTGCGGCCAAAAAACAGTGCAGATGTGGTAATGGCGATCGCCTATGCACGTGAGAACAAGCTTGTGCTATCGGTACGCAGTGGTGGGCACAGTGGGCCTGGCTTTGGAACCAATACCGATGGAGTTGTCATTGATATGACGTTAATGAATAGTATCGAAGTGGTTAATGAAGACAAACATTTGGTTCGTGTAGGATCAGGTGCCAACTGGATTCAAGTGGCCGAAACTCTACAAGGCAAAGGCTTGACCTTATCATCTGGAGATACGAAAACTGTTGGGGTGGGGGGATTAACACTGGGAGGTGGGATCGGATGGCTGGTACGTAAAGTGGGTCTAACGATCGACAACTTAGTAGCGGCTGAAGTCATAACTGCCAAAGGGGAAATCCTCAAAGTTAGTAGTACTGAAAATCCCGATTTATTTTGGGCAATTCGGGGTGGTGGAGGAAATTTTGGAGTGGTGACGTACTTTGAATTCCAAACCTATCAACTGACAAAAGTATTTGCTGGCCCAATTGCTTATGGGCTAGCGGATTTGGAACCAGTGCTTAAGGGGTGGCGCGATACGATGCGCACGGCACCGGAAGAATTAAACAGCATGATCGTCGTCTTTCCTTCTATGGCTGGGAATCCGCCAGCAGTGATGCTCTTATGTTGTTATGCAGGGAGTGATGAGGCTATTGCCATGAAGGCCATCGAGCCACTGACAAAGTTTGGAACGACAGCGAAACCAATGGTCAAAGAAAAAACCTATGCAGACGTCTTAGAAGATGCTCATCCCCCTCAGGGTATACAAGTTATCGCCAAAAATGTGTTTATCAAGGAATTTAGTGATCAAGTTATTGAGACCATTCTTGCGATGTGTAAAACCGCAGTCCCAATTTTACAAATCCGCAGTCTTGGTGGAGCAATGAATCGGGTAGCTCCGGATGCTACAGCCTTTCCACACCGAGATAGTGAGGTTTTACTCGTATGTCCCACTTTCGTACCCGCTGAGGCCACTGCGGATATGATTGAGATTGCGATGAAACCCTGGCAAAAACTCGAGGCCTTTGGCTCTGGCGTATACGCGAACTTATTGTCTGTGGCAACTCAAGCAGATATCGAAGGCACATATCCCAAATCGACCTACGAACGCCTAGCTAAAATCAAAAAATCATACGACCCAGAGAATTTGTTTCAGCAAAACTACAACATTAAACCAGAGAACTGAACAACCCATAACTGTAATCTATCGATGGGTACTTTGAAAATCAGTATAGGATCGGAAAATGATACAAAGAATATTTACAGTAACAGCAAAAGTATGGTTGTATCCAGGAAAAACGGCTTGGCACTTTGTTTCGATCCCAATAGAAACAACCAAAGAAATTGATTTTTACTTTGCTCATGAAAAACGTGGGTGGGGATCGCTTCCTGTACGAGTGACCATTGGTGAGAGTATTTGGAAAACCTCAATTTTTCCTGATAAAAAAACAGGAACATTTCTTTTACCAATCAAAGCTGCTGTTCGCAAGGCTGAAAACATTCAAGATACTGATGCGATTACTCTCATATTAGAAGTGCTACACTGAAAGTACGTACATTCAACTTAATGGAGGTCATATGGATAACGCAGTCATGGTTCCGGTTAATTATATGGCAGTAGTTTTTGCCGCTATCAGCAGTCTGGTCGTTGGATTTTTGTGGTATGGGCCTTTGTTTGGAAAAATGTGGATTAAAGAGATGGGGTGGAGCAAGGCAGATGTTGCTGCAGGAATGAAAAAAAACATGGCAAAATCGTATGGAATAATGTTTGTCGGTTCTTTGTTAATGGCTTTTATTATGTCCCATGTCCTCACTTTTGCTTCAGCGTATTTGCATGAAAGTGGACTGAGTGCTGGTTTGCAAACTGGATTTTGGAATTGGCTGGGATTTGTAGCACCTATCACATTGAGCTCCGTGCTTTTTGAGGGAAAAAGTGTAAGATTGTGGCTGTTGAACAACGGATATAATTTGATCACCTTTTTGGTGATGGGATCAATTCTGGCGTTGTGGGTGTAAAAATAAGGAGGAAAATATGTTGAATTTGAATTCAATTATGGTGGGAAGTGCCCAACCAAAAGTAATGGCAGATTTTTATGAAAAAGTCTTTGAGAAAAAGCCAGATATGACCGATGGAGACTGGGCGGGATGGACAGTAGGAAGTACTTTTTTTGGTGTTGGAGCTCATTCTGAAGTCAAAGGAAAATCGAAAGATCCATCCCGAATGATGTTTAATTTAGAAACCAAAGAAGTGAAAGAAGAATTTGCTCGCATCAAAGCTCTTGGAGCTACTGTTGTCAAAGAACCGTATGAGATGGGTGGTGCTTGGATTGCAACTTTAGAGGATCCAGATGGTAACTACTTTCAACTTATGACTCCATGGGAGCAGTGATATCTACGTCAAAAACCATATTGATTACTGGTGCCGGAAGCGGAATAGGGAAAGAGACGGCTTTACGACTTCAGTCGCGCGGCCATCATGTAATAGCAACGACGCATCATGAAAAACAATCTCAGGAGTTACAAGCGCTCTCGATTGAGTCTTTTGTGTTAGACATTACCAAGCAAAAAGATCGAGAAAAAGTCCGTAATCTTGACATCGATGTGCTGATTAATTGTGCTGGTATGGGAGAGACAGGCTCACTGGCAGAAGTGGCGATTGATAAAATCAAAGACAATTTTGAAGTGAATGTGTTTTCTACCTTTGCCATAACCCAAGAGGTACTTAAAAGAATGGTACCCAAGAAACAGGGGACGATTGTGTTTATAAGTTCTCTGCTCGGTCGGACAACCTCTCCTTTTTTTGGCCCCTACAGTATGAGCAAACATGCTGTCTCTAGTGGTGCCAAGATGCTTTCCCAAGAGCTTCACCTGCTTTCAAAAGATTTACATGTTGCCCTTGTCGAACCAGGGGCATATCACACTGGGTTTAATCAAAAAATGATGGAGAAAAAATTCGTATGGATGGGTGAGCATTCATATTTCTCGCATCTCAAAGCCAAACTAAAGCGAGATGAAGAACGACGGTTTCATCTAGTTGAAGTGGCTTCAGTGGCAGGAATTGTTGATGTGATCATCAAAGTAGTAGAAAGTGATCATCCACATTTTCGCTCGAGTGCTCCGTGGTGGCAGTCGCTGTTCACTTTGCTATCATAGCTATATGTCTATTTGTTCTGAGTGTGGCGCCAATGATTGCCAAGACTCTTGTTATGAGTTATCTGCGTATACTTTATCTCTCCATGACGATTTCTTCATTCATCAAGTGGTTGTAGATGCCTACGCAGCCTCTCATAACGAAAGTTTCCATAAACCAATTCGAACTGCTTTTGCCTTGATGGGACAGTATCTTCTGTTAGAACGTAATTACTCTGGAAAGGAAGTCCAGCAAGCGCATATGAAACTAGCGAAGCAAACGAAAGACTGGCCACGGTTTGTTACACCATCTGGAAGAATATTATTCAGTGTGGCTGATGTGCTTTTAGTTCCTGATGAGCAAAAAGCAGAGAAGATTATGGAATGGGCACAATCGGTGTGGCAGTTTTGGAAACCAGAACATGAGAATATACAAAAGCTCGTACAGACATATTTGGAGGTATAACTTTATGAGTACTCCTCAAATTGGTGATGACGCAGTGATCAAGGCAACAGGGAAGAATTGGAAAGAGTGGTTTTCGATTTTGGATACAAAAAAAGCTTCACAGCATCCTCATATTGAGATTGCCAAACTCATCCAAGAAAAATATTTAAAAAAGAAAGAGAGAGTCAACGTTGTTACGAATGGAGGTTGGTGGGCCCAGATGATAACAGTCGAGTACGAACGAGCCAGAGGAATACGAAAAATAAATGAACAAGCAGATGGTTTTATGGTCGCCGTGACGAAGACTGTTCCTGGAACAGTTGAGAGTCTGCAGAAGAAATGGGAGAAGATTTTAGTGTCAGACGTAGTTGTGTCCAAAAAGCTCGTTCGGATTCCATCAAAAACCAAGCGAGCACAGCTGCGATACTCAGCTGACGTAGGAAGAGTGATCGTCAGCTTTGATAAGAGAGCCAACGGAAAAGCTTGGATTGCTATCGAGTCGACCAAACTGCCCAGAAAATCTCTTGTTGAACCAACGCGAGAATTCTGGAAGAAAATTGTAAGTACCATAGAAAATGCTTGATTAGGTGTAAGATCATCCCATGAGTACCTTTTCCTATCCAGATAGAGATGATGCCATCACTGCAACTTTTGTCCAAAGAGAAGATTCTTGGGCAGAGGATGAGGCTGCGATTTTGGAGTATGCGAGGAGTTATATTAAAGATGGAAAAGTGTTGGTGGATGCAGGCTGCGGCTTTGGTCGACTTATTCCCGAATTTGCTCCCTACTTTGAAAAAATTATTGCCATTGAGCCTGATGGTGAGCGAATTGGAAAAGCCAAACAAACGGTCGACTATTTGAATTTGAATGACAAAGTCGAATTCCTGAATCGACCAATAGAAGATGTATCCGTTCAAGATATAGCTGATTGCGTGCTATCTAGTCATATCATTCAGCACATCAGTAATACGGCCGTCCCACGCGTATTACGAAAAATGTGCGCAATGTTAAAACCTGAAGGGGTTTTAATTCTCACCACCAACGGAACGAGAGAAGAAGAGGATCAGTTCTCGTCAGCTTCGCTTCAGGAGGGAGAACTGGTGGAAGAAACAATTCAGAAAATAGGATTTGAATTATTAGTAGCCTCTCACTCTGGATCGGTACCAGTTCATAAGTTTTCCTCCGCTTCCCTTCAGGATTTACTTGAGACCGCGGGCTTTGAGGTACTTGAAGAAAAACCTTTCCATAGTGGAACCGATGTATTGGCGATAGCCAAAAAGAGGTGATACACTGTTACCAAATAGTAACGAAAACAAAGGAGATGTCGTATGACTACCATCGTAAACAATCCGCCAAATTCAGGGAATTCGAGTGGACCCATGGGAATGATCATTGTCTTAGTCGTTTTGGCAGTTATAGGATTTTTGTTCTTTGCGTACGGATTGCCAGCTTTGCAACGAATGCAAGTTGGAACCCCACAGATAAACGTGCCGAGTTCCATTGATGTAAATGTCAAGCAATCAGGACAATAAAAAAAGTATGGCAGTTTCTTTGAAAACAAAGGTTTGGCAAGGGATACTGTACCCAAGGAATTTCTTAAAAGGACATATGGAACAACCGACAACGACGCTCGAGCAATTACAACCAGGACAAGGGGCAATTGTTGAAGTCGACGGAAAGAAAGTTGCTGCGTATAAAAATGACAAGGGAGAAGTAGTTAAGCTATCGGCAGTCTGTACCCATTTGGGTTGTATTGTCGGATGGAATGGGACAGAAAAAACTTGGGACTGTCCTTGTCATGGCTCGCGATTTTCTTTAAGTGGAAAAGTCTTGAAAGGACCGGCAACAAAAAGTTTACCCACAATGTAAGCGATGTCGTATGGATTCAGAAGTTTGTACCCATCAAGATCAAATCAAGCAGTTTGCTCCTACCGATACCAGTGTCTGTACAGAATGTGTGCTCATTGGCGATACTTGGGTTTCTCTGCGCCAGTGTTTGACCTGTGGTCATGTGGGATGTTGTGACAATTCGAAAAACAAACACGCTACGAAACACTTCAAAGAAACTAGTCATCCGATTATCAAATCTGTTACACCTGGCGAGGAATTCGTGTGGTGCTATATTGATAAGGTGTATTTATAAACAGCTTTCTCCATGAAAATAAAATTCCTTGGCGCCAGCGGAACTGTGACCGGATCATCCTATGTACTGACCTCAGGATCAGGACAATCGGTTCTAATTGATTTAGGGATGTTTCAAGGGATACCGGCAATTGAGAAATTAAACTATGATCCATTTGAATATGATTGCAGCACCTTAAGTGCTGCAATTCTCACGCATGCACACTTAGACCATTGTGGTAGATTGCCAATTCTTCTTTCACATGGGTTTGCGGGTGATATCTGGATGACCAGGCCAACCCAAGATCTGACCGAATTATCACTCCTAGATAGTGCCAAGATTGCTAAACAAGATGACAAAGTCATTCTGTATGACAAAGATTTAGCAGAACAAACCTTTTCTCGATTTAAGACCACTGATTACCGCGTTCCCGTGCAAATAGGGGAATTCACGGTTACCTTTCGTGATGCCGGTCATATCATGGGATCGGCAAGTTTGGAGATTGAAGATGCGCATCCAAATTCAGGAATCCGAAAAATAGTTTTTAGCGGTGATTTAGGGAATTCTCCTGAAGATTTGTTGGAACCCACCGAAATGGTAGAGAGTAGTGATGCTGTGGTGATGGAATCCACTTACGGTGATCGATTACATCCGGAAGGAGTGCCCGCGGATATTATTATGTCCGAGATCAAGGCAATTGAGACTGCGGGAGGGACACTTCTCATTCCAGCTTTTTCTTTGGAGCGAACCCAAGAGTTGCTCCACACAATCATGCATCTGAAGAAAGAAGGAAAAGTAAAACTTGAAACTCCAATTGTCATGGACAGTCCGATGGCGAGTAAAGCCACTGATATTTATGAAAACTATCCAGAGAATTTCAACGCTCACATAAAAAACGATATGCTCTCTGGAGATCCATTTTCATTTATGGGACTGCAAATGATTATGGATAGAAGAGGAAGTGAAGCTGTAGAAGGGGAAACCCGACCACAAGTGATTATTGCGGGTAGCGGTATGATGTCAGGCGGACGGATTCTAGGACACGCCGCCCACTATTTACCTATTCCCTCGACTCGTCTTCTGATCGTTGGATACCAAGGAGAGGGAACTCATGGACGAGAGCTACTTGAAGGGAAAAAAGAGATCACGATTGATGGAGAAGTGGTGTCAGTGCGGGCGACCATCAATAGCACGCAAGTTATGAGCTCACATGCGGATCAAGGACAACTGCTTGAGTGGCTCTCACATATTAAACAAGTGAAGAAGGTATTCTTAACCCACGGAGAAGATGGGCCCCGAAGTGCACTGGCAGAGAAGATTAAGGCACAGCTTCACCTCGAAGATATTACTATGCCGATTCTTCATCAAGAAGTTGAATTCTAGTTCCTTTTCCAATATTTGGATGGTAGTATCCTGCTATGTCATTTCGCGAAAAAGTCTATGAGTTGACTCGAAAGATCCCCAAAGGGAAAGTGGTGACCTATGGTCAGCTTGCCAAGCTAGCAGGCAGTCCAAAAGCTGCTCGTGCGGTAGGAATGTGTATGCGAACCAACCCTGATGCGCCCGCGACGCCATGCCACAGAGTCGTTTCGGCTGACGGAAGCTTAACAGGATATTCTGCAGTTGGTGGATTACTGAAGAAAAAAGACATGCTTCAAAATGAAGGAGTGATTTTTAAAGGAGATAAAGTATTTCTGCCCAGATCTCAGTGGCAGCCTTAAATTATTTTCGCTTATTCTTTACGACTTTGATCTTTCGTTCTTCTGGATGAGAAAGCAAATAAATTCCGGGAAGGATCCCCAGTGAGTTAATAACGAACAAAGCAATAAACCACCATTTTTCTTTTCGCTGTGCTGCTCTCCATAACGCAAATCCTTTGAAGGCAAACTCCAAGAGAGCGAACAAAATAATCCATTCCCACATATTTCTTTGCATCATATCTATTCATCGTATACCCATGAGTTTTGGTGTCAAGAGAACCTCGCTCTATTTCCTCACTCGCTTTAACAGCTTTTCATACATGAGAGACAGTGTCTTCAAGCTTTCCCAAGACACCCATTCATCGGATGCATGCGCATTTGCTCCATCTGGTCCCCAGGTGATAACTGGAATACTTAAGGAGGCGATCACATTGTCATCAGCAACGGAACTTCGAAATTCCCACGTCGCCATCTGTCCGGTCGTCTCTTGAACGATGTCAGCAACTATATCCTGGTGAGGGAAAGAATCGAAGTGATACCCTTCCAAAAAAGGAGTCGGACGTGCATGCAATGTGACCTCCACAGTCGTTGATAATTCTTGAAGTTTTGACAAGATTCCTCCAACTGTATCGGGTTTGGCTAACAAGAGATCCACTTGGGCTTGAGCTTCATCGCATACACTCATTCCAGCTGCTTCAGCATGAAGCATACGAACCAGACCTTTACTTTGCGCAGAAGATAGTAGTTGGTCTCTTTGCGTATAGAATGCGCAGATAAAGCTGGCAAGATTAGCAATGGAATCAATTCCATCTTCTAAGCGGGTAAGATGGGCTGATTGTCCTGCTGCATTGAGGTCATACACTACTCTGCCGGTGCGTCCGGTCGTAATGCCATGGAGTCCTAGGCCAAAGTTTGGTTCCGCTGAAATGGCCAACTCAACGTCTGTAAAAAAGCTCGGAGAGTGATGAACCATATGCCAGGCCCCACGAGATAGATCTTCTTCATCGACGACCAACATGATTTTGATATAGGTATCACTTTCTTGGCAAGCTCTTAGAAAGGCAGCGATTCCTCCCTTCATATCGTATGCTCCTAATCCATACAAACGATCTCCATCAGGGTGTAATTCAAAAGGATTGTGGGTCCATCCATCGACCACTCTGACCGTATCAACATGTCCGTAAAATAAAATAGCTTTATCACCCGAGCCACGGGTGATAAGAATATTGTTTCGTCCAGGAGCTACTTCTTGGGTAGTAACTGTACCAAAATGATGTTCATCTAACCAAGCGAGCAAAAATTGCGTGACGTTGTGTTCATTGGGATATTCTGAGGGAATAGCAACCAGTGACTGCAAAGTTTGAAAGAGTGGATTGTGTTCTCGGTTCGGCATAGAACTGGAAAAATACCACAATTTAAAGTGTATACATAATTTATCTCAATTTGTTATAAAAATGGATGTATTGTAATAATTACTACAATAAGAGCCGATGAAGAAACCTAAATTGCCAGGAACAGGATGAGAAAGATGCCGATTTCATATCCCCATACCTGCTGGAAAATTGCTCGGATCTTTTCTATTGATCGTTTGAGAATACTATTCTCTGCCAATTCTGGTGAATAGTAGGTCACAGTGGCGACAGTTTTTTTATCACCTTCGGATTTGTGTCCAATCCAGAGGTAATCATCATTATGAGGGACACCACTTTGGGTAGAAACTGGATCAATATGCAGAGAGTAGTTTTTGCCCAAAGAATCAGGTTGTGGCATAGGAAGATCGAAGCGCATGGTCGTAAAATCACCAACGTTATGCGCACTGAATGGCTGCTGCATGACCCGTGCACCCTTGTCGTACAGTGTCATTGTATAGTCTTCTGTGTTTCGCAGTTGTGGATTGCGAAGGTATATTTCAAAGCGGCTGAGATTTGGTCGTTCACCAGGAAGATCAATAACAACTGGCTCTCGTATTTGTTCATACAAATCGACGGTGGGAATAGATGATGATTGTGCAATCGGAATACGCTGCAAGACTAAAACCGCCGCAAAGGTTGTTCCAACGATTGCGCATGTAGCCAAAACAAAACGAACGGGTTTCGGAATGCGCAGCGAGAAACGAAGTGGACGGAAAACGAAATCATGAATGTCAGCACCAAAGGAGGTATGCAAGGAGAACAAGGCAATCAGCGCTATCCCGGCTAATCCTGAATGAGCAAGATTGTCAAACTTACCGACGTTTACTTTATGAGTCAGCAGAAAATCGTGAATGATAGGAAGATTAAATAAGGCTGGATTAAGAATGGAAATCATTCCAAACGTCAAATATTTTTCTTGAAACAAGAGGATGACAGCAAACCAACAGATACCGGCGGCTAATGCAAGAAGCAGAGAATACAGAATTTTCTTGTGGTCTTTTAAGGACGCAGTCCAAATTGCCCAAAAAGGCACCACCCAGGTATACCACTGTGGATGAAAATGAGTAAAGCCCAAAAGCAACAGGTTTGCTGTCATAACCACAAAGGCCTGAAAGCCAAATGAGCTTTCTTTTTTCTTTTTTCGTTCCAGAGTTGAGAGGAACAGAATGCCTAAGAGAATAGGGATAATGTTAATAGCTTGTTCAAAACCAATCCCAATTTGCGGCGTTAAAAAACGATCATTCACATCAGAATTTAAAACTGTGCTACGAAACGTACTATCATGGATGAATGGGAACAAAGTAAGTCCATACACCACGATCGCAATGAGAAATACGCCAACTTTTTTTGTTGGAGAGAGTTTGGGAGCAGAGGGGAGTAAGAAAGCAAGCCAAAGAAGAGGATACACTTTTATGGAGGCAGCCAGCCCGACAATCACTCCAGTCAAACCTGGACGCTTGGCTAAAAGCCACCATCCAAACAAGAAAAACACGATAGCGAGCACATCATTTTGTCCCATCATAGGAATGCTATAGATAGTGATGGGGTTAAACAGCCATAAGGCAGCTGCGAATTTGGCTCTTTTTTCTGAGAACCCATTTTGTTTTGAAAGCAGATACACAAGATAGCCGCTGGCAATCCCTGCCAGAATCAAAACGAATTTGGTTGCCAACATATACCGGGGAAGTTCGACTCGCTGTGGATCCGTTGGATCTGAGCTTGAAAGCCACTCGGTATATCCAGAGCCTCCTAAAGGAACGGCAAACGCATACTGAAGTTTGGCTAAATAAAAATGCAGTGGTGGATAATTAAATTGTCGTTCTGGAGGAAGATTGGTTTCACCGTATTTCCAAATGTCCCAGACTTTTCCGTTATCTTGAGAAGCCCAGAACAAAACCAGCTTATTATCATTATGATACGTTAAAGGGGCTAAGAACAAATACAGGAATGCTGCAAGAAGTAACAGGCGTCTCATGGGAAGGACTATAACAGCTCGGTCGTATAGTGTCTATCTCGATCTAGCTCATCAATATATATCGATTGCACGTTTCTTTTTTGTGTAACCGTAATGAGAACAATGTAATGGATACCTATCTGTTGTTCACTACCTATACAAATTTTACGAGCAACAACTTTTCCTACATGAATCTGGGAGCAAAACGTATTCGATTGAAATTATCTACAATAAGAATTTTCTATCATTCTTTCAGTAGTGCTTGTATTTCTTTTAATTGAGTTTCTACATCGGCAAGTTTAGAAAGAATCGCGGATTCAATTGTGTCTTCAATAAAAAATCGCAACGGTTGTTTGGTAGCTGCGGCAATTTTCTCCAATACTTGTAGTGGAGGCTCGATACGATCTGATTCGTACGCGGAGATTGATTTATCAGAAATACCAATGGCACTAGCTAGTTCTTCTTGAGTAATCTGGATTTTTTTGCGTGCTTCTTTGATTCGTTTGCTGACAATGGTGGTAGACATATTTAATAGAGCATTTTTCATGCTTGACAGAGTATTTCTATTTTGAGTAGAATTTTATATATCTACAATGGAAAAAATACTCCTCGTCATCCCTAGCCTAAGTTCACGCCAATTGTATCATGAAGTGTTTTTATCGATTCCAACTGAGGTGGTCCCGACGGAAACAATTGCCAATGCTATCTTACTCTTAACAGCTGAAGAATTTAAAATAGTGGTGATTGATGGAGATGATAACTGTCTGGTAGTTGAGGTTTTTTTGAAAGTACGAAAAGAAAAACATCTTTGGAATACGATTCCTTTTCTCATACTCGCTAGTGAAGGGGAGCAGTATCAAGAGTACTTGCATTCATGGGACAAAATGATCAGCCCTCTTGACTACAGCCCAGAAGACGTAAAGAACCAAATCAAATTTCTGCTTTCACCACATACAAGTCTCTAGCATATACTATGTCCATGCGTCGAATGCGATTGGTTCCGCTTTCTTTGCGCCCTCGTGAACGGCTGTTAGAAAGAGGACCCGAAATTCTCAATCTCGAAGAACTGCTTTGTGTCATTCTTGTCACTGGGATGAAAACGAAGTCAGTCTCTGTACTGGCAACCCAGATTTCAAAAATTCTCCGTAAACAACAACGTGTAAGTAAAGAAGAATTATTAGAACAGGGAATAGGTCCAAGTAAATGTGCACAAGTCATCGCGGCTTTGGAACTGGGGAGACGATTGTCTTCTTCAGAAAAGATGCCAATGAATTCAGCAAAAGATATTTTTGCGCACTCGTATGAAATACTCCATGAAAAACGGGAAATGCTATTGTGTTTTTATCTGAACGCTCAAGGAGAGTTACTTAAAAAGGAGATCGTCGCAGTAGGAACATTAAACCGAGCTAGTCTTTTGCCCAGAGAAGTATTCGGTTTAGTATTAGAGTTACCAGTTGCTAGCATTATTATAGTTCATAATCATCCGTCTGGAATGCTAGAACCCTCAAAAGAGGATCTACTCTTTACTCAGCGTATGAAAGCAGCCGGAGAAATTTTAGGAATTAAACTTCTTGATCATCTCATTGTATCTGCATCTGGCTGGAAGAAAATCCCTCTATAGAATTTATTTCTTGAGCATTTTGCCGTAGGCCATCATCACTACACCTTGGACGATATCTAAGACTAGTGCTAGAGCGGCAATTACTATCCAGGATGTCACTCCCAGACCAAATTGTTCTGAGAACCTGCTGATGATCCACAGACCAATAAAGTTTACAACAAAATACAGTACTGACCATTCCATCGGGGAGAAGATTCTATGGCGCATATTTTCATATTTTCCGACAAATGGCATTACCGCAGCTCCCAATAATGAGAGTTTGCCCATACTCATAAAGATTGCCCACCAGAAACTTAACGCATGAGTGCCTAAGACAATTGCATGGGGGAAGAACATTTGCGCAAAGTAGAGAACAATGGCGTTACTAACAAAAAGTACAAGCGTTGAGAGTACCAGAGTCATACCTGTGATTTCGGGAAGTTTTGTAGTCGCCATATAATCCTTTCTATTGATGATGCTTAAAAAAGTATAGCAAATATATGAGATGATGGCTGCATGGAACAAGTTGCGCTTCCCACTTCTCCAGCATTTTTGTGTCCGCAGTGTCATCAGCCGATTAAATCCACTGATTATTTCTGTGCCAACTGTGGCAAGAAGATAAAAGAAGTTCCTCCAGCAACCACGGTTATGCGCCAAGCATTATTGTACCTTGGAAGTATTGTGTTGCCCCCAATGGGCATTGTTTGGGGAATAAAATATTTGAAGCAACCAGATCAAAAATCAAAACTCATTGGAATTGTAGCGATGGTTTTGACCGTTTTGTCTTTTATTATCACTACTAAAATCGCACTCGATTATGTCAGCCAGATTAACGAACAAGTTTCAATCCAAATGAATCAACTGCAAGGATTTTAAAGTTAGTCTTTGACTTCAAACCATTCGATTTCTGTGTCATCATCAGGCTCCCCGTTATAGTTAACGGTTAGCTCTTCACCAGCTTTGATATCACGGAGCGCTCGATACACCATGCGAGAGGTTTTAAAATTCTGTTTCCAGTCAGCATTTGGAGTAAAGGAGTGGTTGTAAATTGAGCCATACCCAAAAACGACGGCAGCACTGCGAGTACTGCGCCACGGATAGATGTAGTGATTTAAAATCGTTTTTTCACTATGTTTGCGCTCTGTGGGGGTAAGAGGCAGAATTGGACATTCTTCAATAATTTCGCCTTCTTTAATGTTTCTGTTAGCAAATAATGCTAACCCTTTACCTGATACGCGTTTGACATCAAAAGGAAGGTTCATAAGTGAGTTGAAAACTGGTGGCTTTTCTTTTGTAAGTAGGTTAGGTAATATGGGATCTAATGTCAGCGTCACTTCCGCCTCAGTCTTCTCAACCTAAGATAATCGAAATTCCGATAAATGGCAATGTCCTCTTGGAAAAAGTGCTCACTCTTATCAATACCAATGAGGAAATTAAGACGTTATGGAAGATTACCAATGTTACTGCTATCAAACGCCTCTCTATGACGGATCATGGGATTTTGCATTTTCAAATCGTTGCTCAAAATGCATTACAAATAGCTCGAATCTTTGAGAAAAAAGAAGTTAAGTTTTCCATTTGCAAAGATTATGGACTCTCAAGTGACCATGCCGAAGTGGTGATTCTGCTGGCGAGTCTTTTACATGATTTAGGAATGTCTGTGCATCGGTCGGGTCACGAGGAATATAGTTTGTTCTTAGTCAATACATTATTGCGTGAGATTCTCTCTTTTCTCCCTGTCCCCGAACGTACTATCCTGACTTCAGAAGTTTTGCATGCCATTATCAGCCATCGAAAAGATGGACAACCATTAACTGTCGAGGCTGGAATCGTTCGAGTTGCAGATGCCTTGGATATGAGTGAAGGGCGCACTCGTTTTCCGTATGAAGAAGGGAAACTTGATATCCATTCAGTGTCTGCGATGGCTATTGATGCGATTGAGATCAAACCAGGAAGAAAGACTCCAGTGCAGGTGGATATCAGTATGAATCACACCGCCGGAATTTTTCAGGTAGATGAATTGTTAAAGAAGAAAGTCATGGGATCAGGAATTGAAAAGCATCTGGAAATAAAAATTTATATTGATAAAGGCAAAGGAAAGCAATTATTTAAAGATTTTTTCCAAGGCTAAAGTGGGCTATGATGAATGCATGGACTTTTCCATCCAACAATTAGAACAAAAAGCAGAAGCAATCCGTGAGGATATCATTCGCATGCTTTTGGAAGCGGGCAGTGGTCATTCAGCCGGGCCTTTAGGAATGGCGGATGTATTCACAGCTTTATATTTTTCTGTCTTGCGACACGATCCGAACAACCCAACCTGGGAGGATCGCGATCGACTGGTACTTTCTAATGGTCATATTTGTCCAGTTCTCTATGCGACTTTGGCCGAGTCTGGATATTTCCCAACTGAAGAATTACTCACCTTACGAAAGTTAGGGACGAGATTACAAGGTCATCCCAGCAAAGTGGATTTACCTGGAGTTGAAGTCTCTGCTGGCCCTTTAGGTCAAGGAATTTCACAAGCGATTGGGATGGCGCTAGCTGGAATCTTGGATCAAAAAAAATACCAAGTATATTGTGCCATGAGTGATGGTGAACATAATGAAGGCCAAACCTGGGAAGCAATCTTATTTGCAGGGAAAGAAAGACTGGCAAACTTAACGACGATCATTGATCGTAACAACATTCAAATTGATGGCTTTACTGAAGACATCATGCCTCTTGAATCACTCAAGGCTAAATATGAAGCCTTTAACTGGCATGTATTGGAAGTTGATGGACATAACATTGAACGTGTTATCGATGCTTGTAGTGAAGCAACCGCAATTTATGAAAAACCAGTGTGTATTATTGCTCACACCATACCAGGAAAAGGAGTGGATTTCATGGAAGGGAAACCAGAGTGGCATGGGAAAACGCCAAATCCACAAGAAGCTCAAATGGCGCTAGAGGAACTGAGAACATTGAAAGGAAGAATTCAGTATGAGTGAGGAACCAAAAGAATACGCAACCAGAGACGGGTTTGGAGAAGGAATTGTAGAAGCAGCACGTGCGGATGAGCGTGTTGTGGTGCTCACGGCAGATTTAAAAGATTCACTAAAGCTGACTGCTTTTGCCAAGGAATTTCCCACTCGTTTTATTGAATGTGGAGTTGCTGAACAGAATATGATGGGAATTGCAGCCGGACTCGCTCATTCCGGAAAAATTCCTTTTGTCTGCAGTTATGCTGTATTTTCTCCTGGAAGAAACTGGGATCAACTGCGCGTGTCCGTGTGTTATTCACAAGCTAATGTCAAAATTATCGGTGGGCATACAGGACTTTCTGTAGGAGCTGATGGGGCTACCCATCAAGGATTGGAAGACATTGCCATTACCAGAGTGCTTCCTAATTTAACTGTCGTGGTTCCTGCAGATAGTGGTGAGTCAAAGAAAGCAACATTGGCGATCGCACAGTATAGTGGTCCCTGTTACGTACGCTTAACCCGAGAAAAAAGCCCTAGTATTGTGACTACAGAATCCATATTTACGATTGGAAAAGCAAATGTTTTGCGACAGGGAAGTGACGTAACCATTATTGGATGCGGCCCCTTATTGGCTGAGGTCCTCAAAGCTGCTAGAGTCTTGGAAAAAGAAGGAATCCATGCTGAAGTAGTTAATAACCATACGATAAAACCTTTAGATTCAGAAACGATTCTCACTTCAGTAAAGAAAACCAAAAGAGTGGTTACGATTGAAGACCATCAAATCATGGGAGGGATGGGAAGCAGTGTGTGTGAATTACTCTCACAAGAATATCCTGTTCCTGTCCATCGCATGGGAATGCAAGACAGCTTTGGTGAATCTGGAACTCCACAAGAACTATACACAAAGTATGGATTAACCAGTGAGGCTATTGCACAACGGGTGAAAGATATTCTGGTTTGATCTCTTCTGAAAACTTTTGTAGCAGTTTTTTCACTTTTGGATCAATGACAACTGTACAATATGGATTGCTGTCTTTATTTTTGTCGTAATAATCTTTGTGATAGCTCTCTGCGTCATAAAATTTTTCGAAGCGCGTAATTTGCGTAACATACCCTGGTTTCATTTTCGATTCTGCTAATTTTTTTTGCTCTTCGTTGTGATAAAAAATCACCGAACGATATTGAGTTCCCACATCATTCCCTTGCGCATTTAATGTTGTTGGATCATGTGTGGCAAAGAACACATCAAGAATGGTGTCAAAGCTGATAACATCAGGATCAAATTCCAGTTGAATCGCTTCGGCATGTCCAGTTGTTCCCATGGAAACATGATCGTAATCAGGATCATCCATTTTTCCACCTGAATATCCTGGTGTCACTTTGGTTACCCCTTTTAAGCGTTTAAAAACGGCCTCAGTACACCAAAAACACCCGCCTGCTACTGTTGCAACCTCTGTCATACTTTTTTCTCCTTTGCAACAAATTTCATTGATAGCGAATTGACACAATGACGAGTGTTTTTATCTGTCATGTGTTCCCCAATAAAAACATGTCCCAAGTGTGCGCCACAGGTGGCACACTCAATCTCAATGCGAGATCCATCTGGATCAGGAATTCGTTTCACTTGTCCAGGAATTTCCTGATCAAACGACGGCCACCCACAACCTGAGTGAAACTTGGCAGTGGATTCGTACAGTGGGGAGTTACAGCGTCTGCAGTTGTAGGTGCCTTCAAGCCAAAAGTCGTCGTATTCACCTGTGAAAGGGGCTTCGGTTCCTTTGTCTTCAATCACATGTTTTTCTTCTGGAGTGAGTGAGTTGAGCTTCATTTTGCTTTTTTCCCCGTTTCTCCCACAAATTGTACGGATATACAAAGATACTGACTTTGGATCGATGAGATTGAACCAAGGATTATTATTTACTATAACACTACAATCGATCACTCTGTAAGAACGTGATACGTTCGCTCTAGATCTACATCGAGTTTCGATTAAACATTCTCCCCAACCAAATAAGGATAACAGCACCAAGAGTAGCGACTAAGAGGCTGTATAGGTTAAACCCGGTTACACCAGCGGAGCCAAACAGGTTCATTACCACTCCTCCAACCATTGCCCCTACCACTCCTAAGATCAAATCCATGACAGCTCCTTGTTGAGCATCGGTTTTCATTACCATAGACGCAATCCAACCAGCTAGTAATCCTAAGATCAACCATGCAAGTAAACCCATATACTCCTCCTTTATATTAAATATAAGAATATGATCGCATGTAGTTTTCGGTAAGAAAGAGTGCGAATCGTAAGAGAAAAGTAAGAATACTCTTGATGCGGTATGATAGCTCGTATGGAATGGGCCGACCGATTTGCAAAACTTTCACTGCTACACGCTTCTGCAAGTGTCTTCTTTTTAGATGAACACGGAGTCATTCAGTTTGCCAATGAGGGAGCCCAGGATTTTTTCCATCTCCCCGTTGAGAAGCTTATTGGGACCTCAATTCATGCGGTCGTCCATAAAGCCCCTCGCAAAGATCGTACGCATGCACAGGGAGCTTGTCCATTTACTCAACTCATTCAGAGTAATGTTCAAGTGATGCGGCATTTCGATATTTTCTGGAGAGATCATGTTCCATGCTGGATCGAATATTCAATCAATCCAATCCAAGATGAAAATGGGACTAAAGCCTATGTAGTCTCGTTTTTAGATGCAGCAATTGCTTTAAGGGAAAAAAATAGTTTCATTGAAAATGAGGCTCGATACAAGCTGATTTTTGAAGTGAGTCATGATTCAAAGCTTATTTTGAACAAAGACGGAATCATTGAAGAAGCAAACCCTGTCGCCTTGGCCTTTTTTAAAAAGAATTCGATTATTGGTGAGAACGTGTTCACGCTTTTTCCCAAAGAAGGAAAGACTGCTTTTCATAAATTGTTCCAAAGTGCCAAGCGTTCTAGCGTGAAGTTAGCTCCACTGAATTTCTCTCACGCTAATGGCGATGAATTATTTGTAGAAATGTCAATCTTTTCGAAATTCTTACCAGGGAAAAGTCTCATCATTTTTCGTGACACTACTGCCCGAATTTTAGAACAGCGGGAGCGAGATCGCTTCTTAGCTTTGGTTGGTCATGAACTCAAAACTCCTTTAGCAGTGATTAAAGCCTTTACGCAGCTGTTAATTAAAATCATTGCTCCAACTGAGGATGCCAGAATCAGTCGCTATCTTCAGCACATCAACGAGAAAACGGATTTGCTCACCGGTTTAATTAACGGAATGTTAGATGCCATTTATCTTGGGTCAGGAAAGTTGCCTTTTCATGATGAGGTTATTTCTTTTGATCAGTTAGTAACTGAAACTGTTTTCGAGTTGCAAAAAACCTTACCTCATGAAGTTTTTGAGGTTTCAGGAGAAACAAAAAGCAACGTAAAAGTCGACAAGCATCGATTTGGACAAGTAATCAGTAACCTGATTACGAATGCGATTAAGTATTCACCCGTAAGTGAGCCAGTAGAAATTGCTCGCGAAGTGGAAGGAACCTTCGTACGGCTTTCTATCCGTGATCACGGGATTGGAATTCCAAAACGAGAGCAGGCCAAATTATTCAATCCATTCTTCAGAGGACGGCATGCACGGGAGGGTACAGCTAAAGGTTCCGGGCTTGGTTTATATTTAGCGCGCCAAGTAATGCGCCATTACCGTGGCACGATTCAGGTAGAGAGTGCCTACAAAAAAGGATCTACCTTCACCGTTGAGCTGCCTCTTACCCAGGAAGAATCTGTATGAAAAACTCTTACGGAGTTCTCGTCGATCTTTCATCCAAGTACTTGATACTACACAAATGGAAGCGGTTTTTTCTGCACATACTATGAGCCAACTCATTTATATCGTCGATGACGACGCATCGCTTTTGGAAGTTCTTCAGTTAGCCCTAGAAGAGCATGACTATATTCCGATTGGATTTGCTGGTGCCAAAGCCTTCTGGAAAAAGATCTCAAAACATAAGCCAGATGCAGTAGTGTTGGATATTGGATTGGATGGGGAACAAGGGGATCAGATTGCCAAGAAATTAAAAAGTTCATCTGAGTATAAAGATCTACCTGTGATTCTTATCTCAGCCGATCAAAGCTTGTCTCAAAAAGCTAAAGCCTCGAAGGCTGATTCGTATTTAGCCAAACCTTTTTCTTTGGATTCCTTGGTTTATGTCATTGATTCATTCATCTCATCGCGCAAGGAATAACCGAATCCGCGCATTGAATGAATTAGTTTTTTACTATAATCTTTATCAATTTTCTTGCGTAAGTATCCGATATAGACGTCAACTACTCGACTTTCAATGTCTGGGGTCAGTGACCAGACGCTAGACAGAATCATGTCACGGGTTAAGACGCGGTTTTTGTTTAACAAAAGATAATGAAGCAAAGTATATTCTGTGTGCGTTAAAGGAATTATGGTACTGCCACGTTTGGCTTCAAAGGTCTCAGTATTCAGTTGCAAGTCAGCAATCCGTAATACCGGTTCGGTCTGTGGATCTCGGAGTCTCGTTTTAATGCGGGCCAGTAATTCATCAGTGTTAAAGGGTTTTGTCACATAATCATCTGCTCCTAGTCCAAGGCCAGTGACAATATCTCTGGGCTCATCTTTGGCAGTTAAAATGATAATTGGAAGCCGTGGAAACAGTTTCTTAATCTCCAAGCAAACTGTTTCGCCACTGACGTCTGGTAAAGTGAGGTCAAGGAGAACCAAGTTAGGATTCGTGGCTTCAATCAGCGGTAAGGCCTGTGACCCCTTACTGATAGGATGTACGGTATATCGTTCATTCACGAGTACATCTTGTAAGTACTCAAGTAATGACGGTTCATCTTCGATAACAACTATTGTAGAGGTAACACTCATATCTATATTTAATTGTACTCGTCGATAAGAGCACTGTTGGTTTTCTTACAACTCTCTTATCAAAGCCACTCCCAAGAAGCTCTATTGTTAGATCATGCCAGATAATGCTCGCATTCTACTCCCTACAGCCATGATGGCAACTGCCCGGGACGAACAGGCCCAGTCAACAAAAGCGCAATCATCGGCCAAGAAGTTAGATGATTTGGCTTATTTGGATGACAAAGCCCTGTTTGTCAGTACAACGGTCTTTCCTCTGGATTTGTTCCCGGATGTGTTAACAGTTGATCGCAATAAGATCACCATTTCCAAACGCTATTTTCTTTCCACTCGAACGACGCAAAGTATTATGATTAAAGACATCATGACAATTGTGGTCCAAGAAGCATTCTTATTTGCAACTCTCGTTGTAGTCGACCGTTTGCTTCCCCATCAGGCCATCAAAATTGGGCCCTTACCAAAGGGAGATGCGCGTAAAGCTCGATGGATTCTTGAAGGGTTACTTATTAGTGATAAAGAGAAAATTGATTGCTCGAAAATTCCTACTGATGAGTTAGTCCCAAGATTAGAACAAATCGGGAAAACTAAAACTACCTGAAAGCTCTCGTAGTACGGTATACTTCCTCTCATGCAGGCACTCATTTTGGCGGCAGGATTTGGTACGAGACTCAAAGAATTCGGAGAAACCCTTCCTAAAGGGTTAATTCCCACGGGAAATTCGACCCTTTTAGGGAAAGTAATGAGTGAACTCCAGAATATTCCAGTTACGTTGATAACGAACGCTAAATTTTATCCCCAATATGCAGAGTGGATAGACAAAGAGTCCAAAGCACTTGTACTCGTTAATGACAAAGCGACAGATCCAGACAATAGGTTGGGAGCTCTGGGAGATTTGCTGTTTGCCCTCGAAAGCACAATCGGGTGGAATGATGATCTCCTTGTCATTCCTTCTGATACATATTACGAATTTTCTATTCAGGATTTCATTGCATTTGCGCAAGCCAAGAACAGTTTTGCTACTGTGGTCCGTAAAATGGATACAACTCTCATTGCTGGGCGTTTGGGGTGTGCCGTAGTAGAAGGAGAGTACATTACCTCTTTTGTGGAAAAACCCCAAATCCCTCCGAGTGATTTAGCCGCAATCCCATTCTATTACTATCCTAAAGCAGTTTTAGCTCGTTTGCCTGAGTACAAACAAGAAGGAGGCAATATGGATGCCCCAGGGTCGATTATCCCTTGGTTCTTGTCAAAACAAATTCCGGTAGTTGCATACTTGACACAAGGTCAGACTCTTGACGTGGGAACCATGAGCGACGTAGAAAGATTACAAACACTGTAGTCCTTTTTTAGGATTCTAACTCCTTGATCAGTTTCTGTAGAAGAGCCAATGAACATCCTGTCTGGGCCAGGCGATGGGCAGTGAGATTTTTCTCTTTTGCTAAAAGAGAGAGTAAATCGAGGAGAAACACAATTTTCTTTTTTGTGTAGGGAGGTTTAATTTTCACATCTGGATTTTTAATGTTATAGCTCTGTATCCGCCCGTGAATAATGTGAAGAAAATATGCGTGTATCGTCACTCCACTTACCCCAACAGGAAGTACAGGGTAGCCCTCTTTCTCCTTCTCAATCGCAGCGATTAGATACGTGGTAAATGTGGACGCATTGCGTGGAATTGGAGACTTTTCACTCATACTCAAAGGATTCTATCATCTGTTCGCTTTTTGTATGGTTATAGGGTATAATGCTTCACTCGAACCGTAGTAATACCGAAAGGTTGGTATGACATTGAAATCCCTCAAGACCGGTTTCCAAAATCGTTGGAAAAAAGTCACTACATTCATCGATAAACGCCCATTTGGCTCGTTTTTCATCCTCTTAGGACTCCTGTTAGTCCTGATTGTGGTGGGAAATTTCTTGCGTAAACCAGCTCCAAAACCAGAACAAAAGGCCAGTGAGCCTAAACTCATTGAAACATACTCCTTTGGAGAAAGTCCAAAAATGACCTTTGCAGCCAAAATTGAGAAATCTGGGGTAATTTCTATAATCGCTCAAGTTCCAGGAATTGTGCAAAAAGTGAATTTGACCGAAGGCCAGAAAGTTTCTCGAGGAGGAACACTAGTATCTTTGTCTACGAACTATCAGGGAGGTAATGCTGCCAGTCTCGGTCGTCAAATTGCCCAAAAGAGCTTTGACTCAACTACCGCCAATTTTGATCTCCAGATGGACATCATTAATCGACAGAAAGATCTTGCTGGAAAAGGAAATACGCAAGGTGAAGAACTGCGTGACATTACCAGACAATCATTGTCAGATACCCAAGGTTTAATTGATTTAAACCAGGATATCGTTAATTCCTTAGATGCCCAAATTACCCAGTTAACTACTACCAACGTAAACGGCGCGAATGATGCAGCCATAGCTGGAGCCAAACAAGGCAAAGCTGCAGCTCAAGCTGGATTAAACCAGTTGCGCTCTGGTTTGCGTGTTGCGCAGTATCAGTCAGATGAAAACCGTTTGCCAGCTCAAATTGCAACCGCAAGTGGTGATTTAACTGTCCGTCAGCTTGATCTGCAAGCGAGAGGATTAACACTCGCTAATGATTTGTCCGAATTGAATTTAAAACTTGCCAAGGTTAGTGAAGGATTAATGTATCCTGCCTCTCCATGTAGTGGAGTGGTGGAACGAATCTATGTCAAAGTGGGACAAAATGTTTCACCAGGAACGGTGATTGCGACGATTAAGGCTGACCAAGGAGAGAACACTGCAGTGGTCTTGGTCCCAAGAGATATCGCCAAACTGATTTCTACGACTGAAACCAGTGACTTCTTAATCGGTGGCAAGAAAGTATCGTTGAATCCACGTTTTGTCTCAACTGAAGCGACTGAGGGCAGTCTCTACAGTGTTCTGTATGCGATTCCATCTCAATATGCTTCAGATCTGGTGAATGCCGGGAATTTGGAAGTCCATATCCCGATGGGGAGTAAGAAGATTGTTACGGATAATTTGTATATTCCATTAGATAGTGTCTATCAAACCCAAGATAAGTCCTATGTCTACATTAAAGATGGAGACAAAGCAGCAATCAAGGAAATCGCAGTTGGTAATGTTTCAGGAAGTTACGTCAAAGTTAACTCCGGATTAGCTTCAAGTGACACGGTTATTACTTCCCGTAGTGTGCAAGAGGGTGATCATATCCGTACTGAGTAATTGGTATGCCTACACAAAAACCAGAATCACATAAGTCCTACTTAGAGCGTCTGACCTTTGATCCAAAGATGCTGACAGGTGTGGTGGCAAAATATGTCACCAACATCCGTGTGGTGCTGTTACTTCTTTTGACAATCGCTCTTTTGGGAACGATTGCCTACACGCAATTGCCTAAGCGCTTAAATCCCGAGGTGAAAATTCCTATTGTGACAGTTGTGACTGTAATGCCTGGTGCCGGCCCTGCAGACGTCGAGAGTCTGGTGACGATCCCTATTGAAGATAAACTGCGTTCATTAAAAGATGTTGATACGATCTCTTCGACTTCAACTGACAATGTCTCAGCCATCACTATTCAGTTTTTGTCCAAAGTTGACAGGGACAAAGCGAAAGACGACACCCAATCAGCAGTTGATGGTGTCAACGATCTGCCTACCGATGCCCTGGATCCACAGGTTAACGCACTTGATTTTGAAGATCAGCCAGTCTGGACATTCGCGTTGGTAAGTAAAAAAAGCTTCCCAGACTTGATGCGAGCTGCTAAAGACCTACACGACAAGATTGATGATCTCTCAAAAGTGGACCGTGTAAACACTACTGGTTTTGATACTCAGGAAGTAGTGGTAGAAGCCAGTCCCAGTAAGCTTGCTGAATATGGATTAAATCCATTTACACTCTCTCAAGCGATTAAAAAAGCCAGAAGTTCCTATCCTGCTGGAGTGGTCGAAACTGGGCGAAACACCTTTTCTTTGACTATTGATCCAACGGTTGAAAACATGAGCGATATCAGAGCCTTACAAATCAGTGTTAATGGGAAAGTGGTCGCTCTTTCAGATGTGGCAACCGTACAGGAGCGCTCCAAATCAGGACAGCAAATTTCCTATGTAGCCAAGCGAGATAGTCCGGCGCAACCAGCCGTAACCTTTTATGTCTATAAAACCAGTGGTTCCAATATTGATGAAGCTGGTGCCCAAGTTAAAGAAGTGACAGATGCATTCTTAAAAGACAATGGTGCTGATTATCAAATCATAACCTTGATGAATACCAGTGAAGAGATTACGAAACAGTTTAGTGATCTCTTAAAAGAATTCCGCACCACTATCTTATTAGTGATGGGGGTTCTCCTGTTGTTCTTGGGATTGCGTCAGTCCTTGATTTCATCTCTGACTGTACCCTTGACCTTTCTGTCAGCTTTCTTTTTCATGCGAATGTTTGGCATGTCGATTAACTTCTTGTCACTCTTCTCGTTCTTACTAGCTTTAGGCCTCTTAGTTGATGACACGATCGTGGTTGTCAGTGCCATGTCACTCTATTATCGAGCAAATAAATTTACCCCTGTGGAGACTGGACTTCTTGTCTGGAAAGATACCATTATTCCGATTTGGTCAACAACGATTACAACCATTTGGTCATTCGTTCCATTGCTACTGACCTCTGGAATCATTGGTGAATTTATCAAGCCAATTCCAGTCGTCGTGACTGTGACCATGATCTCCTCTACGGCAATTGCAGTCTTAATTACTTTGCCATTGATGATCATTTTGTTAAAACCGGTGCTACCAAAACGCGTAACGACATTGTTAAAGGTACTGGGTTGGCTAGCGGCATTAGGAGTAATCTTTGCTCTTGCGTCGCAAAGCTTAATCTTCCCACTCATCTTGATTGTCTACGTTGTGTTGACTTTGGTATTTTTACGTGTGCTCCCAAGTTTACGAACTCGCTTTGCTGAGCTTCGAGCGCGAATCCAAAAGAAAGGAAAGTTCTCGAAAGCATCTGCATTCCTGAGCCGTCTCTCTTCACAAGGAATTATTGATGTAGAGCCGTTTGCGGCTTGGTACAAACGAACAATCTTGAAAATTCTGTCAAAGAAATCAAGTCGACGTAAAGTGATGGCTGCTGTGATCATTTATTCCATCTTTTGTTTTGCGCTTCTCCCGATGGGGTTTGTGAAGAATGAATTCTTCCCGAAAACTAACCAAGATGAAGTGTTTGTGCAATTAGAGCTACCTGCAGGTACAACTTTGACTGATACGGCCAAACAAGCAGAACCTATTTTGGAAAAACTGCGACAAACTCCAGAGACTGAATTTGTGACGGCTGAAGTTGGTAGAGGTGGAGCCGCTGGATTTGGTGGAGGCTCAAGCAATTCTAATAACCTAGCATATTTTTCAGTGCGACTCGTAGACAAAGAGAAACGAAAAGTGCCGTCGTATGAAATTGCCGAACAATTGCGTACGGATTTTGCCAGCTATACCCAAGGAACACTTTCAGTCATTGAGGACTCTGGTGGACCACCTGCCGGAAGTGATCTTCAAATCAAGTTGCTTGGAAATGACCTCTCACAGCTAAATACGCAAGCTGACAAGATTGAGACGTTCCTTAAAGCCAATAACGATGTCACAAACGTAAATAAATCTATCAAAGAGGGAACCAGTAAGCTGGTGTTTATCCCTGATAGTACGAAACTGGCTGAGAATGGTTTAACTCCAGATACCTTAGGATTTGCCTTGCGTACCTTTGCTAGCGGTTTTACCCTTGATTCCATTGCATTGGAACCGGGTGACAATCAAAAGACCGATATCGTTTTACGGATGGATACGGGAACGGCGAATGTGGAAAACCTATCGCAGTTGTCTGTAACCAATCCATCAGGGAAATCAATATCTCTGCTCTCGATCGGAACTTTCGTACCTAAAGTTAGTCCAACGAGTATTAGTCGGGAGAACTTCCAACGTACGATCTCAGTAGCCGCCGCAGTTCGTCCTGGTTTTTCGATCACCACTGAAAACAAGAAGTTAGAAGATTTTGCCAAGACTTTAAATCTTCCAACTGGATATGAATGGAAAACTGGCGGAGTGAATGAAGAGAATACCAAGTCAATTCAATCGATTTTACAAGCCATGGTGTTATCAGCAATTCTGATTTTGATTACTATGGTGGTACAGTTTGGATCTTTCCGACAAGCTTTGATTGTGTTGATCGTTATCCCCTTGGCTGTCTCCTCAGTATTCTTAGCCTATGCTTTAACGGGAACACCACTCTCGTTCCCATCAATGATTGGAATTCTGTCATTATTTGGAATTGTCGTGACCAACTCCATGTTTATCGTCGACAAGATTAACTTAAATCGTAAAGAAGGAATGTCTTTTGAAGAGTCTATTGCTGACGCCGGAGCCTCACGTATGGAGCCGATTATTCTAACCAAGCTGTGTACGGTGTTTGGTTTGCTTCCGATCACCCTTGCGGACCCATTGTGGCGTGGACTTGGCGGAGCGATCATTTCAGGGCTCCTGGTTGCCAGTACCATCATGTTGCTCTTTATCCCGGTCCTATACTATTCTTGGATGAAACCAGAAGAGAAATAAATACTATGGGGGAGTTTCAAGCGAACTACAAAGAATGGGATCACCATCCATTTGATCCGATTACCCGTGAGAATGTAATGTCATTTATCATCTGGTCTCTATGGGATTCGCAGGGGAACCCTGGAGTGCAATACTATCGGTTACTTCAGCTAGGAAAATTAGAAGAGATATCTACCTGGTTACAGAACGATTTCTTGATATTGTTTTCTTTCGAAGAACTGCAACTAGCGGCGAATGTGTTTAATAGTTTGAAACATATAGATAAAGATGATGAAGACGAAAACTTTCATGATGCTCCCATGACACCTGACAGCGCCGCTGTAAGAATTTTTGATGTTTTACATGACGTATTACTCTATTGGCATACCGGTATTTTCAAAGAAAAGGGTCCTCAATCATTTAAATTACGGGAATTGCCTGGCTTAAAAAGAACTTAACATTTATATCTATGCCCTCAAAAGAATCAGGTAGGCCATCCATTCTGGATATAGTACAGAATCGTCAGAATCAGAAGAAAACGATCGTTGTTCCAAGCAGCCCAGATACTCCAAAGAAAAAAGCGGAGAAGCTACAAGAAGAGCAGTTACAGCAATTAGAACAAGTTCTGCTTTTTTCCGAAGGAATGACGGCCAGAGAGATTGCTGATAAATTGAGAATTACCGAGTCTCAAGTCAAAGGACATATGAATACCGTAGGTCCGTATCTGATCGGTGAACAAGATGGACGAATCTGGATTAAAAATCAAACAGGCCTGCGTAATAAAGTACGAGAGCTCCGAAGAGCTCGGGTGCCCTCTACCAAAAGAATGTCTACAGATACGTGTACTACTCTTTCAGACAATGAAATTATTCGGCGTTTACATACAGATCGTGATGAAGAATAGTGTTCTATTGTACTTCTAGAAACTCCTCCACTTGAGTGATATCCTACACCTGTATATACATTCTGTAGGAGTTTTTCATATGTCGACTATTGCTTCTATTCATGCTCGGGAGATTTTTGATTCTAGAGGAACCCCAACTATCGAGGTCGATCTTACATTAGAGGACGGTTCCTTTGGACGAGCTGCTGTTCCATCAGGGGCATCCACCGGGATTTATGAGGCAGTAGAGCTCCGTGATGTAGGAGAAAAACGCATGGGAGGCAAGGGAGTACGAAAGGCTGTTGCCAATGTAACGGAGCTTATACTTCCAGCTTTAAAAGGGATGGAAGCTAACCAGCGAATCGTCGATCAAAAGATGATTGAAGTTGATGGCACTCCGAATAAAGGGAAAGTGGGAGCCAATGCGATTTTGGGTGTCTCAATGGCTCTCTCTAAAGCGATTGCCGTCAGTACAAAGCAACCACTGTATGCATATTTTCGCAGTCTCTCTTCAACCGTCCCCGCCGAATACTGGATGCCTGTTCCCATGATCAATGTGTTAAATGGAGGAAAGCATGCAGAGAAATCATCTGACTTCCAGGAATTTATGATTGTTCCAGCGGGCGCAACATCCTTTCGCCAAGCGATGGATATGGCTGCCGAAATTTTCATGGCATTAAAGAAGAATTTACACACACAAGGCTTTTCGACAACAGTTGGCGATGAAGGTGGATTTGCTCCAAGTTTAGGAAGTAACCGCGCTCCACTCGAACAACTAGTGGAGGCTGTCAAAGCCAGTGGCTACACTTTGGGAACTGATATTTTTATTGCTTTAGATGTAGCTTCGAGTGAACTCTACAAAGATGGCAAATATATTTTGGCCAGCGAAAACAAAACGGTGACACCAGATGAATTGATTGCGATGTATGAGGAATGGGTGAAAGCCTATCCAATTGTCTCCATTGAAGATGGCTTGGACCAAGATGCCTGGGGGGATTATGCCAAACTGACTGCTAAATTAGGGGCAACAGTTCAACTGGTTGGCGATGATTTGTTCGTGACCAATGTTGAGCGATTACAGCGCGGAATCACTGAGAAAGTAGATAATTCAATTCTTATCAAACTCAATCAAATTGGCACAGTTACAGAGACTGTTGACGCAATTGATTTAGCACGTAAAAATGGCTATACCGCCATTGTTTCGCACCGCTCAGGTGAGACTGAAGATTCAACCATTGCTGATTTTGTTGTTGGTCTTTCAACCGGGCAAATTAAAACTGGATCAATGTCTCGTAGCGATCGAATGGCCAAATATAACCAGTTGTTGCGAATAGAAGAAGAATTAGGAGATAAGGCAATATATCCAGGGAAAAAAGTATTTATTCGGTAAAGCATATGGCAAAAATTACCACCGTCATTTTTGATTTCTCAAGAGTCTTGTTGTATCCCAAAGATCCACAGTATGCGGGGAAATTGAATGATTTGTACAAAGATGTGAAGACCAAAGCACCGTTTTTGTTTTTTGATCACTTCACTTTAGATAACACGCTTTTAGACTGGCTGGAAACCAAGAAAAATACGGTGAAGCTCTGTCTATATACCAGTGAAATCATTCAAAATGATCCGGCTATCTTTCCAAGATTAGAACAAACATTTGATAAGAATATTTTCTCCGCAGAAGATTTTGGTTGGTCCAAGCGTAATCCTGAGAATTATCTGGACTTAGCAAAAAAGATTGAAGTTCTTCCTGAGAATATTGTCTTTGTCGATGACACGATTGAAAATGTGAAAGCGGCACAAGGAGCAGGGTTGACTACAATTCAGTTCTTTTCTCGTGAGCATATAATCGAAAAATTGTCAGCCGTATTGTCCCAATAAACTCTATGTCCAAACAAGTATCTGGTCCGTTAGCGCTCGTTATCTTAGATGGGTGGGGAATTACCGATCCTGGAGAATATAATGGGATCTCGATTGCCAATACTCCCAACTATGACATGTTTTCCACAACATACCCTTTTACGACCTTAGAGGCCTCTGGTGAAGCGGTGGGTTTGCCAGTGGGGCAGATGGGCAACTCGGAAGTAGGACATACAACCATTGGAGCAGGATGTGTTCTCTATCAAGATTTGGTGCGTATCAGTAAAGATGCCAAAGAAGGAAAGTTTGCCAAAAATCCGGCATTCGGTCAAGCCTTTTTACATGTCAAAACACACAACAGTACTCTGCATATCATGGGTCTTCTCTCTCCTGGTGGAGTCCATAGCCACGAAGATCATTTCATTGAAATGATCAATGCCGCAGGAGCGAAAGGGATTAGTACTATTGTGCTGCACTGTTTTATGGATGGTCGTGATTCATCGCGAACTGGCGGACAAAATTCTTTGGAGAGACTAGAGAAACATATTGCCGGAATCAAAGGAGTGCATATTGCCACAATTATCGGTCGCTATTTTTCTATGGATCGAGATACCAACTGGGATCGAACGGACAAGGCATATCATGCCATCTTTGATGGGAAAGCCGCGTTTATCTATGATGCTACCAACAAGCCTTCAGCGAAAATCAAAGAGTGGTATTCTCAAGAGGTCTTTGATGAATTGTTAGAACCGCAGGTTTTTTTGCGTGAAGACGGTAAACCTGCCACGGTCAATCAAAACGATGCCATTATTTTCACTAACTTTCGCCCGGATCGAGCGAAACAACTTTCCAAGAAAATTATTGCGGTTTTGAAAGACAAAAACCTGTGTTTTGTCACCATGACCAAATATGATAGAGATATCGAATCCATTGTTGCGTATGAACCGGAGAAAATTGAACAAACAGTCGGATCTGTGATTGCTGCGAATGGGTTGAAGCAGGCTCATATCGCCGAGACCGAGAAGTTTCCGCACGTGACATACTTTGTGAACGGAGGCAGACAAGATCCACACGAGGGAGAAGAACACGTGTTGGTGCCCAGTCGCAAAGATATCAAAACGCATGATGAAGCTCCAGAAATGAAAGCCAAGGAAATTTGTGATGAGGCAATCAAACGTTTAGATTCTGTCGACTTTGTGTTCTTAAACTTTGCCAACCCTGATATGGTTGGGCATACCGCCAAACCTGCTGCCATTAAAATTGCCGTGGAAACAGTAGATACACAACTGGGACGCTTAGTGGATGCTGTTCTGAAGCGTGACGGAGCCTTAGTTGTGATTGCCGATCATGGGAATGCAGAGCAAATGGTTGATCCAGTGACTGGTGAGCCTCATACCTCTCATACCACGAATCCCGTTCCCTGTATCTTTATCCATAAGACCTACCATCCAAAGCTTGTGAGAGGTGGAGGCTTAAAAGATATTGCTCCAACTGTTCTTGATCTTCTCAATTTAGACAAGCCCCCATGCATGACAGGACAGTCACTTCTCTCGTAGAACAGTTCTTGCTCTCCCGAGGTATACTACAGGTATGAATATCTCCTATGAAAGTACCGATGAAAAAAGACTCCATGCTCTTTCACCAAAAGAAAAAGCTGTGGAAATGGGGAAGTTCTTGGGCTCAGTTGAGCAAGTGGATGAGGTAATTCTCTTGGGCTCGGCTGTCGAAAGCCCCACACCTCGTGATATCGATTTGTGCGTCATCATTCGAGATAATCCAAACGTAAACGAAAAAGAGAAAGTCGAGGAAGTGATTCACAGTTTGGGATTTCAGATTGGAACAAATGCCAATCAAATTCATATTATGATCTATACCCAAGATGATCTCTCGCGAATGAAGAAAAGTCCCACTTTTGCAGAGTTAGAGACAAACATTCGTAATGGCGTGATTTTGTTCAAACGCACCTTGGACGACCGGATCAGACACTAGGAAAATCTTTTTCTATGTCAAAAAAAATTGACTCCCATTTTCAAACCGTCGACTCGATCTTATTTGCTGCCTTACAAAAGATCGGAGAAATCCCCCCGGTCACCAAAAAAGGGAATAGTGCTGATCATTTTACAGAATTGGCTGCCTCCATCATCTCCCAACAGCTCTCAACCAAGGTAGCTGATGTCATTTGGACTCGCTTTGTTCATCTCTTTCCAGAAGGAAAAGAGTGGGCTAAAGGGCAACCTGAACCCTCACTATCTCCTACAAAAGTGCTGAAAGTCCCGGATCAACTAATGCGGGATCAAGGTCTCTCTTGGGCAAAAATTAAGTACATTAAAGATTTAGCTCAAAAGGTGGTTGACAAGGAAATAGATCTGGAACACTTGGATACTCTCCCAGATGAAGAAGTGATAACGGAGCTGGTTAAAGTCAAAGGGATAGGGCGCTGGACTGCAGAGATGTTTTTGATGTTTGGACTAGCCAGGCCTGATATATTCTCGACAGGGGACTTAGGATTAAAGCGAGCTATTCAAAAACTCTATTCCTTAGAAACTGAGCCTGATGAACTTAAACTCCTCGAGTTAAGCCAGAAATGGTCACCATACCGCACGTTTGCTGCCCGCATTCTCTGGAGAAGTCTAGACAATGAGACGAAATAGGCTATGAAGCCTATAATATTGATTATCCTTCCCTTTTTGATATAATAGATGATCTTCAGGTGGTTTTTCTATCTGGAGTCGTTTATCGATTGAATGCCTGCCATTACGGTGGGTTTTTTGGTCTATAGACAGTCGCTCTTTTACAATTTTACTGTTTCTTGAGGTGGTGGTGCTTAGAGAGTGGCTTTTGTGGCCCTTGTCTGAGCACCATCGCTCAATTTTAAGCATTTAATCGAAAGGGAATGGGGAAATGACGACTGTATGGGAGTATTGGGATTGTAGAGGCTGTGGAACAAAGGGGTTGCGTGGTGATTTAAAGTGCTGCCCGAATTGCGGATATGCTTGCCGGGGGGAGTCTGATTGGTATTTACCCGCAAATTTGCGGGTTCCAGTCACCGATCCAGACACATTGCGGGCGCTCAAGGATGGCCCAGACTGGAAATGTGGGTCTTGCATGGTTTTGAATCCAATCGGCGCAAACTTCTGCACCCATTGTGGGGCAGAAAAAGGAAGTGGTGAGCAAATGCATCAAGCAGCTCCCCTACAACCCGATTCAACAGGTATCCTAAGGGTACCTGAGTCGTATCGTCAAGCTCCGATTGGGTATTCACATCCTCTTGGTCAGCCGGAGAGACATTTCTCACCAGATTCTTTGGAGGAACATTCCGAACCCCAACTTGCGTATAATCGCAATGATTCCTGGACGGAATCTAAACCATCCTTTGATTGGGATAGGCTGAAGATACCCGCCCTCATAGGAATTGTTCTACTGGCAGTAGCGGCTATCGTGTTTTTCGTCACCAGAACGCACGAGACACCACTCAAAGTGATTGGATTCTCCTGGCAACGAATCGTACATATTCAAAAGTACGATTGGGGTGACACAAATAACTTAACGGGCTGCCCGCTGGGTAGCAGAAACTGCGACACTCGCTGGGAAGTGATCGGAAACCATCAAGTGTTGGATCACTATAACAACTACGACACCCAATCGTGCCACAGTGTCCCCGATGGTGATAGCTGCCATGAAACGTGCAGCAGTAACGGCAACGGAAGTGCTGATTGCAGCCAAAGCTGTACAACCAACTACACGCAGCAATGTGAACCGGTTCACCACAGCGATCCCGTTTATCGCACTGTGGATGACTACGGCAATCGATACTATTATCAAATCCAGTGGTGGATGGATAACAGATCACCCACGACGAGCGCCTCAGATCGTAAGCCGTTTTGGCCCGAAATCGTTCTCGCGACGGGTGATGTCCCTGAGCGTGAAGTCAGTCGGGAAGAAAGTTACACGATCACGTACGAAACCGTTGAGGAGAAGTCGATGCAATTCTCAAAAGTAGAGCCGTACAACGTATGGATAGATTATGACCAAAAAGGTCAGTACGTGGCGATCTTTAATAACGTCGGAGTGTTACAAGACGTGAAAGATGCCCAAACGAAGGAACAGTGAAATGTGTGGAGCAAAAAAAGCCGTTCCGGAGGAGCGGCTTTTTTCATGCCGAGTTTCGTCAGTCCAGTGGTTCTAGAAGTTTTATGATAGAGAACTTCATTGTTTTGCCGGAGAAATCTTGCTAGAGTGAGACTATGCAAGTGCTTCATACACTCCCTCGCGCGCACAAGCGAAAAACGATACTGACTGTATCTGCTATTTTGACGATTCTTCTCATTGTTTTTACCATTGTTGCGGGAGTTTCAGTTCTGGACGCACGGAGTTTCTTCATTGGATTTTTTGAGAGTCTGATTCGGGTAGTTGCTTCTTACTTTATCTCTTTAGTAGTAGCGATCATCTTGGTGCTGATCGCCACCAGTCGTAAATGGCTTGAAGATATCTTGATCCCTCTGTTTGATGTCCTGCAAAGTTTTCCATCATTTGCTCTTTTTCCTTTGTTTGTCGTTTGGTTTGGGAAAAGTAGCATTGTTACCATTTTTATTTTAATTATTTCCATGATTTGGCCGATTTTGTTTACACTTCTGACTGGACAAAAAGAAATTGATGAGGAATTACTGGAAGCAGCGCATATTTTCCAAGCGAAAGGTTTGTCGTATTACACTGGAGTTTTCTTTCCGCTCCTGCTTCCTGCTATAGTGACCGGATCCATTATTGCTTGGGGCGAAGCTTGGGAAGCCATTATTGCAGCCGAGATCATTGTTCAAGTTCCAGGAGTGGGAACATATCTAGCTGACAGTGCCACAAACGCTCCTCGGGTTCTGTTTGTCGGAATTCTAGCGCTGTTGGTAATCTTATTTCTGATTAATAAGTTTGTATGGTTGAAGTTGTTAAAAACAAGTACTAAGTACGAAAGTTAAAGGGTTGTTATGTTGACTGTTACGCACATTACCAAAACGTTTCATCTGCATGGAAAATCTGCGATTAGAGACATAAATCTGACTGTTCCTGAGGGTCAGTTTTTAAATCTGTTAGGACCTTCTGGCTGTGGAAAATCCACACTGCTACGGATCATTGCCGGTTTGCTCCCAGCCAATCAAGGAGAGATTCACTGGGACAGGCCAGTGCGCTTAGGGTTTGTATTCCAGCATTTTGCTTTGTTTCCCTATCTAACAGTCCTTGAAAATATTACCTTTGGGTTGCGAATGCAACACGTTCCGATTGAGCAGCAACAAAAAATCGTTAGCGAACTTCTGTCTGAAGTAGGTTTGGCTGATGTGGCACATAAATATCCGAAAGAATTATCGGGGGGAATGCGGCAGCGCGTGGGAATCGCTCGTGCCCTTGCCATTAATCCAGACGTCTTGCTCTTGGATGAGCCATTTTCCGCTCTGGATGAATTTACTGCAGAGAAACTGCGAGCGTTGCTACTGGAAGTTTGGGAGCGAC
>JBDTWD010000005.1:0-110014 GCA_040006915.1 Candidatus Woesebacteria bacterium | reverse complement strand
AACTTC
The DNA here is from genome assembly GCA_040006915.1 of Candidatus Woesebacteria bacterium. Classification (GTDB taxonomy): domain Bacteria; phylum Patescibacteriota; class Microgenomatia; order UBA1400; family UBA12028; genus JBDTWD01. The sequence goes on along the minus strand of JBDTWD010000005.1, from coordinate 110,008 downwards.
CCAGAAAACACTCTTGCATCTTTTGATTCAGCGCTCACAAAAGGTGCAAATGGTATTGAGATGGATATACAGCTACATCACGAAAAACTGCTTATTGTTCATAACACTATATTCGATGAGAAAGAATATCCAACTCTGGAGCAAGTGCTACAAAGCTTTAAAGACAAGGGAAGAATGGAAATTGAGATCAAAGCATTTGAAAATGACATCATTGAGCCACTTCGCAAATGCCTTGCAGAAAATAAGGTAAACAATCTTGAGTTAACGACAAGTACACTCCCTTTGATTCCATATATTCGAGCAGTATTTCCAAACGTCTCGATCGGAGCGATCTTTCAGCCAGGTGATTTTCCAGCATGGATGAATGAAGATATCCTCTTCAGGAAAATATATGGAATGATGCATCTTCTAGATGCAAATATCGCTCACATCGGCTCTCTCCCTAGAGAGAGAATTACACTTTCCCTAGTATCGAAACTTCACACTTCTCATATGAAGGTCCATACTCATATTTATAAAGAAGAAATGGAAAACCAGATGGCCAGCTATACGTATTTTTCTGAAATTGGTGTGGATCAATGCACATTTGACGATATCAACTTACTCTCTATGGTGCGTTGATAGGGCCCTATTAGGTTGTTAAAATATGCCAAGAGAGAATCAATCTAAAGTTTAAAACAATTTTGATTTGGTATCTCAATTTTTAATAATCTCCATCAGCACGTCCCCAGCTTGGGCAATATGAGTTGGGGAGATTTTAAGAACAGTTCCACCTTCATTGGCTTGGACAAATACAGTGTTCGTGATGTTTGTGGCATCCGCGACTGAGAAAAGATTGTCGTTCTTCGCATAAGAATCACCGGGTTGTTTGAGATATTGAACAAAACCAGTCAGTGGGCATGTGTATCGGAAGAAGGACTCGTCTTTGAAAATGAGAGTACCAGAATTCTGAATGACTGGCTCATCAATTACTCCTTCATGACGTAAGAGATTTAGTACTGAAGTACAGATCAGTTCAATATGAGTTGCATTGTATTCATCATGACTTCCACACTCTAACGTAAAACCTCTCTTACCTTCTTGAGTCATGGCATAGCTTAACGAGGCAACTCCTTTTTGATATTGATCAGGAGAATCTCCATAGGTGCTTATAAAGTTGTAGGGAATTCCCAATACATCAATTTCTGGTTGATATTTTTCTGAAGAAAAAATACCAAATGGAACACTTTTTCTCGAAGTGTGAAGATCAATGCTCAATTCGTATGAAGACGCTGTTTTATACAGCTGCTGTGCGAGTCTTTGCATTGGAGAACCATCCTTATCGCCTGGAAAACTCCATAACCAATCTTTGCCATCAATGGAACTAAATTTTCCGGTAGTATAAAAGTATGCTCTCTGTTGCCAAGAATAGGGATTACAAAGTGGGACCAAAACAACCTGCTTCTTGAGATTTCTTTTGACCAACTCATCGTACAAGCGCTGAAAAATCCAATAGGTGATTTCTCCACCATGCATTCCACCCTGGATGTAAACGCCTTGGGCGCCTTGGCCTACTATATAGCCCATTACGGAGGACGTGTTTCCGTCAATGGTTGTATATGTTGCAACTGGTGTTTTGAGAACATTTTCATTCATATAGTGAATTATATATCTTCACTTTTAGATTGATACGTCTTCATCAGCACTTATCGCGTTCACAATTCGAAGAAATCTACGCATTGGATACTGTTAGACAACTATCTCTTGACAATCCATATTGAACTATTTACGATGATCTAGGTTACCTTTTTGTAACTTTTTATTTTTGGTTCATACTACTATGAATTTTTTTAATGTAAAGAAATCAGCTTCATCACTCAGTCTTATTCTCATTCTTTTGTATGTTCTCTTGCCGGTGATGAGTCTTTTTATTGCGGTGCCAACTGCATACGCAGCCACGTCACCTACACTTGGCCAAGCAGCTAGCTTCGCGGTACTAGCTGGCACGGCAATCACCAACGTTCCGACATCAGTGATTACCGGTGATGTTGGGTTAAGTCCTGCATCCGGTAGTAATTATTCTGGACTCACAGCAGCAGAGGTATCTGGTCACATCTATGCTGTCGATGGTGCAGGTCCGGCTGGTTCAGTTGTCAACCCAGCCTTACTTACTCAAGCAAAAGCTGATTTGGTCACTGCCTATGATTCATTGGCACTCGGAGCCAACTCGGATGCGAACTGTGATGCTGCCTACCAATTTGGAGCGGGAAACAAAGATTTAGTGGGTGCCTCACTTCCACCTGGTGTCTATTGTGCCGATACTTTTACCTTAACGGGAACACTTACCTTAACTGGGACAGGAGTCTGGGTTTTTCGATCAGCTGCTACGCTCGTGACTTCTGGCACCGCTAATATCGTCGGTGGTGATCCCTGTAATATTTGGTGGCAAATCCCAAGCTCTGCTACTCTAGGAACAACAACTTCACTGAAAGGAAGTATTTTGGCGCTCACCTCTATTACTATGAATACGGGAGCGAGTCTGACTGGTCGAGCCTTAGCACGCAACGGAGCAGTTTCATTAGCGAGTAATACGATAAATCAGTCATGTACCGCCAGTGCCGTCGTTGCATCCTCTGGTAGTTCAGGTTCAAGCTCAATCTCCACTCCAGGCTTGTCACGAGCTCAAGCTCCTGCTGCCTGTATTCCAAATGGCAACTTAGTAAACACTAGACCAATTGTTATTGGAGCCACACGAAACGATCCGACGAGTATCACTATCAACTGGGGTCCATATCAAGGATTCAATCGATTCATCGTTGAGTACGGGACAACAAATGGTCAATGGGTCTACAACACCACTGTGACTGGTTTTTCAGCGACACTGACTATGCTCCCAGCCAATCAACCGATTTGGGTGCGCGTAGCGGCAACAGATAACTGTGCTGTCGGCTTCTACTCAGAAGCACTGTTGGCAGGAACTCGTTTGCCGAGGGCTGGAAATGATCCAGAAAATACAACCCAGACCTCTACCATTTTCTTTCGATTCCAGCGGTGGCTGCATTCTCTTTCCTGGTAATCGATGAAAGAAGAGACATGTTAAAAGGATCCAAGCTTTCACTCTGTTTTTTAGGATGTATTTGTGTCGGTATTGTCGTCATCAGTTTTTCTTTGAATCAGAAACGAATAGAAAATGGTCTCAAACAAAAGACGATGATTTTAGGTGCTACAACCGCTGAAGCACCAGATCAGTCTGAAAAGATTGGACGACCACTTCGTATTCAAATTCCCAAGATGGATATTGATACTACTATTCAGTCGGTTGGCTTAACGCAAGACGGAGCTATGGATGTACCAAGTATTACGAGCGATGTCGGTTGGTTTTCGTTCGGTCCGCGTCCAGGAGAGAAAGGAAGTGCCGTTATCGCGGGACATTTGAATGGGGTGGATGGATCAAAGGGAGTATTTGAGGAACTTCGTTCCCTCGAGCCTGGAGATTCTGTCTTTATTGAAGACGACATGGGTAAACGTCACGCATTCATCGTACGTAAAAGCCATACCTACAACGCAGGAGATGACGTATTTGAAGTTTTCAATCAGAGTGAAGGAATACATTTAAATCTCATCACCTGCGATGGTCTATGGAATATCAGAACAAAGAGTTATACCAAAAGCTTAGTAGTGTTTGCTGATAGCAGTGAATAAACGTTTCCCTTGCCATTCCCTCCTCATGCTTGACGAACGTAGGAGGAATATTCCATACTCATAGTTGTTACAACTATGTAACAACTATGGCAACGGGTAAAACAAGAGTCGGAAGGTTGTACTTTGGACACAGAGCCATTTTCTTAGGGACTCTTCTGCTTATTGGAGCTTTTATTATTATCTGTTCCTTTTCCAATAGAAAGGAAAATCTGCCTATGCCACAAAAACTCTCCTATGATCTCAATATTTTTAATGAAACCAAAAAGAACACCTATTTTCGACAGGTGCTATTTACAGGCGACCGAAGTCAACTCGTGGTGATGGATATCAAACCGGGAGAGGACATTGGATCTGAGACTCACCCTCATACGGAACAGACGCTTTTCTTGTTAAGCGGAGAAGGAAAATCCATTCTCAATGGGGTTGAAAAACCATTTCGGGCAGGAGATGTCGTGGTCGTTACTCCAGGAACTGAGCATGATTTCGTCAATACCGGCAAAGAGTCCCTAAAGATCTTTACCATCTATGCTCCTCCAAACCATATTGACGGTCGAATTCATAAAACCAAACAAGATGCTGTCGATGACGTAGCCGATGAAGAATTTGGAAACCGAGTACTGTGAAACATATGAAAAAATTTCTGATAACCATTATCCTATTTGGCTTTCTGGCTTGTATTGTGTATGGGTACGTATGGTACCGAAATATCATGAGAATCAACCGAGAAGCAATAATTTCCTTGCCCAAAGCTCAAGGATTTGATGCTCTCAAAAATGCGGTTACTTTGGAACAGAATCGATGTCAGGAATTTGTGACGAAGAGTGGCGGAAATTTTGATGAATTCACGTATTGTAAGAAGTTTGTCGAGTGGTCAAAGACATTAACATATTGATTAGAACTTTCACTGTTCATTTTTCCCTCTCAAAATGCTGCTTTACCCGGAATTTTTGAATCCGAAATGGTTTTTGGACATTCCGAGTTGTACCATATAGGTATGTCCCGACAACTCGTCATCGGAGTAGCAAGTGTCTTCGTCTTAGGTGTCGTGATGTCTTTGGTTTTTTCTAAGAAACCAACAATGGTCGTGGCACCGACAGCGACTCCTAATTCTACGGCAACAATATCTTCAGAAAATTGTCTTCCCTCCGAACTAAAATCTATTGTTGAGCTTGATGGTGCAGCAGGGAGCATCAACGCAAACTTTACCATTCAAAATATTTCTGATCGTAAGTGTATCCTGTCAGGTGAAAATCAAATCCAGTTACACTACGATTCAAAGATCAACTCAATCAAAGTCACCCTAGATCAACCGACGATGCAAAAAGAATATCCGCTAGAGCCTACCCAAATGGTGACAGCTTCCGCTCGGATTCCCAATGGTCCGCAGTGTAGTGGGAAGATAGCTCCAGTCGCGGTACTGTATACATACGTCATGTCAGATGGACTCAAACTGACCTTTGCAGATCCCAGTGGTGAAGAAAATTTTTCGATCTCGGCATGTGCCGATGAGACCGATATAACCGAAGTGCGAACCACCAGTTTATCGAGTCAATAAGATCAAGGGAAAATTCGCGTGGTAATGCGTACTCACAGGAGATAGTATGAAAGGTGTGAAGAAAGCTAAACCATTTCTTATCCTCATTTCAGTTGTCCTTGTCGTCTTTGTTGCTTGGGTTGGTCTCCTGTATTCCAAATACGGCAAACAAACCCTCCTTTTCTTGGCTCAAGCTCCTCCAGATATAATCTTAAACTACTCCAAAGGGGCAATTGAAGATTTGATGCCAGCTACTTCAAGTAGTAATACCACTCTTCCCCAACAGACAGGAGCGAATGGGTCAGTAGCTCCGGCAATTTCTGTTCCTTCCAAGCACTATATTTCCGTCATGACTCACACGTATCAGAAGTTAAATAACTGTGGACCAAGTACCGCCTCCATGGCAGCAAGTTCTGTGGGGGTGACGTTTGATCAATTCGCCGCTGCAGATGTCCTCAAAGGCAGTTATACGGATAAAAACGTCGCCGCTGATGAACTGGAAGCCTTTTTAAATACCAAAGGTTTACGCGCTGTATACCGTATCAATGGGAACAAAGCCATGATTGAACAATTGGTATCCCAGGATATTCCGGTGATTGTCGAACAATGGTTAGTAAAGCGTGGGAACGGTGAATTGGTGGGTCATTACCGTGTGGTACGTGGATACGATCAACAAAGTAAACTGTTTACTACCAACGACTCATTTAATGGTCCAAATTTTGTCATTCCCTACACGCAGTTTGATGAATGGTGGCGACCTTTTACCCGTGGGTATATCGTGGTCTTTAAACCGGAACAAACAGCTTTGGTGCAAAGTATTATGGGCAGTGATTGGGATCAGACACAGAACTTACGTAACGCTCTGCCAGTGTTCCAATCAGAAGTGCAATCCATTGGCGACAACTATGCATATTTTAATGTGGGCACCACTGCAGATCGACTGAAAATATATCCCACTGCCAAAGAAGCATACGATGTTGCCTTGTCAAAAGCCTTCCCAGAACATTTCCTGTGGTATCAATTCGGTCCGCTGGATACGTATGCGAATATAGGTGAGTATGACAAGGTATTACAGATGACCAGTGAACTGCTGTCTCAAACCGGTGAGATGGAGGAGCCACGCTACTACCGAGGCGTAGTGTATGAGAAGCAAGGGAACACCGCACAAGCGAGAAGCGAGTTTGAGAAAGCCTTGGCTGCGAACCCTAGATACCTTCCGGCAAAGACAGCTCTAGAGCAGCTGCACTAGCGCGTTTCATCTTTAAAACGTGCCACAACGAAATTCCTAAGAAGATACATTGAACGCCAAAGCCACTAGAAAAGGCGATTGGAAGTGCGTACAGGCCAACGATTGGAAGGAGTGCTCCACTTAAGGCGATGCTGAAGAGAATGGCGCCAATATGGATAAGAGACGGTCTCCAAGTATTCTTGAGTGCATAGTGTGCTCTCGTCAATAAATGCATGAGACTCTCTAGTGGCACTGAGAATGCATAGACGCTAATCAAAAAGGCCGTCGCATTGACCGCTTGTGGGGTGAATTTCCCTCCCCCGAGCAGGATAGAGACTAATGGATGACTGATCGCAGCCAAGGCAATTGCCGCCGCTGAAGTGATCAATAGAATCCGAATGGTTTCTTTTTTTACCAAAATGGCAAACGTACTATATTCCTTATGTGCACTCAGATGACTTAAGTTGGCAAATGATGCTAAGGCGATAGCGAGACCAATCAAACTCACCGGGACACTTTGAAAGTTGTAGGCAAAATTGTAGGTCGTGACACTTCCTTCACCTGATTTAGAGGCGAGCAAAATAAACCAAAGCAGCATAATTTGCCACATCCCAATTTGCAGCATTTTCGGAAGCATTAATAAGAGTGTTTCTTTCAGCTCCGGAGAAAACTTGAAATTGATCTGTGGTCTGAATCCTTGTCTCCAAAATGCTTGTGCGCGAATGAGCATATGGAGGGCTGCGCCAAAGACTGTCCCATACACAAGACCGGATAATCCAAAGATTGGTACCAAGATAAAAATCCCAATCACAATTCCGACGTTATACAAAACTGGTGCTAATCCATACCATAAAAAGTCTTTGGTACTTAGGAGTGCGTTTCCAAAGGTATTACTAAAGGTAAAGAAGAATGGAGCGACTAGCAGGTAGCGAGTAATAGTGACATACGTGGCTCGTTGTGCCGGATCAAATCCCGGAACCAAGTAGGGGGCCAGATATGGCAGAAAAATTCCGAAGACCACACTAAAAACCGACAGAAGTATTAAGGTATAGCTTAATACTTGGTTGGTATACACGATGGCTTTGGCACGGCTCGTCTCATCTAAAGACGTAAAAATTGGCACAAAAGCTGCCGCTAAAGCACCACTTACCAGAACCGCAAATAAAAAATCTGGAACCACAAAAGCAGAGTTATAAATATCCAATGCAGGACCCGCTCCAAAGGTGTAGGCAAATGTTTTATCCCGCACCAATCCGAGTACATAACTCATCCCTGAGGTCAACGTTAAAGTCAGCGAACTTCTTAATAACAAATTTTGCCAACTCCCCGCTGCTTCTCGATGTGCTTGGATCTTTGTATGGACGTGTTTTGCAGCGTTGATAAGGTGCTTTTTCATGGGCGTCTATCCAGTATACACTTGACTCTCTCTATAGTGTGATATCATAGGCTTCATGAAAAAGACATCAAATTCCAAACCCCGCAGTCGAACAAAAGTAATGTCAGTTGAAGAGACACCAATCGATACATTAGATGGTGTAGAAGAAATGGAAACTTCACTAGACGCGGGACAAATGAGTAATTCACCACGACGTGGTCGTTTTCTCATTGTTGGATTGGTGATAGTGGCACTGCTTGGTTTTGCTGTGTATAAATATAACTATCTTTTGACTCCAGCAGTGGTGAACGGAAAACCAATCTATATCTGGGATTATGTCGGTAAATTGCATGCACAATTTGGTCGTGATCAATTAAATTCAATGGTGACTGAAGAAGTGATCAATCAAGCAGTGGCAGATTCCAAAGTAACTGTCCCACAAAGTGATGTGGATTCAGAAGTAGCGAACATTGAAAAAGAAGCTAGTAGCTCAGGTGGAATCGCTGCCGTTTTGGAAGCTCAACACTTATCACGTCCTGAATTTGAACAACGCATTCGCTTGCAACTAGCGGTCAAGAAAATTTTGGCTGATAAAATTAAGGTGAGCGATCAAGAAGTTGATGATGCCTACAAAAAGAACAAAGACTTTTACAAGGGCTTAAGTGAAGCTCAAGCCAAGGACCAAATCGTGAAGCAATTGGAAGATCAAAAATTCCAAACGGAAGCTTCGACATGGTTGGCTGATGTCCGCGCCAAAGCCAAAGTGGATATCAAGTTCCCTGGACTGAAATAAAAACAACCCAGTTTTTATCCAGCGTGAGCGAACAACTTTTTTATTGTCGATAAAACCCAGTGTGCCAAATACGATTGTGAATCTGTTTGTGATTTGTATGCCAGGAATGCGTCATGCGTAACGGCTTTTCGTAAACGAGTTTCTTCAGGTGTCAGTACCTTTGCTTTCTCTGCACGAAAATTTTCGAGAGCATCAGAAACTTCAGGGTTTGCCATATTTCTCCTTCACTGTGTTTGATAAATACTCTTTGGTATTGTTCTCTGGATGCTCCAATATTTCTTCAAAGAGTTCGTTTAAGATTTTACCGATTTGTGGACCCGGTGTAATCCCAAGTTCTTTCATAATGTCATTCCCGTTAATTGCCATGTCGGTCACTTTCATTGGCTGATGTAGCTCTGCCCACACACGATCTTTTAATTCCTCTAATCTCCAACTGCTGGCCTTGCTCCCACTCCCAACTCGATCTCCTATACGGAGGGCAAAAATATCTTCCAGGTTTTCTATCCCGACTCGACGGATGAATCGGCGAATATACGCATCTGTGACAAAATTTTCATAGGTAAACATGTGCCAGCGAACCAAAGTAAAGACTCGATCACAGTCTTTTTTGGATAATCGCAGCCTGGCAGCTATTTGTTTGGCAATTCTGGCTCCCACGACTTCATGATTGTAGAAGGTGACAGTTCCGGAGGACGTTTCTTGGGCAGTAGCGGGCTTGGCGATGTCATGAATCAAGGTTGCCAGCCTGACGACTGGATCTGTGGAAGTGCAGGCATCGAGCGCGCGAATGGAGTGTTCGTAGACGTCGTAAATATGATGTCCACTTTGACGGACCCCCTTGGCAGCGACCAATTCTGGCAAGATAAATGGGAGCAATCCAAATTGATCTAAAAGGAAGATTGCTGAAGATGGTCGATCGGAAGCGAGCATCTTCAAAAATTCTGCAGAGATTCGTTCCTGGCTGATATGTGCCACACTCGCGGCGTTTTTGCTAATGGCATCGCCCGTTTCTTTTTCGATAATGAATCCAAGTTGGACGGCAAAGCGTATAGCGCGCAACATCCGGAGCGCATCTTCACCAAAGCGTTCGTTGGCATTCCCAACAGTTCGAATCAACTTGGCTTCGAGGTCTTTTTGTCCATCATAGGGATCAATAATAGTAGTTTCATCTCCAGTCACTTTGATTGCCATGGCGTTAATCGTAAAATCACGGCGTTGTAAATCTTCATCGATCGTTTCTCCCCAGGCAACAGACTCAGGTTTACGATGATTTCGATATTCTCCATCAGAACGGTAGGTGGTGATATCAAAAACCAAATCTTCTTCATCCGGTGGACACGTGAATCCAAATTGAGTGGCCAAATGTTTTTGAGCAACCATCACAGTCCCAAATTGATTTTCGTAAAAACTCTCCGTAAACAACGGTTGAATTTGTTCGGGAGTAGCATTGGTCGTAAAATCCCAATCGGTTGTCGGTTTGGTTAAAAGTAAGTCTCTCACTGCGCCACCGACGATCTCGCAGGTAAAGCCGGCATCTTGAAGGGTTTTGATAATCGAAAGAACGGAAATTGGGAGGTCTAGAGTCATGACGATATGATAGCATGAGCAAGTTATGGAGTGGCACATTTTATCAGCTGAAAAACCAGAATCGAAAGAAGAGCTCATTCGAACTCTGATTGAGAACCGAGGAATCTCGGACCTTCAAGAATTTTTGCATCCGACTTCCCCGCTCAACCTTACGCTTCAAGATGTTGGTATCGATCCAAAACAAGTAACCAAAGCGATTACACGTTTACAGATAGCCAAAGAAAAGAAAGAGAAAATTGTCATTTATGGTGATTACGATTGTGATGGTGTCTGTGCGACCACCGTACTTTGGGAAACAATGTTTTCATTGGGATTTAATGTAACCCCTTTTATTCCCGAGCGTGACAAACATGGGTATGGATTGTCTCAGAAGGGCATTGATGAGATTCTGCAGAAAGGGAAGCCTGACATTGTCATCTCTGTTGACAACGGAATTGTGGCCCATGGACCCTGGCAATCCTTAAAAACTTTAGGAGTTTTTACCATCTTAAGCGATCATCATGAGCCTGATGAAAAGAAATCTCCCGCTGATTGTATTGTCCATACCACCAAACTATGTGGCACGACAGTTTCCTGGATGTTGGCTCGGGAGATAGAGAAAGTCTGTACACCGAATACTCATACTGGAAAAGTAGACCTGTTGCTCGACTTGTGTGCCATCGCAACGATTGCTGATCAAGTGCCATTGACTGAAGCGAACAGGTCTTTTGCGCTATTTGGTCTACAACAACTCAATCAAACCAAGCGATTGGGTCTTCAACTGTTAATTGAATCAAGTGGGTTAACTCCAGGAGAAATTGATGAGTGGGGCGTTAATTATGGAATAGCGCCTCGGATTAATGCGATGGGGCGCTTGCAGTCGGCTTTGGATGCACTACGACTTCTCTGTACGCATAAAGTGGAGCGCGCACGTGAGTTAGTGAATACCGTTCAAGATGTGAATCGCACGAGACAGGAACTCACAGAAGAATTGCTCCAAAAAGCATTAAGCCGGGCGAATGAATGGAAGGATGAGCACATTATCATCATTGATGATGTTGATTTTCATGAAGGAGTGATTGGACTGATTGCCGGAAAGCTTACGGAAGTTTTTTTCAAACCGGCAATTGCTTTGTCTGTCGGGAAAATAAGTTCCAAAGGATCAGCTCGCTCCGTTACCGGTATACACATTACCAATTTGTTACGAACAGTGAGGGATGAGTTTCAGATGGAAGTGGGAGGACACCCGTTGGCAGCGGGACTAAAAATCGAAACCGCAAAAATAGAACTCTTTAAAAAAAGATTGTATGCGATTGCTAAAGAGACCATCAAACTTGAAGAATTAACTCCAAGGATAGATGTGGATTGTGTACTCCCATCTGCACTTATGACACTTCCCACTGCAGAATCACTGCAGTCTCTGGCTCCGTTTGGCAGCGCCAATCGTCAACCACTGTTCGTGTTTGAACACATGAAAGTGATCAATGCAAAAGTGATTGGTAAAGAGGGGAAGCATCTCAAAATCACTTTTGATCCAGGAATTGAAGCCATTGCTTTTGGCAAAGGAAATAGAATCGCTGAGTTTGGGCTGGATCAATCACTCTCGCTGCTTGGCAATCTTTCCGTCAATGAGTGGAAAGGTAAAAAGTCATTACAAATTATGGTGAAAGATATCCGAACTTAAGTTCGTACCCGTTTTATCAAGGCATATATATCATTCACATTCATTTGGACTTCCCCACGATAAGAAGTTCGAAATGAGAGTGAAGACATCTTGCGTTCCACTTGCATCGCAAATAGCAGCACGATGTTTTCATCGAAGATGTTAATCATCTCATTCCAGAATGCGAGCTCGTCGATTCCGAGAGCATCCTCCCAATATTTCATGATTCTTTCGACTTTAATCGTATTTGTATTTTCAATACATGATCGTAAACCAAGTTCATATTTTCCCATATGTTTCTCCTTTCGGCGTAGTATAGGTACACACCATACACTTCACACTGTGATTGTACGCACAGCACATACTAGTATGCGTACGGTGCGTCTTCATCATCGTTTGCTTCCTCAACCCAAGTGCCAGCTGCTAATACAAATATTTCCATAAACTCAGGTACATACACACGATTCGGCTCATACCCAGTCATGTTTTTTACAGCCTCAGCCCGCGCGTTGACCGCTTCTTGTGTCATTACTTCTGTCATAGAAGTCTCCTTTTAATTATATAAAATTAATCACGATATACATTCTCTCTAATAGCAACTTCCCTTTTTGAGTATTCTTCAGGAGAAAGATTTTCTGTTGAATAGTCAAAATTGAGGCCGCGCATGTCTGTCTCATATCGATGAGCTTTATTCGCATACCGTTTAAATTCCTCAAGATCAGCTGGTGGTTCATAGCACCAAGCCTTGGCGGTGACTGCCGCAAGATCGGCATCACCCAGAGCATCCAAAGCTAATAGATAATATTCTTGGTATTTGGGATGTTTTCTGATTTCGCTCATATTTTCTCCAATAAAAAACCCCGCTGTGAGGCGGGGTTTGTAGTACAAAAGTATGATTTACACTTTATGCCATACAAACCCCTTGCCCGCGAAGGACAATGAGATTATGAATGGTAATAAAGCGTAAATTGCGCATAGAACGAAGTTTATTATAAAACTCATTGGTCACTTGTCAACCAAGTAAAGTGGCACTACAATATATTTATTGATGTTTGAGTAGGTCTGACACCCTATGAGTCAATACGGGTATGCCCGGTATAGCTGGAAAAGTTTTATCTAGGACGGCACCTTCCGATATCAATCGGAACCTTGAGCACTCTATTATGGAGTGCTTTTTTTATGAACAAAACGATCTGTATTGGATCTAGCGTGAGTTTCTATAAAGACGTTGCCAAAGTCAGGAGGGATTTAGTGGATCTGGGCTTTAATGTCTTTGTTCCTGACGTCGCATTGGCAATGGAACAGGCAGATAATTTTGATGTGGAAGCCCAACGAGCAGTTTTTCAGAATCTTTCAGCGGAGAAGAAAAAACAAATCGTGATTCATTTGTTTGAGAAGATTGAGAAAAGCGATGCTTTCTTGGTCGTGAACCAAGAAAAACACGGGATTAAAGGATATATCGGACCAAATGTGTTGATGGAAATTACGATTGCTGTATATCTTGGGAAACCCGTTTTCCTTCTAAGCTCCATGGGTAAAGACCTGGCTGCTTTTGAAGAAATTAGTGCCATTCAACCAATTAGTATCGATAACGATGTATCAAAAATTAGAGATTTTTTTGCATAATAAGGAGAACCTATGAACAGAACAATGGTAGGAGAGTCAGTCGAAATGGTCGGAAAAACCGTGACGCTCATGGGATGGGTAGACACCAAGCGTGACCATGGGAAACTCACCTTTATCGATCTTCGAGATCGAACAGGGATCATCCAGAGTGTAGGATTTAATAAAATGGGAGAGCTCAGTGTCGAATCAGTCGTGACTATTACAGGTACGGTTAAGCTGCGTGGTGAGCGATACATCAATCCGGCAACACCAACGGGCACGGTCGAAATTGAAGTGGAGTCCTACGAAGTAGTCAACAAAGCTGGGGAACTCCCAATCCACGTACAGGGTGATGGATTAGATATTAACGAAGAGCATCGCTTGAAATATCGGTATCTTGATATGCGACGAGAACGCATGGCCAAAACCATGCGACTGCGTTCCACATATTCACATGCGCTTCGAAAAGCCCTCATTGCACGGGATTTCTGTGAGATCGAAACACCCATTCTTTCCAAGGCTACAATGGAAGGAGCTCGAGATTTTCTGGTTCCCAGTCGTTTCCAACCCGGCAAATTTTATGCACTGCCTCAGAGTCCGCAGCAATATAAGCAACTCTTGATGGTGGCAGGCATCGAGCGATATTTCCAATTAGCGCGTTGTTTCCGTGATGAGGACTTGCGAGCCGACCGGGGTTTTGAATTTACTCAACTGGATTTGGAAATGAGCTTTGTTGAACGTGATGACGTAATGGCGACTGTGGAAGACGTTGTCAAAGAATCGGTACAAGCAGTTGGTGGAAAATTGCAAAAAGAATCGTTCCCCGTTTATACCTATAAAGAGGCAATGGATCAATTTGGCGCAGATAAATTTGATTTACGAACGGAAGAAGAAAAGAAAGAAGGAACACTCGCTTTCGCATGGGTTGTCGATTTCCCGATGTTTAAGAAAGTAGACAAAGGAGATGCTGCCGAAGTTCGTGACAGTAAGAGTGGCTGGACCTTTACCCATAATCCGTTTAGTTCTCCTAAACCAGAACATCTCGAATGGCAATTACACGGGGAGCATATCGATGAAATTGTGACTACCCAGTATGATTTAATTTGTAATGGGTACGAAGTGGGTGGTGGGAGTATACGCGCTCACGACCCGGCGCTATTGGCAGCCACATACAAAATCATGGGCTATTCAGAAGAAGAAACCCAGCAAAGTGTCGGGCCTATGCTCGAAGCCTTCTCATACGGTGCTCCTCCACATGGAGGAATAGGGTTAGGTTTGGATCGGTTGGTTATGTTGTTGTCGCAGCAAAGCTCACTAAAGGAAGCAATTCCTTTTCCAATGACTTCGACTGGTCGAACTGCCATTATGGACGCACCGGCTTTGGCAAATGCAGAACAGCTAGCCGAACTTGGACTTCACGTTCAGGTGGCATCCAATCAAGTGCTTAGCCCCTACGAAAAAATCCTTCAAAAGTTAAAAAACGCTGCAGTGACTTTTGAACATCATGAACATGCGGCGGTTTTTACCAGTGAAGAGGCCGCAAAAGTTCGTGGAGAATCCTTGCATCAAGGATCAAAGGCCTTAGTACTGAAAGCTGATTCAGCTTATGTACTCTATGTTCTACCCGGAGATTTGCGCGCTGATTTTGAAAAAATCCAAAACCATATTGGAGCCAAAAAACTCAGTATGGCTTCAAAAGAGGACGTGAAGGAAAAAACGGGACTGGAAGTGGGGAGTATCCCTCCGTTCGGCTCGGCGATTGGATTACAAACATATGTGGATCCAGCTTTGGCAGAGAACGAAACCATTTTCTTTAATCCCGGTCGTCACGATCGAACGATTGGAATGAAATATGCGGATTTTGTCCAGATTGAAAAACCGATAGTCATTCAATAAGGTTTCTATGGCCTTGCTTGATCGCTTTTATACCCGTGAAGATTTTCACCAGTCGGTTGAATATGCCAAAGTAATGGAAGGCATCGGATGGTGCAGTATTCCTGTGGATGGCTCGCGGTTTGTAATTAAACCGCTAGGACCGATTGCTCTTTCCAAAATGCAGCGACCACGAGTAATTAATGTCAACAAAATTCGGGAACTGTGTCGCAAACTGAATGTAGTTCATTTTATTTTGGAGCCAGCTCCGCTGAGTATTTTGATTGATAAAGCAGGAAAGAAACACGTGCTGTCGTTTCTTACTCCCAAAGATCAAATGGCTGCCCAAAAAATCTTACGTTCCTGTGGGTTGTATAAAACCAATGAGCACTACGCACATACCAAGACTGCCTTGATAGATATAGCATCCTCACTAAATGACGTGATCAAAAGTTTGCCTGCAAAAACCAGATATAACATAAAAGTTGCAAAGCGTTCTGAAGTCTCATATGCAACCACACTATTTTCAGCAGTCACGAAGAAGCAAAAGCAAGATTTCTTCTCACTCCTTACTCGGTGGTCAAAAGAAAAAAAGATTTTTGGATTTAGTAATGATTTTTTGGAAACAGTAATGAATTCATTTCCGACGACCGGGTGGTTGATTACCGCGTATAGTCAAGATGAATTCTTGGGAGCGATGATGGTCTTTGTCCACGATCGCATTGGATACTATTTCTATACAGCCACAAGCAGCAAAGGGAAGCTCTTCCATGTTCCAACCGGGTTAACACAGGAAGCATTGAAGCTATCACAGGAAAAAGGAGCGGACATTTTCGATTTCTGCTCTGTATATGATGAACGGTATCCAAACGAACATCCGCGCTGGAAAGGATTCACGACTTTCAAGGAAAGATTTCATCCTCTTTCAGTCTACTATCCACCGTCGTTTGCGCGCTGGTTCTGAGTCTTGCGTGGGGTACAATAAAAGAGCGTATGGTCCTCTCACTTTTTAGCACTCTTCTCGCGCTCATCCTTTCATTCCACGCAAGAATGTATCATCCGGTTTTTCCGCCAGTTCCTCAAATTAGCGCCAAAGATATCAGTAGTGAATCTGTTTCTTTGACTCTCACGGTTCCAGATCATAAACCTGCTCCCAGCGTTGCAGCTCAGGCTGTCTTTGTCATCGATGCGGGTTCTGGGGAGATATTGCATCAATATAATGCAGACACCCCATTATTTCCGGCATCAACAACAAAGATCATGACTGCTTTAGTTGTATTAGAATCAATGAAACTGGATTCGGTGGTAACGATTCCAACTCCACCAGTTGCCGATGGGAGTCATATGGGAATTGTGGTCGGTGAGAGCATACAAGTAAAAGACTTGTTAGCAGGGCTCTTAATAGACTCAGCCAACGATGCTGCCGATGCATTTTCACATCTATACCCGGGAGGACCGGACGCTTTTGTTGCTCGTATGAACCAGAAAGCCAAAGAGTTAGGGTTAACCCATACGCACTACACCAATGTGGTCGGATACTCAGATGCAAATCATGTAACGAGTGTGAGAGATCTGGTAATTTTAGCGCGTCAAGCGATGAAAAATCCCGACTTTGCGCGGTATGTCGGGTTACAAACCTTGACGGTTACCAGCACTGATCAAGCTATTGTGCATTCGCTAAAAACTACGAACGAACTTCTCGGTTCGTACCCTGGTATGGTGGGAATAAAAACCGGTTGGACTGAAGAAGCAGGTGAGTGTTTCGTGGCTCAAGCAACCCGTGGAAACCAAACGATCATTTCAGCAGTGCTTGCCAGTCCCGATCGTTTTGGAGAAACAAAGAAAATTTTGGATTGGGGATTTGAAACTTTTCGCACTGAAACCAAACCCCTATCTGAATGGTAGAGCCCTATTGCGGGGAAATCCACTTGGGATCAATAGCCGGAACGTATCCGACATATCCACCGTCGCCTTCAAAGACATAAATTGGTTGCATGTAGCTTTGTGGTTTGCTACCGCTATCAAAATATGCAAGATAGACATTGCGGATGATTGCTTCTGTCTGCCCTTCCGCGATACTTGCTGAATATCCATTTCCAGCCGAGAGCATTTGATATGCCGCTGTAGGAGGGATAATGGGGTAGGTATATAACACGGTGTAGTCTACCGGTAAGTAACTGTAATCGAGGGCAATAATTTGCTGTGACCGGTCTTGGCTACCACTGATGATCGCTCGGATTGTACCCCGATTTGGGCGTTCCGTTAAAATAGGGAACTGACCAAACACTGGCGTGCGGAAGAGATCAACTTGTAAAAAATCGGCTTCAGAGAAACTGACGGTGTTGGTATATGAGCCGTTATTTGATTTTAAATATGTCACTTTTGCGCTCCCTGTAGCCATATCCTTTGCCAGAAGTCCTGCTTCGGAAACTTTGTTGCGAGCCGTGTTGATAGCACTGTCTTCATCTGGGAGTCTGTTTCCTTGCAGGAAGGATGGGTTTGATTGCCAATCGACCCGCAGAACAAAAGTTCCATTGACGATGTTGTAGTCAAGCACCGCGGGAAGAGGATCAGTTCGTCGCCAGCGGTATGATTCACTGGTAATACGTTCGGGTGGAAATATAAACTCGAGTGTCTTTGCTTGAACAGACGCTTTGTCGAGCGCGAGTAAACTGGCTCTCTTTGATGGCTGAAAGAAAACCATCGCTCGATCAGAGGTGGCCTTCATAGTGGCTGCCGATGCTTCAAGACGAAAACTGGTTGGCTTGGCAACTGACTCCGGGAAAGCGAGTCTGGGAAGGATTCCGAATCCTACTGTTGGTGGAGGTGGGGCTTTCGGATGGGTGTTGACCCAAAAGTTTACTGCTGATTCCAAGAAGATCCGCCCAACGATAATAACGAGCAGTGTGATTCCAGTTGCCAACAGGATTTTACGCATCGCGTAGGCTGCTTGGGTGAGAGTGAGAGGTTTTGCTTTCGGCTTGGCCATAAACAATAGTATAATCCATCTTATATGGTTAAGACTAGAATAGCACCATCTCCAACTGGAATTGCTCACATTGGGACGGCGTACATGGCATTATTCAATCACGCGTATGCCAAACAGAATGGCGGAGAGTTTTTAGTGCGCATCGAAGATACAGATCGAGCCCGGTTTGTTGAGGGAGCCGAACAAGTCATTTATGACTCACTTGAATGGCTTGAGATTCCCTATACTCCAACCTTTCGTCAATCCGAACGTCTTCCCACCTATAAAAAAGCGGCTGAAGAGTTAATTGCGACCGGGCATGCCTATTATTGTTTTTGTACCCCAGAGCGGTTAGAAACCATGCGCAAGGAACAGCAATCTCGAAAAGAAATTCCTCGCTATGATCGAACTTGTCTGCATCTTTCCAAAGAAGAAGTCTTAAAACGGCTCGAAGCTGGGGAGAAACACGTTATTCGAATGCAAATGCCAGACAATGAAGTCATTGTCTGGGACGATTTGATTCGCGGTCATGTGGAGATTAATACCAAAGAGTTAGATGATCAAGTGTTGATGAAGTCAGATGGATTCCCGACCTATCATCTTGCAGTGGTTGTTGATGATAATGGAATGGAAATAACGCATATCATTCGCGGTGAAGAATGGATTAGCAGTACTCCAAAGCACATCTTGTTGTATCGCTGTTTTGGCTGGCAACAGCCTGCTTTTGCGCATATGCCATTGCTGCGCAATCCAGACAAAACCAAGATGAGTAAACGCAAGAATGATGTCTCTATTCCAAGCTATAGAGAAAAAGGGTATTTGCCTCAGGCCTTGCGTAACTATTTGTGTTTACTTGGTTGGTCTCATCCAGAAGAAAAAGATATTTTTGATCTTGATGAATTTATTAAGCTATTCTCGTTTGAACGCATGGTGAAAGGCGGTCCGATTTTTGATAGTAAAAAATTACAGTGGATGAATGGAAAATATATTCGAGAAAACATGTCTGTAGAGCAGTTAACTGCAGCTCTGCAACCATTTCTCGTGCCTGAATTCCCAGCTGATCTTTTGCCAAAAGTGTTACCACTCATACGAGATCGACTGGTTGTTTTGAGTGATGTAAATGATTTGACCAAATTCTTTTACACTGACATTTCATATCCAAAAGAAGAATTATGTTGGAAAAAAACTACACCGGCTGAAGCGAGTGAATTTTTGAAGGCTGCGCTTCATTTACTCACCAGCATAGATGCCTGGGAAGCAAAACGGATGGAGCCAATATTGCTTGAGTATTGCAATTCAAAAGAGTGGAACAGAGGAGCGTTTTTCATGGCAATACGTGTAGCTATTTCAGGAAGATCTATTACTCCTCCACTTTTTGAGACCATTGAAGTCTTAGGAAAAGAAAAAACCCTGCAGCGTTTAACCTCAGCGATCGAGGTTCTTTCATGAAAGCTACATCAGCTGGAGTCGTACGAATCTATCTCGTTTTAACTTTGCTGTATACCTTGGCAGCGTCATTTATTTGGGGAGTGAATACGTTGTTTTTACTTGACGCAGGCTTAAATAATGCCCAAGCATTTGCGGCCAATGCTTTTTTCACGTTAGGTCAGGTATTGTTTGAAGTGCCAACTGGAATTGTTGCCGACACTTTGGGCAGGCGTACTTCATATCTGATCGGAACTATTACTTTGGCAATTTCAACTCTGCTGTATCTGTCTGGGTGGTATACCCATGCCTCTATGTGGTGGTGGGCGATTTCCTCAATCCTTTTAGGATTGGGATTTACATTCTTTTCGGGTGCAACCGAAGCTTGGTTAGTAGATGCCCTAGCGTTTACCAAGTATAAGGGGAGTTTGGAATCTGTGTTTGCGAAAGCCCAAATTGTTGGAGGAATTGCCATGTTGACTGGATCCGTCGCCGGAGGACTGATTGCTCAATTTACTAATATCGGTGTTCCATACATCGTCCGAGCTGCGGTCTTAGGTTTGACATTTGTGGTTGCCTTCTTTTGGATGAAAGATCTTGGGTTTACTCCAAAACCAAGAGGAAAAGTACTAAAGAGCATGAAGGAAACCTTTACGACTTCAATCCAGTTCGGATTTAAAAACCCATCAATTCGTTGGATTATGCTGGCTTCACCATGGTCGGTTGGGGTGAGTTTTTACGCTTTCTATGCCATGCAACCATTTTTGTTAAAACTCTATGGTGACCCTAAAGCCTATATGATCGCTGGTTTGGCAGCGGCGATTGTAGCTGGAGCCCAAATTGTTGGAGGAATCACTGTCCCGTATATTAAAAATCTGTTTTCACGACGTACGTCGGTATTACTCACTGGAGTGATCGTGAGTACAGTCTTACTGCTTCTGTTAGGCTTTACGACGAACTTTTATATTGCGATTGCACTTTTGATTGTCTGGGGATTGGTCTCGGCCGCCACAGCACCAGTGAGGCAATCATATCTAAATGGCTTGATCCCTTCAGAGCAACGAGCGACTGTACTTTCTTTTGATTCTTTGATCGGATCAAGTGGTGGTATATTCATTCAGCCCGTACTTGGACGTGTTGCCGACGTGTGGTCCTATCCACTCTCATATTCAGTAGGGGCAGCGTTTCAAATTATTGCCCTTCCGTTTATCGTATTGGCACAGAAACGCCATCCCAAAGCAGATACGATTACGTAATGTGACTGTTTCACTTTTTTAGGTGTTTGAAAAATTCAACTTGTTTGAGTCTTTTTGCTGCTTCTTCGCGAGTTTTGTATGGACCACCAAGATTGCGACGCTTTTTTTCGGAGATGACGTAATATCCAAGTTTTCGTTTAACGATCATACCGTGATTAAATCCAAGATGATTTCTTCAATGAGCTCATCGCTTTTTTTCCGAATTTTTTCTTCAATATCTGTATGTCCATGTTTTTTAATATATGCCAGATGTGATTCATCATGTGGCGCAGCATGGAAAAGATCCAAGAATTCCTCGTGTTTCTCTCTAGGCAGGTGTTCTAATACAACAATGAGGATTTCTGTATGCAGTGATTCTTCAATAATTTCAATGATTTGTAGACGTTCCTCACCATCCGCTCCTAATGTCTCAAGACTGCGCGTCAACTTTTCCCAGATGATTAAATGATCGTAAAATAGTTTTGCCATAGTTACTTTCGTGCTAGATATTGAACTTCGCTTCCATTGACCGGTCCGAGGGCAATTGGATTCTCAATATCATCAATGAAAAACAATAAGACTGCGCCATTATTTTTGTTGGCGTAGGGTTTAAGATAGTCCATTACTTCAGGAGACCCGCCAAAATGTTTACCTGTCCAAGCAGCAGGACCAGCGTCTCCAACTACTGCGACTACTGACTTTCCGGTGCTCGGATTAACGACCAAGACTTTTCTGAATTTGTACCAATCTTTTAACGTCTTGTAGTCATGATTCCAGTTGGGAAGGTAGAGTGTTTGTACAGCCACATAGTATTTTTCGTTCATTTCTGCTTCTTGGGTCATTTGAGCTCTGCTGGGGGCAAAATATCCAAACGCCCCTCTTCCTGCCGTGATTCCTTTGACTTGGAGTGCATCATGATCAGAAATCTTATCACCCAAAAACCGAGGGAGATGTTGTTCTCCGCCAATCCGACCGTAGGTTGTATTTAAATGATTCCCGTCCAGTGCCGCCACGGCTTTGATTCCTAAGGTTTGTTGGATGGAGTTACTGATATCTTGTTCCTGGGAAGGAGGCAATGGACCGATGGTTTTTGGAATGATTGCCGCCAATTTATCGTGAAGAGCTTGATCAGCATCTGCGGGGCTTACCGCTTTTTGCTGATGTTGGAGATGGGTGACCGTAGTAGCGATAGATGGTGTCCCTAAGACCAGACCACCAGCAATGACCGCTCCTGAGAGTATCTTGGCACTATGTCGACGAAGATCTTTGAGGTGCAGATGTAATTGTTCAAGTTTTTTTACGGCGTGAGGGAATTCACGCTGCAGTTTTTTGCTTGAACGCTCTGCGTGCAGTCTGGCTTTCTCAATGAGCACCGAACTATTGATATTGTAGGGAAGCATACTCTCTCAATCGTAGACCACTTTTACTGGTACGTCACGATCAGTCTTGGAGCCCGTAGTGCTGCTCCATCAAAGCTTTGGATGAACTTGCGCGCAAACGTTCCCGTTGATCCTTTCATGACGATGGAAAGCGAATTCCCTGAAAGCCAATCACCACGACTGGTCACCGCTTGTACAACAGTCGACATGTTGTCCAGTTGATACCAGGTATTGGCGAGCCAAGATGCATTTGAGCTATGTGCGACCTGCTGGGTTGTTAAGAATCTCTGGGATGGCTTACTACTGGTGCTAAAGACCGCGCTATTGCCGACGTTATCAGCTTTCATGGTGAATCCAAAGGAAATCCATTGGGACTGAGTAGAATAGACTTCAAGTTTTGCTGAGGTGATGGTCGCATTCGGCGGGATAGTGACATTGGTAAAGCGAAAGCCTGTATAGCTTGCAGTCGCTGATCCACCAGTTCCAAGCCAAGCAGTCGTTGAAGTGGTATCTAATACTGCAGTTACTTCATTGACATCATCTCCACTGGAACTGACTTGAAAGGTTTTGGTCACCGGGGTATTGGCAACCACAATTCCGAAATTAGCAGTCGCAGGTGACGCGCTGAGTGTGAGAGAAACTGGATTGGTGCTCGTTGATCCATATCCATTGGGAACGGTGAGCGTGACGGTTTTGGCTCCTAAGGATTGATTTGCAAACGTATATGATCCAGTCGCATCCGACACTTGCGTCCCGGCCGCCCCACTCAATGTGACGGTGGCTCCTTGGTATCCAGATTCACCAGCATCTAAAATTCCGTTGGTATTGGTATCAATAAATACTTTTCCACTGACTGTTGAGGTGACTTCCTGATAATTTGCAATATAGGTTCTGTCGGTCGCGGGAATGGTAGCGGTATGCGTTGCGGCTCCACCATCAGACCAAGAAGTGAATTGATAGGTTTTGCCTGCGAGCACGTATTGGGTCGGAGCCGACAGATTATGCTGGAAATTAATCAATGTATTGACATTGATTGGCGACGATGAGGTCGTCACATCCAAACTTAAGGGAATTCCTGCAGGATTACTTTGCACACTAATTGCCACTTTCTGCGGATAAATAAACACCGATTTCGTATCGGTCAAACCGGTACTATCAGTGACCGTCAGAATTAATTCATACCAAACATTTCCGGTAAAATCATGTCCGGTGGTTGGAATAGTAAACGTTCCGGTTTTTCCACTCACAGGTCCAGCGGCTGGGTGAACGTGCGTATCATGATGGAAGAGAATCGTCCAAGAAAATTGATTGTCTTGGAGTGTTTCATTGGGATCAGTGGCATCTCCCGTATAGGTGATGACGTCATTTCCGACGAAGGTGGCATTATTGAGCGGTGAACTAATGGTCGCAACTGGTGGTTCACCAACATTAATTTGGATTGGGTTTGAGAACGTATCGTGTGTCGGATCAGAAACTTTGACTCGGGCACTATATCCACCGCTGGTGGCATAAGTATGTGAGGCAGATGCTGTGGTTGCCGTTTGTCCATCTCCAAAATCCCATAAATACGAGAGGACATCGTTATCGGGATCAGTAGCGGTTACCGAGAAATTGACCGCTAGTGGAGCAGTTCCAAAGTTTGGAGTTGCCGAGGTTGTTGCAACCACCGGTGGCAAATTCCCTGAGTTGTAGCTGATCTTGTGGATAGAACCTGGTCCGGTTTGCACGCCATTGTTATCCAAAGCGATGTCGACATAATAGAGCGAGCCTTCTGGTCCAACTTTCACATCAGTGATATCGCCTTCGGCAGTATCTGCGGCTCCATTGGCTGGATCAAAGTTATTGTTGCTGGCAACTGATCCGTCTGGATTTAAGACCAAACGCTTGATCCAGTTTTGTGCATAGTCAGCGTAGAAAAAGTTTCCTACGAATGAGGCCGGGAACTGTGTACCACGGTAAATGAATCCTGCCGTAATCGAAGCGTCACGATTTCCGTGTCCGTAACTAAAGATGGGGTTTGTCATTCCTGAAGTGGCACAACTTCCTTCGCAGATTGGCCAACCATAGTTTGCACCCGCTACTCCTTTGTTTAATTCTTCAATGGAGGCAGCTGGATCATTTCCGCCGACATCACCGATATACATTGTTCCGGCAGTGGAATCAAAAGTGATACGGAAAGGGTTTCGCAGTCCTCTTGCCCAGATGGCGTCGAGGTTTGGACCGGCTCCATCAAAAAATGGATTGTCTGTAGGAACACTTCCGTCTTTGTTTAAGCGCAAAATTTTCCCATGGTAACTATCTAATCGTTGGGCTGCATGTCCACTTCCTGCTGTTTGGTCAAAATGATCTCCAATTGAGATATACAGTTTGCCATCTGGTCCAAACGCCGGAGTTCCTCCGTGATGCCAAAAGAACGCATCAACGTTATCCTCCCAAATGACGGTTTCGGTTGCCAAGCTTGCGGTATTCCCGACCATGGTAAAGCGGGATACACGATCACGCAGCGGAGAATTGGCAGTATAGAAAATATAAATGTATCCATTGTTGGCAAAGTCAGGATCTACGGTCATTCCATCGAGTCCTCGTTCACCTTGATCAATGTTGATATTGGTCAGTTGTAAAACTGGGGTAGAAAGTACCGCGGTCTGTCCGGCTGGCACAACTTTGATCGCACCCAAACGTTCCGCAATTAACATACGACCATCTGGGGTGAAATTTACAGTGGTCGGTTGAGTTAAACCAACAATGATTTTTTGGTTTTGAAATCCTGCTGGAGTTGGTGTCGGTGTAGGGGTGGGCACTGGTGTAGGAGTTGGAGTCGGAACGGGGGTTGCTGTCGGTGTTGGAGTAGGTGTAGGGATTGGAGTGGCAGTCGGGGTAGGGGTTGGAGTACCTCCTGCACTGTCATAGATGACCACCAATTTAGGAGCGTTTGTACTACTGGTATCGTAGCTTGCCAAGAATTTTCTTCCCCAGGTACCAACCGTACCTTTGAGAACAAAACTCATACTATTTCCTGAAGTCCAATCAGCTCGACTGGTGACCGCAGTGACAATACTATTCAGTTCATCGGAAGAGTACCAAGTGTTGGCGAGCCACTGCGCGTCAGAATTGTGTGAAACTTTTTGAGTCGTTAACGTGCGTGCCGATGGCTTTGCGGCAGTGGAAAAAGCAGCACTGTTTCCTGCGTTCTCGGCATTTAAATCATAGCCAATCGTTAACCACTGTGATTGGGTCGAGAAGAATTGTAGGTATGCCGAGACAATTGTGGCGTTCTGAGGGACGGTGACATTCGTAAATCGTAATCCCAAGAAGCTAGCTGTTGCTGATCCTCCTGTGCCAATCCATCCTGGAGTAGTCGTGTCTTGATATGTTGTTCCAACCTCATTGACATCATTGGCTGAAGCAGAGATCTGATAAGTCGACGTGGTTTGTACGGCATGAACATGAACTGGATTGACTAAGAGAGGAAGGAGAAGAAAGAGAGAGAGAATAAAAGAAAAAGAAAAGTGTTTAAACGAACGAGTGATTTGAATCATAGTTTAGGAGCAAGCGTAAGAAATTCTTACAATTTTGTCAAGCACGAACTCAAAAAAAAACGCCCTCCTCAAGTGAGAAGGGCGCCTCCAAACAAACAAGACTGTTATTGTCTTATTTATTCCCTCCAAAGTGTTTTCCAAATCCACCTCTATTTCCCATTCTTCCCATCAGGTACTTTACATCGATCCCGTTCTCTTTTGCCCAAGTTTCAAGATCAGTCTTGGCTTTTTGCATTGCCGCTTTCCGTTCCTGTGCGGTCATGGCTTTGAATTTCTCCATGTTGGTTGTTCGGTTAGAGATAAGTTCTTTGTGTTTGGTGAGGATGAGTTGTTTTTTTTCTTCGGTGAGCTCTCCTTTGGAGACAGCATCTGTGAGCCTTTGCTCATATTTTGCCTCCATTTCCTTCTCACGATCAGCCCGTTCTTGATCAAAGACTGCTTGTACTTCCTCAGTCTTCAAGCTAAATTTCTGTGCAATCTTTTGCACAATGGTTGATTGCACGGTTGAATCTTGTGCAAATACACTTCGAGTTCCATACATTCCCGCTCCAATAATCGAGATTGCTAGAGCCGAGACAAAAATCATTCTTTTTGCTTTACTTACCATATTGTTTCCTCCTTACATTGAATACGCGTTCCACTGTTCTGTGGCTAAACCTCCTTTCTATTTTTGGATCGTAACCAGTGGAACTGAGGGGAGGCTTAAAGAGGCTACTGTTTGATTTGGTCTACTCTGGTAAAATAGGCAGGTATCTTTGCCGGATCGGCTAATGGTAGGCCAACAGACTCTGAATCTGTTTATCTTGGTCCGAATCCAAGTCCGGCAGCATCCCATGAACTTCAGCCAAATCTTTATTTTGCAATTGTTACGTCTACAGATCAACTCTTCGCACTGTATATCGACGTATCCATTCCTCATCTACATGCGTGGTAAGTCCTGTTTGATCATCTAAAGTGAAAATTCCGTGAGAATAGGATGTATCTAAATCTGTACAGGTACTACTAAAATACGTTTGCCACGAAGAAATATCTGCAGGAAGAGAAAATTCCGAGAGACTTGCACAGGCGAGATTCGGAATCTTTCCTATGTCTGATTCAAGCATTCCCCCACACCAAAGCTGTATTCCATTTTCTCGCGCCAGTTCATTTATACGTTGGACTTCGTACAGACTTCCTACTCGGGCAGGTTTTACGTTGATGATTTTACATGCACCAATCTCGATTGCTTTTCTCGCGTCTTCGGATGAACATATACTCTCGTCCAAACAAATCGGCGTTTTGAGTACTTTCGCTAATTTTGCATGGTCAATGATGTCATCATATGCAAGCGGTTGCTCCATCATGATGAGATTAAACTCATCTAATGACTGCAGCGTTGCGATATCCTTTAGGGTATAGGAAGAATTAGCGTCGACCATGAGCATGATATCCGGATACTTCTCTCGTACGGCTCGTACAAGTTCGAAATCCCAACCAGGTTCAATCTTCAATTTTATCCGCGTTAATCCTTGGTTCAGCGCTTCTTTTACTTCTATCAGTGTTCTTTCAATACTGGGCTGCATTCCGATACTGGCACCAGTTTGGATTTTGGCTCGCTCTCCTCCCAGGAGTTTCCATTCAGGAATTAGAGATTCGCTCGCTTCCAAAGACCATAGAGCCGTTTCCACAGCGAATTTTGAAATGTTATTTCGTCGCAGTCCGGCAATCTTTTGCGAAAACTCCAAAGAGCTTATCGTCTCTTTCATAACGACTGGGAGAAGATATTCTTGGATGAACTGGTAGCTGCCATTGAGCCATTCTTCTAAGTAAATGGGATCTTTAAGTATGGCTGCTTCACCCCATCCCACTTTTCCCGTCTCTGACTCGAGCCTAACCAACAAGGTGTTTCGATCATACAGTGTGCCGAAGCCAGTCGTGAATGGTTTGTTTAAGGGTAATGCCACCTCTAAAAGTGAGGCTGCCGTTATGGTTGGTGATTTCATATCATCACTTTTTCTTTGGATAACTGTAAGAAGGTTCGCAACCCTTGATAGAGATCCAATGTCGATTGAATATCCAGCCATTCAGTCTCACAATGAATATCACCGCCCATTGGCTTGATCATCAATACTGGAATATTATCTTTGGCAAAATGCCTGGCATCGGACGCTCCATAGGTTGGTGCTACTATGATTGGTTTTCCGACTTTGTCTCCAATACAGTTTAAGAACCGTTTCACGACGGGCAAATTAACGTCCGTATATGTTGGAAGTCCGGTTAAACCTTTAGTGATCTTCATCGTCGGCTCTATGGCTTTGACGAGCTGTGATACTTCATCAGTAATTCGTTGTACTGAGTCAGTCTCCGGATAGCGAAAGTCCATATTCAATACTGCTTTATCACATACTTGATTGATAGAAATTCCTCCGATCAGCTTGCCAAAGTTTAGAGTAGTTTTCCAACCCTCGGTCTGATTATTTCCCCCATACCGTTTTTCAAGCTCTGTTATGAGCTTGGCAATGGGAACTAATGCATTTTTCCCTTCCCATGGTCGGGATGCGTGCGCGGATCTTCCACTTGCAGTCACGATGAGTTGGCACACTCCTTTGGCTTTGTTCACAAACTGCATATTGTCTCCTCCGTCAGGGACAATTAAGGCTTTTGGTTTCCACCCAATCGTTTCTGCTAGATACGCGCCCCCATCATATCCTCCGACTTCTTCATCGGTGGTTATGGCAAGTGTAAAAGAGATTGGACTGTGTGTCTCGATCAGTTCATTTAGGATCGAAACCCCCAAAGGGATGGAAAATTTCATATCACTTACACCCCGACCATAGAGCTTCCCGTTCTTTTCTTT
The DNA here is from genome assembly GCA_040006915.1 of Candidatus Woesebacteria bacterium. Classification (GTDB taxonomy): domain Bacteria; phylum Patescibacteriota; class Microgenomatia; order UBA1400; family UBA12028; genus JBDTWD01. The sequence goes on along the minus strand of JBDTWD010000005.1, from coordinate 81,309 downwards.
CAGAGAAAAGAGGGCGGGGGAGGCTGAAACTACATCCATGTGAACCATATATCCAATTTCAGGAGTAAGCGAATCATTCGTACTCGCTAAGAGGATTTCTGTTGTTTTATTTTTAATCCGTTTAACCTTGGCTTGAGGGGAGAGGAGTGATTCGACATAATCAAGAGCTTTGGCATTTTCACTGACATTCCCAGTTAATGTTTGAAACCCGACTAGAGTACCGAGCTGTGTTTTTAATTGTTGTGTTGTAAGCATATTTCCTTTCAAATTTTAATATAAAAAAACCTCCGACTGTGGGAGGTTGTTCGTTTCTTGCTGACTTTTTCTTCTGCTATGTTGCATGCGAACACCTCCCGCTTTGGATCTGAATAAAGTAATGGAAGTGACAGAAATTGGTGGTCATACAAGTTGAGTATATACCAAACATTGTCCGGAACCAAATATAGTATCTAAAATCGCACCCTTTTAAATAATTTATCTTCGCTACAATAAAAAATAACTTTCCTTGACTTATTCAATTTGATAGAATAATAGTCTATGAGAAAAATCATTGTCCTCTCTTTCATTACCCTTGATGGCGTCATGCAGGCCCCGGGTGGACCTAAAGAAGATACAAGTGGTAACTTCAAATATGGTGGATGGACGGCACCCTATTTTGATGAAATGGCGGGGAAAGAAATGGGTAAGCAGATGAAAGGGAAATATGATCTGCTTCTTGGGCATATAACCTATGACATTTTTGCCGGATATTGGCCAGAGCATACAGAGGGATGGCCACAAGTAAATAAAATTACAAAATATGTTGTCTCAAAAACCTTAAAAAACCCAACCTGGGAAAACACAGTGGTGGTAAAAGACACAAAAGAATTAATAAAGCTAAAAAACTCAAACGGTCCAGATTTGCAGGTGCATGGGAGCGGTAAGCTCATTCAAACGTTGTTAAAGGATGACTTGGTCGATGAATTGTGGTTGAAAATATTCCCGATCACTCTAGGAACAGGGAAGAAATTGTTTGATACCGGGACGGTCCCTGCTGCTTTTACGTTGACTCAATCTAAAACATCACCCAGTGGAGTAATCTTCGCTTCATTTAAACGTGCAGGGAAGGTCAAGACAGGATCTTTAGAGTAGATTTTTTTTCCTGATATACTGCCGATATATGGAAAATGAAAAAATCTCTCAACCAAATAATACTCATACCGAGAAAAACCCAGTTGGTCGTTTCATGGTCGCCGTTGGGGCAGTGATAGTTCAGAAAGACACCGGGAAAATTTTAATTACCCAACGAGCTAGTTCAGAAGATTGGCATCCAAATGAATGGGAGATTACCTATGGCCGTATCGATCAGCACGAAGGGACCGAGAAAGGGTTGAAGCGTGAAGTTTCAGAGGAAAATGGCATTGATGATCTTGCGATCAAAGGAGTTTTGCGTGTTTGGCATATATATAGAGGACCAGAAACTGCAGAAAATGAGTTGATAGGAATCACCTACGTATGTGAAACTACGGCGCAGAAAGTCTCAATTTCACATGAGCATCAGGCATATCGATGGGTTACGCCGGAAGAAGCACTCGAGCTAATATCAGTTGAGGGAATTCGCAAAGATATTGAAAATTATATCCGTCTGAGAGAATGATTTTTTACATCCCCGGCATCGAAATCATTTCCAGGACATCAATTGAAGCCCCTTCGCGTTTTAAATTCGGGTGAGTTGCTAAAGCATCCAGAACGGCCTCTTTTTCACCTTCCATGATTGCGTAACCAGAAACAGGTGAGTCACTTGTGGTTGGGCCGGTAGGTGTGAGTCTGGTTGTGATTTGCAACGGCAAACCCCACTCAAATTTAACGCTTTTCGTTGCCTCATCTTTCCACTTCATCCACTCATCCATACTGGCTTTCATTTCTTCAGGGCTGGCTTTGGCCATCAGTTCACTTGCAGATGCTGTTGAGTTGTATAACACCATGTACTTTGCCATACCAAGTCTCCTTTACGTTATAGATTGTTCCATAATTCTAGCAGAACCGCACGTGTTTACATTGCTTTTTCTTTTTTTCTGCATAGAATCAGAGTATGAACGATGCAGAAATCAAGAAATATTCTTCAGATGATTACGAAGCGGTTGTTACATTGATGAGTTCGCTCCAGACGCACTTTGCCAATGTTGACTCAATGGGTGAACTGCGGACATTTCAGTCACGAGAAGAAGCAAATGCATACTTCGATCAAGGTTTAAAAGATGTGCAAGAAATGCAGGGTGCTACATATGTAGCAAAGATCGGTGAAACAGTCATTGGCTTTATCCAAGGTATTATTACCACCCATGAGGGTGAAGTCATGCACACACTTGGACACAAAAAAAGCAAAGAAGGATGGATTGGTTTACTCTTTGTGAATCCTGACTATAGAGGAAGAGGAACTGGGAAAAAGCTCATAGACACGATAAAAGAATATTTTAAAGAACAACATTGTGAAACCGTGCGTTTACTTGTTCACTCAGACAATAGTGATGCCGTGAAACTGTATGAAAAATATGGTTTCACACCCAAAGAAATTGAAATGGTGCTTCCGCTATAGTAACTTTATGTACAAAAGACGCATCGCTATTTTGATCTTCTACAATCCTCACGAGGAAATACTCTTACAACACAGAGATGCGAATGCATCTTACTATCCAGGATACTGGGGATTTTTTGGTGGCGGTATTGAAGGAAATGAGACACCTGAGGAAGCAGTAATAAGAGAGATTTCAGAAGAGTTACAAATTAAGTTGAGTAATGCTCGCTTGTTCAAACGGTACGAGATACAGGAAGAAGATGGTTTATGTGAACGTTTTGTATTCCTATCACCCATAAAAGAATCGTTGGAGGTATTGAAAAGTAAACAGCAGGAAGGCGATGACATAGGCCTTTTTTCTTTGGAAGCAACGCAGCTGCTAAAAACAGTACCAACAGTCAAAATTATTTTTGATGAAGTGTTTGATTACATACGAAAGATGGAAGGAAATGAATAATGACCACTTTTTACCTTATTCGCCACGGACAAAAGCAGGAAAGCCACTATGATCCTGAGCTTACCGAACTTGGACATCAACAAGCGCAAAAGACCGGAGAATTCTTAAAGAAATTTCCAATTTCGTACATTATTGCGAGTCCAAAACTGAGGACTCAACAAACGGCAGGACATATAGCTGCCACTCTTTCATTACCAATTCATACGGATGAACGACTAAAGGAACGAATGGACTTTGCAGACTATATCGGTAAAACTCGTGACGAATTCTTTCACGATTGGGTAAAAGCATCGTGGAACCGTATGAGTGCTCCTCTGCACGGAATGTCTTCCTATGCCACAGGGAAGCGCATCAGAAGTATAATTGAAGAGTTAGACTCTAATCAGGATATGTATATTGCTCTCGTTACGCATGGGGGCGCCATTTCTGATTTCTTGCGAAACGAATTTTCAGAAGATGAATTGGTTCATCTTGTACAGGCCTTTCCCGAAGGGAGAGATTATTCCGTCAAGGAATGCTCGATCACAACTATTCAAAAAGATGGAGATAAATTCACTTTAGTAGATTGTCATAACATTTCCCATCTATGAAGCAATCGATTTTTCTCATCGCCTTGGTGGTCAGAGACTATGATGAAGCGATTGAGTTTTATACCAAAAAATTACACTTCACTTTGGTTGAAGATACCTACCAACCTGAACAGGACAAACGTTGGGTGGTAGTCGCTCCACCAAATGCGACGGGAACTCATCTGCTGTTGGCTCGGGCTTCAAAACCGATACAGGAACCATTTGTTGGAAATCAAGCCGGGGGACGAGTATTCTTATTTTTGAATACTGATGATTTCTGGCGTGATTACAAAGAGATGGTATCTGTAGGAATCAAATTTATCCGAGAACCAAAAGAAGCCGATTACGGTACAGTTGCAGTATTTGAGGACCTCTATGGGAATCTTTGGGATTTGGTTCAAATGAAAACCCTCAAGTAAACTTCAGACAACCTGTTATAATGAAGATATATATTGATATATCCACTAAAAAACGACTCGGAACAGTAGCTCCTCTTTCTTCACTCCACAGTGTCAATGATGTTGTTCATGACAAGGGAACGTTAGCCACGGGTTTGTATTTCTTAGATTGGTTACACAAAACCAAACAGTCTCTTTGGCAATTTCTTCCACTCCATACCAGTGAATTTGAACCGCATACGCAAAAACAAGTTTCTTCACCGTATAAAGGATACGGCATCGGACTGGATCCCAAGTATCTCCCGGAGAAGTTTGCTTCGAGCTTCCCGACTCAAGAACAGAAAAGTGCTTTCATTTCTCAACATGAAAACTGGATTCATAAGTATGCTTTGTTTTGTGCGTTACGTGATTATTTCCAAACCGACAACTGGCGAGAATGGGACAAAGAGGTGTGTGAACATGAACCAGAAGCAATCGAAAAATGGAGTAGAATTCTGGCTAAAGAAATTGATCAACATATTATCATGCAATGGAGACTCCATGCCGCGTTTGAAGAACTGAAACAAAAAGCAGCAAGATTGGGAATTACACTGAGTGGAGATTTACCTTTTTATTTGGCACTCCATAGTCCATTAGTTTGGGCACATCAGGACGCATTTGAGATTGAAGCGGATGGATCTTTACAAGTTGTGTCAGGAGTTACCGATTCTCCTCCATCTTTTTTTGGACGACAAGTTTGGGGACACCCACTCTATCACTGGGAATCAAAAACTGGTTGTCAGTCTGTGTTGTTTATTTGGACTCTTCGACTTGAATATATGGCTTCACTATTTGGTTCGCTGCGGTTTGATTACGCTGAAGCCTTTTATCATTATGGTCGTATGGATATGCGTCATCCTCGTCATGATCAAGATGTGGTGGGACCTGGATCTCCTGTCTTTGAGAAGCTAATGAAACTCGCAGGACTTCTGGGAATTTCAATCTTTGCTGAGGATAGTGGAACTCAAACAGCCGAGATGAAGCAATCTTTACAAAAATTTCGCTGTCCAAGTATTCGTATTTTCCGTTTTAGTGCCACCGAAAGTATGACCCAAATTCCAGCCCTCTCTGTCATCTATACCTCCACACACGATACGGAGACATTATGTTCATTCATTGAAAATCAGACCAGAGAAGAGAAACAAAAGATTGCCCAAGCGGCTCAAATTGAATATACCGTAGATGACCATCTCTACATTCAAAAATTAATTCAAGCAGTGATCTCTTCCCCTGCCCAAACAGTCATTGTTCCTATCCAAGACTGGTTACAAACAACAGAGCGAATTAATATACCTGGTACAGAAACACCGACAGACGATCCTAATTGGCGTTTCCAAGTGAGAACTCCGATTGAAGAGCTTCCTGAAGTAACACGTTAGTACTATTTTCCGAGTCATGGTAAAGTTACAGCATGCGTCTGATTATTTTTCTTGCCGTACTTGGGATTTGTATTGCTTCACTTGCCGTTTACATGCGTCGTACCCCAGTTGGATCGTTATCTGGCCCAACACTTTTGCAATCTGATGCTATCGTTTCAAGTCCTACTCCAGAACCCCAGGTCCCTTTCGTTCACTATGAGCCACCAGAGCTTCCAGTAAAGAAAGCCTACAGAATTATTTTGTTGGGTGATTCAATGACAGCCGCACTCGGTCCATATGCTGATGAACTGCGTTTAGTAGTAAAAAAGAAATATCCCGATGTCGATTTGATCATCGAGAATCAAAGTGCTCCCTCATCCAATGTCGAAAGTTTACAGGATAGACTGCTTACGAAAGCCACAGAAGCGAATGCTACCTATGAGCCAGTTTTAGGAAAACCGTTCGATATTATTGTGATTGAATCTTTTGGGTACAACCCGTTGTCACATTTAGGCAGAACTGAAGGAATCGATAAAGCCAATGAATCATTATTCACTACTATGCGTCTGTTAAATCGGGAGCAGCCAAGTGCTTTGGTGGTTTTTTTGGCAACCATAGCTCCTTCACACACTATGTATGGGGTTGGAGCAGTGGAACTTGATTTAGCGGCCAGGGAGAGTTGGGCCTCTGAACGGGATCAATATATCGAAAATCACATTGCCTTTGCCAAAGAGCACAATATTCCGTTGGTCGATATCTATAATCAAACAAAGGACAAGACTGGAAGTGGGGTGTTAAAGTATATAAACCCTACTGATCATATTCATCCCTCGCAGCTGGGAGTGAACTTCATCCAAGATAAACTGGCGCAATACTTTATAGATGCGAAATTGTTTGAATAGAAAAATTTTGTATTGGTGCCGTCATTTTTCTTACTTTTTTGATACTCTCTTTATATGTTTTTATTCAGTTAAAGCAGTACATTTTCCTTGTATTTATGAATAAAGAAAGGATGATATGCCAAAATATGGGAAGCAAGCTCAATCAAAAATCCATAAAGTCATGGAAGAGTTTAAAGAAGGAAAATTGAAAAGCGGAAAAAGTGATACTAAAGTAACAAGTCGGAAACAAGCAGTCGCAATCGGAATCTCAGAAGCTAGAAAAGAAGGAGATAAAGTTCCGTCACAACGCTGAAAATAGAGTCATATGAGATAATTGGGTGACATGATCACCGTAAAAAATATTTCTTTCTCCTATGGATACGAACCCGTTTTTGAAGACGTGAGTTTTTTGGTGGGAAGAAATGATAAAGCTGGGCTTGTCGGCCCGAACGGAGCTGGAAAATCTACTCTGTTTAAACTTCTCACAAGAGAAGAACTTCCTTCAGAAGGAACAATTCGTATTGATGGGACACTTACTATAATGCCCCAAGAAGTAAAGTACGACCAGGCATTACTGGAAGCTGCAACGATGTATGAGTATGTAGATCCTGAGCATCTCCATTCAGAGGCAAAAATCCACGAAATTTTTAATGGATTGGAACTTGAATGGCAGAAAATGAGTCATGATCTTTCTCACTTGAGTGGAGGTCAAAAAACCAAATTAGCGCTTACAAAAGCTTTTTTGTCAGAACCTGAAATTTTGTTGTTGGATGAGCCTACCAATTTCTTAGATGCAGCCGGTAAAAAGTGGGTGATGCAGTGGATCGCTGCATACCCACATACGGTTTTGATTGTTTCCCATGATTTAGATTTGCTGGACAAGCATATCCAGCGTGTATTGTTTTTAAATCAGCACACGAAAAAAATTGATACATATACTGGAAACTACACCGCTTTTATAAAAACGAAGCAGCAGCAAGATGCTCTTCTTACTCGCAAAGTGGTAAATGAGCAAAAACATATTAAACGTATGGAGGCAGGTCTGGGCAATTTGCGTAAATTGACATCAAAAAAAGGTGTCAGACAGCGTGTCATGCAAGAGAGAAAGATTGTCCGGCTCAAAGATAAGTTACCAGAGCTACCCAAAGAATTATCGACCTTTAAGGCGAAATTCTCGGAGCCAATCGCCATCGGACGGGTGCCTATACGAGTGCAACATCTTTCTAAAAAATATGGCAATCATACGGTTCTTCAAGATCTTTCATTTGAACTATTACGAGGAGAACGACTAGCCTTACTCGGCCCTAATGGAGTTGGGAAAACGACGCTGATAAAATTGCTCACAGGTACGTTGGAACCAGATAGTGGTGAAGTGATCCGTTCCGAGAGTCTGAGTGTGGGGTATTACTCCCAAGAGAGTACAAACTTTGACGATACGCTTACAATTCAAGATGTTGTAGAAAATACTCAGATGTTAGCGCGTGACAAAATATATGGCTTCCTAAAACGGTTTTTATTTTCTGTAGACCGACTGAATCAAAAAATCGGAACTCTTTCTGGTGGTGAGAAGACAAGGTTGGCAATCGCCTTGATCATGCTTTATCCTTACAATGTATTAATTCTAGATGAACCAACAACGTATTTGGACGTGTTAAGTCAACGAATTATTCTAGAGGCACTCAAAGCCTATACAGGAACGATGTTAATCGTAAGTCACACAGAAGAATTCGTGAAAGAATTGCAGCCATCTAGAGCGCTCATTCTTCCAAAGCAACGTATCACGTTCTGGACATCTGATTTGTTAGACCAGGTTAGTATTATTGAATCGGAGTAAATATATGCCAGAAAAAGGGTGAATGTATATGTACTTTGTTTACATTTTGAAGTGTGCCGATAATACATATTACACTGGCTCAACGCAGGACGTTTCGAAACGACTTCATCAACATAATTCCTTAAAATCTGGTGCACACTACACAAAAATTCGAAGGCCGGTGACATTGGTATACACAGAAGAATGTGAATCTTTTGCTCAATCACGTGCTAGGGAAGCGGAAATAAAAAGACTTGAGCGACCAGAAAAAGAAGAATTACTAATCAATTTTCACAAAAAAAAAAGATAAATTACCGAGTAAATAAACGCTTGCTTGTTGAGATATCAAGATTTACGGGTATTTAACAGGAGTGTTACTCCAAATAACAGCAATGCTACAACCACAATGATGCCGCCTGCCGCTAAGTTGAGATAGTAGGAAAGGAATAAGCCAGAGAAGACGGACAAAAGACTATATCCGATCGCAAATTGAATGGTCTTCGCAAAGCTTTTTCGCAGCTGCATTGCCGTTACAACAGGGATTACCATCAAGGCTCCAATAAGAAGAATACCGACGATTCGCATGGCAAGACTAACCGTAACAGCGGTGAGTACCATGAGCAGCATATTTAGCATCGAAGTGGGAATTCCACTGACGCGAGCCGCGTCTTCATCAAAGGCAATATACACAAACTCCTTGTATAGCAGCACAACTGTTGCTAAAACGACGATCCCGACACTTCCTATTACCCAAAGATCAGTCTGTGATACGGTCGTAATGCTCCCAAATAGATAAGAGAATAAATCTACTGAAAACCCTTTGCCAAGACCGATTAAAACGATGGCAATACTTAAGCCTCCTGATAAAAACATGGCCAAAGCAATCTCCCCAGAAACTCCTCGTTTGGTACGTAAGTATTCAATGATCAATGCGGTTGCAACTGCAACCAGGATTGCTGTGATGACTGGATAGATTCCAAGCAGGAGTCCGAGCGCGACTCCAGCTAGTGATACATGTGCCAAACTATCTGCCATGAGAGAATAGCGTTTAGCCACTAAAAATGTTCCAATTACAGGAGCGATGAGGGCAACAATGCCGCCGGCAATGAAAGCGCGGATCATGAAACTGTAGTTAAAAATCTCTAGCATATTAGTGACCGTGAATAATAAAGCGTCGATTTTTTCCGTATAACTGTTCCAAATATTCTTCTTTCAAAAAAGTTTTGGGATTGCCATGATAAATAAGCGTTTTATTCAAGCAGAGAACAGTTGTAACTTCGTTCATGACGACATCGACGTCATGAGAAACGATGACGATCGTCAAACCTTTGTCTTTATTAAGACTGGAGAGCAGACGATAAAACGTTTCTTGTGATTGAACGTCGATCCCAACCGTTGGTTCATCCAAAATGAGCAGTTTTGGTTCCGAGGCAAGCGCTTTGGCTATAAAGACTCGCTGTTGTTGTCCTCCAGAAAGCTCACTGAGTAATCGATTGGAGAAATCTGACAACTCAACTGCGCTAATTGCTTCAGAAATGAGTTTTTTGTCTTTGGTGCCTAACGGTTGCAAGATTCGATCTGGGTGAACTCTTCCAAGGGCGACAACTTCTCGTACGGTGATTGGAAATCGTGTTTCACTTTGGGTTACTTTCTGTGGAATATACCCGACATATTTCCCGTAGGTTCCGATCTGAACCGATTTTCCAAAAATTTGAATACTTCCTTGCTGAGTTGGCAAGAGTCCAAGCAGAAGTTTTAAAAGAGTTGTCTTGCCACTTCCATTGGGCCCGATGATTCCCACGAATTCTCCAGCGTGGATATCAAAGCTCACGTTCTCTAGAACGTTTTCAGATCCATATCGGAAGCTAAGATTGTCGACTTTTATAAGTGGTGTGTCTGTCATTGGCATCCTAACGCTGTCTTTAGGGCGGCTAAATTTTCTCTTTGAACAGAGAGATACGTTTTTCCTTGTGCTATTTCGTCAGTGGTCAATCCCTCTAAAGGGTTAAACACGATTGTCTTTGTTCCAGTTTCACTTGCCAGTGTTTGAGCTAGTTTTGGACTCAATAAGGTCTCAAAGAAAATATATTTGACGTTCTGTTTCCGTATAAATTGTACAACTTCAGCGAGCTTTTTTGGGGAAGGTTCTTCATCAGGAGACAATCCAGATACAGATTGGACGGTCAATCCGTATCTTTGAGCCAAGTATCCAAAGGCGTTATGGGAAGTGACAATTTCGTGCCGTGCACAGTTTGATAAACCTGTGAAGAACTCATGATCTAAAGTCATAAGTTCTTGTTGATATGCTTTTGCATTCGTCTCATACACAGTGGTATGTGTGGGATCAACTTGAATCAAACCATTTTTAATATTCTCAACTTGCGTGCTGGCTAGAACCGGATCCATCCAAATATGGGGATCGGTCATTTCTTGCCCTTCTGTATTTCCTGTATGGAGTGAAATTCCTTGACTGCTATTTATGAGGCTGGTGTGAGCTTTAACATCTGCTCCGATCTTGTCGAGCCAAATTTCCAAGCCTGCGCCGTTATACACAAACAGTTTTGCCTTTTGCAGAGCAATGAGATCTTTGGCGTTTGGTTCGAAGTCATGGGGTTCACTTCCAGGCGGAGTAAGAGTTGTGACAGAAATCAGATTCCCACCGATTTCCTTGGAGAATTCTGCCAACGGATAAAAAGAGACGACTACAGAAATCTCTTGAGATTGTTCGGTTTTCGGTTGATTCTGTGCAAATAAAAAGAAGCCGACTGCACCCACGAGAATACCCAAGACGACGACCATTTTCTGTTTCATAGTTCCATTGTCTCTTATTTGCTTTAATTTTGCAACATTGGTGCGTAATTAAATTCGCTGGAAACGTTTGTGGAGATCGTGCAGGGGAATCTCAATCATCGTTGGTCGTCCATGTGGGCATGTGAACTTGTTTGGCACTTTTTGTAATTCGTGTACAATTCCTTGCATCTGCTTTTGGGTAAGCACATCTCCTGCTTTAACGCTTTGATGACAAGCAATGTAGGTAAGCATTTGATGGGTGAGTGTATCTGTCGTTCGAATGGCAATTCCATTTTCAACGTCAGAGAGTATTTCTTCAAAGATGGGAATTGGATCACGATCAGAGAAAAGAGCTGGTACAGAGATAAGATACATTTTCTCTTTATTTTTATTCTTCTTCTTTTCAAACGTAAAGCCAAAAGTTTTAAATACCGCTTCATATTCATCAACCAGAAGAATCTCTGCTTTGGAAAGAGAGAGCGCTGCCCGAATCTGCACCGTTTTGTTTTTCTTCTGTTCAGCTTGGAATTTTATTTTTAATTGTTCATAGAGAGTTCTCTCTTGTGCTGCATGTTGATCAACAAACATGAACCCAGTTTTCGTTTCAAAGACAATATAGGTGTTATGAATTTGGGTGCATACGATTTTCTTGAAGAGTTCTATCTCACCGTTTTTTTTGATTTCCTTTAGAAAAGCCCCAGCAAGAGAATCGGTAATTTTTGCGGTTGTTTGGTTGTTTTGCAACGTTGATTGAAAGGTAAGTGAATTTGACAGGAGCATCTCCTGAATGGCACTCTGTACGGCTGAATAGACTGTGGTAGGAGAAGCGAATCGAACTATTTCTTTGCGAGGATGAACATTTACATCAATCAATTCATTGGGAATCGTAAAATTTAAAAAGAAAACTGAATTTTTATTCTGGGGAAGCAGCTCTCTCATCGCCTCTTTTATGCTTCCGGAAATAAGGGAATCCTTAATTGGTCTATGATTTAAAAAAATAAATTGCTTTGATGAGGATGAAGTGGCTTTTGATGGATGGGAGATAAATCCCTGAAGAGTTACATACGATTCTTGATAGTTCACTGGTAATAAAGAGTCAACCAGATCCTGGTCAAACAGGGCAGTCAGTCGTTCAAGAGGATCGGTAGTAGTGGAGACTTGTATCAGGATATGTCCATTATGTTTTAAAATAAACCGAATCCCAGGATGAGAGATAGCATAGGTTGTAACGACTTCAATACAGTGACGGAGTTCAGTTTGGGGGCTTTGTAAAAATTTCTGTCTTGCTGGTAGTGATTCAAATAAATTTTCGACAATCATTCGAGTACCGACCGGCATTCCAATTTTTCCTTCTTTGACACGCTTTTGTTTCCGAATAACTATTTCGTACCCCAGTTGGGAGTTTTTTTGTCTACTTTGGATTGTGAGTGTTCCCGTTGCTGCGATACTAGCTAGGGCTTCGCCACGAAATCCTTGTGTGTGAATTGAATGTAATTCATCTGGAGTATGAAGTTTGCTGGTAGTATGCAATTTCCAACTCAATAGTACATCTTGTGAATCCATTCCCTTTCCATCATCTTCGACAATCATTTGCGTTAAGCCATTGTGGGTTAACGAAATACTAATTTGACCCGCATTCGCATCGATAGCATTCTCAATCAGCTCTTTAAGAGCGAAGGCTGGCCGCTCGATAATCTCACCTGCAGCAATAAGAGACACCACCTCAGGTGATAATTCATGAATAATTGACATACATTACTGTTTCATCCGTTCTTGTAAAGCCGCGAGTGTGTTGAGTGCCTGTAAAGGCGTCATCGTAGAGAGATGCAAAGACAGAAGCTCAGTTTTTAAAGCGTTCAGTTTTGGATCATCTTGCTTAAGCTGATGTGTTTTCTCATCCGCCGAATAATCTCGATCTTTCTCCAATTCTTGAAGCTTCTGGGTTGCTATTTCAATGACTTTTTCAGGAACGCCTGCACGTTTGGCGACAGCAATACCAAAGCTACTGGTCGATTTTCCTTGGAGTAACGTATGTACGAAACGAGGTCCGTCTTTTTCTTCAATGACTTCCATGTGATAGTTTTGAATACGGGTAGGGAAAAGCTCTGCTAATTCTTGCAGTTCATGATAATGCGTTGCAAAAAGTGTTTTTGCATGTGATGCTTCATTTATCGCTAAATACGACGCTACCGCCCAGGCGATACTGATTCCATCATAGGTACTGGTTCCTCGACCAATCTCATCCATAATCACCAAGCTTTTTTCGGTAGCATTATGTAAAATTGCAGCTGTTTCTACCATTTCCACCATAAAGGTCGAAAGTCCGGAAGTGATCATGTCTGAAGCGCCGCTGCGCACAAATATTCTATCAACAACTCCGATATGAGCACTTCTGGCAGGAACAAATGAGCCGATATGTGCAAGCAATACAAGTAATGCAACTTGCCGAACAAATACAGATTTTCCAGCCATATTCGGTCCAGTAATAATCAGCAGTTGTTGCTTGATCGGATCAAGAGTTACGGAATTAGGAACGAATGGAGTGTCAGTCAAGAGCTTTTCAACGACAGGGTGACGACCATCTTGAATTCGAAGTTCATTAGAAAATAAAATCTTTGGTTTGCAATACGAATATTCTGTGGCATTAGTGGCAAATGAACACAAACAATCAAGAACCCCAATTGTTTGCGCTACAGACTGCATATGACTTGTTTCTGAAAGCACTTTTTCTAATGTTTGCTGATAGAGATCATATTCAATACGATAGATTTCTTCTTGTGCGGTTAAAATTTTCTCTTCGTGGGCTTTTAACTCTGCAGTAATAAATCGTTCTCCATTTATCAATGTTTGTTTTCGGATGTACCCCGATGGTGCTCGATGGATATTGGCATTTGTAATTTCGATGTAATATCCAAAGACACTATTAAATCGAACTTTTAAGGAATTAATGTTGGTTTGTTCTCGTTGCGCGGTTTCAAATTTCTTAAGCCATTCTTCACCCGTGGATAAAAGTTCTCGAAGCGTATCAAGTCGTGGGTGTACACCATCACAAATAATGCCACCTTCTTTTAAAGTGATCTTTGGTTCTGGGAGGATAGATGTTCGAATTTCACTGATGACTGATTGAACATGCTCTCTTGTTTCGATGGGAAATAAGTTTTTTAAAAGACTTGATGTACACGTATCGCTAATGAGAGCAATTTCTGATATCTCTTGTAACGCGTTCATGAGATTTACTAAATCTCTGGCATTTCCGATTCCTACCGAAAGTCGTGACAGCATTCGTTCGACGTCATGGATCCGTTCTAGGTGAGAATTAATAAGTTTCTTATTCTTTTGATGCAGCAAAAGTTCCTCTACACTATCGAGCCGTTCACAAATTGCATCGTGATCGCAGAGCGGTTCCATCATCCAGCGCTTCAGCATGCGACCTCCCATGGCAGTATCGGTGCGGTCAAGAATGGAGAGAACACTTCCACGTTGATCGTGTTCTCTGATCGTTGAAAAGAGTTCAAGGTTTATTTGAGTTGCTCGGTCTAAAATGACATGATCTCCATGAGAGATACGAGTAATACGTCTGATATGAGAAATATTTCCTTTTTGTGTGTCTGAGAGATAGGTTAAAAGAACGGCTGCTGCTTCCTGTGCAAACAGAAGAGAATGAATTTCAAAACTCTCTAACGTATGTAATCCAAAGTGAGATGTCAGTGTTTTATGCGCTTGTCGCACTTGTGACATCCAACTACTAATGTGCGTAATATGCATTGTTGGATGTTTACGAAGTTCTTTTATAAATTCACTGTCTTCATAGAGGGAAGAGGAAAGTAAACACTCGACTGGCCGGTAGTGCTCTATGAGTTGATGAAGCACAAGGAGAGGATCGGGAACATCCTGTTGATCGACGACAAACTCTCCTGTTGAGATATCTGCAAAAGCGATGCCAATTTTTGAATCCTTTTTTGTGATAGAGACGATATAGTTGTTTTCCTTCGTCTCCAGAGCTTTCTCGTCCATGATGGTTCCAGGAGTGATGATTCGTACCACATCGCGATCGACCAAGCCTTTTTTATTTGGTGGAGATAGTTGTTCACAGATAGCTACTTTATATCCAGCTTTTACAAGCTTGGTAAGATACGAGTCAACCGCATGATATGGAACACCTGCCATTGGAATACGACCATCTTTTCCCTTACTTCTACTGGTTAGGGTAATTCCTAAGATTTTCGCTCCCACAAGGGCATCATCTAAAAATAGTTCGTAAAAATCTCCCATGCGATAGAAGAGCAAGCAGTCTGGATATTTTTGCTTAATACCAAGATACTGTTTCATCATGGGGGTCGAAAACTCTTGTGACATAAAAGGCTTAAACTACTGTTGTAGAGGGTTGATCTAGGAGAGTCAAGTTTACCTTTATTTATTTTCGAAGCGAGTGGACAAGATCTATGTATTTACCATAATTGGCATAGATTAAATACGCATTGAGAGCAAGTAATCCGGGAAAAACAATTAATTTTTCAACGAAAAATCCACTTCGAATCCGCATAAATCGAAAGGGAGGGATTCCCACCTTAAACATGATCGGCCAGAAGAGAGGAACTCCTTCCTTGGTTGGCATGTCCGCCAGAATGTGACTTAGGACGCCAATCATAAAACAAAGCCAGACAATTTGCATATCGATTAAAACGATTGTAGACAGTTTCTGCAGCGTAAATGCAGAAACTGCTCCGATGGCTATGACTCCGACAATTGAATGGGAAAAGTTTCGATGTCCTCCAAGCAGTTTACATACATACTTTGAGATCAGTTCTCCTCCACGAAAGTTATCCCAAAGATCAGAGGTTGGTTGATCGATGTCAGGGAATAACCCACCGATAAAATTTGCAAAAAAAGCTGTGGCTGCAGTTGCCAGTGACATTTGCATCAGAGGCAAGATAAGAAAAGCAATATTTAAAGCCGTTAGCGCGGCAAGGTCATGTGTGCGTCCAATCATAGGAGTGTTTGACGAGAAAATAGAATAGGTTATAGTTGAGATCTATGTTCAAACAGTCAACCACGCTTCATATCCATGTGTCAAATGTTTCCGAAGATGTCTGGGATTTCATTCAAACTATTTCAGATAAAAAAGCCCGACAATTTGAAATTGATGAAAATGCGGAGCTTTCAGACAGAGATATTTTTTCTTTCGCCAAACATGATGACGTTGTTCTCATCCTCCCGAAACAACTGAATACTGATTTCTTTTCATATTTTCAAAAACTATTTTCCAAAAAGAATTTCAATGTCATCGTTCCATCACAACATAGTGGAGAAATTTCGCTGGATATTGCTGCTGACAATGAATCTTTTGAAGTCTTGGTTCAGAAGATGAAGCAGTACGAGCATGTGCAATTAACAAGCTACTCAGCAAGTGCTGAGTTTTACGTTCTTCTCGAGAGTTTGCAAAAATTCCATACTTCCATTCAAACTCCAGAATCTCCTAAAAAAAAGGATGCTTGGTCGGTTGATTTTTTTGGAAGCAAAACTGGAATCCGTCAATTAGCTGACCATGCCGGAACTCCCAACTTTAGAACTGTAGAAGGCTACTCTACCTTCGGTGTAGATCTGGCAGCACATATAGCTTCTGATTTGTATGACAAAGAGGGAGCTGCGGTCATAAAAACGAATAAGGGACATGCTGGAGCTGGTGTAGTACTGATGAGATCAGGAGAACTGAAATCAAATGATCATGTGAGAGAAATAAAACAGAGATTGGCAGATTCTTATTGGGAAAAATTTCCTATCTTGATTGAACAATTTGTGGAATGTGACCCAAGAATTGGAGGAGGTTTTCCGAATAGTGAATTTTTGGTGCACAAAAACGGTACAGTGGAATTCTTATATTTCTGTGGAATGCGAGTGACAAAAGAGGGAACATTTAAGGGCGTGGAAATAGGAGAATCGAGTCTGTCAAAATCTGTTGCAAAACAGATTATCACAGCAGGATATGCAATCGGAGAAGGACTAGCTTTGTACGGATATGCAGGATATTACGATGTTGATTGTTTAGCCTCAAAGTCAGGGAAAGTATATATTTCAGAATCAAATGTTAGACGTACTGGTGGTACCCATGTCTATCATACCGCTCTTGCCATGTTTGGATCAGAATGGATGAAGGAAACATACGCATTATCGAATAATTCCTATACGATCGCATCTTCGAAAGAATTTACGTTCACAACTTTGTATGAAACGCTCACACCTGTCCTCTACAATAAAGATAGTACAGAAGGCGTAGTTATTGTTGCGGCAAATCCATTACATCGCAATGTGTTTGGATACATCATCTTTGGAAAGAATAAGAAGCGAGCCTACGCAATAGAGACAAGAATGGAAAAACTACTCGGACAATAACTATTGCTTTACGATCCGATAGATTTTATCGTCACCGTTTTTGGCGTTACCACGACCATCTTCATTACTCGTAGAAAAATAGATGTTTCCATCCGGTCCTTGGGCGAGCTCACGGATTCTTCCAACGTTAATATTGGAAACTTTTTCAAACTGCAGAATTTTTTTAGGATCATTACTATCAAAAACAACGTGCATAATTCCTTCACCTTTTAACATCGCAAAAAAGAAATGATTTTTCCATTGTGGGAAAACGTTTCCGGTATAAAAGAGTCCTGCAGCAGGAGCTACAGCTGGAGTGAAGACTAACAGTGGATCAACCATTCCGTCTTTATGTTCTTTGTGTGATACCACTGGCCAACCATAGTTACTGCCCTTTTCGATTACGTTCACTTCATCTCCCCCCAGAGGACCATCAAAACCACTCGGCCCATGTTCCGTTTCAATCAGAGTTCCAGAAATTGGATTCCATGCTAATCCTTGGGGGTTGCGATGTCCGTATGTCCAAACTGGTGAGCCAGGGAAAGGATTGTCAGAGGGAATAGTTCCATCATTGTTTATGCGTAGAATTTTTCCACCCAAAGCATGTATATCTTGTGGAAGTGCTTTGTTGGTTGCATCACCAGTTGTAATGTACAGTTTTTTGTCTGGTCCAAATTTAATCCGACTTCCAGCATGGACTTTGGCTGCGGGAATACCATCGAGGAGAGTTTTTTCTTCATCAAAATGATCGCCTTTATCAGTAAATCGAACCACTGTGTCGGTATACGCTTTTCCATTCGGGTATGCATACACAACATATAGATATCTATTGTTGGTGTAATCAGGGTCAGCGGTCATTCCCATTAGCCCTTCTTCTTGCTCTGTTTTTACTTGCGAAAAAGTGTGAATTGGCTGCTCCTGTTTTTTTCCATTTTCAATAACTTGGACGTTCCCATTTCTCTCACTCACCAACATGCGGGTAGGGGAAGTAAAAACAATACTCCAAGGGACAAATAAGTTGGTCGCAACGACTTCTATTTTCCACGGAGCATTTGTCAGAGCTGGGGTCTGTCCAGATGGATCGAGAAGGCCTTCAGTTGGTATTCCTTCCGGGGTAGTAGGTGAAGTTTCAAGATGTGTTTGAGCTGGAGAAATTACACCCGTGTATTTGCCAATCACAACGCCACCAACGAGGAGTGTAGCGATGATGATGATCGGAAATATTTTTTTCATAACTTATTGTATGAGGATTTTTACACGTGCACTATCTAAGATAGATGGATATTGTAAGGTAGTTTTCATTTGAACTCGATATTGTTTGTTCCCTGGATCTAAAGTGATTTTAGAAGTAGTAAACGTACTAGTATCGAGGTCAGTGAGAACATCAGAATTCCAAATAGGATGTTTGTCTGTGACGTTATAGAGTCTTGCATACATCGTCCCGTTTTTCGTGGGGATGTGCATACTAACTTCGAAGTACGACTGTTTTATGCCAGGAAAGTTTTTTGTATCGATATACACGTCAGTTCCCGCAACATCTTCCCAATCACTTTTTTGCGTACTTCCACTTCCCATTGGTATAAAAAACTCTTTGACTCCGGGAACAGGAGTCGAGGCTACCGGTGATTGTGGCTTTATGGAATTCTGTACTTTTGTAGTGAGAGTAGCGATCTTGGCATCTGTGTTTGCAAGTGCAACCTGGATCTGTTGTCTGCACGTTTCTCCACATGAATCAATTTGGCTTATCGGAAGAGGTGTAGCGAAACTTTTTTGTGGAAGCCGATGAAAAACCGCGTAATTTAAAAAAACCAGATTAATGATAACTGCGATGGTAAGAACTGATACAACAAAGGAAAAGACTGGGTTTTGCATAGGGCTTTGTATCAGTGTAGCGTAGAATGAACTCTATGGCAAAAACGTCTCTACTCTCAAGATACCTGAAAGAAATTATCTACGGCGGAAATGATGGAACAGTGACCACTTTTGCTGTTGTCGCCGGATTCGTTGGGGCGCAAGCGCAAAACATGACGACCATTCCGCTGTTAACAGTGCTGTTATTTGGGTTTGCCAACTTGTTTTCGGATGGGGTGTCTATGGCCCTGGGGAACTTTCTCTCCAGTCGGTCAGAGCAAGATGTCTACGCTCGAGAAAAGAAGGTGAAGCTATTATTGCTGAAAAAACAGGAAGCTGATCAGGAAGCAAAAACCCTTTCCATTCTAATCAACGAAGGCTTTAGTCAGGAACAAGCGAAGACTCTCACCACACTATACAAAAGCAATGAAAGTTACTGGTTGGATTTCATGATGGATCACGAGTTGCAGATTCCAAATCCCGAAAAGCAGAATGTGTTTTCTATGGCCTTAGTAACCTTTCTTGCGTTCATCATATTTGGTGTCATTCCGCTTTTGCCGTATGTCTTCTTTCGAACCCATGAAAAAGTGTTCCTTTTTTCATTTCTTTGTACCGGTCTCGCCCTGCTGATTTTAGGCTTACTTCGATGGCGAGTGACGCGGCATCCATTGGGAAGATCTTTATTAGAAACACTGGTACTGGGTGGGGCTGCCGCTTTTGTTGCATATATAGTTGGAACCCAGATTCATTAGATTTTGTTTCATATTTCGGGTTCGGGTGTATGATAACAATCGAATGTACCCTATATGAGGAGATACTATGGCAGTTGCGATAGAACAAGAGCCTTGGACTGATACGGACCCTAAACTGACACTACCTGCTTTCATTGCGATCCTACCGCTTTTTCGGGACTTATATCCCAACAGCATTAAATTATTGGAATCTCCAGAGCAGAAGAAAGAACGAGTGCAGTTAGCGACAATTTTGGAGTCTTCAGAACAGGAGAAAGAACGAGTGCAGCTAGCTACAAGAGCTGAAGTTAACGCCAGAAGAGAAGTCTGGTACTGTGAAGATACGCATTTTGCCATTCTGGAGCGGAATACGAGTTTCCTGTAGTCTATGATTGATGCAAGATTCTCTCCCAGAAGTATTGGAGTTTAAACAAAGCTAATTTCAACTCCTACCAGATCAACCAGGGGAAAGTCTTTCTTCACTTCGTTCCAGAATTTCTCACTCACTTTCGAAGAAAAAACACTGTTTTTCCCCTTTTCCATCTGCTGGCACAATCTTGCATCCCATTCTTCCATAGTCGCTCGGGCAGATTTTCCCACAGCATCAAATTCTTTTTTGAGTTTCATGTCTCGTTGCTTTGCCTTGTATTGGTCATGGATATCTTGGAATGCGGAGAGAGCTTCTTTGTGCGCTTCCCACATCTGTTGGTAATATTTTTCATATTTGGTCATAAGTAAGAAAGGGTAAAAGATAAATACCAAAGGGTCAAGGGGAAGAATATGATTTGAGCGGTTCGTTCTTGGCTAATTCTGGTAAAATACAGGGATGCCGACATACTATATTCATACATTTGGTTGCCAGTCGAACAAGTCAGATTCCGAGCGTGTTGCTGGAGATTATGCGGCTCGTGGATACACAGAAGCCCCAGATTGGCGCGATGCCGATGACATTGTAGTAAACACATGCGCAATCCGACAATCAGCTGAAGATCGAGCGCGTGGGTTTTTATACAACGTTGTTACCCATTTCCAGACCATCGGAAAACCTAAGCCGAAGATCATTTTGACTGGGTGCATGACCCATCACGGACAAGAAAAACTGTATGAAATCCTGCCAATGATTGACGAGATTCTGCCGATCAATGAAGTGGGATTTAACAGTGCTGTGGTTCGTAAAGATAAAAAACATGCCTGGATTCCAATCTCAGCCGGTTGTAACTCATTTTGTACCTACTGTATTGTGCCGTACTCACGTGGACGTGAGCAATCTCGTTCTATGGAAAGTATCATGACTGAAGTGGAACGGCTTGCCAAAGAGGGATACAGCGAAATTACCCTGCTTGGACAAAATGTAAACAGCTGGGGGTTGGAAAAAGAGGGAATTGGGCTTCGCAAAATGATGATGCGAGAAGAGCAGGAATTTACTCGTGAAGAAATTCCTGACAATTCTTCACAATATGAAAAACCAGTTGGTATTCCTCCCTTTGTGAAGCTTTTACAGGAAATATCAAAATATCCAGAAATTAAAACGATTCGATTTCTGACCAGTAACCCTTGGGACTTCCATGACTCCTTGATTGATGAAATCGCGACTAATCCTAAAATTGACCGCTTTATTCACCTTCCGCTTCAATCTGGCAGCAATGGCGTCTTACATCGAATGAATCGTGGATATACTAAAGAGCATTATCGTGAAATCATTCGTAAGCTTCGTAAAGCCGTTCCTGACGTCATTATCGGCACGGATATTATCGTTGGATTTAGCGGTGAAACTGAAGCTGAGTTTAATGAAACGGTGGAGTTCGCTCGTGAAATGGATTGGAAACTAGGATTTGTGGCTCAATATTCACCGCGTCCTGGTACAGCCGGTTGGAAATTGTATTCGGATGACATTCCGCAAAAGGAAAAAAAACGTCGCTGGGAAATCTTGGATCAAATTATCAACAAAGATAACTTAAGTGTGCGACCAAAAGTCGTATGATGCCACCGCTCCTCATCGTCGGTCCAACTTCATCTGGAAAGACATCTCTGTCTTTTTTTCTGGCTAAACATTTTAAAGATGTTGATATTCTAGTGGTCGATTCAAAGCAGGTATATAGAGATCAAGATATTGTGACTGGTAAGGATTTGACGGAAGAAACAAATGCGCGGATTTTTGGAGTTGATATCCGAAATCCAGATCAAAACTGGTCGATTTCACAATTTATTGCATATGCCCGGAACGTGATTGCCGATGCTCAAAAAGAAAATCGTTTGTTAATCATCGTCGGTGGCACTCCACAGTATGTTCTTTCACTTTTTTCTCAACCGGAAAGCATTCACACTCCGGTCAACCCTACATTGCGGCAATATCTTGAGAACTTATCGGTAGAACAATTGCAAAAAGAAGTGAGTGCTGATCGCTTAGCCAGAATGAATGCGTCCGATCGTCAGAATCCACGTAGATTGGTGCGAGCCATAGAAATTGAAGCATCTCCCGTACCCTCGACGCTCGAAGAATCCGTTCTGGAGAAGTCGGACTGTGTTTGGGTGGGATTACAAATAGAGAAAGAAATTCTTGCCAAACGGATTACCGGAAGAGTGAGTGAGCGTGTGGAAAATGGTGCAGTGAAAGAATATGAAAACATACAAAAGAAATATCGTCGCTGGGAGCTGGAAGCCAAGGCCGCTATAGGATATAAAGAAATAGAACAACATGTTCGCGGAGAACTTTCTGGCGATGAGCTGATCGATCTTTGGACCACTCATGAAATTCAGTACGCGAAGCGGCAGATGCAGTGGTGGAAGCGAGAGCCACAAATCCAGTGGTTTGACGCAACTTCAGCCTCATTACAAATCGACGTACTTGGCTTTGTAAAAAACTGCTACAATAAATAGTATGCAAAACTATCGCGTTGAAATTTCAGTCAAAACTCTCCTGTATATTATTGGATTTGGACTCCTTTTTCTCGTCCTATCGCGAACATTTGATATTGTCATTTTATTGCTCTTAGGATTTGTTTTGATGACGGCATTACACCCTATTGTCTTAAGGCTTCAGCGTTTACGATTCTCACGAGTTGCTGCTGTGCTGTCGGTCTATGCGATGTTGATAGCGACACTTGTCATTACCTTTGCAGTATTAGTTCCACCTTTAGTGGAGCAAACATTGAATCTGTTGCATCAATTTGATCTGCAATCTGTTCCTTACCTTTCAGATTTAAAGTCGCTGCAACTTACCTATGATCAAGTCTCTACGCTCGTATCGACGTATGGAGGATCATTTGGAACGGTGTTTTCATATATTACCTCTACCTTCTCCGTCATTTTCTCTTTCTTTACAATCCTAGTTATGTCCTTGTATCTGCTGTTGGAACGTGAACATTTGTACAAATACAGTGCTTTTTTGTTTCGAACCAAGGATCGGGAAGAGCGAAGTCAAAGATTGTTTAATGAAATAGAAGAATCGTTAGGAACATGGGTTCGAGGTGAGTTTATATTGATGGTGACGATTGGAACGATGACCTATGTTGGCTTAACTTTATTGAAGATCCCGTACGCGTTGCCGCTGGCCATTCTTGCTGGCTTCTTAGAAGCGCTCCCAAACTTAGGACCAACCATTGCTGCAATACCGGCGGTGATTGTGGCTTACGTGGTGACAGGTATTCCGCTTATGGGCGTCTTAGCGGCTTTATTATATTGGCTGATTCAATCAATTGAGAATAACTTTATCGTTCCGTTTGTAATGAAACGAACAGTTGGTATTAGCCCATTGGTCTCAATCGTACTGATCTTGGCAGGGCTGCGTTTTGGCAGCGTTATAGGTGCCTTACTTGTTATACCGATATTTATCATCGTTCGAGTAATACTTCGAGAATTTTCACCAGAAATTCATTCAGTATTGCGCACAAAAGAGAATTAAGACGTAGTCGTTTTTGATATACTATACCCCATGCAGGAAAAGACTCCACTTTCAGGAAGAATTCTGTGGTTTTTCCACGAACGATATATCCGAAATCGAAAATTATCAGGGACCGATACTGAAATAAGCATTTCACAACGTGTTTTAAAACATCTTGAAAATGACGGACTCATTGGGGGATTCTCAAAAGCGTGGAATACGTTGAACGATTTGTGTGAAAAGAGTAGAGATGACGATGGTGAATCGTTCTGGCGAACAGCAATGGAAAGAGAAATGGCTGTGTGCATTATTATTATATATGGATCGTATGAGTTTTTTTTGATATCTGCAGGGATTGGGCTTACTTTGATTGATGGGGAAGGAGATTGGAAATTCGTCTCTAGTTTGGAGGATTTTTCAGAGGAGAAAAGACTTTAATCTTATGAAAGCTTTGCAATCGTATCGCGCAATTTCGCAGCCTGTTCGAAGTTCCAGTCTTTTGCCGCTTCATTCATTTTTCTGGTTAACTGTTTGATGATTTTTTCTCGATCACTTGGAAGGAGGGCATTTGGATCAAGATCGTCGATACTGATCGAGGTTTTCTTGTTTAAATCGACAGTGAGGCCTCGTTTCCCTTTGACATCAATATCCTTGTCTTTTGGATCTCGTTTGATGAGTTGTTCCCGAACTGGTTTGATAATGGTGATAGGAGTTATCCCGTGGGTTTCGTTAAATTCAAGTTGTTTTTTGCGTCGTCGTTCTACTTCATCCAAAGCCAGTTGCATGGAACCTGTGACTCGATCCGCATATAAAATCACATGTCCTTCGTGATGACGGGCAGCTCTGCCCATTATTTGAATCAGAGAAGATGCCGAGCGTAAGAATCCTTCTTTGTCAGCATCTAGAATGGCTACCAATGTCACTTCTGGAAGATCTAGTCCTTCACGCAGCAAGTTAATTCCCACGAGCACGTCGTACACACCACTACGCAAATCATCTAAAATATCAGAACGATCAAGCGTCACGATATCCGAGTGAAGATATGCTACTTTCGGAAGTTTGGATGCAAAGTCTGGTACTATTTTTCTCATCTTTTTTTCGTCATTTAAATAATCGGTGAGTACCTCAGCCATCCGTTTCGTAATAGTTGTAATCAGGACACGCTGACCTTTTGCGGTGCGAATAAAAATCTCTTTGACGAGATCTTCAATTTGTCCTTCACTTTTGCGAATATCAATCGTAGGTTCAATCAGTCCTGTCGGTCTGATAACTTGTTCTGCTACCTCGCCATTACTCATCGATAATTCCCAAGGAGCTGGAGTAGCAGAAACATAAATGGTCTGATCAACATTGTGCAAAAACTCTTCAAATTTTAAGGGGCGGTTATCTAATGCTGAAGGAAGGCGGAAACCATAATCAATCAATGTCCCTTTTCGCGATTGATCACCGTTATACATGCCGCGAATTTGCGGAATGGTGATATGGGACTCATCAATGACTGTAAGGAAAGACCCATCACCAAACTGTTTGGCATTTTCATGAAAATATTCCATGAGAGTAAAGGGAGGATCACCTGGATTTCTGCCATCGAAATAGCGAGAATAGTTTTCAATTCCATTCACAAAGCCCAAGTTTTGCACCATATCAAGATCATAATGAACTTTCTGTTCCAAACGATATGCTTCAATTACTTTGCCAGCGTCTTTTAATTCCTTCAATCTCTCCTGTAGATCTCGTTCAATCATAGCGATTGAATCTGCTTGAGTGACGGGATTGGTCATGTAATGCTTGGCAGGGTAGAGAATATAGCGGCGACTTCCTCTTTCTCCACTCATTCGATCTCGTTCCAAAAATGTTCCCTCAATTTTGTTCCCTGTTAGTGGATCGATGCGATCAATACTCTCAATCTGATTTCCAAGCATAGTGATAGACAGAGCATTGTCTTCATATGCAGGCCAGACCTGAATGGTTTCACCGCGAATGCGAAAGTTTCCCCGGGCAAGATCTATGTCGTTGCGTTCGTACTGTAAGTTCACCAGTTGGGCCAAGATCGACTGACGGCTAATGAGCTCACCTTCAATCAGCGTCAGAATATATTTTCCATATTCGATTGGAGAACCTAAGTTGTAGATACAGGAAACCGAAGCGACGACAATGCAGTCAGGACGGGTCAAAAGGTTTGTCGTCGATGACAAACGTAATTTATCAATTTCATCATTAATCTGGGTTTCTTTCTCGATATAAGTGTCGGTACTCGGGATGTAGCTTTCAGGCTGGTAGTAGTCGTAGTATGAGACAAAGTAACTGACTGCATTTTCTGGAAAGAAGTCACGAAACTCTTGATACAGCTGTGCCGCTAAGGTTTTATTGTGAGCAATAACCAGAGTTGGTCGTTGAATTTTTTGGATAACGTTGGCGATTGTGAAGGTTTTTCCACTCCCCGTCACTCCAAGTAGTACTTGGTTTTTCTTGTCTTCTTGAAGACCGGTGGTGAGCTGCTCAATGCATTGCGGCTGGTCACCGGTGGGCTGGTAGGGGGATTTTAAATTAAATTTCACGAACCTATTATCGCATACATCCTACTGAACATTCACCTGAGTTGTGAAGTCATAGACTGGAACCTCATCTGTTTCAATCCCTCGAACGTTTGCGCTCGAAGTTGCAGCGCGGAGAACAACGGGCTTTTGGGTTTCAATGCTGCAACTTTTTTGTAGGACTATTACTTGAAGCCGTGTCTCTTTTTCAAAATCAGTGAGCGTTGTTAAAAGTGTTTTCCGACAATCTGCAAGGCGTTGAATTTCTTGCTTTTGCGCAGCAGTTTTCGCCTCTCCAGTCAAAGTTGTATCCACCGGCTGGTATTTGCAGTTTGAAGACTCCCTGAGCGCTTTAGCCGCTGCCAGTCGAGTTTTTCTGTAACTAGCGATCTTTTCTTGACACATTTTCCACACATTTTTGACTGTTTCACGCTTCGCTTTGAGCTCATCTTGTTGTCGCTTCTGCAATTCTTTAATGGAAGCATTTTGATCTCCATACTTCTTTTCGAGTTCTTTCATCCTCTGTGGTGAGACTGTACTGGGATTAAAATTCTCAGGAAGATTGGGGATTTGAATGGGAAGCGGGAGTGCTTTCGGTATCCCTGAGGTTCCTTCAACTGCTTGAGCGACAGTCCCGTTTAAGCCGATAACGATTAGTAAACAAAGCAGGGGAAATATAATTTTGAGTATGCGCATAGGTATTCCTTTGATGTGAGTATCATCAGAATACGATGTTCTTTGGAGTGAATGCAAGAGCTTCACACAAAATGATTCATATGGATGTGGATAGATCCAGTTGACGATGAATACCTCTTTTGAGTATTGTGGGTAAGTTACGGAAAACAGCCATTGTATTCGTATTCTATTGTCACGAAGGGAGCCCATATGCCTATCACCTTATACAAGCGCCAACGCCAAATTGTTGACTTCATTGCCCAATACATTCAAAAAAACGGATTTTCTCCGACATTGCAAGAGATTGCCGATTCAATCGGAGTGTCATCTCTTGCTACCGTACATGAACATATTGCTGCCTTGATCCGCAAGGGAGTTGTAAAGAAGTACGAAGGAACAGTGAGAGGTCTCGAACTCGTTGATCGCACGTTTTTACGTCTGACCGATGCTGTTGATCTTCCTCTCTTAGGATTCATCGCCGCCGGACAGCCGATCCAACCATACACAGACGCTGATGCGACCTTTAAAGTTTCGCCAGAGCTTATCTCCGGAAAGAAGCGCGCCTATGTCTTGCAAGTCAAAGGTGACTCAATGATCGAAGAGGGAATTTTGGATGGAGACTATGTCGTCATTGAAGAGCAGATTGATGTTGCCAATGGAGATATCGTCGTCGCTCTCTTGGATAATGGTCTTGCTACCTTAAAGAAGTTCTACAAGGAAGCCACACGTATTCGTTTGGAGCCAGCGAACTCCAAGATGCAACCAATCTTTGCAACCCGTGTCAAAATCCAAGGACGCTGCGTGGGACTCATTCGTAAATTTGCAGTCTAAGAAAGAGGGAATATGCCGAGTAAAGAGCAAGTAGAGCAGATGCGTGGACGAATTGATGCAGTTTTAGGTGGTTCAGCAATTCGAAAAGAACGAGAGATTATAGGAGAAGTTCCGGCAGTTCTTCTTGCGTATGCCCAAGAATATCGCAATTTGGCTGCTACAGAAGCGCTCCAATGGAAACGTGCCGAAGACGTCCTTTTTCGAAGCTTACAATATTTGAATGAAGCTGCGAAACCACTTGAAATGGTAACTGTGTATGTGAATGAGTATTTAACCAGAACTTTGCTTCTTACTCTTCTCACGGATGATGACCACATCAAATCGATTCTGGACGAAGTTCACAGTCCTGACTCAGATATAGATGCAAGTGATCTTGAAGAAATAATCGCAGTGTGGACTGAAGAAAAAGTTCAATCTCTTATTAATGAGAGACGTGGGAATGTTCAGCCCCGCTCATAGTTGGCTATTCTTCCTTGTGCATGCGGTCATACCATTCAGACATCATGCGTTCAACCGTGTGCTTGCTTCCAAGGCCAAAGGCTAATCCCAGTGCGAGTGAAACTGCGACCACAAAGCCAGTAAAGAGAATCAGAATAAATTGTTGCGCAATTCCAAGCTCTGAGATAGCGGCCATGGCTGAGAGCACAATGACTAAGTAACTAGCTACCTTCCCAACGATTCGACCCGTATGAGAGTCAACTGACTTGATAAGTCCTTTGACAAATGCTTCGGCAAAACCTGCAAGTAACACTCCCAAGATCAGAATCAAGATTGCTGAGAAGACTTTGGGAATATAGAGGAGGATTTGATTTAAGATTCCTGAAATGCCGGAAAGACCTAAGACTGTGAGCGCTGTGTAAGCAACAAACAGTAACAGGATCCAGTAAATAATATTACTGACCACGACTTCAGCCGTGTGTTTGACTTCTGTATTGTGTAAGAATTGTCCAAAAGGAGTCCGTTCCAAATTTGCGGAGAGTTTTAAGCGTCGCAGTGATCCGATGAGCAAACCGCGAACAGTTCTGGCAATGAAGATTCCAATAATCACTATAAGTATTGCTCCTAAGAAACGAGGCAGGAAAGCCGCAATTTGGGTAACAAAAAGTGTCACACTTGCATTGAGAGAATCTTGAAGAGAATAGGAGGACACGGCTGGATCAAACATAAGGAACTCCTGGGGTTTTTAGTACTATGGCCTCATTGTCCCTCGAAAAGGGTTATAATACAAGAGCTTGGGTACCGGGCAGTCGCTCGCCATATCGGCGAGAGGAAAGTCCAGACAGCAGGAAACAGGGTGTCTTGGTTAATACCAAGAGGTTCCGCTTTTAGCGGAAGACAGTTAGAGCAACAGAGACGAGCCGATTTAAGTATCGGGTGAAACGGGCAATCCTCCCCGCTGCAACTGACGAATTTCACCACAATGGACGTTTCCCTTTTTTCGGTGATAAAGTCGCAGGCATTAGATAGATGATTGCACAAATACAGAATCTGGCTTATAGGTACCCAAGCATTTATTTAAGAAATGGAGATACTAGAGCCTACAGAGGCTAACTGGTATACTGACTTTCCATGTTTTTAACCATTATTTTAGCTGTCTTATGTCTAGCTCTGCTAGGTATGGTGGCTTATCTACTAACGAGAAAATCAGCTATTGATCCGACACTGCTTGAATGGCTTAAGTCCAGCCAACAACAGGCATCCGAATCAAACAGACACGTGTCCGAAAGTATTTCAACTCAGACAAAAGAAATTAATGACCGTTTGACCCATGCGGCCGAAGTAATCGGAGAACTCAAGCGTGAGGCCGGTAAATTCTCAGAATTAGGGCAATCCATGAAGGATTTGGATGCCTTGCTTAAATCTCCAAAACTGCGAGGGAATATGGGTGAACGTGTTTTGGCAGATCTTATTGGTCAAGTTTTCCCTAAACATCAATTTTTCTTACAACATCGTTTTAAATCAGGAGCAATTGTTGATGCTGCAATTCAAACCGATGCCGGTATTTTACCCATTGATTCAAAATTCCCAATGGAACATTTTCAGGCGATGCTCAAAGGAGAAACACAAAGTGAACGTGAGATGGCCAAACGCGACTTCACTAGAGATGTAAAGAGACATATTGATGCAATTGCGCAAAAGTATATTTTACCTGAAGAGGGGACCATGGACTTTGCATTAATGTATGTTCCCAGTGAATCGGTGTTTTATGAAATTGCCGCTGATGATTCTATCCTTGAATATGCCAGCCATGCGCGGGTATATCCGGTTTCCCCGACAACGTTTTATGCCCATTTGCAAACAATTATGCTGTCCTTTGAAGGGAAGAAAATCGAAACCAAAACCAAAGAAGCCTTTAAATTGCTTCGAGGGGTGCAAAAGGATTATGAGAAATTTTCAGACAACTTTATGACTCTAGGAAAACACTTAACAAATGCGCAGAATATGTTTGGAACCAGTGCTCAATCTCTGGGAGCCTTAGAACGTGGACTCTCAAATATCCGGCAGTTAGCTCAGAATTCGGAAGATAAAACTCCAGAGCTTCCTGTATAATCGTTCTTCTATGATCTTCCCACACTTTGATTTGATCGAACTTATCCAAACGGTGGGATATGTCGGTCTATTTGGTATCGTCTTTGCTGAGTCTGGTTTGTTTTTCGGATTCTTTCTTCCTGGTGATAGTTTGCTTTTTACCGCAGGACTGTTGGCATCCCAAGGTGTTTTCCATTTATGGGTATTAGTGCCACTTTTGGTGGCGGCTGCTGTCTTAGGTGACAATGCTGGATATTGGACCGGGAAGAAATTAGGATCCTGGTTGATGCGTCAGAAAGATTCTTTTTTCTTCAAGAAAAAATATTTGACTCAAGCTCAAAGATTTTATGAGAAACACGGTGGCAAAGCATTAATCTTGGCTCGTTTTATCCCTGCCGTCCGTACCTTTGCTCCTATCGCCGCCGGTATTGCGAACATGCATTATGAGAAATTCTTCCTAAACAACATCGTGGGTGGCACTCTGTGGGCCTCAGGGATGGTATTGGGAGGATACTTTTTAGGTCGTATCATTCCGAATGCTGACAAATATCTGTTACCAATCATCGCAATTATTGTCGTAGTTTCAATCATCCCAGCAATCCTTCATATGCGAGGTGGAGAAAAAGAACTCGATCCTAGAGATATTGTTTGAAGCTTTCAGCGAGTGAGACCTGAGTTGCAAATTGTTTCACTAGTGAACCTTTGGTAAGGTTGGGAACCCACTCGTGATATGGTTTCACTGTTTGGTTTTCGTACAAAACTCCCAAATGCAGTTTCTCTGGATCCATGGATAGTTTAATTGCTTCCATTGGGTCACTTGTATCCCGTGTTTCATCGAGCTTGTTGGTGTGTTCGTTGTACCAGACATGCGTGTTGTGTTTGTTAAAAGTAACACAGGGTTGGAACGTATCGACTAAGGAAAATCCTTTATGATTAATTGCCTTTTTAATAAGTTCTGATGTAAAGGGAATGTTACCGGCATAGCCCCGCGCAATAAATGAGGCTCCTGTCGATGCCGCAATAGCAATTGGGTTTACTGGAACTTCGATCTGTCCGGTAGGAGTTGATTTGGTTTCCCAGCCTTTGGGTGTGGTAGGTGCTGCCTGACCAGTCGTCAGACCATACACTTGGTTGTTATGAACTAGGAGTGTAATATCATGATTACCACGACAGGCTGCAACAAAATGTCCCATACCTTCACCATATGTGTCACCATCCCCAGCGATGACGAGGACTTTCAAATCATGATTGGCAAGCTTAATTGCTTCGGCAACGGGAAGTGCCCGACCGTGCAGCGCATGGAATCCATAACAGCGAAGGAAGTCTGCCATGTTCCCAGAACATCCGACACCATAAACGATCACCAGTTGTTCTTCAGGAATATTGGACTCAACTAACGCTTTTTTTATTGCACTCCAAATTCCATAGTCTCCACATCCTGGACACCAGGTGGGAAAGTTAGGGGATTTTAATGTAATGTCACTTGTTGTCATAGAGTTTTATGGTGTGTTCAGATGAACAATAAGGTCTGAATCGAGGAAAAATTTGCTCGACACTACTGCAGAAAAAAGCATATGGCTCCATGCCAGCTGTGCTGCTTCCACTCGTTTCTTCACTTCCGCTACAAGATCTGTTGGTGAGAGCGAGCCACCATGCTCAGTTAATATAGTACGAATGACTTGTTCCATGCTGGCGGACTCACCCTCATGGACTGAAAGGAATTTAAATATTTCTTTCTCTGTATCGATATCTCCGTATTTTTCAGTCATAAAAGCTCCTGTTAATGTAGGTGTTGTATCTCTTCTAAAATTTCTTCTGCGTACAAAGGTCTGCCATCATAGCGATTGATACGATGTTCAAAGGTAACCCCTGTCTCTTTTTTGATATGCATTTCTGCTTGGCGGCCAATATTTTCTTCAACCATGATCATCTTTTTTGTTTTGCTTGCCAGGTTTTTAAATTCTTCAACTTTAAATGGCAGCATGGTCATCAAATGAATAATGTTTGCATTGGTATGTTTGATCACCTCTTCCAAAGCCAATCTTGAGCTTCCCCAGCAGACAAAAGTGAGATCAGCTTCTTGTGGCCCAATCAAAATTGGACCGGGAATCTCTTTTATAATTCCATCTAATTTTCTCATGCGTTTTTCCACCATTTTCTTGGTCATCTCTGCTTCTTCGGTTGCATATCCGAACTCATCATGTTCATAACTGTTGGTCAGTTGCAGTCCATGTGGTTGTCCTGGAACTGAGCGAGGAGAATATCCTTCTTTGGTATCGACAAAACGTCTGTATGAATTATCTTCCGGTAATGGATCTTGTGCGAATGAAAATCGTTGGTTGGTAAAATCTGTGGGAATCAAGCTCCGATCAATTGTCATGCGAGATTCCAGCAGAATTTTGTCCGCAATAATATACACTTGAGTTTGATATTTTTCCGCAATTAAGAAAGCAATGCGAGTGAGTTTAAAACACTCCTCCAAATTTCCGGGAGTAAAAACGACTTTGGGAAACTCGCCATGTCCAGAATAAATGACATACGAAAGATCAGTCTGTGATGTCCAAGTCGGAAGTCCGGTCGCTGGTCCCGGTCTACCGGCAACTAAAACTACGAGTGGAAGTTCGGTCACCCCAGCTAGAGACACGCCTTCGACCATGAGTGCAAAACCACCGCCAGCAGTTCCCGTCATTGCTCGCGCTCCCGAAAATGCTGCTCCTAAGACATTGTTAATTGCCGCAATTTCATCTTCTGCGTGTTTTAGAACCATGGGGTAATGCTGCTGTGCATCCGCCATAAAGGTCATCAATGCTGAAGATGGTGTCATGGGGTAGGCACTATAATATTGCACTCCAGCTGAAAGCGCTCCAAAACCAATGGCTTCAGATCCGGTCAATAACAGGGTATTTGAGGATGACTGAGGGGTGTTTGCAACAGGTTCAGTTGCCATACTTTTTTCAGCACTGCTTCCAGCGGTCATTGGGGTAGAATTTTGTGTACTTTCCTCGACTGAAGTAGATACTTCAGGAGCTGGAGCTGCTTCTGGAGCGGGTGTTGCTTGATGAGTGATAAATTCGTAGCCTTTCTGTGCCGCACGAATATTTTCGTCAACTACCTCTTGTCCCTTGCGACCGAAGAAGCTTTTAATGACTTCAATATGAGCTTGTTTCTCAAGTCCTAGAAGCGAACAAGACACCGCTAAAGCCACCATGTTTGAAGCTAAAGATTTTCCAGTTGTTTCTCGCGCAATCTGTACCATGGGAACGGAAACAATTTGTTCAGGTTTGATGCTTGGATATTTTGTGAAATCAATTTTATCGTCTTGGGTATCAACCAAAAATTTTGTGTGTTCATCAAATTCAGTGAGATGAAGTTTGATACAGTCCTCATTGAGAACAATCATCAAATCTACCATTTTTTTCTGCACAGTGATTGGTTCTGAGCCGGCATGAACTTGTCCGGTCGTATGACCTCCGCGGATAAGAGAAGGGTATTCCCCGTACTCGAAAACAGACAGACCAGCTCGCTGCGCAATTTTAGCCATCAAGAAACTGGTAGCAGCAATGCCTTCGCCGGCTCTTCCACCAATTTTCCAATTGAATATCATATTCATCGCCATTATACCCTTTCTTCTTTGCTCTGCATCTGCACTTTGATGTCTGCGACGTAACTTTTTTCTTTGGTTACCATCAGGGGATTAATTTCTAATTCGAAAATTTCTGAATGCTCTTCGAATAGAGATTGGCATTGTTCCAAAACGGTTAAAACTTCCTCTCGTTGCGCAGAAGTAAGAAGAGTAAACAATTTTGTTCGTTTGAAGGCCGTTCGTATCTCCCGTCCACTGGCAGGTAAGAAAATGTAGGCTCTGTCAGCGATGATATTCGTTAAGCTCCCACCGGTTCCAATCGCAATGAACGGGCCATAGATCAGATCGCGCCTGACCCCAATGATCACTTCAATTGCATCTTCAATAACTTCTTGAAACACAACTTGGTTTCCAAATTTTTGTAATTTTTCAAATGCCTGCACGGCTTGATCTTTGTTCTGAATATCTTTGATCACTGCTCCGAGGATAGCTTTATGTTTTAAGGTCAAATTGGCAGTTTTTGCAATCAACGGATAGACTCGTGCCGGATCAAGAGCATCAAGGTCATCGAGTTGTTTTCGATTTGAGACAATTGCCGCGCGAGGCAGCGTACAGCCGTAGGCTTCGAGAAGCAGATATACTTGTGAAAGTTCATTCTCAGTCAGTGGGAATGACCGTCTGGTCTCAAGGCCTTTTGGAAGTGACGGATTAACAGTTAAGTTGTGAGCCAAGGTTTTCATCAATGTTGCCGATCGATCAGTATGTGCGGAAGCTCTGGCATGGGAAAGATATGCATAGATTTCAACGCCTTCGTTCGCATATTCGACAGCGGTGATGCCAGCCGTCCGTAATTTCACCAGTTCACGTCGATACTCTTCTCCGGTCATTAAAGCCACAACTAATGGCTTGCGATTGTTTTTTTGCTTCTCGATGAGCATTTTCACCATCCCGGGAATATCCGTCACCGCTTGGGGAGTAATAATGAGTAAGATGGAATCGATTAATGGATCTTCATTTGCAAAGGCGAGAGCTGTTTCAATGTCAGCAACCGATGCGTCTCCTAATAGATCTGTCGGATTATGAGGAATCACTCGGGGGAGACTAGCGGCAAATCGTTGGATAGTTGCGGGTGTCCACGAAGCCAAACGAATACCTGCATTCGATGCCAAATCGATTGAGTTTACACCGGGACCACCAGCATTGGTGAGAATCATTAAGCTCAAAGGCAACTCTTTTAATTTGTCAGCAAAGAAAGTGGTTTCAATAAATTGTTCAATGGTATCAACCATGGTGTAGCCAAACTGATGTTGGGCTTCACGAAGTAGCGTACTGTCGGTTGCTAAGGCTGCTGTATGAGAAAGTGACGCATGCTGTCCTTGATCAGTCACTCCGCCTTTTAAGAGAAAAATTGGTTTTGTTTGACTGATTTCTTTGGTTAAATAGAAAAAATGCTGAAGATCTGGAAGCGATTCAAGATACAATGCAATCACCTTTGTCTTTGGGTCTTTCATTGCATACGAGAGTGCATCGTTCACTGTAATTCCAGCTCCATTGCCTAAGGAGAGCGCAAATGAACAGCCAATTTTACGGCTAGCAAACTGCGAAAAGATGGTCGTCAGCATCGCACCGGATTGACTGATAAGGGCGATGGAGCCTTTATCTATATGAGCCGGGGCAAAACTAGCGTTTAAATCTTCATAGGGATTAATGGCTCCCAACGTATTTGGACCAAGCAGCGCAATGCCATTATTTTTAAGCGTGGTTGCAATTCGATCTTGGAGTTTTTTTCCGGCTTTCCCATTTTCTGCAAACCCTGCCGTGATAATGATTATCGCTTTCACTTTCTTATCGACGCATTGATGAACGACATCTTCAACCGTCGGGACAGGGGTAGCAATGATTACCAAATCTATATGTTCAGGAATGCTTAAAACATCGGGATAACAAACATGTCCAGATATTTTTTTATGTTTTGGATTAATGGGGTAGATCTTTCCTGGGAATGAAAGCAAGTTAGCAAAAACCTGATGCCCTACTTTTTGTGGTTCCAAAGAAACACCGACAATAGCAATAGATTTGGGATGCAGTAGCGAATCCAACATACATTCAGAATAGCAGGGCTAGAGTGAAGGGTAAAGCGAAAACTAAAACCCTAACTATATTTTGCTTTCGCTTGTGCTAATATTTGCTCTGTCACTTTCCTCATATTTGGTGCAGCTTCGTTTTTTCTCATCACATCCGTCTTTCCATATTCTGCCAGAAATTTGGGCAGAGCAGTGAGAACCTCTTGTCTATTCATAAAAGGACCCATCTTTTGTATAAAAGATTTTGTATCATCTCCTTGAAGAGCGGTTTTCACAATGTCTTTTACATTATCTTCTGTGAGGGCAATGGAAGCTAAAGCTTCATTTGACAGAGTTCCTGTTGCTTCAACACCAAGTTTAGGTGAAATAGCCATATATTCTCCTTTATAAAAATATTAAAAAAGCGCTCGCCCCGTCATACTATCAGGCCTAGGAATATCCATCAACTTTAATATAGTCGGGGCGATGTCAGCAAGAATTCCCGATTGCAGCATAGTGGACTGATTCTGGAATTGGTTGCCAATAAGATACAGTGGGACTGGATAAGCAGAGTGTTCTGTATCGATCTCTCCAGTTTCATTGTTAATCATTTCTTCCGCATTTCCGTGATCAGCTGTAATGAGGACTACCCCACCTCGAATGGTGACAGCGGCGACGATCTTACCGACGCACTCATCGACGATCTCGATTGCTTTCATTGCTGCAGTTAAATTCCCGGTATGGCCTACCATATCGGCGTTCGCAAGATTAATACAGACGAAGTCATAGAAATCGCCATTGAGTTTCTCAAGGAATGTTTGAGTAATTTCTCGAGCACTCATTTCCGGAGCCAAATCATAGGTCGCTACTTTTTTACTGGGGATAATAATGTGATCTTCGCCACTGAACGCGTCTTCACGTAAGCCGTTAAAATAGTAGGTAACAAATCGTTCTTTTTCAGTCTCGCTCATGCGTAGTTGTTTCAAGGCCCGTTGTTCGATTACTCTTCCCAGCGGCATTTCAACTGTCTGAGGAGGATAGGCAATGTTGGTCGGCAATCCTCGTTCATACTCAGTCATAGTCACAAAATATAAATCTTTAAGAATTTTTTGACGCTGAAATGTTTGGGTAGCTGCTGGTTGTTGCTGAATATGGGTGTGGTGATATTTGACTGTATAGGGATCGAATCCTTCGGAGGAAATTCCGCTCTCAAAATTGGGAAGCACGAAAGCCTTTGTTAATTCCCGGGGACGATCGATACGGAAGTTGTAAAAAATGACTGCATCCTTATCAGTGATGACTTTGGGCTTCCCATCATGAGCACAGACGGAAATTGGTTTGATAAACTCATCGGTCTCTCCGGCTTTGTATCGCTCCTGGATGATAGCAAGCGGATCACTCGTACAGGTGGCACTTCCCACCGTCAGCGCATCGTAGGCAAGCTGCGTCCGATCCCAGCGTTTGTCTCGATCCATCGCGTAATATCTGCCGATAATGGTAGCAATCTGTCCGATCCCTAACGATTTACATTGTTCTTGGATTTGGGTCACAAATGAAATAGCTGATGTTGGGGGTGAGTCGCGGCCGTCTGTAAACAAGTGTAAGAATACGTTTTCTCCGAGGCCA
Organism: Candidatus Woesebacteria bacterium; assembly: GCA_040006915.1. Lineage (GTDB taxonomy): Bacteria > Patescibacteriota > Microgenomatia > UBA1400 > UBA12028 > JBDTWD01. The sequence continues at coordinate 43,778 of JBDTWD010000005.1, read as the reverse complement.
TTTTTTTTTGCGGCTGAGAGCAGGGCATAGAGATGTTCGATATTGCTGTGCACTCCACCTGAACCGACTAACCCCATCAAATGCAACGCGGAATTATTTTTCTTCACATGTTCAAAAGCTTCTAAGAAGACGCGATTGGTCCCGAACGTACCATCCGCAATACTCATATTAATGCGTGGTAAATCTTGGTACACGATCTTTCCTGCACCAATATTTAAGTGACCAGTTTCGGTATTGCCGTCTTCCCCGCGCGGAAGCCCAACCGCCTCTCCAGAAGCAGTGAGTTGGGTGTGGGGAAACGATACCCAGTACTTACGCATGTTAGGAGTATTGGCTCTGGTTATGGCATTACCCGCGTTTGCAGGGCCAATTCCCCAGCCATCAAGGATTAGTAGTACTACCGGTTTTGGTTTGGTCATTTTGGAAGTTCTGCTTCGATCTCAAGGAGTCGATTGTATTTAGCAACACGTTCTCCTCGAATCGGAGCCCCGAATTTAACGTAATCACATCCGAGTCCCACCGCAAAGTCGGCAATGAAGTCATCATTCGTTTCTCCACTTCGATGTGATGCGACGACCTGCATTTTGGCGTCTTTGGCAATTTTTACTACTTCGACAGTTTCACTGATTGTTCCGATCTGATTTGGTTTCACCATAACTGAGGTACACGCTTTCTCACTGATAGCTTTTTGTAGTCGCTCTTTATTCGTGGTCACCAAATCATCGGCTACAATCACGACTCGATCAGATAATTCTGCGGTGATTGCACTCCAAGCTTGCCAATCATCAGCTTGGAATGGATCCTCAATCGAGAATATATGATACTTACTGTTTAATTCCTTATAATACTCAAGTAATTCTTTGGCTGAGAACGGATCTTGTCGATCACGGATTTGATATTTTCCATTTTTAAAAAAGTAGTCTGCAGCCACATCCAATCCAAAGAATAAATCTTGGCCGAAAAGATATGGAGTACGTTTCATCGCTTCAAGGAGTAATTCCAGAGCGTCAAGATTGGTAAATAGATTCGGCGCAAATCCTCCTTCAATTCCCACACTGTGAATTGCATTTTTAGAAATCAAAACTTGCTCTAAGGCCATGAAAAACTCAACTCCTAGTTGGAGTGAAGCTGAAAACGGTTTGTTGCTCGTCGGAATCACATGGAATTCTTGAAAGTCCAAGTTACCCGCTCCATGCGCGCCGCCATTAATTAAGTTAAAAATTGGCGAAGGGATATGAAAAGTAGAGGTGATGGCATATTTCTCTTTGAGGTACTTATAGACAGGCATTCCGACACTTGCGGCTCCTGCTTTGCACACCGCCATTGATACCCCTAAAATCGCATTTGCACCCAGTTTGCTTTTATTCGGTGTGCCATCAAGATTGTAGAGCATTTGGTCAGTAGCCGTTTGCCGAATAGGATCTTGGCCAATGACTAATGGAGCGATGGTTTCATTAATAGTGGCGACAACTTTCTTTACGCCTTTCCCCCCCATCCGAGCTGGGTCACCATCGCGAATTTCTAAAGCTTCGTGCTTGCCAGTACCGGTTCCTCCGGGAACACTGGCTCTCACACTTTGTCCGGTGTCGACATCAATACGCACCTCAACCGTTGGGAAACCTCTAGAATCTAAAATCTCACGAGCAGTAAGTAAAGTAATCTTGGACATACGGTTTATTACGCAGACTGTGTAATCAAATGACCATAGAGCGGCTCAGATGTGAGCCACTCGATAGAAATTTCTCCTGCAAGTGCATTCAGCATAGCATAATCAACAGGTCGTTTGCTACTAAATAAAGCGACTGTTCCATTTTCCTGACACCAGTTTAAGATCCGCTGTAATTGTTCCATTAAGGCTGGGGTAATGCTTGACTTGTTCGTGTGTTCTTCTCCACCATGCATAAAAAGATCAAGTTGATCAACATCAACAACCACGGCATCGATGCCATTTTCTTGGTTTTGTGTGAGTTCATGAATACTTGCGGGAGTATTGAGTAACAGGGCATGTCCGATTTGGCTTGAACGCATAAATCCTCTAGTATTCCATTGAGCGTTCCAAAATCTATAGGGTTGAGCTTCACTGGTTTCAGCCACCAGTAAAAGAGGGAGCAGTGGAAAATCTTGTCTGATTTCTTGGAGTGCCGTGAGTTGGGCTTCGATATGATGCAAGGAACTTTGAGCTTTGGGAAATGTATAGATACATCCGTGATCGACTTTACAATGTGTGGTGATAAATGAAATAGTCCTCTTCAACTCGTGTGTGAGCAGTCGTTGTTTTTGGAGTGTCAGCTCTCCGGCAAATTCTGAGAGTATGTACTGAGATTCTAGGAGAAGGTGACCGCTGATATGGTTAAACTTGGGAGCGTGGGCTGCAAGGGGGAGTGGGTGAAGCAGTCCTAGCGTTACCAACCCAGCTTTTGTGGGGTCTGGCTGCATAGTTTTTGAAGATGGAGTGAAGACTGGTGATGGAGCCACGATGCTTCCCGTGTGCGTGGGAGCGGGTTTGGTATCGATAAGTGCTACGTTCTCTCCATCAAAACTAAATGTAGCTTGCTGGGGAAAAAACATGTGCTGTTGGAGCTTGGCTGCCAGTTTAGCTAAACGTACAAGGAGATCTTGGCTGGCTTTGCGTTTCTTACTTAATGAACTCGGAATTTTTTCTTGTTCTTCTTCACCATTCTCAAAAATGATTCTGGTTTTTTGCGTATCGGTTGAAGATTTATATACATCTCCCGTTCCGCGTTTGATCCAGTAGTAATCAGCTCCATCCAGTTCTCCGATCAGCGCACCTTCTCCATGCACAATTTTAAGTAGCACCGTTTGTTTGGTGTGTGAGGTTACATCATCGGTAAACATCACGCCTGACACTTTGGCCACAGGAAAGGACTGTACGGTGATCGCAAAAGGTAACGTAAAATGATCTTTTTTGTGCTTTAAGCGGTAGTAGAGTGGTTGAGGATCGAAAAAGTGACTCCAGAGTTCTTTGATGCCTTCGAACAGATTTGCGTCTCCTTGATACCCATACAATGCATTCTCGGGTGAGGTGAAATTCTCCAGATCTTTTTTTGTAAGGGCGATACTGGGAAATAACATGACTCGCGGTTCTCCCAGTTTAATGTACATGGAAAGAATTTGGTGGGCGATATCTGTTGGGAACTCTCCAGAGAGAATCTGGCGGCGTATTTGGGTTGAAGCGGCTTTCAAACTTTTTGGTGAGTCAAATGATTGACCTTTGAGAATGGACTCGACGCTCTCGCGGATGTCATTTTCTTCCACGAATGCTTCAAACGCTTGGGAGGCCACAATAAATCCCGAGGGAATTGGAAGTTTGTTGGCAAGCATGGTCGCTAATGAATGAGCACGTTCACCCGTTTGAAACAGCATCATTCCATGGTAGTTGATTAGGCCCCAAGGTTGCAAGAGGCCGCGCAAGATGGTAGTCTTTGCGAAACGTCAATGAAACTTCCTAAAAGCCTGCGTGCCACCATTGAACAATTTGAAAAACTCCCGGGAATTGGACCAAAGTCAGCACAACGACTGGTTTTTTATTTGCTCCACAACCCAGAGAGTGAATTACAGCATTTTGCGCAAACTCTCATCGATTTGAAAAAAAACACCAAAATTTGCAGTATTTGTCATAACGTCGGAGAAGCGGATCCGTGTGAGATTTGCTCTGATCTCTCTCGTAATCAAAAAGTGTTATGTGTGGTAGAGCAACCATTGGATCTGCTGGCAATCGAGCGCAGTGAAAAATTTACCGGTCTCTATCATGTTTTACATGGAGCTATTTCCCCATTGAATAATATTGGACCCGACCAACTCTATTTACGTGACATTGGCAAACGATTGTCTGGAGTTGAAGAAATCATTCTCGCGACCAATCCGACAATGGAAGGTGAGGCAACCGCAATGTATATTCAGCAGTTTATTCAGGATTTTCAAAGCCAACAAGGAGATACTACTCATATTCAAGTGAGCCGAATCGGTCACGGACTACCAATTGGAGCCGATATTGAGTACGCAGACGGGGTGACTCTTGCCCGCGCACTCGAAGGGAGGAGAACCATGTAAACTGTTCAGGTTTCACGTGTCCAAACTACACAAAGGAGATGACAATGCAAGTTTCACTCACCAGTAAAAATATACTTCTCACCGATGGTCTACAAGCTTTTATCTTTTCAAAGCTACAAAAGTTCTCAAAATTTTCTTCCCGAGGACTTTCCCGAATCCAAGTTGTTTTAAATATTGATCGACGTAAAAAAGGCGATACCCAGGATGCAGTGGTCGAGCTTATTGGTGATATGGGAGGGAAACCGATTACCGTTCGTGATCAAGGCGCTACCTTTTATCAAGCGTTCTTTGGAGCAATCACCAAGATGAAAAGCCGACTAGCAAAAGAAAAAGCCAAGCAGTATTCTTAAGGCATGAATCCTTTACAATCTGCAGCCTCTGCCGTGTCTGATGTTGCTTCAAGTGTTGTCGATACTGCCAAAACCGCAGCCAGCGACACCGTCAAACAGATTGCGAAAACCCCACTCGATATTTTGGAGGAACTTTTAGGGACTGGGGGAACTGGCGATGGAAGCAAACCAGCTTCTGAAGAGAAAGGGGCTTCTGATGGTGGAACAATGGCCCAGGCTGCCGCTCTGCAAAAACAGCAACAGGAGGATGTAACCTACAAGCAGACTCAACATCAACAGCTGCATGATCAAATCCAACAGCAGAGCCTGGGATACTATAAAGAGAAACAACAACAAGACGAGCAAGCAAAGCAAGTAGCAGTACAAAAGGACAGTCAAAAGAAATACGAAATTAAACAGCTAGAAAAGCAGAAGAAAGAGAACCTGCAGGTTCAAATGGCCAAAGATAGTGCGAATGCTGAAAAGCGTGTGGGCGCAGGTTAAAAAAGGTGTATACTTCTCCTATGACAGCCGTACAAACTGAATTCGTTTGTTGTAAGATCTAAGAGAAGATGCTTGGATCGGTTTGTCATGTATATCCGCTCCAAGAGGCGGATTTTTTTGTATCTAAATAATCAGAGAAGAAATGTATGAAAATTTTTAACACAATGTCACGAACTATAGAAGAGATTATCCCGATTGCGGGTAAACACATAGGATTATATGCCTGTGGATTGACGGTGTATGACTATACACACATCGGTCATGCCCGAAAATACAGTATGGATGACGTTTTGGTTCGGACCCTAAAACACTCTGGACTCGATGTACAACATGTCCAGAATGTCACAGATGTAGGACATCTGGTTTCGGATGCAGACGAGGGCGAAGACAAAATGGAGAAGGGTGCCCGTAAGTACGGAAAAACAGTGTGGGATGTTGCCAAGGAATTTGAAGATTTTTTCTGGAAGAGCATGGACGCTATGGGATTACATCGTCCTGATATCAGTAGTAGAGCTACAGATCATATCCCAGAGCAAATTGAATTGGTGCAGCGTCTAGAAAAGAATGGGCTCACATACACCATTGCCGATGGGGTGTATTTTGATACCAGTAAATTCCCAAACTATGGAGCGCTAGCCCGTCTAGATAAAGACGCTTTGAAAGCCGGAGCTAGAGTGGAGATGGTTGCAGGGAAAAAGAATCTGACTGATTTCGCTCTTTGGAAATTTTCACCCAAAGATGAAAAACGGCAAATGGAATGGGATTCCCCATGGGGGAAGGGTTTTCCGGGATGGCACATCGAATGTAGCGCCATGGCAATGAAGTACTTAGGAGATCAATTTGAAATTCATACCGGAGGAATCGATCACATTCCGGTGCACCATCCCAATGAGATTGCGCAAGCGGAAGGGGCGACGGGGAAAAGTCCATTCGTCAAATACTGGGTGCATCACAATTTCTTGCAGGTAGAGGGTGAAAAGATGAGTAAGTCTCTAGGGAATATCTATACCGTTGACGATGTAATCGCCAAGGGCTTTGATCCCATGGCTTTAAAGTTGCTGTTTTTTGGGAGCCATTATCGCAGTGAATTGAATTTCACTTGGGATAATTTGGCTGCAACCCAAAAATCGTATGATAAATTAATAGGAATTCTGTGCCAAGCGAAACAGACTGTAGAACGCACTACCTTAAGCAGCGAAAAATTGGGAAAGGTAAACGAGTATCGGAAACGTTTTTTTGAGCAAATGGAAAATGATTTGCATACCCCAGAGGCGATGAGTGTGTTCTGGGAAGTGGCGAAAAGCAGCATACCTGGATCTGATAAATATGATCTTTTGATTGATTTTGATTCAGTTTTGGGTTTAGGTTTAGCCAAAGCCTGCAGTCTCATGGCGGCAAAAAAAGAAGACGACATTCCTTCCGGGGTACAGATGTTGGTAGATCAGCGTGAAGCAGCTCGGGTGAATAAAGATTTTGCGACCAGTGATATGTTGCGTGATGAAATCGCTAAACTGGGATGGACCGTAGAAGATTCCTCTGAAGGGCAGAAAGTAAAAAAATCCCTTTAATATGAGTAAAGAAGCAAATAGTGAACCAGCTTCGATAGAGTATTCGCAAAACCTTGGTGAAGAATGGTTAGATTTTGTCGCCAGACTGAAAAAAATGAAGAGTAGCTGTTACTTTAGAGCCTATGGGGACTGTCTGTTCATTTTTGATCCGAAGCGGATAAGCTATCCAGTTCGAATCGTTAAAAATTATTCTGGCTTTGCCGATGATGGATTAGAAGAACTGATGATGGCTTCATTCTCTTCACCAAGCAAGTGGGAAGAGTTTGCTGCAAGGTTATCAGAGCCGGTTTCGCAAATAGTTTCACTTCTTCTTCGTCCGAAAGTTGTTTGGGAATATCCACAATGGTACAAAGATAAAGATTTGGAGCGCATAGAGTCAGTTCCGATCGTAGATCCGAATGTGGATTTTACAGATGACATGGAAATTCAGGGGAACAGAAGATGGTCTGAATTTATCCGTGCCGTACTACAAAGAGCAAAAGAAGAAAAACGAGTGAAATTTGTGGCCTATGCAGAAAGTATTTTCGAATTTGATAGTGAAAAGAATACAATTTCCTTATTAAAGAGAACTACTCGGTTTGATCCGAAAAAACTGTGTTTAATGTTATTAGATGATTTTAAGAAAAATTCTCACAGTGTACACTCTCTACGCACATAGAGTTTTTCTTTTCCCTTGTCAAATACGTTTTGTAGTGTAGACTTGGGTTTTAATGGCTAGAGTAAAAAATCCCATTCCTCCTTTTTCTTCTTTCCGCGAAGCTTCGTGGGAAGCATATATTCTTGCGAAGCTTGCTCCGTTAGAAAAAGATCTCTCCGCCCATTTGAAGTTTTGGTTTTTAGAAAGCGGAGATGAAAAAACTGCGTACCCAAGTCAAGGGCTGCTGCAAACTCCTTTTGATTTCTTAGGTTCAACCCAGACCATGGTCCTCCCTCCAGAGTTGATGATCAAGACGTTGCGAGTGCGTCAGTATATCTTGGAAGTGTTCAATCACCCTGATCGTATCCAAGAACTTGTCGCGATCAGTAAAAAGCCGTTTATTCCACCTCCGCTCGTTTCCTCTCCAGTGATGCAATCTGCCGAGCAAGAAGGATTATCGCTCTCCATTTCGGATCTTGGAGTCCAGGTAGTTGGAGCCCAGCGTGCTCGTGTGGGTCGAGCAGAACGACTCCGCTTTGGTCCGTTTGTAAAACTGGGAAAGTTTGCCCGTTCCCCATTGGTGGGTTCAGCGATGCCGGATATCTATGGGAGTGTTTCTGCACTTTCAACTATGGCGCAATTACATAGTTTGGTTGGAGTTCCTCGTAACAGCGTATTTCATGACATCGGCAGACAAGTAGATTTGGTTTTGCAAACTCACCAAGCTTTACAAGCCAGTGAAGTGCTGATTGGCCGTAGTGACAAAGAGCAGTTACTGTCGTTGTGGAAGCAAAACTTAATGGGAGTAGTAGAGACTCAACCCGTGCATGCGTTAAAGCGGGCAAAAGCTTTGTATGACGCTGGCGTCAGAGTCTTTCGCGTCTATTCACCAGAGCCAGGAACGGCGGTACTCGATACTGTCAAAGCAATGCGCAAAAAATTTGATGGAGATGTGGAGATTTTTGCCGGACAAGTTGTCAGTGTCGAACAAGCAATGCAATTAGAGAAAGCTGGAGCTGATGGTTTATATGTGGGGATTGGAGGAGGAGGGCGATGTATCACTGGTGTGCGCAGTGGAAGTGTGATTGATTGGCCGCAACTGGTGTGGAGTATGCGGGGAAGTGTCGGAATCCCCGTCATTGTTGAAGGTGGGGGAAGTGATCATATTGCTACCACTCTCTCACTGGGAGCAACAGGGATTGGTGTTTCTCGTATCGCTGGTGGAGGCACGATCGAAAGTCCAGGAGGAATGCGATTTTTCATGGATGAAAAAGGAAAGCTCTATAAACCGTATGGCGGAGAAGCGTCAGCCCGAACCAAGTTTCTTGACCATCACATGCTGCCATTTGGAATTCCTTCATTTGTAGAAGGAGAAACAAGAAAAGCTGAAATGGGATATCTGCAGTATGCGCTCCCAACGATTGCTTTTAATATGTATTCGCTGACTGAGGATATGATCTTGTCTCTAGTGTTTCGAGCAGTCAGAGAAATCAGTGATTTGCATGGGATAGATCCATCCCCCTTGCGACAAAAAACGATGAATGGTGAGGCTCAACAAGAAACGCATTAAGCCTCTACACTCACACGACTCTCAGTTTTTTGCGCTACAATAGAATCATGTTTCAAAAACTATTGCAGTTTGTCGCCCCCAACCGCTCAAACATTATCCATTTGTTCCAGCTATTTTATGTCGGATGTGTACTATTTTTAGGTTTTGCGTATTGGCAGATTGCCGCAGATGATGGGGCTTTTTTGGGACCGGTCATTCGCTTTGGACTGTTGTGTGGTGAGCTGGCTATTTATTTGTTCATCGTCGTTACCCTGCCTGGAATTTTAGGACGGTTTGGAGTGAAGCATCCACTCATTACCATAGGAATTATGTTTCGTCGGCACCTAGGTATCAGTACATTTCTGTTGGCTTTAATGCATGCCTCAATCGTTTATTTTTTCCCACAGCTGGCAATTAGAGGCGATCTTTTTTCTTTTTCGACGTTTCAATTGTTCGGATTTCTAACTCTCTTAAGCTTCACGCTTTTGGCATCAACATCTAATGATTTTAGTGTCAAGACACTCGGGAAAAACTGGAAGAGACTACATAAACTAGTCTATGTCATATTCTGGCTCATATTTTTGCATGTGGGGTTACAACGGAATACTAAATATATGGTGTTAATTGGTGCCGCAGGAGTTTTGGAAGTGGTATCATTATTGTATGACGCATGGAAGAGAAGGCAGCCTTTGCCACCAGCGCCGCCTGTAGTTACCCCTATACCAAAGGAGACCGTATGAAAAAATTAATGAGACCAAAAAAAGGAAGAAAAGTAGCTGGTGTTTGTCTGGCTTTTTCCAATTACTTTGACGTTGACATTACGCTCGTGCGCTTATTCTTTGTTATCTTAGGTTTACCAGGTGGAGCTCCAGGAATTATCCTGTATGTCGCCTGTTGGCTAGTGATTCCAGAACAGTAACAATAGCCGTAATTACTTGACTTTCTTTCTTCATGCAGCCTAGACTTACTCAGTAGCACATTACTTACTGGTAAAGGGGTTTTTTATGAAAATGACGAAAAGAATGGACGGAATGTCGACAGTGCATATTGTTGCATTCGTCTTAGTGATCGTCGGTGGCATTAACTGGGGTCTACTGGGTATGTTTGGCTACAACATGGTGCACATGATTCTCTGGATGTATCCAATGTTGGAACAAATTGTTTACATTCTGGTCGGTTTGAGTGCATTCTATCTCTTGGCCACCCACAAACGAGATTGTATGGCCTGTGCCAGAATGTAATGAAAACGGTTCTCTCAATCTTTCTTTACTGTTGCTGATATTGCTTCATCATTTCTTGGGCTTTGTCTTGCATTTCTTTTTGTTGTGCCGCACTTGGAGCAGTTCCGGTGTTATTTTGTTTCATCATTTGATTGACTGAATCCATCATGGCACTGGCATCGGTAAATGTAACGTCAGTTGGAGGAACGAACTCACTCTCAGAAATGTCAGCAGCACTACAGTTCACCGTATATCCTTGATCCATCCATTTTTGGCGGTTCGTACTATCAGCCATGTTTGGGATATCCTGTCCGGTTTTTGCGCTTAAGTCTTTAAGATCTTGTTCGCTGGGAATTTTCATTTTTACTCCCTCTTTCTTTGTTTGATCCCAAGTGTACATGTACGTTCCATCTGAAATCATGGCACCATCATATTGCGTCTTTGTGCTGGTCGTAATTCCGGTAGTCTTCATTTTCTTCCCCATGACCCATGAGGTCATATGCATGCTGCCATCAGTTTTACTGATCTCACATTTTGCCGGTTTACCGCTGGCAATCAAGGCATTTACATCAACACTGGTTTCATTTTTAACTTCAGGAGTTGTTTGTCCTTCTGGAGTGGATACCGTTGCGCTTGGTTTACAAGCGGAGAAGAGAAGAATACTGACAATAAAGAGAGAGATTTTTTTCATGAGAAACTCCTTTTGATACAATGCTCTATATACCTATGATTGTAACACCGATTAAAACCACTCCTATTCGCGCCAACGAACGAACACTTATTGTGTTGATAGATACATATATCTCTGATTTTCATGAGCGTGAAGTTTTAGTTATCACTTCAAAGATTGTTTCATTGTGTGAAGGAAACGTTGTGAGTGGAGATGCAGATAGGGATAAGTTAGTAGCGTCCGAAGCTGATTTTTATGTAGCAGACAAAAATCCGTATGGTTTTCACATGACAATCAAAAACAATACGATGATTGCCTCGGCAGGAATCGATTTATCGAATGGAGATGGTCAGTACGTATTATGGCCAAAAGATGTACAAAAATCGGCCAACGAAATTCGTACTTACCTCTGTACGCGTTTTTCTCTGAAAGAAGTAGGAGTACTTATTACTGATAGTCATGTCACGCCGTTACGCTGGGGAACAGTGGGAATTTCTCTGGGCCATAGCGGATTTGAAGCCTTGAATAGCTATATTGGCAAGCCTGATATCTTTGGGCGAAAACTGAAAGTCACCAACAGTAATATTGCCGAGGGTTTGGCAGCGGCTGCCGTTGTCTGTATGGGAGAAGGAGATGAGTGTACTCCTCTTGCCACAATCGAACAGGTTCCGTTTGTGCATTTTCAAGATCGAAATCCGACAAAGGAGGAACTGCAACAACTTTCAATTTCTATGGAAGAAGATATTTTTGCTCCGCTTTTGACGGCTGTTGACTGGAAGAAAAAAATTTCGTAGGTTCTTGCATACTTCTTACCCTGCTGCCCATCATTTATTATGGACTTTTCCTACCCTTAAAGGGTAGTTTTATTTGTCAATACACTTTGGAGATAGTATGAGTTCAAGTACCCGTGGGTTTGGAAGTATGAATGAGGAGAAGAGACGGAAAATTGCCAAAATGGGGGGAATCGCTGCCCATAAAAAGGGAACTGCGCATGAGTTTTCGTCAAAGGAGGCAAGAATAGCCGGACACGCTGGTGGTGTTGTCTCAGGGAAAGTTCGGAAGAAACCTAAAAAACCTGTAGAATCGAGAAAAGATACTTCGGGCGTGGTTTAAAATATTTTCAACTTTGGAAACCAACTGAAAATAATTCAGAATAGTGTAAGATCAAAAACATGAAACGTTGGACACTTGGTTTTGTTTTTACTACTGATTTTTCACGGGTGTTGCTCATTCATAAAGAACATCCTGCGTCCCAAGCAGGAAAATGGAACGGTTTGGGTGGGAAATATGAGATAGGCGAGAATGCGCAAGAATGCATTGCCCGAGAAGTTGAGGAAGAATCACAACTCCGAATTAGTGCGCTAACTTGGCGAGATATAGGCAAAGTACATGGAGAAGAATGGGAAATGGACATTCTCACTGCAGTATATCTTGGCGATGCTGATACAGCCCAGACAATGACTGATGAGAAAGTAGCCTGGTTCCCGATTCATGCGCTACCAGAAGAGACAAAACACAATTTACAGTGGATGATTCCGTTGTGTATTGACGCACTAAAAAAAGATGAAATCGAAAAAATTGATATACAATATACGAGTTCTAATCGTTGGAAATAAGGAGAAATTATGAATCCCGTAGTTCACTTTGAAATCCCGGTACAAGATATTGAACGAGCGAAAAAATTCTACCAAGATGTTTTTGATTGGAAACTTGAAGGATATCCAGGCAGTACGGTTCCGTATGTGATGGCGACGACCAGCGTAACCAATCCGGAGACGCGCTCTCCGCAAACTCCAGGTCAAATTAATGGAGCGCTCACTCAGGATCCAAAAATGAAAGCTACCGTCGTCACCATGAGTGTTGAAGATATAGATGCCACGATTGCGAAAATTCAGAGTATGGGTGGCGTAATCACAGAAGCCAAAGTCAAAGTTGGTGATATGGGTTGGAACGCACGTTTAACCGACAGTGAGGGGAATGAAATAGGTCTGTGGCAAGATATCAAGAAATAACTTCTATGAAGAATCTGTTTTTAACGTCCAGCAATTACGATGTGATGCATGATGTGATTAAACATATCCCTACCTTTAAAAAAGGTATGAAGTTAGCGTTTATACCCACAGCGGCAGAAGTGGAGTCTGGGAGCTTAAGTTGGCTTCATGCGGACCGTAAAGCGCTCGTTGATGTGGGATTTGATGTGAGAGATTTTTCAGTTACGAATAAAACCGTTGAAGAAGTAAAAGCAGCTTTAGATCCAGTTGATGCAGTTTTAATGTCTGGAGGGAATACTTATTTTTTGTTACAAGAAATACAGCGCAGCAATTGTGCTGAATATCTCAAACAAAGAGTCGAGGACGGGATGATCTACATTGGTTCGAGTGCCGGTTCTTTGGTAGCCGGTCCTGATGTCAGAATATCGTGGAGCTTAGATGATCCTGCACTGTCACCTGAACTAAAAAATGAAAAAGGCATAGGCATGACAGATGTTGTCGTTTTCCCGCATTGGGGAAGTGATCATTTTAAAAAAGAATATGAACTAACGATGAAAGATTGTTATACAAAAGGATATAAAATTGTTTTACTCAACGATGATCAGTATCTCTGGGTACAGGATGACTGGTACAAAATCATGAGTATTTGAGTATCATCTGCTCTGTCTTTGAAATTTAGGCAATGATTCTGAATACGAGAAAATTCCCTTATAAAACCTTTGTGATGGTATATTCGGTTTCCCCAGCAGGAAGCGTAATGGTGACAGTATCGCCAACTTTTTTTCCTACAACAGCACTACCTATGGGGCTATCGGTAGAAAGCTTGTTTTCTGCAGGATTTGATTCAAATTGAGAGACCAGCATAAACGTTAGTTCTCGTGATTCATTTTTTATGGTCACCGTACTGCCAAAATCAATACTATTTGATGAGGCTCTCGTAACAACATGGCCAAACTTCAGTTGATAATTTACCTGGCGTAATTGTCTGCCTATATCACCAAGCTCTTGTTTTGCATATTTATATGCCCCATTTTCTGAGAGATCTCCCATTTCCCTGGCTGTCGTAAGTCTGATAACTACCTCAGCGCGAAGTTTGGTCAAACGGTCTAGCTCTTGTTGAAGCTTTTTATACGCACCCTGTGTAAAAGGGATAGAAGGAAGCTGGGATCGGGTGAGCATGGGTATAGTATACGACGGAAAGTGAGATTTAAGGTTTGCATGGGGTTACAAATCAGTCTATTCTGGAATCAGTGAAACCACATTTTTTTTCTACACTATGGAATTCGTACGTGTTAGGCGGTGTCTACAATGAAGACCTGTTGAGCACTCGTCGAATTCGTTTCTTAAATATTTTCTCTCTCATAGGTTGCAGTATGTTGCTGCTATTCGGGATTATTAATATCCGAGAAGCCGCTGTTATACCCGGAGCCATTGAGGTGATCATTGCGATGTTAGGACTAGTGAATGTGGTTGCTTTGCGCATGACCAAGCATCTCCACACCGCGATTGCAGTGCTTCTGACCTTAATGATCGTAGTTCTTTCCGTCCTTCTCTTTACGGGGGGAATTGCGAATACTGGAGTCTTTTGGTTTTTTACTTTTCCGGTTTTAGCATTCTTCTTGGAAGGAGCTGCGGATGGATTTATCTGGATCAGTATGGTTTTTTTCCTTCTGTTGAGCACCTGGATACTCCAATCTTTAGGTTCGATCGTGACTCCGTATCCAGACATAGTGCTGCGTCAACTCTCAGTAAGTTTATTTGTATCGACGGTTCTTATTTATATTTACGAAACAATAAATGAACAAAGTACTGCGGTTCTTTCGAAGGAAAAAGAAGTTGAACACATGAAGACGGAGTTTATCACTTTGGCTTCGCATCAGTTACGAACCCCATTAACAGAGATGCGTTGGCTTTTGGAATTACTAGAAGATGAGGATGTACAGAATCTTTCGCCAAAACAACAGAAAATGCTTTCACAAGTGAGAGGGTCAAATGATCGTATGGGAGTTATTTTAGATGCGCTCTTAAATATCTCACGCCTTGGAGCCAGAGAACTTAAAATCCATCCGGAAACAACAAATCTGAATACCCTAGCAGATGAAGTCATCGCAGAGATGTCTGCGCGTTTTCAGGCAAAATCTATTCACTTTGTCTTTACCAAAGACGAGAACCTTCCCTCTATTTTGACTGACAGAAAACTGATTCAACAAGCATATGTCAACTTTTTAAGCAACTCTTTAAAATATACCCCACAGGGAGGACATGTCACTTTACAAATTAGCGCCACGCCGACAGATATCGTTTCTACCCTCAAAGATACGGGGTATGGAATCCCCAAGGATATGCAGCACAGAGTGTTCACTCGATTTTTCCGGGGTGAAAACATCATCTCCATAGATACAGAAGGGACAGGATTAGGTCTCTATCTCACCAAAGAGATCGTGGAAGCTTGTGGAGGGAAAGTCGGATTTGAAAGTGAAGAGGGGAAAGGGTCTACCTTTTGGTTTAGCTTACCTCTGAATGCACAGAGCTAAAACTCTATGAAACTTATTTATAAATTCATTCTTGGTCTTTTAATTGGAGTTCTAGTCGGAGGATCATTTCTCGTATATGCGACATATGCGCTCGTAAAATCTTCCCTGGTTCAGTCCATTGAGACTGAACAGCAACAGCTCGCTCGTCAGACTATGGAAAAAGTTGATCGCGTGCTGTATGAACGGTATTTGGATATTCAATCAATGGCTGGTGATGAAACGATCACCACTTTTCTTTCGACTCCAGGGGCTTCAGGCTCTTCGAGCCTTTCGAAACGAGTGGGCGAATTGCGGTCTCTGAGTGGCCCTTGGGATGACATTCATTTAATCGGAATTGATGGGGTTATTCGGTATTCAGCTGATCCTCAGCGTATAGGAACCCAAGTTGTGAATGAAGTTGGACATACAGCCGCTTTTACTGTAGCTTTGAGCGGCTCTGTCTATTATTCAGACGTGGTACCAAAAGAAGGCACAAAAAATACGCCGACCATGCACTTTGCTGTCCCGGTTCGAAGTATTCTTGATCCAGAGAAACCAATTATTGGAGTGATTGTTGCCGACCTTTCCTGGTCTAGAGTTTCTGAAGTGCTCAATACCATTCATGGTCCCATTGTAGATATCTATAATCATCAGGGGTTAGAAATTGCTAATAACGATGATCCAGAGGCGATCTTGGTGGTAAATAATCGAGAACATTCGAATGTGAAGAATGTTTTAGCAGGGAAAGAGAGTTCTGAACTAACGACCAGTGTTGATAGCACCATAGAGACTCTCAGTTCTGCGGTAACTGAGAAAGGGTTTCTCTCCTATGAAGGAAATAAGTGGGTGTTGTTAATTGAACAACCATCTTCGGTGGCTTTCGCTCCAGCCGTAGCAGCAGCGCTTAAGGTTGCGGCATTGATTATTTCCGTCACGGTACTTTCTGGATCTACAGTTATATTTCTTTTCATTCAATTTCTCAAACCGATCAATGACCTTACGGCCGTTGCCATCCAGATTTCTCAAGGTGATTTGAACCGACGAGCCAAGGTTACCTCTAGAGACGAGATCGGAAGACTGGCTATGGCCTTCGATTATATGGCAGATACACTCCAAGACCTTAATGGGAAATTGGAACAGAAAGTACAAGAGAAAACAGCAGAGCTATTGGACGCGAATGCCCAAGATGAAGCGATTCTCTCCAGTATTGGAGAAGGGATGGTGGCAGTGAATACTGAAAATGAAATTTTGAAAGTAAACAAATCGTTGATTGCAATTCTGGGTCTGCAAGATCAGGACGTTGTAGGGAAAAAAGTGTTTGATGCCTACATCTACTATGGTATAGACGGCAATGTCATCTTGCCGGAAAACAGATCTGGATCTATTGTGCTGCGCACCGGAAAACAGGCCGAAGGAACCTATGAGATTCGTCCAGGAGGAGTAAAAAAAGTAATTCATATTACTTCAAGTCCGGTCGTCAAAGCAGGTCAAATAATTGGTGCCGTTTCAATTTTCCATGATGTGACGAAAGAACGTGAAATTGATCGAATGAAGACAGAATTCATTTCACTTGCGTCTCATCAATTGCGTACTCCATTGTCAGCAATTAAATGGTTTACAGAAATGCTTCTGGCCGGAGATGCCGGAAAACTTGAGACCGAACAAAATGATTTTGTTAAAAATATTTCAGCATCAACGGAACGAATGATTCAATTAGTTAACTCACTTTTAAATATTTCGCGCATAGAATCAGGCAGAATTATCGTTGATCCAAAGCCAACGGATTTGAAAGAATTAGTGAAAGAGATCGTGAATGATTTGAAAGGAAAACTGGAAGAAAAAAAGCAAAACCTTGTGATCAGCGTGCACGAAGATCTCCCACTGGTAAATATCGATCCGAAGTTGATAGGTCAGGTATATCTGAACTTGTTAACCAACGCGATTAAATATACACCAGCAGATGGGGATATTACTGTCTTTATCTCCCGCAAAGGCGAAGAGATCATTTCGCAGGTCAGTGATAACGGATACGGTATACCAAGAGCGCAGCAGTCTCGTCTTTTCCAACGGTTTTTCCGTGCTGATAATGTGAGAAAAATTGAAACTGAAGGAACTGGCTTAGGACTGTATTTAGTAAAAGCGATCGTAGAATCATCGCAAGGAAAGATTTGGTTCGAGAGTCATACAAAAGACGAAGTGGATGTTCCAAAAGAAAAACACGGGACCACATTTTGGTTTAGCTTACCTGTGTCGGGAACTCCAGCCAAAGTAGGAGAGGTTGCTCTTGATGTTTGATAAACTCTTGTGTTAGAGTGAGCCTATGTCGCAAAGTATTTCGACGATCATGGTTGTTGAAGATGAGAACCTTCTTCTTCATGCAATTACCAAAAAATTAGAACTTTCAAATTTTAATGTCCTTTCTTGTTCCAGTGGAAAGCAGGCTTTGGACTACTTGGAGAATATTGATGAGATTCCCAATGCGATTTGGCTTGATTACTACTTAAAAGATATGAACGGTTTAGAGTTCCTCCAAAAAATAAAGGAAAGTTCGAAGTGGGAGAATATACCCGTCATGGTAGTCAGTAACTCAGCCAGTCCAGACAAAGTGAAAAATATGCTGACGTTAGGGGCTAAAAAATACATTTTGAAAGCCGAACATCGTTTAGATGAAATTATTCCTATGATCAGTGGACTTATAGAAGAAACCTCTCATGCCTAAAATATTGGTCGTTGAAGACGACAAATTCTTATCAAATGCTTATAAAGTAAAATTCACAAAAGCTGGATTTGAAGTGCTAATTGCGTCTGATGGAAATGAAGCTCTCCTGGTAATGCAATCACAAATTCCAGATTTAATCTTGCTTGACCTGGTTATGCCGGCCATGGATGGCTTTGCGGTTTTAGCAAAGTTGAAAGTAGATCAGAAATTGAATGGCATTCCTGTCATCGTTGCCTCTAATCTCGGACAGAAAGAAGATATTGAGAAAGCTCTGGCAATGGGTGCAACTGACTTTATCATTAAAAGCGATGTTTCTTTGGATGAAATCGTTGAAAAAATCAAAGCTAAACTTCACGGATAAGTTACCAATGTGTTACAGTGGATAGTATGCCACTGGCCACTCCAACAGACGAACTTCCACGCAAAATTGAACGATACAACGGTGTTGATGATCAAACATTGTATAGGCTCCTTTTAGAGAACGGATCTCTATCGGAAAAACAGTTGCAAGACGCAGATTCTGCTGCAAAGACGAACAAGCAACCGCTTTATGAGACATTGCTGAGGCAAGATTTGATTGCAGATGAAAATTTAGGCAAGCTCATTGCTGACCATCTGAAACTTCCATTTGTGGTCTTATCAAAAATTTCTATCCCCGATGAGTTTTTACATATCATCCCTGAGTCTTTGGCGAAGCGTCATAGCTTGATGGTTTTTGGGAGAGATGAACGAGGGATAAAAATTGCGCTGTCTAATCCAGAAATTCAAATCCCAGTGACTTTTATTGCTAAAAAAACTGGCGAGAGTGTTCAGATCTACTTTGCAACGAGAAAAGATATTGAGGAGACCTTATCACTCTATAAAAAAGGCTTACAAAAAACCTTTAGTGAACTCGTGAGCGATCAAATACGATTATCAAAAACCTCACTGCAAAAAGAAGTACCAGCGTCCAAAGTGGTGGATCTATTCATTGAGTATGCCTATACCAGTAAAGCTTCAGACATTCACATCGAGCCGCAGGAACTCGATACAGTCGTACGTTTCCGTATTGATGGAGTGATGCATGATGTCTTACATGTACCCAAAACTTTTCATGCGCAAATTGTGTCACGAATCAAGGTTCTTGCAAAACTAAAGACAGATGAACATTTCAGTGCCCAAGATGGAAAGTTGCAAGTCCGTTTGGAAGAAGATGATATTGATATTCGCGTCTCGATTGTTCCAGTGATTAAAGGAGAGAATGTTGTTATGCGACTCCTTTCTTCAAAGAGTCGCCAATTTTCACTTTTGGATCTGGGAATGTCTGAGCGAGACTTGGAGAAAGTACGGCACAGCTATACGCGTTCGTTTGGAATGATTTTATCAACAGGACCAACTGGATCAGGCAAGACTACAAGTATCTATGCGATTTTGAAGATTTTAAATGTTCGAGAACGCAACATCTCCACTATTGAGAATCCAGTAGAGTACGACATCGATGGAATCGGTCAGATTCAAGTGAATCCAAAAACAAATTTAACTTTTGCCGATGGATTACGTTCTATCTTGCGCCAGGATCCTGACATTATTTTTGTGGGTGAAATCCGAGACAATGAAACAGCTGATATTGCGATCAATTCAGCCATGACCGGACATTTAGTTTTGTCCACGTTGCATACCAGTAATGCGGCGACAACATTACCTCGACTGATTGACATGCATATTGAGCCCTTTCTGGTTTCGTCGACGGTGAACTTGGTTATCGGTCAGAGACTGGTTCGAAAAATTTGTGAAAAATGTAAAGTTTCTTTTGCTATGCCGAGAGAAGAATTACGCTCACATGTCGATATAGCTCTGATTGAAAAATATTTCGGATCGGAAGCAGAAATTCGCTTGTATCACGGGAAAGGGTGTTCTGTTTGTAACCAAACTGGGTACGTTGGACGGATTGGTGTATTTGAAGTGCTCGTTATTAGTCCCGCTATTTCTCTTCTTATCAATCAGAAAGTCAGTGCCGACGTTATCGCCCAAAAAGCCGCGCAAGAGGGGATGACCACGATGTTTGAAGATGGGATCGATAAAGTACAACGTGGCATTACTACCTTAGAAGAAGTCTTGCGGGCAACAAAAACCTGAAAAAAGCTACGTATGAGTGTACTCAATCAAAATATTGCGATTTTCAATCGAATCGACTTTAAAGATAAGTTGCTGTTTACCAAACATTTAAGCATCATGATCAAAAGTGGGATTCCCTTAGCTGATGCGTTGGCGGGATTACGTGATCAAACCCAAAACAAAGCCTTACGTGATCTTTTTTCTTCTCTGTACTTGGAGGTAGCCGGTGGGCATACACTCGGTCAATCAATCGCCAAATTTCCAAAAGTTTTTGATCCACTCTATATCGGCCTAATTAAGACTGGTGAAGAATCGGGAACTCTGGATGCAAATCTCGGATATCTTGCCATACAGCTACGCAAAGAATATGAATCGCGAAAAAAAATCCAGGGTGTGTTACTGTATCCTGCGATTGTCCTGACAGCCGCCTCTATAGTGGGTTTAGGAGTAAGTTATTTCTTACTCCCGCAACTCTCGCAATTGTTTGACTCTTTGGATGTTACCCTTCCACTTTCGACACGAATCTTGTTAGGGATTGCAGACTTTATCAAACGATTTGGCGTTTTCATTCCGTTTGCGCTGGTTGGAGCGTTAGCTGGTTTTCGACTTTTCATTGCTCTGGCCTGGGTAAAACCATATTGGCATGCCTTCTTACTCCGAGTGCCGCTGTTTGGACCATTCTTACGTGATGTGCAGTTATCGACACTCTTTCGGAATATGGGAATTATGTTAAAAAGTGGATTGCCGATTACACTCATTTTAGAAATTCAACGCCAATCAACTACAAACTTAGTATTCAAAAAATATATTGCCAGGTTAGCAGAAGCCGTTGACCATGGAAAATCAATTGAGCAAGAACTAGACACGAACACCTATCACCACATCCCCCAAATTGCGTCGAAGATGATTGGAGTTGGAGAGAGAAGTGGAAATTTAGATGAGTCGCTTACGTATCTGGGAGAATTTTTCGAAGAAGAAGTTGATACAGTCTCCAAAAATCTTTCAACCGTTTTGGAGCCGATCCTGCTGCTGGTTATTGGTTTGGTGGTGGCATTCGTCGCATTTTCAATTATCACCCCGCTGTACCAACTGACGAGCGGAATTCATAAATAAGTACGGCCTATGTATATACACAATAACCAAAGTGGCGTGACACTGATTGAATTGCTGGTTGTGATGGCGATATTCTTGATCATTGGGGTCTCGGGCACGAGTTACTATGCCAGATTTTTTAATCAGAATAGTGTTGCGAATACGACTGATCATTTGATTGGACAATTACGGAAAGCTCAACTCTATTCCCTGATGAGCAAGCAAGGAGTTACATCAATATGGGGTGTGCGATATACCAGTAGTCCTACCAAGCAAATCACCCTCTTTTTGCAGGGGAATAGTGCTTTTGATGAAAATTACACTGTTAACCCTGCGGTCACAATCTCAAGTGACTTTGAAATAACATTCGCACATGTGACTGGAATCCCCACTCCCCCTGGCCCCACAGACATCACAATCTCTGGAGTAGGGAGTACCCAATCAATTACGTTAAATACACTTGGAGTGGTGAGTAAAAATTAATATGGTAAAACGACCCAACGGATTTTCGATTCTAG
The DNA here is from genome assembly GCA_040006915.1 of Candidatus Woesebacteria bacterium. GTDB lineage: Bacteria > Patescibacteriota > Microgenomatia > UBA1400 > UBA12028 > JBDTWD01. Next base: position 22,303 of record JBDTWD010000005.1, on the reverse strand, counting down.
AAGTGTTGCTGGCAGCGGCGGTTTTTGTGATGTTTGGAAGTGGAGTTGTGATCGCAATTATCCAAGGATATAACGCGAATCGACTAGGAGCTGAATACACGATTGCGACCGAGTATGCCTCCGAAGGACTCGAAGCAGCTCGGTCGATTCGAAACCAAGCGTACTCAAATCTAGTGAATACCCTTGGAACTGGACTTGTTCGCAATGGCAGTGGTGTGTGGACCTTTAGTGGCAGTAACAATACATTAACAGTTGGTAAAAATTACACCCGCACAATTAAAGTAGAAAATGTGAATAGAGACGATATTCCTCCGGCCGGAAACATTGTTTCCGTCGGTGGAACCCTAGATCCTGATACAAAGAAAATCACCTCCACAGTGAGTTGGAACTTCACTCCGACCAGACCAGAATCGCTTGATTTAGTGACGTATCTGACGGATTGGAAAAAAGTATTGCCACCTATATATGATGGACTCATTCTCTATGGAGAATCGTCGAGTGTTGCGCAACCGAAGTTCCGATTTTATGCTGACGAATCGACGACCCTCGTTCCCAGCGTGTTTAATGCCCAAGCTGCAGCGGGCACTGGGTATACGGATGCAAGTGTTGGATTTACATTTCGCATGAAGACCTCGCCCCAAAAAGTAGAGGCACTGGCGGGGTACGTGAATAGCAGTGGAGTGTTACGAATCCTCTGTTTTGATGGCACAAGTTGGAGTAGCGAATGGACAACAACAGTAGGAGGAGGTGGATCTCAGGAACAGCGGTTTGATATCGGATATGAGACAAATACGGGGGACGCCTTAGTGGTCTATTCAACCAATAATTCAGCGAGCAATGAAATGGCATATCGAACACTCTCAAATGCCGTTAACTGTGGGACTGCGCATTGGTCTGCGGCTACCAATATAAGTACTGTGCGTACGGCTGCCGCCGTCGAATGGATTCGACTAGAAGAAAGTCCTCTCACCTCATCAAGTAATATTGCTCTCGCTTGGGCGGATAATCAAAATGATCTCTCCGCCATGCAATGGACAGGATCGTCCTTTGGAATTGCGGAACCACCAACAGCTCTCGAAACCAACTTAGAACATTTTGGAGCTACAGTTCAAGATGTACTCTCGTTTGATATGGCCTATGAAAGTCAGACCGGAAACTTGATGGTGGTATGGGGACCCAATCAAGCGACGACCTGTACCGCAGGTGTTGTGATAGCCGCTACAAACTGTATTCGGTATGCGCAGTACACAAACGCTTGGTCAGCAATCGCTGTGATTCCAACTGTAGCTGATCCCGCTACAAACATTGATATCTCAGGCAATCCAACGACCAACGAATTAGCTCTTGGTTCTCTGGATAACAGTCAAGCTGATTTATCAATTGCGTATTGGTCCGGAAGTACGTGGACTGGGTTTGCCAATGTTGATATTACGTCGCAAGTGGTTGCAATTGGAACAAAATTAGTCGCAACTGGGTGGATTACTTCTACAAGTGGAGTTGGTACTCGCTATATTGTGGTATACAACGATGCCGCGACGACGAATATTGGATGGTATGTTGGGAACGGAAGTGCTGTGCCAGTGTTACAAACTGATTTCGTTCCGACTCCAGTTTTTGCTGCCCCGCAGCGGTGGTATGAACTTACCACTCTTCCCCAAGCCCTGATGCTGACGGTTACAGATAACGGTTCTGATTTATTTGCCAAGCGGCTGGTGATGAATCCTCCCACTCCCACGTTTGTGTGGACTAATATCGGAACTGCTTTGGAAACCAGTCTTGGGCAATCTGGATCCAGTCCGTATTCCTTTGCACTCTGGAGGAATCCATGGTGAAAAATCAAGCTTTTACTCTGATCGAATTATTACTGTATATGGGGATTGTCACCTTTATGATGACCGCCCTCGTTCCCCTAACGTGGAATGTTATCGGAGGGTCTGCAAAAGTAGCAGTCGAAGGTGAAGTGTATAGTCAGGGAAGATTCGCAGCGGAGCGAATGAAAAGAGAGATTCGAAATACAACGAATATAACATCCGTCAGTAGTTCAACTCTGGTAACCTATCTGGGCTCGAGTTGGAACACCACCACCTTTGATGTTTCCGGAGGAAAATTGAGAATGACGAAGATCGACCCAGAGACGGGTGATCCCGTCGTCACGAACCTCAATTCAGACGGCACCACAGTTTCTGGTCTCACATTTACCAACTATTCATCCGCACCCCTGAAAACAAAACATGTGGGGTTTCAGTTCACAATCTCTGGAAGTCAGACTTCAGGACGACAAGAATATCAGGAAAGTATTACCATAGAATCGAGTAGTGAGATTAGGAGTTTTTAAGAGTATGAAAAACCGTCGCACCAGCCGATCCGGCTTTATCGCTTTAACGAGTGTCTTGTTGATCCTTGCAGTCGCATCTGCAGCAGCTGTGGTTGTGACGTATTCATCTATAGGTGAAGGGCAAGCGGGATTGGCTCTGTATAAGGGAGAAGAAAATTTGGCTTTTGCCGAAGGATGTATGGAAGATAACTTGCTCAAAATTCGAATGAATTCTGGATATCTTGGTGGGAACATAACTCGCCCTGAAGGCACGTGCACTGGTTCAGCTGATGGACCATTCGGTTGGATTGTCTCTGCTTTTTCACTTACCTCGACGTATCAACGAAGAGTTGGGACAGGATTCTATCGATATTCTAAAGATTTTTCCGGGAGCACGCCGGGTATACATTTGACAACTTGGGTGGAGTATTAATGCTACACTTGACAAGTGACATGAATGTAACCATGCTGTAATTATAGTTTATAAAGGATTTTATGAAACAGACATTGAAAAGAGGTTTTACTCTTATCGAACTGCTTGTGGTGATCACCATTATCGTTTCTTTGGCTGTGACTGTTTTCGTAGCCTTAAATCCTGCGCAACGACTCAAAGATGCCAGGGATGCTAGACGCACCAGCGATGTGGATTCATTACTGTCAGCCATTCACCAGTCCATTGTTGATAACAAAGGAACGTACCCTTCTGGATTAACCGCAGGGATGGCTGAAACGCAATTGGGAACAGGGGCGACAGGATGTGCAATTGCAACAGGTGGGTGTACCGTGGTCGCAACTGCGTGTGTTAATTTGACAACCCCATTGGTAAAGTATTTAAAGAGTATTCCCATTGATCCCACCGCTTCCTTTACCGCCGCAAACACCGGCTATTCAGTGATCGTTGATGCTAACGGCATCGTGACAGTTAAAGCTTGTGGGACTGAAGGAAGCGTCAACATTGCGACATCTCGTTAATTGAAGTTACATATGCCTCTTTTTCGCACACCAGTGTGGATCGTGTATTTAGGTGGACATAGTTTAACCGTCTATACTGATCCCAGAACCCAAAAATTTGCGCTTGAATTACCGCTGAGCATGGTTAAAAATCAGGAGGTCATTGATCCAAAAGGGTTAGAGAGTGCGCTCTTTGAGATTATCAAGAAAGCCGAAGGAAAAAAACCGAACGTGCAAATTTTGCTTGCTCCAGACATTGTGTATCACAAGGTCGTCCCAGCCAGTGATATGGATAATGAAGAGTATGAGCAAAAATCTTTTTTAGAAGATATTCCCTTCGAGCCACCGGAGATTGCCTCTTCAAGTGTCCGTAGTGATGCCAACTTGACCTTGTTTGCCGTGAACAAGAATTTTATCTACGCCTTCAAAAACATTTTTACCAAGTACGGCTGGGAGGTGACTCAGATTGTTCCAATCGCGGCCTATGGCGATTTTGGTCCAACAGACCTTACCCCTGATGAGGTGGCACGAATAGATCTAGCACAATCCACTGGTGTCGATGCCGATCTTCTGCATGATAATGAAAAAGTTGCGGCCACTGTACAGAAAGAAGGCGCTCAACGTCTTCCGTGGTTATTAATGTTGATGATTGTGTCGCTTTTATTTATGGCGACCATGGTTCTGATTCGCTTGAAACCAGAACTTTTTGGTGTGGCACGTAAAATACCAGTCACTCCCGCTCCAGTTCCAGTCGTTGCGACATCTGCGGCTCAAATCCCACCGGTGATTGTGGTTGCAAATACTCCTATACCAGTGAGCACCACATTTGAAAAGAAAAATACCACCGTACAAATCGTTGACCGGAGTGGAAACCTGGATCTTGCCAATAGAGTGAAGGATAGATTAACCGGAGCCGGATTTGAAACGATCACGTTTGCGACCCAGTCGGCGTTGCCAAACACTGGAGCTCAAGTTCAATTTAATTCTGGCGTATCAAATCCGTTGAGAGGAGAAGTCCGCGCTATTCTCAGTTCACTTTTTCCGACCATCGTAACCTCGGAAACTCCGAGCACCACTTTTGGAATCGTCATTTTCACGGGACAGTAACCCTCTAATCTTCTTCTCCCTATCTCCTGGTACAATACTCATCATGAATCTCTCTGTTGGAATTGTGGGTCTTCCGAATGTTGGTAAAAGCACGTTGTTTAATGCACTCTTAAAACAACAAGTGGCTTTGGCAGCTAATTACCCCTTTGCTACCATTGAACCGAACGTTGGCATTGCCCAGGTTCCTGATGCGCGTTTAGCGGTTCTTGCACAAGTAGTTCATACCAGTGTTTTAAAACCGGCAACCGTTGAGTTTGTTGATATTGCTGGACTAGTGAAGGGTGCTTCGACTGGAGAGGGGTTGGGAAATCAATTTCTTTCACATATTCGAGAAACATCAGCAATTTGTCACGTGTTACGGGGATTTACCGACAATGAAATTATTCGTGAGGGGTCAGTGAGTCCCAAAGAAGATTTAGAAATCATTCGTACCGAACTCCAGTTAGCTGATCTTGCTACTGTTGACAAACAACCCCAGCCAAAAGGTTCAACAACTCCTGAACAAAAGGAACGCTGGGATGCGGTCGTGAAATTTAAGACTGCACTCAGTGAAGGAAAGATGGTGAATACGCTGAATCTTTCACCAGAAGAGCAGCTCATCGCGAAAGAATTAAATCTGTTGACTGCCAAATCAGAAATTTTTGCGATCAACGTGGATGAAGACAAGCTGGGTACCGATGGGTATTCAACGCAATTGGGGGTAAATCCGCAATCCGTTGTGGTTGTCAGTGCTCGTATTGAAAGTGAATTATCAACGCTCTCAGAAGAGGATCAAAAAGAATACATGAAAGAGTTGGGAATAGAGAAAAGTGGCTTGGAACGACTGGCTGAAACCGCATACGCAACGTTAGGTTTGCAAAGCTTCTTAACCGCGGGAGAATTAGAAGTTCGGGCTTGGACGATCACCAAAGGCACAACAGCTCCACAAGCTGCAGGAGTGATTCACACTGATTTTATAAAGAAATTTATCAAAGCCAACATCGCTTCCTTTGAAGACTTTATTACCCTGGGTGGCTGGAAGGGTGTAAAAGAAGCAGGAAAGATGCGCATCGAAGGCAAAGAATATGTGATGCGCGAGGGCGATGTGGTGGAATTCATGATCGGGAGCTGAACGCTTATGAGTAGAGAAACTCGTCTTCCATATGAATCACTGGCATCAAAAAAGTTTGAAGAACTTCGAGTTTCTGGTGAATTAGACAGAATTATTCAAAGATACGAAGAACTTTTATCCACTGGGAAGGCTGGTACAATAAAAGGTTTCAGTGATAAGAATCGTATCAGCTGCTACTTATTTACAGAATATTTAAAGATTTATAGACCAGATCTTGTCCGTACGAAAGGTGCCCCGTACAAGAAAAAAAGTCTAGAGTCTAGCGAAGCAAAGTCACTTGCTCGTCAACATGTTTTTTATGAGTCAAGAACAGTAGAAAATTTACAGAACAACGGTGAGCTTGATGCAATAGTTGAGGCATATCAAGCGCATATTTCTTCTCCCAATGGGGGTTCAATAAAAATATTTTGCGAGCTGCGAGATATCAGTATCAAATCGTTTAATACATATATAAAGACTCAGAGGCCGGATCTAGTACGGAAGAAAGGATTAAAACCTGCAAAGACTGCTATGAGTGCCCTACAATATGAACATCCATCAAATAATCAAGATGATGATGGAGAAGCAGATACGCATATCCTTACACGTTTTAACGAACGACAATAGTATTGTGGAATTCATGATCGGGAGCTAAACTTCATTTTTCCTTTTTTGTATGGAACATCACAACTCATTACATAATCCCAAAACCTATTACTGGAATGTCGCCATCCTTGCAACCTCACAGTGGTTGGATCTCGTTGCAACAAGAGGAATGATAGCCAAACAAGGAGATTGGGTTGAAGATTCTCCCCGCAAAGAATATATTTTGAGTCATATGGAACTGATGACAGTGCTCAAAGTTATTGCGATTCCAACTCTCATTGTTATAGTTGGATATTTGGCCGAGAAAAAACTATCTCATCATCAAACCAAAATAACTTTTGTAATGCGTCTATTAAACACTCTCATGGTGTCGGCCGTAGTCGTAAATACAGGACTAAACTTGTATTCATTTACATGATGATTGTATGAACAAAGAACAGTTAAGGCATGGTAAACAAAAATATATTGAAGACGTTGATCCCGAGGTTCTTGAAGAGATTTCCAAAATGCGAGGAGAAAAAAATCTGAGTAGGCGTTATTTTGAAAAGACATATAATTTGAGAGCTGATAGTCTAGATGCTTATTTTGAGACATTGGGCTTGTCAAAACCTCCGAAAGTAGAGAAAAATCGACAAAGAAAAGGGTCCACAGTTGAAGAGACAGATCTCAGTGTTATAAAAGAAATTATCAGATTACGCGCAGTGAAGGGATTGAGTCTTCATTTTTTTGTCAGCAATTATGGGATAGAACAGTATAGTCTCGTCGCTCTTTTTGATACATTGGGCTTAACAAAACCTATAGGAGGTGAGAAAGGAAAACGAACCTCGCATAAAAGTATAGCTGAATCGGACGAAGAGTATGAAGGTGGAGGAGTACGGAATCCTTTAGATCAAATGCATCGAAGGGGAAAAAGTCATCGTGACTAGAATATGAAAGAACTACCAGCTGTAAATAAGAATAGATCAATCCAAGAACTCATTAAACTAGGTCAACTAGAAAACGTGCTTGATATGTATGCAGCGTTTATTGAGTTACCGAATGGTGGTTCAACGAAAGTTTTTTGTGACAATAATTATATTATGCTGAAACAATTTCTATCACATATTAAATTGCATCGACCAGATTTAGTGAGACACTCTGGTCAAATGCCAGAAAAAAGGTCACCCGGTGGAAGCTTTGAAGACGAACCGGGCGAATACACAGGTGCACTATTGCCCAGAAAGTTCGGCATCATTGCCAGCAGAAAAAGAAGTTAAAGTGAGTATGGCACATGCAACTTAAAGTCAGCCTTCTGTAGTGCTGAAAAGACTTTTTGTTCGGTTTCAGTAGCAGCTTTCTTATCCTGAAGATACTTCTCAATTGCCCGGTCAGCTTCTTCATACGTAAAGCCCATTTCATTTTCATCCGTTTGCCCGTCCCAGAGTCCTGCACTGGGAGCTTTTTCTAAAAACACCTTTGGTAGGTCTAAAGTCTCTGCAATTTCTCGAATCTGGGTTTTGTAGAGATGGCAAAGTGGCTCAATGTCTGAAGCGCTATCGCCAAAGCGGGTAAAGTATCCTAAATAGTGTTCTGACTTGTTCTCCGTTCCACATACCAAGGCATCGAGACGTTTGGCTATGTCAAAGACGATGATCATCCGAACTCTGGCCATAATATTTCCTTTTCGTAGATCTGTTGCTGCCAAGGTTTGGCTCAAAAGATCGACAGCTGGTTTGATATCCACTGTTTTCCAGTTTTTGGTAGGGATCTGATTCCATGTACAGATTGTTTTGGCGTCTTGAGTTGATTGGTCTCCGTAGGGGAGGAAAAGGGGGAAAATCTGGTCTTTTGGCAAAGTTTTAGCAAGAAGAGTCAAGGAGAGTGCTGAATCGATGCCCCCTGAGACGGCAATTACAGCCTTGGTTTTGGCTTGAGTGGTGAAGACTTTCTTGAGAAAGCCCGTTATCTCTGGTATACTATCCATAGTTTTCATCCTGCTATTCGTCATGAGACGCTAGTATCCAATACCTTTTGGATGAAGACAATATACGAAAGGAAGCTTACCTATGGTAAAGCAATACGAAATGATGGTCGTGCTGCCGGGAGATATCGGCCAGGACCAAGTAAAAACTTTTATTTCCTCGATTGAGAAATTGGCTGCGGCCAAAAAGGGGAAAGTTGATTCCCACGAGACTTTGGGCAAGCGCAATCTTGCCTACCAGATCAAGAAACAGCGAGAAGGCTATTATGTCCTCTTCCAGATTTCTTTGGATGCATCGGTGGCCCAAGCCTTTGAGCGAGAAGTTCGCTTAATGGAGAATGTGTTGCGCCATTTATTCATCATCTACGAAGAAAAAATTGCAACCCCAAGTATGCCAGAATCTGGTACAGTAGAAGACGGTAAGAGTGAAGAATAAAGGAGAAGGTTATGGCCGCACGATCATTAAACATGGTGCAATTGATTGGAAATTTGACGCGTGATCCAGAACTGCGATACACCCCAACCGGGACTGCAGTCTGTACGATGGGACTAGCGACCAACCGAAGTTGGACTACCCAAGAAAGTGGTGGACAACGACAAGAAGAAACAACCTATCATCGCATTGTCGTTTGGAGCAAGTTAGCCGAGATTTGTGGACAATACTTGAAAAAAGGTAGTAAAGCCTATGTTCAAGGAAGACTACAAAATCGCAAATGGACCTCTAAAGAAGGACAAGAAAAAGAAAGTGTTGAAATTGTCGCCGATCAAGTGATCATGTTGAGTTCTTCAGGAGCGGGAGCTGCCGGAGGAGCTGGAGCCAGTGGGAACCAAAGTGACTATAGCTATCCTCAGGATGAACAAGGAGCCGCTCAAAGTGAAGCACCAGTCGCTCAATCGGCATCAGCTGATGTGAGTGCTCAAGATGTCAGTGAAGACATCCCATTTTAAAACATACACATAAAAAAGGTAAAAATATATGCAAAAAAAACCACAACGTCGAATTTTCGCTAGTCGCAGAGCAATTGCTCGTAAAGGCGAAAAATTCACATTTGATTATAAAAACACTGCTCTTTTAGAGCGATTTATGAGTGAGTCAGGAACTATTCTCCCTCGCGAGAACACCGGACTTTCGAATAAATCACAACGACAACTGGCTAGTGAGATTAAACGTGCTCGTCACGTTGCCCTCTTGCCGTTTGTGACCACCCTGTAAAAGTGGTACACTTTCGTTTCATGACTTTGACAGTACAAAAACTTCGATCGATTGTTGTAGGAATCCTCCTGGTGATTTTGGGAGGAGTTGTTGGCTTTAAACTAGCCAATGGTGAACATATTCCGCTGTTGTCAGCGGCTATGACTCAGCTACCTTCCAAAGTATTGATCAATACCAAAACCCCTGCAAATCATAGTTCGGTTGATTTCGCTGAATTTTGGCAAGTTTGGGATAGACTTGAAAGTCAGTACAACGATACCAGTAAACTTGATGCCCGCAAGATGGTTGATGGAGCAATCGCCGGTATGGTTTCTGGTCTCGGTGATCCCTACACAATGTATCTTTCCAAAGAAGATCAAAAACGAACCTCAGATGATTTAAATGGTTCCTTCGAGGGTGTGGGAATTCAGTTGGGATATAAAAATCAAATTGTCACTGTCATGGCGCCACTCAAAGGTTTACCAGCAGAACGAGCTGGAGTGTTAGCGGGTGACTATATTTTGCACATCAAAGATAAAGCGAAAAGTATCGATAAAGATACTTCTGGCATGTCACTTCCTGAAGTAGTCTCCATTATTCGTGGACCAAAATCCAGTGAGGTTACTCTCACCTTCCTCCGTGAGGGCGGACAACCATTTGAGAAGACTCTCGCTCGCGAGACAATTGTTGTTCCTTCCGTGGAATTAAATTTCATCCAAAAAGATGGCAAAAAAGTTGCCCATTTACGATTGTCGCAATTTGGCGGACGAACTTTGCAAGAGTGGAGTGACGCTGTGGACAAAATTCTGGCTGAAAAAGATGTCAGTGGAATCGTCCTCGATGTTCGTAACAACCCAGGTGGATATTTAAATGATGCAGTTACCATCGCTAGTGAATTTATCCCCGATGGAGTAGTCGTCAAACAAGAAGGTCGAGCAGAATCAATTCCGTACTATTCCAGTGGTAAGGGCAGATTATCAAAGATGCCAGTAAATGTGCTTATCAACAAAGGATCTGCGAGTGCCTCAGAAATTGTTTCCGGAGCCCTAAGAGATCGACGCGGAGCGAAACTGATTGGTGAAAATAGCTTTGGCAAAGGAACCGTCCAAGATGCCCAAGAACTTCCATCAGGAGCAGGACTACATGTCACGATTGCAAAATGGATTCTCCCAGGCGGTGATTGGATTCACGAAATTGGCTTAAAGCCAGATGTCGAAGTAAAAGTTTCACCTGAAGATGCCGTAAAAAATGCCCAAGAGAATAAAGATCCTCAATTGGATAAAGCGATCGAAGTATTGTTGAAAAAATAGTTCGTACTTTTCTCAGTTTTTCTTCAGGTTTCAAACGTATAAAATAGGTACGTATGCAAGCGTTCAAAAACATCGGAATTGCTCTCATTTTATTTGTATTGTTTGTTGGAGTAGCTTTTGGTGGAGCTCTCGCTGATCGACTTTTTGTCATTAAGCCTTTAGATGCGATTACCAAACGAGCAACTACTGGTGGCAGTGTAGAGTCTGCAAATTCTACGCGCATCATTGATGAACAGTCAGACGTCATTTCGGTAACCGATCATGCCTCACCGAGTGTTGTGACGGTCGCAATTACCAAACAACAACGCATCGTACAGCGTTCACCCATACAAGGCTTCGATCCATTTGGACTGTTTGGGGCACCATCTCAAACACCACAGCAGGATCAAGGAACGACGAAAGAAATAAAGCAGGATATTGGTTCCGGATTTGTAATTGAAAAATCAGGACTGATTGTGACCAACAAACATGTGGTATCCGATACGCAAGCTAGTTACAGAGTTATTGCTTCTGACAACAAAGAATACGATGTCAAAAAAATCTATCGTGATCCTACGAATGATCTCGCTATTTTACAAATTGATGCAACCTTACCAACAATTGAGTTAGGTGATTCAGACAAATTAAAGGTAGGGCAATCAGTGGTCGCAATCGGCACTGCCTTGGGAGAATTTCGCCATACCGTTACCACTGGCGTTATCTCTGGTCTTGGACGTGGGATTACTGCAGGTGATGGATACGGAGGGCTTGCAGAAGAGTTGGACAATGTGATTCAAACTGATGCCGCTATCAATCCTGGAAATTCCGGTGGACCACTTTTGAATGCTGCAGGACAAGTTATTGGTGTCAACGTCGCCGTTGCCCAAGGAGCGAACAGTATTGGTTTTGCCTTGCCTATCAATGTGATTAAAGATTCTCTCAAAAACTTCGAAAGTACCGGTAAGTTCTCCAGACCGTTTATGGGAGTTCAATATCGAATTATCCCGAAACAAACCGCACTGTTAAATGATGTTCCTGCGGGTGCGTTAATCATTGAAGTGGTGCAAGGCGCAAGTGCTGATAAAGCTGGCTTAAAAACCGGTGATGTGATCACCAAGTTTGATGGAGTCGATTTGACTACAGATACTGATCAAAATATTTTATCCAAGCAAATTGGGAGCCACAAGGTTGGAGACAAGGTGCCGGTTGAATATGTCCGCGATGGGAAGAAGGCAACTGTAACAGTGACCCTAGAAGAAAGTGGAGAATAAGAATTGTTTAGTCTTCATCTTCCGCAGAATCGCCGTCTTTTTCCCAATTCTTTTCGTCGTGAAGCGCTTCGATGACCGGATCTAAATATCCTTCGACAATGTTTTCCAAATCATACCAGGAGACGTGAATCCGATGATCGGTTACCCGGTTTTGAGGGAAGTTATAGGTGCGAATTTTTTCAGATCGCATAGCTCGACCAATGGCTTGGCGGGCAGTACCGACTTCTTTGGCACGTTTGGCATCTTCTAACTCCCACAATTTTCCACGTAAAAGCTCCAAAGCAATTTGGCGATTTTGGGCTTGATAGCGTTCGGTTCGGGCAGAGATGACAATGCCTGAAGGCGTATGTGTAAGCCTGACTGCTGTAGAAACTTTGTTGACGTTTTGTCCACCATGTCCACCGGCGCGCGTAAATTGCCATTCAAGGTCCTCTTCACGAATCTCAACCGCGGATTCTGGCAGTTCAGGAATGACAGCAATGGAAGCTGTAGACGTATGGACACGCCCTTGTGATTCAGTTGTAGGAACTCGTTGCACTCGGTGCACACCGGATTCGAATTCAAACAAACTATAGGCATTTTTTCCAATGATCTTAATGACATCTTCTTCGATGACTTCGACTTTTAGTTTTTTTAAGTCGGCATACCGAGTGTACATGCGTAAAAGTTCACTTCCCCACAGCTTGGCTTCGTCGCCTCCAGCTCCTGGACGCATTTCCAGGATACAATTGTCGTAGGCAGCTACAGCCGCAGCTTTTTCTTTGGATTTGGTAATTTGATCTGAAGAATCTTGGAGGAGTTGACGCTGTTCTTTCAAGCTATCGATCTCACTTTGTGCCAACGACCCCAAATCTGGATCCGACAAGAGCATCTCGTTCTCAGCGATTTTTTGATCCAACTCCACGATCTGTTGTTGTAAATAATCCATGGGGTAAGTGTACCCTATCTACTCAGTTGCCTGAAGTTTGGCTTTTTCTTGAGCTAACATGTCTTTTAAGGACAATGTTTCAGCCGCAGTCACCTCTTTTTTGCCATTTTTCTTCTTTTTACTGGTATTTGCATCAGCAGCTGCTCGCATCTTCATGAAGCGGTCAACTCGACCTTGGGTGTCCAAGAATTTCATGGATCCAGTATAGAAAGGGTGACAAGCGTAGCAGATGTCGACTCGGATTTCATCTTGAGCTGAACCGGTCTGGAATGTGTTTCCACATGCGCAGGTAACGGTTGCTTGATGATTCCACTTGGGGTGAATGCCTGATTTCATAGTAAACTCCTTGAATTCTCTGGCTAGTCTACCAAAGAGGTGCCATTATACCAGAAAAGAGTCAAGTAGGCCAGTATAAAAGCGATGTGAAGCTTCGATGTTTAAGTAGAATTCCCTAATCGCGAGGTCATAGAGTCAAGAATCGTCTGCAAATTTGTCTCATCTTTTAGTCTTCCTTGGCTTTGGAAAACGATGTCTTCCTGTTCTTCAATATCAGCAGTAGTAAGAATTCCTGCTTGCTGGGCTCTTCTAAATAAATCAAGTATTGCTGACTCATGATCGAACCCGAATTGTTCTTTTGATCTATTATTCATACTCTCGATAATATCACATATATATTTATTTCCAGCTGGGGAAGACTGAAAACACAGTATCAAAGTACTTTTGCGGCATCGGATATCCAGTATTGAGGGGGAACAGGACGACAAAGGCAATGATCATTCCCACGATCCCGGTATACAGGAACGGTCGAGCTCTCCGGTAGCGATCCAAGGCATAGACGAAAATATAGGCAGTCAGAATGCATAAGAAAGGAACGGCGGGAGAGTAGTGGTAAAAGAACATGATACGTGGAGAAAATTGCCAGGGTATCCACATCACTCCATACAGAAACAGTGGAAACCAAACGGACCAAGTGATGGTCATTTTTTTTCGGATTTTTTGTTCAGTAATAAAGGCTCCAAATTGTTCAACCCCTTTCTTGGTACAGATGATGGCGACAAACAGCATGGTCGCAAGTCCGATCCAGAAGAGAATAGGATTTCCGGCGTTATAGATATTCGAGATAACTCCTACTGCATTTTGGCTGTAGTCAACGGACATCCAAACTGGTCTGGTATCCGTGATCCACTGAAGTGGCCGTGACTGGTACGGATGAGTGGCTTTAAGACCGGTGTGATACCACCACATTTGCTGGGTGGTTTCCTTCCACTGTGTCAATGTGTGTCCTTGCATAAAAAACTGGGTATAACTGGCCAGATAGACGGTGGGGATGATAATCAGGGCACCAATCATACTGATAAACAGTGATTTCAATGGCACTTTCCCAATCGTGATAATCGCAAACACCATATCGAGTGCTAACCCGGCTCCGACATACAAAGCAGTCCATTTACTTGCCAGCGATAAACTTAAGAAGAAGGCTGTGAGGAGGGCATTACGAACAGAAGCACTCACTGTATGCGGAAGAAATACAATTCTCCTGAACTTGATATAGAAATAGACAGCGACTAGAGCAAAAAACAAAAAATGCATGTCATTCATGGCAATCCGTGACATGGAAAGTAGCAGTCCATCAAGACTGGCAAATAACAAGGCTAACAGCGTAATCTTTTTACGACCATACAAAGCGTGAGCGAGCACTCCAATCATGGCAATCACGCCGGTACCAAAAAGGGCTGAACTAATGCGCCAACCAAAACTGTTTTCTCCGAAAATTGCCATTCCTCCGGCCATGTATAACTTTGCAAGTGGTGGATGAGTCCACTCATATGCCACTCCCTCTGGAGGAGTTTGCCAATATTCATATCCTTTGGGATCGTTATGCAAAAAAGTGGTCGCGGTAAAGGCGTGATAGACTTCGTCAAAGTAAAAAGCTTTAGGCTCGGAGAGACGATATACTCGGGTCAGGAAAGCCACGAGGACAATTCCGATACAGATATATAAAAATCGTGAGCGCAGGAATTTACGGTTTAGCATACAATAGACTCTATTCTACTATGAAAAACCATCGTCAGGTACAGCTTTTTTTCTTGGGATGGATTGTGTTCTTTTTTGCCTTGTGGAAGGGAATGTTGGTGGTCAAACCAGACGGACTCTACGCCGGGCATCCATATGTCTGGGCAGATTGGTCGATGCATATCGGCCTGGTGAACAGTTTTGCCTACCGACCACTTTCACTGTGGTTTTCTTCTCATCCGTTTTTTGCGGGAGCTCCATTAAATTACCCTTTCGTGATAAATCTAATCTCAGGAATCTTAATACGTCTGGGAGTATCACTCTCGGTATCAATGCTTTTGCCGTCTTTTCTTCTCTCTCTTGGTCTACTCGCGACTTTGTACTTTTTTTACAAAAGATTTTTTACAAACACCAAGACAATTTGTATAGCGGCACTTTTATTTCTCTGTAGCGGAGGAGTTGGCTTTGCCTTGGTACAAACATTTTCGGATTCTACGGTGGTTTTAACGAAGATCCCAGAAAAAGGAATTGAATTTACCAACATTATTATGGGGATGCTGGTTCCCCAACGAGCGTTCTTACTCGGGCTTCCTATTGGTCTGTGGCTGCTTTCCTCGATTATTGATTTTACTCGAAACAAGAAACCATCGATTGCGAAACTGGTTGGGATGGGACTTGTAGCTGGTTTGCTACCGATCATTCATACCCATACATATATCGTGGTCGTCCTCTTTTCTGCCTGGGTATTGCTCTACCAACGTACGCATTGGAGGGAATGGATTGCTTTTGGGACAACAAGCGCCGTCGTATCTGCTCTCGTCTATCTTTTTTTCTTGCGATCAAGTGTCAGTGTGGCATCCTTCTTTTCTTGGCAGCCGGGATGGTACGTTCACACTGGAATCTTGCCTTGGATGCTGTTTTGGCTTAAAAACTGGGGAGTGTTTCTCGTTTTAGCTTTGATCGGTACATACCTTATCTATATCAGGCGGCGAGTGGAGTTTGCCTATATCAGTGCCTGGTGGATGATTTTTATTCTTGCGAATCTCATTCAATTTCAGCCGCAATCCTGGGATAACTCGAAACTGTTTGCCTGGGTCTATGTCGGGCTTGGGATTCCAGCTGCGTATTGTTTGTATTTGCTCTGGCGTACCAAGTACAAGCTTGCAAAAGTGTCTGTGTGCGTTCTGGTATTCCTGGCATCGCTTTCCGGTGGAATCGACCTTTTGCATATGTTGGACTTCTCGCATCAAACCTTTCGCATGCTTTCTGCAGACGAGATAAGTTTAGGAACTTGGGTTCGAGAGCATACGACCCCAGATGCGGTGTTTGTGACTCCAGAGCTGGTTTCCAATCCGATTCCCATGATGAGTGGCAGAAGTGTGGTGATGGGATATAGCGGTTGGGTATTTAGTTATGGTTTTCCGTATACCGATAGGCAACGGGAAATGACGGCCCTATATAGCGGCGATAGTACCGCTTTGGACCGGTTACAGAACATGACCGCAATACAGTACGTATATATTCCTCATGATCAAACCAAAGCTCAAAGCATCTTTACTGAGAATGTGGTTTTTGAAAATCCTGCCGGAAAAGTTGTTAAACTCACCAAATAAACCAGTCATTACGGAAGGCCAACAACCCCCAGAGATTGACGATCACGGAAAAGAGGAGCAGTACACCAAACAGAATCCAAAATCGTTTGGTTTTTTTTTCTACAGTAAAACCTAAGAAGAGTAAGGGATAGACATCAAGCGCAAACCGATAGCCAAACTGGGCAAACCCCACGGTTCCATGCGACATTTCAAGTAACATGATGAGTCCAATGGTTGCCAGCTCTGGCCATCTTTTTTTCCGTAGTAATGACAAGAACGCTAAAATCAGGAATGGAGAAGTGATAAAAATGGAGAGTCCATAGTGGGAGGGGACTATATAGGGAAAAGTATCAATTTTCTTTGGAAGTTTTGTGAATAAAACTTCGGCATGTTTGGGAATGTTTTTAATATTAAACTCTCCGTCTTTAAAGTCCTCTTCATTAAATTTCCCGGGAATTAAATAATAGCCAAGATCACCAAATGTCTTGTAGCGAGCGAAATTATACAGACGTTGGATGGTAAACAGTGGTATGAAGCCGAGGGCTAAAAGTGCTACTCCAAGCAGCAATTTTTTCCAGTTTTTTTTGTATTGCCAAAGTAAACGAATGCAAAAATAGAGTACATATAAATGGAGTGGTAAACGGGAAATGGCTGCGATGCTGATACAGATTCCCGTAAGAAGAAAGCTGCGTGGTTTTTTCTCATCAAATACCAAAAGAGACAGTAACGCAAAACACGCGCCAATGGTTTGAGCGATATACCAACTACTCCCAACCGCACTCATGGAAAGAAAGATGGTGCCGAAGCTCCAAGCCAGTGAAAATATGATCGATTCTACATGATTTTTTTTGTATCTTCGAAATAGCAGGTACACAATGGCGCTACTGAGACCAAAAAATATATGCGCTCCCAGTGTTTGGGAAAATTGGGGTGAAAGTGCGACAAATGGGAGCAGTAACAGTGCTGGGGCGATGGGGTAAACAACACAGTAGCCTACATTGGGGATAGTAACCAGTTCATTGAGCCACGGAGGATTGTCAGCCAAGCAAATTCGTCCCGACAAAAAAGCTGAGGATAAACGAGTGTAGTAATCGTATGGGCTCGAAGTTGGAAAGAGCAGTTGCAGAATCAAAAAACTGACAACCCCGATCAGAATCGCAACTTTAATAGAGCCACCCACCTTGAGCAAAGAGACTAATTCCATAGAGGCTTATGATTATAAAGACAATACAGAGAATACAGTAGAGGAGTAAAAACCGCGAGCAAAGAGACTAATTCCATAGAGGCTTATGATTATAAAGACAATACAGAGAATACAGTAGAGGAGTAAAAACCGCCGCATCAGTTCTTCGGCAAAAACATACAGTGGAAGAATAAGAGAAATGTAGCGAGTGTTTGAGAGCCAATAGGATTGAGCTGTGATGATAAAAAGGTTTGCCAATGTAAATCCTAACCCAACAAGCCACGTTTTCTTTCGCTTCACCGCACAGTAGAAGAGGACAAAAAGCGGAATAAACAAAGTGGACACCATATCAAGACCATAGGTTGCGTTTCCGGTAGGGAAGAAATCCTTCAGTCCTTTTACATTGGAAATGTATTGGGTAAACGGATTGACAACACTTTTACTCCATGTTTGTTGCAAAACTTCCTGGTAGTAGAAAGGGTTTCCAAAGTAGTGAACATTGATTCCCAAATAGAAAATGAATCCGAAGGGAATCAAGCATCCCCAAGCAACTTTTTTCCATTGCGATTTGTGTATATGTTTTTCGAAGAAAAAAAGAACAAAGGGTACCAATAATGTGATGCCGACCAAGCGCGTTGCCGATGCCAGTAATCCGAATAGAGCTGCCAGCGCAAACGATCGTCGATACAAAAATAAAAAGAAAAACGCAATCAATGCCAAAAAGACTCCTTCAGTACAGATCATCGTGAAGTACACCGTGACTGGATTAATACAAAAGAGGAAAAGCACTCGTCTGGCTTGCCAAAGAGTGAGTCCACGTTCGCGCAGCCAAAGGTAAAAAATGGTGTGGCCAATAATGGAGCCGATGATCGTCACAAACATTCCGGCAAGATGTACTTCGATTCCGAGTTTGGCTACAATTCCCACCAACAGAGGGTAATACGGATAGAACACAATGTAGTTAGCTTCATCACCGATGGTTTGATATCCGTGTTGTGCTAACAGAGCATAGGTGTTCCCATCCCAGGCATTCCATAAACGAGAGAAGAGTGGAAAAGAGAATGATTTTTGATACAGAAAAATGAAGAAAAAGACCAGACTAAACAGGAAAATCTGATACACCAGTGCCCAGATGAGTCCGGTTTTTAGATCTTTTTTTGTGTCACGTGTCATACTCGATGTTGAATAAAAAAAGTAAGCGTTTCTTTTAGCCCTTTAAAAATCACTCGCAAAGATCCACCGGTGGGGTTGCCGAATTGACGTTTAAAGTGAGGAACACTGACCTGTTTTATTTTTACACCTGACCGTTTGAGTTTGATCAAAATTTCTGCACTGGTAAAGGCACTTGAGGTATCAATGCTTATTTTTTCTAGACACTCTCTGCGTATCAATTTAAATGCACAATCAATATCCAAAACATCAGTGCCAAAAAGAAAGTTAATCAATCTGGTATAGAGTTCTCCATTTA
The DNA here is from genome assembly GCA_040006915.1 of Candidatus Woesebacteria bacterium. Lineage (GTDB taxonomy): Bacteria > Patescibacteriota > Microgenomatia > UBA1400 > UBA12028 > JBDTWD01. Next base: position 3,339 of record JBDTWD010000005.1, on the reverse strand, counting down.
CCTTGCGTAAGAATGTATCCGCTCGGTGGGCTCTAAATCCAATAATCGCGTCATATTTTTCCGCATAGGGTAAAAAGGTCTCTAACGATTCGATGTTAAATTGTAAATCTCCATCCATCCAAAATACCCAATCCATTTTTGCCGAATGAATTCCGGTTTTTAGCGCCGCTCCATACCCAGCGTTTTGCGCGTGTGAAACCAGACGCAATTCTTGACATTCTTTTTGCAAATCTGCGATCACTGTTTGAGTGTTATCTTGACTCCCGTCATCGACCACAATAATTTCATATTTTTTGGCGATTGTAGGCAGAAAAGTGCAAGATGAATCCACGAGTTTTTGGAGGTTTTCTTCTTCGTTGTAACATGGAAAGAAAGCGGAAAGTGACGATAACATAAAAACCTGCTATTGAATTTTCGAAAGAAGAGTATAAAACACTTCTGGATCTAAACAAGCAGATCCCACCAAGAATCCGTCAATATCTTCTGACTGTAATATAGTTGAATCCGTTGATGGATTCACGCTCCCACCATAAATATACGGAACGTCTCCAAAGGCAGTTTGTATCCATTTTTTTGTTTCTAAAATGTTCGTAAGTGAATCACTGGTCCCTGTACCGATATGTTCAATTGGTTCAAAGGCGACCATCACTTTCTTTCGTTCATCATCGGTAAGGGCGTTTGCTTGGGCATTAATTTCTTCTTTGGTCACACAGACAATTGGAGTAATCCCAGCTTGAATGCATTCGTGCACTTTGTTCGCTATATCTTGATTGGTTTCATGAAAGTAGCGTCGACGTTCGCTGTGTCCAACGATAGCAAACTGGATTTTATACTCTTCAAGGTTTTTGGTGCCAACTGCGCCAGTGTACGATCCGGCCGGAAACGGGCTCATATCTTGTACGCCAAGAGCTATGTTTTTTGTACGACTAACTGATTCAAAAAAGGATAAATGAGGAAGTGGAGGACAGAGGACGATACTGGTTGAAAGTGCCTGGTGTTGTATTGCGTGTAAGAAAACACTGACCCATTCTTTGATCTCTGCAGTGTTCTTATTTGATTTAAAATTAGCGATGATGTGTTTCATGGGTCTATGATACCATTCCTTCACCATGGCAATCGATATACTGAGCAATCTGAATGAACAGCAGCGAGAAGCGGTTGAACATCCGTTAGGAGTTCCTGCGATGGTAATTGCTGGAGCAGGGTCAGGGAAGACAAAAGTGCTGGTCACCAGAGCCGCTCATTTACTGACTACCCATCAAGTATTACCCTCCCAGATTCTCCTCGTGACCTTTACCAATAAAGCTGCTGCTGAAATGCTTGATCGATTAGAACGAATAACTGGAACGAGACTGACTTTTTCTGGGACTTTTCATCGTTTTTGCGCGCGAGTTTTACGAACCCATGGGCATTTAATTGGCTTATCTCCGAACTTTGCAATTTATGACGAAGATGATCAGCAAAGTCTGATGACTGAGCTCATTAAAGAGATTGGGTATTCAATAAAGGAGATAAAACCCAGAGTGGCTCTCTCCATGATTTCTGAGGCCAAAAACTCTCTCATCACACCGCAGGAATATAAGGAAACAGCCAGGGGAAAATATCAAGAAATAGTGGCCAGGCTGTATCCGTTATATCAACGAGCCTTGCAAAAAAATGATGCAGTTGATTTTGATGACCTGCTCGTCCATGTGGTCACCTTGCTTCGTAATTTTCCTGAGATTCGAACTTTTTACCAGGAAACATTCCAACACATCTTGATTGATGAATATCAGGATACAAATACTTCCCAACTTGAGCTGACAAAACTGCTTTTAAATGAGAATACCAACCTCTTTGTGGTGGGAGATTTTTCACAAGCGATTTATAGTTGGCGCGGAGCTGATTATAAAAACATGCTCATGCTTGAAAAAATGTATCCCACCATGCGCCGGTATGAACTGTCGCAAAATTATCGCAGCTCTCAATCGATTTTAGATGCTGCCAGTGGAGTCATTAGTCACAACACGAGTCATCCGGTACTGGCGCTGTGGACCCAGCAGGCAGGAGGAGAACACGTGACGATTATGGAAGCAAAGACGGATAGAGAAGAGGTTGGATATGTGGTCAAAGAAATTGATCGATTGTTGCGAGCCTCAGATGATCATACGGTCGCGATTTTGTACCGTACCAACGCTCAAAGTCGAGTTTTTGAAGAAGGGTTATTAAACGTCGGGATTCCCTATCGGTTAGTTGGGGGAGTTCGCTTTTATTCTCGAAAAGAAATTAAAGACTTACTCGCATATTTGCGATTGTGGGTCAATCCTACAGATGAGGTAGCGATGAAACGAATAGAAAAATTAGGGAAACGAAAAGCTGCACTCTTTTTCCATTGGCTTACCACGCAAACTGAAAGTCGCAGTGAAAAGAAACTTACCTTAGATATCTTGGATAGTATCTTAGAGAATACTCAGTATTTGAAAGAGTTTGATGAACATGATGAAGAGGATCGCAGTCGTTTGGAAAATATCCAAGAATTGCGCTCAGTTTCTGCTCAATATGAAGATTTATCATTGTTCCTTGAAGCCGTATCCTTGATTGAAGAAGAGGCGTTGAGGAACAGAAATGATGATAGTAATATCCAAGTTTTCTTAATGAGTATTCACGCGGCTAAAGGATTGGAGTTTGATCACGTGTTTGTTGTGGGGATGGAAGAGGGGATGTTCCCACATTCACGCTCACTTTTGGATCGCATGCAAATGGAAGAGGAACGTCGATTATGCTATGTCGCTTTGACTCGGGCAAAAAAAACCTTGACACTGAGTTTTGCTCGTCAAAGATTAGTGTATGGTCGAATTGGCGGAACAGTCATCTCCCGTTTCCTGGCTGAAATTCCCCAAGAGTCAGTCAAACATGTCGGAAACGCTCCTGTCGCCACCTCTCGGTATTCATCTTCATTTCAGTTTCCTCAACCCAAAGCCAAACCCAGTGGCTCACGTTTTGTACCGTTTGATGATCCGAGTATTGATGATTTCTTAAGTGGCTCCTTGGATGTGGATTCGTTTCTAGACAAAGTATAGCGTTGCCACTTGACCTGCCCTTCTTTTCCTTCTACCTTTATATATATGGCAAAAAAATCTGCTCGCAAACCCGTTCGTTCACGTTCAAAAAAAGTCGTTAGGCGCTCTGCTCCAGTATCGACTTCACTCTTAAGCTCAAATGCAAAAAGTTGGTGGGGAAAAGACCAACCAATGATTGTGATTTTGTCAGCAGGAATTATTCTGTTCATCGTCCTGGGACTGTTCCTCTCCGGTTGGTTATAATAGGCTTACATAAGCTATGATCGTTCGTTCTATTGAG
>JBDTWD010000004.1:0-131824 GCA_040006915.1 Candidatus Woesebacteria bacterium | reverse complement strand
CCCCAACGCCTAGTCCAACTGTAGCGCCTACGCCAACAGCGAGCCCAACACCGACTCCAACACCAGTGCCAACGGCAACGCCAAGTCCTACACCAACCGTAGCGCCAACCGCTACTCCGACTCCTACTCCAACCCCGACACCTGTGCCGACGGCTACACCAAGCCCAACTCCGACACCGACTCCAGTTCCAACTGCGAGTCCAACGCCTACACCTACAGCAACCCCAACGCCTAGTCCAACTGTAGCGCCTACGCCAACAGCGAGCCCAACACCGACGCCAACTCCAGTTCCAACTGCAACACCAAGTCCAACTCCGAGTCCAACACCAGCTGGTTCGAACTTGATTGTTAATCCATCAATTGAAACCAAAAATAGTGATGGAACACCATCAAATTGGCATAGTGATTTCTGGGGAACTAACACTCGCAGTTTCACATATCCAGTCGCAGGGTTTGATGGAGTCTCAGCTGCCAAAACATCGATCACTGCATATACCAGTGGAGATGCGAAATGGTACTTTGACGATGTTCCAGTAGTCGGAAACAAGACATACGTATTCTCAGATGCATACAAATCAACGGTTCCAACCACTCTCGTCGTGCAGTTTACCAATGCAAATCAAGGCGTGAGTTACTTGAATCTCGCAACATTGCCATCCAGTAACAATGCCTGGTCAACTACAACACAGCAATTCACCGTTCCAGCAGGATCAGTGACAGCTACTGTGTTCCATGTCCTCGCTAGTGTAGGAGAATTGTCAGTCGATAAATTCTCACTTGCAAGTGTGGCTGCCGATCCGAACGTTAGTTTCTCACAAGGAATCGTGTCACTGACCTTTGATGATGGCTGGATTTCACATTATGACTCTGCACTTCCTATTTTGAATGCTGCAGGCTTAAAAGGATCTTTCTACATCATTACGAATGAAGTAGAGAACGCGAATCATCCAAACTTGGTCTTAAATCCATCTTTGGAAACTGTCGCGGGTACTGGACCAGCTAACTGGAGTCAAGGCAATTGGGGAACCAATAATGCTGTCTTTAGTTACCCAGTCGCAGGAACCGATGGAGCTTCAGCTGCCAAAGTAGCAATGACGACATATACCGATGGAGACGCGAAATGGTTCTTTGATGACGTCAATGTCGGGGCAAATACCCAATATCGCTTTAAAGAACAATACAAATCAACTTCAAACAGTACGATTACTGTTCGATTCTCGCTCTCAGATGGAACGACACAATATCGAGATTTGGGAACACTATCACCTTCAAGTAATTGGAGTACAGCTGAATACGTGTTCTTAACTCCAGCTTTAACAAACAAGATAACCGTTTTCCATCACATTGATTCAGTAGGAGAACTCACAATCGACAACGTCTCGGTCTCAGAATATGCACTCTATGTGAACCAATCACAAGTGAAGGCTTTCCAGGATCAGGGACACGAGGTTGGAGGTCACACAAAGTCCCATCCAGATTTGACTACCCTTACAACTGCCCAAGCAACTGATGAAATCCAAGGATCTCGCACAGCTTTGCAGGGTATGGGAATTAGTCCACTGACCACAATGGTCTATCCGTATGGGTCATATAACACCAGTATAGAAAGTATCGTCACTGGAGCTGGATTTAAATCCTCTCGTACCACGACCCCAGGATTTAACACCAAGCTTACCGATAAATATGCTCTCTTTGATCAAAATGTCGAAGTGAATACGAGCTTTGCTACCATCCAAAGTTGGATCGATGAAGCTGTTGCTGACAAGACATGGCTCATCTTAACTTTCCATCAAATTGATCATGCTGGAGATCAGTACGGAACCACTCCAGAGATCTTGACTCAAATTGTCCAATACCTAAAGACCAAGAACGTCACGGTCAAGACCATGGGTGAAGTAACAGCTTCCTACTAATACTAGTGACAAAAACAAACGAAATAAAGAAAGAGCTTTGGAATGTAATATTTCAGAGCTCTTTTTGGATATGGCGTTCGTACTCTTCCAAGATTTGAATTCTCTGCAGGTCTCTGCTATCTCCATCACTTAAATTTTGTACAGCAGTTAGAATTTGTACTCGGTCTTCTGCTGTCGCAGGCTTGTCCAAAAAAACGAAGGGAGCATACGTTGAATCCTCCATAAAAATGAGAAGCCAAATACACACCCGAGGCAGGTATCCAAGCTCCACAGCTTTGTCATAATGCTCTTGTTCATGTGCAGATGTACTGATAACCTGCTCCTGAGGGAATCCTACAGTGAGAAGAAAATCGCTCATTTCTTCCACAGTATCAAAGATGTAGCCATCTTCAGGAAGAATTTTTTCTTTTTGATATCGGTTAATACGCTTCATGAGGAAATTGTAGTAAGAAATCTCATTCATGTTTTTAGCCTTTTCTGCCTTATCAAGCAAAGCCATATACTCAAGGTAGTCAGTATATTTTGTTTGTGGTCGAGGGACAGGTTCGTTGGCATTTTCTTTCATACAAGAAGAAGACTATTTTAAAGCAGAGATGACTTGCTTATAGGCATTTAAAGAACCTTCATCGGAATTGACTGTCCAATTCTTCTCTTTGTTTTCGTTAAACCAAATCCAGCCTACCAGGTATGGATATGCAGTGCGGTGCGTTCCAAAATCAAGAATCCACTGCGCTTTTAAGCGACCTGGGGCACTGGCACTAGAGAAGATAAAAGTAGGTTTTTGGTACGCTTCAAGTCGTTTTAGTGAGTCGGCAAATACATCATCCCAGGTTTCCCAAAACTCATCATCGAAGTTAAACCCGTCCACTCCAATGTAATCGACATATGCATCTCCAGGGTAGTATTTTTCAAACTGATTATCTGCCGTATCTGGAACCGAGTCATTATTTACTGCCCAGCCAAATTTTACGTTTGGAGCAGTTTTAAAAAATGCGTGCAGGTGTTGGTAGGCTTTCACATATTTTGCAGGACTATTTCCATTCACTGTTCCTGACCAAGGTGACCAATCCCCATTCATTTCGTCAAACGGAACTAAAATAACCGGTCCGTTATAACTTTTGGCGTCTTCGGCAAACTTTTTGAAATACGAATCCCAATCACCGCGGATAACGCTATCAAAATTAAATGTAGGTTGGGTGACAGAATCGATTGTATAGTCTTTGGCTTCCCAATAAATAAGCAGAGTTTTTTTTCTGTCTCGTACAGAAGCAGCATACTGGAGGGGAAAATCCTTTTCGTTGCCCCAATGGACAAAAACAGCCAGTATTTGGAGGGGTTTACCGATAGTCTTTTCAAACGCCGTCATGTCAGATACATTGGCACCGACGTATGCGCCAAAGCGAAATGGTTCGAGTGGTTTTGTCGGGGTCGGTCTGGCTGCTTGGGGTGAAGAGGCTGGTTGGAGAGACATCAGTGGTCTCTCTTTGTACCGCAAATATACAAACGAGCTAATACCAATCACGGCAATTAGAATGAGAATGAATTTTTCAAACATTTTTCGCTTTTGTAGAGTGACGTTCAACTTTTTTTTCATGGTAGCTCCTGTATGACTTGCTTGAACGATTGGAGAGATTTAGGATCTGAATTTACCCTCCAATCTTTTTCCTTCTTTTCATTAAACCAGATCCAGCCAACGACGTTTGGGTGCTTTTTAATTTCACTCCCTAAACCAGTATGGATCCATTCAGCTTTTTGTACACCCTCTGCTGAGGCAGTCGAAAAAATAAAGATGGGTTTGGGATATTTTTCCAGACGACTTAAAGACTCGTCAAACACATTATTCCAAGTTTCCCATTCTCCTTCGTTAAAGTTAAACCCGTCCACTCCAATGTAATCGACATATCCATTTCCAGGATAGTAGTTTTCGAATCGATTTTCTGGAGTATTGGGAACAGAATCATTATTCACCGCCCAGCCAAATTTTACGTTTGGTGCGTTTTTAAAAAAGTCATGCATATATCGATAGGCAGCCACATATTTTTGAGGATTATTTCCATTAATCGTTCCTGACCAGGGAGTCCAGTCGCTATTCATCTCATCAAACGGAACCAAAATCACCGGATTTCCATAGGCTGCAGCCTGGGCGGCAAATTCGGTAAAGTATGCGTCCCATTTCCCTGATACCACGGCATCAAAATTGTACTCAGGCTGGAGGGGAGTGGTAACGGTATAGTCTGTTGCTTCCCAGAAGATGAGCAGCGTTTTACCATCCAAATATGGCACATAATCCTCGGGAAACACTTTGTCATTGCCCCAGTGGACAAAGGTAGCGACGATTGGCAGTTTTTTTCCGACTAACTTTTCAAAGACTGGTATATCCGAAGGTGTAGTACCGACGTGGGCTCCCCACATTCTCGGGATACTGGAAAAATCCGGGACTGGTTCAGGGGTTGGGGGTAATTGGGCCAGGAGAATAGATTCTTGCTGAAATAAATTACCGAGTCTGGGATTTTCTTGGGTTTGGATGTATGCAAATGCGACTGTAACGCCGATGACGGTAAAGAGAAGAATAGCCACACAAGTAGCGAGCAGATAAGGATGCGAATGAATGAGCTTCATGAAAAAATAAGGTATACCACGTCCTAGTAGTATACCTTATTTGTATGGGTAGTTCCTACCCTATAATTCTTTTTATGAACAAGATTAGAGTCCAGAAATGACTTGTTTAAAGGCATTCAAAGACGCACTATCTGAATTAATTCTCCAGTCTTTTTCCTTGTTTTCGTTAAACCAGATCCACCCTACAACGTTCTTGTGCTTTTTGATTTGAGCTCCGAATCCGTCTTGGATCCATTGGGCTTTGTTGGTACCTGGCGCTGAGGCAGTCGAGAAAATGTAGATTGGCTTTGGATACTTTTCCAGTCTGGTGATGGAATCATCAAAGACATTGCTCCAGTTCTCCCATTCTCCATCATTAAAGTTGAATCCATCGACTCCGACGTAGTCAACATATTCATCCCCAGGGTAGTAGTTCTCAAACTTATTCGTTCCGCTATCAGGAACTGAATCATTGTTCACTGCCCACCCGAATTTCACATTAGGAACATCTTTAAAGTATCCACGAGCATGGCGATAGGCTGCGATATATTTTTCTGGGGTGTTCCCATTTAATGTACCAGACCACGGTGACCAGTTACCATTCATTTCATCGAACGGAATAAGAATGACATTCCCCTTATAGGCTTTGGCATCTTTAGCAAACTGGGTAAAGTAACTATCCCATTTACCAGCGATGACTGAGTCAAAGTTAAAGCTCGGTTGAACATTTGAGTCAACGTTATAGTCTTTCGCTTCCCAGAAGATTAGCAGCGTTTTATCTTTGTCGCGTGCCACTGGGGCGTAGTCCACTGGAAAGTCTTTTTCATTTCCCCAGTGCACAAAGGTCGCAACGATATTCATCGGTTTTCCAGCAAGTGCTTCAAATGTTGTGACATCACTTGGTTCATATCCGGTATATGCTCCCCATTGTTTGGCCATTCCTGAGAAATCAGGTTGGCTTGGATTCGCAGTTGGCTTTGGAGTAGCGGTTACAGTTGGCGTAGGCGCAAGTGATGGAAGTGGGGTTGGAGTTGGACTTGGCGTTGGGGTTGCTGTAGATCTTGGCCAAGGTTTCGGATTTTTATTATGTGTTCTACGCACGTATGGGGTAGCGGTAGGAACAGCGGCCATGCTCATGCCCAGCACAGTTGGTTGGGTTGGATCGCTGGGGTTCATCAGGGCTTCAATAGCTTCTGGGGTAGGTGTCGGTTGGGCGGAGACATTTGAGTCTGCGGTGTGCAGGTATCGATGCGAAAATTCCGAAAATGTGTGAGAAACTGCGTTAAAGGGTATCATTACTGCGGTTACCCCTGCTACTACCGCTGTCGACAGAAAATTGGCATCTACCATGGCGTCTTTCCTCTTATCGCAGTTTCAAAATATAATAACGTCCTAGAAAAAAAGTTATACTGCGGACAAGTGAAAAGTTACCGTAGCATGTTCTTGCTATCAGTGTCAAATAGCACTTTCTGTATCAATCCTATTGAAACAGTTTCGCATACTGTCCACTGACCCAACCTGTACTCGCACCTTCGTAGCTGACTTTGAGCCAACCTGATGATGAAGCACTCGCGTAGGGGACAGTCGAACCGACCGCCAGCTTTGCAAGTTCAGTGCCATCAACAGAAGCTGTTGATCTGACACGTAGGAATCCAGTTTCTGTCGTTAAGATTTCCACATAGGGTTTTTGAGTTGTCGATTTTTTAACCACACCACTACTGCTTGCTGCTGGCGTAGCACTAGTTGATGCCGCTTTTGGGGTAGCTGTCGGTTTGACACTCGGTTTTGGAGTTGCACTCTTTGTAGCTGAAGCTGTAGCGCTTAGATCTGCAGAAGCAGTTGCTTCTGGAGCTGGTGTCGGAGCTACTGCCGTTTTAGCAAGTTTTGTTGTCATTAAGGTTCGAGTGCCTTTGACAAGTTTGATTGTACGACTGGCATCTGTATATCCAGGAGCTTGAAATTTAATATCGTGATTGCCTTCTTCTAATGAGTCGAGGAGTAGCGGAGTAAATCCTGCGTTTTTTCCGTCAACAGATACGGGTACATTATCTGGAACTGCCGTCAGTTGGAGTTCTGCCTTACTTTTGTTACGAGCATCTTCATATTCAAAAACAAATCCACTGCTTTCATCAGTCGTTTTACCGAAAGACCAGTCAATCTGGGATACATACCCACCAAACAGTGTAAGACTTGTTTCATACGCAGAAACTGTGCTGTCAGCTGGGGTGAGTTTAACTGAGTATTTTTTTGGTTGCAGTTTGTCTACTTGATACGTTGTATCGGCAACATCTTTTCCATCGAAGTTGATTTTTGCTGGGATGTTAGAAGTCACTTTTACACCAGCAGGTTTTGATTGAAACCGACTACAACCAGCCAAAAATAAAGGAGTAGCGAGGAGAAAGGTAAACAGTATGGTACGTCTCATATCGATACTCTATCACATTCTACAGATGTAGGAAGTAAGGAAATTCTTTTAGAGAGGCTTTGGAAGGGGAGCTTTGGTGGGTTTTGGTGTCGCAACTCCCATTAGAACCGGATATTCACGAAGGAGTGTCTGCGTGGGATCGTTGGCAACGATATCGTAATTACAAATCTTTGAAGTACTATTCGTTAAGTCCCAAGGGATAAATCCGGCGATGCCTGCAGCAAACTGGGCATCCATTTTGGCTTTTAACAGATCTCTCCGTTCTATATAGCTCATGCATTGTTTTGAGTTATCCATCGCAAGCATTCCAACTTCTCCAACTATAAGAGGTTTCCCAATTTGTTTCATTTGAGTCAATCGTTTTTGTAACCCATTCCATTGATCGCCTGGCATAGCTTGTGTTTCTCTTCCATAATCGTGGTAACTCGCGACATCGATCCCTGGGCTTTGATGAATGTATGCATAATCTTCATAAATTGCTCCACATTGACCGTCACCAATGACCCCAGAGCTGACTAAATGATTTTTATCAATAGTTTTAATCGCTCCGCCTACGGTGTCAAAAAAGTGACGCAAAGCTTTGGTAGCAGCTGCCTCATCAGTACAGGTTTGTTTGGCAAAACACGACGTTCCCTTCGCTCCCGTACAGTCAGCAGCAATCGGTTCATTGATCGGCTCCCACATGGCAATCGCAGTTGAGTCTTTATATCGACTAACAACTTGTCGAACATAATCAAGATAGGAAAGGGGAGTCAATCCATTTTTGAGATCACTTTGTATTTGTGCAAAACCGCTTTCATACCAGGATCGATCTTTCCAACGCCCATCATCACAAGTCCCCGCCTGCTCTCCTAATGTGAGAATAAGTTTGATCCCACTTTGAGAAGCAGCTTGAACCACTCGGTCAAGTCCACTCCAATCTGTTTGTTTGGTTTGTACATTGGTCGCTATTCCACCCTGAAATGCCCAGGTGCGGACAACTGAATTTAGTCGAAGGGTGGAGAAAAATTTCGTTAAATCTTTTTCTTCTCCACCACATCCCGCATTAGTACCACTCAATGATCCCAAATGAAATGCATTGACACCAGTGAATTGATACTGCTCTCCATTTACATACAGTTTCGTGCCATTCGCACTTATATATGGAGTATTCACGATTCCCTGAACGCTGGGAGAAGGCATCACTTCATTTTTTTTTGCGGAGATGAATCTCTGTGTTAAAAGAAGAAGGGCAGCTACCATCAATACAAAGAGGATAGTAATCAAATGAGCTGGAGAATTTGGTGATGGTTTTTGTATGCGTGACTTGGACATTAATAGTCAGTGTACCATCTGTATTAACGACTTTATTTAATTGGGGATAATGATATCGGGTCGATTTTTGATCTTATATATTTTAACACTACTCCCCTTTTCATCCCACACAAGGTTATAGTCCCAAGACCAATACTTTTTATCCTTTAATATTTTAGCTAGTGTGTCTGAAGGTCGATTGAAATCAATAATGATCCAGTTAGCATATCGTGCGGGCCTGTCCAATGCCTCTGTCCAGTACTTTCCAGCCCCATCATGGATATACGTGCGATAGGGAAAACCTAATGTAAACATTTGATCCTCAAAGCCTGAAGCACTCATCATGATATAGCCACCGTCATAATTTTTCTTCATCCAGTTCACCATCTCCTGGTCGGGTTTGGGTTTCATTCCTTTGGTGACTTCATAAATTGCAGTCACCTCCGGAAAATATGTGTTGTAGATCTGAAAGCTGAATAAAACAAAAAATAATATTGTTGGGATATACCACGGTTTTTTGAGATTAAATACGTAAACTGTAAGGAGAGCCACCCAGGGAAGAAGCATTATCCCGTAACGGATATTAAATCCAGTTTCGAGACTAGTTGTTGTAGAAAGAATATTAGCAACAGTTAGATCTGGTTGAACAATTGGAGTATTGCGCTGAAGAGTGAGAACCATAAGTAAAAAAATAGAGAAAGGCAGAAGTAAGACAATAATATTCCACGATCTTTTTTGAATGGAGATAATAGTCCCTATTATTAATCCAAAGATTGAATAAATTATAGGAATGATCCCCGACATCCAAGTGACAGAAGTGAAATATTGCCAGACAGCTGCCATGAATGGTTTTGCTTGGGAATAGTGTGCCACCACTGTTGAAGTATTTGTGTCGACTGTTTTCTCTGCCGATGCGTAAAATTTAAGCCAGAAAAGTGGGTCGCCAAAAATTGCCGTCAGATAAAGTGTCCATAGAGCAAAGCCAAAAAAAGCTATGCAACAGTAGAGGATTAGCGTTCCTTCAATCTTTTTATATTTTTTATAGGTAGCTACCATATAGAGAGCGACCATAGCAGTTGATGCTAGTAGTAAGGCTAGACCTTCATAGCGAATTAAGGTCACACCTGTTACAGCAATACCAGCAAATAAGAGGTAACGTCTTTGGTTCGTATTGACCCACTTTAAAAAGTAATAAACTACTGCGGCCATGAAACAAAGAAATAAAGATTCAGACATAGCCGTCGTTTGGAGATAGAGTGCGTTTATATTTAGAGCGTAAATACAAAGAGCAAAGAAAGAGGGGACAAAAGACTTACTAATGAGATATGCAGATTTGTAGAGATAGTATCCACCTATGATAAATGCTGGCATGGACATCAAAGCCCCAGCGAGTCCACTATGCCACATGTAATCATTCCAGATAAAAGGCAACATGAGAAGTTGGGGTAACGGTAACCACACGCTTCCAAGCTGAGCCAGTCCAGGATTAATATTGTCGATAACTTTTCTTGCGATATCAAGACGTGATATGGAGTCAGCATATGGGAGGTTCAAATGTCTGCTGAAATAGAAGTTGAGCGCGCTAAAACTTAGGATGCACAAAAAAATCATCACCGGAAGGGTATATTCGTTCGCTTTCATTCTTTTCAGGTAATCATTAAACATATTTTCAGTTTTATTTTCTTGATAGTCTCGATTTAATAAATTTCGCGGGAACACCACCTACTACAGTATACGGTGCAACGTCTTTCGTAACCACTGCACCTGCACCAATGATAGACCCTGAATGAATGGTGACTCCTGAAAGAATAATCGATCGAGCACCTATCCAAACATTATTCTCTATTTTTACCTCTTTTCCAATCGTACCTTGCCTAGAAATAGGGATTTTTTTTGAAGAATAAATATGATTGAAGGTCAAAATAAGAGCTCCCATTCCTATTGAAACGTCATTTCCAATTGTGATTTTTGCTCGAGAAGCATCTAGTTCTGAGTCGTGATGGATAAAAATGTTATTTCCAATAGAAATATTTTTTGGAGTGTTAATTCTGACACGATCCATGATCTTTACATTTTCGCCACACGAGTGAAGAAACAAACGCCAAAAATCGCCACGGAGGTGATATAGCGCCTGATTCATTTTAATATGAAGAATACGAAGAACATGAAGCATAGAGCTAATAAAAATTATTTTGCAAAGAATAAGGTTTCTCTAACAATCTTTGACAGATTTTCTCTAATTGATTTTGGCAAAACATTTCTTATATACCAAAGAAATAGTCCATAGGTGTAATTTGGATATTCTGTTCCATATTTTTTTAAAGTCCTTATCGTGTTTTCAATTTGGGCTCGATATTTAGTATTACTAATTCCATTCGGATTTATTCTATAACTAACCATGAATTCAGGTATATTTGCTAGCTTTCCTAAGTTCCCCATTTTTAGCCATAAAGTGTAGTCCTCACAGTAAAGAAATTGTTTTTCATAACCGTGTGCCAGCTGAAAAGCACTCTTCGTAAACATCACGCTGCTGTTGATAAAACAATTTTCGATAGCCAAGTAGTTTCGTATATCAGCCTCAACAATAGGATATTTCACTGTACTTAAAAAATTTCCTATCGAATCGATTCTGTTTGCCCAAGTTCCGATCAGTGTCAATTCTTTATTTCCATCTAAAAGATTCACTTGTTTTCCGATTTTATCGCGATCGACCCATACATCATCACCATCGATTCGTGCAATATATTCACCCTTCGCCATCTCCGCCCCAAGATTCAAGTTGGCAATCAGTCCTTTATTACTTTTATTCTGATAGAAAAGTATTCGTTTATCTTGTTCGGAAATAGTTTTTATAATTTCGGCTGCATTATCCGTCGACGCGTCATCAATAATAATTAGTTCCCAATTCGTGTATTTTTGATTTTGGACTGAACTGATTGTCTCTTTTATGAAGAGAGAGTCATTATATGTCGATATTAAGATTGAAACTAGTTTTTTATTTGTTTTTTCTTTCATTGATGAGGTGCTATCTTAATAGTAGGGAATTTTTCTGCAATAATTTTTCGCACTGCTTCTGGAGAATCTGCGTAGTATGAGTTAAACGCATTTGGAACCATCCAGGTCTCAAAAAAATTCCTATTTTTCCCGTAACTATTATCCAAGATGATATTGGGTATACCCATGAGGCACGCGAGAATGTGTCCATGTAATCTGGAGGTAATAACCAGCCTATATTCTGAAATCATCTTCATTCCGCTTTGAATCTGTCTTTCTTTTGTATGATATTTAATAAGGCCCAGCGCATCGTGTTCTTTATTCCAATGTAATCCAAGGAACTTCAACACTTGTAGAAGAGCTCTATTTATATATCGAATAAAAATTCGAATCAAAAGCGCAACAGCCCCATACTGATACGATGGCCAATCGGATATATCGAGTTCTTTAATAAATCCCAAAGAGTTTTTATCAACGCTCTTTTTGATTTCACCATCAGTTCTAGATAAAAAGAGAACTTTTTCTTGTCGATGATTTTTTGTTTCCGGAATAATACTCTTAATAGAGAATGCCATGTCGGGAAGTAGTAAATGTTTGCTCTTCAAAAAATGTTTTTCGAGAAGGGTAAAAGATTTTTTATCCCTGGCACAGATGATAACATTAGAGTTTTTTGAAAATAATTTAGCACACTTTTTAAGCAGTTTTTCGTTCGAGAAATGAATTGTTTCAGGTAACACGATTATTTTATTTTTTGGAAATTTCTCGACGATCATTTCTCTAAAGTTTTGATTCATAGGATAAAGATCTCCAAAGTTCCCTCCACCGTGCAATAGAATACAGTCTTCATCTGAGACGACACTGGGATTAAAGAAAAGGGCTGACGCGGTGTATCGTATTTGCTTATCAAGTTTTTTAAGCAGTTGGACTTCACCTTCCCAAATCAGTTGGTCTCCAGGATTATAGTAGTTCGGTACATCGAGTAAAACGACGGTGCTATTTCCGATCTCTTTTTTAAGATTCACATACAACAGTTTCTCCAAAGACTTGAGATTTTCTGTGCGGTTCATATTTAAGTTTCTGAAGATAGTTGTTCTTTTGTGCTGACTGAAATCTCATATGTATGATCAAAGTTTACAGACTGCATGAGAGCCCATCTCTGAACTGCGGTGTGCAATAAAATATAAAGAGGTGTTTGTAGTGGATGTTTAATTAAGGCTGAAATACAACCTCTAATCTGAGTGATCAGAGGCAAAAATCGTTCTTCTGATAAAAGGTCATCATCAAAAATATCCTGATGTCTTTTTTGAGTTTGAAAAATACGTTTAGCGTACGGTAAATAATCGCTCCACGTGCTGGGAAGTCTGAAGAAAGCAAGGGCTTTCAACGCGTGTTTGTATTTATAGCCGCTCGCTTTGCATGCTAAGTATAGATACTGATCTTCACCTTCTGAGACTAATGGAAATTGGATTTTAGAATAGAACTTTTTTGATAAAGCCCTCATGTGTCCTACACATGTATATAGATTTTCACCATTTTTATGTCGAGTGTATATATTAAATTTTAGATCGAAACCAACTACCAAAATTTGCTCAAGTAAAGTACGTGGTGGCAAGGGTTTAGCCCATTGAGCTGTCAGATCTGCTTCACCATTTAGTATTGGCTGAACTAGAGCGGAAATAACATTATTATTACCCAGCAAAATATCACAGTTCATTAAAACCAATGCGTCTGAAGTTGCTTTAGAAATGATCTCATTTTGCCTGTAGTTACATCCTCTATTCGTTTTTCCATCTATGACCTCTACACCTTTATCGGCATACTGATTCGCTATCCCAACCGTTCCGTCCGTACTCCCATCAGAATCGATGATTATTTTTTCAATAACAAACCCATCCTGTTTTTGTGAAAGGATTCTGGTGATTATTTCCCCGATATTGTTTTCTTCATTAAAAGCTGGGATGCCAACTGTGACAGTTTTGTGTTTGGAGGGATTGTTAATGGATTGTATTATCATTTTAAAGTTTCTGTTCTTTTCCTTTATAGAAGATGTGCATCAGTATTAAGCAGGTCAGAAGTAAGAAACATGTAAACGCGATGTTATAAGTAATCTGTGAGAAGTCTGAATGACGTACTAAAATAAGTAATCCAGCTAAAACACCTGCCCCTGTCAGGGGGTAGCTAAATATATATTCTTGATGAGCTAGGTGAAAGGAAGCAATTACACTAGAAAGCGCATAAAGTCCGATTCCAAGTGAATACACTGGAAGCACAGAAAGAATTGAAAGCGATTTTTGACCTAATAATAGTGGAACTGTAATATTTCCAAAAACACCTAAAGATAGCCAAGCAAAAAGAACTAAAATGAATGTTCCACTGAAAAGAAGCAAGAAAAGTTGATTTTTTTTATCTTTGCCTTTACTTCTAGTAACAACAGGCAAAGTAAAGATGTTTAAGAGAATGCTGAAGAAGAACATCATTTTCCCGATGAGAGAAATAAGAGAGTACTGACCACTTAATTCTGGGCTAAAGAAATGTCTTACAAGTAAAAGATCAACGGTGAAAAAAAGTGTGCTTCCAATTCCGATGACCGACGATGTTACAAAAAATTGCGTCGGAAAACGTTGTTCTCTTCTTTCCGTTACAATTTTTTTTCTTTGATGGAAAGATCTAACAAAAAATCCAACTACGGCGGCTATTAACAAAGAAAATGGAATCGAGGTATATACAAAAGTTCCAAATCCGAGAATAGCTAACGCTACGCCGCTGAGCACCTTTGTAATTGGTTCACTCAACATTACAATGCTTGTAGAGAAAAATTCTAGTCTTCCCTGGTAATAGCCAATAAGAGCGTATACAAAGACCGAGAAAATCACTATGGGAATAAACGTCAAGAAGGGAAAGGGAGAACTTACTTGAAAAAATTCCATAAGAATAGGGGTCGCAATAACCCAGAGAGCTGATGTAATAACGAGCGGAAGTACACTTTTTCGCAAGACCTGACGTAAAAATTCAGGTTGATCTTTCTTTCTATTGTCTCGGTCAAGCTTAGATATAGCAAAATTTATGGTTGAAGCAAGTGCGTTTGTAAAAATAGAGGAAATCGAATAAAAGGTAAGGATCAATGTTACAAGTCCAAAATCCGCAAAAGAAAGCCAGCGTCCTAGAAGCGCATTAAAGAGAAAATTCAAAAAATTTGATCCAATGACTGCTCCCAATAAAAAACCACCGTTGATGATGTGTCTGCGTGGAATTTTCATACCAGTCCAATCGATGCTTGGGTTTGTTCCAAACCTTTTCTGTTGGTCAAATGTAATCCATGTTTGGTTTTAGCCCAGTGATGGGGTCTGACAATCAACTCTCGAATAGCTTTCCAAGCAGCAAAGCTCATAGCTAACCAATAGAGAGGGACCAAGAACACAAATTTGATGAGTTCATCATGATTGCGTCTCGCACATCCCACCATGTAGTAATAGGCATACAAGAAGTTTCCAAAAACTAACGAGAATACCGCCATATATAACACCGCGGCAGGATAAAACGATTCGATGGCTGGACCAATAATTGGTCGAAACAAGAAATATGCGATCGTTAAAACCCACATAAGGGGATTAATAAGCATCGAAAGAATTTTTCCGCCAACGACTAACTGAAAGGTAATGACGTGCGGTTCATCCCACTGCTTCATAAATTCACCTGGCCTACGCATATGCACCAAATAGGTCTGCATGTAGCCTTTGATCCAACGAGAGCGCTGACTAAACCAATTAGCTAGATCACTGTTGGCTTCTTCTAGGGTTGTCGAATCAAGCACGCTGGTATGAAAGCCACGCTTGATCAAACGGATGCCAAGATCACAATCTTCTGTGACGTTGAATGCGTCCCATCCATGTAAGTCTCGTAGCTGTTGGGTTCTGAAGTGATTAGAGGTGCCTCCTAATGGGATAGGAGCATTGATAGACTGTAATCCTGTGAGGACCAAATCAAACCACAGTGAATATTCAGCAGTAAAGGCTCGAGTCAGAATATTCTGATGGGGGTTGTAGAAATTAAGTCTGGCTTGGATACAGGCAATGTTTTTTGGACTCTTGCGAAAAGCTAATGCGGCTTTTTTCAATTGATCTGGGTCCGGAACATCTTCCGCATCATAAATTACACAGAGTTCGCCCCGTGCGTGCAGTAGTCCGTAATTACAAGCTTTTGGTTTGGTCTTTGGCAAAGAATGAGGGACGACTACAATTTCAAAACAATCTGGCAGCATCATGTTTCGAGCTTTCTGAATTGTTTCTGTATCGTCTTCCTCTAAAAGCAACATGATTTGTAATTTCTCTTGGGGATAATCAAGATTACTCATTGCCCGAACAAATTGAGGAATAACTTCAGGCTCTTTATACAGAGGGCAAAAAATGGTATAGCTAGGCCACAAACTTTCTGGAATCTCGGCAATTTCGCTTTCACTGACTTTAATCTCTGGAGGGTTGGTAAACCCACGGTAAATTAAATACAAGTTAAAGAGCAAATCGGAAAAGTATAAAACTGTGAGCACCGCAATGACCACGGTCAGTGTCGTATGCCAGTAGAAAAACAAACTCACAATTAAGAAAAGTCCGAAGATGGCTAAGAATACTTTTTGATTCCGAGCGAACCGATAGAGGGCTGTCTCACGTGAAGGGAGACGGTTATGTGGAATGTATTTATTCCCTTGAAAGTGAAACCCGTGTCCTTCTTTGGCGATCATTTCCGGCAAAAATGGAAATACTTCTGGATTTTGAGCTTTGAGTGATAGCGCTCTTTTACCAATCTGGTAACTGGCGTGAACTAAATTTAATCGAGATTTTCCTTGGCGTTTTTCAAACACAATCGGAACCGTCGCAATTGTGTAGCCAGCCTGTTGGGTTTTGCTCACCAGTTCTAGATCAAAGGAAAAAGGATGCGGTTGTAAGGTAATCCGAGAGAGAAGTTCTTTCCGAAAGGCTTTTAAGCCTGACTGGGTATCAACTTTCATACCATGAAGCATTTGGGCAAAGATTGTTTGGAAAACATATCCAGTAAAGCGCCGAGTAAGCGTTGTTTTTTTTGTCGTCCGATCGGCGACAACCAGATCTGCTCCAGACTGTATTCTGGCGAGCATCAAGGGAATAGCTTCTGGTGGATATTGAAGATCCGCATCGATCATGACGATGATTTCACCTTTGGATTGTTTAAAGCCCGCAAGCAGTGAATATCCTTTGCCTTTGATATCATTCGTCGCTTTTTGGTAGACAGAAAGCGGATACAGGCTTCGCAATGGCTCAAGAATATCCAGTGTTTGATCAGTAGAGTGATCGTCAATAATGATCACTTCATACTCTACATGATTGTTAACCAGAGTCTGGTTTAAACGGGAAAGAAGGCTTGAGATTGTACGGGCTTCGTTATATACAGGAATGACAACTGATACTATAGGATTTGACATACGTTCATTTCAAAGTGGAGAACCAGACGAAAGTGATCAGTACAGTGGTTCTTTCGTGGAATTTCAAGAATCCTATACTATATAGGAAACAAAGGGGTGTGACAACCCTACAATACCTTCGTTACTATTGTAAGATTTTCTGTATGAAAAGTATGTAAGGGAGGGATAAGAGTACGTGAAGATGAAGGACAGGAGTATTCATGTGGACCTTTCTGAGAGTCCCGAGTGCTGCAGTCAGATTTCGTGATCATCGCATGGATAGGATCTTCACGAGGATAGGGAAGCAAAGAGCTGCAATTTCAAGGACAAAGAACAAGTTAGATCCAATTAAACTCAGAGAAAAATATTTTCTGTTGATAATTTGCTATCACATTTTGAATGTGGGGGAGAATATTTTCGGGAATATCGTTCAAATCGACCCACAACATATCATCAGCCTTATCTGGCTCAACAATATGTGGATCGCCATCCCATGAGTCTGCTATGAAGTAAAAATCAATATATTCTTTATCCGATTTGCGATGCATGACGTGCACTGCATGTAGATCTTTCGGGTCAATCGTTATACCAGCTTCCTCTTTTGCTTCTCTAACCATCGCCAAAGTGATAGTTTCATTTCCGTCGACATGTCCTGCAATCAAACTATATTTGCCATCTTCCCAACCGGTGTTGAATCTTCGCAGTAAGAGCAGTTTGCCATTCTTGATAAGCAGTAAGTGAACAGCTGCCCTAAGAGAAAATCGTTCATTCATCATAATATTGCATGCTATAGATTTTGAGGCGCGGATGGGAGTCGAACCCATCTAAAAGGTTTTGCAGACCTCTCTATAACCGCTTTAGTACCGCGCCAACGAGTGTCTATTGTATCAGTAGGTTGTCGGACTGTTCCGATAGGTAATTTTTGTCCCGTAGTGACGCAGCCACTCCGCATCAATGCGATCTTTTATCTCTTCAAGCGCTACATGGTTATCGACCATGATGTACTCTTCACCGTAGTTAATGACGACTAACGGATGTTTTGAGGCTTTATGAGGACGCAATGCTACGATCCGGTCATGATACTGGCGATCTTTGTAATCTTCACCAACTGAATTACTGTTGTAGGTACAGTAGTAATTCACCTTGTTCCACGGGAAATATTCTCCTGCGTATTTGACCAAATCCTCGGCATAATTGTTCCACCACCATGGTCTACTCACTCCTCTCCAATACAAAATTTCAAATCGATATATTTGCGGGTACTTTTCCCAAATTGGTCGTTCAACGGGAGCAGTGGGCATTTCTCCCGCCATTTCTTCACCTTCAATTTCAGGGATAATGCCTGCTTCGTGTAAATCGTCACTGATATTGTCATCGCGTCTTTTCCCAGTTAGCAGTGATGACAAAACAATAAAAAATATGACGAAAATGGCAAGCAGCGCAAAGAGAGCTGCCTGGATGATAAGAGAAATAACGGGCATGAATAGATTATACAGGTATTCTATTGCACCGACTGTTCCACAAGCCGGTTGCAGTACCCAAACTCATTGTCATACCAAGAGATAACTTTAACGAGATCACCTCCGACTACTTGTGTAAGTGCCAAATCCACGATTGAGCTCTCTGGTCTGCCGACAATATCTGAAGACACGATCGGATCATTGGTCACGGTTAAAATTCCTTTCCAACGTGGGGCATTTGAAGCTTCGACAATAGCTTGGTTTACTTCTTCAACTGTTGTTGGTTTTCCGACCACAAAGGTCATATCTGAAAGTGATCCGACTCCGACGGGAACACGCATGGATAACCCATCAAACAAACCTTTGAGCTCGGGGATTGTTTCCGTGACTGCGATGGCAGCTCCGGTTGTAGTGGGAACAATATTTTTGGCAGCGGCTCTGGCTCTGCGTAAATCTCGGTGAGAATTGTCATGCAGGTTTTGATCGTCAGTATAGGCATGGATCGTCGTCATCATGGCTTTTTTGACACCAAAGGTGGCATGAATAACGGCGGCAACTGGAGCGACACAATTTGTGGTGCAAGAAGCATTTGAGAGTACTTGAACGCCCGCAGTCTCTTGATGGGTTTCAGCTGCTTCATTCACTCCCAAGACATACGTTCCAACATCTTCACCTTTTGGAGGGGCAGAGATGACTACGCGTTTGGCCCCTGCCGCAATATGGAGACTGGCTTTCTCTTTGGTAATAAACACGCCGGTAGATTCGATAACTGTGTCAACTTGAAGTGTGCCCCAAGGAAGCTTGGCTGGATCGCGCTGGGCCAAGAACTGAATGTGTTTGTCACCAATAACCAGAGTGCCAATGACGGGATCTTGATCCGTGGCGTCTTTGGATTTTTGATGTTCTTGTACGGAAATCTCTTGGTCCCAAACTCCATAGTTGGAGTCGTATTTGAGCAGGTGTGCCCAAGCAGCCAAGTCCATTGACCCAGATGTATTCACGGCAACCAAATCGGCTTTCTCTTTATGGGAGTTAAACCACACGCGAAAACTTGTTCGGCCAATGCGTCCAAATCCATTAATGGCAATTTTCATAAAAGACTCCTTACTGCTCTATATGTGCTCCTTTTTTGTACCACGTAAAAGAGTTCTTGAGGAGGTGCATTTTGTAAGTAGGCCGTCCTATAGTATAATAGTAAGCCGCTCAGAATACTTTGATAATGCATCAGAGAAAGGACTGGAAAGTGAACCCCAAAATAGAGAAGATTTTGGTTGTTGTTCGAGACAGAAAGGTTCGAGAAGTAAATGCCACCTATTCTGGTCTACCGGCAGGGAGAAAGGTAAGACTTGAAGTGCTTCGTCTTGGTGCGACTCTTGGTTCCACCATCGACGAAGGAACGGTCAAGACGAGTGGTATGATCTATCTCTCCAGCGATAAGAGCCATACTACTTTAGAGTTCTGGACAGATGAACGAATGGCGCTTCGGTTAGTGAGTGAAGAGGGAACCGAGGATTGTTACACAATCTTCCACGTTCGCCCCAAGTGTGCAGATGGGTTGCTCTACCTTCTTTGGTGGTTCAATCCCTTAAACTGGCTGAGGTACTATGTGTTGGATGATCACAAGTATCGGGTTAACATCTGCTCAACGCGGTTGGATTAACCCCAGCACAGGTACGCAAAAAAGGACGCCATGAGGGCGTCCTTTTAATATCTACATTGGAAAACTATTTAATCTTGAAGGCTTTTTGGCTGGCGTCGATCGCTTCAATACCAGGGAGTGTACGTTTGTAAAGATATTCAAGCATCGATCCTCCTCCAGAGGAGATGTGATCAACATGCTTTTCGGCATTGTACTTGGTTTGGGCTGCTTCAGTGTCTCCACCGCCGGTAAGGGTAAAAGCTCTGGCTGCATCGACTGCGAGAGCAATAGCCTTGGTTCCGTGGGAATGCTTGGTCTCTTCAAAGACTCCCATTGGGCCATTCCAGACAACCGTGCCTGCTGCATTGATAAAGCGGATAAACTGGTCGGTAGCTTCAGGAGAGAGATCTTTGCCATCCTTGGTTAATTCCCCAATAATCACCTTTCGGCCTTTGGAGAGGTTTTGCTCTCTGGCTTCTAAGGCGAGTTTTCCACCCACTAAGATGACGTCTACTTGGTTCTCGAAAGCCTCTATGAGGGGCATTTTGGTCTCTAGCTTGGATCCACCCAGAAGGATGACGAAAGGACGCTTGGGGGCGTTAAAGACCTTTGCAAAGGCTTTGAGCTCTTTTTCCAGTTGGACACCAGGGTACGTAGGGAGGATCTGAGGGATGAAAGTGATCGAAGTGTGATTGCGATGCAAGGTGGCAAAAGAGTCGACAACATACAGATCTTGCTTCTTGGCAAGTTCTCGGGCATAGGTCAAACTGCCTTTTTCTTCTCTCGGGTCAAACCGAAGATTTGGAAGCACTACAATCTTGGCATTCTCTTCTTTGGAGAAGTGAGCTCGTAAGAGCTTTTCAATCGGGGTCAATGAATAGGCACTACTCTTGCCTTTGGGCCTGCCTCGGTGGGCAATAACCGTAATCAGTTCTGGGTCATGGCGAAGGATGTACTGGAGAGTCGGGATTCCCTGGTCTAATCGGGTCGTATCAAAGGACGCACCAGCTTTAGGGAGATCTAGGTCTAGACGCACTAGAACCCTTTTTTTGGCGATTTGCGCTGAGGAGAGGTACTTCATAGAAGTATCGTCTAGTATACCAGAGAGAGGGGGAAAAGATAGGTGCTTTTTCCAGATGGGAGCAGTTTGCGTCCAGACAGGAAAGAGGGGTTGGTACTCTTGACAAATATCTTTGCACCACCTATTATAGGCTGACCTCCAAA
Organism: Candidatus Woesebacteria bacterium; assembly: GCA_040006915.1. Classification (GTDB taxonomy): domain Bacteria; phylum Patescibacteriota; class Microgenomatia; order UBA1400; family UBA12028; genus JBDTWD01. Next base: position 110,847 of record JBDTWD010000004.1, on the reverse strand, counting down.
TGTGGAGGTTTTTTTGTCCCTGTGAAAGCAGAGGATAAAGCTGGCCGCGATGATGCGGCAATTATGATACGCAAAAGCCTGTGTGCTTTAACGATCGTGACAATGATGGCTATGGCTTTCCCAAGCGGTGCCAAGGCTATGAGCTTGTCATTTTTAAACTTCACTATTGAAGCTGCCAAGCAGCCTGAGAGTGAGGGAATACAGAACCCTTCTCCTGACCTTACTCAGGAAGACAAGGATGCAAGTGAATCAGCTAAGTTAGCTGATAAATTTCTCCAAGACTATTTTATTGATGCGCAGAGTAGTACAACTTTGACTGCAGCTGGAATGACCCTTCCACTTCTCCCATCTGAAGTGAAAGGTATTTCTACCTACTTTACTTCCTATCACCCAGGAATCGATATCCGTGCTGACGTTGGAAGTCCAGTGTTATCCATGCATGAAGGTATCGTCGTGGAAAATGAATACCAAGCTGGTGGCTATGGACGCTATGTCGTCGTTGAGCACACCTTTGGAACTCAGACTGTTCGCTCTCTCTATGCTCACATGAAGTCCACAGCCGTAGAGGTTGGAGACAAAGTGGGAATGGGACAACCAGTGGGTATCGTCGGAATGACTGGACACTCTACAGGTCCACACGTCCACTTTGAGACCCGTTTATGTCAGGCTGACCAACAGTATTACACTTGTGTGGCTACGGACCCAATTCGGTTATTGACCAAAGGTGTTCCAAATCAGCTCGCAAAGAAATAATCCCCTAATTTTAAGTGTTTGTATAGCCCATAGCTTGTATATCTTACAGATATAAGATAGAATCTTCTTTCGTGTTTTCTCGTATTTTTCAGGATCCCATCACGGGATTTTTCGAGGAATTCGTAGGAGCATGAGATCTTTTACATGTGAAGACAGAGAAATCTCCAGGTGGAAGTGTGTATATCCAGGGTTTGGGTGTATAGACTTCCACCTGGAATAGTGAGCTCAAATACGAGTTCTGCTAGGTGTGGTTTTGCACGGAGGTGCAATTTTGCGTAAGTTTCTGTTGTATATATTTCTTTGCGGGGTTTTAGGCGTTAGCCTACAAACCGTTCTTGCGGGATCTGGTACGATCCCTACATTCACCATCGATAGCCAGCTAAATGGCAATATCAGCGTCACTTGTCCGGGAAGCGAAAGCTATGACTGGCGTGTTGGCGTGGACGATGCCAACAACACTCATGTCGAACAGACGAATAGTGGTAGCGGGTTCCGTCTCGACGGGACTCGTATCAGCAATGGCCATCACAATGCCATTGCTCAGGTTCATTGCAAGGGTGAAGATTGGTCTCAGGCAACTGAATCCAGGGTTGGTTTTGACTGGTACGGGGGTAACCCCACGCCAGTTCCGCCGCCTGTAGGGTATGAGGTCTCGATCAGCTTAAATGTCAGTGCCACAACTGTAACAACAGGAGCAAACGTGGGAATCACTGCAGAGGCTTCGTGTACGAATACGAATGTTCGTGGTATTCGGCTGTATGCGAACGGTGTCCTTTTCGATGAAGAGACAACCTGGGTTGTTACGAGTGGCTGGTCAAGCAATCAGCCTGGAACTTACGTAATCACTGCCGATGCCGCATGTAGTGGGGATGACTCGTGGAAGACTTCCCCAAACGCGCAAGTAACTGTGACTGTTCAACAGGGAGCAACCTCTTCTGGAGGTGGCTCATCGACAGGGACTGCGGGAAACCCGGTGACTCCTCCGCAAAACAGTGGAGGAGGAGGTAACTCGTTTTCTCAGTTCCGGTTGGGCAGCAACGGACTGGACGTAGATAATTATTGCCAAGCAAAATTTGGACAAAATGGCTCCAACGATGGTGTAAATCCCAATACTTGGGGCTGTGGCGGAAATGTCCTCGATCATGACTCAGTATGTCGTGAGATTTGGGGCAGCGAGCGCCCATATGCTTGGATGCAAGGCGGTCTCGCCGGCTGGTCTTGCGAAACATCTCCACAACCTGGAACTGGGAGCGGAAACCAAAATCCGCAACCACAACAAACAACCAACGACGTTGGTCAGGTTGGCTACACTTCTGCTCCTGGTGGGCAGTGGGTAAAAGTGGTCACCGGGATGTTGAATGTACGTTCGGGATCGGGTACCCAGTATTCGATCGTCGCAAAGGCACCGCTTGGTCGCTACTTCAACTATATATCCACCAGTAATGGTTGGTACAACGTCAGTTGGAATGGCGGGTCAGGTTGGGTCTCGGGCGGCTCAAGTTACACGACTCTTGGAAGTGGTGCTGATAATGGCTCAAGCCAACCAGCACCAGTGGTAAACAACCCGAATCCTCCTGCAACTAGCGGATCATGCGGGGTTGCACTTGCTACTCGTTTGGTCGTGGGACAAAAAGGCCGGAACTCACTCGTGGAAGGTGATACACGAGTCAGAAACGAACCGAGTGGCACACAGGTAGATGTCATGCTTCCTGGTGAAACATTCGATGTTCTCGAAGGCCCTGTATGTCGTGAGTCTAACTCGGACGGATACCTTAATTGGTGGAAGATCCGTGTGGATGTCACTGGTATTGTGGGTTGGTCGCCAGAAGGAAACAGCTCAACGTATTGGCTGGAACCCTATCAAGCCCTAGAAAACAATCAGTTTTCCACTACAGATTATCCGATTACAATGTCTGATGGGGCTTCATTCACAGTCCGATATGAACATGCAACCTTCCACATATTGAATGGTGCAGATTTTGTCATATGGGAAATCAACCGACTGCGTAGTCGCATGGATCACAAAATTCTGTGCGTGCTAAATGATACACAATGTAATGCTGCAAATCTCAATCAACCATTCATAGAGGCCTTCACCTACAATGTATTTCTCGTTGGAGAAGTCGATGTAATAAAAGGCAATGTCGAAAATACGATATGTGGAAATGACAGTGACTGTAGAGCAAAAATTCGATTTGTCATCGGAAATCAGCTCATGGATACCTCCGGGCCAGGCAATATCACTTTTGGCTATACAGTCGCCTGGATGGGAATGCCGCAAGGTGTCGAAAATGTTATCAGTAACATAGCTCAAATCCCTTCTTCGCTTGTCCGAGAACTGACCTTGCGAATCACAGACTACCCTGATGACATAAATCAGCGACTTGTAGGCCGCCATTTGTTTGAGCAAAGTGGTGAGAACATATCTAGCTCAAATGTTACCGAAATCGCCAATACGGTGAAAGGATTGGATCGTTAACTATCTGTCTTCACATCTTAGGGGTGCCAGTATAATCTGGCACCCCTAAATGATAAAATATCTTAATTACTATGAAAAAATCAGTAAATATCCCAAAACAATTAGCAATCGTTATTTTTACGACAATAATTTCATGGATTCTCTTTTACATCGAATTATTGGTAGTAAATACTGTACCTTTCTTTTCTCAACTGCTCATTAATAGAAAAATGGACCCCATAGTATTGCTTATTATCACTGGGTCCCTGTTTTTGCCAACATCATATGTTGTCATTTCCATTGTTGATAAATCTGAATCCTTTACAAGTAAAATTCTTCTCTCTCTTTGTTGCCTCGCACTGTTTTTATTTATTGGGTTCGCATTATCGTGATCTTGGATTGGAAGTTAGATATACAGAGAATCGCTGTTTAGATCTTTATCTAAAGAAGATAGTAGCGTTTACTTTCTGTCGCTACATATATTTGGCATTATTTTACGATTTCAATTCTCGTTGTTCGAAAAAATGGAGAAATAACTATTTTTCTCTTGAAATGATGTAAGCAGCCAGCTCAATGAGCATTTGCTTTTGAGGGCTCTTGGGGAGATCCTGTAACGCTTGAATCCCTTTCTCCACGTACTCTTTCTCTAATTGTTTGGAGTACTCTAAAGACCCTGTATCTTGGACGATCTTTTGAACTGCTTTGAGTGTATCTGCACTAATTGCTTTCCCACAGGCTTGCTCAAGCATTTCTCTCTCTTGCGTACTGCCACGCTCAAACGCTACTTGCAACAGAAGCGTTTTTTTACCTTCCCGTACATCATTTCCCACTGGTTTTCCAGTTTTCTTGCTATCGCCAAATAATCCGAGGATGTCATCGTGCATTTGAAAGGCCGTGCCCACATTAGCTGCATAGAGACGTAGAGCTGTTTCGAGCTTGGTGTCTTTACTTTCTGCCAGAGTTAATCCCATGAGTAAGGGGCCTTCAAAGGTATAGCTAGCCGTAACCAATCGTAATCCTTTGATGAACTCTTCTTGGGTGGCCTTTGAGAGCGTTTGGGTACACTGCATTCCGTGAATTTGCCAACCGGCCAGCACATCTCGATACATGATCGTGTCAAAGAGGTGGATACACTCAATGAGAATCTTGGCTGAAAATCCTGATGAAATGAGGAGTTCCTTTGCCAGAGATCCTAAGAGAACTCCATCCAGCATGGCAAACGACATGGCTTTATACTTTTCATCCGGAAGTCCTGACATTACTTCTCTGTATGCATACTCTAAAGTTGGTCCACCATAGCGTGATTCATCTCGGTCTGAAATATCATCCAAAATGAGGATGTGTTTATGGTGCAATTCAATGCTCGCTAGAGCTTTAGCTAATCCGGGGTTCTTTTTCCCTTTTGCCAGATCGTAGGCAATTCTACACAAAAATGAACGAATGGATTTTCCTCCACGTAAACTAAAGGTCTTCAGAAGCAGCATCGACTGATCAATGTAGCGATCGATCTTCTTTGCCTCTTTTTCTTGCAGATCCAAGAAATCAGCAATTGTTTGATCCATTTCGTGGGAATGAGAAACTAAAGCGGTAGAGAGATCCATGGAGTCTTACTCCTCGATGGTGATTTTTATTTCATCTCCACACTTGGGGAAATTGAAGACGTCACGGGCTGAAACATCGCGGACGATATGGCGTCTTAAGAAGATCTCCATGAATGGATCTTCGTATCCACTACTTCCTGGGGAAAATGCTAACTGACCATGATGAACCCCGAAGGTACCCTCTGACATGTATCCGGTCCAAATGACTCCGTTAATTTCAATTTTGACTTGTTGGCCTGCTTCCAGCTTTACCTGGCTTCTGCGGATCGTGGTTTTGATATTGCCATACCCGTCAATCCAGGCAATGCGGTTGGTTGGAACGTCAGGAATAAGACTTAACGGTAAGTTTTCAGTCAAACTGTGGTGATCATTATGGAGAATTTCATTCACGATCTTTGGATAGTTATCTCGCGAACGGAACTGGGTCCCTTGGTTACTGACGTCGATTTCTTTGAAATCCTGAAGGTATGGTTTTACAAACGAAAAAATATGCTCAGAGTTAACCGCGACAATTTCCACCCCATTGGTCAGTTTTCCGTATTTTAGTCCTTCACCACTATTATTCTTCATCGCAGCCCGTTGTACTTTGCGTGGAGCGACATTGCTGTAAATCACCATCCGTTGGGTTTCTTGTCTGCCCATTCCGTACTGATAGATCCAAAAACCGCCTGCCACAGTGTCAGAAAAATCGACACTGGTTGGATAAATAAGAGGGGCTACATCAGTGGAGTCAGCATGGAGTCTCTGGATTACTTCTCCGAAAGCCGGATCGTTGATACCGTAATCAGTAATAACATGCAGAAAAGTCGGTGTGTTCATAAGAACTATATTGTACCATCTCGTTACTCGTTGCATCGAGGGGGCAATCCATTGCATACTAGAAAGCAGTAGTGTAGATATTTAGTATGATTAAAACGGTACGACATTTATTTTTCTTGCAGAAATCAAATAACCATAAACCCAAACTTTTGCATGTTGAGGGAATTGCGTTGCTGTTCGTTTTGGTTGCACTCTGGCAGGTGGGAGTGAAAACGCTTTCTGTAGGTGTCGGTCCCATCCCGGCTGTATTGGGTTTTGCTTCAACAGTCACTATAGATCAAGTCATTACGCAGACGAATGGACGCAGGCAGGCAGAAGGCCTCTCTGCATTGACCTCAAATTCCCAGTTGTCGCAAGCCGCAATTGCGAAAGGAAATGACATGTGTACCAATCAATATTGGGCACATATTTCCCCGGCTGGACTTACTCCCTGGGTTTTTATGAAGGGCGCCGGATATAAGTATTCGGTAGCTGGGGAAAACTTAGCGCGCGATTTTTCTGACACTGGCAGCATGATGGATGCCTGGATTGCCTCACCAACGCACAAAGCGAATATCATGAATGGGAAGTTTAGGGAAATTGGAGTCGCGGTGGTCAACTGTTCTCTTTTAGGTTCTGATACAGCGTTAGTGGTGCAAATGTTTGGGACTCAATTGGCCAATCAAGTCGCTGGAAAAACCACGTCAGGAGCCACAATCGTGCAAGAAACGCCGATTCCCGCTCAGGCAGGAACGCCGCAAGTTGCTGGTCAAGAATCAGCTCCGCAGACGCTTGAAAACGTGAACCCCACCTTGGTATTGCCGACCCCGATCTCAGAGAGAACTTCTCTGTCTTTCTTTACTCCCCTGCAAATGCAGAAAGTCTTCTTTATCGCAGTCATCGTTCTGGTCTTAGGAGTATTACTGGTTGATATGTGGGTCGTTGAACACAAAGGAATTGTTCGAGTAAGTAGTCGAAGCTTAGGACACGTTTTATTCTTTAGTGGCATTTTGATCATTATTCTATTGGTAAAAGCAGGAGTCGCATTATGATTGCCCGCGAACTTCGATTTCGTCCCTATCAATATGGAGTCCTCTTGTTTGTTGAGAGTGTCTTCCTCTCGGCTTTTCTCTTTACTCCAATGCTAAATGTGCGTGTCTTTCTGGCTGTGCTGGCTTGGATAAGTTATGTTATTTGGGGAGTATGGAGTCATGCAGGCGAAGTGAAGACCACTCGACTCGTGTTAGAATACATCGCGGTTGGAGGTTTAGGAGCGTTTATGCTCATTATCTTGGCTTCCACCCTGTAGCTACAAAAAGACAAAGGAGTTTGTTATGAAGGGAATTATTCTCGCTGGTGGTGCTGGAACACGATTGTATCCACTCACCAAAGTGACCAGCAAACAACTGCTCCCGATTTATAACAAACCGATGATTTATTATCCATTAGAGACTTTGCGCTCAGCGGGTATAACAGAAATCCTCATCATCATTGCTCCCGATCACGCGGGAGACTTCTTAAAACTCCTTGGAAGTGGAAAAGAATTCGGCTGCAGATTTTCCTACGAAGTACAAGAGAAACCAGAAGGATTGGCCCAAGCGTTCCTCATTGGAGAAAAATTCATCGGCGATGATAACGTCACCTTAATTCTTGGCGACAACCTCTTTGAAGACGATTTTTCTACTCCCATTACTACCTTTCAATCAGGAGCACGAGTATTTGCAAAAAAAGTACCCGACCCAGCTCGTTTTGGTGTGGTAGCCTTTGATGCAAACAACAAGGCAACATCAATCGTCGAAAAGCCAAAAGAGCCGGTTTCAGATTTTGCAGTGACTGGTTTGTATATCTACGACAATACCGTTATCTCCAAAGCCAAAGCACTCCAACCCTCACCACGAGGAGAATTAGAAATTACCGACTTAAATAATGTATATCTGCAAGAAGGGAAGTTGGATGTTGCCTTTGTTGAAGGGAAGTGGCTTGATACTGGCACCTTCGAGAGTTTGCACGAAGCGATTGAACTCGCACGTACCAAAGAGTTGGGAAAATGAGTACGTGAGTTTATTTTTTCAAACGGATCTTTGGTGGCGTCGCTTGAAATTGCTGAGTTTGTGATCTGCGATTAAATACGGATGACCAACTTGGTCCGTTTCCACCGAATACCCATGCAAAATAGACGACTATCAAAACGATTCCTGCTAAAACGATGAGACTAAATCGAATCAATCGTGACACTTTTGCTTTTGCGGCGATGAATGCAACTTTTTTTCGCGAGAGTGGCTCATACACATTTCCGACAAAACAGGTAGACAAGAGTCCAGCCGGAGAGTACAAGATTGCTTTCAGCCACTGCAGTTCTATGGCAGTGAGACCGATTCTCGCTCCAAAGAATTGCAATAAAAAACTAGAAAATAGAACAAGGATAAAAAAAGGAAGAATATACCTGAATACGCGCATTCTATATCCATCCATTAGAATTATGCTCCTCCCAAGCGCGTTCAGCGGTCCCATGTTTTCATACATCACGACAAATCCTGTAACAAATAAAGATAAAGCCGCTACGATTCCGGGGATTAAAAAGAACGCAACCCCAATAGTTATAACGACAATTTGTATAAGGCTTGCAAATATGAATGACAACAGCACATCAGACACGGCTGTCATTGAAGATCCGATATCGACCGAATGATGTCTGTGCTTGTAAAGATAGATAAAACAGAGATTCACAATATAACTGATAACGAGAATGATGGCTGATACGGCTGTTGCAGCATAGGTTCCTTTTGTAACCGGTTGAAAGACTGAAGTACCAAAGTCAATGACAATGAGTAGCAGCAAGGGAAGGGGATATCGTTTGATAAGAGTTACAGCATCATTGAACGTATCCGAGTAGATTTCGACAAAACCGGGAAAATGTTCGGAAGTCTGAGTGGGTTTTAGGATGGTATCCATAGAAGGATAGTATATCAGGCAGGAAGGAAAAAAAGTTTCTACCCAATTCCGTAAATTAAGACCATTACTAACAGTCCCCAAATAAAGGCAGTCACTAGCAGTGGTTTGTCCCGAAGCAGTACCCGTTCTGGACTTTCTCCTTGGTTGCTTTCATACACTAACTGCAAATAGCGCATCACTCCAAAAATAACCAAGGGGATGGTGATCATCAACCATTTCTCAGCAGTAAACGTACGGGGGAGTTTGGCAAAAATACTCACAAACAGGACACCCTCAGGCTTAAACTCGCTCCGTTGGAAGGTATACAGTGCATAGGTGAGCCAAGTTGCGTTAGCGAACATACCCACATAGACATCCAACAATCGCTGAGTGTAATGTGAAAGTGTTTCACGATGTTTGGATAAATCTTCACCGTATCCCCGTAACAGCGTTCGTTCACTTTGCCGCTTACCGACTGCCAAAAATAGAGAGGCAGATAGGACCGTGAGTAAAAACCACACACTGGTATGAAGATTCACAATCACCGCACCGGCATAGATGCGAATTAAGAACCCGGCAGCAATCATCATGACATCAACGATTGGAGTTTGCTTGAGTTTATAGGTATACAGAAGATGTAAGAGCACATATGCAATCGACAAAAAGAAGAAGAACGTGGAGATAAAGAATGCGCCAATCATGGCAACAATTAGAAGCGCAACTGCTGCTGCCCACGCATGAGCAACCGGCAATGCACCAGAGGCTATAGGGCGTTTCTTTTTAAACGGGTGCAACCGATCCATTGGTGCATCAATGATGTCATTGATCAAATAGACAGCAGAAGACAATAAACAGAAAATTCCAACACCAATCGTGACATATCCAAAGTATCCAGGTTCAAAAAAGAAGCCAGAAAAAACCAGCGCGGCATAGAGGGACAAATTCTTTATCCACTGTCTGGGCCGGACTTCACGAAGGAGGTGAAACCCATACGTAGCCATGTGCCAATCATACACACAACTGCAATGATAAGCAAAATCGCAAATGTTTTTTGCCCACTTGAGAGATTGAGAGCTAATAATCCTAAAAACAATGCAGTGAGCCAGTAAATAAGTGCAACCATTCGCTTGGACAGACCCGTATCTAAGAGAGCATGATGGAGATGTGTCCTATCTCCCCAAAACGGAGATTTTTTCTGTAATAGCCTTCTAAAAATAACATATCCAGCATCACTCATCGGGATAGCTAGGACTAAAATAGCGGTTGCCAATTTGGCTCCCGATAAAATCGATAACACCGCAAGAAAAAATCCTGCTAAGGTACTGGCGCCAAAGCCGGCCATCATTTTCTGGGGATACATGTTCCAGTATAAAAAGCCTAAATACGCTCCCATCACAATTAAGGCAAGATGAAATACGGTAAATTGTTCCGGATCGGGGAAAAATCGAGTGGATAAAAGTGCAATTGTTAACGCGGCAATAGCTACATATCCAGGCATTTGTCCATCAAGACCAGTTGAAAAGTTGACAATATTCATACACCAAACAATCCACAAACTTGCAATGATCATACCGATCACCGGGATGGCTTGAAAGGAAAGAATTCCTCCCAATGGGTTTGTGACATACGAAATGGTCACTCCAGAAAATACCACCAACAAACTGGCGGTTAATTGAAAGAACAATCGGATCAGTGGATGTGGATTGGCAATATCATCCCAAACACCGATGGCAATTAATAGCAAAGAGCCGAGTATAATTCCCGCGATTTTAAGTGAAAAGGGAATGAGAAAAAGAATGGCGATCGCAATCGCAATCCCGACGACTAATCCTCCGCCTCGCGGAAGTGGAGTTGTATGCACGATTTTTGGATGATTCACTTTTTTTGGATCGTCTAACCACCCTTTTTTAGTATAGAAAGCGATAACTATTTTTCCTAATACCAAAGAAAGAATAAGGGGAATGGCAATGGTGAGCAAAGGAGTCATAGAACGACCATAGCTATACGAATAAGCGCAATATATAAAATAACGATCGGCACAAATGTCGCGTAAAAGAACAATGAGTGCAAATACAAATCAAGAGTGCGTACTTTACGCATAAAGAACGAGTGGATAAGAGCAATAATTGTGATAAGTGTAGGGAAAATGAAAACCAGAATTTTTGCATCAAGTTGCTGTTCCACTATTGAGAGTGAATACCATAAAGGAATTTGAGGTGGGGCAAAGAAAAAGAGGAGAGTAGCGAAAATGACACTGCCAGCCGCTGCGGCGATAAAGAAAAAAGAATAAGCATGTAGTTTCATAGAACGTTGTCTATTGGGTTGGAGTAGCGGTACGTCTATAGACTGCAAATGGGGTAAAGCTATAGGTGGGGATGTAGTCATGCTCTAAGAATGTATGCAATCCTTCATAGGGCGCTTCATAAGACGTGTCGATGATAACATATTTCGGTTTTTTCGTTTCAAGTGCCTGTGTCGTCTCATCAAATCCATTAAAATCTTTGATGTGATAACTACTGGTATATTTACCTGGAGGTAAACGCTTGGTTAATGCATAGAGCATGGGAACATCACCCCATACGAAGATTGGTTCATCTGGAGTCGTATGGGCTTCTAGGTATGAAGCGAGTCTATACATGGTTGGAAGTCTGGGGTCAAAGTAGGAGAAATAATCATCCATACTTTTGGCTTTAGTGACAAATTGAATGTAATTTACGTAATACGGAATTTGCGGATAATACCAAAACTTAATCGTCCAGAGACTAACAAATAAGACAATAAAGCCGACGAAAATGGGCATCAATCGAAATATTTTGCGGTCTTTGAATGTGCGATAGAAAAAGACAAGCAGCAAACTCACTGGTGGAATGATTTGAATCAAGTAGTGAGGATACGGTCTCTCCGAGAGGAGTGCTCCAAATAGGGCAAAAGCAAACCAAAGTAAAAGAAAGGTTAAGCGTTTACCGTTTTTATTCTTTAACAATACCAAAATGACTGTCGTAACTGCTAAAACAATGGCGCGGTTCTTTAATCCTGACGATCCAACATTGGTAGACGCATGTGTCCCTGTCGCCCATGAAGACAGATATCCAACGTTTTGGGCAAAAGCTGCCGCTACATATTGTTTACCTGCTCCGATGGAAGCGTAATAGAGAAACGAAATCAAAATTGGAGCGAGGAATGCAAAAGCAAAAAGGTAGGGTAAGCGCGATTTTAAAGAAGCAAATACTGATTTTCCTTCAAATAACAAAAAGAAGAAAAATCCCACACTGAACGCATCAAACAATGCAGGGACTTTAATAAGAAATGCCAGAGAAAAGCTGAAGCCTGCAAGAATTACGGAAAGTGAATTTTTCGAATTTCTCCATAAAAGATATACACCAACAATCACCGGCATAATCATGAAAATCTCACCATTGGCAATACTGCCTTCTGCAAAGAAGGGAAGAATGGCAAACAGGAAAGTGGCTATAGTCGAATACTGCACTTTTGGAAACGAAAGACCGATAAACTTGGTAGTTCCAGCGACTTTATTTCGATCAAGTAAGCGATGGGCTAAACGCTCAAAAGCGACAATCGCAACGCTATTCCATACCAAGAGAAAAAACCGGAACCAAAATACCGTGCCGCTCAGTGCTGCCATCAAATAAATAATCGGAGGTTTGTTGTCGTGGATATCACGATAGAGTTGTAGCCCGTGCCTGACTCCATTTCCTAAAGTCAAATAAATTCCTTCGTCTCCATACCAATAAGGCTCCAAGAGACTAGGGAGTCGTAAGAGAGCACACAGGCACAAAGCCCAGACGAGGTATTCATGACGCAGCAGAAAAGCGACAATTTTTTTCATACTTTCTCTGTTACACGATACTCTAAGTATTTGCCCAGCATCAAGCGGGTATGGGCATCCAAACCTGGAAGAGCCGAAAAGAAAAATCCTAGAATCGGTAACATTAAAAATTCAAATGGTTGTAAGATACGACGCAAGATTGACACATCTTTAGGCCTGGCTGGTCGGGACAGCGCATCTATGACAAAAATGACGAATAAAGAAAGTAAAGAGACAGTCATCAAGGCAGAACTTACTTGTGGCAAGTTTTTACCAATAATCAAACGGTTAAAATTGTGGTTTAAGAGTGGGGGAAGCAGGGCACCAATCGTGATTGCAAACCAGTTTACCGGCCACAAGAAATGATCTTCTACTGTTTTTAACATACGGATGGTTTTGTCCCAAAACGGTATCCCTTCAGCGGTTGCCCACTGTTTGATGATATAGGCATCATCGCTGACACCCCAAGCCCAACGCTTGATTTGTTCGTATTGATTGACCATGGTTGCCCAGAAGCCAACACTTTCCGCTGCGTCGGCTAGAATGGGAAGGAAGATTGGTTCGACTTCAAGGTCACCTTTTTTGAGGAAATACGCTTTAAAGAAGAAACGATAGTCCTCAGGGATCACATCAACATCCCAGTATCCGATTTCATCAGCAAGTAAGAGTGACGTTGAATAGGTAGAAAAATTCACTAAGCGGTCTTGTCGCATCAAAATAAACATTTGATTCACAGAGAATACTGAAGCAAGCACGCGCACGGGAGCAGGAACTTTCCAGATATTATTATAGAAACGAATACTCCCCTGCCAAATACGATTGTATCGTTTGGAGTTTTTTAAAAATTCAAATGTTAAAGCAGCAAAGTAGGATGGGTGGAAGAGGGCGTCAGCATCTTCACTGGTAATTGTGCAGTCCTTGATTAAAAATCCATTTTCATCGATTAATTTCTTTTTGGCAAGTTTGGCACCCCAAGCAGTGTTTGACGATTTGCCTTTGACTTCACCGTGAATGTCAGGGTGATAGGTAGCCCAAAGATCTCCAAATTTATCTCCGTAGGTTTTCAATAAATGCTCTGCTTTTTCCCTGGCTGGATCACCTTCACGGTCTTCAAAAGACAACATGATGTGCAAATTTTTTAAAGGAAACGTTTGCTTGCAGAGTTCGTCTAACGTTCGTTCTAATGTGTGTAACGGCTCTTTGTAGGTCGGAACCACGATGATGTGATGAATCGTATTCCAAGTTGGAAATTTCTCTAGATCTTTCATCCAGTCAAAACGCATGCTGGCTCGAATTTTGTAGTAGGCGATAATTGCAAGGAGAGCGACTGAGACAGAGCGAAACAACCAATACACAGAAAATCCAATAATATAGTACGCAACAATCTCAGGGATGATGAGTGATCCCCAGATCGGAAAGAGAATAAGAGACCACGAAACAAATCCCGGGAGAATCTCTAAGAAGCGCTGCGAACGAACCGGATGACGCTGGACATACTGTTTAAAGGGCCACATAGATCTATTCTATCTTTTTTTCGGCTGACTTGGTAGCCTCGATGAGGACCTGCTGACAGTATTGAACTTTTGCGATACCTAACAGCTGTGAGGGAATGTTTTCTACTTGTTTGCTAATTTGATTAACGACAGTGCCCACGTTGATATTATCGCTTCCTGGACCCGGAGTAGAAAGAAATAGGGTAGAAGCGGATTGGAATGCGCTTTGGGCCGTGGTCGCAATTCCTGCGACTTTCCCTTGGAGTGCTGTTTTTTCGGGAGTGTCTTTATCTTCAGATTTGGCTAAATGAAGCTGGGGAATGTTTGGCAACGCTATTTTAGCTTTGGAGGCAAGTGACGGGAAAAAATGTAATCCACCAACAACGATGCCTATAAGTACGACAAGAATCAAAAGAAACTTCATCCTATTACCATACCTTTTTCTTGAGAGGTTTTCCAGCTTTGAAGTTAACGACCTTGTGTCCCTTGATGGTTAATCGTTTTTCAGTTTTGCCAAACGGCACAACTTCTTTGTCTTTTACTTTACCGAGTGAAAATGTGCCAAAGCTCGAAAGCACTACTTTCTCTCCCTTTTGCAGAGCCCTTGAGATTTCTTCCAGAAGAACCTCAATTGCTTCTTCTGAAGCGCGTTTCGGCATATGTGCTCGTTTGGCGACGATACCGATCAGTTGCGACTTGGTCATAAGGGGCTCCTTGTTTTACGAATAGATTGATGTTGTAGTATATATACCACAAAAAAGCCCCCTCACCAATAAAGGTGAAAAGGGGCTTTTGTTTTTTTCGATTGATAGATAAGTATTAGTTATTCCATCCACCTCGGTCACTACTACCACGGTCAGAGCCGCGACTGAAATCTCGACCTCCTCGGTTGAAACCTCCGCCACCTCTACTGCCACCATTGTAGCCACCTGCTCCGCCTCCGAATCCTCGATTTTCTCGGGGAACTCTCGGACGTGCAACGTTAACGACCATATTGCGACCATCCCATTCCGATTCGTTGAGACCTGTTACGCAAGCATTTGCTTCGTCTGCAGAACTCATAGTAACGAAACCGAAACCTTTTGATCGACCGGTAAATTTATCGGTCATGACCAAAGCTTCGACTACGGTACCAAACTGAGAAAATTTCTCAGTGAGTTGCTCGGAAGTAATGTTGTAAGACAAGTTGCCAACAAACAGTTTTGCGGGATTAGCGCTTTGTGCTGATGCATCCATTGTAAATTCACCACCTTTCCCAGGGACATACTACTGCTTCGCTCATCTCAGAGCTTTTTGACACACAGATCTTTTGGGAATGTGGGAATTGCACGAGGAGTTAGAAGCTTAACGAATACTATCGGTAGTATACCATATTTGCTACACTACAACTATGATTCGTCCCTTCGCGCTACTATCTCGAGTAAGCCTGGCTATTCTGCTCTGCTTTTTGGTCTTAAATACAGGGGTGGTATATGCCGTAAACCCCAATATTGCCCCTCTAAAAGACCGGTACCGGCAGCTTTTAGATCTCTACCGGACGCAGTCAGATGCGCTGTCATTGAGTCTTACCCAGTACAAAAACTTAAAAACGCTGGCTTCTCAAGAAGAAGCCGTACATGACATGCGGGACTTTTTGTTGACTCGGGACGATGTTGTCATCACTCATCTGTCGATTCTTGAGGCTGTGCTTTCGGACCGAACGATGGTCAATCCGCTCTGGTCAGCGAGTAGCTCAGCGAGAATTGATGCAGACCTGAAAGACCTTCAGGATCATAGATCTCGTAGTGATGTAGCTGTCGATCGCATCAAAGCCGATACGGAAGCGTTATGGTTTATTGGGAAACAAAAGCAGCTAAGCAGTACCGCAGATCGGGCTGTTTGTCTGATTGCTATTGGTCATACGCAAGAGGCAATCGATGCGCTGCAAACAGTAAAAAAGAAAATTGATCTTTGGATTGATACGGGAGTGATGAGTGAGACCCAGCGAGTGGAAAAGCAACGAGGGAGCGATGAACTGGGACGAACAATAGATAATGCCCAATCTATTTTGTCGGGAGCTCTTATCCAGTATGAGCGGCAAAGTCAGTCCGGTTCGGCAACTCTAATGTATCCTCAACTTCGTTCCATCGTGTTCTCGTCGTACGCTTCTGTTTTACGAGGAGTGGAATTTGCAAAGGAGCTTTCACAATGAGTACTGACAACTTAAATCAAACGGGATTCTCTCAGGAGGTGCCGGTACCCTTGGAAGTAGGAAAACCCGACCTTCTTGTTCCCCAGAAAAAAAGTCTGATTGTTCCCTTAGCAATTGGAGCATTTGTGGTGTTACTTGTAGGGATTGTGATCTTTGTTTTCTTAATCAAACGAGGAGCAAGTACACAAGTGCTGATTACACCGACGCCTCTTCCTTCACAAACTCCGATCCAGACTGATCAGATTCGCAGTGACATAGAGCCGGATCTACAAAGAATAGAACAATCAAATCCGGAAGGGGATGAACATCCCTTTCCGCCCGTCGACTTTACGACTCGGATCCAAGAGCCTGCTGGTAAGTAATCGCTGATATTTTTGGTATACTATCCTCTTCATGATGTCATCACGTCCTTTGATCATTGCGCACCGTGGTGCATCACAAGATGCCCAAGAAAACACTGTAGAATCCATTCTATTAGCTGCTGTGCAGGGAGCAGACATGGTAGAGATGGACTTGCGCATTACCAAAGATCAAATTTTGGTTTTAAACCATAATGATCGATTGAAGACTTTCAGGCCAACCATCAAGATCAGTCAATATACGTACGATGAACTGGTGGCGAAAGGATTTACGCTTCCTAAACTGACGGAAATTATCGATCAATTACCCCCGAGGGTTTTAATTAATCTCGATTTAAAAGATACGACCATGGATCTGGCTTTAGCGCGCGTCTTAAGTCACAAACGTATCGAGCAACGGATTATTTTTGACTCCAACAACCTAGGGTTGTTGAATCGGTATTCTATTCATTTCCCCAATTCCTTGCAGTCATATAGTACGGGGACAACATACAATCCATTTAACATTCTGAATACCTTTTTGGGGCGTGTGGGTTTATTTTTGTTAACCAGTTTGCTTTCCTATCCCGCTCGTTTTTTGGCCAAGCGTCGGGTGAATCGGTTGCTTCCTGAATATGTCTCGCTTCACGCTCGCTTCTGTCTGCCACAGGATGTAGAGTTTTATCACTCATTAGGAGTAAAAGTTTTCGTATTTGTCGTTAACAAAGAAGAGAATATGCGCAAATTCATTGCCATGAAAGTGGACGGCATAAAAACCGATAATCCAATACTGCTCGCTTCGATTTTGAAAACTACGTAATGTCGATGGCTGTCATTGTGTCGCCGACAGCGATTTGTTTGACCACATCAATACCCTTAGTGACTTTTCCAAAGATACTATATAACGGGGGTAGATCGTTATCTTCTAACATAATGAAGAATTGACTTCCATTAGTATTTGGGCCGCTATTTGCCATAGCGACTACCCCTTCTTTGTATCCATTTTTGTAACTTGTTGTTTCTGGATTGAGCTCATCTTCAAACTTTGCCCCATAGATAGACTGCCCACCAGTGCCATTTCCGTTTGGGTCTCCACCTTGGATCACAAATCCGGGAACAACGCGATGAAAGGTAAGGTTGTTATAGTATCCTTGCTTTGAAAGGGTAGTGAAATTTTCTACTGTTTTTGGTGCATCTTGGGGATAGAGTTCAATTTCGATTGCTCCTTTATTTGTTTGAATGACAGCGGTTTGATTCATATGGTTATTTTTCTACTATAGTTAGGTTAATCATTTTATCGCCTTTTTCAATCTTTTTAGCGACATCCATGCCTTTTGTTACTTTACCAAAATTTGTATATTTATTCGTTAACCAGCCACAATCAGAGGTACAAATGAAGAACTGGGAATCGTTGCTCACTTTAATATCTTCACTGCCACGGGCGACTCCAAGGCTGCCATCAATAAAGGGTTCATCGGATAATTCGGTTGGCATTTCTCCACCGCCAGTTCCATTTCCTAAAGGATCTCCTCCTTGAATCACCCAATTTTCTACCCGGTGAAAGGTAAGTCCTTTATAAAATCCCGATTTTACTTTCTCCAAAAAATTACTGACTGTCCCTGGAGCTTTGTCAGGATAGAGTTCCAGTTCTATAGTGCCTTTTGCGGTTTGTATATCAACGTATTGTTTGGTTACTTTTGCATTTTTCCCTTTTGGGGTTGGAGTCGGGGTAACCATAGGCGTATCTGTGGGAGCAGCAGACGCGGATGCACTAGGCGTTGCTGTTGCCATTGGCGTAGCTTCAGGTGGTACTTCCTTTGGCGCACACGCGCTCAAAGCAAGGGTAGTCACGAGTACGAGAGAAAGAAGTGATATCCGTTTCATAGAGCATGAGTATAATGGGTACTATGGCAATTATTCAAGTTGCAGGATTAGCAACGAACTATGAAACTGTGGGGGCAGGTCCTGCTCTTGTACTGCTTCACGGGTGGGCAAATGCCTGGGAAGCCTGGTTGCCGATCATCCCTTTTCTCTCTGATCACTACACTTTACTTATACCCGACCTTCCTGGCTGTGGACGCACAGACACCCCAAAAGAGGGATGGAGTACTCCACAACATGCCAAATGGCTTCAAGATTTCCTTCAGGCAACAGGCCAGACGGTGGTGGGTGCAGTAGGACACTCCTATGGTGGGAAAATACTGCTTGAATATTGTAGTGGACCATATTCTCATCAGCCAAAAAAGCTGGCATTGATTGATAGTTCCGGAATCCCCAATATTTTAAACTCGAAACAAAAAACTCTGCGTCTTGCTGCTCGCTTCACTCCCAAAACAATCAAAGACAAGATCACCAGCACGTTTCGTGGCAAACTGTACGCTTCTTTTGGAGCAGATAGTGATTATGTGTGGGCCAATGAATTTCAGAAAAAAACCTTACAACTCATTTTGAAAGAGGATTACACTCAAAAACTTTCATCAATTGCCCAACCGACGTTATTGTTGTGGGGAAAAAGTGACACCTCTACACCGCTGTGGCAAGGTGAAACGATGCATAATTTGATACCACTTAATCAGTTAAAAACCTATGATGCCGGACACTTCCCTCATCATACGTATCCAAAACCAGTATCGGATGAACTATGTCACTTTCTATAGAAACCAAACTAGCCATTCTGCAACAAACTGAATATGAGTGGTCACGATATATTCGTTGGTTTCAGGCCAACAAAAATAGTTCACTGGTCGTCAAACCAAAAAAATGGACGTTCAAGCTCCAGTTACTACGAGTTATGGCTCCTGTTCTGTCATTGCGATTTTCGTTACTGCTTTTAGAAATTCCTAAAAAAATAATTATTTGGGCATATGTACTTGTAGCTACTATAAAGCTTCGATATCTGCAAAAGCGGGGATTAAAGGTTATCGCAATTGCTGGTTCTTATGGAAAAACCTCAACCAAGTATATTGCCCATCATGTCTTAAGTGGTTCAAGAAAGATTTTGATGACACCAGAAAACATTAATACACCAATTGGGATAGCTCGACTTATTTTGTCCAAACTCAATTCATCACATGAGGTTTTTCTGGCAGAATTAGGTGAATATTATCCTGGAGACATCGCCGGATTGGTTCACTTTCTCTCCCCAGATTATAAAATCCTGACTCCGGTTGGATATGCACATATGGAGCGATTCGGATCAGAAGAAAATTTAAAGAAAGCCTTGACTGAATTGGTGACTACTGAAGCCAATAAAGGAAAACACTTTGTGTATGGGAAAGACTATGGAGAAAATAGCGTGACTGATGTACAGGTCTCCCGCGCAGGTACTGAGTTTAGTTATAACGAGCGCTCTTTCTTTATTCCCTTGTATGGCAAACACAATGCAGTGAATACGTTACCTGCTCTTTGGCTAGCCCAAGAATTTGGAATCGATCTAAATATGGTTGCACAGAAACTATCTAGTGTTGCTTTTATTCCTCATCGGCTAGAGCCAACGTTGCTTGAACATAATATTTTACTATTAGACAACGGCTACAATGCTAATCCTGCTTCATCTGTTGAAACATTGTCTGTGGTGAAAGAATTGGAAGCCTCACAAAAGATTATTTTTACCCCTGGATATATAGAACTTGGAGATATTCAAGAACATGAGAACGAAAAATTAGGAAAACGTATTGCCCAAATTGCAGACGTGTGCGTCGTCATCATCGGGGTAAATACGCAAGCGATTGTCAAAGGATTGAAAACTGGTGGACTAGAAGAAGATCAAATTATCTTGGCCAAAGGCGAGCAAGAGGGTATGGAACAAATAAAAAACATGGTCAAACCCTCTGCAATCATTCTGTTTGAAAACTCGGTGCCTGAATTATATAAGTAGAAACCTGCTTACAGAATTCCTTTTCTCTCAACGGTGTAGGTTTTAATCGCTTCCAAGAAGATCACTGGAGATTCCTTCACCAATAACGTTTGGAATTCTTGATACAAAAGTTTACGTTCTTCCTTGTTTGTCGACTTTCGTCCATCTTCTAAGAGCTTGTCTGTTCGAGCGTTTTTGTAATGTGTAAAATTTGTCGGTTGGGTCGAATGCCAGAGTGAGTATTGATCTGGATCAAGAGGAATTTGTTGTCCGACCAGTAGAACTTGATAATTTGATAAATCGGGAATATTGGAGATGTGAATTGAGACAGCAATATCGATCTGATCACAGTTTTCGGAGGCTTTCTCTTGCTGACATTGTGTCTTTGCTAATTTTCCCAATTGTTCCCAACTCGCTTTCACGAGTTCTGCTTCTTTTGCATACGAAGGAATGGTAGTCAGTTCGATTGCCAACGGAGTAAAGAGATTGGCTTTCAAATACGTTTCGACTGCCAGCTTGGTGTCCTGTTCAAAATGATCAAGATCGTCTTCATTGCCCACATAGGCCCATGAGCGTTTATATATTGGAGAAAGGATTCGATCAGTTCCTTGTGGCTTCTGGATCGCTAAATTTAATGCTTGCCGTAATTGTTTGTTTCCATACGGATGATCTTCTCCAACTTGGTATCCGAGATTGAAAAATACGCCAACGTACTGGTCGGTCTTGGTAATGAGATGTTTATCGAGAGTTGGCCAGTCAAAAATGTCCTCTAAGTCTTGAATATCATCGATGCGATCAATTTCTCCTTGCTTGAAAGCGACAATGGCATCATGTTCAGTGGGATAGAAACGATACACTTTTCGATTTTTGGGAGAATCTAAAGTGAACTCTTGGATTCCTGGTCCTTTATATACAATATCGGTGATGGTGTACGCACCCATTCCATACACTATCGTTTTGGTTCCAAACAGTGAACGAGTTCTGACCTGTTTAAACAATGGCTGAGTGACGACGGCTGGGAATGAAGAGGGAAGGAAGGTTTCCTTTACTTGTTCAGTTTGGTTTTGCTGAGTTTGCAGACGATAGACAATGTCATTGGGTGAACGCACCACATCTATGTCAGAGAAATTGTAGGTCACATCTTGTGGGGTAACAGTCTGTCCATCTTGCCATTTCACATCAGGTCGTAACGTAAAGCGATAGGCTTTTCCATCCTCTTCCACTCCAAAGGACGATGCCAACGCGGGTGATACTTGCCCATCTGCTTCCACACGAGTTAAGCCAAAGCTGACTTGTTCCTGAATATCACGAGGAAGCCGTGAAAGTGGGAAAACACCGACACGACCAATATATTCCGTTGGTTTTCCAAACGGGACGATCGTCAACAAACTCGGGAGAGCGATAAACATTCCCACACCAATGACAATACTGACAACGATAATTGCTTTGTATTTTTTGAAAAATCCTTGGACATACCAAAGATAGTGTTGAACTTTGATCATGACAATCCTTGTAATCTCTTAGAGAAACACGATGTTAAGAAGCGAGAGCACAAAGAAGAGGACGCCTAAGACTATAGTCACCGCAAAAAGTGTCTTTTCGACTCCTCGCTTGGTATGATAACTTTCTCCGCCTCCGCCCCAAGTACTACCCAATCCTGAGCCTTGAGCTTGTAGCAAGATCGTTGACACCAAGAACAGTGACACAATGATCTGAATGACGATAAGTACGGAAGAGAAATTCATGAGGCTTATTGTATCATAGGGTGATGATCGATTCGCACACCCATTTAAACCTCGAACCTTTGTTTTCTGACTACAAGACCTATCTCCAACATGCTTTGGATGCAGGGGTTTCAAACTTGATGAATATCGGAGTGAATATTGAAACCAGTCAAATTGCTGTTGATCTGGCGAAAAAACATCCAGAGCTGTGGGCAAGTGTAGGACTTCATCCTGAAGAAGCGGTGAGTGGACAGATAGATACGATAAAACAAGAATTAGAAAATCTCATTGCGAGTGGGAATGTCAGTGCCATTGGCGAATGTGGATTAGACTATACAGGGACAGTCGATCATGGCGCGCAGAAAGAATTGTTTTTGCTGCAAGCAGGCTTAGCACACAAACATGAATTACCACTCCTCATTCATTGCCGTAATACCAGAAGGCCAGATGAGGTGGTTTCGTATGACGCCTATGGTGATTTAGTGGATCTTTTGCAAAGTCAGCCGATTCCAAAGTTTGTATTGCATTGTGTTTCAGGGCCGGTTTCGTATGTACAAAAAGCTTTAGACCTAGGAGCTTATGTCAGTTTTGCCGGAAACGTCACGTATCCAAACGCTGAAGCTATCAGAGCTATCTTAAAAATAACTCCGCAGAATCGAATGTTGGCTGAGACAGATGCTCCATTCTTGTCACCCCAAAGCAAGCGCGGCCAAACATGTGAACCGGCTTTTGTCATTGAAACTGCGAAGTTCATTGCGGATTTCCTGGGAAAGTCTTTTGGGGAAATCGACAGAATTACATCCGAAAATGCGATGCATCTCTTTCCATCCGAGTGATAAAAACAATATACACAGAGTTGTTTTCAAGACGGTAAAATAATCGGCAAGGTTGTATCACAATTTCTTTATATGAAGCATGACGCGCTTCTATCGGAATTTTACCCAATTTTGGAAAATTTTGTAATTTCAGCGCGGTAGAAAATATTTTTTGAACAAGTTTTGCTGCAGCAACTGGATTGTCTAGCTCAATATATTCCGCTATCGCCTGTAAATCGGCTAGTGCTGGGTTTGTCCAGATTAATCGAGCCATCGTTTGAACATTTTCATCGCATCCGTATGTGAAGTCACTCGTCCACCTTTAATTGCTTGTTCGCCTCTAGCAAGTCCCTCCAGAATTGCTATTTTTTGTTGCGTTTCTTGGAAAGATTGTGCATCAATGATGTAAGCAGAGGGTTTACCGTATTCTGTAATCAGGATAGGAGTTTTGGTTTTGTTCACTTCATGTAGTATCTGTGTTGCTTTTCTTTTTAATGTGGTCACAAGATGTATAGTCATAAAAGTGATACTAAAGTATCACAAAAATAGTGTCAAGTCTTTGCTATACTATAGACATGATCTCACCAGAAGAAATGACGAGAAGACAAGAACTGCAGGCGCGGTTTTTGTCCATTCAAAAGAAACTCGCGATTCCTGAGAAAGAGATACGACTCCAGGAACTGAGTTCTGAGCAGGAGAGTCCAGCGCTATGGGCGGATCAAGAGCGAGCGAGGAAAGTTGGACAGGAGCGTTCACGAATCACAAATCTTCTCGATCAAGACAAACGCATTAGTTCATATTTTACTGATCTTGAAAGCATCGAACAGCTGCTTTCAGAACAAGAAGACCCATCGCTTCAAACTGAATATGCCAATAAGCTCCAGATACTTGAAAAAGAAATCGATCTCTTAGAAACTCAAACATTTTTGTCCGGTCCATACGACGATCACGATGCAATTTTGACAATCCATGCGGGGCAAGGGGGAGATGAAGCGAATGACTGGGCCAACATGGTTTTGCGCATGTACATGCGCTACTTTGAGCGCAAGGGATGGAAAACAGAATTTGTCGATGAGTCCCGCGCGGAAGCGGGGTTAAAATCTGCCACCTTGATCATTCGGGGTGATTACGTCTATGGATATTTAAAAAATGATGCAGGCGCGCATCGACTGGTTCGTCTGTCTCCCTTTAATGCTGACAACTTACGTCAAACTTCATTTGTCGGAGTAGAAGTTTTGCCACTCGTTGAAGATGATGATAAGACTATTGAAGTGAGCCCTGATGATCTCTCCTGGGCATTTACGCGGGCAGGTGGTCATGGTGGACAAAACGTCAATAAAGTGAACACTGCAGTCATACTCACACACACACCGACCGGAATTGTGGTGGAATGCAGGCAGGAGCGATATCAAGAGCAAAACAAAAAGACTGCACTCTCTATCCTTAAAAGTAAGTTAGCTTTACTTGAAGAACAAAAACGAAAAGACGAATTGGCCAAAGTAAAAGGAGAGTACAAGATCGCAGGTTTTGGAAATCAAATCAGAAACTATGTGCTACATCCCTATCATTTGGTCAAAGATACCCGGACGAAAGTAGAGACATCAGATACCCAAGGTGTGCTTGATGGGGACCTAGACCTATTTACCCATTCTAGTTTAAAGATGTTGGGATAGCCGATCACGCCCTCCGTGTGTTACACTAAAAAATGTATGGAAAACCACTCAACACAAAGTTCGAATGTACAAGCCGCCCCGCAAACATCTACAAACAGTTTTGCTGGTGCCATGTCCAAGGAAAATAAATCTATGTCTGCATCTAAAAAACTCGTTCCCGCTATCGTAGTTGTTGTCTTTTTGGGACTCGGTACAGGGTTAGTTGGAGCGAAATTAACTGCGCCAAAAACTGCAGCTCCGGCGACCACGACTGATACCACTGCTTCCAATGATACTGGAGCAGCAGTTGAAACTGTCAAAGTAGGACAAGTTTTTGGTGCTAAAGATGCAAGTA
This sequence comes from Candidatus Woesebacteria bacterium, assembly GCA_040006915.1. Classification (GTDB taxonomy): domain Bacteria; phylum Patescibacteriota; class Microgenomatia; order UBA1400; family UBA12028; genus JBDTWD01. The sequence continues at coordinate 86,056 of JBDTWD010000004.1, read as the reverse complement.
GCTTTAAGGACAGTGTTGAAGGAGTCCTCATCGTTGGTGGCGTTGGTGGAGAAGGATCTCACCACATAGTGCGTCCTGGTGGTGCTTCTCAAAACGTGTACCTCACTTCCTCTGTTGTTGATCTGAAGTTGTTTGAAGGTGCCAGAGTTAAAGTATCTGGTGAAACATTTAAAGCGCAAAAAGCTGGTTGGCTTATGGATGTGGGACGGGTTGAAGTGAAAGAGTTAAATGCTCCACTTCCAGATGGTACCACTCCCGCTCCTGCAAGCGCCGGTCAGGATGAGTAAAAGACTTTTTGTCTTTTCTTCCCTTCACATTGCCTTCGTTTTCCAGTAGTATTGATGATGCCTATGGTTTCATTTTCCAATATCAGAAAGATGTACGGAGATCAAGTGATTTTCGACGATTTAAATTTGACCGTTGATCCCGGAGAGTTCGTGTTTATCATCGGCAGATCTGGTGTAGGCAAAACTACCTTGATGCGTTTGCTCACACAGCAAGTGACACCTGATGCAGGCAGTATCTTCATCGAAGACATTGAGGTCGGAAAATTAAAACGCAAAGATGTGCAAAAATTACGTCGAATGATCGGAGTTATCTATCAAGACTATAAATTGCTCACAGAGCGTACCGTCGGTGAAAATATCGCTCTCGGTTTGGAAATCATTAACAAACCCAAAGAAGAGATTAATTCTCGTATAGAAGATTTGTTACAGCTAATTGGACTTCCAGGAAAAGCGAACTTGTTTCCAACCCAACTATCGGGTGGAGAAGCACAGCGTGTCTGTATCGCCAGAGCTTTGGCGACTGCTCCACGGATGTTGTTTGCTGACGAACCGACTGGTAACTTGGATGATGAAACCGCTCGATCGATTGTTCGGTTACTTTCAAAAATTAATGAACTGGGAACGACTGTGATTATGGCTACCCATAATCAGTCACTCGTCGATCATTTAGGAAAACGAGTGGTATCAATCGAAGGTGGAAAAGCTGTCGAAAAAGTGAAGAAAACGAAAGAAAAGGGAAAAGGGGAATAAATTATGTTTCGATCATTTGCAACAGCGCTAAAAACCATGAGACGCAGTCCATATCAAGCAATGGTAGCGATCCTCATGATGACGTTATCGTTCTTTGTTGCATTTAGCTTTGCTTTAGTTTTATTTGTTGCAAATCGAGCACTTCAATATATAGAAACGAAGCCTCAAGTGATTGCATATTTTGATGTGAAAGCAACGAATGAACAAGTTGATAGTGCAAAGAACGCCATGCAACAGAAGCCATATGTTGCTGAGGTAAAAGTGGTTACCAAACAGGATGCTTTAAAGATCTTTCAAGAAGAAAACAAAAAAGATCCACTCCTTTCTGATCTTGTAAGCGCAGATATTTTACCCGCAAGTTTAGAAGTCAGTGCGACTTCAGTGGATGAACTCGAAACGATTAGTATCGACCTGAAAAAAATCGATGGAGTTGATGAAGTTGTGTATCAAAAAGAAGTGATTGCAAAACTGGCATCTTGGACAAAAACTATTCGTCAAAGTGGATTGGCTGTTACTGGCGTGCTCTTTTTAATCACTTTGCTTTTAGTGTTTGTGATTCTCAGTTTGAGAGTAGCCGTCAAACGAAAAGAGATTGGAATCTTGAATTTATTGGGAGCTAGCCGCTGGTATATTCGTGGCCCATTTATGATTGAAGGAATTTTATATGGTGTCATTGGTAGTGTGATTGGGTGGGTTTCAAGCTTTATTGTTCTCCTGTATGCAACCCCAGCAATTGTTGGATTTTTCGGCGAGATTAGAGTGCTTCCTATCCCTACCCTCACATTAGTGTCACTACTTGGCGGGGGAGTTCTCGTTGGACTCTTCTTGGGATTAGTCTCAAGCTACCTTGCGGTGGCGAGATTTATCAGACATTAGCGGAAGGAGTATTCAGATTGTGCGAGTTTTCAAACGCCGAATCTTCGTGTGTGTATTAGTCCTTGTTCTTCTCGTGCCAACTAGAAGCTATGCACAAGACACGGATCCAAGATATCAAGAGAAATTAAAAGAAATCGAAAATTTAAAAGGGAAAATTACTCAACTTCAAGGCGAAGCGCGAACACTTTCTTCTGCAATTTCTTATCTGACGAACAAAAAAACTCTGACCGAAAAACAAGTTGAAGCGACTGAATTTGAGATTTCAGTTTTGACTCGAGATATTACTTCCTTAGGAGGGAAAATTGAAACCCTTGAAGGGACATTAGATGAACATACGAGAGCCCTCATCTCTGATGTTCAAGTGGGATACAAGCAAGGTCAAATCGACCCATATCAACTGGTATTTTCTTCTCATTCTTTTGCTGATCTTTCGACACGAGCTCGATATATTCAACTGGCCTCTGTCCATCATAGTCAGATGTTAAAAAAGACAACTGAAGTCAAAATCTCTTACGATACCCAGAAGCAAGAGAAAGAAGTGAAGCAAAAGCAGGTAGAAACACTCAAAGTGAAACTGCAACAACAACAAGCTGATTTAGTCGCTCAAGAACAAGCGAAAAAACAATTGCTTTCTGATACCAAAAATAGTGAAGGGAACTATCAGAAATTATTGGCGCAAGCAGAAGCTGAGCTTGCTTCATTCCGGGCTTTTACATCTAGCAAAGGCGGTGGCATTTTGCCGGCTCAAAGTTCTCCAGATGGGTGGTTTTACTCACAGCGCGATGAGCGATGGGCGAACATGACAATTGGAAATAGCGGTTTGACCAAAAATCCAGATACCATCTTAGATGTTGGCTGCTTAGTAACCTCGATTGCCATGGTGAAGAAAAAGTATGGGGACAATGTCACTCCAGCGAATGTTGCGCAAAATGGAGACAGTTTTTATTTAAACACTGGCGCAATGCGACGACCTTGGCCAGCACCGAGTGGATACAGATTTGAAGTTGTTGACCGTAAAGATTTAGGACTGATTGATACGGAACTCAAAGAAGGTAGACCGGTGATTGTGAAGCTCTCTGTACGGACAAGTGTGGTAGGAACTCACTTTATTGTTTTAAAAAGTGGGCAAAATGGTGACTATATGATCAATGATCCCTGGGAAGGATATGACAAAAAGTTCAATTCGTTGTATTCTACGGGACAGATTATCGGTGTCGGCTATTTACGGAAGAATTAAGGTATTATGCGGCGTGTCTTTATTTTGCTTTTGGCATTCATATCGTTTTTTGGTTTTTTTCGAATTCTCCCTTCCTACGCCCAGGCACCATCGCCAGGAGCTGGAATTGTAATTACTTTATCTGAAGTTTCACCATGCGAAGACAATGGGTGGATAGAGTTATATAACGAATCAGATCAAGGTGTCGATGTGTCGACTTGGAAAGTGGAGGAAAAAGGAAAGGATTCAAGTACTTGGACACCAAAAACACTCGTTGCGGATACCGCGACAATCTCGGCAAAGTTATATAAACAATTTAATGTGGGTTCAAATTTCTTAAGTAATGAAGAGTTTTCATTACGGCTAAAAGATGGAGGGGGAGATGTTTTAGAAGAAAATACATTCGAAAAATGTCCTACTCCTCGGCCAGTCAGCTGGATAAAGCAGGGAACGTCGTGGTCGCTCACAACCGCTGTTACTCCTGGACAAGCAAATACATTAGTTTCTCCTTCAACCCCGACTCCGACTCCAACTCCAACATCGACAACATCTCCCACTTCCACTCCTACAACAACTGCAGGCCCCACACCTACTCCAACTACACAACCGATAACTATTAGTCTATCTGAAATCTATGCCTGCCAAGCTGACGGGAGTAAGGAATGGGTAGAGCTATATAACAGTGGCGCTACAACAGTGACCCTTACGAATTGGAAGCTGACAGATCATGATAATAATGAGCAACCGATTGCCACACTTGCGATCAGTGCTAAAGGATATAGCACCGTAGAGATTAGCAAATATGCACGTGGAATGTTAACTGACAGTGGTGATGTTGTAAATCTAATTGATGGGACGGGGAAAAAAGTTGATACATACGAGTACAAAGAATGTCATACTGATCAGACTTGGGCTAAATCGGGTGGGGGTTGGCAGGAAACAACCCAGATGACAAAAGGCAGTGCAAACCCGAGTTTGGAATCGAGTACCAGTTCAGCCGCTTCGGATTCGGCTTCACTCGAAGCGGATGACGGAGCAGAAAGTGGTGAAGTTCTCGGGAGCTCCGATGAAGAGCCTTCACCCACACCGACTCCATCGCCCAAACCTAGTAGTGGAAACGGGCAAACGATGATTGCAATTGGATCGATCGTGGTAGGACTTTTGGTCTTAGGAAGCATTGGTGGATACTTTGGATGGGAATGGTGGAAGAAACGAAAGAAGAAAAAATTATGAAAAAAATTCTGACAACTTGGGGACCAGTAGTTCTTTGGTGTGGGCTTATTTTTTTTCTGTCATCACAACCTCATTTACCGGGGCCTGAAGATAAGACATGGGATTTTGTTCTTAAAAAAGCTGGACATTTGACCGTGTATTTTATTCTGTTTCGATTGGTCTATCGGGCATATGGAAAACAAACCAAGCATCGGATGCTACGAACCTTCTTGATCTGTATCGCATACGCAGCCAGTGACGAATTCCATCAGTCCTTTGTACCAGGTCGTACACCAATGATTCGGGATATTGGGATAGATATTATCGGCATGATTGGCAGTGGTATACTCGCCCGATATGAAAGAAAAATACCTTCTGCTTCCCGAAAAAATTGAAGAGTTCTCCCAAAAACTGATAGGAAAAAAATTGCGCTTCATTCGTATTGGAAATGTAGTGATCATTGAAAATGGAACCTATCCAAGCATGCACTATGATCTCCATGAAAATTACATCGCTGATCACAGAGAGAATAGACAAGCACAGATTGATGACGCTGGATTTTTACAAATGAATGAGCGGTTCTTTCATGCTTGGGGAGAATCGATTTTGAAAATGGGGAATGCGGAAAGTTCCTCCCGTTGGGAAACACAAAAACTTCTTGATGCATGGAATAAATCCGTAGAAAGACAGTAGCTTAGCTATCCTGCTTTTTTTGTTCACTGCGCCATTTTTCAATTTCAGCGTGATTACCGGATAAAAGAACATCCGGAACTTTCCAACCGTTGTAGTCAGCCGGTCTTGTATATTGAGGATATTCTAAGACGCCTGCTTCACTGTGTGATTCTTCGTGCGTACTTGTGTCGTCACCTAAAGCTCCTGGGAGTAAACGGACGACACTATCAGCAATCACCATAGCAGGAAGTTCCCCACCGGTGAGTACATAATTCCCAATACGTATTTCTTCATCGATTAAATGTTCGGCCACTCGCTCATCCACCCCTTCATAATGGCCGCAGATGAAAATTAAATGTTCTGTCTTTGTGTACTCTTGAGCTTTTTCCTGGGTGAACGATTTTCCTTTGGCAGATAAAAGTATGACTTTAGAGTTTGCAGTCTTTACTTTCTCAAGAGCCTTCTCAATTGGTTGTACTGTCATTACCATACCTGGACCTCCACCATACGGAGGAAGATCAGTGGTGTGGTGCTTATTTTCAGAGAAGTCGCGAATGTTTACAATTTCGATAGAAACGATGTCTTTTTCCTGTGCACGTTTGACTATACTTTCAGAGAAGGGACCTGAGAACATTTGTGGAAAAAGAGTGAGAATAGAGATTTGCATATATTTATACAGTTCCGTATCGGAGGCTTGGGCTTCTCCTGTTCATCATAAACACAACTTTTAGTCCCAACGGTTTTTGAGTGTTCTTATCAAATCTTCCTTGTGTATAAAGATGTTGATTGAAGTCAACACTGTCGCCATTCTGTATCAGATGTTGTGCATTTTCAATTCTTTGTCGTACTGTGTTCTGTCTTTCGTCCGGCCGAATAGGCAGTTCATCAAAATCCCAAAATCCTCCAAAAGTCGCTTCAGCATCCGATTGCAATTCCTTGAGAGTGCCTAATTTGAGATAATGTCTTTTAGTTCTTGGGTCAATCGAAGTTTGATCTATGAGTCCAAAAAGCGCTTGTGGATCTTCAATACTCCCCTCCAAGTGCGTGATTGCCATTGCATGGAAATTCCATGATTTGTTCTTCAATGGGCTGTCATCTTTATTGACATCTATCCTGTATTCCATTGCAGGCACATGGAAAGTATTTATAAGTTCTGTGACAAGTATTCCGTTGACCATGTGACAGAGGTCGTGTCGTAAATCTTCGTTCTCTGGGTTGCGATCGGTCATCTCTTTAACTTTTTCAAGCACAACAGGCATCACGTGATCGATCGCTTTCTGCAAAAGAATGCTGGCACGATCCTCATTTGCACTCTCAACTTCTTTTCCGAATGCTTGATCAAGATTATTTAAAGCCATAGATGAAAAAAAAATGCTTTACTGTTATATTCCCCTTATGAATCTTACCATTATAGGCACAGGGTTTGTTGGAGTAGTCTCGGCCGCGGTATTTGCAAGTCTCGGGAATACCGTTATTGGTTTAGATATAGACCCCAAGCGGGTTAAAAGCTTACAGGCAGGAAAAGTTCCTTTCTATGAGCCAGACCTAGAAGAGTTGTTACTGAAAACGCAAAAGAAAGGAACTCTTTCTTTTACGACTTCATATAAAGAGGCCGTCTCTAGCGCAGATGTGATCTTTATCGCTGTAGGCACTCCTTCAGCAGCTGATGGACAAGCAGATTTACAATACGTTTTCGCCGCAGCCAAAAGCCTTTCATCTTTTGTAAAAGAGAAAGCAGTCGTGGTCATTAAGTCGACTGTACCTCCAGGTACTTGCGACAAAGTGAAAAAGATACTGAGTGAAAAAGATGTGTATGTTGCTTCAGTTCCAGAGTTTTTGAAAGAAGGTGCAGCTGTTGCAGATACACTTCATCCCGATCGAATTATTATCGGCGCGAAAGAGCCAGGAGCGATTGCTATTCTAAAAAAACTGCACAAACCATTGGGTGCGCAGATATTGGTTATGCAGCCAGAGAGTGCTCAAATGGCAAAGTACGCCGCTAATTCTTATTTAGCCACTCGGATTACTTTTATCAATCAAATTGCCAACTTGTGTGAAGAAAATGGGGCCAATATCTTGGAAGTGATTAAAGCTATTGGAATGGACAAACGGATTGGATCGCAATACTGGTATCCAGGACTAGGATACGGTGGCAGTTGCTTTCCGAAGGATGTCAAAGAACTCGCTGCGTATGCCAAAGCCGTCGGACAAACCGATAATTTGATGGTAACCGTCAGTAAGTTAAACGAAGAGCGCATTACCAAACTCTTTAAGCGCTTTGCGCGCTTAGTCGGTGGGTTCTCTAATAAAAAAGTTGCAGTATTGGGACTTTCATTTAAACCGAATACAGATGATATGCGTGAAGCTCCCAGTACAAAGATTATTCCTATGCTGCTTGATGCAGGCGCAGCGGTCACTGGATTTGATCCAATGGCAAACAGTGCGGCAAAAAAAGTGTTGCCCAAAGAGATGAAGATTTGTAGTTCTGCCACACAAGCAATGAAGGACGCAGATGTGGTGATTATCTTGGTTGAATGGAAAGAGCTTATTACTCTGTCACTGACAGAAATAGCAAAGCAAGTAAAGGCTCAAGCATATTTCATTGATATCCGGGACCAATACCAAAAAAGTGAGGTCGAAAACACCGGTATGAAGTATCTAGGCATTGGGATAGAATGACTCTTATGAAAGATCAACGTATCATAGTGACCGGTGGAACTGGTTTTGCCGGATCTCATTTGATTGAAGAACTGCTCAAGCAAGGGTATCAGAATATTTATTCGACGACTTTTTCTGAGCCTGATAGTGCCAGCCAGCTCCTGCCAACCGATCATTACGTCAAAGTTGATTTATCCAATGAAGATGTGACAAACAAAATGTTTGAGCAACTTAAGCCTGATTGGGTGTTTCATTTAGCATCTTTTGCCTACGTTGGAAAAAGTTTTGATAAAGCTAAAGAGTTATTCACCAATAACATTAATTTACAACTGAATGTGTTAGAAGCAATTAAGACGTATACGCCACAAGCAAGGGTCCTGACGATTGGTTCTGCCGAAGAATATGGAATGATTGATCGATCAATTGAGAAAATAGACGAGAGTGTTTCTTTACATCCAGTCAATCCATACGCAGTTTCAAAAGTGACTCAGGATCTTTTGGCTGAGAGCTACTACCTTACCTATAAGTTGCAGATAGTTCGCTGTCGACCTTTTAATCATATCGGTACTAAACAGTCTCCAGATTTTGCGATTCCAGCTTTTGCCAAGCAAATTGTGGCGATTGAAAAGGGAGAGCAACAGGCTTTGAAAGTTGGAAGTCTAGAAGCTATACGTGATTTCACGAGCGTGCAAGATGTGGTTCGTGCCTACATTCTGTTGATGGAAAAAGGTGAAGTGGGGCAAGTCTACAACATCGGTTCGGGGATCGGGATTCAGATGAAAACGATCGTAGAGAAGCTGATTGGCTTCTCCAAAACGCCTATCACTATTGAAACTGACCCAAGTCGGATCCGTCCCCTTGACGCACCAGGGTTGATTGCGGACAATAGAAAGATGAGCTCTCTGGGTTGGCAACCAGAAATTTCAATCGACAAAGAGTTACAAAATGTATTAGAAGAGTGGAGGAAAAAATGAAAAAGGCATTTATTACTGGAGTTACCGGCCAAGACGGGTCATATTTAGCAGAATTTCTGCTAGATAAAGGCTACAAAGTCTACGGAATGAATAGACGTAGTAGTACGCAAAATCACTCTCGTATCGAACACATCATTCACAATGAAAATTTCGAATTAATCTCAGGTGACCTTCTCGACGAGCATTCGATCACTTCGGCACTCTCAACCATTCAACCGGATGAAGTTTATAACCTGGCAGCTCAATCATTTGTACAAGCATCCTGGACTCAACCAGTCCTCACTGGAGAATTTACCGGAATTGGTGTGACTCGAATGTTGGAAGCCGTGCGTTACGTTTGTCCAAAAACCAGATTTTATCAAGCCAGTAGCTCTGAGATGTTTGGAAAAGTTCAAGAAGTTCCGCAAAAAGAAACAACTCCATTTTATCCACGCTCACCGTATGGAGTCGCAAAATTGTATGGACATTGGATCACGGTAAACTACCGAGAATCATTTGGTATTTATGCGGTTTCTGGAATTCTGTTTAATCATGAATCGCCTCGTAGAGGTTTGGAATTTGTAACGCGCAAAATTGCCAACAGTATTGCGCGTATTAAATATGGCAAACAGGATCAAGTGATGCTGGGAAATTTGGACGCGAAACGTGATTGGGGATTTGCCAAAGATTATGTTGAAATGATGTGGCTGATGTTACAACAAGACCAACCTGAAGATTATGTGATTGCCACTGGAGAGACACATTCAGTTCGTGAATTTGTCCAAGAGGCATGTGCCGTCGCAGGGATTGCTGATTGGGAAAAAGTAATAGGGCATAACCCTAAGTTTGATCGACCTGCAGAAGTAGATTTATTGATTGGTGATTCTTCAAAGGCAAGAGAAAAATTGGGATGGCAGCCAAAAACGACATTTAAAGAACTCGTTAAACTTATGGTAGAGGCAGAGCTAGAAGCTGAAAAAGCATGAAAAAAGCTGTCATCATCATCCCTACCTATAATGAGCGAGAAAACATCTCCAAATTGATTCCTATTCTTTTAGATATTTTCAAAGGAATATCTACCTGGGACATGCATATTTTAGTTGTTGATGATAGTAGCCCAGATAAAACCGCCGACGTCGTCCGAGAGATTATAAAGAAACATCCTAAAGTTCATTTGCATCTCAATGCTAAGAAAGCGGGACTTGGTCATGCTTATATCGTCGGTATGGAGGAATCTTTCGACCGTATGAATGCTGATCTAGTCTTTGAGATGGATGCTGACTTTCAGCATGATCCCTATAAGGTACCGGAATTTTTGCAAGCGGTAGATAATGGGGCCGATTTAGTGGTTGGATCACGCTACATCAAGGGTGGCTCGATTCCTTCACATTGGAAGCTGCAGCGTAAATTTTTAAGTGTGGTGGGGAACTGGGTCAATATGGTTGTTTTCACGAATTTTTCAATTCATGACTGGACCGGAGGGTTTCGCGCTATTCGTAAGAGTGTGTTTGAAGCAGTACGAGACGACATTGGTGAAAAGCGGCTTTCAGGATATACATTCCAAATCGGCTTTTTGCACAAGGTATTACGCAAAGGCTTCAAGATTGTTGAAGTGCCATTTGCATTTAAGGACCGTACTTCAGGTGAATCAAAACTCGGGCCTGACTATATCAGAAATGCTCTACTCTATATTGTCACTGCTAGATATCAAGAAATAGTGACGAGTCATATCTTTAAATTTGGAATTGTGGGTGGGATTGGGTTTGTGATCAACGCAGTAGCTTTGGCTGTCTTTACTTCTAAATTTGGAATTGAAGCTGGAAATGCGTCGGCCATGGGAGCTGAGATTGCCATTGTTTCTAATTTCATTTTGAATAATTTCTGGACATTCTCAGAACGCCAGGTAAACACTCCAGTCGCTTTAATTAAAAAGTTTATTCAATTTAACATCGCTTCGGCAGGGGCAGTGGTCATTCAAAAGGTAGTTGTGACTTTGGGGACTTCCTACACCTCTGATAATCTTAAATTCTTGTGGTTCGTTGTAGCCGTCGCCATCGGTATGGTGCTAAATTATGTTATCTATTCGAAAGTGATTTGGAAAAAAAAGTAATATGTATGCGGCTTACTGGAATTCACAAAAAAACTAATCTCATTTTTTTCTTGATTCTCTTGGTTGGATCTTTCCTTCGTCTTTATCGTTTACCTGAAACGATGCAATTTCTAGGTGATCAAGGGCGTGATGCCCTAATTGCTCGATCTATTCTTTTTGATCATGATCCTGCGTTTATTGGACCAGTAACTAGTGTGGGGAACATGTATCTGGGACCCTTCTATTACTATTTTATGGTGTTCCCGCTGCTTCTCAGTTATCCAAGCCCAGTGGGACCAGCATATGCGGTCGCTCTCATCGGAATAGTCACCCTGGCTCTTCTCTATATTCTGGGAAGAGAAATGATTGGAAAAAGAGCGGCTTTAATTGCTATGGGGCTGTATGCCATTAGTCCCGTGATTATTACCAATGTGCGGTTTAGCTGGAATCCGAATATCGTTCCTTTCTTCAGCTTACTTTTGGTCTGGGCGCTCTGGAAAACTTTGCAGGGGAGGCATTCGTACTGGATGCTTATTGGTCTGTGTGCAGCGGTTTTGTTCCAGCTTCATTATATTGCGCTCATTCTCATAGGCCTTGCTGGTCTCACTTGGATGTATGAGTTAGTAAAGTCTGTCCAGCAACACAAAGTAACCCGAGAATTTATCCAAGCTACCATTATCGCAATTGGAATTTTTGTAGTCTCTCTTGTTCCACTCCTCCTTTTTGATCTCCGACATGACTGGCTAAATACTCGTGCGTTTTTGCAGTTCTTTCATCCGACAATTTCAAGCGAGAAACATTTCCGTTCGTTCTCTGACTTCACGGGAATTGGAGCGTCAGTTGTTTCGATGCTTGCACGGGTAGTTGTAGAATTTTTTGGGATCGTGGCAAAAACTTTAGGGCAAAAGCTGGCAGTCGTGGGACTGTTTCTCTACTTTGCGATCAAAGCTTTTGTTCATCCTGAGAACAAAGCAAGAAGAAAAGCGATCTCTCTCCTACTTTTTGTGTTTGTCGTGAGTGTTATTTTCCTGTCTCTGTACTCTTCTTCGGTCTTTGATCATTATTTAGGATTCTTGTTTCCAATAGTGTTCTTAGTATTAGGACTCATTTTTGCCAATCTCTCACGATCCATTTTTTTGGTACCACTTGTAGTCTTGGCCATCGGAGGATTTACAATCACTAGCATTAGTCACTATCCAGGGACCATGCAAATGTCTGGGACCATTTTTCAGTTCGAGCGCACCGCTCAAGCGATCGCTCCCTATATTCCTCAAGGGAAAACCTATAATTTGTTATCTTATTCTCCTTCGAAAGATTTGCAAGCAATGAATTATCGCTACTTTCTCACAACCTTAGGAAAGAAAGCTGCCAGCCCAGATGATTGGACGTCTTTTGAACGCCTGATCATTATTGACGAAGAGCATCGAGCTGAGCCGATCGATGAAACACAATATGTTATCAAACTCTGGCCAAATCGTACTCTAGTCAACCATATCGCTGTTCCAAATGGACCAGATGTGTATATTTTAGATCGATGATATGAAGCTTCGCCAAAGGAAAATGGAACTGATCTTTATCGTTTTGTTGTGTTTGGTGGCGCTGTTCCTTCGTTCATACGCACTCCCAAGAGATTTGGTTTTTGCCTATGATCAGGGGAGGGACGCATTCGTTGAACAACGAATTTTACATGGACATTTTACGCTTATTGGACCGACAACAGGACTTGATGGAGTGTTTTTAGGCCCATTTTATTACTATTTGATTTTTCCTTTTTATTTCATCAGTGGTGGAAACCCACTCTTTGCTGCATATTTGCTTGTTCTTTTTCATGTGGCCTTGGTTGCAGGTATTTATTTTTTTGCACGAAAAATTGCAGGGCCATTGGCAGGAGCAATAGCTGCCATTCTCTTTACTTTTTCGTCGGTGAATATTAACTATGCTCGTTGGCTCTCGAATCCTACCCCACTTCCATTCTTTGCATTGTGTGCATTCGGCTCGTTATGGATAGCACTTGAACGGAAAAAAACCTGGATTTTTATACTCACAGGGGTACTCTTTGGTTTGTGTTTTCAACTCGAAGCCGCAAATGCATTATGGTTCGTTCCAACGGCGGCAATCATCCTCGCAACCGACGTTTGGGTATCGGAAAAGAAAAACAAATTTCGATATTTTCTTACTCGTGGATTGTTACTCACTCTTGGATTTATCTTAGCTAGTATCCCTCAGATACTGTTTGAACTAAAGTGGAATTTCCTCATTACACGCAATGTCTTGCGATCGTTTAGAGAGACACATGATGTTTCTGTACTGCAGTCACTTCCAAGACGCATTCCGCTGCTCTATACGCTTTTTGCGAAAGCGATCTTCCCTAAAGCAATATTTCTTTTCTCGCTTGTGTGTATCGGGATCGTGATTCGTACCAAGAGTTCGTGGAAACAGCTAAAAACGAATCGAGGTTTACGGATAGCCCTCATTTGGCTTTTTGTTCCTCTGTTTTTTGAGACCATATATACGGGGAATCATGGAAACTTCTGGGACTACTATATTCTTGCACAGCACGCTGTGCTGTATATCGTGATTGGAAGTTTCATTGCTTTGGGTTCAAAAGGAATAAAAATAATAGGCTGTCTCTTGTTGGCCGTGTCAGTTTGTCTGAATTTATCACTATGGAGTCGGGTATTTATACCCTATTCAGAGCGCTTCTCTTTGCAAAAAGAAGTAGAATCGGTGAACTGGATAATTGATGACGCAAATGGGAAACCCTACGGTGTCTGGGTGTATACTCCTTCGTATCAAGATGAGGCCGGTCGATATGTGATATGGTGGGTAGGACAAAAACGAAAAGTATTCCCTGAAGTGAAGGTAGAGCAGCAGCCATATATTTATCTCATGGTCGATAATGATAGTACTTTTTGGAAACGGAGATTAGACTGGATTGCCGATAAAGAAACTTTTGGACAAGTACTTGAAGAAAAACGCATTGGAGCTTTTACTCTAATAAAAATCCAAAACAAATATTGGCACCCGTAAAGATTATATATTTATGTTAGTTTCAATTATTTTTCCCTCCTATAACGAATTAAAGAACATCAAACGTGGAGTTTTGGATCAGGCCTACGACTATCTTCGCAGTGTGACCTGGGACTGGGAATTGATCTTAGCCGATGATGGCTCAGACGATGGCACAGCGGAAAAGCTAGCTGAATTCTCAGTAAAACACCAAGGTGTGCGATATATCGCGCTTCCACATCGCGGGAAAGGCCCGACGGTTCTGGAAGCTTTGCGTCAAGCAAAAGGTGATTATCGTTTGTTCTCCGATTTTGATCAAGCAACACCACTCCCGGAAATTGAAAAACTGTTTCCATTTACTCAAAGAGGTATGGATATAGTGATCGGTTCACGAGAGGTTCAGGGAAGTGAACGCATGCGAGAACCATTGCACAGACATTTGATGGGAAAAGGGTTTAATTTCTTTGTGAACTTAATTGCCATCAATGGGATTCACGATACGCAATGTGGGTTCAAACTCTTTAGTAGGCGAGCCTCAGAAAAACTAGTAGACAAAGTGGTGGTCTATTCAGGAAAGGGGAAGCTGACCGGTGCCTTTACCGGTGCCTTCGATGTTGAGCTTCTGTACCTAGCCAAGAAATATAAATTCAAGATTGCTGAAGTCCCAATTAACTGGACATATGCCAAAACCAATCGAGTTGATCCGATAAAAGATTCACTACGCATGTTAGGCGATATCATGCGTATTCGCCTGGCTGATTTTCAAGGAAAGTACAGGTGAATCCCAAATTCCAAAATTTTCTTCGGTCGAGTATGATGGAGTAATGAAGCTTAGATTTTTAGCAGTACTATCAGTACTTGTTGGCGGTAGTCTCTGGTTATGGAGCTTTACCCAAACAGACCCAAACCTCTACTATTCCTCAAATAACCTGTGGGTGAATTTTCAACAAATGATGTGGCAAATTCCAAGAGCGACTACAGCCTGGTGGTATGTCGTCATGATCTTCTTGTCGCTTGTCTTGTATCTATCAACAGTACAAAAGCGGTCAAAGACGATTATGATTTCTGCTTGTATTGGAGTGCTGTTTCTGATTCTCTCAAATAACGCACTTTCTCATGATTTATATAACTATATGTTTAACGCGAAAGCCGTGGCGGTCTATCATCAAGATCCTCATGTGAAAAGTGCTTTGGAAATTGCTCCTCAAGATGAGTGGGTGCGTTTTATGCATAATGTCCATACACCAGCACCGTACGGACGTTTTTGGACGTATTTTTCTCTCATCCCATATTTGGCCGGATTCGGAAAATTTTTAACGACCTATGTCTCATTCAAACTGTTTATGCTGTTGGGATTTGCCATTCTTGTCTGGATGCAGAGACAACTACACCCCAAGAATTTGGTGTTATTTATTCTCAATCCACTCGTTTTGATAGAGACGTTTATGAATGGGCATAACGATGTATGGATGATGGCGTTGGCACTAGCCAGTTTTGTGCTGATCTTGAAAACAAAAAAAACACTTTCATGGCAGACACTTGTATCATTTATTCTCTTGATTCTTTCAACTCAGGTTAAGTTTGCCACGGCTCTTTTATTGCCATTGTGGATTGGACTCGCAGTCGGAAAATTTGAATGGATAAAAAAATATTGGCCAGAGATAGCGACAATTTTACTGTTTCTTCCGCTGTTTACGGACCGATCTCAACAGTTCAATCCCTGGTATCTCATTTGGCCACTGACGTTTTTACCTTTTATTACTGTCAAATATGTCAAAATAATGTTGATTACGTTTACTCTCACAAGTCTTTTACGGTACGTTCCATTTTTGCTTTTAGGTGAATATACAGATACCATACAATTTCAAATGCGGCTGATTACTTGGTCAGCCATCCCTATAGCGACCGGCATCTGGCTCGTAGCTAGAAAGAAAATATGGCGATAAAGAAAATCCCAAGCATTATTTGGCTCACCGTCCTGTATTTTGCGACGCATCTGCCGGCACTGATTCTGTTACCCGTATTTGCTGACGAAGCAATTTATATTCGCTGGAGCCAGTTGATTATTGATGATGCGGGTCGTTTTGCGTTCTTCTCAATGGCTGATGGAAAACCTCCGCTGTTTATGTGGCTTCTTTCGTTTACTTTGCGCCCTTTTGCTGACCCATTATGGGCTGCCAGGTTTACTTCAGTATGTATTGGACTTTTGACTGTATTTGCAGTGGGGGCTTTAGCCAAAATTATCACTGGAAACAAAAAGGTGGTGATAGTCAGCCAACTCATTACAGTATTTGCACCCTTTTGGTGGTTTTATCATCGAATGGCTTTGATGGATGGGTTATTAACCCTTCTTCTGGTTATGTCGATGTACTGTGCAATCCATATTGCTATTCAGTGTCAGAAAGAAAAAGGAATTGCCTACGATACGATCCCCTGGATATTGTTACTCGGAGTTTTTTTTGGTGGCGCCCTGATCACAAAGACTCCTGCACTTTTTGCCATCCCAGCAATTGCATTGACTCCAGTGTTTGCGATTGTTAAAAATCCCAAATATACCAAGCGGAAGTCAAGACAGAAATTAACGGAGTCGATTATCTTGATTACTCTGGGAGGAATTGTAGGATGCGTTATTTTTCTCCTGCTTCGAATCTCACCTTTCTTTGGGGCGCTCTTTACTCGGAGTGGTGATTTTACATTTACCATTAAAGAATTACTTTCGGGTGAGTGGCGATATGTACTTTTCTCAAGTCTTCCTCGGGAAATTGACTGGGTGGGAACATATTTAACGATTGCTGTATTACTTTCATCGGTTCTAGGATTGCTGCGTCGACGCACTCGGAACAGCACTCTATTCCTTCTTGCCTGTAGTATCTTTTTTGCCTTACCACTTATCGCTCTTGGTAGAGTGCTCTATCCTCGGTATTTTTTGCCAATTGCTCCATTTCTAACTATAGCTGCAGCGATCGGTTTGGTTTCAATTCCGAAAGCTCGTTTCGGGAAACTACTTACTGCTGTTCTTGTCATCGCTTTCTGTATTCAGACTTTGTTTTTTAACGTAGTAGCCGTTACGAACGTGGCTTCTATTCCGTTTGTTGCCATTGATCGGATGCAATATTTAGAAGAGTGGTCTGCGGGGTTTGGGAATGCCGAAGTGAGAGATTATTTACGCGTTCGGTATATTGATCATCCCCATATGATTGTTATGACTGAAGGAGCCTTTGGAACGCTTCCAGATGGGCTCCTGATGTATTTCTTTGGACCAAATCAACTAGACGGTATGGAAATAAAAGGAATCGGTGTAGGACCGTCTGTATTGCCGCCAGAGTATCTGGAACAATCACCCACCAAAGAAGTCTATTACGTGGTAAATAGTCATCGTTTTAAAGTTGCCTATCCATCGATTTTAGAAAAAATCTTGGAAGTGAAACGACCAAATGGGGCTCCAAGTCTACTACTGTACAAAGTCAAATGAAAATTCAAAGATTCCTACCCGTTATTGTAGGTTTGGTATGCATACTCGCTACGAGTCTCCCGCTATTTCATTCTGGATTTTTTCGTCCACATGATTTTACGCACGCCGCTAGAATTGTGGAAATGAATCGAAGTTTACAAGCAGGAGAATTTCCGGTTCGTTGGTCACGAAACTTTGGTTTTGGGTATGGAATGCCATTGTTTAACTTTTACGCTCCGCTTCCATATTACGTCGCCCAAATTCCATTCGCACTTACGCAGAATGCAATCTTCTCTATAAAACTGTTGATTTTCTTGAACGCAGTTCTGGCTTTTATCGGAATGTATCTTTTTGCCAAAGAACTTTGGGGAAAATCTGGAGGATTGATTAGTGCTGCAGCTTTTTCTTTCTCCACGTATCGAGCCGTGGATTTATATGTACGAGGAGCGATTGGAGAGGCTACCGCAATGGTGTTGATCCCTTTTGCTCTGTACGGCATTTTGAGACTTCGTACCCATCAAAAACAGGGAGTTATCGTGACCTCACTCTCTTTGGCTGCAATTCTTTTATCACACAATCTTATCGGAATGATCACCGTAGGAGTTGTATGCATTTTTGCCTTTGCAATATTGGGATATAAAAAGATGATTCCAGTACTCTTAGCCTTGCTGTTGGCATTCTTATTGTCAGCCTTTTATGTATTGCCGGCCTTTTTTGAAAAAGATTTCACCCGAGTGGAAAGTACTATCACTACTGGCTACTTTGATTTCCATAATCATTTTGTGGCACTACGTCAATTTGTGTTTGGAATCTGGGGATATGGGGGATCGCAACCTGGCCTTGAGGATGGAATGAGTTATGCATTGGGCTATATACCCATAGTGCTTGCTGCAGTCAGTTTATTGGGAGTGATCGTTACGAAGAAAAAGATTCGAACGTTTGGTATTCTCGTCTTTTTCTTACTGGGCAGCTTGTTTATGGCTACCAATAAATCAGTATTTGTTTGGGATCATGTCCAGCTTTTAAAATACATGCAGTTTCCCTGGAGATTTCTCACTTTTGTGCACGTTTTTTTATCAGCCATAGTGGGAGCCAGTATAGTACTCTTGCAAAAGTGGAGAAAAATAAAAGGTGAGTGGATCGCTGCTGTGATTGTGTTGCTGGCGTTTGTGGCAATGCAAACACAGTTTTTCATGCCTGAGAAATATATCGACAATACAGATGAATTTTATAGTACCGATCCGACTTTTATTCGTACCGAGATGAGTAAGACGCTGAATGACTATCTTCCCAAAGCAATCAAAGATGATGCTTTGCCTGATTCAGTGAGTGAGCGGATGACCCTCACAAAGGGGGAGGGGAAGCTTCAAATTACCAAAGATACCCCAACTCTATTCTCCGCGCATGCTGATTGCACAACGGAATGCGAACTGCAGATAAACACCTTTATATTTCCTGGATGGAAACTGTTTGTAAATGGAAAATCGATGGCTCTGGCTGAAAAAACAACATTCCCTATCTATTCTGTACTTCTTCCTTCTGGAGAGAGTGACATTACTGTACAATTAGTCGATACCCCGATACGTATGCTTGGGAACACTTTAAGTATCATCGGTTTTCTATCGGTAGGGGGTTTCTTAACTTTATCTTATGGTAAGCGCAAATTATCAACCTGATCTCGATATCGAAGAAACTCAACTGAGCAATGAGGAGATAAAAAAACGCTCTCTGACCGGTGCCTTTTCTTATCTTTTCCGTTCGATATTTTTGCAAATTATTGGTTTAATTTCCTATTTTTTGCTCGCAGCTTTCTTAAAAAAGGAAGATTTTGGAGTGTACGGAATTGTTATTGCCATCAGCAGCTTTTTTACCATTATCTCTGATATTGGACTGGGTGCATCGTTGATTCAAAAAAAAGAATCACCGACGATTCGAGAATTACGCACTGTATTCACAATTCAACAAATCCTCGGTTGGACAGTCTGTCTTTTGATTATCGGTACCGCCATAATCATGCATGACTCTGGTCGTTTGGAAATGGGAGGAGTATGGCTTGCAAGTGCTTTTGCGCTGTCTTTTCCAATTGTTTCCTTTAAAACTATTTCTAGTATTCTTCTTGAACGTGATTTGGAATTTGGCAAACTTGCCATTCCAGTGATTGTGGAAGCAATTGTATTTAACGTGGTTGTTATTTTCTTTGCTTGGAGAGGAGCAGGGGTTGGAAGTTGGGCAATTGCAGTTATTTTACGTGCCATTATCGGAGTTATTGTGATGCTTGGTATCAAGCGCTGGAGCATGGGATTTGCCTTTTCAAAAGAGGCCTTTGGGAATTTGATGAAGGTTGGGGCGAAATTCCAAATTAATGATATGTTAGCGAAACTGAAAGATGAGCTGTTTACTATCATTACTGCATTTTTTCTGTCGAAAGGGGACTTGGGATATATCCAATGGGCAAATCAAACTTCACGGTTTCCTTATAAGTTCAGCGTTGAAAGTGTGATGGCTGTAACCTTCCCGACATTCTCCCGGCTGCAACATGACAATCATGCCCTAAAGCGGGCTATCGAGAAGACACTGTTTTTTACTACGTTGGCAGCTTTCCCACTGTTGGCTGGATTTGCAGTGATGTTTATTCCTCTCACTCATTTAGTTCCAAAATACGGTCAGTGGCAACCTGCACTACTCACCTTAACGCTTTTTTGTATTAGTACTGCCATTTCCACGATCTCAACTCCTCTTACCAATACATTGAATGCGATTGGTCAAATTAATACTTCACTGAAACTTATGGTTATGTGGACGATTCTCCAGTGGACATTAACTCCGATTTTAATTCTGAAATTTGGATTTAATGGTGTAGCACTCTCAAGTGCTTTAATTTCGCTCACAGTCTTTATCGTCGTACATGTGGTGCAACAAAAAGTATCTTTTCAATTTATAGACCAGATCTGGCGACAAACATTGGCGTCAGTTGTTATGGCATTCGTTTTGTATTATTTCGTGTCAGTATGGAATCAGTCATTTATTCATTTGGGTTTGGGAGTAGTTTTAGGAGGTATTATTTTTCTTAGCTTGATGATCGTAACAGGGTTTGAGAAGATGAAGCGAGAAATCGTCTCAATTATTCAGAAAAAGTAATATGTCTACCATTACCGCCGTCGTTCACACGAAAAATTCAGGAAAAACACTCGAAACATGTCTGCATTCCCTGCGATGGTGTGATGAGGTTTTTGTGGTAGACATGGAGAGTACTGATGACACAGTCTCAATCGCAAAAAAGTATGATGCGACCATTTTTCATGAGAAACAAATAAAGATTGTGGAGCCCATGCGCAACAAATATTTAGAAAAAGTCAAAACCGAGTGGACTCTGATTGTGGATAGTGATGAAGAAGTTCCGGAGACTCTAGCCAAGAAATTAAGACAACTCATGATGACACAGGGAGTGAATGCTTATAAATTACCACGCGCGAATATCATATTTGGTAAGTGGATCGAGCATACCGGCTTTTGGCCAGATTACATTGTCCGTTTTTTCAGGACAGGAAAATGTACCTTCCCACCCTATGTCCACGCGGATCCAATCATTGATGGTGTGACTGAAACTGTTGAGGCACATAAAGAGTTTGCTTTACTTCATCATCACTACGATTCGATCGAACAATATGTAATGAGATTGAATGTTTACACGTCGATGGAGGTGGAGAAACAGGAACTGCAGTCAACTCATTTTCTACAGGCATTCTTTGACGAATTCTACAGTCGATTCTTTGCGCGTCAGGGATATAAAGATGGTAGTCACGGATTGGTTATCTCACTTTTACAGGCGATTTATATGATGGTGGTACAACTAAAGCTATGGGAAAAAACCAAAAATGAGATGAAAGTGTCTCTTGATGACGTAGAGGCAACTATTAATGACGCCTGTTCGGATGCCATGTATTGGTCGGCGAATGAAAGAATTAAAACAGAGAAAAATACTTTAAAGAGAATCGGATACAAAATTAAACGAAAGCTAAATAGTTAGTATGTCTTCGATAGCTATCATACTTTTAAACTATAATTCCACACGTTTGACAAAAAAATGTGTGCATTCGCTTTTAGCGCAAAAAGATAAAGACGATGAGTATCAGATTATTGTTTTTGACAATGATTCAAAGATTCCTCCAAAGAAAGATGAGTTCAAAGATTGTGATCTAGTTCACTCAAAAAAGAACCTTGGATTTGCGCAAGGGAATAATGTAGCAGTAACGCACGTGAATGGATCGGTTGACTACTTACTCTTTATAAACAATGATACGCGTGTAGGAAAAGCCATGGTCTCGGAGCTGATTTCCTCTTTTAATTCTGATCCTGATAGTGGTCTTGTTGTCCCTAAAATCTATTTTGAAAAAGAATACGAATTCTATGCCAAGGAATATTCAAACAGTCAGAGAGGGCGAGTGATTTGGTATGCAGGAGGAGGAATCGATTGGCAAAATATGATTTTGTTTCATAAAGGGGTGGATGAAGTTGATCGCGGACAATTTGAGAAAGCCGGAGAGGAAGAACAATTTGCAACGGGCTGCTGTTTTCTGACAACTCCAGCTATTTGGAAGACGCTGAAAGGTTTTGATCCCAAGTATTTTTTGTATTATGAAGATGCCGATCTTTCGATGCGACTGAGAAAAAAACTGCATAAGAAAATACGTTTTGCGCCCAGAGCGATTTTGTATCATCAGAACGCGGGATCTTCAGATGGCAGTGGCTCACAGGTTCACCAGTACTATCAAACCCGTAATCGTCTTCGCTTCGGCTTGCGATATTCCCCGAGACGAACCAAGCTTGCTCTCCTGAATGAGGCAAGAAGACTCTTCATCACTGGTAATGGGGCGGTCAAGCTTGGTATACTCCATGCACTAGGAGGACAATGGGGGAATCAAACAACAAAAATACCAGTAGAAAAAGCATTAGCGTCATAATCATTTCCAAAGACGAGGAAAGCATGATTGCAAACTGTCTTGCTTCTGTTCAGTTTGCAGATGAGATAGTGGTGGTTGATTCAGGCTCAACTGATAATTCCCTCGGAATTGCAGCCAGAGAAGGTGCGAAAATTGTCGAAGTATCTAGTGGATCATTTCAAGATTGGCGCAATCGAGGAGCTAAAGAAAGCACCTCAGATTGGCTTTTATATATTGATGCTGATGAGCGCGTGACACCTAAACTAGCTCAAGAAATAGAAGATACTATTCAGTTTACTTCCAACGCTGCTTTTGCACTGAGACGTAATAATATTCATTTCGGACGATGGATGCAGTTTGGTGGTTGGGAACAGGATCGAATTGTCAGACTTTTTAAACGATCTCACTTACGTGGTTGGGAAGGGAAAGTGCATGAGCATGCAGAAATTGATGGTATTTTAGGTGAACTTAAAGAACCACTGGTTCACCTAACACATAGAAACATCCGCGATGGATTAGTTAAGTCATATACCTGGACAGACACCGAAGCTCAACTGCTTTTTGAAGCAGGAGCGAAACCTGTACAACCGTTTACTTTGCTTCGTAAGTTTGGAATGGAATGCTTCAGACGGCTGATCGCGAAGAAAGGTTATAAAGATGGAATGGAAGGATGGATTGAATCTTTTCAACAAGCCATCAATCGCTTCTTTGTCTACGAGCGTTTGTGGGAATTACAACAAAAACCGTCATTAGATGAACGCTATCAACTCATTGAAAAAGAGATCGTGAAGCAATGGGGGAAGAAAAATAATACCTGACATCGTATGAAAACTGTTGCTCTTTACTCCCCGTATATTCCAAAGCACTTTGGGGGAGGAGAACGGTACCTCCTTTCGATTGCCGAAGCGACAAGTAAGACTCATAAAACTTTTTTACTCGTCCCTGCCGCGCAAGTGAAACAGACTCAGGAAAGTCTTTTAAAGTATACAAGTGCTTTTGGCTTAGATCTTTCAAAAATTGAAGTCAAAGCTACTTCTATTGGAAACGGAAAAAATCCCATCCAACTTGCACAAGAAACCAGACTATACGATGTCTTGTTTGCAATGACAGATGGAAGCATCTTTGCCTCCTTTGCAAAGCATTCGTATTTTATTGTGCAAGTTCCATGGACAAGAAAACTGTCAGTTCTTGAAACAGTAAAATTACGAACTTGGTCGAAAATATTTGTATATTCTGAGTTTGTTGCCTCAGTTTTAAAAAGGTCATGGAAAACGAGTCGAATTGCCGTTCTCTCACCGTATGTTGATACCAAAGATTTTTCTTTCCCTGCACATACGAGCAAAGAGAAAATTATCTTGTCCATTGGACGATTTTTTGCCCATGAGCAAAGCAACAGCAAACGACAAGATGTTTTGATTGATGCCTTTAAAGAACTGGTTGATACACATCATGTGAAAACGTGGACCTTGGTTTTGGTGGGAAATGTGGAAAGTCATGAATTTTTGGAGACGTTAAAAAAACAGGCGAAAGGATATCGAGTGGTATTTGCCACGAATATCTCATACGACGAGGTTAGAGCGTATTGTGTACGCGCAAGTTTCTATTGGCATGCGGCGGGATTTGAGGTCAATGAGATTGATCATCCGGAAAATACAGAACACTTTGGAATCACGACATTAGAAGCGATGGCAAGTGGAGCGATTCCCTTTGTTGTACCCTTAGGTGGACAAAGAGAGGTAGTTAATGACACTCGTTTCTTTTGGACAAATGTGGAAGAGTTGGTCGAAAAAACGTATCGAATGATTACTGACGTTAAAAATGATGAGACTGGAATACAACTCCTTCGTGAAGAGCTACGAGAGAAAGCTGAAAATTATTCAAAAGTAAATTTCGAGCGTATCATTAGAAATATAGTAGGATAATACGCACACTATGCATGTTTCAGTTGTCATTCCCACCTATAACGGCAAGTCACTGCTTGAAAAAAATCTCCCTAGCGTGCTTGAAGCCATACATTCTGGTGATGAACTGATTATTGTTGACGATGCCAGTACGGATGAGAGTGTAAAGTTTCTCACTGAGTACTTTCATCTCGCTCAAGATGAATGCCTCCCCGATCAATCGACTGGAATCCAGCCGAAAGACAGGTTGTGCTTCAAAGGAAAATCGAATGTTGGCGATGTATTTTTGATTGTAAATGCACAGAATCAGCGCTTTGCTGCATCCTGTAATCGTGGGGTAGCTGAAGCGCATAACGAGATCATTATCTTACTCAATAATGATGTCGCGCCGGAGAAAAATATTCTCGATGTATTGTTGCCTCATTTTAATGAAAGTCTTGTCTTTGCTGTTGGTTGTAAGGAGCTCGCTTCAAGTGAGGGAAATAAAGAGTATGGACGGGCAGAGGGGTGGTTTGAGAGAGGCTTTTACATTCATAAACGGGCTGATAACCAGAATCAGCCAGAAACTGCTTGGGTGTCCGGAGGGAGTGGAGCGTTTCGCAGGTCTGGGTGGATAGAGTTGGGTGGATTTGATGTCGATTACAAACCTGCGTACTGGGAAGATATTGATTTATCGTTTCGAGCGCGAAAGAAAGGTTGGCAAGTTTTATTTGAGCCCACCGCAGTTGTGCATCATAACCATGAATCGACAAATGGAAGCGTTTTCGGGAAGCGCAACATGGAAGTGATGGCGTACAAAAACCAAATTCTATTTATGTGGAAGAATGCTTCAACGTCAGAACTAGTAAAACATGTCTTTTGGTTACCTTATCATTTAATTTTCACAACCATCCGCTCTAGCGGTGCTTTTTTATTAGGATTTTGGCAGGCCTTGTTGACGATCGTAGGTATAGTATGAAGACGCTGATTTTTTCAGACACACATCTGACGACTCATTTTGATTCCGTAAAATTTGATTTTTTAAAAGATCTTTTTCGTCATTATGATCGAATCATCATGAACGGTGACTTTTGGGATGGATATGAAGTCACGTTTGCACGATTCGCTAAGTCTGATTGGAGGGGATTATTCCCCTATATGCGGGAGAAAACCATTTATATTTATGGAAACCATGATCGACCCGAATGGACGACTCATCCCGAACTCTTTTCCAGAGCACAGTATGATCGCTATACCATTCAAGTAGGGAAAAAAGAATTAGTCATTGAACATGGACATAAGATCGCTCCAAGCTTTGATATTTCATATCCGAAAATCTCCTATATTTTGAGTTTATTTTTTTCGAGTCGTCGGTTTCAATTTGGAAATAAGCTGCGGGGTTGGGAAAATATGCAGATGAAGAAATATGCTCAGTCACATCTAACGAGTAATCAAATCCTTGTCTGTGGGCATTCCCATATTGCTGAAAATAGCCGAAAACAAGGATACATTAATACCGGAATGATTGATTACGGGATCGCGACATACCTTTCCGTTGATGGTGAAAAAATGACTCTCGTCACTCAAACGTATGGATAAAAATTATTTCTTCTTTTTTATTTCTAGAATCAAACCTAATCCATATTCTGTGCGAATGGTGACTTCTGATACGATACCCATTATGTGACTTCGAAGATGAGCGAGTGTCGCATGCAGTACATTCTCAGTAGGGAACAACGGGGTATCAGTCTCTAAAATTTCAGCATATGTGAGATAGTAGCCATTCTTCTCCACCAGCATTTGAAAAAGCCTATTTTGTTTCTGTGGCAGTTTAATGACTTTCCCATCACGGAGAACGATTATTCGTTTATCGGGATAGTAGATACTGGATCCAAGTTGAACTTGATCAGATTCTCTCTCTATATAGGTCAAGATATGTTCAAAAAATATCGGAATATGAGAGAAAAATTCTGACTGAGGAACATCTTCCTGTGTAATGAGATTACTTTCTCTCAAAAGAAACTGCACGATATTTCTTTCTGGTGGCGTTTGATCTAAGCTTTCCGCATACTGATTAATAACAAGACGGATAAGTGAAAGGTAGGCTGAAACTATAGGATCAAAATGAATCTTTGAAGGCAAGAACTCAAGAATACTAAGAGTTTGGTTGATTAAATCTTTGCTCTTATTAAAGTTCTTTTCCTGAAGAAGCTGGGTAATGGCATCGAGTCTTTTTACAATTTCTCTTTCAAACATTCGGGTATTATATCAAAACTCACATGTTCCAGCGCTTCTCAACCTCTGCCCAATTAATGATGTTCCAAAAGGCTGCGATATATTCTGGGCGCTTGTTTTGATATTTCAAATAGTATGCATGCTCCCAGATATCAATGCCAAAGAGCGGCAGTGCCCCTTCCATATACGGTGAATCTTGGTTTGGATAGGATTTAATTTCCAGTTTTCCTTCTTTTGTTTTAACCAGCCACGTCCAACCAGAGCCGAATTGAGCAGTTGCAGCTAAATTGAATTTCTCAACAAAGCTTTGCCAAGAAGTAAAGGCTTTCTCTATCTCGGCCTTAACGGTGGCAGTGGGTTCTTGTTTGGTAGGGGAGAGTAGAGTCCAAAAGATGCTGTGATTGCTGTGTCCACCACCATGATTTCGTACCATCGGACGAATATCTTCTGGGACCGTTTCAATGGTACCTAGGAGTGCCTCAATGGTGGTAACTGTCAGTTCTGGATGAATTGCTAGAGCCGTGTTTAGTTTATCTACATAGGTTTGATGGTGCTTGTCATGGTGCAACTGCATGGTCTGTGTGTCTATATGTGGCTCAAGCGCTGCATAATCAAACGGAAGAGGTGGTAAACTAAATTGCATACATTGACTCCTTATGAAGTACAAAATACTTTTTTTGATTATCTTGGTTGTAGCAATTCTTACGCGGTTTATCAAGCTCGGCAGTTTTCCCTCTGGTTTGACTTGGGATGAGGCAGCAATTGGCTACAACGCGTACGGATTGATCACAAATCATCGTGATGAATGGCTTAAACGTACTCCAATCGTATTCCAGTCATTCGGTGACTTTAAATCACCTTTACTTATTTATCTCACCACAATTCCTGTGTTGATATTCGGCTTAACCCCGTTTGCTGTACGAATACCAATAGCATTGGCTGGAACGGGCCTTGTGATTACCAGTTTTTTTCTAACTCGGGAAATTACCAAGAGAAAAGACGTAAGTTTGTTTGTGATGTTTTTGATCGCAGTTTCACCTTGGGCGATCCATTATTCACGAATGGGATTTGAATCGATGCTTGCGACGTTCTTGGTTTCAGTTGGAATCTTTAGTTGGTTAAAAGGTCGATCAAAACCTGTGTGGATGGTGGTAGGAGATATTTGTTTTGCGCTGTCTTTATATGCCTACCATAGCGCCAAGATTGTTGTGCCTCTGGCTGCCATCATTTTGTGTACGCTCTATTACAAAGATTTCTTTCGCCATAAGAAGCTTTTAATTATCGGTACGCTTCTAGCGATAGGTATTTTATTGCCTTTAGGATATGCAAGTGTCTTTGGAAAAGCGAACTCTCGGGCTTTGTCGACAACAATCATTGGAAAACCTAATATGGTTAGCGAATTTGCAAACCATTATCTTACCCATTTGTCGCCGTCCTTCTTACTGTATGGAGGAGATATCACCTATAGACATAGTACTAGGCAAGTTGGAGTACTATATCCGGTTGAACTGATTCTGTTTGTGTTCGGCATTCTTGCAATCGTTATGCAGAAAGAATATCGAAAATTCTGGTGGATTCCCGTTCTATTTTTTATTGGACTAATCCCTCCAGCTTTAGGTTTAGACGTCCCACATAGTAATAGAGCGCTGCTTGCTCTTCCGTGGGTGCAAATCACCGCAGGAATAGGAGTGTTTGCGTTGGCCAACCGATTGAAAGTAGAGTCATGGAAAGTAGCTGTGTTTGTAAGCTTGTTTGCCGTGATTTCATTTGTCAGTTATATCCAAATATATGCGACGGTGTACAGTTCTGAGACGGCGCTCAAGGAGATGGGATACGGATATGATGAAGTTATGAACTATGTTAGATCACATGAGGGGGAAGTCGATCGAGTTTATTTTACAAACGTGTATGGGCAAGCATATATCTATATTCTGTTTGCTAAAAAATTAACTCCGGTGCAATATCAAAACGGAGGACTTGCTAATTACACGATAGCTAATAATCCATGGAAAGAATCACAAGGGAAGGAAAGAGTACTGGTCATAGGAACCGCAGATGAAATTCCAGACAATGCCAATATTGTAAAAGAAGTGAAGTTCCCTGACGGCAAGATCGCTTTCCGGATAGCCAGAAGATAAGTATGGAAGCAAATATTTTCCAAACTTTTCATCAAGCAAGTCTTCAACAATTATCTGAAGTTAATCCTAAAAACACGAAAATATTTAAGGATTCTAAAGGCGAGGAGAATTATACATTAGTAGCTCGTCCTGAGAGTAAATTAGTTGCAATTATTTTGGACATCCAAAAAAAATTAAAGTCTATAGATCCTCATCATTTTTACTATCCCGAAAAGAGGCTGCATATGACGATAATAGGAGGTATATCGTTATCCACTTCTGAACACACGCTTATAGGAAAACTTCAAACCGTCTTAGAAAACAGATCATTAGAGTTTGATTGCAGGGGAAGTGGTACAAATACGTCTGCAGCGTCCTTAAGTTTTTATCCGAAAGGATTCTCTTTACACGAGTTGCGTGAACAAATCCGATTTAAGATAAATGAGAAAGGCACTGATTTTACAATATGGATACCGACCTATGAATACGTAGGATGGATCAACTTCGTTCGATATCAAAATGTACCAAAGAATGAATTGCTCGAGGAAATAAGAAAATATAAAGAAGAAAAATTCGGAATCTTCAGTTTTTCAAAATTTGATTTAATTAAAACGTCTGGATTAGTCTTAAATCCCGAATGGACGACGATTGCACACGAATTTTAAACAAGCATATGAATATAAATACTAATTCGAAAACAAAATTACTCATCTGCATAATTTTATTGTTATCTGGATTGTTACGTATATATAAATTGGATAAAGTTCCTCCATCCCCATATTGGGAAGAGGTTGCATTGGGATACGATGCGTATTCGATTGCAAAAACTGGTAAGGATCATCATGGTAACTCTTTTCCCGTTATTGCCTTTCCTTCGTACGGGGACTACAAACCAAGTGGATATTTCTATGCAATCGTTCCGTTCGTAAAAGTATTTGGCTTGAACATTTGGACTGTTCGCTTGCCCTCGGCTATTGCAGGCATCATCTCAGTGCTTTTAGTGTATTTAATTGGGAAAGAACTGTTTGAGGGAAAAGTGGGCTTAGTAGGATCATTCTTATTTGCGATTCAACCATGGGCGATTCAGTTTTCTCGTGGCGGATGGGAAGTGAATTTTGCGATGATGCTCATTTTAATGGGTACGTGGTTATTGTGTGCTGCCAGGCGGAAGCCCTGGATACTTCCACTGTCAGTGATTTTTTTCAGCCTTTCAATGTATACGTATCATGCCGCACGATTGTTTGCTCCTCTTATTGGAGCACTAGGGGCGATGCTTTTGCTGTATGGTTGGTATCGAGGACAGCACGCCAAAAAACCAAAAAAAGTCATAGGTGTAGTGTTGATATCACTTTTGATTGCAATAGCCTCTGTTGCTCCATTTGTCTTAAATCTAAACAACAAAGCAGTTTCTTCACGATTTACTGATACAAGTATCTTTTCACAGTTGCAACCCATCCTAGACAGTAATGCTGCAATTGCAGCCCATGGAAACTCTTTCTTTGCAAAGATTATCTATCACCGCTATTGGTATTTTGGAGCAATCATCTTTAGACAGTGGGTGTCGCACTTTTCACCGAACTTTCTGTTCGTGCGAGGAGATGGAAACTATCGACATTGGAACGGGATTGTCGGAGAACTGTACTGGATAGATGGGTTTTTCATTCTGGTGAGCGTTTCTGTATTACTACTTTCTTTCAAGAAGAACAGAAAGATGGGGTTGCTCTTTATTTGGATTGCCTTGGCGGCTTTACCAGCTGCTTTAGTTACCCCTGCTCCCCACGCCCTTCGATTTCTGTTTGCCGCTCCGACTTTTGCGCTCCTGTCTGCAATCGGAATGGTCTATCTCTTTCATAAAATAAAAAAACAATGGCTCGTCGCTTTACTGATGTGTGTAGTTGGTGGCATATATATCTTTTCTTTTGGTAGATATCACAACTGGTATATGAACGTGTATCCGGTACAAGCCGCTAGTGACTGGCAATATGGCTACAAGGAGCTATACCAGTGGATTGGGGAGAATAAGAAAGAAAATGAACAAGTGTACATTACTAGGGAACAAGGGCGGCCAGCGATGTACTATCTCTTCTATACCAAGTATGATCCAGCTACTCTGCAGGGAATCGAACCAAGCTTACCTAAGGACCAACTCGAACTGCTGCAAGTGGGCGACTATCACTTTATAGATGCATTGTCTGATGATCAAAAAGGACTTATTGCCACCTCAGGTACAAAAGTAGTTGCAGGTGGAACAATCGTAAAGAATATTGAAGATCTGGAACGAAACATCATTTGGGTGATTTGGAGAAAAGAATAAAAGTATGAAGAAGATAGAACTAACAGTCATCATCGCAACACATAATGAAGAAGCAAACATTGGAAAATGTCTTGAATCTGTGAAAGATATTGTTGATGAAATTCTCATTGCTGATGGAGAAAGCACAGACAAGACGGTAGAGATTGCAAAATCCTATGGATCACTCATTTTGCCGATGAGCAATAAACGTATGTTTCATTTCAACAAAGAGGAAGCTAAAAAGCATGCCAAAGGAGAATGGATTTTGTTCTTAGATGCTGATGAGATCATACCGAAAAAACTGGCAGCCGAAATTCGACAAGTAGTTGAAGGGAAACACAGGCAAATTGTTTTAAATAAACAATTTGCCAAACATACCCAGTTTTTGGAACAACGGGACCATGTACGGTATACAGATACTCCGCCGATTAATGGCTATTTTATTGCGCGGAAAAACTATTTTTTAGGCCATTACCTCATGCATTCTGGCGTGTATCCTGATGGGGTCATTCGTTTAGTACGAAATGGAACTGCCTATTGGCCCTGTAAAGATGTACATGAAACGATGGTTGTAGAGGGTGGAGTGAGTTGGTTATCAGAAGCGATGATTCATATGGCTGATCCAACTTTCTCTCGTTATCTTTGGAGAGCTAATCGTTATACAAGTCTGACTGCAGATAACCTACAACAAATGAAGATATCAAAAAATGCATTTTCATTTATTCAGTACATTCTCTTAAAGCCGATAACAACATTTTTCTTGCTTTTTTTTCGTCATAAAGGATTTATGGATGGATTCAGTGGATTCGTTTGGGCGCTGATGAGTGGGCTGCATTTTCCGATTGCCTACATGAAGTATGTACAACGGGATACAAGAAAATAGAACTCTTATTTTTGTTTGGGAGAGTAGAGATAGGTACGATAGAGTGAGTTGTCGGGGAATGCGTTGGTAGTTTCGTATTTATCGGAAACGATACAGTGTTGCATATCGATGATGAGTGAATTTGGTCCGAGAGGAAGTGTCTTTTCCTGAGTAGGACAATCATTATCGATGAAGTGAAGATTATCCACTTCAGGGATTACGAGGTTCGTTTTGAATTTCCCTGCCAGATTGGCATCCAAGTTGTGTGTATAGAATAAATAGTAAATGGAAAAGACTTCTCGAGTGACGATAACATCTGAATATTTCCCTTTATCTTCGATGATCTTTTTTACTAATTCAGTTCGTTCATCGTAACGACTTCTAGCCTCTGCAGCTGGAGCGAGCACAATATATTGATGGAAAAAATAAACCGTTTCTAGTGAAAATGCGATCCAGAACGCAATAAGTAGTGGCTTTGAAAAAGTTTTGAATGCTTGGAATCGAAAATAAATGAATGCAAAAAGGAAGATAAGCGTCACTCCAAAGACTGCGCTTCGGTGCACATTAGGAACTTCGTCCAATGTCAAAGCGGCTGTCAAAGGAGAAATAAGGACCAGCCAGCTAATCAAATACACTTTTGAGTTGTCCCATCGCTGCTTGAGAAACTGGGACGGATCGATCAATGCAAAGCCAACGACAAACACAGCGATTGCTAAGAGAGAAATTTGCACCAGTCCTTGATCTGGGACTAAGTATCGATAGGGTCGTCCGCCATCAGTAAACAAGAAATCTGGTGACAAGTAAGAGAAGTACTGTCTGATGATTTCTCGTCCGTACACGAGGGGTTTATTGTTAAAGATTTTCAAATCCAAAATATGATTTTGTCCCGCATCTCGCGCATACATATCAATTCTATTGTTTGTCGTGCTATTAAAAGTGAACACTGAGGTTTGTTTAAAGCGACCAAGCCCCCAAGGGGTGCGAGAAATTCCAAAGGTCAGTAAGAAAAAGAAAACCATCATGAATGCAAGGATTTTAGTTGAAGCTTTTCTCCAAAAGAGAACAAAAGCTCCCAATAAGAAAAGTGGGACAATAATCCGGAAAGGATGGTAAAAAAGATATGTCGAGAGAAAGAAAAGGAATGAAGCACTATAGTATCGCCAGTTTTTTTTCGTTTCAAAGGCTTGCAACAGGAACGCTACACCACACAAAAATAGCATTGATCCCGGTATGGCTTCGGCAGTAGCTCGGGAAAGTACAATATGCCATGGGGAAAAGGCCAGAAAAACAGCACCGGCTAACGCGGTAGTATGGGAGTACGTCAACTTTTTGATAATGAAATATAATGGGAAAACAGTTAAAGCTCCAAAAACTGCGATTGGGAACCGAATTGCAAACTCGGTCATGCCAAAAACATACGTAAACAGTCCGGATAGGTACATGGGAATCACACTGGGAAAGTCACCAAAGTTATCAAAGTACAGCAGTGGCCACTTATTTCCATAGAGATCTTTGCCATTTTGCAAAATGTATCTACCTACATACCCATTCATAATCTCATCTTGATGCAGGTGAAGTGGCATTTGACCGAGTGCATATAAACGAACGACCAGAGCAATGAAAAAGACAAAGAGAAGAGTAAGAAGAGGTCTATGGGACTTTAAAAAATTATACATATGATTCAGAATGACTTTTTTGATTATTACATATCTTTAGGATCTTAGAAGGGGGAGAGCGTCTTGCATATGAACGGCGAGAAAGATAGAGTAATGCAGATGCGGATACTTATCGATACAACCCCATTAGAAAACGCAAACGCAATCAGAGGTGTAGGCCGCTACACCCAAGAATTAATCCAGGCGCTTCGCCTGCTTTCGACTCCGCATGAATTTGTGACTTCCAAAGAAGTAGGAAAGAGTTCTATAGATTTGGTGCACTACCCGTTCTTTGACTTATTTTTTTCCACACTGCCTCTCCGCCATTCAAAACCGACAGTTGTCACTATCCACGATGTCATTCCACTCGTATTTGCGAAACACTATCCTCGAGGAATTAAAGGGAATGTTAAATTTTTCAAGCAACGATTGGCTCTGCGAGGGGTTTCACATGTCATTACCGATTCTCAAATTTCCAAACGAGATATCATTGAGCATCTAAAAATTCAATCGGAAAAAATAACTGTTGTTCCTCTTGCAGCTTCAGGAGAAATCCGCAAGCCACCTCAGGCTATAGTCGATTCAGTCAGAAAACAACACGAACTACCGAAGAAATATGCACTGTATGTTGGTGATATCAATTACAATAAAAACCTCCCATTCTTAATTTCAGCTATGAGTAGAGTTGAAAAATTGGCGTTAGTCCTGGTTGGGAAAAATGTTAAAGATACAACTATCTCTGAAGGCAGAGAGATAGATCGTGCCGTGAAGGCCCACGGAATGGAGAAGCGCGTTTACTTTGTCGACAATCTGGGGACTAATTCAGTCCAGGAGCTCTCCGCTTTATATGCCGGAGCAACAGTATATATCCAGCCGTCGTTATACGAAGGATTTGGATTGCCTATCTTGGAGGCGATGCAATGCCGTACGCCGGTTGTGTGCTCCTTAGGTGGTTCTCTTCCTGAAGTAGCTGGAGATGCTGCTGTCTATTTTCATCCCCATGACGAAGAAGAGTGCGCTACTGCAATCATGAAAGTGCTTCACATGCCTGAACGTCAATTGCAAGGACTTATCCAAAAGGGGGTTGATCAAGCATCCCGATACACATGGGAACAAACCGCCAAACAAACACTTGCAGTGTACGAGATGGTCATGCGTAAATAGAAGGAGTCTTTATGGGTCCGCTTCTTTCCTATCTTGCTCTTCACACAGTTGTAACTTTTTTCTCAAGCATCGTGTGTTTTTTCCTACCGGGAATCTTGGTTGTTCGTGCCCTTCGTTTGAAAAGCTCCTCTTCTCTACAGTTTTTACTCGCAATGGTAGTCGGTATTGCTCTGTTTGGAACGCAGGGATACATTTTTGGATGGATAGGGATGCGCTCGCTTACTTTTGTGTACCTGTTTTTCGTTTGTATTGTAAGTTTTATACATAGATTTTTTATCTTTTCCTTTCTCCAGAAATGCAAAGCAGAGCTACAGTCGACAAGTAAGAGCGTTGTCATCATTATTTGCCTTGGCGTTGTCTTGCAATCACTTCAAATGTTTGGAAATGGTTTGCCGATTGCAGGTGGAACGCGGTTTTGGAGAGCAAATTCCTATGACGGTGTATATCACCTCGGACTGATTGAATCGATGAAACGCACATTCCCTCCCCAAGAACCTAGCAGTAGTGGACAACCTGTCATTAACTATCATTACTGGTCTGATTTTATTATTTCTGAACAGTCGTTGGTATTTAAAACGCCCGCGGCTTTTCTCTTCTTTCAATGGTGGCCAATACTCATTTCATTGTTGACCTCAGTTGCGGTCGCACAATTTGTACGTTTCTTAACACTCACACAGTCTGAAAAATTTCGCACTAATGCAGTTCTTTTTTCACTCCTTTTTGTACTGCTTGGATCAGATAGTGGTTGGATTATTATGTGGATTGCTCACCATACGTTCTCTTTTGCCTATCCAGCTATTGATAACGGGGCAACCCAGTTTTTAAATATGCCGCATACGTTTGGGAAACTGTTCTTTTTTGTCATTGGATCGCTCTTTTTACTATGGAGAAAGGATAGACGCTGGTCATTACTTTCTCTGCTTCTGTTCCTATCTGCAATTTGTATTGGGTTAAAGGTATATTTTGGATTCGCGTTAGCAATTGGTTGGATGGGAATATTTATATATGATTTTGTTCGATATATTCTTCAAGAAAGAAAATCACCTAAGAAATTAGGACGACATGTGGGTACTTTAGGACTACTGGGACTAGTATATACACTGGTGATCGCAGCTATTTACCTTCCGGTCAACAAAGGAGCTGGAGGATTATCCTGGTATCCCTTGGAATGGCCAAAATTGCTGATCAATTCCAATAACATGAATTGGAGCGAGCTCGTCAATCGTATTGAAGTAGCAACATATACCAAACAGACATCAAAGCTTTTTTTCTACGATATTGTACTTGTGCTTATCGGGCTTATCTCGATACATGGAAGTCGAGCTATTGGTTTTATCCTGACAAAGAAAACGATCCGAATTTTTGGCATTGAAGGAAGTGTCTTCTTTTTGATTCCAGTGTTTGTATGTACACTTTTGGGCTTCACTACGCTCCAGGTAAGTGGAGGGTTCAACGTCTTTAATTTCTTCGCTGTGAGCCTATCGATCCTATGCGTTACGACAGCACTATTGTGCGCTCAAAGTATAGAGAAAAATAAGCTTTTAGGTTTTCTATTAGGAATTGTTTTACTCCTTTTTTGTCTTCCTAGATCTCTGTACGAAACCGTGATCATGTTTGCAAACTATAGTAATGGAACAGATAGTATCTCGGTTTCATCGCAACAAATGGAGGCGTACACCTATCTACGTTCACTCCCTGACACCTCTGTAATTGCTGCTTCGCTCGAAAATTCACTAGAAAGTAAAAGTACCTACATTGCAGCTTTTTCCGGAAAGCAAAGCTACTTTGCTGGGAAGTACTTATTGGAAACGCATAATGAACCTTTTAAAGAGAAAGAACAAAATCTTAAATTACTATTTTCTGAGTCCGATGTGAAAACAATACAAGAGAAAGCAATGGAATATGGGATCACACATCTGTTGATTGACTCGGCGCAGTTACAAACACCAGCTGAGCGAGAACTGTTCTCCCAAAAAGAACATGCGGTTTTTGGCAACGACCATATATTTGTGTATGATGTAAGGACTTTATGAAAATACTCATCACCGGAGGCGCTGGATTTCTAGGCACTCGTTTAACTCATCAGCTACAAAAATTAGGCCATACAGTGAGAGTATTAGATCGTGTGAGCAATCCTGAGTGTGAAACGATAGTTGGAGATGTGTGTGATAGCGATACCGTAAAACGGGCTCTGGAAGGGATAGAAGCGGTTTTCCATCTTGCTGCACTTATTCAAGCTGGAGAGTCGGTTACTCAACCCTATGAGTACACTAGAAATAATGTCCTTGGATTTGTCGTACTTCTAGAAGAAATGCGTTTGGCAAATATTAAAACCTGTATTTTTAGTTCCAGTGCCGCCGTATATGGAGAGCCAGTTCGAGTGCCGATTTTTGAAGATGACCGCACTATGCCGATTAACCCATACGGAATGACAAAACTTGCTATGGAAGGTTTAGCTTCTTCATATTCATATGCGCATGGATTTACGTGTGTTGGTCTACGCTATTTTAACTTGTATGGACCAGGAGAAAACCATGTCCCTGAAACTCATGCGATTCCTCGGTTTATCACCCAGATTGCTAGTGGAGAAGAAGTGACCGTCTGGGGTGCTGGAGAGCACCAACGTGACTATGTATATATTGATGATATCGTTGCTGCTCATATCAAGTGTTTGGATCTTCAAAAGGACAAATATCATTATTTTAATTTGTCAGGGAAGAACGCAACGAGTGTAAAAGATATGGTTGTTATGTTGGAAAAACTAGTTGGAAAAACTGCCAAAATAAAAAATTTTCCTGCTCGTGCAGGTGATCCGCTCCTTTTATTTGCTGACAGCAGTAAAGCTAAGGAACAGCTTAGGTGGGAAGCAACCACGGATCTTGCCTATGGTCTTGCTCAGACCGTCGAATGGTTTAGAACCTCTGGGAAAATATAAATTACAGCAAGTGTTTTTTCGATCTGATAAGATACGGCGATGAATATCACCGTTGTAATTCCTGGCCTCAATGAAAAACAATATCTGGCTCGGGTACTAAAAAAGGTACGTAAGTTCTCTCCTCATATTGTGTACGTTGATGATGGTTCTTCAGATGGCAGTCCTGAAATAGCTAGAAAATTCACTCCACATATCTTGTCTCATGAAGTTAATTTAGGAAAGGGAGCCTCGATGCGCACTGGGGCAGAATATGCTTTTTCTAAATTAAAAGTAGATGCGGTTATTTTTATGGATGCAGATGACCAGCATGATCCCAAAGAGATTCCCAAATTTAAAGAGAAACTTCTTGAGGCGGATGTCGTATTCGGAGTACGGAGCATGGGGGCGAGTATGCCGCTTATACGTTTTTTGGGCAATAAAGGAGCTTCGGTACTTCTCAATATGCTCTACGGAGGATATATTCCTGATATCCCGTCTGGCTATAAGGCGTTAACCAACCGTGGGTATGAAAGTGTGAAATGGAAATCAACTGGATATGAAGTTGAGACCGAAATTGCCATGAGGGTCGCGAAAGAGAAAGTTCCGTTTACAACAGTAGAAATCGAATCGATTTATCACGATACAGACAAAGGGATGACAGCACTCGATGCTCTGCATATCTGCAGATGTCTAGTAGAATGGAGAATAGGCTTATGATGCTTCTACAAATAATCTCGGTGGTTTTTGGACTGTTCATGATGTATGTTGTCCGAATTCATCGACGTAAAAACCATCTCGAAAGTTTCGAGTATGGTGTATGGATGGCATTGTGGACTATTTTTATCACTCTCGCCATCTTTCCTGAAAGTGTAAATGGTGTGGTTCAAACGCTACACATAGCAAGAGTCTTTGATCTTTTGGTGGTGGCGGCATTAATGATTGTCATTTTCTTGACTTTTACGAATCGAATCGAACAAAAGAAATTGGAGAAGAAAATGGAACAAATAGTTCGTAAGAAAGCCATTGACAATGCGATTGAGTCACCTAAAAAATAAGGAGCGACTCTATTCTCAGTAGCTAGGCATGCTGCAATTGCATAGCCTCGACATCCAGTGTATTCTGCTTGCGTATGGATTTGTCAAAGAAAAAAATTCTTGTAACCGGAGGTGCCGGTTTCGTTGGATCGCGAGTAGTTAAAGAACTACTCAAAAATGGTGCCCAAAAAAATTCGATTTATACTCCTCGTTCTGCTCAATTTGATCTTCGAAAAGAATTAGTTTGTAAAGAGGTCGTTCTTGGAATGGATATAGTGATTCATCTAGCTGCAAATGTTGGCGGAATTGGTTATAACAAAGAAAATCCAGGTAGTTTATTTTATGATAACCTAACGATGGGTGTCCATCTGATGGAAGAATCTCGTTTGGCAAGTGTTGAAAAATTTGTTGCCATTGGAACAATTTGTGCCTATCCAAAATATACAGAAATCCCATTTAAGGAATCAGATCTTTGGAACGGATATCCAGAAGAAACAAATGCCCCATATGGTCTTGCCAAGAAGATGATGCTTGTACAGGGACAAGCGTATAAGGAACAATATGGGTTCAATTCAATTTATCTTCTTCCGGTTAATCTCTATGGACCTGGAGACAACTTTAATCCGAACTCAAGTCACGTTATTCCCGCGCTTATTAAAAAATTCGTGGACGCAAAACGCGAGCAGTTAAAAAAAGTGAGTGTTTGGGGCACAGGAAAACCAACACGAGAATTTTTGTACGTGGATGATTGCGCAAGAGCGATCGTTCTTGCAACGCAAAAATATGAAAAGAGCAGTCCCGTCAATATTGGTAGCAGTTTTGAAATAAGTATCTTCGATTTGTCACATTTAATCGCTAAATTTGTCGGTTTTTCTGGTCAAATTGTATTTGACGCAACAAAGCCAGATGGACAACCTCGACGAAAGCTTGATGTGAAACGTGCAAAACGGGAATTTGGCTTCGAATCAGTTGTAACGTTTGAAGAAGGTCTTCAAGAAACTATAGAATGGTACACAAAAACTTTATGAAAAAATTTCTTATTACTGGCGCTGGAGGATTCATTGGAAGTCACTTGGTAGATCTTTTATTATCAGAAGGTATTCGTCCCGGCAATATGAGACTCGTTATTAAGCCTGGCGAAACTTTGGATAATCTTCCTAATTTACCCTTTGAGATTATCTATGCCGATATTCGTTCAAAGACAAAGATGTTTCGCGCTGTTAAAGGATGTGATGTGGTTTATCACCTGGCTGCACGTATCGATTTTGACGGAAAAACCTATGAAGAATATAGAGATATAAACGTTGATGCCACTGCATATTTATTGGCTGCGGCGCAAAAATATGGTGTGAAAAAATTTGTCTTTTTTAGTAGTATAGGAGTGTATGGTTTGCCTGCCGGCGTGGGCAATATCGATGGATGGGATGAAACGCACCCGTATACCTACAGTAATTTCTATGGGCAGTCTAAGTGGGAAGGGGAAGAACTTGTACGGAAGGCACATAAGAAAACGGGGTTGCCGTATGCAATTGTCAGGCCGGCAAGTGTCTATGGTCCTCGTGAAAAAGGTCCCACGTTGGCTCTCTACAGAGCAATGGCCCACCACCAATTCCTTTTGATTGGGAATGGTGAAAACAAAATGCACTACGTTTTTGTAAAAGATCTTGTTTTTGGGGCGAGGTTGGCAGAGCAGAGCAAGAAAACGGCCGGCGAATACATTTTGGCTGGACCTCACCCGCTCTCATTTCGAGAAATCGTCCATGATGTGGCTGCCTCAATACACGTGTCACCCCCCACCTTCTCACTGCCAACGTATGTCGCATTGGCTTTCGCATATGTTTTTCAATTTGTGACAGCTATTTCAGGCATTGCCCTGCCGTTATTTCCTTCTAGAGTACGGACAATGACAACCACATATTGGTATAAGATTGAGAAAGCAAAAACTGAAATTGAATATGTACCTAAAACTTCATTTAAAAAAGGAAGCCAAATTACGGGTGCGTGGTATTCCAAAGAAGGATGGCTATGAAGAAGCCGTTGGTTTCATGTATTGTCGTGACTTATAACTCAGAGAAATACATAAAAAAATGTTTACAAGTTCTTGGGAAGGTTACATACTTTCCAATTGAAATCATTGTCGTCGACAACGGATCGACTGATAATACAATACCTATCGCACAGAAAAGTTCCTCTTTGGTGCATGTATACCTTAACTCTGAAAATACTGGATATGCAGGTGGGCACACACTTGGAATATCGAAGGCCAAGGGTATGTTTGTTTTTCTGCTTAATCCAGACACAACTGTAACTCCAACATTCCTTGAGCCTCTTGTTGAATTAATAGAGAAGAACTCCAGAATAGCTGCAGTTCAACCACTCGTTTACCTTGATAAAAGTCCCAAGAAAATAAATCTTAGTGGTAAAGTTACTCACTATTTAGGATTTGACTGGATACGTGATTACGAATCAACGATTGTACGAAGCTCTGGAGAAATACTATCTTTTAGTGGATCGGGGGTCTTACTGCGCGTTCAAGCTCTACAAAAAGTAGGAGGGCTTGATCGCTCTTACTTTATGTACTACGAGGATTCAGATCTGAGCTGGAGACTAAGAATGTTGGGTTACTCAATCTATTACTGCGCAGAAAGTAGGATTTATCATGACTACAAGTTTTTACCAGATGAAGAGTATCAAGCAGCTAGAAAAAAACTGTTTTGGGCAGAACGAAATCGACTCTATACTTACTTTAAAAACTATTCGGCAAGAACTCTCCTTATCTTACTGCCAATATTCCTTCTTATGGAGTCCGCTCTTTTAGTCTACTTCGCAACGAAAGGGTGGTTAGTAGTAAAACTACACACATACGTCTCGATATGGGAATGTAGGAAATCACTTTTTGATTCTCGAAGACGTACTCAAAAGCAAAGGAGAAACAGTGACCATGTGCTTACCCGTAATTTTGAATCGAAAATAGAGTTCAAGCTTTTTGATCATCCTTTTATGAAATATGTCCTTAATCCAATTCTTTTAATGTACTGGAAAGTTGCTTGGCAATTTATTTAACCTATGCCAACTATTGCAATTACAGGATTAAGTGGTGAAGTCGGTCAATTTCTTTTACAAGAGATTTCTTCAAAAGTAAGTGTAGTTGATTTGTTTCACACAAAGCCGACAGTGGATTCTCGGGTTGTTTCAAATTTTCGGTTTAATTTGAATGATCGTATTCGTATGCGTAGAACATTGAAGAAAATTCACCCAGATGTTTTTGTTCATTTGGGTGCCTTCACACACATAGATGCCTGTGAGGTTGATAGGATAAATGGAGAAAATGGCATTGTTTGGCAGACAAACGTGGATTCGACTGCTCAAATTGCCAGGTACTGTGCGCAAACAAATACTCATTTGATCTTTCTTTCAACTGAATGCGTATTTGATGGTGTCAAAAAATCATATACGAAATCCGATCACCCAAGCCCTATAAATTGGTATGGTATTACAAAAGCTGCCGCTGAAAAAGTCATTTGTGATTCAGGCTGTTCTTATACGATATTACGGGCAGTCATTGCATACTCTCCTACAGCGAAATCCTCGTTGTGGCAAAAAATATCTTCGAAGTTAAAAAATGGTAGTCAGGTGAGAATGGCGAACGATCACTGGATGACCCCAACCTATTTTCCCGATATCGCACTTGCCATTCGAAAATGTGTTCAAAAAAAACCAAGAGGGATTTTTCATGTATCGGCACTTAAGCTCCTAACACCATATTCATTTGCTTGTAAAATAGCTGCGTCTTTGGGGTATAGTAAGGCATTAATTCAGTCTGTCCCGTTAGAGTCAATTATTGGTAAAAAGAAGTCCGAGTTACGATTGAAGTTTGCTTGCCTAGATTCTAAAGAGTCTGAGAAAGCATTACTTCTTCATTTTCGGAGTGTTGACGAAGTCATCCGCTCTCTATGAAAATCTTACAAGTTGTACCATATTTTTATCCCGCTTGGTCATATGGTGGTCCGGCAAAACTGGTCTATGACACATGTCTGTATTTTGAGCGGGAAGGACATCAAGTAACTGTCTTTACCTCTGACGCCTATGATCAAGAATCTCGAATGCCGCGAAGATTGCGAATACCAAAAAGAGATTCATTGCGAATCTTTTATTTCCGTAATATTTTTAATAAGTTGACGTATACTTACAATATCTACTGTGCGCCAGGCCTTTTCCTACGAACTCTCTGGGAAATACCTCAAACAGATGTTATTCATTTGCATGATTTTTATACTCCTCACAACGTATGGATCGCATTGCTAGCACAAATTTTCTCAAAGCCATATATATTGAGTGTTCACGGATGCTTGGAAACACAGCGTATTGCTCAGCGTAGCCTTTTTAAAAAAGTCTTTCTCCGATTTGGAGGAAAGTGGCTGCTTCATCATGCTTCAAAAGTAGTAGCAACCTCTCAAAATGAAGTATCCGCGTACCAAGAGTACGGTGTGAAAGATGACGCTATCGTTCTTTTTGGACACGGTGTTAACCCAGTTGAATTTCAATCAAATCTCACAAAAGCAGCGGCAAAGAAGTCCTGGAAATTACGTCCTGATGAGACAATTATTACTTTCTTAGGTAGAATTCACAAAATTAAAGGATTAGATCTTCTCGTCGAGGCGGCCGATTTACTTCATTTGGATAAGCTAAAATTCGTGATCGCTGGATCTGATGACGGATATGCCACAGAGCTTCGTGAACTTATACGGCAAAAAGGTCTTATCAATATTAATTTGATTGGAACTTGTTACGGAAAGAAAAAGGCAGACCTCTTTAAAGCTTCTGACATTTTTGTATACCCTTCATATTCGGAAGGTTTCTCTCTTGGAATATTGGAGGCAGGATCTACCGGCCTACCACTTGTTTTGACTACAGGTTGTCATTTTGATGAGGTCGGTAAGACAAAAAGTGGCTTGATTGTAAAGCCTGA
Organism: Candidatus Woesebacteria bacterium; assembly: GCA_040006915.1. Taxonomy (GTDB): domain Bacteria; phylum Patescibacteriota; class Microgenomatia; order UBA1400; family UBA12028; genus JBDTWD01. The sequence goes on along the minus strand of JBDTWD010000004.1, from coordinate 42,820 downwards.
GCCGAAAGCATTGGCGAAGGCATTGCAAAAAATGATAGATGACCCTAAACTCAGGAAAATAGCAGGGGCGAATGCGAAAAGGCTTATTCAAGAAAATTATTCAATGGATAGCATCGGTCGACTACTATTGAATACGTATCGATTAACGATGTAAGACTACAGTTATGATTGCACTATTAGTAGGAACGCGACCTGAAATTATTAAGATGGCTCCGGTAATACGAGAATTACAACGGAAAGAAATACCATTTCTCTTCATTCATTCGAATCAACATTATTCTGAAGAAATGGATGGTCTCATCCTAAAAGATTTGTCGCTACCATCTCCAGATGTTCACCTACGAGTTGGTTCTGGAAGTCATGCCGTCCAAACGGGTAGAATTATGGTTGGAGTTGAAGAAGCGTGTATTCGATATAAGCCTGAGATTATTCTCGTTCATGGAGATACGAACACAACTTTATCGGGTGCGCTTGCTGCGAAAAAACTTCATATCCCGGTTGCTCACGTTGAAGCTGGTCTACGAAGTTTTGATTATGCAATGCCTGAAGAAATTAATAGAATTTTGACTGATCGAATTAGCGATCTAATGTTTGCACCAACAAAGTTAGCACAACAGAACCTATTGAAAGAGGGAATTTCAAAAGATTCTATTATTGTGACAGGGAATACCGTTGTTGATGCACTCAGGGATCACCTCCCTTTTTCTAAAAAATCGATGTTCCTAACACAACACAAACTGAAGCCACTTCAGTATGTACTAGTAACTGCTCATCGTGCTGAGAATACCGATAACAAAGAATCATTTGCAAATTTACTCTCACTCTTAGAACACGCACACCGGAAGATACAAAAAATATTTCTCTGGCCACTGCACCCTAGAATTCTCAGTCTTTTAGAAAAGGAGAATATGAAGTTGCCGAGCTTCATATTGACCACCCCCCCATTAGGTTACATTGACATGCTAGCTGCTATGAGTAATGCAACACTTGTAATGACAGATTCGGGCGGATTACAAGAGGAGGCCTACTTATTAAAAAGACCGCTAATCACGTTACGTACCTCGACTGAACGACCTGAAACGCTATCGGCTAACTTTATTATTGGAACTGATCAAAATAAGTTCGACGAAGCATGGTCAGCGTATATATTAAAGAAGGTGAGTTGGTCGGATGAATTAGGTTCAGGAATGGCCGCAAGTAAAATTGTTTCTTCATTGCAACAGTTCTTAAAGGATAAACAGCCTATGAAAAAGAAAGAGAAATCTGTGAGTGTTCTGGGACTTGGATATATTGGTCTTCCAACGGCTCTTCTCATAGCTGAGCAGGAAATTGAGGTGTATGGTTTTGATATCAGTAAAGAAAAGAGAGATGTATTGAGAAAAGGAGTACTTCCATTTCAGGAAAATGGATTACCTGAGCTTTTTTCTCGTGTACAGCTCAAAAACACTTTTCATATCACCGATACGGTTGAAAGTAGTGAGTATTATCTTATTTCTGTTCCAACTCCTCAAATACATGGGAAAGCTGATCTGAAATATGTCCGCGCGGCAATTAACAGTATTAAGCCTGTTTTTCAGCCGAATCAAACAATAATCGTTGAGTCGACAATCGGCCCTCGCGACTGCGTTGATGAACTTATTCCACTCATTCGTGCATGGAAAATTCCTTTTCATTTCGCTCATTGTCCTGAACGAGCAATTCCAGGGAACACATTATGGGAGATGGTAAAAAACGATCGAATTATTGGTGGAGATACTCCAGAGTCGTCACAGACTGTAGCAGATTTGTATGCGCTTTTTGTAAAAGGTCCAATTCATCAGACAAACACTATCATTGCGGCAAGCTGCAAAGTCATGGAAAATACTTATCGGGCGGTTAACATTGCCCTGGCAAATGAATTTTCTCAGTTAGCGCAGGAACTGGATTTTGATGTTTGGGAGGCGATTACGCTCGCAAATAAACACCCACGAGTACAGATCCATCAGCCTGGACCAGGAGTGGGAGGACACTGCATACCAATAGACCCTTGGTTCTTTGTCGGAGGTAGTTCCAATGCGACTGTAATTGAAGCTGCACTCAAAAAGAATAAGGTGATGCCTAAGTACATTGCCAAAGAGATCTCGAAAATGATCAGTAAGAGAAAAATCGAAAAACCAATTATTGCGCTTCTGGGGTATGCGTACAAAAAGAATGTTGATGATTATAGAGAGACACCAGCGCAACCACTATTCGAAATCCTGGAGAAAAAGTACAAGACATATGTGACTGACCCTTTTGTAAAAATAAAGCTAATCACTGGGCAAGAACAAGCTCTACGAAAAGCAAATATATGGGTAGTAGTAACTGATCATGATCAGTACAAAGAGATTGATCTTTCAAATTTCCCTAACTTGCGACTTATTTACGACACTCGAAACTGCTTTACAAAAAAGCAGCTTGAGTCTTTCCGAGGAACATATCGTGCTTTAGGTCAAAATAAGATATGAAGATTCTCTATTTATGCAACTACTTTCAACCCATGAATTACGGTGAAAATGAGATTAGTCAGTCATTAATCAAACTAGGACATTCTGTTGTGATTGTTACGGGAAATCGATATTTTCCCTTTCCAAATTACTCTGATACCGTAGGAAAAATCCTTGGATCAAGAATACAGCCAGTGGGAAAGAGCACAGTTAAAGGAGTTACTATCCTACGGGAAAAAGTGATTGCCGAATTTGCCGCGAGAGCCTTGTTTTTTGGAATACAGAAAAACATTAGTGATTTCAATCCTGACATTATTTTAGTTTCCGGTACCTGTACGCCGGTTGCTGTTCAGGCAGCCTATTTCAAGCCACAAAGAACGCGCCTGATTTGTGTAGATAGTCATTTACCATCAGAATTGAAACAAGGAAATCAACTCCTCAAATCTCTTTTTTATTTTATCTTTCGAACATTCTTTGCCTCCCTAGTTTCCCAGCGGACGGACAAGTTTATTGCCGTTCAAGAAGCGACATCGGAAGTCATTCAAGAAACATACGGTATTGCGAAACTCCCCGTCGTCATATCTCATGGAACTGATATGGACCTTTTTAAATACAGTCAGAGCGAGAGAAAAAAAGTACGAAAGAAGTTACGTATTCCTCAAAATGCTTTTGTTATCATAACAACAGGGAAAATAATCCCTGCAAAGGGAGTCGATCTTTTGTTTGAAGCAGTGAAACTTCTCCTCAAAGTTCATTCAGACATTTATCTACTTGTCGTTGGAGACGGGCCCATAGAGTATAAGAAAAAATGTTTGCGGGTAATTCCAGTTTTGAAACGTTTGAAAATTCACATGGTCGGTTTTCAACTGCAGAAGAGTTTACCTAAGTTTTATTCTTCTGCCGATATAGCAGTATGGCCTCTCCAAGAATCTCTTGCAATGAATGATGCGATCAGTTGTGGGATTCCTGTCATAGCAAATGATAATATCGGGGTAAAGGAAAGATTTTCAAATGGTAACGCGCTGCTGTATAAACAGGGTAATGTGATTGATTTGGTCGAAAAAATTGAGTATCTTTACGAAGATCGTGATCTTCGAATGAAAATGGGTAAAAGAGGTCGAGCACTCGTAGAAAGAAAAATGTCTTGGAAACGTAAAGCAAAAAAATACATTCAGTAAATATGTTGTCTTCACTAAAATACCTGAGCGTCTATTGGTTCAATCTCTTATTCGTTCAGTGCGCACTGTTTGGTTCGAAACGATCCAAATATGAGCTTTTGGAATTTGGAAACCCTGGAGCACAATGGAAAGTACCAGCAGGCCTACTATCGAAAGCGTCAGTTTGCTATTGTGCTGGAGTCGGTGAGGATATTAGTTTTGAACTTTGCTTATGGAAATATTGTCATCCATCTATCTTTCTTTTTGATCCGACACCAAGAGCCATAACATTTGTTGCAAAACAAAAGCTTCCAAATAAAATCCTATTCTTTTCATGGGGACTGTGGTCAAAGAATAGTCGTCAGAAATTTTTCGCTCCTCAACAAAAATCATTTGTCTCCCATTCTATCGTAAACTTGCATCAAACAAGCGAATTTTTTTTAGCAGATTGTAAAAGTCTTGAGTGGATTATAAAAAAACTACAACACACAAAGCTTGATCTATTAAAGATCGATATTGAGGGCTCTGAATATGAGGTACTCACTCAGTTATTTCAGAGCAGACGTCGTCCTACAATTCTTGCAATTGAATTTGATCAACCGACCCCAGTTCTGAAAACTCTTGAGATGATAAAAAAAATACTGAGCAACGGGTATGAGCTTGCCGATCAAACGAACTGGAATTTTATTTTTGTTCTATCGTCAAAAAATATATGAGTACGCAGATCTCTTTTGGATCACTTGTCAGGGAATCAGTGAATGATCTTTTGGGGAAGAGTCATCCAATTCAAAACAACGATGTCCATATTCAAGAAGGTCTTAAATGGTTGTGTCATGCACAGGATAAAAGCGGTGATAATGGGGTATCTGCGTGGTATTCACTTATCAGTGGCTGGCAGCCTTCATATATTGAAACAACTGGATACATCATTAATACGTTTTTAGATACAGACCGATTGTACAAAAAAATGAAATTAAAAGATCGCGCCGTACGCATGGCTGATTTCCTTATTAAGATGCAACACCCTTTAGGTGGATATAGAACCGCAGTTCCCAGTAAAGCTGTCGAGTCTGTGCCAACAGTTTTTAACACGGGACAGGATCTATTGGGTATGGCAGCTGTTTTTTCAGCTACAAAGAAAGAAAAATATCGCGCTTCAGCTATTCTTGCAGCGGATTTTTTGCTTTCTATTCAAGAGAAAGATGGAAGCTGGTTACAATATACCTATGGTTCGATGAAGCATACGTATCATACACGCGTCGCTTGGGGCATTTTGGAGGTTTGGAAGATAACAGGGAAGAAAAAATACTTAACAGCCGCTCGTAAGAATATAGATTGGGCGGCTAAGCAACAACAGCCGAATGGCTGGTTTAAACAAAATCAGCTTCCACATCCTAATCCGAGCATTCCGTATACACATACAATTGCGTATGCTATCGAGGGATTTTTATGGTCAGGACTTTTGTTGCAGGATGACCACTATATGCAGATCGCTATAAAAGGAGCCTTACCTCTAGCGGATTTGTATCTGAAAAATGAGTTTTTACCTGGAACGTTTGATTCGAATTGGAAATCAGAAAACTCATATACCTGTTTAACTGGTGACGCTCAATTAGCATTAGTCTGGCTTGAACTCTTTAAGTACGGACATGATTTCGTCTTTTTGAAAGCTGCAGTGAAGATGATAGAGTATCTTAAGTCAGTGCAACCGACAGAGAAAGACTACGACCAGAACCTACGAGGCTCATTAAAGGGAAGTTATCCAATTTATGGAGATCTTCATAAGAACACGGGTTATTGTCGTTTCGCATATCTGAATTGGGCAACTAAATTCTTTATTGATGCGTTAGTTGTTGAAGAGCAGATTGCCTTATCGCTTACATAATATGTCTGTATTGAAATCATTTATTACTATTCTTTCACATCCACAGAACGAAAAGCGCAGATTGCATGCGCTGAGTGTGATTGTATGGTGGAAAATAAATCAGCTTTTTTTTCACATCCCTGCCGTAATCGAGATTGCGCCCAATGTAAAAATTATTTGTTATCCCAACAATTCGTACGGCAGTTTTATTGTGTATGCGAAATGGCCAGAATTTGCCGAGTTACAATTTATTTACACCTATTTGCAAAGTACTGACACTTTTATTGACGTTGGAGCACATATAGGGGATTCGAGTTTGCTTGCTGCCACGAAGATACGGACAGGTAAAATACTGGCCTGTGAACCAACTCCGCTTATCTTTGATGAACTACTATCCAACATTCGTCTCAATAATTTTGAATCAAGAATAATCCCGATACGAAAAGCAAATACTAACAAAGTAGGCCACGCATCCTTTACTCTTGAGCCAAGCTCTGAAGTAAATCATCTGCAAACAAGCAAAGGGGAAGGGAAATCTATTAAAGTTTCGACGATTACAATTGATGCGCTCGCTAAAGAATATAATTTTACCGACATTTCCTTACTAAAAGTTGATGTCGAAGGTTTTGAACTAGAAGTTTTAGAAGGCTGTAAAAAAATGTTTGCCCAAAAAAAACTGCAAATGATCCTTTTTGAGGTGAATCCATCAGTAACCAATATCGAAGAAAAGGTGGAGAAAATTTCTAAACTATTGAAACATCACGACTTTTCTTTTTTTGGGTTCACAGGAAAAGCACATGTAGAAAAAATAGATACGCTGATCGTTCCATCCGTCACCTCGAATTTTCTAGCTGTGTCACAAAAGGAATCTAATTCAAGGCGATTCAAAAAATGGCTCAAATAATGTTCAAATCACCTACCCACACACTCTTAGCTTCGTATCTAAAGGTAAACACTCGCAAAAAAATGGTAATTGTTGACTATGGATGTGGAGAAGGAGAGTTGCTTGAATATCTTGATCGAGCCAAAATTGAACTATATCTTGGTTTTGAGGTGAATTCGGCTTGTATTCCTATCTCGAAAAAAAAGTGGGGAAAAAATAAAAAGATTCACTTTAGTGAGATCAATAGAAAAAAACTTCCTTCCTTGGGGGAAAAAGGAGAAGTTGATGCAATTTTTCTTATTGGGGTAGTTCAATATCTTCCAAAAAAAGATTTAGCCCATGTGCTCTCGGAAGCAAAACGGGTATTAAAGCCCAAAGGACAGCTTCTGATCAGTTGCACAGGTGATCATATACTCTATAGCTGGTTTAATATCTATCGACTTTTCTTACCCCACTTCTCTGTGAATCGAAATTCTTTGCTAACACAAATACGAAAGGCTGGCCTTCGAATTGATACGCAATTTGAGCGAGGCATTGTTATTGCTCCGCTCTTTTCGAATGTCATCGTCTTCTTTTTTGATGCACTTGATAAGATCTTCTATAAAACGAAAGGAGAGCTTGGTCCAATAGGACGTAAGGTCCGTCAGTTTTTTTCTTCTCTAATTCAGACCGAATTTTCCATCAGAATTGATTATGGGTACACGTTATTTGTGGTGGCTTCTCCCCAATGAAGGTATCATACTAATTTTCCATGACTAGCAAACCTCACTCACTCACAGAAAAAGTTTTGAAAGGAAGCGGTACGGTTCTCATTTTTACCCTTTTGGGGTCGCCGATAGCGTATTGCATCAGGCTTCTCTACTCCAATACATTGTCGATAGAAATGTTTGGTCTTTTTTACGCTGCATTAGCGTTTTTCGCTCTCATCTCGACCTATCTTGATTTTGGCCTGGGCTTGAGTTGCTCGTATTTCATTCCTAAATTCATAAAGAAAAAAGATTTTGAGAGTGTTTCTAGAGTTTTCATGTATACGCAAATCGTTGAAGTAGCAGTGAGTATTATTTTCTCCGTCGGTCTTTTCTTGAACGCGAAGTGGCTCGCAATGTATTACTTCAAGTCTGAGTTGTCGATTAATCTGATCTCCATTTTTTGCTTATATCTAGTTGCTAATAGCGTCTTTACTGTCATAAATGCTCTCTTTGTTGGTCTTCAGGATGAAAAATTTTATTCATCAATGCATATGCTTCGTCTGGTTTTCATACTCATGTTTTCCGTCTTTTTCTGGTTATATGATGTCAAGGATGTAGTCTACTACGCTGCTACATGGATGATGAGTACTTTCCTTGTAACTATACTTTACTATATTGCGGTAATTCGTAACTATCCGTTTGTGTTTAAAAAGTTTTCATGGAACAGTACGCTACTGCGCACCATGATCACGTACGGAGTTCCGACGTTAATTACGACTTCTTTGTATACGTTTATTAGCTCAACGGATACAGTTTTTTTGACATATTTTCATGGTTTGAAAGATGTTGGAATCTATAATGTAGTTTTTCCTTTGGCTACTCTTTCAGGTTTATTTCTAACTCCAATAAATTCACTTATCTTGCCTTTAATATCTCATCTTATGGAGGGAGAAGAAGAAAAAATTGCTCATTTAGTACAAAATATATTACGTCTCGTCCCATTTATTGGACTTTATTTTGGTTTATTCATTGCGCTGTTTGCAACCTCCATTGTGGGTACACTGTTTGGAAATAAGTGGATTGGACTCGTAGAAATACCATTAATCATCTTTTCATTTGGATATATATTGTCACCTCTTTCAAATTTCCTTGTACTTATCCTCAGTGGAATGGGTAAAACAGCTCAGCGTCTCCGTCTTTCTATCTACGTAGCGGTATTGAATATCACACTTTGCTTCGTTTTCATTCCATTCTATGGGGTTGTAGGGGCTGTTATTGCTAATACTCTTGTCTATATAGTATCTGTCTATCTCTTTACACGAATTATTAGTAATTCTTTCCAGCTGACGTATTCATATGGCTTTTATGTGAAGCTGGGACTTTTTGCTTCGGGAATTTTTTTGCTCGTAAAAATATTCCATATTCAGCCACTTGGTTTTATTCAGATTGGTATTACAGGACTGCTGTATACAATGATTTTTGCCTTATTTGCATTTACTCAAGAAGTTTTGGACGCTCAAACAATGAAATTGCTACGATCAGGAATTATGCGGAAGTGAAGTTGATAAAGGCCATAAAGATCATCCATGACACATATTTCTTATACAAAGGACCAGAAACTAGAAAGTATATATGCTAAAACTAAAACGAAGCAAGAGAGCGATATTGTGTTTAAACAATTTGAGGATCAAATTTCCGAGTATACACTCAATGCCCTTGTAGAGTGCTCTGCAGTTACACCTTTCTTACAAAAATGGTTCAAAAAAACAAAACCTCAAAAGTTTGTCGATTTGCGAATTTGGCGGTGGGGTGGCAATGTACTTAAACACATTGAAGTGCAAACAAAGATTAAAACGAAACTTACGAATATTGAACTTGTAGGAAAATACAAAAAATCTCAGGTAGACAAAAAATCAATTTTGTTCAAGGTTCAGTAATCAACTCTGGTCTTGATTCAGAGATTTTTGACGTTACGATTGTTAGAAATGTTATTCATCATCTCGTAGCAATGGATCTTGCGACGACTCGTGATAATCAAATGGATGCAATCCAAGAATTAATCCGTGTGACAAAGTTAGGAGGGCTGATCATTATTGAAGAGCAAGTCAATTATAGTTGGACTGCAACCATCATCTTCTATTATGCCTCAAAGCTTGCAATGAAACTCAATATTCGTATTGATAAAATGCAAATAACTCCGAACACAGTTGTGGGTGACCTCACTCTGAAAAAGCTCCAGTGGATGTGTGAAGGCATTTGTCTCATAGTACTTGGATCAAAGATGACTATGAGAAGTGGAATATGCCATGGTACTTGCACATGACAGGACTTAGAACAACACAGGGGAAGCTTTTATTGTTATGCAAAAACCTCGTAATTAAACTCTCCGTTGCCTAAAATTATCAATTGGATTTGAAACGAAACGAACGAGTAGTCCGGAAACGAGCAAAGTGAGTACGATACAAAGAAGTGTTGTTGTTTGACTAATCGTCGCCTGAGTCTCATGTCGGAAATAAAATAATATCTGTAAAATCAGATAATGAGAAATATACGCAGGATATGAGAGTTCACCTAAACTCCGATCCCATCGATGAGTATTAGTAAAAATAAATAAAAAAGGAAGAGACAGAATAATTGCGGCATACAAGAGAATTTGCCGAGGAAAAATAATAGTCGGAATGAACTGATAGAAAACGACCGCCAATGCAAGTGTCAAACAAAATATCCAGGTCCTTTCTTCAAGAATTCTCTCTTTGATCCTTCTAAAATAGCGAAAGCACAGAATTCCAGTGATAAAGAAAAAAAGTTCTAATGGAAAGAATCTATACGTCCATGGATCGAAATCTAGTCCTTTTGCATAAAGCATGGCGCGCAATATAAGGCTTAAACAAGCGAGGACAACAAGTATTCTTGTCGTCTTTCGTACAAGCCATGGTGCAACCACGTAGAAGAGTAACTCAACACTAATGCTCCACGCCTGAGGAATAAGGAGCCAATTATGTGTAGGAGGTGAGGTTATCCAGAAGTTTTTAGTGGGTAAAAAGCCTTGAAGATCAGGAGTGAATTTTAAAAACATTACCACGTCCTGTCCGATGATCAATGTATTTACGAAACTTAAGAAGAGAAATGGAAGCACTCCTATTTGAGTCCATATGACTAATCCGCCGGTCAAGCTTAAAAAAATGAGAGTGAGAGCTGCAATGATCCAGTAGACGGGAAAGATACGTAAGAAACGATTGGACAAAAACTTTTGATAAGAACCAATTCCTGTGTATTTTTTCTCAAGAATAAGAGACATGTAAAAGCCAGATATCATGTAAAAAGTTTGAACAGCTGTTGGACCGCCAACCATGCTTATGCCGAATAATGTAGATGAGTGTGCAATGATCACTGAAAGAGCTAGTAGAAAACGAAGTGTTCCCATGTTAATTTCGATTTATATTGCTTGTTTAAGCCAGTCCATGAGTATTTTTCTGCCCGCGATAGGTGGAATTGAGTGATTGTATTTCCAATAGTTAACGAGTGAGCGTATCAGCATAAACCTATAGTACTCCTTCGATCCTTTTTGTCCACTATACGCACTGTCTGTATAGGTAAAAATCCAGTCGTAATGAACCCTTCCATAATGAGTTAAGCTCACTCGCAGGGCTTCCGAATGTAACTTGTGTGTAAAACTCGAGGTTTTCGCATCTGGATGAATTCTTGAATTAGCAAGAACTATGGGTAAATAATGCAGTTTAAATTTCTTTGAAACTCTCACCCAGTACTCATAGTCCATCGTGAACCGATATGATTCATCAAAATAGCCAAATTCTTCTAAAACGTCTCTTCTCCAGAAACACGTCGGTTGGCTGATACCACAAGCAGCGAATAGTGATTCATTTGTCATCGCTGAATCGTTATAAAAGCCGATCTCATTGTCATCACTATCGATCAATCTTCCGTGCCCATACACAAAATGTTCTTCGGGATGAGTTTGAAAGAAGTGAGCGATAGTATGGAGTGTGTGTGGGGCGTAGGTATCATCGCTGTTTAAATAGGCGAGTATCTCGCCAGTCGATTTGCGTAATCCCTCGTTGATCGCTTGTGTTTGACCACCATCTTTCTTACTTTCCCAAATTAATTTTGAGGAATATTTTTTTAGTATCGATACAGTCTGATCGGTCGATTTTCCATCCATGATGATAAATTCGAGATTTGGATATTTTTGGGACAATACACTAGAAATCGTTCGCTCAATAAACGTTCCTTGATTATATGAGGGAGTGACTATACTAATCTTCGGAAGTCTTTTAGGCATTGGAGTGATCTGGAAGCTTGTGGTAGATGATAAATGTGTTCCTTGGTGTGTCGTCAGCCAAAACTTTCCCGCGGTCAAGGAGTATTGCTCTGTCACAAAACTCGGTTACGGCCTCCTCGTTATGACTCACAAAAATAATTGTTTTATCTTGTTTCTTCTTCATCTGTTCTAAATAAGATAGACATTTTTTTTGAAATGCCTCGTCGCCCACAGCGAGCACTTCATCGATGAGAAGTATTGGAGAATTGACATGAATCGCAATCGAAAAGGCAAGACGCATGTACATCCCTGATGAATACCTCTTTACCGGAGCATGGATGAATTTCTCGAGTTCTGAGAAGCTTATGATGCTATCAATACAATTTTCGATCTCTTTTTTATGCATTCCCAGAATTGCAGCATTCAGATAGATATTTTCAAAACCAGAGAGCTCGTGGTGGAATCCTGCCCCAAGCTCAATAAGTGGAGCAACAGGTTGGCTGACGATGACCTCACCTTTAGTCGGATACGTGACGCCAGCGATGAGCTTGAGAATCGTCGATTTACCAGCTCCATTTTTCCCTATAAAGCCAACAGTTTCACCTTGAGTGATTCTAAAACTCACATCATCGATAGCTTGATACTTTGAAGCCCAAGATTTTCCTTTAAGAATATTTGGGACGAGTTCCTTAAAGGTACGGTCATCGCCCATAATATATTCTTTTGAAACATGTTTGAAATCAATGACAGGGTTCATATATTTTATGCGATGTCCGCAAAATGCTTTTCCATCTTTTTAAAGAAAAGAAAACCGATAACAAAAGTGAAGATAGAAACTACACTTGCCCAGAGGATGATACTCCATTCAAAAGGGTACCCAAAGATACTGCTTCGATATCCTTCTATGATGCCTACCATGGGGTTTAATTTATAGAGCCACACATAACGTTCTGGCACAAGCGATAATGGGTAGACTATGGGTGTCATATACATCCATAGCATGAGAAGCAAATTAGTTAAATGTTGAATGTCTCGGAAAAACAAATTACATGTGGATAGTATGAGTGAAATTCCAGCGGTGAAGAGTAATTGGACAATGAAAATAGGTAGAAAGGCAATAATTGACAGAGAGACCGGAACTCGAAGAACGAGCATCAAACCAATAAAGAGTAATCCTGAGAAACAAAAATCCACGATTTTTGCGAAAACTACTGAGTAGGGAATTACTTCTCGGGGAAAAGCGATTTTCTTCAGTAACGATGCGTTGTCTACCAGTGATTGTGTCGCACTAATGATAGACGTTTGAAACAATGTCCAAGGAAGTAGTCCAGAGTATAAGAAAACGACATAGGGGACATTATTAGTAGGAAACCTAAAAATCATTGAGAAGACAAATGAATACACGAGAAGTTGGGCAAGGGGATTGAGAAGTACCCAAGCATATCCAACGAAAGATTGCTTATAACGCGCTTTTATTTCTCGTAAAGTCAGCTGTAATAATAAAAACTTGTACGATGTGAGTGGAACTAATAATTTTTTTATCATCTTTGTTGATAGTATACCGATAATGAAAAAAAACATCCATTAGGTTCGTAGTATCAAAATAAATGTACTACGATCTACAAACAGAACTTATCTCGTATATCGACGTTTCTTTGCAGTTCGATTCTTGCTCATAATTGGCTGAGAATTTATCTTCCACATACCTAAGGCTGAAACGAAAACACCCCCTAAAAATAGAGGTAACAAGACCAGTAGCTTCTTAGGGTAGTCAAAATAATACAGCGCTCTGATCCACCAAATATCAAAAGTGGTTTCGTAGATGGCGCTGTTTTGTCTCCATAAAAACCAAGGATCTTCCACACTAGGATCTGGCAATACATACGAGACACCAGACATTTTTCCAGCCAATTTCTCTCGAAGTGGGAAATCCAAAGTTCCTAAGTTTACAGATGTGCCATTTACTGACATTTCTTTTAAGAAAAGCACTTGTTTGGCTGAGGATGTCCCAATAAGACTTTGCTCGAATCTGAAATCAAGTTGTTTGTATTCGGTATTTTTAGGTAAAGTTGCATGAATATTTCCCCACTTCTCAAGCGGTATAATCGTTTTTCCAATACTGTTATCTCCCAAGAAAACCGCAACTTGAATATCAGCCGACGATGAAGCATCGAGTCTAGTGTTACTGAATTCAAAGTCGAGCGATTGTACTGGTTTAGTAGGAAGGTTATCAATTCTTGCATACGAAATGGGTGACATTCCTCTCCAAGGAACGTGATTTCCTATAAAAAAAGGAAAATCAAATCCCTCTAAAAATCGAACGTTATAGATTCCGTGATCTACTGTCTTGGGGAATTCTAGAACCCTCAGTGGAAGTTTCCGGCTCATGAGAAGAAGCGGAGAAAATCTCGGAATAAAATTTCCATAATCGGCAACTGAATACTCTAAGTCATTTATCCAGAGCTTTGGTTGAAGGGAACCAAACTTTATTTGATAAGGGAGGAAAACTCCCAGTGCCTGCACCCAAAAGCTTGCGATCAATAGTGGAGTCAGGATAAAAATTTTATTTAGACGCGAGAGAATAGGATAGAGTAAAGCGCAGAGAATAATGCCAAATGGAATAAGCACTGCAATGTATCGCGGCCCCCAGCTAGATTCACCTCCCCATGTATACCAATTTTCTCCAGTTTTCTGAATACCATTAACGTAGATAAAAGTGATAACAAGTACACTAAATGAACAAAATTCTGAAAAATATTTTTTAAAAGGAAGTTTATGCCAAAAAATAATTGGCAAGACCATTAATGGGGAATAGAGGAAGAAACTTCTTCCTGGACTAAATAATTGTCCCCATACCCCCTCATAGAGCACCTTCAGGCTTCCGAATGCATCTTTTGCATGGGGGATTCCGTAGCCTGAGTCCAAGGGGTTCCCAAGGCGAATTGAATTGTACCAAAGGTAGAGCCAAACAAATGGAAGAAAGCCAAGAAGAACAGCAATTGTATCGAAAAACACGGCCTTAAGTGATGCCCATGAAATGGTATGTTTGGTTGATAAAAAGTAATATACAACTAAGGCTGGAACTGGAAGTATAAACGTTGGGTTGTACGAAATCATTACGATTCCATACGTAAGGCCGGCGACAATTAAGTAAGGCCGAAAGCGAGTCTTTGCAAACCAGCGAACCAGGTAAAAAGTCCAGACCAAAAACGTAATGAACATCATGTGTGCAAAACTATTTTTGGCATACGCAAATAAGTTCGTAGCGGCAACTGCTAAAAAACTCCAAACGAATGCTTGTTTTTTTTCCACTCCTAGGTCAAGAAGATACGCAAATAAAATGACAATTAAAATTGAGGCAAAGAAGATATTGGTAAAACTCGCAAAGAGAAGAAGACTAAAATCAGACTGTAAAGGAAAGTGTATAGGAGGCGCAGAATCAAATTTCTGGTGAAGAACATCAGAAAGGGCAACTGCAGGAATCATTGCTAGTGTATATCCCAATCCAGTGATTGAGTACCATTTTCCATCTTTCCCCTGACTAATATTCATGTGAATATTTTTATTCTCATTGTATTCATAGGGTGGAGCAGTCGGTTCATGAAGATAATAGATGTTACGAGCGACTGCAAGATATTGGAATCCATCTTGAGAATCAATTGCCCCGGAAGCAAAAAAGGAGAAGAAGCTAAAACAAAATAGGAAATACAATAATAAGAATCGCTTCACGTCGCTCCTTTTGACCACCTTTTTAAGGCATTCTTATCTAAAAATGTGGATGATACGCATAGAATACTGGATGCGCCTTTAAAAGGCAACATTCTTGTCATATACTGCTTGCGTATGCAACGTCGCTCTTTTTTGTTCGCACTCTTTACGGTGATCATAACGTTTCTGGTCATTTCCTTTTCATTCCGCTCACTTATTTTCAGTATGGGAACACATCTTCCTGATTGGAACGACTATCCGTTCTATGTATGGACCGTATATCAGAATGTTGGACACTTAAAATCACTTTCATTCCATCATTTTTTCAACACAAATATTTTTTACCCTTACCAAGGGACGCTCTTATTTTCGGATCTCCTGCTCCCTCAGAGTATTATTGCTCTCCCTTTCTCGTTTTTTATTTCTAATCCTATTCTCGTCTTTAATATCGTTTTTTTCATCACTCTTTTGCTTAATGTCACCTCCACATATTTTTTCTGGAGACAAATAATTGATAAAAACGAGCAGGTGTTTCTCGCTGTTTTTGCAACTTGCGTGAGTGGGTTTTTGTTTCAGAACAGTGTTCATTTCCAATTCTTAGGATTTTGGCCATTCTTTTTTGGCTTCGGATACTTAGTTAAGAATCAAAAAACGACGAAGGATTTAGTATGCTTAGGAATATGGGCAGGGATTCAGTTTTTAGCTGGGGTCTATTTGGCGATTTTTTTGCTTTGTGCAATTTTCCTCTGGTATGGATTAGAGTTCTTTTGGAATAAAAAGAACAAAGAATCTCTTTTATCTATCGTCAGGCAACTATTCATAGTCCTTGTAACGTTCACTCTGATCGCAGGATTCTTTGCATTTAAGTATATTGAGATTAAAAAAATGTATCAAATTAATCGGGAGTTTTGGGAATATATATACTATTCAGCCCACTTAACCGATTATGTCTTCTCAACAAACTACCAAAGCATTATTTCCAATCTATGGCCAATATCTAAATGGAACTCATTTAACCATGCAGGATCTCTCTTTCCTGGCTTCCTTATCTCGGGGTTGTTTCTCATTGGATTATTTTCGATAAAGAAAATAAAAACAATCGTGTCCATCTCAATTATGCTGAAACGAGAAGATATATTTTTCTTCCTCCTTCTCATTGGAGGATTTTTTGCTTCGCTGGGTCCGAGACTAAATGTAAACGGTACGTATGCAATAGTTCCATTACCATACCTCATCCCATTAAAGCTTATCCCCCTTCTCGATCCTATCCGAGTGAATAGTCGATGGTATCTCTATGTTCTCATCGCCCTAATTTATTTTGCACTCAAAGGAATGAGGAAATTTAACTTTCTTTCAAAAACATTCATAGTTGCACTTTTCTGCTTTGTGGTTGCTTTAGAGGTTATGCCAATTACAAAGAGCACGGAAGCAAAAGCATACTACCATGATGTCTATTCCCAAATCGAACCAATCTGTACTAAAAACACCCAAGTACTTTTGGAGTATCCGATGACGCAGAACACCAAGGACATCAATGTTGTTACGAATTTAACGTATCGAACTCAAGCAATGCTCGCTTCACTACGGCATCACTGTACCCTGGTCAATGGTTATATGGGATATGTTCCCAAGGATTATGTGCGTTACGAAAGTGAGTTGACCACGAGTGTGAATAGTACTCAGTCAGCACAATTTTGGAAGTTAATCGATGAAAAACAAGTGAGGTTCATTAAACTAAACAAGCATGATTTATTTTCTGAGAAAGTATTAATCGTAGAAAAATTCTTTCAGGGGAATCCAAAAGTTAAGATTCTTGCTGACACCGATGCATTTGTTATTGCAGAGGTTTCACAATGAAAAGCCATCCCTTCGTCTCTATTATTATAGTTAACTTCAATGGGAGACATTTACTGGATGAGTGTTTAACAGCTCTTTTGTCCCTAAACTATCCATCTCGCGCCTTTGAAATTATTTTAGTTGATAATAATTCTTCGGATGATTCTGTACCGTTTGTCTTAAAAAAATTTCCTAAAGTAAAAGTTGTGTATAGCAAAGAGAATAGCGGGTTTACTGGAGGGAATATCTTGGGTTATTCACAGGCAAAAGGTGACTATATTGTCCTATTAAACTCTGATGTGAGAGTCGATCCCGAATGGTTGACGTCGTTGGCAAAAACTGCAGCAGATGAAAAGGTTGGAATCGTCAGTTCAAAGCTTCGATTTGCGTTACCTTTTATTGAACTTGGAATAAATTCAGCCGCCGTCCCTCGATCAAAAGTATTCCATACAATTGATCATTCTCCAATCGGTGCATTAATTGAAGATATCTTGTGTGCCCCTTCGACTCTAGGAAGTCTGGTGTATTACAAAAGTGGGTTTTATGACAAAAAAGACGGCGGTATATGTACCCGCAGGACGAGTGGGAAGTCCACAGTCCTTCTTCCTTTTGATCCGGGAAAGTCATCGAACATATATATTCTGACTCTCCATGGATTAGAGTCGAAAGAAGCTCTGACTTTACCTGTGACTCTTACTATAAACGGGGAAAAAATCCAAGAAATTCAACTTCATTCACATGAAGCAACTCAGGTGACTCTTTCGATTAAAGAAGGTCAAGTAAAAAATAATTTGATCTGGTTAATCCAAAATGCAGGAAACAGTATTTTGTCGAATGGATATGGGAAAGATAGAGGAAATGTCATTTTAATGAGAGACAATGAACGTTTGGAGTTTTACGAAGAAGAGTCTGAATATTTTTCTAAACGGTCTGAGCTTTTAGCTGCCTGCGGAGCCAGCATGCTCATTAAACGTGAAGTGATCGATCATGTTGGCTTTTTAGACGGTAACTATTTTATGTACTACGAGGATGTGGAATTTAGTCTGCGTGCCTGGAGAGCTGGTTGGAAAATCATTTACGACCCAAATTCTATTGGATATCACAAACACCGTGCAACAACGGGATCACAGGAATCTGCATTTTTCTTGAACTTAGTTGAGCGTAATCATTTGGCATTTGTGATTGTACATTTTCCATTCTGGACTGTTCTTTCCCAGTTATTCTTATTTGTTCTACGTGTTACGATTACGACCTTAAAATGTTTTGTGTTTCAATTTAAAGATAATGAGGTAAGGGCTCGCATTTGGCGACAAAAGTATGAGGGAAGGAAAGCTGCGGTCTTCTACATTTTAAAATCGTTTCCACGTCTGTGGCAAGCTCGAAACGATATGGAGCGATACTGGCCAATGGATACAGAAAATTTAAATAAAATGTTGTACTAACCTATGAAAACAGCGGCAGTTTATGATCGTTGGTTAGCCACTCTTGGAGGGGGAGAGCAAGTGGCGTTTGCGTATGCAGAAGGCCTACGTGATTTGGGGTTTCAAACAGTGATGCTCACGCATTCAGAAATTGATAGAGCCAAGGCAGAAGGAAAGATGGGAGTGAATCTTGATGAAGTCGAAATAATCGTTCTTCCGATGATGTCTTCTCAAGAATTATCAGAATACACAGAAAGATATGACGTGTTTATTAATACATCCTATTTGGATTATTTTCCCAATCGCAGTAAAAGAGGGATTTTGTCTATATTTTTCCCCAGTCAAATTTTTCTCACTCCATATGAATACATTAAGCGAACAATTGTTCTGCCTTCGTTCTCTCATTTCTTTATTTATCCCTCTCTGTTCGAAGGATTTCGGTTTGATGAATACATGCACAAGCGTATCTATAAGTGGCTAGGAAAGCGCTCTAGTATTATTTTCAACAAAAATGTTGGATCATTTTCAATAGAACTCTTTTGCCGAACACTGGCAATCTCACTTGTGGATCAAATTACTTTTGAATTGGAAGGAAAAAAAGTTACTCCCCGTCGTAAACACATCTACGACGTAGACAATATTGTTGAATATTGGTTTGAGATTCCAAATTCTGCGAATAAACGATTCACTATCGTTTTGCCGGAGTCTGAATACTCACGTGATGTAGCCCTCGTTCGACTAACAATAAAAAGTATTCGCTATGTACTCTACAACATCTTTAAGCGTTATTTCCCCAAATGGGAAATGAGACTGCACGGTGGACCAGGGGTAACAAAACTCTCGGATCTGACTTCTTACCAAAGGATTTTGACCATTTCGGACTATAGTAAAGCATGGATCAAAAAATATTGGGGCTTAACTGCTGAAGTTTTGTATCCACCAGTAAACGTGAAGAATTTCAAGGCAGCTACCAGAAAGAAAAATTGGATTCTACATGTGGGGCGCTTCTTTGTCACAGGTCACAACAAAAAACAATTAGATTTGATTAAAGTGTTTCGAAAACTGGTTGACGAAAAAGGGCTTAAAGGATGGGAGCTTCATTTCGTTGGCAGTGTTGCTGATGGAGAGCAGCATCTAGAGTATTTTGAACAGTGTAAGTATTATGCGACAGGATATCTTGTGTTTTTTCATACTGATGTTCCATTTTCCCAATTACAACAGATCCTTTCGGAAGGAAAGATCTATTGGCATGCGACAGGTTTAGATGAAAATGAAAATAAATCTCCAATTTTATTTGAGCATTTTGGTATTACAACTGTTGAAGCTATGGCATCCGGATGTGTCCCTGTGGTAATTAAAGCCGGAGGACAAAAAGAAATTGTCATTGTTGGGAGTGGCTACCTTTGGAAAAACCGCGAGCAACTCATTGCTCAAACATACGAACTGACTCAGGACCCACAGCTTCTTTCCAGTATGAGTGAACAGGCTATCAGACGAGCAAAGTATTTCGATCGTAGTGAATTTAAAAAAAGATTCGAGAAGTACATTTCTTGAAAGATACCTTGCTTTATTTTGCCCCTTCGAAAAACAGTCAATGGTACCATTCAATTTTATTCCACTCAGGGTTACTTACTACGTCTTTGGTATGCTTTCGGAAAGATTTTTTATTTATGGCGAGTAGTAATGTACTGTTTCATAGGTTTCATTTGTGGGATACACTACATTGTGTGAGCAGCAAGATCTCTTTTTTTATCAAAGTCCATTTTCATTTCGTTCTGTGTGGGATGCTATTCGTTCTCCTCCTTGCGCGTAATCCGTTTAGTCAACGCACTCTGATTCCCAATCTTGAACCATATCCTGATAGCTTTCATTATGTTGTGCCGGCACTTTCTTTTTTACATGGGCATAGCTTTGTTATTGAACGTGAGGGGAGAACCATCGCACCAGAAGTTCCACCACTCTATTCTTTCGTCTTGGTTCCTTTTTTTGCACTCAAGCAGGATGTACGAATGTTTTATTTTGCAAACGTGATGCTCTCTCTCTGGGCATACGGTCTTTTCTGCGTTATTATTAAAATGTTTTTTGAAAAAAAATCAATTCAAATTTTATTACTTTTCCTTTACGTTACACATGGAGTACTGATTTGGTTCCCAACCTTAGCGATGGCTGAGAACTTACTACTCGTACTATTCTTAGAATCTATTCTCCTCATGATCTCTCCCAGTCGTCCCCGACGAGCAGTATTGGCGGGGATTATAGCTGTGTCTTTTTACGCAACCAAATATGCTAGCTTACCATTGGCTATCTGTTTTCCTCTGCTCTATATATCTAAACTCTTGATCGAGAAAAGAGAAAGAAAATCTTTACCCATCTTTCGCTATTTTCTGCGTTTTATCGTGAGTTTGATTATTACTGGAATTCTCTATATTTGTTATGAATATTTTGTCAAAAACAACAGCGTAATAGGAAATCTCGTAGAGGTCTTGATGCTCGTTATCTCCTCAGGAAGATCATCAATTTCTGAAAGTCACACTACTGATTCAGGCTTTTTCTCACTCGTCTATGTTGGACGAAATACTACCCAGTATCTGCATTGGCTGATTGGTGATCCACTAAAACTTCTTTGGAAAAATATTCAGATTCTTCCGAAGTTTTTAACTATTCCCGCCATTATTGGACTTGTTGTAGGTCTTCTTCGCAAAAAAACGCGAATACTAGCTGTCTCTCTGATTGGGATGATCGCCGCCACCCTCATTTTTCTCTCAATCTTTTACGATTACGATGCAAGATATTTTTTCATTGCTATCCCAAGTTTGATTTTAGGAATTGGTTTGTTCTTTTCTTGGGTCTATGCGACTTTTCCCAAAAAATCGGTGTTGATTTCGATAGGTATTGGACTTCTTCTCGTTTTGTATCTTGGGCTTTCATTCCGATCAATTAAGTTTCAGATCGCATTGAATCTAAAGTATGCAGAAACGCCTTGGTATTACATCTCTGTGCATCTACTATCTGAATATCTTCACAGTCATGTGTCTAAATCTGCAGAAAAGCCGATTGTCATTACATCACTGCCTCCATATTTAGTCGACGCATATTCAAAAGAACCAGCGCTTCTCTTACCTCTGGATAAAAAACAGGAATTTCGGTCTCAACTCCATAAAGCCTGGGGAGACTACGATTTTGACAATTTGGATATGGTGTACCTTCAATTTTTAACGCAAGGAAGAAAGGTATATCTTATGAAATATGGACTGGGGAATGAACAATACCTTCATGAAGACTTCGATAGAATATCAAATAAATTTCATGCTACACAAGTGATGGATGGGTGTTTTGAACTCTGTAATTTGTATGAACTTCATCTCCCATAGACTTAGTCTCGTCATCATTACTGCTGGGATTTTACTTCTTTTTTTATTCATGCGCCTTTATCGACTTCCGCAAACTCTGGAGTTTTATTCCGATATAGGAAGAGATCATTACATGCTATTACTGTGGCAACAGTCGGGGAAACCACCACTCTTGGGTCCCTCAACGAGTTTTTTGCCCTTAAACCAAAGTCCCTGGTATTTCTATTTGATGTATCCGGTGTTTCTTATCTTGGGACTTTCCCCGTACACCAGTATCATAACGCTCTTACTCTTCTATTGTTTTGTCTATCTTCTTGGTGTGTACGTGTATAGAAATAATCCGATTGCGCTTCGCATGATCTGGATTATCTTTACTGTCATTAGTATTCATTCCTTATTTGTAGAGCAAAATCGATATCCCTGGAACCCTTCTTTTGTGACACCGTTTTTATTGATCAGCCTTTTTGCATTATTCTTTAATGAAGGGGGTGTAAAAAGACGAATTGTCGCTTTCACAGCAGGGACAGTATTCGCACTGGGGATGTCATACTCTATTGTTCCTACAGCACTCGTATTGACGGTTGCCGGATTAATTCATTTTAAAAGAAATTGGCTTTTGTTGTGTGGTTCACTCGTGTTTTCAGGATGTATTGTTTTTTTGCCGATACTGGTTTCAGAAATGAAACACGGTTTCTTCTCATTTCATCGTCTATTTTCAGAGCGTGGAGGACAGTTTTCTTTTCGCCAGGACCTTTGGTTGAAAATGAAAGAAATGTTTTTATTTGTATTCTGGGGTCGAGCAGGAGATGTGCGGCAGTTGCTCTGGCCGCTTGCTATTTTGACAATCACCTGTTTGTCTCTAAAATTAAAAAAGATCCGATCGGACCGAGATAGGATCTATGCGAAATTATTATTGTTGCTCATAGCGACAGTGCTATTGACCTTGATCTCTCCCTTTGTGTTGTACTCACATTATGTCTATGGTGTGCTCACCCTACTGATATGTTTGATTGCAACCTTTCCTAAAAGACTATTGTTCTTATTCATTTTATCCTGTTTGCCATTTTGGTTTTCAAAAGATTCTATGAATTCCACACTTCTTCGACCTATTCGTCGTAGTGTCAGCGATTTGGAGACCTGTGCTGTGCTTGTTTGTGCGAGTGAAAAAGAGCCGATGTATATTGTTGATGCTGCTTGGCATGACTATCATTTCGCTCCTGATCATCTCTTTTTCTTTAATCGAGCTGGGTGCAATGCCAAAGATATCACTTCTAATCCAGGATTTGCGAACCGCATGGCAGTGGTCATCGATCAAGGGAGTTTTACATTTGGAAAAAGCTCCTTTAATGAGCTGACTTTGTTTGGGGAAGCGACTCCATCTGCAACGTATCAGTGTCCATCAAGAATTACTGTTGAAGTATTAAAATCTTTATAGAGATTAGCTAAAAAGATTAAATTTCGTAATTTCGTAAATTGCCTTGAGTCCATCCATAATCCCAATCTTCTTTCCTTCTTCATATGTACGGCCATGATAGCTGATTCCAACCTCGTACAAGATGATTCCTTTTATTTGGGCTAGTCGAGCGATTAACTCTGGTTCGATACCAAAACGATTACTGACAAGTTTTGGGGTAATTTGATCAATAATTTCTTTTTTGAAGGCTTTATATCCACACTCCATGTCTGTCAAATTTAAGTTAGTGAGTAAGTTTGAATAGAACGTGAGGGCGTGATTGGCAATTTCATGGGTAAAGTATATAACGCGTCTAGCCCCATCACCACGGAATCTGGTTCCAATTACCGCATCTGCATCATATTTAAAAAACGGTTCTAAGATTCGAGGAAAATCCTCAGGAGTATATTCCAAATCTGCATCCTGAACCAAAATAATGTCACCTGTCGCTTTGGCAAACCCTGTTCGTAGGGAAGCTCCCTTACCAGCATTTTTTTCATGTGTATAGAAAACAATCCCTTTTATTTTTTTTAACACCTCAAGCGTTCCATCGGAAGACCTATCATCAATGACTACTATTTCTTTTTTCAACCCAAAGGTGTTACTCTTTTTGACAGCATCGATTAATATCGGGAGAGTTTTTTCCTCGTTGTACACGGGAATGACAATAGAAATGGAAGTTGGTTTTTTATCTTTCATACAGTATGAAGAAATATAACACACTATTTTTAATCTGCATTCTAGCAATTACCGCACGCTTTTATCCCTTTCTGTTAGGGAAAACACTTTTCTTTGGCGATAACTACTCACTCCTTATTCCCGGTAAAATTTTTAGTGCTTATTGGCTACGACAAAGAATTTTCCCTTTGTGGAATCCGTACCTCCTTACTGGCATCTCTTGGATTGGAGATATTAATCAATCTTTTTTTTCGGCTTCAACACTTTTTTTCTGGTTTTTATCCCCAGTGTTAGCGTTTAACTTCACAATCCTTTTTTATAGTGTTTTAACGTTTGCAGGAATGTATTTTTTTGCTCGTCGTTTTTTAGCGTCACAGTCGGGAGGTTTGATCGCCGCAACGGTGTGGGTGTTTTCTGCCACTGTGAGTGGCAGCTTGAATAACCTTACGGTACTTCAATCAGTGAGTCTGATTCCGTGGGTATTGTATTGTGCTATATCCTTTCGAAAGAAACCGTTTGGGATAATGATTACAGCAGTACTGACTGCTCTTATGCTTCTTGGTGGATATCCTCAGTTTATCCCCTATGTGATAGCTCTGGCAGCGTTACTTTCCTTTCAAAAAGCCAATTGGAAAAGTTGGACACTGTCCTGGATTTGTATAGGGAGTATGGCAATTGGTTTGACTGCATTTGCATTGCTTCCTTTTGTAGAAAATTTGCAAAGCTCCACCCGGACGCTCCAAACAACAACACAAGCTTCCATTGGAGGACTACACATACCGGATTTGCTTTCATTTATACTGCCTACTTTTTTTGCCGATCCTCAATCAGGCATGAAATGGGGACCAGTCTGGAATGCATCAGGAACCACCGTTCCATATCTTCCCTGGATTGGAATCTTTCTGTTTGTATTAATGCTTCTACAAAAGAAGCAAACGAAACAGGATCTTTTTTTCTTATGCCTTTGCGTACTCCCAATTCTCTATGCGTTCGCGAGCATTTTTCCATTCTTTCAACTCATCCAAGCAATCATTCCTTTGTTTAAAGCTTCTCGAGGACCGCAACTAGCCTTAGTGATTGTTGATGTGATAGCTAGTATATGGATTGCCGACCTGCTTACACGTGTGCGCACGGTATCACTCTCAAAAAAATGGATAGGTGCAATATTGTTATGTGCCGTCGCATTCCTTGCATTGCGAATTGGAGCAGATAGACGTTTTGCAGAAGTTTGGAAAGTCACTGACGGAGCACTGCATCAGAAGCTGAGTACCAGTACGTTTCACACTATAGCGAAAGATCAAATCATTTTCGATCATATCGTTACAATTATATGTATTCATTTATTATTTTTGGGAATTGGGCTTTTCCTGTACCAGAAAAAGTATGTAAAATTCCTTTTGATTCTCCTTGTTATTGAAATGCAATTTTCAACCTCTTCTCTTTTGTTCTTTGCTCCAAACAGCATTTATCCAACTTGGTCAGAAATTGAGCAACAGCAAGCTCACTCATCGAATCGAATATTGATTAATAACAGTAACCAGCCATATACGGATTTTGCTACGTATTGGGAGGCTTTAAGCGTTCGAGCTCCATTCTCCGATTCGTATATCGATGCAAAGGAAATGAGATCCTATACCAATTTGAAGCGTATCAAAGATATGTATACTCCTGACTGGAACATGGTCTATGGCGTGAACAGCTTAAATGGGTATGTGGCGTTTGTGCCCAAAGATGTTAATGAGCATTGGAACAAAAATTCTGATCCTGCCGTCAACTTCTTGTCTGAGATTGATGTAAATGATCCAAAGTTAAAAGAGTGGGGAGTCTCAGGATTTTTAGTTGATACTTGGTTTCCCCATCCAACTCCCAATCTTCCGATCTTAGACAAAAAAGATACGGCAATACTTTATGCACTTCCTGAAACCTCACGATTCCGGTTGGACAACGGGACACTGGTTTCGAAAGAAAATATTAGTGAGACTCCAAATGTTCAGAAAATTCAGATTCAAAATGCACAGTCAGATTCAAACCTTCTCATTGCTGACCGTTTTGATTCAAACTGGGAAGCAATAGTAAATGGAAAACCAATCAATATCGAAAATCAAAACGGAATGCGAAAAATCCGGTTAGAACAGGGAAGTAATAATATTGCTGTACAGTACTGGCCAAAGTCTTTGAAGACAGGAATGCTAATTTCTCTTACCACTCTGGGCTTTATTGTTTCTTTTCTGGTTTGGAGTAAAAAGCGAACGTTTCTGTAAGACCTGTTTCCAAATCAACTTTTGGTTCCCAACTCAAAAGATTTTTGGCTTTCGTAATATCTGGACATCGTCGATTTGGATCATCAGCTCGCGATGGCGTATTCGTTGTCTGCAAAGGAATGTGTGCAATTTCACTCAATTTTTGAGCGAGTGTCAGTATTGTAATTTCGTGAGGATTTCCAAGATTAATAGTCTCTCCTGCAATGCTATCAACTTCCATAAGGCTAAGAAGACCCGAGACAAGATCAGAAACAAAACAGAATGATCGAGTTTGTGTTCCACCGCCGTGAATTTGGAGTGGAGTGTTCTCTAAGAGTGATTTCACAAATCCTGGAATAACGCGGCCATCATTGATATCCATGCGTGGTCCGTACGTATTAAAGATGCGTGCGATTCGACAATCAATATTGAAACTGCGTACATGAACTCCACAAATCGTTTCCCCTAAGCGTTTGCCCTCATCGTACATACTGCGTGGCCCATTGGGATTTACATTGCCCCAGTAAGTCTCTTTTTGCGGATGTTCTAGCGGGTCGCCATAGCTTTCAGAGGTACTGGTATAGAGAAAACGTGCGTCTTGATGTTTCTCAACCAAAAACTGTAGGAGGTTATGTGTTCCTATACTATTTACTAGATATGTTTCCACAGGATGGGCTTGATATCCATTTGGAGAAGCAGGAGAAGCTAAGTGGAACACGCAAGATAGTGGAGAGGATAGTGATGAAAGGTAGGATTCAGGGGCGCCAGTTACATCAGCTTCGATAAAATGAAAATTTGCATTATCTGCTAAGTGAACAATGTTTCTTTTGTTTCCGGTAATGAAATTATCCACTCCATATACAATTGCTCCTCGAGAGAGCAGTGCATCGGTGAGATGCGAACCTATAAAGCCCGCTGCACCAGTAACCAGAACAGTTTTTCCTTGGTAGAATGAATTCATTGCCTGATGATAACATCCTTTTTTATTCTCGTACTAGCTTTTCTTTTGAGACTGCCGCTGCTCTCAGGATCTTTTTGGCTTGATGAAGCAGCACAAGCTTTGGAATCAATTCGACCGCTTTCTGCTCAGTTACAAATTGTAGATGACTTCCAACCACCGTTATTTCATCTGATTGTGCATTTCTTCTCTCTAGTGTCTCATCAAGAGTGGTGGCTTCGAATGCCAAGCATGATCGCAGGAATCGCTACTATTTGGATTTTGTATCGTTTATTGCTGGAAAAATTTGGCAAGAAAACCGCAATTATCGGCTCACTCCTGCTTGCGACCTCACCATTTCACATTTTTTACAGTCAGGAACTACGTCCGTATGCGCTCGCGACATTTTTTGCCACACTCTCCTGGTATATCTTAGTGTCTGAAACGATCAAAAAGAGGAGATGGACGTGGTACACAGTGGTTTCGACGTTGGGCATGTATACCATGTATCTGTATCCTTTTCTTATTGCCTCACAGATTGTATATATCTGGTTTGAACAACGGAAAAAAATAAAATTTGTAGTGTTTTCTCAAACAATTGTAGCTTTGCTCTTTCTCCCTTGGTTACCAACTTTTTTATTACAGCTACAGGCTGGCACCACTTTGACTCAATCTCTCCCAGGGTGGAGCTTGGCCGTGGCAACACCACAACTGAAAGCCTTACCCTTAATCTTGGCAAAGTTTTTTGTCGGACAAGTTCCGTTTCATGGGCATCCGTTCTTTATTCTAAGTACCGCAATGATCCTGCTGTTAACTGCTTGGCTTTGTCTTCAATCAGTTCGAAATCCGAAGCTTAAACTGTTCTGGTACTGGTTGATTATTCCCCTTCTAGGATCTTGGATTGTTTCTTTTTTCATTCCGATCATCCAGGCCAAACGAGTAATGTTGGGATTACCGGCATTGCTTGGAATCATCAGTCTAGAGCGAAAGAAATTATGGAAAGTGATCGTCATATTGGTCTTTTTGCTACAGGGAGTTTCTTTGTTTCTGTATTACACGGACCAAAATATACAACGAGAAAACTGGCGAGTCGTGACATCCCAAATCGAAATGCAGTCACCCGAGAATGCAGCGGTGCTTTTCTCATTTCGACAACCGTTTGCTCCTTGGACTTGGTATGAGGATAAAAAAATACCAGTAATCGTGACTGGAAAAATTCGAATTGATCAGGCTACTGATCTTTCTTCAGTTTCCTCTCAGCTTGATTCTGTCAGTATAGTATACCTATTTGACTACCTGACTGATCTGACCGATCCAGCTCATCAATTGCAGGCGACTCTCAATGATCGGGGATTTGAGCAAATAGCGCTTATTGATGGGAAACAAGTTGGGTTTGTGCGAATTTTTAAAAAGCTGTAAGATAAGAAAAACTATGCCACCTCTTAAAATCGGATTTGATGTGACCCCTATCTTGTATAACCGAGGTGTGTCTCGGTATACCAGTAATATTGTCAGAGCTTTGGGAAACTTATCTGAGCCACCAGAACTTCGTCTGTTCGGTTCATCATTTCGCGCTAACCGCAGTCTAAAAACCATGGCTCTCGACTTAGCAAGTGAAGCACATGTAAAGAGTAAGCCTACCGTCTTAGCTTTTCCACCGTCTTTCTTAAAAACCATGTGGTATTCAGCCAAGCGATTATCAATTGAGAGCTTGATGGAAAAAGTCGATGTGTTTCATGCTTGGGAAGAATTAATTCCTCCAACCTATAAAACCCCAACTGTCGCGACGATTCACGACTTGGCTTTATTTAAATTTGAAATGATTGCCCATCCACAGACAAAAGAGAAACACACCCTGGCACTGAAACGTTTGCTTGAGACCAAATCTCATGTCATCGCAGTCAGTCAAACGACAAAACGCGATTTATTGGAACTGTTTTCTTTCCCTGAGGATCATATTCACGTCGTCCCTGAAGCGGTGCCGTCAGAAATTGTATTCGATAAGAAGACTCTCATCGCTT
The DNA here is from genome assembly GCA_040006915.1 of Candidatus Woesebacteria bacterium. Classification (GTDB taxonomy): domain Bacteria; phylum Patescibacteriota; class Microgenomatia; order UBA1400; family UBA12028; genus JBDTWD01. The sequence goes on along the minus strand of JBDTWD010000004.1, from coordinate 13,839 downwards.
CCCATGAGCTGAAGAAGTTTGGACTCACGCGGCCTTATATGCTCTGGGTTGGAGTGAATGAGCCGCGCAAAAACTTGGACCGCATCATCGAAAGTTGGAGAGCTTTTAAGAAAGACTATGATTTGGTCCTGGTAGGTTCTGCTGGCTTAGATCAAGTGAAACCTGAACAGGGCATCAAGAAGTTGGGAGGAGTCGGAATGACGGAGTTGGCTGCTTTGTATGCCACTTCTAGTGGACTGGTTTTCCCATCACTGTATGAAGGATTTGGATTACCTATCCTAGAAGCTTTTCAATATGGCTGCCCAGTTGTGACGAGTAACACCTCATCAATGTCGGAAGTATCAGCCGACGCTGCGTTCCTGGTAGACCCGAGCGATGTGGATTCAATCAAACAAGGAATTACCGAAATGCTGGAAAAAGGAAAACTCCCTGCAAAACAAAAAAAAATGAAGGAACGTCTTGGCTCTTTTAGCTGGAAAAAAAGTGCTGAGATGACACTTGAAGTCTACCGAAAAGCCAAAAACGGAAGAGCTTGAGTAACTTTTTTTCATGCGCTAAGGTACAATCAAGGCATGGAACAAAAATCCCTTTCCATTGGAGTGAACGCATACGAAGCAAACGTAGCCAAACGCGTCGGGAGCAATCAATATGCCTTCCGGCTTCTGGTTGAACTTGAGCGAGTTTCCAGAGGAAAAACGATTGAATGGACAGTCTATCTTCCCAGTATTCCACTTTTTGATCTTCCGAAAGAACGTCCAGGTTTTGCCTATGTCGTGTGCCCTCCCAAGAAACTATGGTCTCAATGGCGATTACCTTTACAACTCTACCTAAAGAATAAACATCATGACGTGTTTTTATCTTTAGGACATTACTCACCGAGATTTTGTCCTTCTCCCACTGTCATCTGTATTTTAGACTTAGCATTCCTGAAGTTTCCACAGTTTTTTCTTAAAAAAGATCTCTATCAACTCAAAAATTGGACTGCATATAGCGCCAGAAACGCACAACATATCTTTACGATTTCACAGAGTAGCAAAAAAGATATTCTTGAGGTGTATAAGAAACAAGAATCAGAAGTATCAATTGCTTATCCTGGACTTGAAAGTGTTCAAGCCCTTGAAACAATGGATCCGATCACTCAAAAAATTTTAGAACGGTTTAAACTTGAAAACCGTCGGTATATCGTTTCCATTGGAACCATCCAACCGCGTAAAAACATAGTCGGAGCAATTCATGCCTTTGAGAAAGTAAATCCCGAGAAGGGGAATATCTACAAACTTGTTCTAGTTGGGAAAGCCGGATGGTTGACTGACGAATTCGAGCGAATTATTCTCAACAGTCCGCAGAAAGAAAATATCGTTTTGACTGGATTTGTGGATGACGATGAAAAACAAGGACTGCTTCAACACGCAGCTGCAAGTTTCTTAGTGGGTTACTATGAGGGATTTGGCATTCCTGCAATTGAGAGCCTACAAGCTGGAGTTGTTCCGGTCGTTGCAAATACCGCAAGCCTTCCAGAGGTGGTCGGAGAGTATGGAATTTTAATTGATCCGTATTCGGTTGATAGTATTGCCAGTGGGTTTACCAAGGCTCTAGAAATGAATGTAGACGCTCTGCGACGCTCTCAAATGCTTGAGTGGGCTAAACGATTTTCTTGGGAAGAAAGTGCCACCAACATGCTCTCAATACTTGTAGATAAGTTTGGCAAGAAACAATAGAGTAAATCGTATGATAATTCTTGGTGTTGATCCTGGGTATGACAGAATAGGTTGGGCAATTCTCTCCAAACATAAAGGGAATATTTCTCTTACCTCATGTGACTGTATTCTTACAGATAAAAAAGCTTCGAATGCAGAGAGATTACAAAGCATTCATGAACAGTTAACAGTAGTTATTGGTCAGTACTCGCCAACTGTTCTTGCGATTGAATCTTTGTTTTTCTCCAATAATGCAAAAACAGTAATCGGAGTAGCGGAGGGGAGAGGAGTAATTCTTCTGGCTGCCAAACAACACGTACTCGATATTCATGAATATACCCCTCCGCAGATAAAATCAGCTGTCACTGGAGATGGGCAAGCGGACAAAAAAGGAGTAGAAAAAATGGTGCGAATGCAAATCAAAAATATCCCTGATGAGGTACTGGATGATACAATTGATGCAATTGCAATTGGACTTACCTTTGCTTTTTCTACCAGAGACTCTTCATAATGCGGACCCGTTTTTTTCCAGACCAACTTGTTCCTCTCGTTCTCACTTTTGTGGTATGTGGCATAGCGATTTTTATCTTGTTTGGAGAAATTTTAGCTTTGAATTTCTTTGCTTTTACTCGAGAACTTATCAAGCTTCATATCCGATTAGCTGATGTCTTCGTTGGGATTACTATTTATTTGAAAACGTCGATTGATTTTGCCATCTTTATCGGACGATTAATGAGTAAATATCAAGGATGGAAAAATAGAATAATGATTGAGATTGGGACAGCCTTAGGCAATGCATTAGGAACATTAGCGATACTGTTTATCTGGGATATTTTTAGAGAAGTGAGATTTTTAATGGCAATTATGATCACTGTTGCGGCTTTTGTATTGCTTCGACTCGCAGAAGAAGGACTTGAACACGTCAAAGATGAAGAGGGGAAATATAAACTGTCTTTTGGAGGTACAGCTCACCTTTTGGAAAAAACGCTTTCTAGTATTAATAAAGCGGTGGCACCGGTACTTAATCGTCTGATTCCATCTCTTTCCATACAGGATAATGGAGAAAAAGGATATCGTGGGCTTTTTATCTTAGCTTTTTCTATTCCTTTCATCCTCGGTCTTGATGACTTTGCTGGCTACATTCCGCTTTTTAATATTGTGAATGTGTTTGGTTTTGCAATTGGAGTCTTCATTGGACATATGATTCTTAATATCTTTTTGTTCCTCTCGCCGAATCGAACCATTCAAGTCGTCAAAAATCCAATTATTTCCTTTGTAGGAAGCATTGCGTTTGTAGCTTTAGCGATTTGGGGATTTGTGGAGGCGGCCAAACTTATTGGTCTCGTGGCTCATTAGTCACTATCCTCTTGTACTAACCTTATATTCATCATCGTTGAAAACAAAAATGAGCAGCTCAGAGTAGTGATCCTCTCGGAATTCAGCGCAATTTTTGATCCATGTTCGAGCCATCACTCGGGAAAAATGTACCAGCTCATCAGCCCTTCTTTTGGTCAAAAGAATAATAAGCGGGTGAGCAAAGATCTCCTGAGACTTCAATTCAAGCTCATCGAATGTCGTCAAAACTTTTTTCCCTTCAATACTTACTTTGACAGGTCGTCCGTTGCGACGAATATATTCAGATGAATTGATGTTATATTTCCTCATGATGTTTGGCACTATTCCGTTTTTTACGAGGAGGTTTAATCCCTCGTACGGTGTATTCACAGGTATTTATAATTGCAATTTCTACTTTTTCTCGCGCTCCGATTTCACTTTTAACATCTTTAAGTTGTTGCAACGATTGAATTGGCAAGAGTCTCTCGTCATGCACTACAGTTGGAGCATTGGGATTCTCATCATTCTCTATTTCTCTGTGAACGATGGCAATCAAAACTCCATTGCCTTCAAAATATGATTGCGCAATTTGCATCACGTCAACAAGCTTGAAGTCTAATATATTTACTTCCTTTGGAAAAGGAGCACTGCATTCTTTGAGTCGTCTCCCTGACTTTATTTCTGTACGCATAGTATCGCACAATACCGAACTTCTCCTTTTTGTGCAAGTACGCTATAGTAGGGGCATGATTGGGTATTTGTCGGGCATTTCTCGAATCACTTCTGGATCCTTTTTAGTTCTCTGCAATGGAGTGGGCTATACGGTCCTCGTAACTAAAAGCGTGCATGCCACTACTAGAAGTGGGGAAGAGATTGAGCTTTATATCTATTCACATATTAAAGAGGACTGTTTTGATTTGTACGGATTTGCAACTGAGGCAGAGAAAGAACTGTTCTTGCAGTTGATAGACGTAGATGGGATTGGTCCCAAGACGGCATTGGGAATCATGGATCGTGGGCGAGAGAGTATCATCAAAGCTGTACAATCTGCTGATGTCTCATTTTTCTCTTCTGTATCAAGAGTAGGAAAGAAAAGCGCTCAAAAAATTATTATCGATTTGAAGAATAAGTTGGGTGGTTCTGAAGACTTAGATTTGTCAGAACCCACAGGGAAATTGGCAGAAATCGTTGAAGCTTTGGTCACTTTGGGCTTTGATGAAAATCAAAGTATTAAAACTGCGAAATCTTTGGAAATTGGAGACATGAGAGTTGAGGATGCTATCAAGAAAGCAATACAAAAACTAACTAGTAGTCTGCACTAGAAATTTCTTATGAAGAAGAAAACTGAAAATCCAACGAACGAAGAAGAGCAACTATTTACCTCACTTCGGGCTACCGTTTGGGATGAATTTATTGGACAAGACAGTGTTAAAGATGCACTCTCAATTGCGATTCAAGCCGCTAAAGAGCGCAATGAAGCAATGGATCACGTTCTCTTATATGGCCCACCTGGTTTAGGAAAAACCACGTTGGCCCATTTGATTGCCAAAGAGATGGGAAGCAACATTCGTTTCACTAGTGCTACCGCTATTACCAAGGCTGGAGATTTGGCAGCGATTTTGACGAACTTACAACCAAACGATATTTTGTTTATTGATGAAATTCATAGGTTAAATAAGCACGTGGAAGAGGCTCTGTATCCCTCAATGGAAGATTTTGTGTTTGATGTGGTGATTGGAAAAGGTCCCTCAGCTCGGACGTTACGGCTCGATTTGCCGCGCTTTACATTAGTCGGAGCCACAACTCGTTTTGGAATGTTGTCTGGTCCTTTTCGTGATCGATTTGGATTAGTGCATCGTGTGAGCTATTACGAGATCAAACGCTTAGCAGACATCATTCAAGCAGCAGCCGTGAAGCTACATTTAGTGTTATCGAAAGAAGCTGCCGAAGAGATTGCTAGACGAGCACGGGGCACTCCTCGTATTGGCTTAAAATTATTAAAACGAGTTCGTGACTTTGCGCAAATTAAATCAAATGGCCTGGTTGATGGAGATACAGTACAAAATGCGTTAGACATGATGGCCGTTGATCATATGGGGCTTGATGATTCAGATAGGCGCTTCTTGACGCTGATCATTGAGAAACATGATGGTGGCCCCTTAGGAATTGAGACAATCGCCGCTACTCTCTCAGAGGATGTGGGAACGATAGAAGAAGTGTATGAGCCATATCTGATGCAGATTGGGTTCATTCAGCGAACCCCAAGAGGACGTGTCATCACTAAGAAAGCCTATGATCACTTGGGAATAATTTGGAAAGACTAAATTTTGATCGCGTAGGCAACAGCTGCAAAGAGAATTCGATGTTCTCTTATTAAAGTATCAATCACTTCTTGGTTTATTCCTGAATTCTGTAGCTTTTCGTACTCAACTCGAATATTTGACCGTGACGTCGTATTGTCCTCTTGTCTACAGGCAGACTCGTAATAATTCAAAACGTTAATCAAGGCGAAGAAAGTTGTTTTAAACACACCAGGATCAATATGTAGAGCCATCATCCATTCTTTTGCTAACTGTATATTCATGGGGTTAAGATGGCTATCTTCAGGGATTTTAGATTCCTCTTGTTTCTGTCTGAATATACGTAGTTCACGTTTGGAAAATGGTTTTTGTTGTGCGTGTTCTGCGAAAGTTGCCATATCTCCAAAATACGACAAATCCACCAGAAATCAATCCTTGCTTGTGACTATCTATAGGCTTTATGCTACCCAATACCCCTGAATGAAGAGAATTGTGTTTACACACAAAAGAAAGAAGGAAATCGCCCAGAGTAGATATATGGCTTTGGGATATTTTGCGTACAGCCATCCCCCTAGAATATAGATCGGAAAACAGACTAGCAGATAACGACTCATGCTGGAAAATGTTCCGGTGAGTGGAGGGAAGAAAAAACACAGGAGCGCAAACACGGTCCAGCTTTTTGGGACACGTTTGTAGGCAAGCAGCAACAATATCAACCCAAGAGTGCCTGCAGCAAATTCTTGTATATAGGTGACATATGCAATATTTCGTGGTGAGGTAAGAAGAATCTTAAGAGATCTCCACAAAACCTGTGGATATAAAACGATTGTAGTTGAGCGTCCAGCCCCGAATCCGGATTGGACGTGAGCAAACAACAATGGATCACCAAAACTCGTCCATAAGTATGCCATGTATGCGAGAAGTCCAGCACAACCAATGAGGATTGCCAATACATTTTTGGCGCTTCGCTGTTCCTTGTGTGACCACAGTTCAATTAATAGTGCAGGAACTAAAAAGATACCGACTACGCGAGTACAGCTTGCAAAGGCCGCCAAAACTCCGGCCAGTCGCCACTTTTTTCTGTGGGCTGCATAAAAACTTCCGATAACCAACAACATAAAGAGTGATTCGGTATACAAGGCTCCAAAGAAAAAGGAGGTAGGGAAGATCAGAACCGTAATCACTGCTCCCCAGGCGGTTTTGGGATTAAATTTCTCTTGAATGAACGTAAATAATAAGCAAAGGAATCCAAAGAAGAAAAGATTACTCAAGATAAGACCAATGGCCAGTAGCTCTGTACTTCTCCCAAAAAAATCATGAAAGACACCTAACACTATACGGGGAAACAGAGGGAAAAAGGCTTGAATCCCCTCGACATGATTATATCCGTCTCGAGCGATGGTGATGTAATGGACACCGTCAAAATTTCCAAAGCTATAAATAGAGCGAGGAAGTCCAGACGGAATAAGAGTGAGATCAATGAGTGAAAATGACGGTTTGTATGGAAGGAACCTGTCGGCAAAGTAGGAAAGGCTAAACACTCCAATATGCCAGATAATAAAGAGGAAAAAAAGTTTAAGAACAATCCGTTTGGTCATATGCTAGTATAATCATACTATGGAATCCCATACCGGACGAAAGTCATTTTCTGACAAAATATTTAATCGAATCTCAACTATTTGGTTAGAATTTGTCACTGGATTTTTATGGTGGAGAGTTGGCTTTATTCCCTTTCATCATATTCGTCGGGTTTTTTACCGACTCTCAGGAATGGAAATTGGTGCGGGCTCAACCATTCATATGATGGCCCGAATCTATGATCCCAGACATATCACGATCGGCAAAGACACCATCATCGGAGAACGCGCTTCTTTGGATGGGCGTAAACAAATGGCGAATTCTGCCGGAGGCCTTACTATCGGAGACCACGTTGATATCGCCTCGGAAGTGATGATCTGGACAAGTCAGCATGATTTGCGAAGTACCACCTGGCAAGCGATAGAGAAAAAAGTGACCATTGATGATTATGTGTTCATTGGCCCACGTTCAATTATTCTTCCCGGGCTTCATATAGGAAGAGGAGCAGTGGTCGCTGCGGGTGCTGTTGTTACAAAAGATGTCGCTCCATTAGATATTGTTGCAGGTATTCCTGCGAAAGTAATCTCTAAACGACCGGTAGAACAGCTGACATATAAGCTTGGTCGTGCCCGTTGGTTTCAATAAAGCTACAGCTGCCCTCCCTTTGAATGCAGATCTTCGCTTTCTTGCTCAATATTGTCTATTTATTTGTATCTTTGAAGTTCTTTGTTTCTCTGTTTGAAAAGTGTAGAGCCAAAGGCTTGGCAAGACTAGAGTAAGAAATTGCGCTACAATCAGTTGCGATGCAACTTTCAATCATTATTGTCTCCTACAATACAAACAACCTCACTATTCAGACCATTGAGTCGGTTGGATTTGACTCTCGTCATGAGATTATTGTTGTCGACAATGATTCAAAAGACGGAAGCGTCAAAACTTTAAAAGAAAGATTTGGCAACAAAATCAAAATTATTGAGCGCCACGATAATGGAGGGTTTGCAAAAGCTAACAATGAAGGTATTAAAGCCGCCAAGGGCGATTATATTCTGCTTTTGAACTCTGACACCATTGTCGTGTCCGGAGCAATTGATTCCATGGTCAAAACCCTCGAAGAGAATCCGAAAGTTGGCATTCTTTCCTGCCGGCTTTTAAACCCTGATGGGTCCTATCAATCGCAAGGTGGCGGGTTGCCCACATTTTGGAATATCGCTTGGTGGTGGCTTTGGCCACTTCCAGGAAATGTACCCTTTGTTAATCCCTACCAAAACTCTACTGTGATTCAGAAAGAAGACAGACCTGATCATATTATTAAACGAGGTTGGGTAGGGGGAACTGCGATGATGATCAGAAAGGAAGTGATTGAGCAGATAGGAGGCTTAGATGAAAAAATCTTCATGTATGCTGAGGATGTAGATTACTGTATCAGAGCCCATCAAAAAGGATGGTTGATTGGAATAACTCCAAATGCCTCAATTACTCACATTGGTAGTGCCAGTACGAGTAGCAACCACGCTCTGTTAGGTGAAGTAAAAGGACTCAACTATCTTTCCAAAAAGCATTTTCCTTTTTGGCAAAGACCTCTGGTGTACCTGATTCTCCTCAAGGGAGCTATCTTACGTGGGTTCCTTTTTGGTATACTGCTAGGAAGAGCGGATGCCCGATCCTTGTATGGGGCAATTCTTCGCGAACTGACATGAAAAAATCAATCAATTTTTTTTCTTGGTTTTACCAAAACTGGTTTACGGTGCTTTGTACTGGACTCCTGCTCTTTATTGCTTTTTATCCCAAGATTCCTCTGTTAGAACTCATTCCTGGATATATCGTTCGTGTTCGTTTGGAGGACTTTTTCCTTACGGGAGTCTTGCTCGTGTTTGGGGTTTTGCTTGTAAAAAAGAAAGTGACAATCCAAACACCAATTACACGAATTCTCATAGGATATGTGGTGGTCGGAATACTATCGATGCTCTCAGCTCTGTTTGTAGTAAAAAGTGTCCCTCTAGACTCATTTGTTCATGTAGAGAAAATGTTTTTGCATTTCCTGCGACGACTTGAATACTTCACATTATTTTTCCTTTTCTATAACGCGGTTAAATCTTTTCGTCACGTACGAATGGTATTGATCGCTGCCATGATCATGATTGTAGGGATTTCAGTCTATGGATTTGGACAGAAATATTTGTATTGGCCAGTATATTCCACGATGAATCGTGAGTTTTCCAAAGGAGTGAAACTAGTCTTAACTGAGCATGCCAGAGTTCCATCAACTTTTGGCGGACATTATGATATGTCTGCATTTATCATGTTTTTATTGGCGCTTACGTTATCGCTTGTATTTTTATCTCGAAGCAAAATGGAGAAGGCATGTTTAGTGATTGTTTTTGTGATGGGGTTTTGGCTGCTCATTCTAGGATCGTCACGCTCATCATTTTTAGCGTATCTTCTGGCTATTGGAATAGTAGTCCTATTGATTGGTGTGTATAAACAATCTCTCTGGTGGGTTATCTCTAGAGGTTTTGTTGTCTTTTCCTTTAGTATGGTTGTCATGTTAACCCTAGGAGATCTTTCATCACGATTCACACAGCTGGGAATTGTTCAACAAGTGAATAACTATTTAGCGGCTTTGCAAAAGCCCTTAGCCAAGCAACCAGATAACTCAATTAAAGTAGAGCCGATAACGGATACTGATCAATTGCCAACTCCTGCACAGACGAGTCCGCCTTCGACTCCAACCGGAAAACCTCTACCTGGTGATGTCTACACAGATATTCCTGATCTCAAAAATGTTATCTCCACAGAGGACGGTAAAACTGTCATTGGGGTGATACAGGTTCCTCGTACATATTCAGCTTGTACTGAACAGTACGGACTTTCAGCCTGCATCCGCTATGACACCTTATGGCCACGAGCGATAAATGGATTTTTGCGGAATCCTCTGGTGGGCTCTGGTCCTTCAACCTTAACCAAGGCTGTGCGAAATGAATTCACTGAAGCAGAAAGTACCGACAATGATTTCTTACGTACTTTGGGAGAAGTAGGGATTTTAGGGGCAATTACTTTTTATGGTCCTATTTTTATCTTCATATGGAAAGCTGTTGAAGTTCTATCTAAAAAACCAAGAGGATTGGTCGCTGCAATTTTAATCGGTCTAATCGCTGGTACATTAGGGATGTTCATCAACGCTTTATATATCGATGTATTTGCAGCCTCAAAAGTAGCCTTTATGTATTGGGCAATGATTGGAGTCGGATTTGCCACGATTCGCTTAACGTATGAAAAGAAAAAATAACTTTCTCACCTTTAATCGAGCACTTCTATGTATAGTGGGTATCGGTTTGTGTGTGCGTTTGTACAAAATAAATACGCCATTGGCTGACTGGCACAGTTTTAGGCAAGCAGACACCGCATCAGTCACACGTGAGTATGTGAAACACGGTATTGATCTGTTACATCCCACTTATCATGATCTCTCGAATATTCAGTCAGGAGTCAGAGTACAGGGAGCCGATAATGTCCAAGGTTTACGGATGGTCGAGTTTCCGATCGTCAATGGAGTAATTGCCAACGTCCTGCGTTTTTTACCGTTTCTTGATATCGTAGTGACCTCAAGATTATTCTCGGTTTCGGCATCATTATTCTCAATGGTTTTTCTTGCTCTGCTTGGAAAAGAACTATATGGAAAGAAAGTTGGTCTTCTCGCAGCAACTGCCTTTGCACTGATTCCGTATAACGTCTATTACTCTCGTACTATTTTGCCCGAACCATTTTTGGTTGCTTCCGTTTTGGGTTCTCTGTATTTTTTCTGGTGGTATCAAAAGAAGAATTCTGTTTTCTCGCTCCTACTTTCAGCGCTGCTTTTCTCTTTGGCGCTGCTTTTAAAACCGATGGCGGTGTTTTTTATTCCTGTATACATCGCTCTTGCGTGGCAGATTAGGGGAAAGAAAGGGCTTTTAGATATTGTGGCGGCTGTGCTGTTTGCAGCTACGCTCATTCCTTTATATTTCTGGCGAAAATGGATTGCTCAATATCCGATTGGGATTCCAGCGAGTGACTGGTTGTTTAATGGGAATGGCATTAGACTACGGCCGGCTTGGTTTCGATGGTTGTTTTGGGAACGATTAACGAAACTCGTTTTGGGCTATACAGGGGTAAGTTTATTTGTCGCTGGACTCTTGAAAAAAGATTTAGTGCTGTGGCCTTGGGCACTAGGGATGCTGGCCTATTTGATCGTCTTTGCTACGGGGAATGTTCAGCATGATTATTATCAGGTGATGTTGATGCCATTCGTATGTCTTACCATAGCGAAAGGAGTCTCTTGGGTGTGGTCGGCTAAAATTCCCTACATACAAACAATCACAACCGCTCTTATTGTGATAAGTCTGTACTTTGCCTGGAATCAAATAAAAGGATATTACAACATCAACAACTGGGCAATCGTGCATGCCGGTCAAGCCGCGGACATTGCACTGCCACAGGATGCAAAAGTCATTGCACCATATCAAGGCGATACTGCATTCTTGTTTCAAATTAATCGCACTGGATGGCCAATTGGGTTTGAGATTGATAAGAAAATTTCAGAAGGGGCGCAGTATTATGTGAGCGTTAATTATGATGATGAAGCGAGAGCGTTGGAGAAAAAATATCAAACCGTTCAAAAGACTCCTGAATTTATCATCTTGAACCTACAAAATTCTCTATGAATATTTTAATGATCACGCCGTACCTACCGTACCCTTTGGTTTCTGGTGGACAAATACGAACCTACAATCTGCTCAAGAATTTGCACACAAAACATAAAATTACATTGTTTTCCTATATACGTAACGATGATGAACGCCAATACATCGATCAGTTAAAACCATATTGCCAAAAGATTCACGTCTTTAAGCGTGGTCCGGTATGGAGTGTAAAGAATATATTGCTCTCGCAGTTCTCTTTTAATCCGCTTCTGGTAACCATGTATAAGAATAACGATCTTAAACGCGAAATAGAAGAAGAGCTCTCACGTGGTGATTATGATCTTTTACATGTTGAGACATTCTACGTAATGCCAAATATTCCTAAAACGAAATTACCCATTATTTTGGTTGTGCAGACAATTGAACATTTAGGATACAAAGAATTTACTAAACGTCTGGGCAATCCATTTGCCAAACCCTTTTTCTACTGGGACGTACGAAAGATAAAACATTGGGAAGAATATTTTTGGAAACGTGCGTCACGATTAATTGCCATGAGTGAGGAGGATAAAAGTTATATTTTGCGCCGTGTTCCTGAAGTAGGGAAAATCAGTGTTGTGGCGAACGGGGTAGACATCGATTTCTTTAAAGCTGTTCCGAAGAAAGTGACCGACGAATTTATTGTGTTGTTTGTCGGTACCTTTAAATGGCTGCCCAATGTAGAAGCGGTAACATATTTGGTCGAAAAACTATGGACTCATATTCGAATCGCGATTCCTAACGCACGGCTATGGATTGTAGGGAACTCTCCTACGGCAGAGATCGAAAGATATATGCAAAATGACCCGACAATCAGTGTGAAAGGAAAAGTTAGCGATATCCGTGATGCCTATAAAAGTGCCAATGTATTGCTAGCTCCCGTTTGGAGTGGCAAAGGAACTAGATATAAGATCTTGGAAGCGATGGCGACTCAAACTCCAATTGTGGCAACGTCTCTGGCTGTTGAGGGTTTGGGAATCCAAAATGGGACGCATGCGCTCATTGGTGATACTGATAGTGAACTTGTTACTGCTACGGTAAAGCTTTCAACCGATGAAAAATTGGCAAAGAAACTAGCACATAATGGGATGGAGTTGGTCAAAGAAGATTACAACTGGGGAAAAATTTCTAAAGATTTGGATACGATTTATAACTCTGTCGGAGAGTAACAATACGATATGGCAAAGATAACAATTATCATTTTAAACTTTAATACCAAAGATCTCACCGTTCGAGCGATTGAAAGTTGTTTGAGTCTCTCCTATCCAAATATTGATGTAGTAGTAGTTGATAATGCGAGTAGTGATGATTCAGTGAGTGCCTTTAAGAGTCTTCAGAAAAAAGATACACGATTACATGTGATTGCCAGTGAAACCAATGTTGGATTTGCAGGAGGTAATAATCTGGCTTTGCGTGAAGTGGACTCTGATTATGTCATGCTTTTAAATAGTGATGCCTATTTTGCAGCGAAAAGTGATCTTGAAACAGCTCTCGATTTCATGGATCAATATAAAGATATAGGGATGCTCTCACCATATGTCACACTTGGATCAGGGAAAATAGATCCGGCTTGTCATCGTGGTTTCCCTTCCCCATGGAACGCTTGGAGCTACTTCTTAGGGCTTGAAAAATATACTCGAAGTATTCCGGGTTTAAACAGACTATTTGGAGGGTATCACCAGACCTGGAAAAACCTGAACGTTATCCATGATATAGATGCTTGTACAGGTGCAGCCATGATTTTGCGACGTGAAGCGATTGAAGAGATTGGGCTTTTGGATGAGCAATTTTTTATGTACGGAGAGGATCTTGATTGGTGTTTCCGTTTGAAAGAGGAAGAATGGCGCATTGTCTTTTTTCCTCATCTACACGTTATTCACGACAAACATTCATCTGGACTGAAGAAAAAACACGAAAAGTCCAAAGACGCTTTTTACGAAGCTATGAAGCTATTTTATAAAAAACATGATCTTGGCCCACCTTGGATGGAAAATCTTGTGTTAGTTGGTATTCATGTGCTGTCGAAAATACGGTGAGGAAATATGTCAGATTGTTGGAGATACACTTAAGAAAAGAGAATAGTTTCTAGGATTGATATGAAAATTGGAATAGATTGTAGATTAGCTGGGGAAAAACACGCAGGTATCGGTAGATATATAGAAGAACTTGTCACACGTCTTGTAAAAGAGAAATCCATTCAGTGGGTACTGTTTT
>JBDTWD010000003.1:0-142872 GCA_040006915.1 Candidatus Woesebacteria bacterium | reverse complement strand
CTTTCAAAAGACAAAAAAGCTGCGGGAACTCCTGAAGTAAATAAAAATGCTCCGACTCCGGAACAAGTTGCTCAACAAAACCTAAATGACGAGATTGCTCGCTTCTCTTCTGGACTAGTGAGTATATTGGATATCATCGCTCCAGAGGCTATTGAAGTGGATTTCACCTATCAACGCATCAATGGAAACTATACACGCACGTTGTTTATCTCGGGCTACCCTCGTTCAGTACCTGCCAACTGGTTATCCCCTTTGATTACCTTTCCGCATCCAATGGATATTTCGATGTATATCTTCCCTGTTGATAGCGCCAAAATTCTTCAAGATTTACGCCGTAAGATTACCGAAATGGAAGCAGAATTGTCTTCCGATTTAAAGCAAGGAAAAATTGGCAATATTGATACCGAAATTAAACTTGAAGATGCGAGGCTTATTCAAGAACAACTAGCCAAAGGAGCTGAACGCTTCTTCCAGTTTGGGCTCTACATCACCATTCATGGTGACACGTTGGATGAACTGGACCGGGTCACCAAGCAGATTCAATCAACTTTAGGATCACTGTTGATCATTAGTAAGAATGCGACCTTGCAGATGGAAGAAGGTTTTAAAACTACTCTGCCAACCGGTTTGGACAAATTGTCCTATGTTCGTAACATGGACACCACTTCACTTGCGACTACCTTCCCATTCACTTCTTCAGAACTGACGATGGAGACTGGAATTGTCTACGGGATTAACGAACACAATGATTCGTTGGTTATCTTTGATCGTTTCTCACTTGAGAATGCCAATATGGTGGTGTTTGCCAAGTCAGGTGCTGGTAAATCCTATACAATCAAACTTGAAGCCTATCGGCAGTTAATGTTTGACACCGATATTTTGATTTTGGATCCGGAACATGAGTATGAAGACCTGACAAAAGCGGTGGATGGCGAATACGTATCATTTGGCTTTGATAGTAAAGTAAAGATTAACCCGTTTGATCTCTCTAACGTCTATGAAGAGGGACAAAACGAACTAGGAATGAAGATCATTTCCCTGCATTCCCTGCTGCGCGTCATGATGGGAGATCTCTCCCCTACCGAAGATGCGTTGCTTGATCGAGCCATAGTCGCTGCGTACAAATCCAAAGGCATCACTCCAGATCCGGCTACCCAAAGTAATGAACCACCACTGTTAGAAGACTTGTACAAGTCTTTGGTCGGAATGGAAACGACCGATTCAAACAACTTGGCAGCCAGACTGGAAAAATATGTCAAAGGATCTTTTAGAGGCATTTTTGATCAAAAGAGCAACTTTGATATTACCAACCACTTTACTGTCTTCTCTGTCAAAGAACTCGAAGATGAACTGCGGCCGATTGCCATGTTTATGATCTTGGATTTCATTTGGACGCGAATCAAAAAAAATGTTCGCAAGCGAATCTTGATCATCGATGAAGCCTGGTACTTTATGAAACATAAAGACAGTGGTTCTTTCCTTCACTCTCTGGCCAAACGAGCTCGTAAATATTATTTGGGAATTACTACTATCACTCAAGACGTGGAAGATTTCTTGAACTCTGAATACGGGAAAGCCATCGTTACCAACTCGTCGATTCAATTATTGATGAAACAATCTTCGGCCTCAGTACCAAAGCTAACTGAAGTGTTTTTCCTGTCTGAAGGAGAACGTCGACTCCTGATGGCCGCCGATGTGGGAGAAGGGTTATTCTTTGCGGGACAAAATCACGTTGCCATTCGTGTGATTGCCTCAGACAAAGAACACGAGCTTATTACTACCAATCCTATGGAACTGGAACGAAAGCGTCAAAATCAGGAGTTGGCTGTCACCAGTGCCCGTGAGAATCAAGCACAGTCAGCAGTCAAAGAGGCAATTCCTACAACTTCTCCCAGTAGCGGGATGAGTGCTCCAACCCCAGTAGCAATGCCAGTCCCGGCTGTAGATAGTTTGATACCGCCAACACCTCCACCAGCACGATAAAAAGGGGAGATTTATTTTTCTTCTGATTCGGATTTTTCTAAGGGGAATTTTTCTTGTAGCCATTTAGCGGCTTTATCCAACCAGGTATCTTTGGGCTTTTCAAACACTGTATATTTAAGCATCGTTTTTTTCACTTCTTCCTGATCTACCCCATCCAACAACAAAATCAATACGCCTGGGAACGCTCTTCCTGTTTCAACATGCAGAATAGCTCCTTTATGTTGGATCGTGAACCAAAATCGACCTAATTCTTCCCAGTAAAACAAGTTGTCTCCCGTGCGCACCCCAAAGTTCGTAATCGCGTTATGAATCTTTTCTGGTGGGACTGTGTTTAAAACATAGGCTACAAAGGCAAGACTTACCACCACGGCAATGAAAAGAAATTGTCCGGCAAAAAACAGGATCAAAGACACCAAGAACACAATGATCGCGATCGTGGTATAAAATTCCCGATCTCGTTTCTTATACGGCCGACTTGGTGCTACCCACTCTAAAAGCATTTTTTCTTCATTGCGCTCGTGAGATTTTTCGCGAGAAGGAAACTCCGTTTGTTCAGCTGGTTGTGAAGATTGTGGATCTAACTGTTGGTTGTCTTCCATAATTATAGTGTAGCACGATTGGAGTGACGACGGCGAGGTTTTTTGACGCGTTCATAGACCACCGTTGCCCCGATAAAGATCGTAGAAAGAACCAATGAAGTGATAGTGCTAATCACAAAAAACTGTAATGAATTATGCGCAAAGACAGAGATGATATACCAGATGATAGCTCCAGGGATCAAGCCGATAATGGAGGTCACAATATAGGGAGTAAACTTCATGTCCGTTAATCCTCCGACATACGAGATGATGTCATGGATTCCGCCTTGGAAGACCCGTAAGAAAAACAAGGTCACTACTCCATAGCGATGGCCCATGCGATCCACAGTCTGCATAGCTTTCTTCCCAACCAATCGCTCGACCAAGACTCTCCCCCACCATCTGGCAATCCAAAAGTTGGTGAAGAAACAAATAAAGGAAGCTATGCTCGCATAAAACACCACATTCCGATTGAACGCATAGTAACCGACATAGACCATAGGGGGAGCAAGGAACGGCAAGAAGATATTAATCAATATGGAGATCGCAATAAAAACTAGAGGAGCGAAGGGTCCGGCAGCAAATACTACCCGTTGCACATACTCTTCTGGGAAGAATGTCTGTAGTACCACAATTAGCCCAAGAGCAATGAGAATAGTAGCCGCGCCAATAAGTTTTCGGGACATCCCCATAGCATACCTCAAACCAGAGAGTATTTCATGGTAAAATACTCCTACTACGCACCCATAGTCCAACGGATAGAACGCCCGCCTGCGAAGTGGGAAATCCTGGTTCGATTCCAGGTGGGTGCACATTGCTTCTCTGTTGGAGGGTTGGCACAGCGGCTACTGCAATGGTTTCGAAAACCATCTCCCGCAAGGGATCACAGGTTCGAGTCCTGTACCCTCCGCAAGAATCCCCTTCTTTTGACAATATAGTAAATAAGCTTATTGCTTACGGCAATTCTAACTAAGGGGTATCTACAGTCCTAACTCTGCCTTCGCCTCTTCACTCATCATGTCTGATACCCAAGGTGGATCGAAGGTAAGATTAATCTTAATATCCTTGTCCACATCTAGGCCTTCTGTCCCCCACAGTGCATCTTTGGTCATCCGATCAAAAACAGCAGCCATCGGACAACCTGGACTGGTTAAGGTCATGGTTATGACCACCCAAGGCTTGACTCCCTTATCTTCTGGGAACAGTTCCACTTTATACACCAATCCCAAATCAACAATATTAATATTGAGCTCCGGATCGATCACTTTCTTTAAGCCAGTCCAAATGGAATCGGTGGTTATAGGTGTCATATGCGAAAAGGGACCCTTAGTTTCCTAAGAGCCCCTCTATTATACTTGATTATCTCAAGTACTATTTATCTGCTTTTTTCAGAACTGGCATACCAGTTCGCTTTGTTTCCATGACTGCGTATCCTGCTGGTACTTCAGTCAACAAACCTTCTCGCTCATCACGTGCAAAGTAATAAATACGTTGAACGCGACCATTTTTCAACTTCACTTCACGGGTGTGAAGGTAGTATGTCTGACCTTTTGAATTCTTGTACGGAAGTGTGGCTGCCATGAGGGCCTCCTTATGATAAACGGATACTACTTGCCTGTTACCAGAGGTACCAGGCTAACTAGAGCTCCACTATAGAGAGTGTTTGAACCCTAGTCAAGAGCTAAATCTACACACTCATAAACACCGGGAGTACCAGGGGTTTTCTCCCAATCACTTCTTCCATGCGCTTCACCACTCGCTTCTCGATCTTGCGCTTGATCTCCTGCTCTTCTCCCCCTTCTGAAAGAATCGAAGCCGTCTCTTCTTTAATAGCCTGAATTACTTCATCCGCTTGACGCATGAAGACAAATCCACGCGAGACGATCTTTAAATTCCTGGCATCATATTCACCCGCAGTTTCCGGAATAATTACTACAATCATACCTTCTTCTGCCATTTGTTTTCTATCGGAAAGTACCACGGTTCCAACATCTCCAACTCCCAATCCATCCACCATCAAGGATTTAAGGGAGAGAGTCTCGGCTTTACGAATTGAACCGTTTTCAAACATGACCACTTCTCCTTCAACAGGAAGCAATACATCAGATTTCAAATACCCCATCGGTTCCACGACTTTGGAAAACTGTACTCGATGACGATCACTGCCACCAATAGGCATTAAATACTTCGGCTTGAGAAGTGACACCATCAGAAGTTGCTCCGTACTGCTGGCATGTCCCGAGACGTGTAGTCCTTGGGCAATATCAGAGTATGCAATATCGATGCGGTTTCGAGATAGTTCATCAATTGCTTCGTAGACATTCTGTTCGTTGCCTGGGATTGGTTCAGTGGCAAATACTACTTTATCCTTAGCGCCTATTGAGAGTTGATGATGTTCACCAAACACAGCTCGCACGAGCGAACTACCTGGCTGTCCTTGGCTGCCAGCTACCACGACACAGAGCTCATGATCTTTGTACTCATCCATTTTCTTTTTATGCACAATCATGTTCTTTGGAATGGTAAGTACCCCAAGTCCCAACGCAATCTCAACGTTTTGTTCAATCGAGCGACCAATGAACACTAATTTACGACCACTCTCAGCCAACGCATCAATAAGAAGTTGAACCCTATGCAAGTTTGAGGACATCAAGGTGACGATAAATTTCCCTTCGCAGTCAGCAAGTTCCCGAACAAACGTATCTTTTAACACATTCTCTGATGGACTCCAGCCTGAGCGCTCCACGCGCAAACAGTCAATCAATGCACACAGCACTCCACGTTCGCCAACGGCAGCGATGGCTCCAAAGTCTGGCATCTTTCCATCGACGGGAGTTAAATCTAGCTTAAAGTCACTTCCGTGATAAATCACTCCTTCTGGGGTATCGATTGCCAAATGAGTGGTGTGGGGAACAGAGTGCGTTAAATGGATAAACTCCACTTGGAAACTACCTAAGGTCACCATCTTTCGGAATGGAGCAACAAAGACTTCTTTCTCTACTCCCCCATCTTTCATGCGCGCCATTGCAAAGGCTGATGTAAGCTCAGAGGCGTAGATTGGAAAATCAGGTAGCTGGGGAATGACGTATGGCAAGGCCGCGATATGGTCGTCATGGGCATGAGTGATACACATGCCAACGATTCGGGCGCCTTGCTCTACTCGTTTCTTGACGTAGGTGACATCTGGAATCAAGACATCCACTCCAAGCATTGAAGATTCTGGGAAACCAATACCACAGTCAACCAATAAAATTTCATCTTCGTATTCGTAGGCAAACATGTTTTTGGTAACATTGCCCATTCCCCCCAAGGGGATAATGCGTACATGACTCATAAGGAAACCTTTCACTGCCTCGCCGCGACGAAGCAAAACAAATATATTTTCTCTCATTTTACTCTAGTCGAAGAGGAGAAAGAAGAAGCAGAGAATTATTACTGTATAATCATATAAAATATTGGAGGACACTATGTACGACAGACCCATGAATATAGCTCTAGCTATACGACCGATTCTAAGTCCTTTAAATGCTCAGGAACTGTTTATCCCTGTTTATGAAGAGGAAGTTGAAGCTGATATATTTCCTATAGCAATGTTTGGCCTTCGATCATTGGAAAGTTCAAAAGATTTCCCAGAAATCACATCCAGGTATGAAAAAAACGACAATCCTGAAACCAACGCAATGTTCCCGTATTTTTTGGTTGTTACCAGAGTGTTAGCGTCCGTAAACCAATAGAGCCATTCCCCAAAAAGCATGTGAGACAACGACAGTTGCCACACTTTTCGTGCGAAGAAAAATAATTCCCTGTCCAAAGGCAAAGGCCGTGAGAAGTAAAAGTGGTTGGAATGATCCCATGAGTCCCACTTTCAAAACCAGATTTGGCATATGAAACAACAAAAAGATGACCGAGACAAAAGCCAACGCATTCAAATCATCTTTACACTTGGCTCGAACGACAGGGAGAATCAGCCCATAGAAAAACAGTGATTCCCACCAGGCAGTCGCAAATGCCAAGCCAAATTCATTCCAAAAGACTCCAGAGCTAAACAGTCCAGGAATCATCATCGTTTGCTTGCGAAACGAATAGGTCACGATGGCGATAAAACTTAAAAGCCCACCAATCGCTAACCCATTAAACGCTCCTACCCAAAAAGTAGACGCTTCTAAGCCAAAAAAAGACGGCTTCTTCTTGGTAAGCAGTGCATAGATCCAGACAGGAGCGCCAAAAATTAAAGCTTTGAAGATAATTTCATCAAACCAAATAGGAGCGTGTACAGTAAATCGATACACAACTAAAGAGAAAAAGGAAAGCAACACTAGCATCCAAAACAGATAGTGTGAATCTTTGAACAGATGTGCAGATACGCGTGTCATAGGACGTATCAAAAGCGTAGCAGGTTTTTTAGCGTTTTCCTAGCGCTTCTAAAACCGTATGCAATGTCTGATCTTGGTTGGTTGAATAGGTATCAATCACCAAATCATATAATTCTGGTTTCCAAAAGTTAATCTTTTCACTGGGTGTTGCTAGACCTCGCTCGACCACCCACTCTTTCCACTCCTTCTCATACATTCGAACCCATTTGGTAACGTTGGCTGTCTTGCGTTGTCGCATATTCTCTAACGCTTGATGTGCCGTCACCTGATCACGGTTGACGATCCGATCAACACGCACCGCATCATCACTACAATGTACCAAGACTTTTAAAACCCCTTTGACACCTTGACCCAAAAACCCTGAAAGCCAAGATTCGATAATCCATTTCTCTTCTGACTCAAGTTTTTCGCGCATACCATAATCAATTTTTCGATCAAACTCATCTTCATAATCAGCAGCACTATGATGCAATCCGCCATCTTCTTTAAAGATTCCTTTTTCCAAAGCGTAGGCGCGCATAAACTCACCACCAGAAAAGCCACGCCAGCCATCAAATTCCAAATGTTCACGCAAAGCTTTGAGCAAAGTAGTGGAACCGCCGCCTGGTAGACCAGAGATGGTCACGTTTGAATAAGTGTTTGACATATGAAGGAGAGGATACCATACCAGTGAATGAAAACGAATATATTAACGATACTTTTCGTTGGCTTCACTTTGAGGAGAGAGTGAGACACTGCATAGCTTTGGCCATTGCAATATTCATCTGTAATAATTTCTTTTTGGCTTCCTCTAAAGTCATTCCAATTTCTTGATCAAAGTAAAAATGAAACACATGATTGCGGCACTCAATCCATGCGTCCCATAACGACCTGGAGGTGTCCTTCCCACACAGTCGCTCAAGATCTCCATAGAGCCACCACTCATCCTTATGACGATCAGAGATGTCTGGATTCAAGGCTCTGCCAATCCGAAACTTGGCATCAATATAATCATCACGATGCAAGATCCCAGTCTTTTTTAAATACAATTTAATAAACCCCTCATAAGCCTTGGCCATGGGGAAAACCACAAAAGAATAGCTTTCAAACACTGTCTGCATACGCTCTTCTCGTTCATACAGTAGCTCTGAGAGCCTCACTAACCGTTTTCCATTCTCATCAAGCAATGCAAACCAGTTGGCTTGCGCAAAATCAAAAGTCGTCATTCCTCAATTAAAACACACTCTGCGATTTTGATGCAGATACATCCGAACTTTTCCCTGGTGGTGGTACAATTAGCGAATGGCGAAAAAGAAGAAACGACAGCAAAAAAAGACAGCGATTCTTGTTGAGGAAAAACCAGCAGCAATTGTGCCAATTCTCCCTCCGGTTGTCATGGAACCTCCCGTGCAATTACCCATAGAACTACCCGCCCCTAAACGATCCCTCTGGCCCAAGATCAAAGGAATTTCTGCTAAAAAGAAAGGGATTATTATTGGATTTTTCATCTTCGTTCTCTTGGCCATTATCGCTCCTGTGGCTTTCTTTTTCAAAGACCTCCCTTCTCCCGATAAATTAAGCAGCAACCAGTTTCCAGTGAGTTCCAAAGTACTTGATCGCAATGGAGTGCTCTTATATGAGTTCTACGGAGACAAGAATCGAACTCCAGTTAAACTTGCTGATCTGCCAAAATACGTCTATCAAGCATCGATTGCTATTGAAGATCAGCGTTTTTATTCCCATTTTGGTTTTGATGTCGAGGGAATTATTCGCGCCGTGCGCAATATTATCTTTAAGCAACAAATTCAAGGTGGATCAACAATTACGCAGCAATTGGTTAAAACAACACTACTGAATCGAGAGAAGACCCTGACGCGCAAAGCAAAAGAAGCGGTTCTCACCATCTTGACTGAAATACGCTACAGCAAAGACGAAATTCTCGAGATGTATATGAACCATATTCCGTATGGTGGCACAACTTGGGGCGTGGAAGCTGCAGCCCACGTCTTTTTTGATAAAAATGCCAAAGACTTAACCATCGGACAAGCCGCATATTTAGCTGGACTCCCTCAAGCGCCATCAGCATACTCACCATTTGGATCACAACCGGAACGAGGGATGGCACGACAAAAAGAAGTGCTGCGGCGCATGCTCGAAGAAAAATACATTACCCAAGAACAGTTCGACACTGCTGCCAAAGAAGATCTGCAGTTTGCCACCAAGAAAATTGATATCAAGGCGCCCCATTTTGTCTTTTATATTCGCGATCTTCTGGAAGAGAAATATCCAGATCTCGATCTAGCCCATGGCGGATACCGAATTTACACCACTTTGGACGAGAACCTACAAGAGAAAGTGCAAGCGACCGTATCTGCGGAAATTGACAAGTTGGCTCGCTCAAAAGTTGGGAATGGGGCCGCATTGGTGATCAAACCAAAATCCGGAGAAATTTTAGCAATGGTTGGAAGTAGAGATTATTACGACGCAACGCATGATGGACAAGTGAACGTCACCACCCGAGAACGTCAGCCTGGAAGTTCAATTAAACCACTCAACTATGTCACGGCTTTCCAGCTACAGAAAGAAACTCCAGCGACAATGCTCTTAGATATCCCCACGTGTTTTCAAGTGGATGGTCAAGACAATTATTGTCCTAAAAACTATGACGGAACGTTTAAAGGTCCAACTCAAGCACGATTCTTACTAGGAAATTCGAATAACATCGGAGCAGTAAAAACCTTAGCTTTAAATGGTCTAGAGAATTTTATTGCCACGGCTTCAGCGATGGGCATTCGCACTTGGAAAGATCCGAGTAAATATGGATTGTCTTTAACATTAGGGGGCGGAGAAATTACAATGTTAGATTTAGCTACGGCATATGGAACATTGGCAAATCAAGGTGTACGTGTCAACTTAAATCCCATTATCCGAATCCAAGACTATACCGGTAAAATCATTGAAGAGAATCATCCAGACGATATTGCCAAAACTGTTGACGAGTTGACCAGTGAGAATGCCACCCCATCGGGAACTTTTGATATTGAAGAACCAGTAGAGCGAGTTTTAAATCGCGCTCCTGCGTATCTTATTTCTCATATTTTATTAGACAATAATGCTCGGGTTGGAGCCTTTGGTCCCTCGTCACAATTGGTCGTCCCTAATCAAATTGTGTCTGTAAAAACCGGAACCACTAACGATCTGCGCGATAACTGGACAGTGGGATATACGCCTGAATATTTGACTGCAGTTTGGGTAGGAAATAATGATAATTCAGCCATGAATCGCTCTTTAGTATCTGGCGTAACCGGAGCCGCTCCAATATGGAATGGAATTATGAGACAAGTATTAAAGGGATCAAAAGCCGTGTGGCCAGATAAGCCAAACGATATTGTCAGCGGAAATGTCTGTATTACTTCGGGGTTACTACCCGATCCAGCAGCACCCTGCCCTACCCGTTCAGAGTTTTTCTGGAGTGGAACTATTCCAACCGCATTGGATCCACAGCCACGTGATACTTGGATCATCCCCACACTTGGGATTCCACCTAAAGAAGGCGATCCGGTCGATGGACTGACGCTTGAGAAACATTTACTTATGTCTGATCCATTTAGTAAAGATTATTGTGTCGATTGCCATAGACCTGTCGATGACAAGGGCAATACTGTCTTTGAGACGACGACCATTCCGTTTGGGTTTCATCGAATTAGTGAATGAAAAAAACACTTCTTATTTTCATCGCAATCATCGTTTCTGTACTTTTCGGACTGGTCGTGTATGACAAGCAAACCCCACCTGCACCATTATTCTCTCAGCCAGAAAACACTTTGGTTGAAAGCCCCAACGACAGTCATGAGGTCTTAACCGACTATCCATATCTCGTGTACGGGTACCTTCCCTATTGGACTCGTTCCAAAGCAATTTTCCATAGTGAGATGACCGCTATTTCCTATTTTTCTTTAGGAATTCAAGCAGATGGTAGAATCTTAGATCTCCCTCGAGATAAACAGGAAACCGGATACCGAGCATACCAAAATGGAGTGCTTTCGAATTTAAGAAACGAAATCAGACCCGATCAAAAACTGGATTTAACCATTTCCATGATGGATCAGGAAGCAATTCCAGAATTTGTAAATAATCCGACCGCTCACGACGCTTTCCTTTCCGATATCTCTACCCTCATCAAAACTGCCCCAATTAACGGTATCAATATTGATATTGAATACAACGGAATTGTTGAGCCCGATATGCAAGAGAAACTCACTTCACTGCTTCATCGTACCAACGAGATCTTAAAAACCCATAATCCTCCGCTCTCGCTCTCTATTGCGACATATGGAGATGCCGGTAGCTTACAGCGGATTACGAACCTAAAAACCATCGCTCCAGAAGTTGATCACATCATAATCATGGCCTATGACTATCATCGCTCTAGTTCCCTCAATGCCGGCCCAAATTCACCTCTATATGGAAAAGCCAAAGGAAAATGGGCGGCTGATATTTTAAATGATCTCAAAGCCTATACCGACGTAGTGCCATCAGAAAAGATCCTGTTAGGAATTCCGTTTTATGGGTATCAATGGCAAATTGAGGATGAGAGCAATCCCAATTCTTTTACCATTCCCAAGACCGGAGCCAGTGTCACCGCAGTAAATATTCCTAATATTCTATCTTTGCCTTCGGCCCAAAAGTTCTGGGATAGCGAGGCTTTTTCTCCATACGTATTGTTTAGTAAAGGGAGTAAACATTTTGTATTGTATTACGATGATCCCACTTCACTGGCGTACAAATTACAGCTAGTTAAGCAAGCCAGACTGGGTGGAATAGCAATTTGGGCAGCCGGATATGAGGGTGAAACGAATAACTTGTGGGAAACAATTCGGGTTGGATTAAAATAATTTTCACTCACTCCCCCTTGTGTGCTATCAAACGGATTGATATATGTTAGCGCAATGAATAATCGCGTCTCTCATAAAAACGTATTTCAAACCCTTGGAAAACCGCTCTATCAGGCGGTTCTTTTTTCATTGTCGCTCTTTTATTGGGACCAAGAACAGTATTACTCTTCACATACATATTTTTCACACCACACAACAAACGTGCTTCGCGACCTCTTAGTTGTCGGGAGATTTTTCCAAGTAGTTGGGAAGTTTTGCATTGCGGGAATCAAAGGTATTGGACGCATCTTCTCTTCCGGTTGGATCGCAAAAATACTACACGTTATCTCTCGCCTCTGGCTCCCAGTTGGAGCGACACTCATTATTATGTTACTTACTGCCCAAACGACTAATACAATCTATATCACTATTTTCAAAGATCTTCCCACTCCAACCGATCTTCGAAATCATCAACCGCATTTAACGACCAAAATCTATGATCGAAACGGAGGGTTACTATATAAGATGTACAAAAACGAGAATCGCAGTCTGATTAAATTAGAAGATCTTCCAGCAGTCGTTCCCATGGCTACGGTCGCGATCGAAGACAAAGACTTTTTCACCCATAAAGGAGTCTCTATTCCTGGTATCACCAGGGCTTTCCGTTCCATCATTACTGGGCAAGGAGTCCAAGGAGGCTCCACTATCACCCAGCAACTAGTCAAAACCGTATTATTGTCGCCGGAGAAAACGTTGGTGCGCAAAATAAAGGAAGTATTGATTGCTTTGCAAGTGGAGCGTCATTTTAGTAAACAAGAGATTTTGGAAATGTATTTAAACGAGGTCTCATATGGAGGCTCGGTGTACGGAATTCAAGAAGCGGCAAATGCATATTTTGGAAAACCTGCCAAAGATTTAAATCTTGCTCAAGCAGCATTCCTGGCCGGACTACCAGCCGCTCCCAGTTTGTATAATCCTTTTGGTTCATATCCTGAACGTGGAATCGAGCGACAACAAGAAGTATTACGGAGAATGTTTGAAGATGGCAAGATTAGTGCTCTGCAATTAGAACAAGCTAAAAGTGAAAAACTTGCATTTGTAAAAAATACCCAGGAAATCAAATCTCCTCACTTTGTGATGTTCGTCAGGGAACAGTTAGCAAAGATTTATGGAGAAGAAATGCTCTCTCAAGGTGGGCTACAAATCACCACGACGCTTGATTCCAAACTCCAAGATCAAGTGCAAGATATCGTGACCAAAGAAGTCGAAAGCTTAGCCAAACTCCATGTTGGGAATGGTGCGGCTATCGTCACCAATCCGAAAACCGGAGAGATATTAAGTATGGTAGGGAGTACAAACTACTTTGACAGCGCGAAAGACGGTCAAGTCAACGTCACCATCAGAGAACGTCAGCCAGGAAGCTCAATTAAACCCGTCACCTATGCTGCAGCCTTTGAGCGTGGTTTTACTCCCGCAACTATTATTGAAGATGCTCCAGTGTCTTATGACATCGCTGGATCTCCTTCATATGCTCCTAAAAATTATGATGGGCGCTTTCATGGAAAAGTGACGGTGCGAACCGCTCTTGCCAGCTCCTACAATATTCCCGCGGTAAAAACCGAGGCGACGATCGGATTACCCGCTGTAATTGAGAAAGGACGGCAACTAGGAATTACGACGTGGGAAGATTCATCTCGGTTTGGATTATCACTAACTCTAGGCGGTGGCGATGTAAAGATGATTGATATGGCGAGTGTCTATGGAACGTTCGCCAACAATGGAATTACGGTTCCCTTGCAGTTTATTGAAAGTATTAAAACCGCTGATGGGAAAATCTTGTTTTCCAATCCCTGTATTGATTCTTCCCTTCCTTGTGGAGGACGACGAACGATTGATGAGCGAATTGCCTATCAACTCACGAATATTTTGATGGACAATGAAGCTCGGACGCCAGCTTTTGGTCCACGATCAGTCCTCTTTATTCCCGATCAACAAGTAGCCGTCAAAACCGGGACTACCAATGGACTACGAGATAACTGGACTGATGGATATACCAGCAATCGAGTAGCGATTGTTTGGGTGGGAAACAATGACAATTCACAGATGAGTCGAGTTACTTCAGGAATTGTCGGCGCTAGTCCGATTTGGAATAAAATTATTAGTTTGTCTCTTTCCCCAAACCCAGCACATGTCTTTCCCACTCCAGAAGGACTACAAGCAGAACAAGTTTGTCGGCAAACGGGACAATTGGCGTGTGGGCACTGTAGCCCAGCACTCACTGAATATTTCTTGCCTGGAACAGAACCAAATCAGTGTGGGAACCAAACCCCACCACCAAATTCGACAGCGTTTAATCAACCTTGAAAAGCCACCCAGAACAAATAGGAGATAAATAGGAATATCAATAAAAACAAGAGAGGCAACCAACGAGTTGGGTCTTTCGGCTCTTCTCTTTTTTTCTCACGAGGTTTTGATGCTTTGCTCTCTCTTTCTTTTTCCGCTGATTCTTTTTTTCCAAGTTTCATATTTTTTGCAACTCCCCTACCTTCGTAACTACTGATTGCACCACCTCTTCAATTGAAAGAGCGCTTGTATCAAGCACCCAAGCATCCGAAACGACATGAAGAGGATCAACGTCTCGTTCCATGTCTCGCTTGTCTCGTTCCAATAAATCGTCATGAACCTGTTGAAAGGTAACGTCCTGCCCTTTCTCCAACAATTCCATATGCCGACGTCTGGCCCGCTCTGTATCAGTTGCAGTCAGAAATATTTTTAAACCAGCTGTCGGGAGCACTCGAAAAGTAATATCGCGTCCTTCCATGACCACGCTTTGAGTCGCAGCGATTTCTTGCTGTTGACGCACCAGTTCGGCTCGCAAGATTTTATGACTCGCAACAATCGAGGATCCCTGACTTATCGTTTCCGTGCGAATCTTCCAAGACACATCCTTTCCATCCAAAAGAACGGTACACTGTCTGCCATCGTTTTCTTCTTCAGTTGGTGGACGCATAGAAATTTTGTGCTGCTGGACGAGCTTTAATACCTCTTCTGCTGATTCAAACGGAACATTGTGGGTATGAGCTAAATAGGCTGAGACTCGATACATTGCTCCAGTATCGACATATAAAAATCCCAAGCGCTTGGCAATGAGACGAGAAACTGTTCCTTTTCCAGCTGCTACTGGACCATCGATTGCGATTTGAAATGGAATTTCCATAAGAATTTCTTTTTTTTCAGGATAAGTACGATGATGTTGTTCTTTCGACATCCTGTCGTAATTGTACACGTTTATCTCATCACTCTATGAACTTTTAGAACGAAAACACACATGTATCAACTTCAAAGTGAATGGAACAAACGTATATCCTATCAAAAAGATTCAAGAAAAGGAGAGGAGTCCTTTTTTTGCTCCTAAGTGAGAAACAACACTCACGGCATTCGCAACACCCTGTTCAATCGCTTTCTCCAGGGGAAGTTTTTTTATGCATGCCCCGACAAAACCGGACATAAACGCATCGCCCGCCCCCAATTCACAAACTGCACTCACCGTTGGTGTTACATAATCTTGTTTTTCTCCCTCCTTCCAGATTTCACCTCCTTGTTTTCCCTTAGTAATTACCAGTAGTTGACTGATTTCTTCCAAAAAAGCTTTCTTATCTGCCACTGCGGCAAATTCTTGATCATTAATACAGAGCACAGCACAGGCTTTGGAAAAATCTCCAACTGAATTTTTTACCACTTCTTCTAGTTCAACTTTCCCAGGATTCCAGGAGAGTGAAATGTTGTGTTCTTTACAAAACAAAAAAATTTGACGAATTAGATCTGGATTTCCAATACTGCCTAGATGTATCCACGGCACGACTTGGAGCTTTTCAAACGGGATATCTTGAGGAGTAAGCATGTGTGATGCTCCCCGGAAAGTCATAGCGCTGCGAGAGCCATCCGACGCTACAAGTACGGCAGACATCCCCGTCTGCTCTTCTGGCTCCTCAATAAGCCAAGAAATATCGACTTTCTCTCTCATACACTCGTCGATAATAATTTGCGCTTGAATATCCTTTCCCACTTCGCTGATAACGCCTGCCTGTAATCCCTGTCGAGCAAATCCCACTGCTGTATTGGTCGCCGAACCACCAGAAGAAAGAGCCGCCTCCTGCACGTTGGCTTTACCCCCATAGATTTCACACAACATCATCTCTCCATCCAATGTATGGGGAGTAAATTGATCCGATTTGAAAATCAAATCAACCACGGCGCTACCGATAGAGACAACGTCTAGTGAATTCATATTTCAGGTTGTTCAGTTGTAGCTTTTTCTTCTGTTCGATCGTGCATTTGCGCTTCAAATTCGTCGAGCGCGTAGAGCATCTCTTGAGCGTTATGAGCAACTCGAAATACCTGCATTTCTTCAGTTCCAATCAATAAGTGTTTATGAATAACAGCAATAATCTCTTCCCAAAAATCTCCGTACAGGATAAAAGGCTTATGATGACCAAAATAGAGGTGAGCTAGAAGCCAAGCTGTTGCCCACTCTGACAGTGTTCCGGTTCCCCCTTTAAAGATCACAAAACAATCAGCATTATCCATCAGTGTAAACATTCGTTCGATATAGTTTTTCGTTTTTATTTCTTTATCGACCACGTTGTCTTCAGCTCTTCCTTCAAAGTTTGGCATGTCTGCAGGATAGAAAGTCACTGCCAACGCATGTCCACCCACAGACTTGGCTCCCATCGTCGCAGCCAACATGACTCCAGGGCCTCCGCCATCAACAATAATTTTCCCCTCTTGGGCTAATAGCTGTGCTGCCTTAAAAGCTTCTTTAAAAACTGGATCTTCTTCTGAGACATCAGCAGAGCCGAAAATTGCCACTCGCTTGATATAGGGAGAATACTTGGGAGTCGGAATGTTTGAAACAACATGCATCATACAAAACACGTTCTATAAAATAAGTGAAACGTTCTCTTAGTGTAGAAGAATTACGCGTAGGCTTCAATTGCCGTCGCAAGATTCGGAGCACTCCAAAGATAGCTTCCAGGGGTCACCATATCTGCTCCAGCGGCTTCTACCAATTTCGCATTATCAGGAGACATCCCAATATCAACGGCAATCAGATAGTGAGCAGATAATTTTTCTCTTATTTGCATTAGTATTCGGATTTTTTCAAGAATCGGCTCCCCCAAAAAAGATTCCCCCTGTTTCCCGGCTTTGTTTCCCATCACTTGAATAAGATCAAGCTGGGGGAAGAGGTTCTCTTGGATTTCCTCAACATCAGTATGCAAATCAAGAGAAAATCCAACCGCTATGGAATAGCTTTTCACATGCTCGATAAAGTCTACTTGACTTGCCATGTGCTCGATTTGAGCAATGATGGTCGTGATTCCGGGAATCTGGCTACACTCGATCACATCATTAATTGGATCATTGGTCATCAAATGTATATCAATCTGTAGGCCTTTTAGATCAAGGGTAGGAAGATCAATCGGATGGATCGTAATCTCGTCAGCAAATTCTGGATCAATAATATCGACTTGAACTCGGCGAAGCTTCGTCTCCAACGCTACTTTATCTAGTTGTTCTTGGACCACTCCGAGTGAATCCGATAATATCGAGGGAACAATCATCATACGATTTCTAGTTTTTCAATTCTTCGAGAATGCCTTGGTTCTTCTGAGAATAACGTATGTAAAAAGGTATCCACAGCTGTTTTTGCCTCCGGTTCACTAATCCAATCTGCCGCAAGGCCAGCAACGTTCGCATCATTATGTTCCCGAGCATGCCTTGCGCTCTTTTCATCAAAGATATACACCGCACGAACTCCCACATGTTTGTTCGCAGCGATGATCATTCCGCCACCTGAACGACAGACAACAATCCCACGATTGATCGGATTTTCTATTACCTTTTGAGCCACTCCATGTGCATAGTCTGGGTAGTCATCAGTTGGATCCATTCCTGGGGCTCCGAGATCTTCATACTCCATTCCCCACTCAGATAACCAAGTCTTCATTTTTTCTTTGAGTGCAAAACCTCCGTGATCGGCGCCAAGAAAGATCATATTTTCTTTCGTAACTCTCGTTGATGGAAAAAGAGAACAGGAAGACCAACAGCTAACATTGAAATTGAAGTTGCTAGTTGATTCTTCTTGTCGACATTGGCTTGATCATAGGTCTTTTGGTCACGCTGCCATTGGGCGTACGAAGTTTTCCAGGCATCAAGGGTCGCTTGATCATCTAAGGTCAAAGACTTTCCATTTTTATCTTCGATCTGCTGGACCTTTAGAGGCGTATCCTCGAATGGTTGAGGAGGCATGGACGGATATCGAGGTATTTTCAAAATATATGTAGTCAAAACTAGATTAATGAGCATTGCAGCCCCAATAACGGAAAGAATCAACCCGATGATGCTGGCAAGAGTGTAATACAAAGTAACCAAGAAGGAGGATTTCATTCTTTTATCCTACCATACCAAAAGGATGCGGATAAAAAGCGGTATTTATGCGGAGATTAATCAGCTTTTTATCTACATTTTGGTATACTAATTACAATGGACTTACAACTGAGATATCCTAAAAAAAGTCATCGTAAAGCTATTAGCTTGCCTGAAGATTCTGTTGATTTGGCAGAGCTTATGGGAATCGAATTTGGGGATGGTGGAATAAATAACCCATGGCAACTAGTAATTACATTAAACTCAGAGGCTGATAGAGAATATTCTATTTACGTCTCGGAGCTACTAACAAAACTTTTTCATATCCAAGTGAGCATTCGTAAAAGACCTCATGGAAAAGTTTTGGTTTTGGTATGTTCCAGCTCTACTCTTTTAGATTTTTTGATTGTGAAAGGAGCGGTCAGAGGGAATAAAATTCTCCAACAGATTGATATCCCCACTTGGATTAACCATTCCACAACGTATCAGAGAGCTTTCGTCAGAGGATTAGTAGATACGGATGGATGTTTATACATCCACAGACACAGGATAAAAGGGAAGGAATATAGACATGTTGGTTTATGTTTTACAAGTTTTTCCCTTCCACTTACGAAAAGTGTTGCAAAAATATTTTTAGCCAATGGAATACAGCCTCATGTTACCGATAGTGGTCGTCGAATCTACTTATATAACCAAAATTTAGTGATACAATACCTCAAGATATTTGGATCATCCAACTCAAGAATATTGAACAAGTTTTCCGAATGGAGAGATGGCTGAGCGGTCGAAAGCGCACGCTTGGAAAGCGTGTATGGGAGTAATCTCATCGAGGGTTCGAATCCCTCTCTCTCCGCTAGTATCTTTCGCAAAAAGCTATGCAGAAAATTGTTAGTGAAAAGAATGTATTGGTTTAAAAATGCTTTTTCTTTTTGCTGCTACTTCTTTTCATCAAAACCCCGAGATCTTCATCCCACTTCCAATACAGTTTGCCACTTCTCTTTAAAAGCTTGTTCGAATAATGAGAGCTTTTTTTGTTATCTTTACTCTCTCGGATAATTCTTTTAGCTTTGTTCTGAATGAATTTGTTTGAACTGCGCAAGGCTTTCCCAACGAGAATCCTGATGTGTGGTTCTCCAAAGGAAGCTTCACTTTTAAAGATTAGTTGATCGACCATTTCGATTCCAAGGCTTTGCATTTGCTCATCTGGATCATTTAATAGCTCCTCCGCCCACGGGATGGTTCTCCTATCTCCAATACGACGCAAAATGATCACAGCGCCAACTTTATGCTCATAGTCTGTATCATTTTTATAGCAGTTATAACAATATTGCATGGCCGGCCACGCATGAAGATAAACTAATAAGCACTCGGCTATTTTCCCACCTTTTGACCAACTGATAGCTGATTCCACTGCATTAATCCAAGATTGTTCATCAATAAGATTGGTAAGAAGCTCAAGGGCATCTCTGGTAGATCCAGCACTTTCATTATGGAAAAATTTTTCCGTTTCACTATCCCAATCGATCGAGGAATTCATATGAATTATTTTTTTGGTTCGATTTGGCGTTTTTTAATTTTCTCAAGGGTGTACATAATGCGTTCATGAAGATTAATATTTTTCATTCGGGCAAAACGCATAATAGTAACGAGAAGATCACCGAGCTCTTGTTCATATGACTCATCATTTTGTGCAGCCAGATTTGTCTTCTTGCGTCCGTGTTCAGCAAGATAAGCTCTCGCCATCTCTCCAACTTCTTCGACCAATCCTAAAATCATGATTGATCCGTATTCTTCACTGTATCGTTTGCCTTTATCGATATCCGACAATTGATTAAAATAATCTTTAAATGGAGATTTGTAGAATGGCTTTTTCTGTTTGTCGTCAGTTTTTTTGGTGGTGTCGCTCATAGTGTTATTTTCCTTGTTTCAAGGATGTATACAATTTGTCGTCTGTCCAATCAGCACTCATTGGCGTGATCGAAATCTTTCCTTGATGTAAATTAACAATATCATATTTAGAATCTGTCGTTTCTGCCTGCACTTCAGTAAAAGGATACGAGAATTCGTTTGTCTGCTCATTGATGGTTAGTGGAGGATAACATTCCTTAATGCTCGGAGTTAATCGCGTGAATACTCGGCTTTCAGTATAAGTAGAAGGGAAATTTATATTTAAAAATTTAGAATTCCAAAATTGTTGTTTAAACATGATATCGATAGTTTCTTTCACCATTTTCCCAGGATTCTCAATAAACTCTGTAATGGATTCGTTGGCATCATGAGCGTGAAAGTAAAAATCAGGTGGGGTTACCCAGCTCAAAGCGACCGAGTGAGTCGCAACTTCGAGCCCCAAACCTCTCCAGGCAGCACATACTGTTCCAGAAGAAAATATTCCCACTCCCACATTCTCGCCTAGATTTACACCCGACAAAATTAAATCAAATTTATGAGGAAATTTTACGTGGGAAAACTCAAGAGCGTCGGCAGGAGAACCATCTATACAAAATGCTTGGACTCCATCAACAATGGTTTCAAACCAGGTTCCTCCATGTTTTATACTCAACCTTCCTCCCACTGCTGACTGCTGCGTTTTGGTTCCAGCAATTGTTAGAGTATGGTCTTTTTTCAAGAAATGAATAAGAAGTCTGGTTCCAATTGAGTTGTACCCATCATCACCAGTTAAAAGTATGTTCATAGTGCTCCCGGTGCGAATCGAACGCACATCTTCAGCTTCGGAGGCCGATGTTCTATCCATTAGACTACGGGAGCAAATTGTCTCTTCTGATTTTACAGTATTTTGCTCCGGTTATTCACAGATGTGTATATATGTGGATAGTACTCAAGTATTTTTATACACATTCATGTGAATATGTGGATAAAGTCAGTGGAGAAAACCTCCAATTACCTCTTGAATGGCATCACAATATACACAAATGGATTTTCCCCTTCAGGTTTCACCATCACTGGCTTTAATTCTTCATTCACACAAATCTCAATAAATTTTGTAGTGATCTTGCTGATCGCATCCAACAGGAATTTGGCATTTACTGAGATCGTTCGTTTTTCCTCACCACTGTATGACGTATCCAACTCGACTTCATTTTCACCGATGTTCACACTGTTCCCACTGATCTTTACCGCTTTCGGTTCTATATGTAGAGATACAATTGATGAACTTTCTTTGGCCACCACCAAACAGGTTTTTAATCCATCAATAAAATCTTCACGATCTACAGGGACGGTAATCGCAAACGATGGAGGAATAATATTTTGATACGGTGGGAACTCACCTTCCGTTAAACGTACGAGAACTGTTGTATCGCCAGCGATAAATACTGCTTGCACAAGCTCGCTTGATACTAAGAAACGGGTATCTTTACTCTTTTCCTTATCTATGATCCTCACCACATCAGAAAGCATTTTGGCTTGAATGAGCACGTTCCGTTTGTTTTCAACTAATGGGATTGCAAATGGATGAACTGCTAAACGATAGCCATCGGTAGCTACGACAGTACATTCTTTGTCTTCAAAAGCCAGAAGAATTGATGCTAGGACTGGACGAGTTTCATCCAAAGATGCCGCATAGTTCGTCATTTCAATTGCTGTAAGGAAAGCTTTGGTATCAAGTACAGAGAATTCTTCAGTGATCGTTGGGAATGGAGGAAAATCTTGTGACGAGAAAATAGTTAACTTCGCTTTTACTCTTCCTTGACTGATAAGTAAGGTGTTCTCTTGGAGCTCTAAAACAACTGGAC
Source organism: Candidatus Woesebacteria bacterium (assembly GCA_040006915.1). Classification (GTDB taxonomy): domain Bacteria; phylum Patescibacteriota; class Microgenomatia; order UBA1400; family UBA12028; genus JBDTWD01. Next base: position 120,907 of record JBDTWD010000003.1, on the reverse strand, counting down.
CTGCTTTCAGTGATGCCAGTGTCTCTGAAAGAAACCGGGCTGGGACTACACAATCACCTTCCTTCTCAATCTTTCCTCCAATCATTGTTTGATATCCGACTTTCATATCAGTAGAACGAATGGTGAGTTGGTTATGTGAACACGATAAATAAATTCCCGAAAGGATAGGAAGCTGTGGCTTATTGGAAATGAAATGTGATGCGTCTTGAATTTTAGGGAAGATATTTTCTTTCAGTAGGGTTATTTTCATAGTATTTATTTGTATATATAAGATAGCAGTATCAGTAGTAGTACAGTGGATATGTGGTTAACCGGCGACCGCGCTTGATCTATCTTGTTTCTTTCTTCGTGTGAACGAGTGGTGGAGTAGTCTCTGTATAAGGTTTTATAACTTTCACTTCCCTGGGTATAACTGTGTTCACACTCCTTTCCAATGAGTGCTTTTGTTGAAAACAATCCCCTTCTTATACAGTCCTTTTTTCCACACTGTTCATACTTATGTGAATTCTACTCAATAAAAACGGTAAAATTCTGTGTATAACCTCCGTGGATTACTTTTACTCATCTCTACTTGCCTCCCGAGATACTAGCACGGATCGCCGCTAAGTTAGATTGTAGCTCTGGTGAATCAGTGAGTTTACGCTTTATTTTGTTCACTGCGTGAATAACACTGGTGTGATCTTTTCCGCCAAATTCGGCTCCAACTTGCATGAGTGAGATCTTGAGGTCCTCATACAAAATAAACATAGCGATGTGCCTATAATCAACTAGAGGTCGAGAACGTCTTGGACCCGTTAATTGGCTGGTGGTTACTTTAAAGTGGGCAGCAACAGTTTTGATTACTTCTCGAGGTTTAACAGACAGTCTTGAAATACTCGGAGTTTCTTCTTTGGCCAGAATTGATTTGACTAACTCGAGATTAATCTCTTTGTTCATTAAAGTCTTTAAGCTGTGAAGCTGTGAAATAACACCCTCAATCTTTCGAGCGTTATCAACATAGGAGGAGATCTGTTGAGCACAGTCCATAGGAAGCTCTATACCCTTTGCCTCTGACTTGATCAGAACAATCGCCGTACGCAGTTCAAACGTTGGTTGTTGGATGTCAATGATCAAGCCTGCTTCAAAACGAGAACGCAATCGATCCTCAAGAAGCGTAATCTCATGTGGTGGCCTGTCAGAAGTGATGATGACTTGTCCCCCACTTTGAGTAACGGCATTAAAAGTGTGGAAAAATTCTTCTTGGACTGTTTGTTTTCCGGCAATAAACTGCACATCATCAATCAAAAGCACGTTAATCTTTCGATACCGTTCTTTAAACTGAATAGTCTTCTTGGTTTGAATAGCCGCCACAATCTCATTGGTGAACTCTTCTCCAGCACAGTAGAGAAGGCTGGTCTGAGGATTATTTTTTAAAATGTTTTGCCCGACTGACTGCATTAGGTGAGTTTTTCCCACTCCTACCCCGCCGTATAAAAATAAAGGGTTGTAGGCCGTGCCTGGACTACGAGACACAGCCTGGGTGGCTGCATACGCCATTTCGTTCGTCGTGGAAACTGCAAAATTCTCAAAAGTAAAGTCTGGTCGAAGCTTAGCTTTTTGTAATGCAATTTTAAATGAATCAATTGTGGGTATTGTGGAAAAAAGTGAGTTGTCTTGAGTGTTTGGCTTGCTGTAAATCTGTGGGGAACTTGTGGAAGAGGTGTGTAGTTCTTCCGGTTTGTTTTCTGTTGGAACGGCGCTTGTTACCTTAAACTGCAAATCAACTTTTCGACCAGATACGCGATCCAAGGTCTCTTTGAGGGTGGCATAAAACCGACCTTCGATCATTTGTGCATGCATTGCGGTTGGGGCATTAATGATAGCAATTGCATGTGTATCTCCGACTGGTCTGATTTCGGAGAGTACTGCCTTCTCTATCCACATGTGAAAATGTTGCCCGGACATACTGACTTCTAGATCAGCAAGGGATTTCTTCCAGATGTCTTGGGGATAGAGGTCCATAGAAATAAAACTTTCTTAAATGCAGTTTAATCATAGTTTTCCACAATTGACAAGAGTGTGAATATAAAACCAGTTTTTACTCTGAGAAACAGAAAAAACACATGTGGAAACTGTGTGTATAAACCAGATATGCCCGCCTGTGGATAGTGTGTGGGTAAAACCGTTTTTTCTCTCTTGTGTGGGTTGATTTTTCCACCGAAAAGTCAATCTAGGAAGAAAACTCATGTGATGGTAAGATATACAGACTGACATTAAAAAGTATGTTTGGAGTTTCTCTATGGCAAAAACCCGTCGAACCTGGCAACCGAAAAAGAAAAAACGCGCACGAGTGCACGGTTTTCGTGCTCGAATGAGCACTCATGATGGACGTAGGGTCTTGAAGAGACGTAAGAGTGTTGGACGAAAAAAACTAACAGTCTAGGTCCTTTTGTATGCTTCCTGGCGAATATCGACTCAAGCTTCGGACTCAAAAAGATTTTTTTGGCACTCCTAATCGAGTATGGTCTGCAAACGTTTTGTGGTTTATCCAAAAAAATGTGAGTGGTGTAAGCCAAGCAGCTGTCATAATTCCCAAAGCGCTTGAAACCAGAGCAACCAGGAGAAATGCGTTAAAACGTCAATTCCAAAAAGCACTCCTTCCCTGCCTGGAATCGAATCCAGGATTTGCAATTGTTGGAGTTCTTAAAAAAAAACGAACTATCAGGCTAGATCCCTATGAAGATACTCGATACCTTGATCATCATTTGCATACAGGGGTATAAAAGAATCCGTCCGTTTATTGACGCGATGTTTCTTTCCGTGTTTGGAGTGGTATCAAAATGTAGCCAAACGCCTACTTGTAGCGACTATACCATCGAGCAAATCAAGAATTATGGTACAATCACAGGACTGAAAAAAGGTGTCACTCGCCTGGCAACTTGTCATCCTTATTCGGCGAAACCGACGAATGTGTAAAGACTTATGAATCAATTTCAACTTTTTGTGCAAACCATTCTCATTCACCCAATTTTTGAAGTTTTACGGTTTTTAACCATTCAAACTGGGAATTTCGGAGTGGCAATTGTTCTTTTGACAGTATTGATGCGCACGATTTTGGTTCCATTTACCCTCCCGACCTTGCGTTCACAGAAGAAGATGCGAGATTTAAAACCAAAAATTGACGAATTAAAGAAAAAACACAAAGGTGATGCAAAAAAAATTCAGCAAGCCCAAATGGAGCTGTTCAAAGCACACAACATCAACCCCCTTTCAGGCTGCTTGCCTTATATCGTTCAATTCATCGTGTTGATTGCGCTCTATAACGTTTTACGAAACTTTGTAGCGAATGCAGCAGCGATTGGAATGAATGTCCAAAGTAGTTTCTTCATGTTTGATCTCTCTAAACCTGATCACAGTCTGATTATCCCGATCATTGCCGCAGTTTCTCAACTGGTTTTGTCACTGATGATTCTACCGGGAGCAGAAAAGCACGATCTTATCCCAAACAACAGTAAGAAGAAGTCTGTGCAAAAAGCGAATGAGAAAGAGACTGATACCCAGGAAATGGCCGAAACAATGCAAAAACAAATGGTATTTATGATGCCAATTATGACAGGCATCATCTCGTATCAGTTCCCTGCTGGTCTTGGTATTTACTGGATCACCACCACCGCCTACAGCATCATTCAGCAATGGATGGTCTCTGGACCAGGAGCTTTAACCGACTATTGGAAAAAAATCCCCTTCATCAATCGTACATAAGAAAGGTTTTTATGATTATTCAAGATTTTGTAACGCAGCTTTTAGCTCATATGGGCACTGAGTCAGCTCGGGTAGAAATCGAGGAAACTGATGAATCGGTTGTGGTTCATTTATTCTCTGATGAAAACGAGAGTGGATTACTCATCGGCCATCATGCTGAAACTCTCGATGCGCTTCAACATATCTTGCGGCTTCTGTTTCAAAAGGATTTTGAACAACCAATAATGGTTAATATTAATGATTTCAGACAGGAACGTGAAGAATATTTGAAAAACCTGGCTCGTAGGGTTGCTGATCGAGTTATAGAATCCGGACGACCACAAGTTTTGCGATTGTCAGCCAATGAACGACGCATTATTCATATGACATTAGCTGACGACCCGAGTGTAACCACCGAATCTGAAGGTGAAGGTGCATACCGAGTCTTGAAAATTGTGTTGAAATCATAGGGTCTCCTTTGTCTGTTTTCCGTCTGGATCCTGGTGTACACTAGGATCATATTTCTATGAGTATTTTTTCAATTCATACTGATGGTGGATCTCGAGGTAACCCGGGACATGCTGCGACTGGTGTCGTGATATCGGACGGTGATGTTATCCAAGTCGAGGATGGACAATATATTGGCATTCAGACAAATAACGTGGCTGAATATAGTGCCGTTCTCAGAGCTCTTTCCCTACTGACTTCCCTTCCCGCTCCAGAAAAAGTAAATTTTTATCTTGATTCTCTCCTCGTTGTGCAACAATTAAACGGTAAATTTGCGGTTAAAAACGCAGAACTAAAAAAATTGCACACTCAAATTCAAGAAAACCGAAAAAAAATGTCCTTCCCTCTTACTTTTTCATACGTTCCTCGAGCCCAAAATGCAGAGGCGGATTTACTTGTAAACAAAGCTCTTGATAAAAAAGCCGCGGGTAGTGAAAGTCAACGACAAGTTAACTCGTAATCTCAAACGTGCGATAAAAGCACAAATAAAATACAAACAAACTTCTCTTTTCTCGATGATGCTTTTTTATAGCCTTGTTTAGGCTGTTTGTTCCGGTGTACTGTAACAAGGTAATGTCTAAACACATGCAAACTACTATCGAGCAAACATCTTCAACTGTGCTTTTAATCGCGCAGAAAAGCGTTTTTGTTACACAATTATGTGTGGCAGTTGAGGCACTGCATTTGACGATCGTACGTATTGATCCGGAAAATATTCCTCAAGTAATTCAAACTCAGCAGGGAAGAGATCTGTTTTCGAAAGCCTATGTCTGTCTGTACCTTGATGTCCCATTGTTCACCGACCAGGAGAAAAAAAGAAAGTGGATAGATACCACACTTTTAATACTGCGTGATGTTGTACGTATCCCTATTTATTTTATGCTCTTTGATGCCCGTCATACACGTAAAATGGGCAGGGAAGGGCAAGATCCGATATCAGCATCAGTCTACCTTGCATCGCGGGTTACAGAGCTATTTGAAACGGGTAGAACTTTTGTCTATCAACACGTGTTCTATCCATATGAGGGAGGGGTCTCACTGGTGCAGCGCATGTTGTTTGAAAAAATCCAGCAAGGGAATCGATTACAACTTTTAGGAGATTGCACACCCCTCTGGTATACAGATGTTATTTCTCACATTACGCAGACACTGTGTGAAACTGGACCCTCAGGCGGAATATTCTCTGGACGCCAATCGATTCCGCTCTACACAATCGAAGAACATTTACGGCAACGGTCTCATCTTCCCTCGATTCAAACCAGTCCACTGCCATTTTCGTTTGGGTTTGAACCTGCAACTGGCATCGGAGAAACCTCAATTGAAACAATGATTGACCAACTAGCCTTGGTAACTCCAAAACCATTTCGAGTTGCAGAGCCAGACGTTCAAATCCAAACTCCATTGTTGGTAGCAAAGAAACCGGAGGCAAAAATCTCGAAGTCTTCACAAAAAGCGGGTAGAGCAATTGTACGAGGAGTTTTTGCTCTGTTAGCTATCGTCTGCGTACTTTATTTGTTGACTGCAATCTACTTTTTTGTTTCCCTGGCTCATATGCGTAATACACTCCAGTCTTTTGTGCAATCAAGTCCAAAGGAAATGAGTGTGCTTAAAGAGAGTGGGACGATCAATGATCGACTTTCGCTGCTTCACACCATAGCAACACATATTCCTCTTCCGTACGCGATGGTGGGGATGAGTCTCCATCGACTAGAAGTAGTCAATAGCCTTGAGAACATTCAGGAATTATTGTCAGGACTTAATCATTCACAAACCGCCTCCCAAAGAATGGGGGCTCTGGTACAAGGGAAAATAGAAAATACGGAAAGTACTCACGAAGAGATCGCTACTCAACTTGAGGAAAGCTACAAGGAGCTTTCCTCTGTCCAAGCTCGATTGAGCCAACAAGACTTAGGGTTGGATTTATTATTGGGTTTAGACGGATTTTCTCGAGAATTGTTGACGAAGATTTCTCTGACGCGCGAATCAGTATCATCACAGAAAGCTATTTCTTCGGTTCTAACTACTCTACTTAATCAAGAAAAAGCCACGACGATCGCTTTGGTTCGTGCAGACAGCTCCACCGCCCGACCACTCCTTGGAATTCCTCAGGAAGTGGTTCTCGTCGGAATTGAAAAAGGGAAGGTTTCATCGGTGAAAGGCTACAGCGTGCAATCTCTTGATGGCATGTTGAAAGGGAAGGTGGATCCACCAGAGGAAATGAAAGCCTATGCTGGAGCTGCCGGATGGAAACTGTCGGATGGGGCATGGAGTGTTGACGGAACGACAGCGTCTCGTCAAGTAGCGTGGTTTTTAAGCAAGCAACTACATGTCGACGTCGATGCCTTACTCATGATTGACGATCTTCAAGTCAAAAAATCTTTGATTGCTCTAGAGTCGGGAACCACAACTCTTGTATCTCAAGAACCGTCTCTTCCTTCTGTACTGGGGGCTCAGAGTGAGGCTACTGATTTAGAGTTACTGGTTAACAAATTACAAAAAGCCAGTGGGGAAGAGCTAGAACCGTTTACTTTTGCGCTCTCCCAGGCCGTAGCTCAATCTGATATGACTATCTACATACGTGAAGCCACAGGAGCCAAAACGATTCATGCCTTAGCTTGGGACGGTGGAGTACTCACCCCTCCGTGTCCTCCATCATTTGCAATCGACCGAGACTGTACTGTGGGATCATTCTACTTGGCTGAATATGATATCAAGAAAGCTGAAAATGATACGTATGTCCAGAGAAAAGACGAATTACACAAAATTCAAATAGCAGGGGGGGCAATTCTTCACACCGACGAAGTGACGTTTGCAGCTCCCAAACTGACAGCCCAACAGAAACTTCTCAAGTATGTGGTCGATAGTGATGCTGTTCCAACTCAACTCTCTATTAATGGAGCTGATCAGTTCTTAACCGGGGCAATGATCGGACAAGAATTTGGAAAGACTACAATCTCTGTTCCGCTTACCCTTGAGCCCGGAGTAGAGAGTCATGTCCAGCTGATATATAAAACCGCTGCGATCAAAAACGAAAAATCGACGTATGCTTTTTTTGTGCAAAAGCAGCCAGGAAAACTTGAGGAGCCACTCTCAGTAGAAATGACCTTTGAAAAGGGATTTGTTCCAAAGATTATTGCGCCTCAAGCGGCTATTGGCAGAGCTTCTGTGGCTTTTTCAACCAAGCTTGATACAAACAAACTCTTTGCAGTCGGATTTTAAGTTGTTGGAGGGCTTTCCTCATGATATACTATCTCTCTGATTTTAAGAGGGATTTTTTATGACCACCAAACGACACTCACTTGCAGCTACAAAACGCGACCTCCTTGGACGAAAAGTGAAACACTTGAGAACTAATGGAGAAGTTCCGGGAAACGTGTACGCCAAACACCAAGACAGTAATGCAATTACCTTAAACCAAAAAGAATTTGGAAAACTCTATTCTGAGGCAGGAGAATCTACTCTCGTGGATTTGGTTATCCAAGGAGAAGAGAAGTCACGACCAGTCTTGATTCGCGAAGTTCAACGTCACCCCGTTACTGGTCTGGTTGTTCACATTGATTTCCAACAAGTTGATTTGACTGAAAAAGTAACCGCGGCTATTCCAGTTGAGGTGATTGGAGAGTCTGAAGCTGTTAAAGCTGGTGGAGTCTTGGTGGTTGCCCACAATGAAATTGAAGTTGAGGCGCTCCCAACTGATCTTCCAGAGAACTTTGAAGTCGATATCTCAAAACTGATGGCTATTGGTGACACGATCACCATTGCTGACCTCGCTTTTGACAAGTCTAAGATTTCTATCGAACTTGAGGACGAAGAAGTGCTTGTCACTGTTCAAGCTCAAGAAGAAGAAGTGGTTGAAGAAGTTGTCGAACCGGTTGAAGTCGAATTGACCAAGCAAGGTGCCACAAAGGAGATCCCAGAGGGTGAAGAGGGAGCCCCTGCACCAGTTGCCGACACCGCCAAAAAAGAATAATCACGTCAACGACTACAGTTTTCTTCACTGAATTTCCTGAAGAAATTTTTCTACCTTAGGGTTATTGGGGTCTATGGCTCGCAACTCACTAACATATTGCAGGAGTTTTTCGTGTTCTCCAAACTGATAGGAGAGGTTGGCAAGTTCCAAAACGAGATCTCTTGAAGTAGGATGAGATTTATACAGTTTTTCTAGTTTCTTTTGTTCCACTAAAATTGTGTCTTTTTTCGCTTCAAATTCTTTCTTTTTTTCTTGATTTTGCAGATAAAAAGATTGATAGGTAACTGTTCCTACCAGTACCCAAATTCCAATCAAAACCACTCCAAGCCATAATCCTTTCCGAGCTACTGTAAAAAGGGGAGCCAGTAGAACCCGTACAATCGCTAGGCTCCAGAGAATATAAAACAGCAAAATCATGTGATTAGTATAGCAACTATTGTTGAACTATCATGGTAACAACCACCTGCATCAGGGCAAATAAGAGCTCCTCACTGGATAAATGAATCGTAAACCTTAGCTAGAATAATCGGAGGAGCTGAGGAAAGAATCATCCTGTAGGCCAAGGTGAAGTAATGAGCATCTCGTCAGGAGCTAATCCTTCTTTTTGCCATTCTGTCCAAATACTTTCAGTCACAAAGGGAATAAACGGATGCAACATCAACAGACATTGTGAGAAAGCCTGGTGGAGGGTTGAGAAAACCACCTCTTTATCTTCTCGTGTCTTGGTCTTTTCCAAATAGTCACTGGCAAGCCGATTCCAAACAAAATCATATAGTCCTAGGGCTGCATCGGAGAAGCGGTATTTTTCTATATTTCCTGTTGTGCCTTGAATAAGTGTCTCTAATTCCTTTAAGAACTCTTCGTCTTCCGATTGTAGTTTTTGATTCGCCTTTGTTTCTTGCTTGGCCAAAATAATAAACCGGGCAATGTTCCAGAGCTTGTTTGAGAAATTGCGATATCCTCTGACTTTACTCTCCGACAGAGCAATTGGGTTCCCTGGGCTGGATCCAGCAACCAGTGACATACGCAGCGCATCGGCTCCATATTTATCCACGAGCTCAATTGGATTAATAACATTCCCTTTGCTCTTACTCATCTTGGCTCCCTTTTCATCGGTCACCATGGAATGAAGGTATACAGTAGAGAAGGGAACTTTGCCCGCGCGATAGAGTCCAAACATAATCATGCGGGCAACCCAGAAAAACAGAATATCCCACATGGTATCTAAAACTTGGGTTGGATAAAATTTTTGAAAGTCATCTGAGTTTGGATATCCAAGTGTTGTGAGTGGCCATTGTCCAGAAGAGAACCAGGTGTCAAAAGTGTCCGTTTCAGGAAGGTATTCTTCTCCTGGAGACTCACTAGAAAGCTTGAATTGGGCATCGACAGGAGCCCGGAGGGCTTGGAGTCCTGATCTTATGTCCGTGAGTGAATATGTTTTGGTTAATTCTGAAATGACTCCTGTTACTCTTTGTTTTTCTTTATCCAAAAAAGTTACCGACAAATTTGGATTGTCGTTTACTGAATACCAAATTGGGATTCTAATTCCCCAAACAATTTGTCGTGAAATTGGCCAGTCACGAATATTTTCTAACCACTGATAGAACGTCGATTCAAAGCGATCGGGCACAAAGGTCACGTCGCCGTTTTTTGCAGCGGCGATTGCCGGAGCAGCCAGTTTTTTTGTGGCGACAAACCAGTTAGGCATTACCATGGGCTCGATATCGCTGCCAGTTTTGTAGTCGGTTGCTACGTTATGGACATATTTATCGTCAACTTTCAGAATCATGCCAGCAGCAGTCATGTCTTCAACAATTAATTTCCTGGCTTCTGCAACTTTCTTGCCATGGTATTTTTGTGCGCGCTCGAGATAGAGCGAATCTTTTTTTGCTGTATCGGAAAGATACCAAGAGAAATCCATCTTCCCTTGGAAGTCAATAATCGGAGTGACAGGGAGGTGATATTTTCGACCAAGAGCAAAGTCATGGGCATCGTGAGCTGGAGTCACTTTCATGATTCCAGTACCAAATTCCATATCGACCTCTGGATCGGCAAGCACCTGCATCTCTACGGGACCCAATAACCCATCAAAAGTAATAGTTTTTCCAATATAATCTTTGTAGCGAGGGTCTTCTGGATTTGCAGCCAGTGCCACATCACGGAATTTGGTTTCTGGTCTAACTGTTGCGATGGTAAAAGGTCCATACTTGATGTAATAGAGCGGATCCTGACGCTCAACATATGTTACCTCGAGTTCAGAGAAGGTGGTACCCGATTTTGGAGAATAGTTGACGATATAATTATCACGATATATCAATCCATCTTTGACCATCTGTGCAAACGTGGCATACACTGTAGAAACCACTTTTTCATCCAACATAAAGGTGGCGCGTGACCAGTCACATGAGAATCCAAGTTTTTTGAGTTGATCAAAAATGGTTCCCGAATTTTCTTCTACAAATGCATAAATGTCTTTATAGAGAGTTTCTCGATCGAATTGGAAGCGAGACTTGCCTTGTTTACTCAAGTGTTTTTCATAGACATACTGTGTTTCAAACCCAGCGTGATCAGTGCCTGGAAGCCAAAGAGTTGGTTGCCCAAGCATGCGGTGATACCGAATCAGAATATCTTCAATCACAAACATGGCATGCCCCGCATGTAGTGAGGCATTGGCATTTGGAGGAGGAAGAAGGATTGTGTAAGGAGCTTTTAACTGATCGGCGTTTTTTTGCGTATCAGGATTAAACGCTCCGGATTCCTCCCAACGTTTATATATTTGATCTTCATGCTCTTGATGAGAAAAAGTAGGGGTCATGTTAGTAACGATTGGTGCTACTCCAGAGTTTGTCGCCAGCACTTTTCACTCGACCTTCATGTCTTTTAGCTTTCAGGGCGTTATTCAATTCAGCTGTAATATCACTTGGTAGTACGTAGAGATCAGCTAGATCTATGAGTTCTTTGACAGGAGTCTTTTCGTCACGAATTTTATTTCTAATCTCTTGCTGACGTGTTTCTTCAAGGGTTGAAAAGTTGTAAAGTTTTTCCATAGGTTCTTATTTTACCTCGACTGAGGAAAATCTTCCAGTTCGCTTTAGGGTGTACAATCAAACACATCAGGAGATCCTCATATGTTTTTATTTATATTCATCGTCGTTCTCGTTGTTTTCTTCTTTTGGCTCACATCACTCAAGCAAATTAATGAGTATGAACGAGGTGTTGTATATAGCTTTGGTCGCTTCACGGGTATCATGGAACCAGGTTGGCGTTTTATGTGGCCATATGTGCAGCAAGTAACAAAAGTGGATATCCGAACCAAAGCTGTCGAAGTACCGAAGCAAGAAGCCATTACACATGACAATGTTCAGGCAAAAATCACAGCCGTCATTTATTACAAAGTCACTGACCCCGCCAAAGCCATTAATCAAGTAGAAAATTTCTATTACGCTGTTTTGCAGTTAGCTCAAACGAGTATGCGTAATGTCATTGGGCGTGTGACTTTGAATCAACTCCTTGCTGAGCAAGCACATGTAGCTGAACAAATCCAAGTTGAGATTGATCGCATGACCATGAACTGGGGAGTTGATGTTCAGTCAGTGGAATTAAAAGACATCGAACTTCCGGAAACAATGATTCGTACCATGGCGAAACAAGCGGAGGCAGAGAGAGAAAAGAAAGCGACAATCATCGCTTCAGAAGGAGAAGTGGCAGCGGCAGAGAACCTTTCTAAAGCTGCACAGATGATGGCCGCTACACCAGGAGCTCTCCATCTTCGGACCTTGAATTCGATTAATGATATTAGTTCTGATCAAAGTAACACTGTAGTATTTGTTACCCCAATCGAGGTTCTGCAGGCAATACAAGGTTTTGGACAGATGATGAAAAAGCAATAATAGAAAAGCAATCTGCTTTTACAATTCATTATGGGATTTAAGTCACTCTGTGGTTTTGATGAAATCACTACTTTCCTGGCGGATCACGTAAACAAAGGCTAATTCTTTAGATCCCACGCATATATACAGCTGCCCAAGGTGTGTAGGTGGTTTTAAAAGTTTGGGCTTTTACGTTTCCATTCGGATAGGTGACCGTGTAATCAAATGATGTTTTTAGGCCCGGTGCTGCATAATCAATTTGCTTGACCTCTCCAGGTTTTAAGGTGGGATCGTCTTGATACACAGGGGGCGGGGCTTGCACTGCATCCCACTGTTTATAATTCGTTATAGCTGCTTTTCTCCCATCCATTTTCCCCCACAATTCAATATACATTGACAACGTTTTTGGATCGGCTTGAGTGTTAATGAGAATTGCATGCCCGGTGTCATTGACGAACCGTAGATCTGGATGCGGATCATAGACGGTCGCATCAAATCCAGGCTTGCTATTTTGCTCGTAATATCCGACGCGATAGGCATGCCCACGTCGCTCAGTAATGGGCAGGCCAGCATCTAATAGTGCGCGAAACATGGTAGAGGATACCTGACAGACTCCACCACCATCACCTAAGACGGTTTGTCCTTGTTTGATGACATACGCTTGTTTAAAACCCGTTGCGGCAGAGACATCTCCAAGTGCTTTATTAAATGAAAAGGTTTCTCCTGGAAGGATGAGGGTAGAGTGAATTTTGCTGGCTGTCAGCGAAACATTATGGACACGATTAGGGATTGAATGGAAATACGTACTGTTTCCTTTTCCGATGATTTCCTCAATTCCAAGAGAATTTAACTCAGACAATTTTTTGTTTGGTGAGGTTGTAATGAGCGGAATTTCTACTGGATCAACTTTAGAATTTTGTTCTAATCGTCCCAATGCCTGGGAGAGGGTATCCTCAAACACAATGGTATTGAGCCCAATACCATCCTTTGGAGCTACAAATTCTGTAACTTTGTTATTTTCGATAGTGAGTGCTGGTTCTGTAGGTGGAGTAGCAATATCTTTGTCCACAAGTTGAGAAAGAACAGTAATGGCGTCAGAAGAGTATCCTTCTGGTAAATCAAGTAGTGTGAAAAGATCTGTATCTTTAAGAATTTTTTTGTAGGTTCCTGTTTGAAGCGTTAATTGCTTTCCCAGATATGATCGAGCTCTTTTTTCTGAAGCAATCACAGTATCCGGAGTCAATTCTTTTCCAGTTTCAATCAGTGTCAGTTTGGCACTGTCTGTGGCTTTATTGGGTAGATCGAGGACATCAACTAAAGTAGCGGTTGCATCGACAGTACGACCACGTTTTCCCGCCGAAACGGATAGTTTGGTAGTTTTTTTATCATAGACAATGCGGGGAGAATCGGAAGCGATTGTAACGACAGCAGAAATAGAGCCAATCCATTCCGAGGCTTTTTTGTGGTCTATGATGTTTGCAGCCCCTGATACCAAACTAGCAGAGGGAGTAGAAAACGTTTCATCTTCAGCGAATAGCGAGATTGTCGTTGGAAGAGGACGCGGAGCTTTCTCCGATGAGGAAAACGGTGAAAAGATCAAAACCCATGAGATAATCAGAATGAATGCCGATACACAAAAGAGTGAAATAAAAACTGTGGACTGAGAAACTTTTGTCATACCAGGTGTTTGGTTTACGCATTTTGTCGTATACTAGAGTTCTATTCTCCCACACTATTGGAATCTATGGACCAGCCTACTTCAAATACAGTACCACCATCCGTCGTCTCAGAGCCAATTCCAGACATGGGTGTTCCTAAGCCTCCGCCAAAAACCCTTCCAAAACTCCCTAGTCTTCCCATAAAAAAAATTCTAATTGCACTTGTTGCTCTCATTTGTATTGGGGGAGTTGGGCTTTTGGCGAAAACGGTGTTAGGTCGCCGTGGCTCACTCTCTCCGGCTAGTGAAAGTCGACCGATCACCTTAGTGTATTGGGGAATGTGGGAAGACAACGATAATTTAAAAGCCGTGATTAAAGATTTCGAGGCCCAAAATCCGGGAGTGACGGTCCAGTATTCATCACAATCTCCCAAAGACTATAGTGATCGATTAATTAGCGCGTGTACAAGAGGGCAGTGTCCTGATCTATTCCGATTCCATTCTACCTGGGCAACGCAATACAACCAGAAAGGGTTATTGGCAACGTTGCCAGCATCAGTGATGTCAAACAGTGAGTACGAGCAAACCTTTTATCCCGTTGTCAGTACTGATTTAAAAACTCCGACCGGATATGTCGGAATACCGCTGATGTTTGATGGTTTGGGTCTTTACATAAACAAACGTATATTACAGGCGTCGGGAAAATCCGTTCCAACGACTTGGGATGAGTTGCGAACCTTAGCAGGCGAGCTGACTATTAAAGGAACCAATGGAACGAGTATCGAGCGATCAGGTGTAGCGCTAGGTACCGCCAACAATGTTGATCACTTTTCTGATATCTTAACGGTCTTGATCTTACAAAACAGCGGAAGTCCTGCGAAACCCGAAGCGTTTGGGTCAGGAAGCTCCACTTCAGGAGGTGCCAATGGACAAGCCTCACTGGTTGGCGATGCTCTTACGTTTTATACTCAGTTTGCCAGAACGGATAAAATTTGGGATGAAACCCTTCCAAATTCGACCTATGCGTTTGCAATCGAAAAGGCCGCGATGATTTTGGCACCGGCTTGGAGAGCTGCAGAGATCAAAAAAATCAATCCGAATTTTGAGTTTGAAGTTTATCCAATTCCTCAGTTACCTGGAAAACCTGTTACCTATGCGAACTACTGGGTGGAGGGAGTATCAAAAACCTCCAAAGAACAAGATAGCGCCTGGAAGCTTTTAAAATATCTCTCGCAAAAAGATACACTTTTGAAATTAAATGCGCCTCAAGCAGGACAACCAATTAAAGAAGTGTATCCAAGACAAGATATGGCAGGGTTACTGGCAAATGATCCGTATGCGGGAGCTATTGTCCGCCAAGCGCCCACTGCAAGAAGCTTTTACATGTCCTCTCGTACATTTGACAAGGGAATTAACGACAAGATGATTGAGGCGTATGCAGACATAGTGACGCAAATGGCAAAAGGGGCTAGATATGATGAGCTCGCCGTCAAATTTGCGCCTTCGATTCAAAATCTGGTTACTTCATTTGGTATTCGTCCATAAAGAAAGGAATCTCCGCATAATTACCGCAGATACTCCGCATATGCCACACACCTATCCTGTGTACCTTAAGCCTCTCGAGTATTACTCCTTGGAAGAACAGCACTCTGTGATCAGAGGAGCTCAAGTTGCCAAAGATGCTGGTAAAAAAATCGTTATCGCCTCTGGAGTGTTTGATTTACTCCACGAAGCTCACCGTGAATATTTGCAAAAGGCCAAAGAAGCTGGGGATTATCTTATTGTATTACTTGAGTCAGATATTCGAACCAAAGAGATGAAAGGAGAAGATCGACCGATTTGGAATCAAGATAAACGCCGAGAAGAGATTAAAAAGCTTGGATTTGTGGATGATGTCTTGATTCTTCCTCCAGAGTTTAAAAATCCATTACGGTATGAAGAAATCGTAATTCTGCTTGCCCCTGATATTTATGCAGTATCAAGTAATTCTGTGGCTCAGGATCACAAAACCAAAATGATGCAAAAGTATGGGGGAGAAATGCGCGTCGTGTTGTCAGAGATTCCTGATGTCTCGACGACAAATCTACTCAAATGAGACTGAAAAATCATATGCCAATAAAAATTGAAGATATCAGTGGTGGTATTGAGAAAGAACTAAGGATTTTAAATGACGATGAGTTGTATACAGTCATGGACATTGGAGGTAGGGAAAATGGTTCTTATTTGATCGTTTCGGGCACGAGCTATGGGGCGATAGTGGATTTTAAAATGAGAGCTATGTTGGGAATAGAACTGGCTGATGAAAAAAAAGTTACTTCTGATGACAAGCCACTTGAACTATCGTATGTGAATGGGAAAAGATTCCGTATCTCATATATCGAAAGAGAATAACTCTTCGCTTCTTCTTCTGCTTGAGATTTCCTGTGATTTTTCATAGTCTTGTGTACTGTGATTAATAGTTGAAACATCTTGTTTCTAGAATTGGTTTGTATGAGACAAGTTTTTTTTGATGTCGAAACCAAAAATACCTTTGATGAAGTTGGTGGATATTTTCCTGCCAAACTCAATCCTTCTTTTATAGGGGTGTGTATTCGCGATGGGTATGAAGGAAAAGGGGAGATGATTGAGATTTGGGAGCAAGATTTTGCCAAACTCTGGCCGTTGTTTGAGACGGCTGACGTGATTGTTGGGTTTAATAGTGTTGGTTTTGATATGGAAGTATTGCGGCCTCTCTACCCAGGTAATGTTGATGATTTGCCACAACTAGATTTGATGCTTCGATTTAAAGACTCCACGGGGCATCGTATTTCTCTAGACAGTATTGCGCAGGAAACGTTGGGGAAGGCCAAAATTGGACACGGCCTTGATGCGATTAAATATTACAGAGAAGGAAGACTGCAAGAATTATCCAAATATTGTTTGATGGACGTTGAACTCACTCGCGATATATATGATTGGGGACGAACCAAAGGGAAAGTGAAGTTTAAAAACAAATGGAACCGTTTAATTGAGAGTCCAATTGATTTTAACTTCGCCCCCAAAAAATTTGTTGGAACCCAAATGACCCTCTTAGGAATCTAATCTCTTCTGCGTTTACGAATTTCAATTCTAATGTCCGCGTTTTTCATCCCGTTTTTCTATCCAGAGCACATTTTTCCTTTATACTACGTATATGATTCTTTCTAACATACAGGCAAAGCGTTGTCATACAGCAACTGCTTGGACTCTCTATCAAGGAAAAACCTTGCTCATAAAGCATAAAAAATTGGGCATTTGGCTTGCTCCTGGTGGACATGTCGAAAACAATGAGCTTCCACATTTGGCCGCAGCGCGAGAATTTGAAGAGGAAAGTGGCGTGAAAGTTCAAGTAGTCAGTGCGTTTCCAGTAGAAATGAGCGGGAAAGTCTCTGAATATTTGCCGCTCCCTTTTTACTGTAATCTGCATGAAGTGAATAAGCCTAGGGGTAACTCTTTTTGCGAACAACACTATTCTTGGGGATATTTTGTGAAAGTTTTAGATACTTCAGGTTTTAATGAAAATGATGAAGGAGTAGAAGGGGTAGGATGGTTTACCCAACAAGAAATGAAAGCTCTGGAAACGACTGATGACATTCGAAACGAAGCCGCGTACGTGTTTTCTCACTTCCCTAAGGTATAATAGACGCCTCATGTCACTCTCAATAAAAAACCTTCACGTCTCGATCAAAGAGAAAGAGATTTTGCATGGCGCTGATCTTGTAATCAATCCAGGGGAAATTCACGCAGTCATGGGGCCTAATGGGAGTGGAAAAAGTACTTTAGCTTATACATTAGCCGGACATCCATTCTATTCCGTTACCAGTGGAAGTATGGAAATGGATGGAACGCAAATCCAGGAACTTTCTCCTGATCAGCGAGCTAGTAACGGACTTTTCTTAGCTTTCCAATATCCAGTCGAGGTCGCCGGGGTCCGTGTGAATAATTTCTTGCGCGTTGCTTATGAACAACGGTTTAAAGATCAGCCAGACCGTAAATTTGCCAAGGTTCTGGATTTTCGCAAGCATTTGGAAGCCCTGGCAGAAGAACTGCAAGTGAAAAAAGAACTACTCGCTCGTGGTTTGAATGAAGGTTTCTCTGGCGGAGAGAAAAAGCGCTTGGAAATTTTACAAATGGCAGTGTTAGAGCCCAAATATGCAGTTATGGATGAAACAGATTCAGGTTTGGATGTGGATGCGATTAAAGCAGTTGCAAATGGGGCCCAAAAGATCGTGAGCAAGCATAAAACGGGCGTTCTAGTCATTACGCACTATCAACGAATCCTAAAATATTTACAACCAGATTTTGTCCATGTGATGGTCAATGGAAAAATTGTCAAAAGTGGAGGAAGAGAATTGGCGGAGGAATTAGAAGGAAGTGGATACAAAAACTATTTATAAGAAAAGTGTATAGTGTCAGCCAGTATCACCTATAGCGGAGAGAATATATGAGAGTTGAATCAAAACATGGAATTCGAGAAATATTGGACTTTGTAGATACGAAAAGTACAGAAGATGAGACTGCTGAAAGTTTCGTTCGCGAAGTTCTGACTGTTATCTGGGGATGGGCACAATTGGAACAGTTGCGTTTAAGTAACGATGATCGTAGTCGGATGGTTTCCCACTTACGTCGATCATTTACTGCAAAAGGCATAGAAATCAATGAGGCTGTACAACGTGATCGTCATATTGAAGAGGCATGGAGAGCTGTAGCTGTATAAATAAGGAGATATATGTCAGGTGAACGTAATGTCCCTCCAGAAAATTTTCCTGCAAACGAATTAGCAACATATATCTTGGAAGTTCAGAGTTTACCTCAACCGATTAAGATCAAAAAAGGGGAGCAACTATCTGAAACAAAATCAAGAACACAGAATCATATAGGGATTCTCATTGAGTTGTCTATTGTTCTTGATACTGTTGTCGATTTACTTGATACAAAGCGACTGCTTTTTACTCAAGAACAGATTGAAGAATTTAAAACTGTTGTAGATATAAAGTTGAACGAGATTCCCAAATCAAATGAAACTAACCATCCTAGGACGAAAGTTGAACGTAATATACGAAAATTAAATTCGTTAGTTGAATTTCTTGATATAGGAGAGGCCACTGATAGTTTTTTTGGAGCGCAGGCTGATCGTATTACAGAGGAGAGATTTTTAGAGATTACGGATAGTCTCAAAAATAGAGTACTCAATGAAGGGCATAAGGAACTTCATAAACGAGGAGAAACAAAGAGTTTTGCCGCTTTGCAACAGATTGTGAATCACATTGGATGGGTTCGTAGTTTATTATCTGCTGGAAATTTACGTGTTACATCCAATCAAATTGATCTATTTGAAAAAGAACTAAGAGGTTGGATAAATGAACTTGAAGGAATTAGTGAAGAGAAGATCCGCCAGCACGCAGTAGATGAGCAATCAGTGAATAAACTTATTGCAGACTTAAGAAGTGCTAAGAAACGAGAGTGAAAACACTGCTTTCAGTTTTATAATTATGTCCAGATTTGCAAACAAACATACGACGCAGTTTGATGACTCCGTAGTCGACTCGACATATACGGCAGGGTTTTCGTATCCAACTGACAAATATAGTTTTATTTCTAAACCTGGATTGTCCAAACGAGTAGTAGAAGAACTCTCACACATTAAAGAGGAACCAGAGTGGATGCTAGAGATCCGTCTCAAAGCCTTGGAGATATTTGAAGGCATGCAAACCCCAACCTGGGGAGGAGTATTGTCGGAAATCGATTACGATAAAATTCATTACTACTTAAAACCGACAGATAAGTCTGTTGAGTCTTGGAATGATGTTCCGGCTGACGTGAAAGCAACTTTTGATAAGTTGGGAATTCCTCAGGCAGAACGAGATGTTCTGGCTGGTGTGAAAGCCCAATACGATAGTGAAGTGGTCTATGGATCTCTGCAAAACATCTGGGAGGAACAAGGAGTAATCTTTTTGTCAATGGATGAGGGCCTAAAACAATATCCTGATCTCATCAAAGAATACTTTGGCAAAAATATTCCGTCCGGAGATAATAAATTTGCGGCCCTCAATACTGCTGTTTGGTCGGGGGGATCGTTTGTGTATGTACCCAAGGGGTTGGATGTGAAGATGCCTCTCCAAGCGTATTTTCGTATTAATTCTCCAAATGCAGGTCAATTTGAACGCACGTTGATCATAGTGGATGAAGGAGCGAGTGTTCACTACGTGGAGGGCTGTTTCACTGCGGGGACACGCATTCAAACCGATATGGGTGAAGCGGCAATTGAGTCAATTGAGAAGGGAGATTTAGTTCTAACACATGAAGGACGTTACAAAGAGGTGTATTACACGCAGGTACGGCCGTATTCTGGAGACCTCTATACGATAGAACTTGTTGGTTCTCCAAAAGAGAAAATAGAGACAACACAAGAGCATCCTTTTCTTATAGTGAAGAGACAGAGAAAAAATGAAAGAAACAGTAAATGGATTCCTTCATGGACAGAAACAAAAAATATTTCCAAATACGACTATGCTTGTATTCCTATAGATAGAGAGATTTTCAAAAACAAAACTGTTCGTTTTCCAGTATTACGTGGTGCCGGAAGACATGGCCCCTTTCTTGAAGAAGTGTCAATCCCTTCTACAGAGGATTTCTTTCGGTTAGTTGGATATTATCTGGCAGAGGGGAGTATTAGTAGTGGACATTATCTGAATTTTTCATTTAACAGTAATGAGAGAGAATATATTGATGATGTAAAAAAGCTTATTAGGATTGTTTTTGACGAGAACAGAATTAGTGAGCAAACACATAAAACGAACCACGGAACTTCTGTCGTAGTTTCTTCTACAAGATTGTGTCGATTATTTAAACAGTTCGGAACAAAGTGTGACGAAAAAAAAATTCCACTTTGGATGATGAAAGAGTCTTTAGAAAAACAGAAGCAGTTGCTGTTAGGGTGGTATAGAGGTGATGGGAACTATTACAAAAAAACTCATAAACATGGATTAAAAGAAGTATTTCGTCTGTGTACGACCTCAAAAACACTTGCTTCACAAGCACGACAAATACTTTTGCGTCTCAACATCGCATCGAGCTTAAATTGGCAAAGCAGATCGTATGAAGGGAGAAAGACAATGTATGTGTGTGTGATCGGCGGACAGTACCTATCAGATTTTGCAAAAATTGCAGAAGAGAAAGTAGAAGACCGATTACATAATAAAAAACGAGCTACTTTTTATCATATCGATGAAAAGTATATGTACGTTCCTATTCGTTCAATTGAAAGAAAAACTGTAAAAAATTTGCCAGTCTATAACTTTAGTGTTCGAGATGACGAAAGCTATGTAGCAGGGGGAGTTGCCGTTCATAATTGTACCGCTCCGGCATTTTCCTCCGGATCACTGCATTCTGCAGTGGTTGAGATTTTCGTGAAAAAAGGAGCTAGATGTCAGTACACAACTATCCAGAATTGGTACAAAAATGTCTATAACTTGGTCACTAAACGTGCTCGTGTTGAGGAAGAAGCAACAATGGTATGGACAGACTTTAACATGGGTTCCAAACTCACCATGAAATATCCATCTTTCTTGTTAGTAGGAAAGGGTGCCAAGGGAGAAACATTATCAATGGCCTTAGCAGGAGCCGGGCAACATCAAGATACTGGAAGCAAAGCAATGCATTTAGCTCCATATACGAGCTCAACTATTATTTCTAAATCCATTAGTAAAGATGGCGGACGTACTAGTTACCGGGGAATGGTGATGGTGTCACCCCAGGCGCATCATAGTAAAAATACGGTGGTGTGTGATGCCATGCTTTTGGATGGAAAATCACGTTCCGACACGTATCCCACTGATCGGATTATGAATGATCAGGTCGAGATCCAACATGAAGCTACAGTGAGTCGCATTGGTGATGAGCAACTATTTTATTTGATGAGTCGTGGTGTAACGGAAGAAGATAGTCGTAAAATGATTGTGAATGGATTCGTCAATGATCTTGTGAAAAAGCTCCCACTTGAGTATGCAATTGAAATGAATCGATTGATTGATCATGAGATGGAAGGGTCAGTTGGCTAATATGAAAAACATTACCTTGACCAAATCAGGTGACTATCGAGTCGAAATTCTTAATCCTGGAGATGAAATATCAATCGTAGGAATGTTTCACGGAAAAAATGATGATGACATAAACATTAACTTAACGATTGTGCATAAAGCTCCTCACACGCGAGCCAAAACGATACTCAAGGGAGTAGCAGAAGACAAGAGCCATATTCGGTTTTTTGGTCGGATCATTATCGAGGAAGACTGTGGAGACACCCAGTCATTTTTAGAGGAACGAATTTTATTACTGTCTGACAAGGCCAAAGCTGAAGCCATTCCCGAACTCGAAATCAAGACTGATGATGTGAAATGTTCTCACGCTGCGAGTATCTCAAGGATTCCTGAAGAACATTTGTTTTATCTAGAAAGCCGGGGAATCCCACAGAAACTTGCTGAAGATATGATTGTGGAAGGGTTTCTAGAATAGAATGCTATTCGCGATTCTTTTTCTCAAGAAGAAGATGTATCTGCCATGGTACTCCCCACAAAAATAACTCTGTTTGTCGTCGATGAATCATACGAGTAACTTTGTGACGAAAGTCTATTTCTCCCAAACTCAGAAAAGAAGAATTAAATCTATTCTTTTCTATCTGTGCAGGGAATCCTTCCTGGAGAATATTTTTAAGATCAGACTCTAAAAGAATAGCGACTTGTTTAGCAAAAGAAAAAGTGTCTGCGGCAACATCTCTTACTCTTTTTGTACTGATTGTTGGTCTTCTCTCAGGAGGTAGAGATTGATGTCTAAGATTAGCGAGTACAAGAACTGATTCAATGTCTTCTGTACATGACAGAATCTCTTTCTTGGCCTTTTGGATTTTTCTTTTATTAGATTCGAAACTTAGTGCAATGAATGCTGCTTGTGCAGTAACAGATGTGGCATATTTACCACCAGCCTGCGCGAAAATTTTAGCTGCCTCGGTTTTAAATCTAATGTGCTCCATAGAGTTTTTGTATTATAAGTCATTTCTTGAGCAGTGCTAGGAAATGAGGAATTATTCTTATAAAAGAAAAAGGGGAGTGCTGCACGGCACTCCCCATTGTTTATTGGTTCTTAGGGACAAAGCATACTGGATCGCATGCTCTTCCTTGACGTAAGAAAACATTCTGCTCAACATCGTATTTCCAGCGAGTCTTTGAACCATCTATCAAGAGATTCTCGATTACAAGTCCATCTAACCCGATTTCTTCCGCAACCGCGAAAAGATAGTCCAGTTGGATTGCTTTCACGGCGACTGCTTTTAGATCGGGATTAATCTGCGGGAATTTCTGCTGTAAAGCAAAAATTTTTCCGTAGATACCGGGACGGGCCTGCTGAACGAGTTGGAGCATTTTCTGATCGTTCATTACCAATCCTTTCGTAGCCAGTCTGACGCATTGTCATATGGCCTCGAACGAAGAGGATATTATATCCCATAACTATTGTAGTTTCTAGTCCTGGTACAATATACATAATGTTTGACCCTCAAGAAGTCCGTAAGGGCTTTCCAATTCTTTCTATCTCCCATTCGTCAGGGAAACCTTTGGTGTATTTGGATAGTGCCGCGACTAGTCAAAAGCCTGAAGTTGTCATCGACGCCATTTCCAATTACTACAAGACCAGTAATGCCAATGTCCATCGCGGCATTCATTACTTGGGAGATAAATCCACTCGAGCTTGGCATGACTCAAGAAGCACGATTGCCACTTTCTTTGGTGCTGAGCCTGAAGAACTGATCATGGTGAGAAATACCACTGAAGCGTTAAATCTTGTAGCCTACAATCTCGAAGAGAAAATAGGGCAGGGGGATCTGATTTTGGCGACCCAGATGGAGCATCATAGCAATTTGGTTCCTTGGCAGGAGTTAGCTAAGCGGACAAAAGCGACGTTAGGGTTGATACCGGTGACCGAAGAAGGAATGTTGGATCTTGATTGGCTCGAAGAAAAGATAAGAAGGGAAGGGGACAACATAAAAATTTTGGCCCTGGCCCATGTCTCAAATACCTTGGGTACTGTAAATCCAATTTCAAAGATAAAAAATCTCTTTAAAAAGCTTCCGTTTATTGTTGTTGACGGAGCGCAAGCTGCTCCACATATGTCTGTCAATTTCCATGCTCTTGGAGTTGATTTTTACGCGGTCTCTGCCCATAAAATGCTTGGTCCCATGGGAGTCGGTGGTTTATTTGTAAAGAAAGAAATTTTAAAAACCATGAAACCGTGGTTATTTGGTGGGGGAATGATTGATGAAGTTGAAGAAGGAAGTGCAACATTTTCAGAAGATTTGGAAGATAAGTTTACGGCAGGAACTCCAGATGTTGCGGGAGCGGTTGGATGGGCAGCTGCCTGTCAGTACCTTTCAGCACTCCATATGAATGATGTCTTTACTCATGATGAGGAACTCATACGCTATACGCTTGATAAATTAACGGCGATTCCAGAAATTACGGTTGTCGGGCCAATGAAAAACCGTTCCGGCTCTGTGAGTTTCCTGTACAAAGGTATTCATTCTCATGATGTGGCTCAAATTCTAGATAGTGAAGGAATTGCGGTCAGGTCAGGTCATCACTGCACAATGCCATTGCATCACGCAATGCATTGGGTCGCCACGACGAGAGTGAGTTTTAATGTTTATACCACTAAAGCAGATATTGATACGTTGGTAGTGGCTCTAGAAAAAGTAAAAAAGGTCTTCCATGGATGATCTCTATTTGGACTCAATTCTGGATCGTTACAAACACCCACTTTTTTCGGGATGGATTGAAGTGGTGCCTGAAAACTATAGCCTTGATATCAAACAAGCACACAATGTCAGTTGTGGTGATAAGTTTGAAGTGACGTTGCTTCGCAAAGACAACATTGTTGTTGACGCTAAATGGAGAGGGGAAGGGTGTGCAATTAGTACAGCATCCACCGACCTGTTTTGTGAATGGGCGATTGGAAAGACAACAGAACAGCTCCATGGATTTGATCAAAAGCAAATTCAGGAATTAACTGGGATAGAGTCAATTACTCCTGCACGGGAGAAATGTCTATATTTGCCCATATCTCTGAAAGCATAAACTGTAAGTAGGCAAGTGATCCTTCTTTACAGGAAAAAAAGATTTTGTTATCTCTGACCTCTTGATTTGGTTGAGAAACAGCAGCAATCACACAGTCTTGTACTTTTTCTTTTTCCCCATTTAGTTTTGATAAATCAATGAAATATCTGCAAGATTCAGTCATGTTCTTTCATTTCCCCACACAAAAAACACCCCACTGTATAAAGGTGAAGAGGCTTTGATGTAAAGAAAACGCTCCAAATAAAATAAATACGACTATCCAATAAATAGGAATTGGACGGTGGCGGTAGCTTCGCCGGAGCGAAATTGCCTATCTCTATTTTCCCTCTGGATGGGAGGTGCGTCAACCCTTGCTTTGCGATATACTACCTGTCTTATGTATCTTGCTGTCGGTTCCACCAATGTCGTCAAAGTAAATGCTGTGCAATCTGGAGTCGAAGAAACTTGGCCAGATGCAGTCGTTGAGGGTTTTGAGACTGATAGTGGGGTTGGAGTACAGCCTCGTAGTGACCACGAGACGTACGTGGGTTCCCGCAATAGAGCTTACTCAGCACTACTGGCGATGCAGGAAAAAATCGGCAATGATGCGGAAATTTTAGGAGTTGGACTTGAAGGTGGAGTTGATGAAACAGAAGATGGATTGATGAACGTAGTCTGGTGTAGCGTGGTCGACAAAAATGGAGTTTTTTATTCTTCCTCTGGAGCTCGTTTCATTCTTGATGATGAGATTGCCTCTCGTATTCTAGCGGGTGAAGAAATGGGTCCAGTGATGGATAGTTTAGTGAATGAAACTGATACGAAAAAGAAAGGTGGAATGATCGGGATTGTGACAGAGAATTTTTTTAATCGCACTGAAGAATATGCTTCGATTGCTAGACTGACGATCGGCCTGTGGTTTGGCCGGAACTGGCGAGACAATTTATAAAAAATCTCACTTTGTCTTTTTCTCCTTCTGCAATTTGCTCTTTTGTAGTATATATCAGTTTTTTCAGTGACAACTCAATATCTCTGCCGTATACTATGGCTCATGCCTGTCCAACTTCATAAAGCCAAACTCTCAGAAAAAACAATCGTTGGTGGAAAATTCATGTTCATAAAACTTGAGTTGTTTGAACCAAACAAAATAGTCTTTGAAGCAGGGCAATACATCCTTTTAAACACTCCAAGTACCCCACAAAAACGTCAGTATTCTATTGTCTCAGCTCCGAGACTAGATCACGCTATAGAATTATTGGTTGAAATAATTCCCAATGGAGTGGCTTCTGGATATTTAAATAGTATTAATCCCGGAACCGAAGTGGATTTTTACGCACCAGCAGGGGAATTTACCATCAAACCAGAAGTCGAAAGTAGTCAGGATCCTCTGGTTTTAATTGGAACCGGATCAGGAGTTGCTCCCCTACGCAGTATGGCGCTTGATCAATTACGTACTAAAGAAACCAAGCGGCCCATTTGGCTTTACTGGGGAATGCGGCATGCGGATGAATTATTTTGGCTACAAGAACTAGAGGAATTACATGACAATTTCCCAAATTTTATGTATCACTTAGTCCTGTCACAGGCTCCCGATGAATGGACTATGTGTCGTGGACGAGTAACTGATTGTCTTTCCGTTCATACCATGCCGGAGAATGCACATTACTACATTTGTGGAAATCCACACATGATTGAAGATGTCATGAAAACACTTGCCGTCCGGGGAATAGATCCAAACAAGGTGCATCATGAGAAATTTTCGTAATTAATCGATACAGTAGGAAGGCAAGATATATGTCTGATACCGCACAGCCAGTACCCCCAGTTACAGGAGATATCTCTGTCGCTCCCGCAGACAAAGCGACAAGCCCAGGGAAATATCGCGTTAAAGTAGTCAGATCCAAATGTATTGGAGCTGCTTCTTGTGTTGCCATTGCTCCAAAAGTGTTTGCGTTAGATGATAAAAATTTGGCTCACGTTATTTCGGAAGATGAGCTTGATGATATCAAGTTACTAGCAGCGCAAAGTTGTCCTACTGCAGCAATTGTGGTAGAAGAGATTGCCACTGGTAAACAGGTGTGGCCTGTATGAAACTCATTCTCACGGGTTCCATCGCGATCGATCGCATCATGTCATATGATGGGCGGTATGCAGATGTAATTCAGCCAGATAAATTACATGTTTTGTCCCTGTCCGTTCTACTTTCTCAGATGCGCGAGACCAGAGGGGGAGTGGCTGCAAATATCGCGTATACCCTCGCTTTGTTAGGAGAGAAACCTCTTTTGTATGGATCTGTAGGCCAAAATGGGCTTGAGTACATGGACTCTCTCAAGGATATGGGGATTGATACATCAAAGGTTCATTTTTCCATCCTTCCTACCGCCGCTTTTAACGTGATTACTGATAAAGCGAATTGTCAGGTCGGAGGTTTCTATCCCGGAGCGATGAGTGATGCTAAAAGCTTACGGATCGAACCATTTAAAAATGATACTGTGTTTGTGGTCATCTCCCCTCATGATCCAGCGCAAATGGCTTTCCAAGTAAAAGAATGCAAAAAACTGAAAAAACGCATGTGCTATGACATTGGACAACAAGCTTCCAATGTTTCGGGGAAAGATATTCAAGCAGGAATTGAAGCTTGTGAGCTCTTGATTGTCAATGATTATGAAATGGGAGTCTTAACCGAAAAAACTGGCTGGAGCCAAGAGAAAATTGTCGCAATGGTGAAAACCGTGGTAGTGACTTTGGGTGAAAAAGGCTCACTCGTTTGGAGTGAAGGGAGACGGCACTCAGTTTCGGCTCTTAAAGTGAAAAAAGTTGTTGATCCCACAGGTGCAGGGGATGCCTTTCGATCAGGATTCCTGTATGGATATATTCAAGATGTTGATCCTGTTATCTGTGCTAAGCTGGGAGCAACAGCAGCAGCTTTTGCAGTCGAAGTGCAAGGAACACAAGCACACCATTTTACCAAGACACAATTTCGTACCCGATACCAAAAACAATTTGGATCACTTTCGATCCTAGAATAGGAACATATGAAACAAGACTATAAAGTAAAGGACATTTCTTTAGCAGATTGGGGCAGAAAAGAGATGGACTTGGCAGAGAATGAGATGCCAGGCCTTATGAGTATTCGTAAAGAGTTTGCCAAGAAAAAACCACTCAAAGGAGCGCGAATTGCTGGATCGCTTCACATGACAATTCAAACTGCCGTGCTGATTGAAACTTTGGTGGAATTAGGTGCAGAGGTTAGATGGGCATCATGTAATATTTTCTCTACTCAAGATCATGCAGCGGCAGCAATTGCAAAATCGGGTGTTCCTGTGTTCGCTTGGAAAGGGGAAACAGAAGAGGAATACTGGTGGTCAACTGATCAGATCTTTAATTTTAAAGACGCAAAAGGAAAAATCATTGGACCAAATATGGTTTTGGATGATGGAGGAGATGCAACTGGGTGGCTGCATAACAAACGCAGTGAATTCTTGCCGCAGGTAAAAGGGGTTTCGGAAGAAACAACAACTGGGGTTCATCATCTCTACAAGTTAATGGCGGATGGGAAATTAAAAATTCCCGCAATTAATGTCAATGATTCGGTGACCAAGTCAAAATTTGATAACATTTATGGGTGTCGAGAATCGCTCGTCGATGCGATTCGAAGAGCTACTGACATTATGATGGCAGGGAAAGTGGCATTTGTAGCTGGGTATGGTGACGTCGGTAAGGGATGTGCGCAAAGCTTACGTAATAATGGTTGTCGAGTGATCGTTTCTGAAGTTGATCCCATTTGTGCGCTGCAAGCGGCAATGGAAGGGTATGAAGTAAAACGCGTTGAAGAAGTGATTAAGGAATGCGATATCTTTGTGACTGCTACTGGATGTAGTGATGTCATTACTCTAGAGCACATGGAAAAAATGAAAGATACTGCGATTGTCTGTAATATCGGACACTTTGACGTTGAGATTCAAATGGCGAGACTCAATAAAGCGAAGGGAGTCAAGAAATCGACATTAAAACCACAAGTTGATATTCACACTTTTCCAGACGGGCACCGTATCATCATATTGGCTGAAGGAAGATTGGTAAACCTAGGGTGTGCAATGGGACATCCATCGTTTGTGATGAGTAATTCCTTTAGTAATCAAGTGTTGGCGCAAATTGAATTGTGGACGAAGAAATATGAGGTGGGAGTGTATCGATTGCCCAAGGAATTAGATGAAAAAGTTGCGGCGCTGCATTTGGAACACGTTGGCGTTCATTTAACCAAACTCTCCAAAGACCAGGCGAAGTATTTAGGCGTTGAGGACAAAGGGCCATACAAGCCGGATCATTATCGGTATTAATGATTTCAGTTTCAAATCAGTTTTTGTCTTGTATACTACATCTATATGAAAAATCTTTGGCTCCTTTTAGGTTCACTCGCTGTTACATGTATTGCCGTAGTTGCGGTTGCATTTTTGTTTACCAAAAAAGCGAATGCTCCGGTTGCTCCAGTTGATTCGAAAGTAGTGTTAGGACAAACCAAAAACAGCAAAGGGAAAGAGGATGCCAAAGTCACGATCGTTGAATTTTCCGATCTCCAGTGTCCGGCCTGTAAAGCTGCACAACCGTTAGTTGATTTGATTACTCAGACAGCTACAGAGAGCGTGCGATTGGTGTATCGTCACTATCCACTCACTACTGTTCATAAAAATGCGTATGCGGCGTCCAAAGTTGCTGAAGCAGCTGCTAATCAAGGAAAATTTTGGGAGATGCATGACAAATTGTTTGAAACCCAATCAGAGTGGGAAGAGGATGCTGACCCAACTTCTAAGTTTGATGGGTACGCAAAAGATTTAAAACTTGATGTAGAGAAATTTAAGAAAGATCGCGTGAGTCCAGAAGTAGAAGCGAGGATCACAGCTGATCAAACCGATGCCAATACTCTTGGAGTCAATGCGACTCCAACCTTTTACGTAAATAACGTCGCAACCGACGTAAATGATTTGAAATCCACTGTAGATGCGCTATTAGCAAAATAGACAGTTTCGTATGCCTCCCACGATTTTTTCGCTGCTTGATACCCCAGCATATGGGGGAGCAGAAGAATATCTATGCTCCGTTTTGTTTCATTTGGCAACAAAAAAATATCACGTCGTTTTGGCAACGAATAACGCCTCAGTCAAAAAGGCTTGTATCGGGAAGATAGAAGTTATTGATCTTCCATACAGACTAGATGCGATTGGAAATTGGAAGGGACTTCTTAAATATTTTCTCGCTCTTCCTGGTGCATTGTTTTGGCTACGAATAACACTACAAAAACTTCGAGCTACTAACGCGAAAGTGGTGTGTTTGTTTCCGGGATTTTCGGATAGGCTTTCCTTTTCTCCATTCGTAAAACGGTGGGGGGGGACGCTTATTTGGCTTGAGTACGGTCCTTTGGAGCCGACTTTTGCCCGCAATCATGGTTTTCCCAAACTTCTGTATGCATTTGGACGTCCGTTTCCAGATAAGATCGTTACTATTTCGGAATGGACAAAGAGATCTTTAGTGCAAATGGGGAAGATTCCAGAGAGTGAAATTGAAATCATTTACCCAGGTGTTGAGATCCCTTTCCTAAAACCCAAAAACCAGAGAAAAAAACAGGTGATTATCTCAACTGTTGCACGGTTGGCTACTGAGAAAGAAATAGATGTTCTGTTGAAAGCGTGGGCAAAAATGGATCGGACGAACAAAAAACTTCAAATTATTGGTGACGGTCCAGAGAGAAAATATTTAGAAGAATTAAGCAAAGATTTGAAAATTTCAGATTCAGTCAAATTCTTAGGGTTTGTTTCAGATGGCAAAAAAAAACGACTTCTATCTGAATCAGATCTCTTTATCTTTCCTTCAGCGTGGAAACTTGAAGGTTTTGGAATGACTGCGATTGAGGCGATGGCTGCAGGAATACCAGTTATTACCACGGGCTTTGGTCCCCAAATCGAGATTGTTGAGAACGGGAAAACTGGATGGTATTTTACGGCTCATGATGACGATGATTTAGCAGTAGTCATGGGAAAAGCGCTTCGTTCTTCGCAGCGTGGCGTAATGGGTGCACGGGGAAAGAAGATGGTACAAAGTAAGTTTCTGGCATCCCAGATGTGTAAGAAATGGGAAGACCTCATCCTCACAGTCTCGTAAAACCCAGGACTCCAAGAATGAGAATAAACATCCCAGCTGTGAGAATAAATAGTGTCGGTCCACTTCCACCTGCGACTGGTAATATCTGTGGAGTTGAGGTGGGTGTCGCCGGTGCCGGTGTTCCACAGTTGCAGGAGTCAAGGGCAGTACATCCAGGTCTGCGACATTGGTTTGATGCACAGATTAAGTCTGAGGGACAATCGGTGTTGACGGTGCATTGTGAGTTACAA
The DNA here is from genome assembly GCA_040006915.1 of Candidatus Woesebacteria bacterium. Taxonomy (GTDB): domain Bacteria; phylum Patescibacteriota; class Microgenomatia; order UBA1400; family UBA12028; genus JBDTWD01. Next base: position 89,681 of record JBDTWD010000003.1, on the reverse strand, counting down.
CTTGGTCCTGAGGTGGGGGGAGGAGTATTAGTCGGTGTACTGGTTGGCTGAGGAGTTGATGTCGTTATTGGTGTAGGACTAGGTGTTACCTCGGGAGTGGGTGAGGGAACAGGGGTTATCTCAGGGGTTGGGGAGGGGGTAGCAACTAGACAAGTTGAGACCGCACCGTAACTTGCAGTTCGAGTATCCGTTCCTGCTCTTCCATTTGCCCAAGTCAGACGGAGCTGGACGTTTCCAGCCGCTAGCGAAGCAAATCCTGTCAAAATTGAGGCTGAAAGTGTTTCCCCACCTTTGACTAATCCAATACTGACACTTTGATTGCTCTGGGTATCTGTAGCAGAGACAGTCATGTCGTCTGCAGGAGTATTCGCAGGTTCTGTATTTGAAAACGTGACGACGATGACCGCTTTTCCATCAACGCCACAGGTACTGTTGGCTGATTGCGTTGTGGTCCAGGCTTGATTTCGATTCTCTTGCGTCTGACTTGAGAGGTATAAACTGACAGCGAGTCCAATTCCCACTATAACTGTGATGATGAGAATCAAACCGATGAGAACTCTTTTATTCATAGGGCTCTATAACTGTACTTGGATTGATTGTGTTGCGCAAATGTAACAGTTTCAAATGCTATACTTACCTCATGAAGTCACTGAAAATTGCATTAGTCCATGATTATTTACGTGAATATGGAGGAGCAGAGCGCGTGGTTGAGGCATTACATGAAATGTTCCCTGATGCGCCACTGTATACATCTTTTGTTGACCCAGAAGCTTTAGGAATTCATTGGCAACGATTTAAGAATTGGAATATTAAAGAGAGCAGTGCCGCTCGAATCCCAGGAATAAAAAAACTCTATTCTCCATTACGACTTCTTGCAGCTTATTTTTTTGAGGGATTTGATTTTTCCGACTACGATGTGGTCATTTCTAGTACGAATATGTATATGGCTAAGGCCGTTCTTACCAATCCGCATACGCTTCACATCAGTTATATTCATACACCTCCAAGGTCACTATATGGGTACACCACAGCCAGTAACTGGAAAAAAAATCCGATTACTCGTATCGTCGGTGAGTTGATTAACTTTCGTCTGCGTCAAATTGATTATGTAACCGCACAACGGCCCGACGTATTGGTAGCAAACTCGAAGGAGGTGAAAGCACGAATCCAGAAATTTTACGGAAGAGATTCTGTGGTCATTTATCCTCCCGTCGAAGTTAAAGATGACAAAACAAAAGGGAACGGAGAATATTATTTGTATGTAAATCGATTAGCATTTGCCAAGCACCCCGAGATTGCAGTGAGAGCTGCAACCCAATTAGGAATTGCACTCAAAGTAGTAGGCAAAGGAGCTATGGCCGAGGAGTTAGAAAAAATAGCAGGCAAGACTGTCGAACTTATGGGAGCTATCGATGATATATCTTTGGCCAAACTGTATCAAAACGCGAAAGCTCTTCTGTATCCAGTTGAAGATGAAGATTTTGGAATTGTGCCAGTCGAGGCTATGATGCATGGAGTTCCAGTCATCGCCCACAAATCAGGAGGGCCGATGGAGACTGTTATAGACGGGAAAACAGGAATTTTGTTTAATTCATTAAGTGTTGAAGGTTTATGTGATGCAGTCAAGCAATTTGAGTCACAGAAATTCGATCCTGAAAAAATAAAGACCCATGCTCAAAAATTCTCAAAAGCCAGGTTCCAAGAGGAGATAGAGAAATTGATTGAAAAAGAATACACTACAAGATATGGCCAGAAGTTATCACACTAGAAGACAAATCTACAAAGTTCTTGAAGCAACATCCCTTCGTCAGCGGTCATCGTCAACCAAGTTTGCTGATCACTTGACCTCGTATTCAAGTACTCCGCTGTTTCTGTTCGTTAATGTCGGAATCTTTATCGTTTGGATCACGTTAAATCTGGGGCTAGTTCCTGGTTTTGCTCCCTTTGATCCATATCCTTTTGGGTTTTTAACAATGGTGGTATCGCTTGAGGCTATTATTCTCTCTGTATTTGTGTTGATCTCTCAAAACCGCGCTGCGCAAATTGCAACTTTGCGAGAAGAATTGCATTTGCAGATCAATCAAATTGCCGAGCAAGAAATTACAAAATGTTTAGAGATTTTAGTGGAACTAAAGAAAGAGCGAGGCATTAGCGGCCCGGACCCTGATCCGGAACTCGAGTGGATGTTAAAGCGTATTGATCCAGAACAATTGGAAAGGGACATTGAAAAACAGCTGGCCAAAGCAGATCAATCATTGGTTCGAGAATTCATCGGTAATACAATGATTCACAACAAAGGCTTAAAACAATAATATGAAAATTGGCATACTGTCGGATACTCATGATCAAGTAGATAACATTCTCAAGTCTGTTGAACTCTTAAACCAAGAAGGAGTGGGGCTGGTGATTCACTGTGGTGATTGGGTCTCACCGTTTACTTTGGCATTTTACAAAAATTTGAAAGCTCCGATCAAAGGAGTATTTGGAAATAATGACGGTGATCGGTTTTTGCATCCCATCCGTGCCCAGGCATTTGGAATAAACGTTGAATATGAGGAACGAGTGTTATCCCTCGTTATTGAAGATAGAAAGATATTTGTCTATCACGGTGATTATGGGGAAGTGACCGATGCATTAGTCACCTGTGGTAAGTATGATGCCGTGTTTCACGGTCATACCCACAAACGGATAAATGAGCTGGTAGGAAAAACTCTTTCCCTTAATCCAGGAACGCTGATGCCAATGACTGATGAAGAAACAAAGGGAGCCAGTTTTGCAATTTACGACACTGCTACCAATTCGGCAAAGTTTATTGATCTGTGAAGATGCTTCTGTAAATAGAATCGGAAGTTCTGCTGTTTTGGCGGGTTGTTTTACTTTTTCAAGGAAACTTACGGTCCAACCGGGTGGAGTTTTACAAACACCGCACTGTTGATTGGCATTGGAACATCAATATGCAGTTCTGCTCCAGTAGTCGCCACGCGTTGTTTGTTCGAACTTCCGGCAAAAAACTGAGTTTCAATCTCAAAGTTTCCAGGAGTTATTCCTTTCCAGGTAATAGGAACTGTTTCAATGTGTCGACCTGCGGGATCAAAGTTGGCCAGAATCGTTAAAATATCCTGTCCAGCCTTGCTTGATACACCTTTCACCCAAGTTCCTCGACCGAGAAGTTGTACTCTCTCACCCGTCAATCGGTCCAAGAAACGAAGTGCAGAATAGCGAGGTTTGGCTTGGTTTTGACTATCAAATAATCCCCAACGGCCCCAGCGGGTTTGTCCGGCCGGATCCTTACCATCTTGGATTTCAAACACAAAGGCTTTATCGATGTTTCCAATCAGTTCAGTGCTGACTGCAATTGTATGTATTGCCCCAAATTGTCCATCATAGCCGCTATCGTTTTGGGGATCATGTCCCCATTCGGTGATATCAAGCTCAATATTAGATTTTTGTGGATACGCTGCTAGCCATTGCCGGACTTGGGAAATGTCCTGACGAAATACATCAACATCACGGCTGTAGCGATGCCAGGAGAAAAAGTCTAATGGCAGATTTTGATCAAGGCACATCTGAATCATGCTATCGACCCAGTTTTTATACAACGCTGTAATTGCTGGACCGCCAATTTTATATGGTTGCCTGACCCTGGCATTTTTGGCTCCTTGCGCGGCATACTGGTACATCGTCAGGTAATTTTTGTCTCCATAGGTTTTGTATCCACCAAACAAATCAGGTTCATTCCATACTTCGTAATACACATTGGGAATATTAAGTGTTCCACTTACATGTTCAATTGTTCGTTGGACGACGAACTGCCAATCAGTCCACCTTGCGGGTGGAGCGGTGATGTCGCCACCGACTGCAATAGCAGGAGGTGTATAGGAAAGAGACAGAAACGGAGTGGCACCCGTAGCTCTAATGTCTTGGATGATGACATCGAGTTTGGAGAAATCCATCGTCAGTTGTCCTGGAGACCCATGAACGATATCGTAGAAGTCATAGAGGTGATCCAGACGGATATATTGTGGTTGCAACGCTTTGACTTGGTTGGTGAGGGGAGCTAATCTCCAATCTTTATTTTCTCCACCTTGGGCAAGATTGTGCCAGGGATAGACCATTGGTCCTTGGGAAACTTGAGTATTAATAATGATGTTCGCTTCTTGCCCTAACGCTCCAATTAAGAATTCTCGAATTTTATTAAAATTTAAACTACCCAAGACTATCGCGATCATGATAAAAAGCAGAGGAAGCAATTGGAATATAATATGTCGACGACTCAAGCTATAATTCATCTTTCCATAGTAACAAAAGAGGAGTAAGAAAAGTAGTCAAGATTCATATGCGAAAAATTATTTTAGCCTCAGGCTCACCTCGACGAAAAGATATCATGGAATTTTTAGGCGTTCCTTTCGAGATCGTGGTCTCAGATTTCCCGGAAGAAAATGTGAGGTGGGAAGATTTTGATGAACCAGCAGATTACGTCAGTACCATTGCCATGGGAAAAGCCCTCACAATTGCACCCCGTTTTGAAGATGCATTGATTATTGCGGCTGACACTTCGGTTTTTTTGGAAGGGAATGTATACAACAAGCCAAGTGATTTAGATGAGGCTCGGCGTATTCTGCAAATGCTTCGAGGGAAGCGACATCAGGTTACAACCGCGATGGTTTTTATTGATACATTAACCAGACAACAAGAAATTCAAACGGTGAGTAGCTTCGTAACGTTTCTGCCATTTTCGGATGAACAACTAGAAAACTATATAGATACCAGTGAATCATTAGGAAAAGCAGGTGCCTACGCAATTCAGTTAGGAGCGAAAGGATTGGTGAAGTTACTGGAGGGAAGTTTGTCCAATGTAGTAGGATTACCAATAGAGGAAGCGGCCGGTCTTTTAGAACAATTTAATATTCCAGTTGATGTTGATGTGAAAGCTATTGTAGAGGAACACTTTACCCACCAATAAATTTGCATCGGTAGTTCTCTGTACCTTGGTTCCCATGCTATGATGAATAGGTATGGATTCGAATGCTATTCCTCAAGTACCAACACCAGTAGTTCCACCAACTGATCAGCCAGTTATGCAGGCACCAGCCATGGTGCAACCAGTCGTAAATGCAGTGAGTAGCGCCCAGCCTGTGGTTGATACACAAGTGAGTGGAAAAGCCAAAGAGGCAGGTCCGATTTCGGCTGAAACCACCCCGACTATTGAAGTCGTTGGTACCGACGCAATTGAAAAAGAACCATTACCTCCTGAAGTTTCCAGCTGGATGGAAAAAGTGAATCGAGATAATAGTGGAGAAAAACCACCAGAAATTGTGGTTGCAGACAAGACGGCTCAATCGGCAACCAATCATTATAGTGCTCAGCCCGTTTTTGTTCTTCCTCTAGGGGAAGTTGAGTATAAACAAGGACTACATACAAACGTTAACGAGAGTGTCAGGTGGTTAGCACAGTGGTGTCAGCGCCTGGTAAAAAAATTAGGTTCAGAAGTAACATATGGATCCAACCACTGATATTGCAATTGTCGTTACCCAAATTCTCACAAGCCTGGCCTTGTTTGCGATCCCGTTGATCTTCGGAGCAGGGCTCGTCTATATGGTTGTCCAATGGTTTCGATTCCGTGGGAGAGAAAAATACTCACTTGGCTTTAAGGTTCTCAAAGTATTGTTACCTAAAGAGAACGAAATAAAAATTGATGCAGCTGAACAGATGTTTGCCGGTTTATACAGTTTAAAAAATGAAGGAGTGGGATCAATTCTTAAACCTGAAGATCACTTTACGTTTGAAATTGTGGCGTTACACGAAAGCATTGCCTTTTACGTTACGGTTCCAGCGGAGTTAACTGATTTGATTGAAAAACAAATTTATGGAGCCTATCCATCTGCAGAGATTGAAGAGGCGGAAGAATACAATATTTTCTCAGAAGGTGGCAAAGTTGCGTTTGCAGCTTTGACTCTAGCCAGTCAAACGTATCTACCAATTAAAGTATATAAAGATCTTCCCACTGATGGACTATCACTCTTAAGTTCAGCGCTTTCGAAAATGGATGAAGGTGAGGGGGCAATTGTGCAATTTGTGTTAGAGCCCGCTGGTCCCGGATGGCAGCGAGCTGGAAGCAAGTATGTTGCCGATACGAAGAAAAAAGAATCTGATCCACAAAAAGCTTCCTATAATCATGACCCTAAAAAACTGGATGCCATTGAGACCAAAGCTTCCAAACCAGGATTTAAAGTAGCTCTGCGTGTTGTGGTCTCATCAATTGATGCCAGGAGGGCTAATTCTCACTTAACTAACATTCTTGGTGCTTTTGCTCAGTTTAGTAGTCCAACGAATAGCTTTAAGCGATCGAGAATTTTGTTCAAGCAATTATTCATGGTCGATTTCATTTATCGCTACATGCCGTTATTTGATCGCGGGGCATTTGTTTTAAATTCTGAAGAGATGTCTACAATTCTGCATTTCCCTAATAAAACGGTTGAAACCCACCACATTAATTGGCTTAAAGCTAAGTCGGCTCCGGCTCCGGCCAGTATCGCAACTTCTGGAATGCGCTTAGGTTCAAGTAATTATCGAGGGACAAAGAAAGAGATCTTTATTGAGGAAAAAGATCGTCAACGTCACATGTATATTGTCGGAAAGACTGGTACCGGAAAATCAGAATTCTTAAAAGATATGATTTTGCAGGATATCAGAGCTGGAAAAGGGATGGCAGTTTTGGATCCACATGGAGAGTTGGTCGAAGATATCATGCAGCTTATCCCTCCAGAACGAGCTGAAGAAGTTATTTACTTTAATCCATCTGATACTGAACGACCGATGGGTTTAAATATTATGGAAGCGCAGACCGAAGAACAGATGCATTTTGTGGTGGGATCAATTATCGCGTTAATGTACAAGCTCTACGATCCACACAAAACCGGTATCATCGGTCCACGATTTGAGCATGCCATTCGTAACGCCATGTTAACTATTATGGCTGAACCAGGGGCTACTTTTATTGAACTCGTGCGCTGTTTGACTGATCAAAAGTATGTGCAGGAACTGCTTCCGAAAGTGAAAGATCCGGTTGTGCGTCGCTACTGGACGGACCAGATTGCCCAGACGAGTGATTTCCATAAGTCTGAAGTTCTAGACTACATCGTTTCGAAATTTGGCAAATTCATTACCAATAAGGTAATGCGAAACATTATTGGCCAAAGTCAAAGCGCTTTTAATTTCCGCCAGGTTATGGATGAAGGAAAGATTCTCTTGGTCAATTTATCCAAAGGAAAATTGGGAGAAGAGGATGCCAAGTTCTTAGGTTTGATTTTGGTGCCAAAGATTTTAACGGCTGCCATGAGTCGTCAAGATATGCCGATGGAGCAGCGTCGAGATTTCTATCTCTACGTCGATGAGTTCCAAAACTATGCAACTGAAGATTTCGCTACCATTCTTTCTGAAGCTCGTAAGTACCGACTAAATTTGATTGTTGCCAACCAGTTTGTGGCTCAGATCGAAGAAGACGTAAAGAACGCGGTCTTTGGCAACGTTGGCTCGATGGTAACTTTCCGTGTTGGTGTTCCGGATGCAAATTTTCTGCAACATGAATTTGCGCCAACATTTTCTGAAACAGATTTAACCAATATTGAAAAATATCACGTCTACATCAAAACCATTGTGAACAACGAGCCTGTTCCTCCATTTAGCATGGACTTAACGCGCGATATTGAAGGGGAGAAGAAACTGATGGATCCCAAACGCGCTGAACTCATTCGTGAGCTCTCAAGGATTAAATACGGTCGTCCACGAGATATTGTGGAACAAGAAACAGCCGTTCGAGCGAAGCTTTAAAAAACATGGCGGAAAAAATCTTACCAGCGCGATTACTTTACCCAGAGTCAGAAATACGGGAACGTTTATCTTCGCTTGCTTACCTCATTGCCCCTGATTATGAAAAAAGTGACACAAGTCTTGTTGTGACTGCGGTCATGAAGGGTGGTGCTCCCGTCGCCATAACGCTGATGCAGGAACTCTCAAGGTTAGGATTATCAACAGAGTTTGATTTTGTGCATGTCAGTACGTATCAAGATCAACAGAAAGTCCAATTTCCCAGGCTCGTGAGTGGCCCAACGGAAATTCCCACGGGAGATCATGTTCTTTTGGTCGATGAAATTGTGGATACGGGGACCACTACCCATTTTCTTGAAAGAGTTTATAAGGCGTATAAATGTGCTTCGGTAGCAATGGTAACTCTAATAGCTCGAACAAGCACAAAGGAGCGATTACCTAAGCTACGGATGGCTATAGAGTACGATCAATCTGATTGGCTGGTCGGATGGGGATTAGATGCTGGAGGCAAAGGCAGAGAGTTACCAGATATTTACGCAATTCCTCCTGGATCATCGTTAGTCTATGTAGATGGACAACCACACTACAAAAGAGACTAGAATCTGTTAGTGGGCACTCGTGGACGATGTGCGAACCTATTTATCTATAAACACCACTGCGTACACGGTTTCCACCAATTAGATTACTTCTTGTGTTGAATTTGAATCTTGATTTCATTTATCTCTTTTGGTAAAAGTAGTACTACGAGAAAAACTCTGATGGCAAGCGGAGTATAAACCAGGAAAGACCCTTTAGTACGGCGGCAAGGTAATACTTGCCAAAGTTCCATAACCTGGAGCCTTGCCAACGTACTAAGGGGTTTTTCGTTCTTTAACGATTTAATAATATAAGACCCCAAACATCGATATGTGCCGTGACTAAATTTGTGCTGTAACAGGAGAATAGGAGACACGCCACCAAACCGAGGGTGGCTTTTTTTATGCTTGATGAATTGTTCTTGAGGTACCTCGCAGAAAGTGTGATCGCTATGGCAAACACAAAAAGAACTTACAAACCAGGTGAGATATTGGAAGATTCCGGACAGTTGGGACTTCGAGGTCCTCGAGGTGGAGTATACGATCGAGAGGTTACGGGTGTGAGAGGCGAGCCAACGCCACCCACACCCCGACCCAATATGACGTATTACCTTGTCGATGAGACGAAACACAAAACAAGGTAAAGGTATTCGGTAATGTTTATTTAAATTAGTCGAGACTACCTCAAGAACAATTTATTAAGAACGGAATTGTATCACATTCAGTGTATGTGGAACTTTCTAGCAGTTCAATGGAAACGAGTGTTAATGAAAGTGTAGAAAAATTTTGTTCTATTTAAGATTGAAAGTAACAGCGATTATTTGTCCGCCTGATCGGTGGGAATCTACATCAGTGCTGATTATTTCAGCTTTTTTCTCATCTTGTACTTGCAGCACTACACGTTGAATTTTTTTTACATTTTCCTCTCCGATCCCGTGAACCTTGACCATCTTCCATCCGTACTGTCCAACTGTCTCGATTTTTTCAACGATCTCTGCATTTATTTCCGTATCTGATCGAAGCTGAGACACAAAAACAGCAAAAGGGAAGTCCGATACGATCATTGAGTAAATATCAATGAATTGTTGCTCGTCATGTTTTTCATTAACCACGTGTTCATACAGCGGAATTATATGTGATTCCAAGTAGCCTGCAGTACAGAGATTGGCAATATTTTTCCCTCTAGAACTCGATCTGGACATATCCCCCTTAATTCGCCAAACTTCTTCTTTATTGCCCATGAGTTTGAATTGTCTCCGAAGTATTAGTGCAGACATCCAAAGTGATCGATCTCTTTGTGGAATACAGCTCATCACGAACTTCCTTTGCTCCACATCCACATCACTCTTTTCATATCCATCAATCAACTCTAGCGTTGTTTCTGATTTGTCCGTTACACCCAAAAAACCATCTTCACTGCCTCGTATGAGTTTCTTCATCTCCACAGCGACTTCTGCGAGCGCTTTTGGATCAGTTCCAGGTTGGATGTTTATATTTACGTTAAGGATGTTGTTTTTCTGCGTGTTGTTGGAGAAGAGGTTGAGCGAATCAGACAGTCCAACTTTCTCAATTATAGTCTTTAAGCCAGGGAGTAGATCCAACATAAAGTAGACCTACTTAGCATCGCTAAGGTACCTTTCGTAAAAGCGAACAAGTGCGGCGATATCATCTTTTGCAAAGATTTCAGAACCGTTTTTAATCACGCCAAATTCTTCGAGGGTAATCTCCTGTCCGTCAGCACTAAGCACTCTCTTCTTTGATTTTTGTTCAATGATATATCCTTCATTATCAATGGTCTTGTCGAAGAGGCTTAGTACGAATGATTTGGATTCTTTATTGGAGCCGAACTTTATATTTATCATATTTGCTTTTCACTTGTGTATTGTACACCCAGTTTATACGTCGAATCACCGCGAGACATATATATCATAAAAGCCTTAAAGTTTGATGAGAAGTAGGCAGAGAACAGAAGAAATCATATATATGCATTTTTCTACTACATAAATGGTATCACGCATTCGATAGAACTGGCATAGCACACATAATTTATGAACCTATTCAACGATTGTGGGCGTGCCTGGACTCGAACCAGGAACCTTGAAGGTATAAGCTTCCTGCGCTAACCGATTGCGCCACACGCCCCTTATTTCTCTCTGGAAATTATAACATCCAAAGTGTCTTTTCTTGAAAAAATGGAACAGAGTGGTAGGATAGAGGTCTCATGCAAACTTTTTTTCAACTTCCATTGGAATTGATTCAGCTGACTGATGACGAGTTTTGGGATCGTATTGATCAACTCGATTCTTTAGCAGAGCATAACGAATTAAACGAAGGGGGATTTGCGATCACCTTAAACTCAGGCGATAAGCAGGTAAACATTCCCTTTATCCGCTTCAAAAAAACTGTCCCATCAAAAGCTTCTTAAAGAAACTCTCTGAAAGCACTTTCTTCTAGCATGTATTTGTGATGCTCATTCTTTTAGGGACGTCAGCAATGAAATGGCGTTCTTTTTCGAAGAGAAGTTAGAGTGCTAGTAGCCCTAGGATTCCGATGATGATAGTGATGATCCCAGTTCCTACTAACCCTGCTGTTGGGAGGGAAGAACCTGCGACTGGAAGGACTTCCTGTGGTACAGGCGTGCTTTGGACCACAACTGGTGGAGTTGTAGGGGTAGCTGTTGGTCCAGGTGTACCACATGAACACGTATCCAGAGCTGTACATCCAGGTCGGCGACATTGATTCGAGGCACAGATCAGATCACTTGGACAGTCAGAGTTGGTTGTACAGGTTGAGTTACAGGTTGGTCCACAAGTACAGCTATCCAGAGCAGTGCAGCCTGGCATTCTGCAGCGACCTGAAGCACAGATTAAGTTTGACGGACATTGATCATTGGTGGTGCATTCACTGTTACACGATGGTCCTGGGGTCGGTGTTGGTGTAGGAGCAGGTGTTGCAGTCGCACATACACAGCTGTCTGAGTCTGTACACGCTGGATTACGACACGTTCCACTAGAACAAGTCATAGATGCAGGACAGTCACTATCGGACGCACAAGTACTGTTACATTGAGCAACAGGAGTAGCGGTTGGAGTTGGACTTGGGCTTGCTGTCGGTGATGCAGAAGGGGTTGGGGTTGGACTTTCAGAAGGGCCAGGTGTCCCTTCGACCGTAAAGGAAAGGGTACAAGATGTTGCTGCTGGCTGTGATTGTGGAGCTGTTGGAGCAACAGATTGTGTTCCTGAAGTTCGGCGAGTGATAATCACCACTCCAATAGCAGCCACTACTAGGACAAAAAGTATGAAACCAGCGATGATAGACTTTCGATTTTTCATAGTTACCAATTCTGCCAAGGTGCACATGCCTGACCAACACATGGCCGACACTGTGCTTTATAATCTCCAGGTTGATCAACAGTAAGAGGAGCAGACAAATTATTAGTTGCAGCGAGTGTTCCACCAGCTCCATCAACTCCATTGAATGTCATCTTGTAGCGGAATTCATAGCGATCAACACCAGTGACGAGGCCACAAGTGAATCGCACTTGGCTTCCCAATACTGGAGTTGGATTATCAGAGGAAATACGGAGACAGGCGAGTGGTGGAGCCGATGGAGTTGGTGATGGAGAAGGAATATTCCCATCACAGGTCGGACTCTCAGGGCTGGTTGACAGGCGGCAAGTATTTGAGGTGCAGACATATTCAGGAATACTGGCATCTCGAACCGTAATAAGTGCATTTTGCTTGTATTGTGTGGTTGTCCCATTTTGATTGATAGTTGCCGATTGCTGCTTTCCGTCGACAAGGATATTAAAGGTTCCACGATTTGAAGCTTTGGTATAGACGAGAGTTACATTTGTTGCTGAGGTCCAGAAGGAGATTGTGGCACCTTGTTCGTGGTCGTATATTTCAGATCCACCACTCAAAGCTGCAGTACTTGAGATTCTCCACATTCCTGGTTTGATGAAGCGGGTACTATTCTCTTCAATGGTGACTCCGTTTTCAACGATTGCATCTAATCCACAGTATCGTTCGGTTGTTCCAGTTGCGCCTACACTACATCGCAAGGTAACGTAATGCTTATTGCATTCACTAGCGGCAGAGCAAGTGTCGCCACAGACGTTGCGCATTTTGCACGTTGCATCACAAGTTGATCCTGGCTTTCCATTTTCACTTCCAGCATCACACTCTTCATTTCCAGCTACAATCTTATCTCCACAGACTGGGGTACATGCAACTACTGCATCCGCAGCGGTTAAGTTTGTTTGTGTTCCGTCTGGTTTTACCAAAGAGTCAGCAGCAATATAGTTGATTGCCGGAGTGGTGTCACAGCGCTTGGAGCTATATCCACCATTTGGATTGACAGGGATACAGTATTGTTTTGTACTTTGATCAACGCCGTTCACTTTGCACGCGTTTGAAGGAGTCAAGAATCCGCAGACACTGCCAGGGTTACACAACTTCCCTCCAGCTGCAGGGCCACATTGCTGTCCACATTGAACTTTGGCTGCACAGGTACAAATTGAACCTGAAGACTGTCCTTCCGGACAAGCGTATGGACCAGTCAAGGGAAGTTGACATTTGCCGTTGCGACATTCAACTGGAAAGCCTCCAGTACTTGGGTTACGGCAGTTTGCTGTTGTGGTACATGCTTCACCACAAGCACGTGGTTGAGGAGTAGGGGAAGGAGCGCTATTACAGGAACAGACTCCACCAGCCCCAATTGGAAGCCCGTCTGGTCCATTTCCGCCAAAATTATGATCGACCTGTTGACATTGACCTGCTGGCGGCTGAGGCGAAATAGTACCATCGGTTGCAGGAACCTCACTTACTTTATTCTGTGTTGTTGGACATGACGGTCCATTAAACCTTGTGATAGTTCCAGATCCCACACAATTTGTAAGTGTAAAAGTGTTTTGATTGTAGACAATACTACATCCGGAAGCTTGATTTCTCGTATCCAAAGAACCTGCTGGTGCTCCAATTGTCAAATATGCAGCAACAGATCCAATTGCCAAAATGAAAACAACGGCAGCACCCACAATAAGCTTAGGATCAATTCCAAATAATCCTTTTTTTCTTGGAGGAGGAGCAGTTGTCGTTGTTGTTTGCGTCGCAACCATAGGGTGCTCTCTGAGCGTTTCAGTTAGTACGGGACTTTGTTCAGGAGTAGCTACCGGAACCGGTGTGGCTACTGGTTCAATGTGGTTTTCTTCAATACCAAATGATGAAGAAGTTGGAACTGGCGGTGGAGTCGGGGTAGAGGCTGCTGAAGCCATTGGCTCTGGAGCAGGTGGAATTACCGGAGGTACTGGCTCAACAGGTTTTTCTTCTACAGGTGTAAGTGGAGGCATTGGCTCGGGAGGGGTAACAGGTGGGGTTGGACTAGGTGGTGAGACTGGGTCAACAGGCGCTGGTGTAGCTGAATCTTGTGGTAACTGTTTTTCCAACGATGACAGCACATCATCCAAATTTGCAGTTCCTTGTGTGGATGAGAGTGGCGATGGTGGTGGTGTTTTTTGATCGTCTGACATGATGCAATATCTACAGTAACTAACTTTTCAACTAATCTCAAGATGCTATTTTCTTTTTTTGTGATCACTTGACTGAATTGTGGCGAAAAAAGCTCCAGAACCGATAAATAACAAACCAGCGAGAGCAAAAGAAATGGTGATTTCAGTGGATCCGGATACCAAATCTGCTGATTCAGTGGATGGCAGTCCTAAAACTGCAGAAGCAGTGCTGGTTTTGGGCGTAGGCGTGGGGACCAAAATGGAGAAAGAAACGTTTTGTGTTTCTTTCTTTCCACTGATTGTGGTACTAGCTGTAAGAGTATAGGCGCCATTTTTCAAGCTCGTTACTGGTGTGTATGTCCATGCACCCGTTGCAGTCGCTTTCGTGCTCGTTGTTAACGTAGATGGTCCTTTAAGAGCTAACGAAACGGTTGCGCTTTTTGAAGCTGTACCACTTAAGACTGGACGAGCAACAGTTGAAACAAATTGATCAGTTGGTGCACTTATTGAAAGAAAGTTGGCACTGACTGACGCGGGAATCTCGACCGGAGCTGAGAGTAATTGACTGGTAAACTTGCTTTGCGTTGGAGCGGAAGTATTTTCTGCTTCTGGTTGGGGTGTTTGTGTGGGACTTGTGAGATTTTGATTCTTACCTAATACAATATCAGGGAAGGGCTGACCTTGAGAAATCGTTGCATCGATTACACTAGTCGTATCATCTATCGGACTAATGACGAGCAATGAAATCTTGGTGTCATCCGTAAAAGTGGCACTGCTAACACCGTCTTTCGCTCGGGCGATCGCTAGTGATAAGGCAAAACTTCCACCACTTTGCGTAATGGTAGAGAGTGGGGCAATTGAATCTCCACTAATATAAATTAAGGCGCCAGTGGCTCCGGTTGTATCACTGGAAAGAACTTCTCCGTACAAGGTTTTTGCAGGTGAGGTGATTGGAACGGTGGTTTTTGTTTGATAAGGTTTGCCACTATCGTCGTATAGTTCGCTGGTACCAGTACCGATTTTATAGAAATAGGTTGTGGATGCAGTTAATCCCCGAAGGGTAACATGATGTGTTTTAAATTGGCCAACACTACCACCAATTTGATCTCGATCATCAGTAGTAACACTGCTAATTGAACTACTGCTGGGGCCATACTTTACGTAGCCGGTTGTCTTGCTATCGGTTACCCAAGAAACAGTAAAACTGGTATCGGTGACATTGGTGATTTTTAAGTTCTTTGGAGTTGACTCGGGGGAAGCTCTCGGAAGAAAGCCCGTAGTAACAGAGTTAGCTAAGAAGATTCCTCCGATCAAGCCAGCACTCAAAATCACAATACCAACAATGGTGGGAATTCTTTTGGTCGAAAGAAACGATTGGGCCATAGTACTACGCTATCATGCTCACTAATTGCACTACAAGTACCATACACTTACTGCGTTTGGGCAGAACCAGAGGCTGGAAGTGGTGTGGGGACAGGAGTGGGCGCAAGGGTAGCAGATGGTGAAGCTGCTCCTGTTTGGGTTTGAGAAGTCGTCGTTTTTCCGTTACTGTCACGTATCACGACACTGACTGCAAAGCTTTGTAGATCACTGTCACTCCACCAGCGTCGGCTACTTAAAACTTGTAGTGGGCGATCATCAATAATAGGACTCAGAGGGATAACAACCGTTTCATCTTCACTGGTAAGTGTAGATTTGGTGTAGGAAAAATAAATAGTCGATACTACCCACAAAAACACAACTAATACAGAAAAGAGCAAAATTCCCAGTATCTGTTGTTCAAAGAGGAGTTGTTTAAATGTTAATCTTTTTTTCATACTGATTTTACGGAACAGGCACCGGTGCCGGAGCAGCTCCTTGTAATTGATTAAACGAGAATGCGCGAATTGCGAGGGTAAGGGTTAACTCCGTAGGGGCACTTTGTACCGCAGGAGAAATATCAAATCGATCAATTGCAATGATTCGTTTAATGGACTGAAGATCACGCATGAGTAGAATCAAATTCTCATATGATCCCGAGAAGGCAAGTGTCATAGGATAACTAACTAGTTGATACTTTGCCGTTGCGCTTGGTGGTTTGCCTTCAAGCGGAACTTTTTGGATTTGTGCCGAAGAAAATTCAACTTGGCGTTCCGTTGCTAATTTTTCGATCACTGTCATGAGCTGAGCAAAGTTTGGATTAGAGGGGATTGCGATCGAGAGTACAGGGAATAGTGCTTCCTTTTCTGAGAGTTGACGTTGAGCACTAGTAAGTGCCGTAATTTTTTGCGTCAATTTCTCATCTAAGGTTTTTTTCTGATCAATTTCTTTTAATAACTCTGCCATAGTTTGTAGAGTCGGGCGTATCGCAGCCAGTGCGAAAAAAGCAATAGCGAGTAGAGAAAGCACTAATGCCACAGATACTCGGGTGACTGGCTTGTCATAAAAGCGGTTTAAATCCATCTGGATAATAGTTCGTTGTAGTGATGGTCTTTGGATTGGCATAGATCTATGGTGTTACTGGTGTATCAGGTGATGTGGGCGGAGTTGTTGGTGTACTGCCATCTTCAACTTTCGCTTCCACTGCTTTCTGTGGAATAGTGAGTTTAATTGCGAATGAAACGTTTGGATCATTTGCTTGTCCTGAAGAGATCTTGTCGACAGAGACACTGGTGAAGGCTGGCTCTTGCTGCAACGCCACGATCATGGCAGCCAGAACGTTCGAATTTACAGCTTTTCCTGAAAAAGTAAGGGTACCAGGATCAAGAGTAAGTTGAGTTAATTCGATTCCAGACGGGATTCTGGCTGTGACTTTGTCCAGATAAAACATAGCTGTTCCGTCGGCAAGGAGTTTTTGAGTTGTCGCAATTTTATCTTGGATGGTACGAGTACGAGCTTCAATATCACCAAATGACTCGACAATCGCTTTTTTCTGTGTGACTTTGGCCGTAAGATCTGTCAGATCGCGATCGAGCTTAAAGCGGGAAGCAAAGCTCATGATAACAATAATTTCGGTAAAAATGATGATGTATCGACCCACTTGGATCGCCCAGACCATAATCTTCCCAATCGTCGTTTCATAGAACGGATCCCGGGGAATAAGGTTAATTTTTGGAATAACAAGAGTTTGCGGTTTGTACGCCATGGTAACAGCGTAGCAAAAAAAGGGGCACTGGCACAAGTGAGGAACTTACTTTGAGATCAGTTTAGAGGCCTTGCTCTTGAGACGAGCAGCCTTATTTCGATGAATCAGATTCTTTTTTAAAGCTCGATCAATAGCAGAAAAAGCACTGGAAAGAGCAGTTTGTGACTGAGCAGTTTTTAATTCATCTAAAGTAGTCTTTACTCGAGAGCGAATAGGTCTGTTCGTCTCTGCGCGACGACGGTCTTGACGTAAAGCTTTGAGTGCTGATTTGGTGATAGGCATACGGATTTCGTGTATTTCTAGGTTTTACTGAACAAGTAGTATAGCATTCCCCCTGAGTTTTGGAAAGCACTTGAGGAGGAGAAGGCTCTTTAAATTTGGTATTTGGTATTTGGAGTTTATTGAGTATCCTATACTGATCATGGTTTCTCTCCTTAAAAAAAGCGCGTCATTTCTGTTTTCAGAGCAGACCTCTATTCTATCGGCAGCGACGTTGATTGGCTCACTCTCGGTGTGCTCGGCGGTTTTGGGGATACTCTATAAACGCTTGTTGGTCTCGGTTTTTGTCGGAGAAAGTCGTCCATTACTGGACGCATTCTTTGCTGCGTTTCGGATTCCTGACTTTTTGTTTCAATTACTGGTTGTAGGCGTCTTATCTGCAACCTTTATCCCTGTCTACAGTCGTCTTCTGCATCAAGATGAAGAGAAACATCAATTTGTTCAAACCTTGATGACCATTTTAGGAATTGCCTACATCATTGTTGCGACTATAGCTGGGATATTTGCCGTCCCGTTAATTCGCAGCTTTACCGGAAAAGAATTTAGTGTGGAGCAAGTGATGTTGGCTGCTCAACTGATGCGGGTAATGTTGGGAGCCCAGTTTTTCTTCCTCCTGAGTAATTTTTTGTCAGGGATTTTACAATCGAATAGAAGTTTTCTCTTACCCGCACTTTCTCCAATCCTGTACAACCTGGGAATTATCGTCGGCACCTTGATCTTCTCTCCTATCGTGGGAATTTATGGACCGACGATTGGCGTACTCCTCGGAGCTGTAGTTCATTTCGCTATCCAGTTGCCACTCGCCATTCGGTACGGGTTTGTATTCCGTTTGCGCTGGAATTTTCAGAACAGTAACG
The DNA here is from genome assembly GCA_040006915.1 of Candidatus Woesebacteria bacterium. GTDB lineage: Bacteria > Patescibacteriota > Microgenomatia > UBA1400 > UBA12028 > JBDTWD01. The sequence goes on along the minus strand of JBDTWD010000003.1, from coordinate 71,510 downwards.
TCCGTGAAGTATTTAAACTCATGCTCCCAAGAGGAGCAACGCAAACCACCAATGCGGTAGAAGATTTTGTGGGGGTGTATATCGCAACTTCACTTGGAAGCACACTGCTTACCAGCGTGACTTTTGCCCAAAGTTTGATCGCAGCTCCGATTCGCTTTTTTGGTGTTTCAATTGCTCAAGCCGCTTTACCTTTTCTCTCTTCCGAAGCCAAAGATCACGACATCGTTGGTTTTGTGAAACTTCTAATTAAAACCTTACATCAAATCGCATTTTTCATGTATCCTGCCGGAGCCCTTTTACTGGTTTTACGTATTCCCATTGTTCGACTTGCATATGGCGCCAAAGAGTTTCCTTGGACAGATACAGTATTGCTTGGTCAGTTGGTTGCGATTTATGCGATTGCAGTCGGAGCGGTAGCAATGATCCATGTTCTTTTACGAGCATTTTATGCACTCAAAGAAACCAAGGTTCCTTTCTTTATTGCGCTTGTCGCCATGGGAATAAATATTTTTGTCATGTGGCTTGGGACTGCAGTTTTGGGATGGGGAGTTCATGCGATTCCACTTGGATTTACGATTGCAGCTTTTACTGAAGTATTACTGTTACTGGTGACGCTTTTTCATCGGTTACGAACCTTCTATTGGAAAGAGTTCTTTATCCCACAAGGGAAACTGGCTCTTTCTGCAATTTTGATGGGAGGTACGCTATACGTGGTCATGAAACTCCTCGATCAACTGGTATTTGATACAACTCGAGTTTTAGGATTATTTGCGCTGACTGGAGCTGCAGCGCTGGCAGGAGCAATCGTCTATACTTTCTTGTGTGCAATGTTCTCCGTTGAACAGCTTTCGATTTTGGTTTCAATTCAAGGGAGAGTGAAAGATTGGAGAAACAAACTGGCTCGCAGTGAAGAAGTTATTGGACCACAAGAGGAGGTACAACTATGAAAAAACTATTCCTATTCTGTTTAATTGCAGGCCTGTGTGTGGGCTGTAGCAAACAGCCAGTAGCACCGACGCCGACCAGCCAGGCAGCGGTGACTACCACGGTTTCTGGAACCATCGCTAAAACCGCAGGGAAATTCTATATCGCAAGTCCAGGTAGTGTCACCAGAGATTTAGATTCCTACACGGTAAAACTCGATGACTATGTGGGAAAAAATGTGACGGTTACCGGTCAATTCAGTGGAACAACCTTGTTTGTCGATACGGTGAAACTACCATAGCTTCTCTACTTCACCTCTGGTAGAATAACGCTTCATGGCAAACCATATTCGTAATTTTTCTATTATCGCCCATATTGATCATGGGAAGACGACTTTAACCGATCAACTCTTACGCAAAACTAATACGGTTTCTGAGCGTTTGATGGAAGAGCGGATGATGGATAGTAATCCGATTGAAAAAGAGCGGGGTATTACCATTAAGTTAGCTCCAGTACGTTTGACCTATAAAGATTACGAACTGAATTTGATCGATACTCCCGGACACGTGGACTTTGGCTACGAAGTTAGCCGTTCACTGGCTGCTTGCGAAGGAGCACTGTTAGTTGTGGATGCGACACAAGGAATTCAAGCGCAAACTCTTTCTAACTATGAAAAGGCCAAGGCTATTGGCTTAACAATTATTCCAGTGATTAATAAAATTGATTTACCAGCAGCTGATCCAGATCAGGTAGCACTGGACTTAATTGAGACTTTTGGAATTGATGAAAACCGAATTATCAAAGTCAGTGCCAAAACTGGAATTAATATCGAAGGATTGCTCGAAGCAATAGTTGAATTTGTTCCGCCCCCACAAGGGACTGATGATCAAGATTTACGGGTTCTAGTCTTTACCTCTTTATATCACCCTCATAAAGGAGTGATTGCCTATGTACGGGTGGTAAACGGCACTCTCAGAAAAGAAAAATTGCTCGCCATGGGAACTGGTGAAGAATTTGTTCCAGTAGAACTGGGATACTTTGGTCCGGAAATGAAACAGACAGATGTCTTGCACGCGGGAGAAGTCGGCTATATTGCCTCGGGACTAAAAGACGTACGGTTGTTACGGGTTGGCGATACGGTGACCTCTATGACCCTGCGAGCGACACAAGCGCTACCTGGATACAAAGAACCGCAACCAATGGTGTACATGGAGTTTTACCCAACAGAAGGGGATGACTATGCGCTGCTTTTGGACGCGATGGGGAAACTTGCTCTTCATGATGCTGCTTTGCAGTATCAATCCACCCATTCTCCAGCTTTAGGAAATGGTTTACGAGTGGGATTCTTAGGAATCTTGCATGCCACAATTGTTCAAGAGCGACTTGAAAATGAATACAACATGGATTTGATCGCCACCTCGCCTTCAGTCCTCTATAAAATTACTACCCGTACTGGTGAGACATTTGAAATGCATACTCCCACTGAATACCCAGATCCGGCCATCATAGCCTCGATTGCTGAGCCAGTCACCATGTCAACCATTTTTACTCCCAAAGAATATTTAGGAGCAGTGATGCGGTTGTGTGAAGATCACCGCGCAACTTTAGAAGGACTCGAGGAGCATGGAAACCGAGTGAAGGTAACGTATTTACTTCCTCTCTCGGAGTTAATTGTGAATTTCCATGATGAACTCAAATCTGTATCGTCCGGATTTGCCAGTCTTGAATACGAAATTTTTGATTACCAACCAGTAGATGCTGTGAAGTTAGATATCGTGGTGCACTTTGAAAAAATTGATGCATTGAGTCAAATTGTTATTCGGGCTAAAGCTGAATATATTGGCCGAAAGATTGTCAAAAAACTCAAAGAAGTCATTCCTAAGCAAAACTTTCAAATTTCGATTCAAGCGAGCATTGGTGGTAAAGTCGTCGCTCGTGAAGATATTAGTGGATATCGAAAAGACGTGACAGAAGGAATGTATGGTGGAGATATTACTCGTCGTCAAAAACTCTTAAAGAAACAAGTAAAAGGCAAGAAGCGCATGAGGGAATTTGGAAAAGTCAGTTTACCTCAAGAAGCGTTTCTGGCTGTACTAGAACGATGATCGTGCAATCCCATTTATATCTTCAAAATGTTTCCTGAATTCCACAAGTGCTCGAGGTTCTAATCGTTCTGCATTTGAAGTATTCTCAATTTGAAAAACTTGAACTTTAAATGCAGGTTTTCTGAATACATCCACGTCCATAAGGCACTTTATCTGGATAGGAATAGTATCAGAGCTTGCACTCCCGCTTTGATAATCCACAGCCACTATTCGACCATTCTCTGGATCCACTGACCAGATAAAATAAAACGAGGAAATTCCTTTTTTAAACGAGGGGACTGTATTGCCTTGTATAAGAGCGTATGTCGCTTCGATGGTTTCTTCATCGGTCAAGGGTTCGTTTCCTTTTGATTCTTTAGGAACAATACGCATTACTTCTGCAGTTATTCTTTTTTTCTGGACAGCTTCCTTGAAAGCTGCCTTGAGATCCGCTTCAAAAGCTTCTTCATATGGGTTATTTCCCCTAGCGTCGATGTGGCGTAACGGAGCAGGTGACCTGTTCTCAAAAAGAAGATCTGGACTACTTAAATCCGTGGTAATTCGTTGCAGCTTGATCGAAAGGCTCTTTAATAAATCTTGATTGTTCAAAAGTAAGGGGTCTTGTTCTCCCGAAAGAGTAACTGCATAGACTCGGGAGGATCGCAGCTCAATCTGCAAAGAAATAAAGATACCTTCTGAGTCAAAAGTGTTGGTCTCATTTTTCCATATAAGTTGGGTAATTTCTCCAGTATCTGGTCGCATTCTCACATGCAGGGGAAGAGCTCGATCTTTCTTTTCCAGTTTTTTGACGTGATCGTGAATTTCTTTGACGAGATCTCTATGACTCAAAGGCTCATAGTTTTCTGCGCCGCCTAGTTCTTTATTCACTGTGAGCATCAGAGAATCTGTAGCACTTTCTAAATTAACACTCTGTCTCTCATTTTGCTGATAATAGGCCTCAATATCATCAGAAGCAAAAAGTCGTTGTGGCTTTCCATCTTTTAGTTTCAAAAAAAGCGGGAGTGGAACGAACTTATTTGAAGGAGCATGTGACCTTTTCCACTGTATGTCAACAATATCAGCTGTATCTAAATCAATCACGACGTACATCAGCACATTACGAGTTGGCGTCTCTGATGTGTTTGCTATCTCATCCATATGTACAGATATTTTTTCTAAAACATCTGCTATAGAAATTGGAGTACGAGAGGTTTCCGGAATAGGAGAGAGGTCATCATCAATATCTATGTTGTCCTCAGTTTCTCTTCTGAAGTTGCTAATGAATCTTGAAAAAAGATTTGAATTTTTCGAGGATTTCCCCCCGTTGTTTTCTGATGATTTTTCCGGCATACATTTTATGATTACTGATAATAGGTTGAGTCTACTGTAAGAGGTAGAGGATGACAAGTAATTTCAAAGCGAAAATCCCAGTGTATACTCATCCAATAATTAAAGGAGACTATTATGGGAATGCATGAAGATTTAGTCAGACTCTCTGAAGTAGCTGCTGGTTTTTCGTATTCACCTTATAGCCGTTTTAAAGTTGGAGCGGCAGGCCTATTTGAGAATCCTGCAGGTAACCAGAAAATTTTCACTGGCTGTAATATTGAAAACGCTGCGTATGGTCCGACTAACTGTGGAGAACGAACCGCTGTTTTTTCGGCTGTAGCAGAAGGGTATCTTCGTCTTATAAAAATGTGTGTATTCACTCCGACCGAAACGGCTTCTTCTCCCTGTGGCGTCTGTCGGCAAGTGATGAATGAATTCGGACCAGATGCTGAGGTTGTATGTACTTGCAATAATCCAGATGCAATCATTCTCACTACGGTAGCTAAATTACTTCCAAATGCATTTGGACCAAAAAACTTAGGGAAATAACCGCATGCCTGAACTCCCTGAAGTCGAAACTATCCGCTCGCAAATAGAAAAGCATTTACTTGGAGTGCAAATTACTGAAGTGAAGTTCCCGGATCGCTCATCCAAAGTTTTACACGGCAATTTGGAACAAGTGGAAGGGCAAAAGATTACCGGTGTTCGACGATTTGGAAAGCTATTGATCATTGATCTTTCAGACAGTTACTCTCTCGCAATTCATTTAAAGATGACTGGACGATTAATGCTGTTTCAACGAACTGAAGAAATAGGTGCACATACACATGTGGTTTTTACACTTGCAGATGGCAGACAATTGACGTTTTCTGATATGCGCCGATTTGGATATGTCGAGATTCTTCCGACCGTACAAGTTTCTAGTCTTCGTTTCCTCCAAACACTCGGAAAAGAGCCTTTAAAAGATTTGACGCTTGCTGACTTTAAGGTGCTTTTAAAAAAAACTAGACGTCCGATTAAAACACTTTTACTTGATCAACGGAAAATCGCAGGGATTGGAAATATCTATGCTTGTGAGAGTCTCTGGATGGCAAAAATTCCACCACAAGTGTCAGCAATCAGTCTAAGTCCAGAGCAAGCAAAAAAACTCTTTATAGCGATAGAAGATGTGCTCAAAGAAGGTATTAAACGAGGAGGAGCCAGTGACAATACGTATCGGAACTTGATGGGAGGAAAAGGAAAATATCAAGATTTTTTCAAAGTGTATATGCGAGCGGGGAAACCATGTAGACGATGTGGTACGCTGGTCAAACGAATAACCCTTGGCGGTCGCGGCACGTTCTTTTGTCCAGAGTGTCAGAAATAAGAAAGGATACCTGTATGGCAGATGAACTAGTTGATATTGTTGATGACCGAAATCAAGTCACTGGCCAGATGATGAAAACTGAGGCCCATAGATTGGGAGCTTTACATCGCTGTGTGGTATCGCATGTCATTGATTCAGAGGGAAATTGGATTTTGGTCAAGCAGGCAGATGATAGACAAGATGCAGGCCAATTTGTATCTCCTGTTGGAGGGCATGTAGGAGCTGGAGAATCTGACGATGAAGCGTTGAAACGTGAAGCAATGGAGGAGTTAGGGATTACCGCGGTCAATTTTAAACGACTCGGTCGAGCGGTCTTTAATCGTGAAGTAATTGGACGTAAAGAAAATCATTTGTTTTCTTTGTATGAGATATATACAGATGAGCAACCGACGTTAAATCATGAGTCTGTCGGAGTGGAGAAATTCACGTTGCCTCAAATCAAACAAGAATTAAAAGATACCCCAAAAAAATTTGGCGATGCCTTCCATTACGTGATACGGCATTTTTATCCAGAACTCCTGTAAACGTGTGAGATACTACCGGCATGGAAAAGACAGTCGTCTCATCAGTAGTCCTTCAGGATTTTCGTAATTTTACCACCAAAGAAATTGTTTTTGACTCGGATCAAACATTGATCTTAGGAAACAATGGTCAAGGGAAAACTAATGTTTTGGAGGCAATTGCATTTCTCTCCACTGGTCGAAGTTTTCGAGCCAAACTCCTTTCTGACTGTGTGCGAGAAGGAGCTGAAGTTGCACATCTGGGAGCCAAAGCAGTTGTGGATGATGAGGAAGTAACGTTGAGTGCCAGTATCGTTTCTAAAAGCAGTGAATACTCTAAACGAGCTTCTACCCGCTTCTTACGCAATGGAGTGAAAAAACGTCGCAGCGATGTAATCGGAGTGGTAAAAACAGTGTTGTTTCGTCCAGAAGACATGGAGCTAATCACCGACGGACCAAGTTATAAACGCAATTTTTTGGATGATGTCTTAATTCAGGTAAGCCTAGAGTATGCCAAATCTTTGCGAGAATACGAGAAAGCCTTAAAGCATCGCAATAAATTAATTTTGCAGCTTCGTGAGGGTTTGGTAACTCGGAAGGAATTTATCTTTTGGGATACCATCCTTATTAAACACGGTGATGTAATCACTCGTGAACGGAAAAAGTTTTTATTCTTCATTACGAATCACGTAGAATTTCCGATTAAAGGGGAAGTGACCTATGATGAATCACTCATGAGTGAGGAGCGACTGCATCAGTATGCTTTTGAAGAAGTGGCAGCAGGAAAGACTCTTGTAGGTCCACATCGCGATAACTTTCTTATTCAGCTTGAACTATCCGAGGGAAAAATGAGCGATGTAGCTCGCTTTGGATCGCGAGGTCAGCAACGCATGGCAGTATTGTGGCTTAAAGTTGCAGCCTTACAGTTTATTGAAAAAGAAACTAAAAACACCCCACTGCTTCTTTTAGATGATATGTTTTCAGAACTTGATGAAGGAAACCGTGAGTTGGTTTTTGGCCTATTTGAAAACCGACAAGTGATTATGACCAGTGCGGAAGAACTTTCTATGCTTCCGAAAGAATGTACCCACGGAGAAATTCTTAATCTATAGTAAAATCTCTGTATGGATATTTCTCACTACACTGCAAAAATTCATCGAATGGATAAGGGATCCCATAAAGGTCAAAACGGTAAAGTCATGGTAATTGGCGGAAGTGAGCTATTTCATGCTGCTAGTGCATGGGCGTTAGAAGTGGTTTCTGCCATGGTGGACATGGTTTTCTACTCTTCCGTTCCTGAAAATAACAAACTGATCGCCGAAGCTAAAAAGAATTTTTGGAGTGGAGTAGTTGTGCCGCGTGGAGAAGTCAAAAACTATATCGATGAAGCCAATGTAATTTTAATTGGTCCCGGAATGACACGTGAGGAAGATACGAAAAGAATTACTGATGACCTGCTCTCAGCGTACCCAACCAAAAAATGGGTAGTGGATGCAGGGGCTTTGCAAATGATGGAACCAGCTAAATTGAATGAGCATATGATCATCACTCCACATGCCAGCGAGTATGAGCGGCTAATCGGGAATGCAAAAGGTGAGGATGTTCTTGAAACTGGGGTGACCATTCTTTTAAAAGGGCAAGAAGATCAAGTGTTTACTAAAGATTCCAAAGAAGTCATTACTGGAGGTAACCCAGGGATGACCAAAGGTGGAACCGGTGATGCCTTGGCTGGTCTTGTTGCGGGTCTTTATACCCTGACTGAAGATCCATTTGTTGCGGCGGTTGTAGGAAGTTATGTGAATAAGAAAGCGGGAGATGAATTGTACAAATCTGTTGGGCCTTTCTTTACGACTAACCAGTTAGTGGAACAAATTCCTAAAACCTTAAAAGATGTATTAGGATATTAATATGTCACATTTTATTCCCGGAAAAATTGTCAAAGAATTTACCACCAAAAGTGGAAAGCAAGCGATAATCAGATATCCAAAATGGGAAGATATTGAAGCAATGACTGCATACATGAATACGTTATCGACCGAAAATACGTTTGTGTCTTTTTCTGGAGAGGAACTTAGCTTAAAAGAAGAAGCCGAATATTTGGGTTCGATGTTTGCCTCTATGGAACTGGGAGATGTTGTAAAACTGTTCTGCGAGGTAGAGAACAAGATCGTAGGCATATCGGATGTTCGTCGGGACGTGAGCAAAAGAGAACGAGCAAAACATGTGGTCATTTTTGGAATTACGGTAGCCAAGGACTTTCGGGGAGATGGAGTAGGGAAGATCTTGGCACAAACAGTCTTTTCAGAAGCGAAGCAAATGATTCCTGGATTGAAAATCATTTGGCTACATTGTTTTGCCAGTAATACAAACGCCCTTGCTTTATATGAAAAACTCGGCTTTAGGGAGGTTGGACGAATTCCTGGTGAACTACTGTATAAAAGTGAGTATATCGACGGAGTACAGATGACTCTTTCAGTTTAGTGAGAGAGTTTTTCTTGCTGACGTTCTTCTTTTCTCTCAAATTTCTCTTGAATCCAAGCCAGTTGATAGGTGATGAGAACTACCAATACTGTGATCGCAATGGCGTAAATGAGTTGGGCCACGATCCCTGATCCAGTTCGAGTATAGGGTTTCACGTATTCTTCGATAAACTGCTTGATTAAATCGTTCCATGCCAGTGCTGTGACCAATGAGAATCCGCTCATTGTGAGTGTTGCCATCTGTTTTAAGATTGTGATTGGTAATTCTTTGGGTGACTTTGCCATAGGGTGTCTATTCTACCATTGATTTTCCCGCAAATCGTGCAAGAATATCGCTACTCATGTTCCAACCCAATTATAAAATCTCCAACAATCTTTTAAAGTATATCGGGCGCATTGAAGCTTGTAAGGAAGTAGTGACGAATGCACCACTCGTTCCTGCTTGGGAAGCAAAGTTTCGTGATGATGCTCGTATTCGCACCGTTCATTTTGGAACTCGGGTAGAGGGAAATGAACTCACGAAAGAGCAGGCAGCAGCACTGATGCAATCACAAGGAACTGGTTCTCCTGAGTCTGTTGCCGAAGAAGTGGGGGTAATCGCCCGGCCACGTGATATTCAAGAGGTTTTAAATTACCGAGAAGTTCTCAAATGGATCGACGATTGGGGCAACTACACTACGCGAACGATTGATTACACGGAACGCATTTTGCAAACACTGCATACTCTGACAGTTCGTAATATTCTTCCGGGAGATCAAGTTGGGCAATTTCGTACCGCCCAGGTGGTCATCCGGTCCGCAATTGATGGCAGTGTGGTGTTTCGTCCTCCGATGTTTTTACAAATTCCTGAGCTCGTCAAAGATGTCATGAATTGGCTGAATAGTCCAAGCAATAAAGATATTCATCCGGTCATCCGGGCAGGGATTGCTCATTACGAATTGGTACGCATTCATCCATTCATCGAAGGCAATGGCCGAACAGCTCGAGCGTTTTCACTCCTTATCTTGTATGCAGAAGGGTATGATGTGAAGAAATTATTTAGTATTGAAGAGTATTTCGACAAAGATATTGATGGATATTATCGGGCCATCCAATCAGTGCAGCAATCAACGAATCAAGATATGACATATTGGCTGGAATATTTCTGTTTTGGTTTGGCAGTGGAACTTGATCGAGTGAAGCAACAAGTGCAGAAACTTTCTCAAGATGCAAAGTTGAAAGATCGTCTGGGGGGAATCCAGATCGCTTTATCTGAACGACAGATTTCTATCCTTGAAATGCTGCAACAAAAGAAGAGTGCGACGACAGGAGATGTGCAAAAAATTCTTCCCCTGATCTCCGCAGACACAATTCTTCGTGATTTAAAAGACATGATGAATAAAGGGCTGCTTAAAAAAGAGGGCGTGACAAAAGGAGTGGTGTATTACCTCAAAGAACGTTAATATACTTTGAGTATATGACCTTTCATGCTTTTGCTTCCTATCTTTCCCGTATTGAAGAAACCAGTTCCCGTAATGAAATTACGGTGATTTTGGCTGAGCTGTTAAACAAGCTTGAAGCGAATGAAATTGAAGCAACCTGTTGGCTTCTTCTTGGTCGCATTCTTCCTCCATATGAAGGTTTAGAGTTCCAATTCGCGGACAAAATGATGATGCGGGCAACCGCACTTGCCTACGAGGAAGAGCTTGAGAGCGTGCAGGCTGAATACAAAAAAATCGGAGACTTGGCAGCTGTCGTGCAACACTCCTCCGGTGAGAAAACGCACGAATCAAAAAAGAGTATTCAAGAAATTTATAGTGAACTGACAGCCCTGGCACATGAAAATGGCGAGGGGAGCCAAGAACGGAAAGTAATTAGAGTTGTCGATTTGTTAAAAGAATTAGACTCGGTTTCAGTAAAGTATGTAGTTCGCATTATCTTAACCAAGTTGCGACTTGGGTTTTCAGACATGACGATCCTTGATGCATTGTCCTGGGCAAAGATGGGAGACAAAAGTCAACGAAAATTGCTTGAAGACACGTATCAACTCAAAAACGATATTGGAAAATTGGCAAAAGCATATCTCTTACATGGAGAAAAAGGACTAGAACATTTCGATATTGAACTTGGTATTCCTTTACAACCAGCACTGTGTCAACGACTTAAAACTGCCGCCGAAATGATTGAAAAAATGACCAAGGTATTTGCAGAGCCAAAATATGATGGTACCCGAGTTCAAATTCATATTAATGGAAAAGGAAAAGACTGGACGGTCCGCACTTTCACGCGATCAATGGAAGAATCGAGTGCCCAGTTTCCGGAACTCCTCGCGGCAATCAAAGGATTTTCTCATTCTTTGATTTTAGATTGTGAAGCGGTTGGCTTTGATCCTAAAACGGGAAAGTTGCTTCCGTTTCAGGAAACCATTCAACGTAAACGCAAACATGATGTCGCTGAGTTTGCAAAAAATATTCCTCTTAAGTTTTTCGTGTTTGATGTTTTATACCAAGATGGAGAGAGTCTTCTTCGTTTACCACTTTTTGAACGCAAAGAAATACTAGCCAAGCTTTTACAAAAAGCCGATGAGATGTTTATTGTTTCTCCATTCATCGTGACCGAGTCTGCTGATGAACTACGAGCTTTTCATACGGAGCAATTAGCTAAAGGCTTGGAAGGGGCAGTCATCAAACAGTACGACAGCGTCTATCAGCCTGGTAGACGTGGATGGAGTTGGGTGAAGTTTAAAGAAGCAGAAGGGACAGCAGCCAAGCTCTCTGATACGATCGATGCGGTAGTCATGGGATATTGGTATGGCAAAGGCAAACGTAATAAGTTTGGGGTTGGCGCTTTCTTAATCGGAGTAGCTAATGGCGAACAGATTGTGACACTCTCCAAAGTTGGCACCGGATTATCCGATGATCAATGGCGTGAGTTTAAAACTCGATGTGAATCGGTCGTCACAGCAGAAAAACCAAAGCAGTACGTAGTCGACAAACTTCTTATTCCCGATGTATGGGTGGATCCACAGATTGTGGTAGAAGTAGCAGGGGACGAACTGACCAAATCTCCGAACCATTCCGCGGGTCTTGCTTTACGTTTCCCAAGGCTTGAGCGATTCAGGGACGATAAAAAAGTAGAACAAATTACCACGGTAAAAGAGCTTGCGTCGATTGCATAATTCAAGATCTTTATTCTTCAGAAATCAAATCACGTACTGAGTCGACAATATTCTTTAAACGAATATATGATTGAGTGTTTTTCTTCTTCGTACTAATGTTCTCAAAATACGTTCCGCCTAGCATTGGGTATCCAGGAAGAGGCTTTGTAATTTTTTGGTCTAACAGTAACGCTTTAGCTGTAGGAATAATATTTCGATACATGATCAAATTTCCTTCTTTCCTCATCCTGCGAAGGGAATATGTATATGTTGGTTCTTTTAATACTACAAATTTAAATCCATGTTTGACGACTCGTTTAACGAACTCGGTATCTTCCATAAAGTGGATAGATTCATCGAAACCATCTGTGCTCTCAAAAACTCTTCGACTAACTCCTATACAGGAACCTAAGCATAGTGGAGCTTTTAATTTGGCTGCAGTATCGAAAATAATATTTGTGGCATGCATGAATAAACGATCTTTTGTGTTTTCACTGTCAGGGACTGCAAAGGTTGTAAAAGACTCTAAATTATCCTTAGAACACTGATAATGAATACCCGCCAGAAAAAAATCTGGGATTTCGGTATCTGCATCGAAGAAGATAATAAATTCGCCGGAGCTTTTCCTCCCACCAATATTTCTCTGAGAGCCAACATTCCTCTTCAAACTCGTGAGGAGATGAAAACGCTTATCTTTTTTTGAAATATCTCGAACTATCTTTTGAGTCCCGTCTGTCGATTTGCTATCCACAACGAATACTTCAAAATCAGTAAAACTTTGTTCAGTCAAATTTTTTAAGAGGTGCGGTAAAACATACTTCTCATTTAGAACTGGGATGACGATGGAAAAAAAGGTGTCACTCATGCTGCTATTATACTCGATATTATAAAATCTTTTTTAAGTGCTCTCGTAATCTTTGTCCACTATCATAGTTGTATGAGGCAATATCCTCTAAAGGAGTTCGAAACTCCTCGAGGATTTCTGGATTTTCAAAGATACGTTGTAAAACAGCTCGCAGTCGGATTGGGTTTTCTTCAACAAAACCAATTTTCTTGTCGAGAATAAACGAAAGATTTCCATCTTCTTGTCCACTAATATGAGTGACAGCCAAAAACGGTTTTCTTGCGGCAACAGCTTCAAAGAGCAGGTTGGGACCAGCCTTTCCAACAACAATATCGGATGCTTTTATGTACTGATCAAGTTCTGCAGTGAAGTGAATGGGATAAAGTCTAATCATTTTGGACGAAAAAAAGTTTAACTGAATTTTCTGGACGAGCATGTATAGTAGAGCGTTTTTCCCGCATGCCACAATAATGGTGCATGTTCCTTTAGCCCCAAGCAAAGCGAAGAGAACTTTTAAGATATGGAATGTTCCTTCACTTCCTCCGCAGAGGAGTAGCGTAAGTGTTTTTGTGGGTAGTTGGAGCTTTTCTCGGATTTCGTCAACTGAAAATTTAGAGAAGTATTTTTTTTGCGTAAACCATCCCGAAGCATATATTTGAGAAGCTTGAATTCCTTTTTTCTGTGCTGTCGCAAAAGTTGAGGCATCAAAAAAAAGATTAGAAACTGCTTTTTGGGATATAAACGAAGGATAAAACGTAAAAGGGTCAGCAATGACATTTATGTAGGGGATATTTTGTTTTTCGCAAACAATTCCACAAGAGTCTGAAAAGAAACCAAATGTATTGATCACAAGATCTGGATCATGCTCTCGTATATATGATGTTATATGAGGAGTAAATAATATTCTCCATCGGTATTTAAAAAACCGAGAAAAGAAAGGAATTTGTCCTAGATAAAAAAAGACACGAAATAGTCCAGGGAAAAATAAGTAAAAAGGAAGATAGCTTTTTTGGAGTTCATTACTTATATAGGTCTCAATATTTACTGTGTATTCTTGTTCGAGCTGTTCGCGAATAGCGATGGCAATACTTTTGTGTCCGTTTGTGGAAGTAATAATCAAAATCTTCTTCATGGTTGTAGAATAGATGAGATATGCATACGCACCAGTATACAGTGAAGAGTTTCGATAAAGAAAATATTGCCATGCGCAAGATCTCTGGAGACTTTGAAGATACTACCGCAATACTCTTTGTGCATGGCTTAGGAGGTGATCAGATTGCTTGGGATTTCACTATCGAGAAGTTGTTTGATCTTCCTCAGAGCAAAACGATATCAATTTATACATTTGATTTACGTGGTCATGGACAATCTACACGGAAAATCCCTATGGGAGAGTCCATCTTCGTAACTCAAGCAAGAGATCTCTCTGCTGTTATTGAAGCTATGCTCAGAGAGCATAGCTATAAGAACGTCATTGTTGTTGGCCATAGCTTAGGCTCATTCGTGGTGCAGCAATATGCCCGTTTGTTTCTCCATTCTCAAGTGAAAAAAATCGTATTGGTGTCGGCACCCTCAAAATCAATGGGGTGGAAAATGCCTTCTTGGATTACAAGAACACTTCGGTATTTTCCAACAACGATGCCAGTCATGCGGAATCGTAAAGACCATGAGGTTTTTAGAGGGAGTGCGGATTTTTATCCCAAACGTTTATGGTCTGATATGCGTTCTGTAGGGCTGCGATGCTATTTGGTTCTTCAAAGTCTTGTGTCAGGCCAATCTGTGGAAACAACTCAAGATTCCTTACCAATAGATACGATCATTGTTACAGGTGATAATGATCTTTATTTCTCTCTCACCGAAATGACACGTTTTCAAAAGAAAGTACAGGCTAAACGAATGATCGTTTTCCCCGGTGCAAATCATTTGATTCCTTTAAATCATCCAGAGCTGTTAGCTCAAACACTACTTTCAGTTGCTGACGAGGAAGAAAGGCATTTATGACTATTATTGTTGGTCTTGGTAACCCCGGTGAAAAATATACACACTCACGTCATAACACTGGCTGGAGAATAGTTGAGGCTATTGCTCAAAAAGCTGGGGTCTCTGACTGGAAAGTGGAAAAATCGTTGGAGGCAGAAACACTGCGAGTAGGAAACTGTGTGTTGGCAAAACCGCAAACCTTCATGAACCTTTCTGGAAGTGCAGTGAAAGCCGTGCTCAAGAAATACGACTACGATTCGTTAGGGAAAAAAGATTTCCATAACCTGTTTGTGATTTATGATGATTTAGATGTTGAGGTGGGGAAATATAAGCTAGTTTTTGGCTCAGGACCAAAAGTCCACAATGGTGTCAACCATATTAAAGATAGCTTAGGAACCGATCAGTTCTGGCATGTTCGTGTCGGAGTGGATGGCAGAAAAGGGGATCGATCTATGGATCCGCAAGACTATGTACTTGGCGGTTTTTCTTCTGATGAACAGTATTTGATAGGAAAAATAACCGAGTCTGTTGTTGATCTTCTCTCCCAGAAAATAGACAATGAAAGGTAATGTCGACCTCTCATCATAGTCATCAGCACGTTTTATTCTTTTTTCAAAAATCTCTGCGAAATTTATTTTGGTCGTCGTTCTTGCGCCAAAGTGGTTTTTCGTTAGTCGACATTTTTACTTTTGTCTATTTTTATCGTCTGGGAATTGCCAACAATTTTTTCTCATGGTTTCAACTCTCCAATTTTCAGCAGGGAATCCTGACAGTTGTCGCCGATGTTTTGATCTTGCGGTTTATTGAACTATTAGTGATTTTCCCAATGGCTCAGTGGGCCTCAAAGTTGGGATTACCAAAAGCAGCAATCGTTGGAAATTTTTTAATGGCACTACGTTATGGCTTACTAGCACTATCGGCCAAATATCCGTTGCTTATTTTTACTGCAGCTATCATTCAAGGTATTGAACTCTCAGTTTTTAGTCCAGCTTATGACACGATGTTTGCCAAGCGCGCGAGTAACAGCAAGGTGGGTCGTGATGTTGGAGCATTTACGTTTATTTTAAAACTCTCGTATTCCTTGTTGCCTGCATTGGCAGGAGGCCTGATCGTGACATTTGGATTTGGTGCCGCCTTCTTTGGAGCGATGATCTTCTTCTTGCTGTCAAACGTGCCATTATTTCCAATGCATTGGAAGGAAACGTTGACCTCTCCAAATCTCTCTCATTTCTTAAGTTGGTGTAAAAGAAGTGCTGACTTTCGCGTCCATGCGGCTTTAGTCGGTCGATACGTGAATGACGTCGGATTTGAATTATGGCCAATTTATTTGATTTTGGTTTTTGGTAAAGTTGAACGTTTAGGATTTTTAATGTCGCTTTCTTTCTTTATCTCTTTGATTCTGGTGTACTTTACCGGTTGGTATATTGACCATAGTAAGAGAAACATGTTGTTTATTGTGGGGGGGCTGCTTCTATCGCTCTTTTGGATCTTACGAATCAATATGACCCTGATTACAATGATCATTGCGATTGAGATTGCCCAGAAATTGGTTGAGAGCTTTTTCTATCCGTCATTTGATGCTTTAGTTTATCGGATCTCCAAACGTCTAGATACGTTTGTTTTCCATGTGTATAAAGAAGTACTCACTTGTATAGTTTCTCTGATTTTTTGGTCGGTGTTGGGAATATTGTTCATTCTGTATGGAGCGATTTGGAATTGGATCTTTATCTTTGCTGCCGGTGGTATTTTGGTGTCAACACTGTTATATACTGCTCGATATGAGCGATCGTAAAAAACCTTCTTCATTTTCGTCAATTGCCGATCTGATTAAAAGTCGGGCTATGGAAGATGCCGGTGGATACATAACCAAAGAATTTCAAGATTACGGCTATCGATTGGCAAGTGAGCTTGATGACATGGCACACAAGTCACTGTACATAAAGATGGCCAAAACGGTTGACCGAAAAATTCTAGAGTCCGCACGAACCTTTGTATTGGATGCCAATGCCAATTCCAAGGGCAGGTTATTTATGTGGAAAGTAAAAGAACTTAAGAAAGCAAAACTCGCAAAAGAAAAGAAATGAGATCATATGGTAGGATAAATGTATGCAAAAGAATGTTGTTCTTTTTTTGGGTTGGATCCTCTACACTCTCGTCCTTTCTCTGATTTGGTATTTCCGTTTAGGGGTTCCTTTGACTGTCGGTATCGCAGCCTTAGGGAGTTTTGTAGGATTTGTGCTGCCAGTGTTCTTAGATGTCCTTTTGCCGAAAATCATGGCGGGGGATGTCAAAATTAATACCAGTACTGCAAAAGACGTACTGCAACAGGGGGCTTCACAAGTACGACAAGGAAATCTAGTTCCGACCAATGCTCCCCAAACTCCGTTGCGTTCGTATCCGCTACTCGCAGGATATTTCTTAACTGCTTTCTTTGTAATCACTTCAACTAACAACTTTTTTGGCAGAGGGTTTGTCATGGGACTTGGTTTATCACTGATGATGGATCTCTTCTTATACCGACACCCTCTTGAATTACTCAAGGAACGTTGGTTCTCTGTCTTCCACGCCAATTTGACTGAGCCAGAATTTGATTATTTTGTGTACGGAGCGATCGGAGTATTTGGGATCCTTACTGTACTTTCGGCAATCGTTTAAATGTATGTTTCATTTGTATGGCCTACTAATTGGCCTTGGGGTTGTTGCCGGCATTGCTGTTGCAACTCTTCAAGCGAAGCATTTCAAAGTTAATTCAAAACTGATTGATGAGTCTCTCCTTTGGATTGTTATTCCGGCAATTGTTGGTGCGCGTTTGTATCATGTGATCACAGATTGGCAATTATATGCGTATGGACCTTTGATCGATACCTTAAAAGTCTGGAATGGAGGATTGGGATATTTTGGAGCACTTATCGGAGGATTGCTTGGATTGATAGCTTTTGCCTACACAAAAGGAAAGAAGAATCCGACTGAAAAGTTCTTTTTGCTGGTCGATCTTCTATCTTTAGGGGCGCCACTTGCGCAAGCAATTGGGAGATTTGGTAATTATTTCAACCGAGAGCTTTATGGAGTGACAACCGATCTACCGTGGGGAATCCTGGTTAACGGACAGCGCTATCATCCGCTCTTTGCCTATGAAGCGATTGCCAATCTGTGCGTCTTCATTTTTATTAATTGGCTGGGATTGAAGAAAAAGTTACACATCGGGAAAGGTCAATACGCTTGTATCTATTTAGCATGTTATGGACTGATTCGTTTTTGGTTAGAATTTTTACGGATTGATACTGCTAGGTGGAGTGGAGCACTAGGGATCTTTTCTATAGCACAATGGGTGGCGATTGGGATTACACTTGCATCAATTATTGTTTTTTGGTTACGCCGTCATAGTGATCGAGGCATACAATGGGAGTTGAAGACTTTCTTATGAAGAAAATCATTTTACTACTGATAACAATCGTGGCGATTTTTCTTTTAGGCTCTTTCATTCTCAAGAAATCGCCAGTGACGCAAAATGAAAGCCAAGACACGATTACTGTTGGTTCTCAGAAACTTGCTATTGAGCGTGCCAAAACCATACCAGAAATCACCTTGGGATTAGGAAAAAGAGATACACTAGGAAGTGATGGCATGCTGTTTGTGATGCCAGCTCGTGATATTCCTACATTTTGGATGAAAGATATGCGTTTTGACTTGGATTTCGTCTGGATTGATTCAAACAAGGTCGTTGATTTGACCGAAAAAGTCTCAGCCCAGAAAGGAGAGCCAGATTCAGCTTTACGTTTCTATTCACCAATCACACCAGTGACTCATGTGCTGGAGATGAATGCTGGGGAAGTACAAAAGAGGGGAATTAAAATTGGAGATTCGGTACAACTGTAGTTGACACCGATACTGTGGGGGAGTATACATAGAGTATGGCTGTTGACCTTGGAAAAGACGCGGTAGCGCTTAAATTAAAGAAGATTATTGGACAACTTAATGGAGTCCTTGCTATGTATGAAGAAGAGCGTTCTTGTTTGGATATTGTGCAGCAAGTGGCGGCATCCCGTAGCGCACTCTCTGGTGTAGCCAAGGATTTACTCGCCGATGAAGCCAGCCGTTGTGCGAGATGTAGAACCCCTGAGGATTTTGATCGTATATTAAAAACATTAGTCGAAATGACTTGAAAGGACCGTATGGCAGCAGCACACTTAACCGATGATCAATTTACAGATCAGGTTTTAAAATCAGAGACTCCAGTGATTGTGGACTTCTACGCCGAATGGTGTGGACCATGCAAGATGGCTGCTCCAATTATCGATAAATTGTCAGACGAATTTGCTGGGAAGGTGAAAATCGTTAAAGTTGATACGGATGCCACAAACATTGCCGGTAACTATGGAATTATGAGTATTCCGACTGTGGTTGCTTTCAAGAAAAATGAGAAAGGTGAAATGGTCGAAGCAGATCGTCAAATTGGATTTGGTGGAGAAGAGAAATATCGTGAAATGATCACTAAAGTAATGGCGGCATAATTGTCGTATGTACAATCCCAATACCACTGATAATCAGGAAGAAGTCTATGATGTTGTGAACGAGGAGGACGAAGTCCTTGGAACAGCCACTCGCAAACAAGTACATAGCGATCCCAAACTCATTCATCGTGCTGCCGGTGTCTATATCTTTAACAAAAAAAAACATCTTTTGATGCAAAAGCGGAGCATGACAAAAGATATGTTTCCTGGGTACTGGGTATTTTCTGTGGGAGGTCATGTTAACAGCGGCGATTCGTATGAGAAAACTGCGGTTCGTGAACTCAGTGAAGAATTAGGAGTGAATGTCCCTCTTACCCACTGGATGAAAATATTCCAACCAGGAGTGCATGAGTCCGAGTTTTGGGCAATGTTCTATGGTCTGCACGAAGGGCCTTTTCCTGGATTCAATACTGTTGAAGCACAAGAAGTGAGATTCTTTGATATTGTTGATTTGATCACCAGCGTAGAAAACGGCTCGATCTTAATGCCACCCAATGCGGTCAGATTATTACCATTGATTCAAACACTTTTAGAATCCGGGAAAATAGATCAGATGATAGAGGAGACAAAAAACATATGAATGAAATCCATAACGTTATTATCATTGGCTCAGGACCAAGTGGTTGGACTGCGGCTACATATTTAGCACGGGCAAATTTAGCTCCTCTGCTTTTTGCTGGAGAAAAAGCTGGTGGACAATTAATGCTTACCACAGTGATTGAAAACTATCCAGGATTTCCACAAGGAGTGGATGGTCCTCTCCTTATGCAGAATATGCGGGATCAAGCTAAGAATTTTGGAACGCAGATCATTGATAAAAATATCACTAAAGTCGATTTTTCAGCCCGTCCATTTAAAGTATGGAGTGGAGAAGAAGAGTTTCAAGCTAAAGCGATACTCATCTCAACCGGAGCTGAAAATGTGTGGCTTGGTATCCCTGGTGAAATGAAACTGGTTGGGCGGGGAGTGAGTAGTTGTGCCGTCTGTGATGCCGCATTCTTTAAAGAAAAAAATACCTACGTGATTGGTGGAGGAGATGCAGCAATGGAAGATACGTTAGCACTAACCAAATTTGCAAAATCTGTCACGCTTGTTCATCGAAGAGATAGCTTTAAAGCCAGTAAAATCATGCAGGATAGAGTATTAGCAAATCCGAAAGTCTCAGTGATTTGGAATGCAGTTCCCAAAGAAATTAAAGGCGAAGCGAAAGTTGAAACTCTGGTAATTGAAGATGTGAACACGCACGAAATAAAAGAATTGCCAGCCGATGGAGTATTTGTTGCGATTGGACATAAGCCTTCAACAGAAATTTTCTCAGCTCAAATTCAGCTGGATGAGAAAAAATTTATTACAGTGCGTCAGGGTCTGACTAACTATCCAACCATGACTTCGGTAGAAGGGGTGTTTGCTGCCGGAGACTGTGTAGATTATCGCTATAAGCAAGCGATAACAGCGGCGGGACTTGGATGTATGGCAGCGCTTGATGCACAATGGTGGCTTGAGTCTTGACGCGTCCCTTTTACTTTGGTACGGTAAGGATCTTGAGTACGTATATATAAATATAGTAGGAGTTTCCATATGGATAAGCGATTATTTGAAGAGTGGGCAACAGTAGTTGAAGTTGTCACTCGTGCCGTCTCTGCGGTATCACTAGCTGCGATCGCACTGGTGTTTGTCATGATGTGGAAAGCTGGAGGAATGTCATTAGGTGGAAGTGCAGCCACGGCACCAACAGCAGCCGCTCCTGCCGCAGCTCCTGCTGAACCTGTAACTCAATTAACTGATGATCAGTGGAAAGAAGTGACTGGAAATTCAGTCCATATTGAAGGGAACAAAAGTGCGAAAGTTGCAGTCGTTGAATTTACTGACTTTCAATGTCCATTCTGTGGACAGTACTTTACCCAAACATATGGTCAGCTGAAGAAGGATTATATTGATACCAATAAGATTAGTTATGCTGTACAAAATCTTCCTCTTCCATTCCACCCGAACGCTCACATTGGTGCAGAAGCTGCTGAATGTGCAGGAGACCAAAAGAAGTATTTTGAAATGCATGACAAGTTGTTTGGCAACCAAGATGCTTGGGTAAATGAAGCTGATCCTAAAGCCAAGTTTGAAGGCTATGCCAAAGATGTCGGTATTAATGTCGATCAATTCAAGAAGTGTATTGCCGATGGCAAGTTTAAACAAAAGATTGACGATGATAATGCTTTGGCAGCAAAAGTAGGCGCTAGTGGAACCCCAACGTTCATTATCAATGGAAAACTCCTCGTGGGAGCGCAACCATACAGTGAATTCCAAAAGGCCTTAGACGAAGCCTTGAAATAAGGGAAAATAGTTTTTGAAAAATGGAAGCCCCTCGGTGATACATCGGGGGGCTTTTCGTTGCCGGATGTACTATACTATAGACATGAAAAAAATCTTTGCCCTCAGTGTATTCGTTTTCTTCCTTTCAGTTTCACGATCAACTGTCTTTGCCCAAGATACTCGATTTTTTCCAACTGACGCTGTCGCAACTGAATCATCGGAAGCGAGTAGTAGTGCCTCAGAAAGCGGTGTCATTTTTAAAGAATCACGACCGTTAGTCAACGAAGGGAATATTACACAGGCGAGTGGGCAAACTGCCGATCGCTTGGAAAGTATTTTACAGACAGAAAAACTGGGAAATTTTGGTCCAACAAACTTTCTCCAATACGCAGTGCGACGCGCTGTGGATAATGGGGTGAGCGCGACGACTGTTGCCTTTATCTTGATCTTCCCGTTGGTTGCAAGTTTGATTGCCTTTGCGCGTCACATCATTGGATTGTCAGGCCTGTCCATGTATGCGCCAGCGGCTCTAGCTGTTGCCTTGTTATCAATGGGAATGTTTAGAGGCAGCTTTTTGTTTTTTTCCATTCTACTGTTTGCGACAATAGGAAGACGTTTATTGCAGGGATTTAAATTACCTTATCTTCCACGTACAGCTATGATTCTGTGGTTGGTTTCTTTTGGAGTGTTCGGGCTCTTAGTTCTTTCTACCTATGTTCAGTTACTTTCACTCTCAGTGTTAAACGTATTTGCACTGTTAATTCTGATTTTACTTTCTGAGAACTTCTTGGAGATCTCTAGCGCGAGTTCTTCGACTGTCGCGCTTCAACGTGTGTTTGAAACATTTATTTTAGGGGTACTGTGTACCTTAGTACTTCGTTCACAGTTAATCCAATCATTTGTGCTTTTATATCCTGAACTGACGTTCTTATTGATCGGACTTTTAAACTTTGTCATCGGTCGCTATCTTGGCCTGCGATTCACTGAATGGATTCGATTCCGTCGTCTATCCGAAGAGCAGGAATAACATACTCTATGGTAAAACTCTCTGATATCTTGGGTTTGAATGCGCGCAACATGCTTTATGAGCCATTAAACTCTCATGATGCAACGAAATTTGGTACCAGTAAGTTGCGAGCAAAGAACTTTTTGGCTAAACATGGAATAACAGTTGCCAAATTGTTTGCCAAAATTTCTTCATTGGAAGAACTCCAAGAATTCGATTGGAATATTTGCGGCCCATCATTTGTGATTAAGCCAGCGAATGGCAGTGCAGGAAAGGGTGTGATGGTCATCAAGCGCAAGAAAAAAGGGGAAGCAATTTGGATTGACCTAGAAGAGAAACCGTTTACTCGTGAAGATTTAATCTTACATGGTCGAAATATCTTGGAGGGAGAATATAGTACCTGGGGGAGTCTTCCCATTATTTTGATTGAGGAACGAGTACCAGTGCATCCTGACCTTGAACAGTATGTTGAAATGGGAACTCCAGATGTTCGCGTGATTGTGTTTAACAAAATTCCGGTGATGGCGATGATTCGTATTCCGACCAAAGCGTCAGGAGGTAGAGCCAATTTGCATCAGGGAGCCGTGGCACTTGGGATTGATTTAGGAACTGGCGAGACGACACATGGAGTAAGTGGCGGTAATCAGATTTTTGATCTGTTTCCTCATACGAACATTAAAACCGCAGGGATCAAAATCCCGTATTGGGTAGATGTTTTAAAAACTGCAGTTCGTAGTGCGAATGCGACAGGTTTTGTGTATATGGGAGCGGATGTTTTTGTGCATCCTGAAAAAGGACCGATGATTGCCGAGCTCAATCGCGCTCCTGGTCTTTCGATTCAATTGGCAAATCGTTCGGGCTTACGGCGCAGACTTGAGCGAATTGAGGAAATTGAAGCTAGATCCGTGTCCCATGCAGTAAAGATCGCACAGTCACTTTTTACGGAGACAGTCACTTTAGTGGATTTGGAGGGAGAGCGAACGATCGTGGCTCCAAAAGAAGTAATTACGATTTTTGATGAGAATGACAAACCACACGAAGTAGAAGCGCTGATGAATACTGGAAGATTCCGCAGTGCAATTGCTATTTCAAAAGCCAAAGAACTAGGCTTGACTGATGAATCTGATTTGTTATGGAAGCAAGAAGAAGAAGGGGAAGGGAAAGTTCCAGTGGTAGAAGTGAAATTTAAATTAAAGCATCGAGTAATTACTACTCAAATGGTGATCACCAAAAAACTAACTGCATTAAAACATAATGTAGAAATTGGACGAAAAGATATGGGCGGCTTTTTGATCGGAGAATGATATGACGTTTATTCAACGGATATTACCAGCGAATTTGGAAGAGGAGAAGAAAAAGTTTTTCTTTGATCCCTTATACAATCCACAATTTTCGTATACCGATCCTGTGAGTCCTGAAGAGCTGCAACGATATGGAGGAGTTTCCTCTGAATATGTATCGTTAGCTGAAAAAGTTCTAGATTATGCAGAAAAAAATGCACTGTCTCCTGCGTTTGAAAAAACAGATCAAAAAGAACCGCTTTTATCGAAAGAAGATGTTGAAAAAATTGTAGTAGCTTTTTTGGAACATGAAAATTTGTCGCGAATCATTACTCTTCAATTTACTCGCAGCACTGTAGCGCGTACTTCTATGTACAAGAATACGTTAATTATTCGTTTGCCCGTTGAGTATACCCAGTCAGGGTTGCTTGGGATGCTGTATCACGAAATCGGAACTCACCAAATTCGTTCGATGAACGATCGTCAACAGTTATGGAGATCAAAAGCCAAGGAATTAAAACTCCATCCACATTTTGTAACGGAAGAAGGATTGGCAGTTCTTCATTCTCAAATTCCCAAAGAGAATAAATTATTGGTTTTTCAAGCGATTAACTATCTTGCAGTCTTTTACGCACAGGCACATTCATTCAGTGAAGTGTATGCGATGTTGAAAGATCATATCTCCGATCGGGAGAGACGTTTTGATATTAGCGTTCGAGTGAAGCGTGGAATCGTCGATACCTCTAAACCAGGGGCGTTTCCGAAAGATCAAATTTATTTTAGCGGTGCGATTGAAGTTTGGAAGTGGTTACGAAAACGCGATTTTGATCCTACTGATTTATACATTGGTAAAATTGCCCAAGAAGATGTTGATATGCTAAAGCCGTTGTCGACTGTTCAACCGTTACTCCTTCCCACTTTTATCACTGAAAATATGGCAGGGTACAAAAAGAGTTTGTTAGAAATTGGGAAAATGAACTTCTTTGACAAAATATCAGATGCTACGAAAGATCGGGAAACATAAGTTTCAAAAATTCGAAAGAGACCGGGCGTGCTTTTCCTTGCATTGGCAACTCATGCATATCAAACTCTGGAGCTGCGTTTACTTCGATAATTCGGTAGGAATTTTCATTTTGTTCGCTGAAAAGATCTGTAGTCATGAAATCAATCCCCGCCCAACTTAATCCTGGAATAGCTTGAATGGTTTGCATTGCAATTTTAGCAACCGAAGGATGAATCTCATCGGTTCGGTCCACCGTTTCTCCACCCGCCATTACATTTGAAACCCGACGTAAATGAATTGTTTCATCTTTTGTAGGAACAGATTCAATGTCTTTTTCTTGTCGTTTAAGAGTGGCAAGTAAGTCATCATCAATTTTAATGTGAGGATAAATATCTTGGGAGACATTACGAATGGGCAATTGATTCTTTAATTTGATTAATTCTCGAATAGTGTGTTCTCCGTCTCCAGTCACAAACGCCGGGATTCGCTCAATGACGGCGAGAACTTTTTCCTGGGTAACCATAATGCGATATTCTTTTCCGGAAAACATTTCTTCGATGACAAGGCCACCACCATAGAGAGGTTGAACAAAATAACTTTGAATCAGTGAAAAATATTCTGCTTGATCAGCAATTCCGACATGGACAGCATCTCCATGCATTCCTTGTGCTGGTTTAATCACCAACGGTTTGGCAAGGGTATCCCACACGGCCTGGAGATACTCTTTTGAATCGGAAGAATACACAGTCAAACTTTTAACAACACATACACCGGCTTTGCGCAAGAAGGCGCTAGTTGCGGCTTTATTCTGACAAATTTTAGTGGCGGGAACGTGAGTTGTAGAGGGAGCACGGTTACGAAAATAATTGGTTTTTCCTTTATACGTCACTGCAACCACATCACTATCTGTCAATAATTCCCAGTGCATTCCATGTTTTTCCGCCTCATCAATCACCATCTGCATCGCAGCATCTAAATGTTGATATGGCTGTGGGCCGGTGGGGGTAGTACGAGAGAAGAAAAGTGGTTTTACAGTGAACATACTCTAGCTATTTTACACGATTTTAGAGAAAAAACGCTCTCTTGGTATAATTGCCTCATGGCGCAAGATAATACAAGAAAAAAAATCGCTCTGGGAATGTCAGGAGGAGTAGACTCCTCAGTCTCAGCGGTTCTTCTGCAGAAAGCTGGTTACGACGTGACCGGAGTATTTTTGGAATGCTGGCGAGCTCCAGGCTGCCGAGCGGAAGAAGATCGGAAAGATGCATTGGCGATAGCTTTAAAATTGGGTATTCCATTTCAAGTACTGGATTTCAAAGAAGCGTACCGACAAAAAGTAGTTGAATATTTCTTTGAGACGTATAAAGCTGGAAAGACTCCAAATCCAGATGTGCTTTGTAACAAAGAAATTAAATTTGGGCTTTTTTATGACTGGGCGATGGAGCAAGGGTTTGATGCCGTGGCAACCGGTCATTATGCACAGATTATAGATAATGCGCTGGTTCGCAGCGTTGATGAACACAAAGATCAAACCTATTTCTTATATCGGTTACGTGAAGAGCAACTCTCACATGTTCTCTTTCCCATCGGGCATTTGACCAAACCAGAAGTTAGAAAATTGGCGAAAGAATATGAATTACTGACGGCCACCAAGCCTGATAGTCAGGGGATTTGTTTTATTGGTGAGATCAACGTCCACAACTTCTTAAAAGATCGTTTAGGTGAGAATCCTGGTGATGTGGTTGATACCAAAGGAAGAGTTATTGGACGACACAAAGGCTTATGGTTTTATACCATCGGGCAGAGACATGGGTTTGATGATGCGTTTGTGGTCAAAACCATTGAAGGAATCGATAAGCATGCAATTCCGCCATTTTATGTCATCCATAAAGATGGGGAGAAAAACCAACTGGTTGTTGGCTTTGGTGCAGAGACATATAAAGATACGTTTGAAATTGAAGACATTCACTGGATTCGCTCATCATCAGGCGAAGACGACCAAAAGTTAATGGTCAGAATCCGGCATACAGGGCAATTGATTCCCTGTACGCTGAAGGGAAATAAAATCAATCTGTGCGAAGCACAGCAGGGAGTGGCATCTGGCCAAAGTGCTGTTTTCTATCATCAAGACACGTGTTATGGTGGTGGGATTATTATTTAACTCTCTTCTAGAAAGAATATGGAATTAAAGACAAAAGAAAAACAACTGATCGAACTAAAACCAATTTCTCAACTGATAGATGTGAATGGTAAGGGTGAATATGTACACATGTTTGAATGTGTTGTGGTTAAAGGAAAAGACAAATTGGGAACGGAATATTTTGTTATACGAATAGCTGGTACCCTTGTGGTGGTGGAGAGAAATCAGCTTAAGGGGCGTGAACCGATCCTCTTGCCATCAGAGTATTCGGTGATGTTTATACCTGCAGACAATAGGCTGGAGGTGAGAAAGAAGCGTAGGCGTATCGACTAAACCCTCCCTTTTTCAGTTGTAAACCGCCTTCTATTCGGGTATACTACGCCCGAATATGAAAAAAATTGCAACAACACTACTTTTCCTTTTGTTTTCGGTTGCCCCTGTCTACGCACAGACTAATATGTGTAACCAAAAATGTGAGGTTGATGGAGATTGTAGCTCTGGATATCGCTGTTATGTTGGTGTTTGTCGTTTAAATAGTTGTCCCTCATCCTCGACCTGTTCATGTGCAGCAGGGACCACATCACCTACCCCAGCCTCGACTATTCGTCCAACGACTACGCCAAAACCCACAGTTTCGCCTTCACCTAAGGTAAGCCCAAGCCCCACACCAATTGCTTCACTTTCTGCGAAGCTAAAGCACTCCCCGAAGACCGGGTTTGAAACCTGGCTCGTCGCCGGAGGAGCAATTGCCTTATTCGGCGTCGGTTCGGTGTTGGGAATCAATGAAAAAGTATTCGCTACACGCAAACTTTCCCCAAGGGAACTCGTGAAACGACGCCAATCTTCCTCCACTTGACAGACTCTTAGCACTCGTTTATTATTACTGCTAACTCGTCTTTGACGCAGTTAGCTATGATTGACCTTACCTCAAGACAAGTCCAAATTTTACGAGCCGTAGTCGAGGAGTATATTAATACTGCCGAGGCTGTCGGTTCTGACACTATTGATCGCAAATATAGTCTTGGTGTTTCTCCGGCAACTATTCGCAATGAAATGGTCTACTTGACCAAACATGGGTACTTAAAGCAGCCACACACCTCAGCCGGGCGCAGTCCCACGTCTTTGGCGATGAAAGTGTATGTTCGTGACTTAATGCGAGAGAAAGATCTCTCAGTTGCTGAAGAAGTCTCTTTCAAAGAACGCATTTGGCAACGACGCACCCATTTAAACCTTTTGTTACAAGAATCAACTAAAATCTTGGCACAACGTGCGCACTCAGTCGGCTTTGCTATGACCGATGATGGACAGTTGTTTATCTCAGGGTCAGCCCAACTCCTCTCCATGCCTGAATTCTTTGATATTGATGCAATGCGAGCGGTGTTAAACCTGATTGATGAAACCAGTTTAATGATGGAGATTTTTGAGAAATTTGAAGGAGAACAACCAGTTCAAATCGTTTTTGGTGAAGAATTAGGGAATACGTCTTTAGATTCTGTCGGCTTTATCTTTACCAAATTCACCGCCGGTGGGCATCGAAGTTGGTTGGGTGTGGTAGGAAGTAGTCGCTTTGACTATCCATACGTGATTCCGATGATGCGATACTTTCGTAATTGTATAGTAGATGTAGTAGGAAAATAAAATCTATGAGCAAAAAACCTATGGCAGATAGTCTCCAAGCAGAAGAAGTAGAAGAAGTGGTCGCAGACCATACAGAGTGCGAAATGAAACTGGCAGAGACTGAAGGGAAGTATAAAAGAGCTTTAGCTGATTACCAAAATCTTGAACGTCAGACGGCTGAAAGCAGTATGCGCTTTGCGAAGCTGGCAACCAAAGATTTTGTTGAACAACTAGTAGAACCGTATGACCATTTGCTGTTAGCCGCTAAACATGTCAAAGACAAGGGGTTAGACATGGTGATTACTCAATTTAAACACGTGTTTGAATCACAAGGATTGCAAGAAATTAATCCAGTCGGTTTACCATTTGACCCACAAACGATGGAAGCGATTGATACGAAAGAAGGAGAGGAAGATAAAGTAGTAGAAGTAGTGAGTGTTGGATATGCGCTTAATGGAATTGTTATTAAACCCGCAAAAGTAATTGTTGGTACAAAAAGTAATTAAATAGTTATTTAAATGGAGGAAACATATATGGCAAAAGTAATTGGAATTGATCTCGGTACGACCAACAGTGCAATCGCTGTGATGATGGGTGGAAAACCAAAAGTGATCCCAACTGCAGAAGGAACAAACACCTATCCCAGTATCGTAGATCCAACCACCCGTACCGTCGGTGCAACCGCTAAGCGCCAGATGGTATTAAAGTCTGACAAGATTATCAACTCAGTAAAACGTTTGATGGGACGAAAGTTTACCGACCCTGAAGTGAAAAAGACCATGGAGCATGTAGCCTACAAGATCGTAAAAGGGAAAGATGGTATGGCGTGTGTGGAAGTGGAAGGGAAAGTCTATACACCACAAGAAATTTCTGCGATGACTCTCTCGAAAGCCAAGGCAGACGCCGAAGCCTTCTTAGGAGAAAAAGTCACTCAAGCAGTTATCACCGTTCCCGCATATTTTGATGATGCGCAGCGTCAAGCAACTAAACAAGCTGGGGAAATTGCCGGTTTGACTGTGGAACGCATTTTGAATGAGCCAACTGCCGCAGCATTGGCCTACGGTTTGGATCAAAAGAAAAATGAAGTGATTGCAGTTTATGACCTTGGTGGTGGAACCTTTGATATTTCCATTTTGGAAATTGGTGATGGTGTCTTTGAAGTGAAATCAACCAACGGAAACACCTTTCTTGGAGGCGATGACTTTGATGGCCGCATTATCGACTGGATCATCGGAGAATTCAAAAAAGAAAATTCTGTTGATTTGAAAAAAGACAAACAGGCACTACAGCGTATCAAAGATGCTGCGGAGAAAGCGAAGATTGAATTATCTTCAGCAACCACGACTGAAATCAACTTGCCATTTATCACCCAAGGTTCAGATGGACCTTTGCATCTGACCATGAATTTAACGAGAGCAAAGATGGAAGAGCTCGTCGATGACCTAATCAGCGGATCATTCAAACCAGTCGAACAAGCCCTCAAAGATGCTGGACATAGTAAGTCTGAAATCAATGAAGTGGTGATGGTCGGTGGTATGACTCGTATGCCAAAGGTACAAGAAGAAGTGAAGAAATTCTTTGGTAAAGAACCACATTTGGGTGTCAACCCTGATGAAGTAGTCGCTGTCGGAGCGGCAGTACAAGCCGGTGTTATTACTGGAGATGTCAAAGATGTGGTCTTGCTGGACGTTACACCACTGACCTTGGGTCTTGAAACTCTTGGAGGTGTACGAACGCCACTCATTCCACGCAACACTACCGTACCGACCAGTAAGGCACAGGTCTTTAGTACCGCAGCTGACAGTCAGACACAAGTAGAGATTAACGTCTTGCAAGGTGAACGTGAGATGGCAACTGACAACAAGTCTTTAGGTCGCTTTATTCTCGATGGTATCCCACCGGCTCCACGTGGAGTCCCACAAGTCGAAGTCACCTTTGATATCGATACCAATGGTATCTTGCACGTCAAAGCCCAGGACAAGACCAGTGGCAAAGAGCAAAAGATTACTATCCAAAATTCCACCAATCTCTCAAAAGAGGAAGTTGAGAAGATGGTCAATGAGGCAGAAAAGCATCGTGAGGAAGATGAGGCCAAAAAGAAACTCATCGAATCTCGCAACCAAGCGGAGCACACAGTCTTTGAACTGCGCAAGCAACTGAAAGAATATGGTGAACACTTGGAAGCTGCGGACAAAGAAGCCATCGAAAAGAACGTCAATGAGTTAGAAGTCCTCGCCAAAAAAGAAGATGCGACTGAAGAGGAACTCAAAACCGCGATGGAAGCAACATTGCAATCTGCTCAAAAGATTGGGGAAGCCATGTCCAAAGCGCAAGCAGCCAAAGTTCCAACTGATGGAGCAGAGCCTGCAGCTGCCGATGCGACAACTGACGACGCAAAGAAAGATGCTGAGGAAGGTGAAGTGGTTAAAGAATAAGATAATAAATTGGGGTTCAGTCTTAAGAAACTGGATCTCTGTGTCCATATTCAACTATGACGAAGTCGAAAAAGATCTTTGTACTATATCTGGTTTTGATGGGAATTTCTGTATTTGTTTTGATCACAGATTCTTCTTCAAGGGTAAAAGATAACGCGATTTTTTCATCAGCAATAGTGACAGTCGTTTTTATTTCTGCAATTGTTTTTCGATTGTTGAAAGCGAAAGTTCGTAAATAATATTGAAAGGAAACTATGGCAAAAACAACAATCACTGCAGAGCTCGTCGCTTTGGCAGATTACGCTATGACAGGGGAAGACAAGAAATTGTCGGTCATTGGAATCTTTGACAAACTGTTCGTGCGTCAACTTCCAGGAAGCCATGCTCGTATGTCATTTGTTGTGACCTTTATCGGACCCGCAAATACAGAAGAAGAAGTAAAATTAAAGATTGTAGCTCCATCAGGAAAAGAAGATTTTGCGGCCGATGTGAAGCTTAATTTTGGTGAGAACGGGAAATTTAATTTTGTTTCAAATTTTGAAGGTTTCCCATTTAATGAAGTGGGTACGTACAAATTTGTCTTCGTCGAAGGAAAATCCGAGATCGTGTCGTATGCTTTGGATGTTATCCAAGTGAAAGATGAGGGCGGTAAGAAAGTGGCAAACTAATTTCTAAACAGGCTCTCTTTATGGCAACCTCACGTGACTATTACGATATCCTCGGTGTCTCAAAATCTGCATCGGCGGCAGACATTAAGTCTGCGTACCGTAAGTCAGCGATGCAGTATCATCCTGACCGAAATAAAGAAGCGGGAGCAGAGGCCAAGTTTAAAGAAATTAATGAAGCCTACGAAGTACTCTCTGATACCCAAAAGAAGACGACCTACGATCAGTATGGTCACAGCGCTTTCCAACAAGGCAATATGGGCAGCGCCCAAGGTGGAAATCCCGGTGGTGGACCATTCTCCTATACGTATACAAATCGTGGTGGAGGACAAGGAAATCCATTTGAAGGCTTTGATTTTGGTGGACAAGGATTCTCTGATCCTTTTGATATCTTTGAATCATTCTTTGGCGGTGGCATGCGTCGAGGTCCGAAGAAACAGGTCTATCAGTTGGATATCAAATTCATGGAAGCCGTCAAAGGGGTGAACAAAGAAGTTCAAATTGATGGCAAGAAAAAAACGATTAAGATTCCGCCCGGTGCGGATACAGGCACTCGAATTCGGTACCAAGACTTTGATATCGTGATCGCAGTAGAACCAGACAGTACCTTTAAACGTGAAGGAGATGATGTCTATATCGATGTCGAAGTCCCATTCTATCGTGCTATCCTCGGTGGTGATATTACTGTGCCGACTTTAGAAGATAATTTGAAGCTAAAAGTCCGTCCGGGTACCCAACCCAATACCATGGTGAGGCTTCGTGAATATGGTATTCCACATGTCTCAGGACGAGGAAAAGGGGACGAATACGTGCGACTTGTCATCTCGATGCCAGAAAAAATTAGCCGTGAAGAACGTGAGGCACTGGAAATTTTTGAAAAGTAACGACACAATGGGGATATGAGAACTTTCCTCGTCGCTTTCATTTCCTTTCTTATCATTGATCTTCCTTGGATTGGATTTATCGGGAAACGCTTCTATGATACGTGGTTGTCTCCATTTGCACGGACCATCCGTCTAGCTCCCGCACTCGGAACCTACCTCTTACTTGCAGTGGGGATAACAATCTTTGTGTTACCTCAGGCTAAGGGAAGTGCTACTCATGCCGCGCTGCTTGGGGGAATTTTGGGAGCGATTACCTATGGAGTCTACGACCTTACCAACTATGCGGTACTTACAAAGTATTCACTTCAAATGACGTTGATCGATTGGGCGTGGGGAACACTGCTGTGTGCAGTCGTGAGTTATATTGTCTATTCCACATCTGGTGCTTGATTTTCTCTGGGGAGTTGGTATTATACCCATATGTTCTAGACATCACCTTCAAGGTTTGCATGAATTAAAACTCCAGCAACCTGGGGTTTTTTCGTCTTTAGAACATATTCTTTTTGCTCTTTTACAATTGAAGAATGCTTTATATTTGAATGAACACGAAACCAACCGTTTTCATCGTGGTAAGCCAAAACAGTCTTTTTTGACGGATTTTGCTTGACCACGAGAGAATAAAATTTTTCGTGTGTACAAGTTAAAATCCGTTCAATTCTTTTAATTTTGTTAATTTTTTGAAAATTTTCCTAAGAATTTGATCCTGGTTCAGGATGAACGCTGGCGGTGTGCCTTAAGCATGCAAGTCGAGCGAAATTTATAGCAATATAAGTTTAGCGGCAGACGGGTGAGTAACGCGTAGGAATCTACCTCGTAGTGGGGAATAGCTGGCCGAAAGGCCAATTAATACCGCATGTGATCGCAAGATCAAAGTCGTAAGACGCTATGAGAGGAGCCTGCGCCCTATCAGCTAGTTGGCGGGGTAAAAGCCCACCAAGGCGACGACGGGTAGCCGACGTGAGAGCGTGATCGGCCACAAGGTAACTGAGACACGGTGCCTACACCTACGGGTGGCAGCAACTGGGAATCTTGCGCAATGGGCGAAAGCCTGACGCAGCGACACCGCGTGTGGGAAGAAGGTCTTCGGATCGTAAACCACTGTGGTAGGGGAACAAAAAAATGAGGGTACCCTACTAGAAAGTACTTGCTAACTACGTGCCAGAAGCCTCGGTAATACGTAGAGTACAAGCGTTATCCGGATTTATTGGGCGTAAAGCGTATCGCAGGTGGGGATATACGTGGCGAGTGCAAGCCTTCAGCTCAACTGAAGAATTGCTTGTCATACGGTATCTCTTGAGTCTGTTGGAGGGAACTGGAATTCTTCGTGGAGGGGTGAAATCCGTAGATACGAAGAGGAACGCCAAGGGTGAAGACAAGTTCCTACGGCAGCACTGACACTCATGAACGACAGCTAGGGGAGCAAAAGGGATTAGAGACCCCTGTAGTCCTAGCCGTAAACTTTGGACACTAGTTGCCCCATTTTATGGGGTGACGTAAGCTAACGCGTTAAGTGTCCCGCCTGGGGAGTACGGCCGCAAGGCTAAAACTTAAAGGAATTGACGGGGGAGCGCACAACCAGTGGAGCATGTGGTTTAATTCGAGACAAAGCGAAAGACCTTACCTAGGTTTGACATGTACCTGCACGGTTATGGAAACATAGCCTTCTTCGAGAGTGGTACACAGGTGATGCATGGCTGTCGTCAGCTCGTGTCGTGAGACGTCCACTTAAGTGTGGTAACGAGCGCAACCCTTATCGTATGTTACAAGTGTCATACGAGACTGCCCCTGCTTTGCAGGGGAGGAAGGAGAGGATGACGTCAAGTCAGCACGTCCCTTACATCTAGGGCAACACACATCCTACAATGGCGTGAACAACGGGTCGCGACGGGGTAACCCTGAGCCAATCCTTATAAATCACGCCTCAGTTCAGATCGAGGTCTGCAACCCGACCTCGTGAAGCCGGAATTGGTAGTAATCGCAAATCAGCAGGTTGCGGTGAATACGTTCTCGCTCCTTGTACACACTGCCCGTCAAGCCAGCAAAGTTGGCAACGCCCGAAGCGGGAGACCATAACTCGCAAGAGATTGGCCCTACTACGGCGAGGTCAGCGATGAGGACTAAGTCGTAACAAGGTATCCGTACTGGAAGGTGCGGATGGATCACCTCCTTTCTAAGGAGTGACAAGGGTCAGGCCCTCACGCGCCTGTTTTTCCCTCTTAAGCAGCAATGCTTTTGAAAAAGTCCAAGTCCTGTGATTCTCTATGTCCAGGCTACTCGAAGATCTAAGCGACGTAAGTCATTTAGGGGCACGAGCACTCCACTGTAGTTCTATTCTTCGGAGTAGAACACGACTTGCCACGATGAAAGCGGTTTTGTGAAAAAAAATCCACGTCCTAAAAAAACGTGGATTTTTTGTATCAATTTCTTTTTTAGAAAGTTTAGAACTTGATGATCCCTAATCCGATGAGACCGTCGACAATAAGCCACAACGCAATGATCCAGGCCAAGAATTTTGGTTGAATAAGAATGACGATACCAAGGACTAAGCTCAGGGCAGCCTGAGAAATGTGAATATTCATATAAAACTCCTTTCTTATATCCTATTCTAACGCCTGAGAGAGAAATGTGTGAATCAAGGAAGAAATTGAAGAAAATGTGATAAAATCTAAAGTTCACAAAAGAAATCATGGGTGATTAGCTCAGTTGGTTAGAGCGCAGTCCTGATAAGACTGAGGTCCTTGGTTCGATTCCAAGATCACCCACCCTTTAAGCTTCCTCTCAACGTACCTTTCCCTTATCTTCGGTAAAAATTCTCCCTTGACTGCCTATACTAGATGTTTGTATGGTAAAAGGTACCAACATTTTGCTTTGTCTAGTATTTGAAAGGTCACTGTCATGAATCGCATCTTCACTGTCTTTAAAGGAATTTGTCTTGTTTTAGCTTTTGTTCTTTTTACCTTCGTGGCTGTATCCCAAGCAAAAGCTGTTTCTGTCGGTGATGCTTGTCCATGTGCTGCTGGAGCTGGTGCAACTTGTACTGCTGGAAATTCAAGCAGCGTGTGTACTGTTCAATGTGGAACAAAAACTCCATTGACAGTAACTTCTGTAAGTAGTTGTAATGCACCCCAGTGTCCTTGGGGAGCAAATACCAATGGGACTTGTAAGTGTCCATCAGCAACTGATGCCTGTAGTAGTATTGGAGCCTACAAATGTATTGATGATCCATATCTGTCTCAATGCGCTTCTTTAAGTAGTGCTTTTCCTGGAATTACCGGGTGTTCTATGCCCGGATATTGGAAAGCTGCGTGTTTCTGGCCGAATACAACAGATGGATTAGCTGCGTGTCACGCTGGTGAAGCTGCACAAAGTTGCAGTCCTCCCGGCCAACCACCAAGCACTGCTGGTGGCGGAGGTGCGGGATCAACCCCGACTCCACAACCTCGTGCTTGTGGAGAGGCCTGTAAAACAACTGCAGATTGTCGAAACCCAAGTACTGGTGGTTTCCCAGTCGAGTGTCGAAATAGTAAGTGTCAACTTCCTTTGACTGGAACGTATGCGTGTCCAGAAGGGAAATCAGAAGGATCAATCTGTAACTGTACCGCTGTAGCTCAATGTGGACAACAGTGCGGACCAGCTGTCGGAAGTAAGCCGTGTGCTGCAGGGAGTGTCTGCGGATTTCTGACCCCTTCAAATGCATGTAAAGTAAACGGAGTTGATCAAACTGCCAAAGAATATTGTATTCCCGTAAACCCACAAGGTGGATACAGCTTAAAGCGCTGTGACACCACTCCTGCAGTAAACTATATAGCAGCTGATTCTTTGGTAAAACCAGATGGAACGCAGACAGGTTTGACTGCTGCCAATGCCGTCGCTGCCTGTAAACCGGTCTGTGGAGACAAAGTAGTGGGAACTGGAGAAGAGTGCGACTGGGGAACCGATAACGGTAAGCCAGGATCCATGTGTGATGCGACTTGCCAAATGCGTAAAACCTGTGGTGATGCTTGTACTACCGCTGCCCAGTGTAATAAACACTTGGTGACACTGACATGTGTCCCAAACCCAGCCTCATCGAGACCATATTGCGGCTTGGATGCAATCATTGAAGATGGGGTAACCATCCAAGAAAACAGTACCCGATTGACCAAACCAGGAATGTGGAGAATCTCAAGTACTGCGGCTTTGAGTGGTGGATCTGAGATTTATGACCATGAGAATGGAGCGACTATTTCATTCTGGACTAGTTCAAAGAATATCACTTTGGTTGAAACCAAGGCGACCAATCGAGGTAAATTCATCGTCTCAGTAGATGGAAATCCTCGATCAGTGCAAATTGATCAATACAATGCGACGACTTTGTATCAACAGCAAACTTCGATAGATCTCCGTACGGCAGGCCTGTCGGAATACGTTTGTAACTCAAACGTGTGTCGAGTAGCTTCAAATCCAACCAGTGCCACATGTATTGAAGGGCTGCCTCCCACGCCTTCAGCTCTCGTGTGTGACTTAGATATCCATTGGGCTTCAAATGCGAACCCTGATGCCTGGAAGTATGGAGATATGATTACCTTTACCGCTAATCCAGCTCCTTCGGCCAGAATTCCGAGTGGTGGAAGTATTCGATACGATGGACAAGTGGCTGCCTATAGAGGAACAACGAAAGCTTCAGATGTGACTCTGACTCCTATCAGTGCTGGAGCATCACAGTTCCAACCAATGAAAGTAACTGTGGCTAACTCAACCTACTACTTTAGATTCCGCTACTGCGTGAAGACTTCAGCAGGGGTAGAAACATGTAGCAATTGGGGAGCGTGGCAGGTACCTAATTAATAAAGGAATCATTACTACAAAAAGACCACTATAGGAACAAACGTATGGACACACCACAAACCACAATACCACCAGTAGAACCAATACATACACCAAAAGCATCCCCAGCCCGATTCTTCCTCTTTGGGGGAATCGTTCTCGTGGCGATCGTCTCAGTAATGTTAGCTATTCTCCTTCCGAATACTGACAATCGGGACAAGGCTTCGACAACTGCTGCATGTGCTGGAAAAGTGGTTGTAGCTCCTGGTGCCTGTAATGGTAAGTGTGCAGTTGACGCCGACTGTACCAGTGGTATGGTTTGTTACAAAACATCTGGACAAACAGAAGGTGTATGTCGAAATAGTACCAACGTCACCAGTACAACCTGTAATGTAGTAACAAGTCCGAGTCCAACCCCAGTCCCTCCGACTTCCACTCCGACTACGGCTTGTGCAAACTTTGTCCTTCCTGTAACTCGAGTCTTTAAGAAAGACGATGCGACAGATGTAGTAAAACTCGTTTCAGGTGGCCCGGTTACATATTCATGGGTAGGAACATTCCCGACTGATAACTATCGCCAGTTTGGAGAAGGATCTGGAACTCTGACCAATGGTCAAAGCTTTACTATCACCTATCCGAGTTTTGACACTTGGGGTAAAGCAGACAAGTTTGGTGCTAATGAAGCACACGTAACTGTTCACTTTAACACTCCATGTGGATACAAGGGATATGGATGGGATCGATGGTTCCACCTCGCGACCCTCTCAGATGGGACAGTTGGCTTTGCTCCTACTCAGACTCAGCCTACGATGACCAATCCATGGCAGATAGGCCTGATCTCGACCACCACAAAAGCACCGGTGGCTGGATATGAGAAGCTAGCTGATGGGGCTGTGATTCCAGCAAGTGTGTTACAAAAAGCAACACTTGCAGCATATCCGACCTCAAGTTCTACAACTGTCGGAAGTGTTGGCTTTACTCTAGACGGAAAATTCGTTCAGTATGAGGGAAGCGCCCCATATACGATTAATCCTGATACCAATGGATTACCCACTCCATGGAATGTGGCGGTCGGAACTCACGTTGTAAAAGTGACCACCTATACTGGAGCTAGCGGAGCCGGAACAGCCTCAACTCCACTCTCAATCGGAATCCAAGTAAAATAGAAATTAAACAATGAAATTGAAGGGGAGGCAGTACAGAATGCCTCCCCTTTTTGCACCTCTTGCACCCAGAGAAGAATTTGGTATACTAGTACTCCTCTGAAAAATCGGAGGAAAGGGGTTCATGTCAAATTTCATTATAGCAAGATCGGTACATACTATAGGAGGTTGCCTCACGTAGTTTCTACTGCTCCCGCGCTGTTTTGAAAAAATGACACTTCTCCTTAATAAGAGAAGTTTTTTGTTTGTTGTGGGGAGTCCCGTATACCAGGGCCCGTAGTTCACCTGGTAGAACGCTTCATTTGCAATGAAGAGGTATGCGGTTCGAGTCCGCACGGGTCCACAGGTTTTGGAGGGTTGAGACAAGTGAATAGACAGAGTTCTGTTCCCTTATCTCTGGTCTTTACGATCAGTGTTTGCTCTTTTACAAGTGAAGAACGTATGTGTCGATGCAGTAGCGATGCTGCATCAGACTTACGCTGAAAAATGGTTTTTTTTAAAAATCATGTAACGCGTAGGTCGCATCAGATTACGTATTTATACGTAATCTATTTAATTTAGTGTCATTTCATACCGCCATGAATATAATTGTGTGAAGTAAAGCAGGTAGTGGATGCCTTGGTTTCTTTGGCCGATGAAGGACGTACATGGCCACGATAGTCGTCGGGGAGCTGCCACGAAGCTTTGATCCGACGGTCTCCGAATGGGGCAACCTATCCCGTGTGAACGGGATGCTGGGTCTTTATTGACCCGGTGGTAACGCGCTAAACTGAAATATCTAAGTAAGCGCAGGAAAATAAATCGTATGAGATTCCCTGAGTAAGCGACGAGCGAAAAGGGAGAAGACTAAACCAACCTTCGGGTTGGGGTTGTAGGGCTTTTGACATGTGATGTGCTGATTTGTAATAGAACAATTTGGAATAGTTGACCCAAGAGAGTGAAAGTCTCGTATATGAATCGAATCAGCCCGCTAAAAAGTTCCTAAGTAGGTTCAGAGACGGCAAACTCTGGGCTGAATCTGGGGTGACCACACTCCAAGTCTAAATACCAAAGAAATCCGATAGTGAACGAGTACCGCGAGGGAAAGGTGAAAAGAAGGGCTTATGGCCCCGTGAAATAGTACCTGAAACTATCTGCTAACAAACAGTGAGAGTCTTGGCGCAAGCCAGGATGATCGCGTGCCTATTGAAGAATGAACCGGCGAGTTATTGTGTGTTGTACGTGTAAGCAGTGTCCCTGCGAACGCAAAGTGAAAGCGAGGCTGAATAGGCCGACTTTTACAGCACATGGTAGACCCGAAACCGAGTGAGCTAACCATGAGCAGGATGAAGTCACCGTAACAGGTGACGGAGGTCCGAACCGGTGTATGTTGCAAGATGCTCGGATGACTTGTGGTTAGGGGTAATATGCCAATCGAACTCGGAGATAGCTGGTTCTCCCCGAAATATATTTAGGTATAGGCTCCAACGTTAAGTGACAGGGGTAGAGCACTGGATGGATCGCAGGGGCGCAAGCTCTTGCTTCTAACCAAACTCCGAATACTGTCATGTATTGTTGGGGACTCAGTACGCGGGAGCTAAGTTCCGCGGGCAAAAGGGAAACATCCCAGATCATCGTCTAAGGTCTCTAATTTTTGTTTAGTGGGAAAGGAAGTGTATTTTCTCAGACACCTAGGAGGTCGGCTCAGAAGCAGCCATCCTTGAAAGAAAGCGTAACAGCTCACTAGCCGAGAAGATATGCGCCAAAAATTCAACGAGGCTCAAACAAAAAACCGAAGACATGGATTTTTTCCCGCATTTATGCGGGAGGGAGTGGTAGGGGAGTGCTCTGACAGCAGTGAAGGTGAACCGGGAGGTTTGCTGGAGCGGTCAGAGGTACGGATGCCGGTATGAGTAGCGTAAGATTAGTGAGAATCTAATCCGCCGAATGTCCATGGTTTCCGCCCCCACGTTCGTCGTGGGCGGGTGAGGCGACCCTTAGGTGAGATCTCAAAAGAGGTGTAGCCGATGGATTACAGGTTGATATTCCTGTCCTATGTAAGAATCGTTACCACTTGGGGAGGGACGAGTTTGGATAACTAGTGCGATCATTTGAATTGATCGTTTAAGCAGTGAGACAGTGTCTGCAGGCAAATCCACAGATGCGTTTAATCAAGCTGTGAGTAAAAGTAGTTTCTCGCAAGGGAAACAGCAATACTAGCGACTTCAGGCTCCAAGAAAAGCTTCGCAAGGAGAGTTTTACATATTCGTACTTATAACCGACACAGGTGGACTGGTCGAGTAGACCAAGGCGAGCGAGCGACACTAGTTCAAGGAACTCGGCAATGAAGCTGGGCGTAATTTCGAAACATGCCCCTCCCTGTAGCAATACAGGGACGCAGCGAAAGTATCTCGTCCGACTGTTTAACAAAAACACAGGTCTGTGCAAACTCGTAAGAGGATGTATACGGGCTGAGGCCTGCCCAGTGCTGGAAGGTTAATTGCGAGAGTGATTTCACCGCAAGGTGGATGAGCTTTCAATCGAAGCCCCAGTGAACGGCAGCAGTAACTATAACTGTTCTATGGTTAAAGGTAATACCGCTAGCCATAGTAAAACTTGACCAAATGCTGGAAAAACTCATGTATCCAACAGTACTTTATGTAAACAAAGTGAAAATCTGTTTGGTGGAGTCAATCAGCAGGAAAGACTCGTTGATAAAACGAGAATCCTCAGAGACTACACGTCAGGCTCCCGAGCAATCGGGATGAAGATATAGTCCGAACTGCATAGCGATATGCAGAATGCTCAAAAGCGCGAGCTTAAAATAACAAACGTAATCTAAATTTTTAGATATTGAGCGAAGTACCTTGTCACTTAATTGGTGACGCGCACGAAAGGTGTAACGAGGCGGGATCTGTCTTGAACTAGTACTCGGCGAAATTGAAATGGCTGTGAAGATGCGGCCTACTGACACATGGACAAAAAGACCCCATGGAGCTTTACTCTCCCTTGGCACTGATCTTTTATATGGAATCGTCGAGAATAGGCGGGAGCCTTCGGGCATTAGTGGAATACCGCTCGTTTTATGTAGAAGATCTTACTTACGAATACTGCAAACGTATTCAGGGACCCTGCCAGGCTGGGAGTTTAACTGGGGAGGTTGCTTGCTAAAGAGTAACGCAAGCGCGCAAAGGTACCCTTGGCCCGGATGGAAATCGGGCTTGAAGTGCAACGGCATAAGGGTGCTTGACTGTGAGACTTACATGTCGAGCAGAGACGAAAGTCGGTCATAGTGATCTTCGTGTACTTTGTGGAAGGTACCGGACTTAACGGATAAAAGCTACCCTGGGGATAACAGAGTAGTCGCGCCTAAGCGTCCCTAGCGACGGCGCGGTTCGCTACCTCGATGTCGGCTCGTCGCATCCTGGGGCTGGAGAAGGTCCCAAGGGTCGGTCTGTTCGCCCGTTAAAGCGGCACGCGAGCTGGGTTCAGAACGTCGTGAGACAGTAGACTTTGGCCTTGCTGTCTAAACTACAGTAAGACGTTTTGAATTATATATCGATCGGTAGTAATGTTATGAAAATGTAGTTCTGCCACAAAAGCAGAATAAATCTGACCAAATGCTGGAAACTCTGAGTATCTTTTCGTACGGGTAACCGTAACAATCGAAAAGTGCAGACAATCAGCAGGAAAGACTCACAGGGTTAACTCCTTGTGTTGAATCCTCAGAGACTATACGTCAGAATCATTCTTGAAAAAGAATGAGAAGATATAGTCCGAACTTTGTAGCGATACAAAGAAGTGCTTGAAATCGAAAGCACGAAATAGAAACAACCGTGATGTATTAGAAAATAATACATATTGTCGGCCTCTATCCTGTGTCAGCGTTAGATTCCTGAGGGAGCTTGCTCTTAGTACGAGAGGACCGGAGTGAGGCAATCCCTAGTGTTCCTGTTGTCGCCGTCAGGCGCAGCGCAGGATAGCTACATTGCTGTTGGATAACCGCTGAAAGCATCTAAGCGGGAAGCCGTCCCCAAGATTAGGAATCTCTATTTAGACTCCTGCGAGATGAGCAGGTTGATAGGCAGCCGGTGTACGACTGGTAACAGTCTGAGCCTAGCTGTACTAATGATCAATTGAACACTTTATTCATGGTAGAAGAAATGAAAACTAGTTCTCATCCACGAGAACACATGGACACATACGTCTTCACTTTTAAGAGAGCAATCTTTTAACAAGTTAATATTTGTCAAAACAAAGAACCCTTTGTTTTGGTCTTTAGAGCGACGTGGAACGATCTCTTCCCATTCCGAACAGAGTCATCAAACGCGTCAGCGCCAACGATAGTCTTTCCGCAAGGGATCGCGAAAATAGGTCAAGGCCAAAACAAAGGGTTTTTTCATGCTTATTTTTTTAGTTGACTTTAATCTTCTTTTTCTTCTACACTATGCGGATAGAGAGAATATATGCCAACTGCCAAGAAAAAAAAGCGTACTAAAAAAACAACACGTACACAATCGTCACATAAAGCGTCTGTGCGCAAAGTTGGATATAGACATTCTGTTATTTTTTCCGACAACGTGCTCATGATTTTGGCATTCTTCTTTGCATTGGTTGGATTAGTGATGATCATGGTGATGAAACGACAAAATGATGAGTTTGATGCGTATGTGCGCAAGCAACAAACACAGACTCAGCAGCAGTATGTAACTCCAGTTCATTCGGTTGAAACACCAATGAGCGAATAAGGGGGATGACCCCTGGTTTTCTGCTTGAATTTTTTTCTGTAATAGTATACGGTGTTGTGTATTGTCTATGACAGAAGCACAACAAAAATCCGTCCTGTATGAGAGTGAAAAATATGGAAAACCATCTGATTGGTTTTCGCATATTGTGATCGTGCGCAGCGATGTACAGCGTGAGTATTTCCCTACTTTTGATGCATACGATTCTGAACTTGAATGTGTGAGTCGAGCTGAGGCGGTGAAGATCGAAATTGAGAAATTAGGAATCAAAGCCACGATCGTGATTGCCAATGATAATTTATCTGTACAACTTTTAAAACTCAAACCTGATTTGTGCATTAACTTTACCGATTCAATTCGTGGCAACATGCCAGCTTGCGCCGGCATTCCCACAATTTTTGATTTGCTGCAAATTCCATACGTAGGAGCGAGCACGTTATGTTTGTCGTTAAACTGTAATAAGTTTTTAACCAAAACGATTTTAGAAGCATGGGATATTCCGACGCCACAGTATCAGCTGATGCGAGATCCGAAACAGCCTTTGGACTATCACTTACGATTCCCTTTAATTTGTAAACTGAATGAAGAGCATGGGGGAGTGGGTATCAGTGAACGCTCCATTGTTACCAATGAAAAGGAGTTTCGCACCCATTTATCATGGCTCATGAGTACATATCATCAGGCAGTATTGGTCGAAGAATTTATCGAAGATGGACAAGAGCTGACCGCTTTAGCGATGGAAAAAGAGAAGGTGAAAGTCTATTTATGTAAACGAGTCTTCCATTCTAGTCCGGGTCCGTTTCAGATCTTAACGTACTATCAACCAGATCCCTATGATCCTAATTCAAAGCCTGCCGATCCTGATATCACGCATGAAAAATATATCGACCATTCGGGCAAAATTAGAGGTCATGTCCGTCAAGCCTTTGAGGTATTGCGTCTCGATGATTATGCCCGGATGGATATTATGTTGGACAAGTACGGGAATCACTTCATTGTTGATGTAAATTCCAATCCTTCCTTAGGTCCTACCGAGCCTGTTGCGGAGGTTGCTAGGGTCAATGGCAAGACTTTTCAGGAGGTATTGGTTACTATATTGCGTCGCAATATGATGGATCGTAACCCCGAGTGGTAAACCAGCCATATCTCTGGTAAAATAGGGAGATCACCACAGAAAGGGGATATATTTTGTATGCCAAAGAAAGTAAAAGCTGAAGGCCAAGAGCCTGTCGTTGAGAAAGTTGAAAAAACTTCGAAGAAAGCTAAAACCATGGAGGA
This sequence comes from Candidatus Woesebacteria bacterium, assembly GCA_040006915.1. Lineage (GTDB taxonomy): Bacteria > Patescibacteriota > Microgenomatia > UBA1400 > UBA12028 > JBDTWD01. The sequence continues at coordinate 27,048 of JBDTWD010000003.1, read as the reverse complement.
GCTGTTAGCCAATACTGGCTACACACTCAAATCTCCGAAGAAGGGAGATCTCGTCACAGGAATCGTTACTCTCGTAACCCGCAAACTCGTTCAAGTTGATATCGGTGGAAAAACCGAAGGAATCGTTTCAGACAAGGAATTTGAAGCAGCAATTGATTATGTTGGCGACTTACACGTCGGCGACACTGTCAAAGCTTTTGTGACCTCTGCTGAAAATGATCGCGGTCAAATCTTGCTTTCCTTTAAGCGAGCAGCTGTTGATCAAAAATGGGATGCCTTTAAAGATGCAATGGAATCAGGTGAAGTTGTCACTGTCCGTGGCTTGGAACTGAACAAAGGTGGAATGATTGTTTCCTATGAAGGAGTGCGTGGATTCGTCCCAACTTCTCAATTTGGAAAATCAGTGATTGGTGATTTGGAAAACTTGTTAGGAAAACCACTCAAAGTTAAAGTTATTGAAGTTGATCGTGATAAGAATCGTTTAATCTTCTCTGAACGACATGTCTCTGAAGAAGAACTGATAAAACAGAAAACCGCTGCCTTAGATGCCGTCAAAATTGGCGAAATCTATGAAGGTGTAGTTTCAGGAATACTCTCTTTTGGAGCTTTTGTGACTTTGACAGTTCCAATGGAAGATAAATCGATGGGACATATCGAAGGATTAGTCCACATCAGTGAAATTTCATGGGAAAAAGTTGAAGATCCAAATAAATATATGAAGAGTGGCGATACTGTTAAAGTGAAAGTGCTAGCTGTTGATCAATCGTCAGGAAAATTAACTTTGTCAATTAAACAAACGATCAACGATCCATGGGCAGAAGCCAAAGAAAAATATCCAGAAGGCACCGTGGTCAGTGGAACAGTTTCACGCATTGCTCAATTTGGTATTTTCGTTCACTTAGAAGCTGGTATTGATGGATTGGTACATATCAGTAAAATTGTAAATACCGATATGCCGCGCGTTGGAGAAGATGTCAGTGTCACGGTCGAAAGTGTCGATCCTGAAGCGAGACGTATGAGTCTCTCTTTGACCCCAACTGAAGTTCCGATCGGATATAAATAAGGAGATTTCTTATGAGTAAACAACGCATGATTGTGATGGACGATCAGTTATTGATCGATATGGACTTATTGTTCAACGCCATCCGCGAAGCCAATGGTGATTGGCAGAAGGTAGAGCAAGAAATGAAAGCCTACCTCGAAGTAGTCACCAACATGATCAAAGAGTAATAAAAAAATAAAAACCCGTCTCTTCAAAACAGACGGGTTTTTTAGTTGCGGGAGGAATATATATGGCGGCAGAACATCAAGGAGAACAAATGGAAACAGAAGTAATCTCAGATCCTGAGATGCAAGAAATACTTTCAAAACGTGACCAGCTTTGGGCAGACATTACGAAAACCCCAGATGCCTGGCTCAAAAGAACTGGAAATGTCTATGTTGCTGGTGGAGGAGCTGTTTTGGATGTATTAGAGAAGGAAAGTCCATACTGGAAAGGAATGGTTGCCAATGCGAAAGACGGCATTATTTCTATTGCAACAGTTCCATTCCAGCAAGATTCTTTGCGTCGACTGCATGGTTTCTTTACATGGAGAGAGAATGCAACTGGCGATGAAAAAGAGTATAAGGAATGCATCGATGAACGTTTAGATGATCATGCTCATGGGAAAGAAATTCATAACAAATGTGGCTTGATTGGTGGGGTAGAAGCCGCAAGTGGATTAACTGGATTAGAGAATGAATTGGCGGCTAAGCATGGTTTAAAACCTGAAGAAAAAAACGCCTTAATTTCTGGGACAGAATCTGATCATGAATCTACCACCATCTTCGTGTCGTTCAAGTCACAATCAGAAGTTATCGATCCAGATAAAAAATTGGAAGCTCGTGCGGCTGGTGGATTACCCTTCAACTCTTCAGTTCCTGTTGAGCAGATAGCCAAGTATGCCAAGCAAGAGAGTTTAAGTGATGAAGAGCAAAAGGATCTTTTAGAAACAGTCATAAAGTGGAGTCCACGCATAGCTCGTGTCATTATTGGAGGACACAATAAGTACAAGCAAGCAGAAGATAAGACGCTCATTGTTATTGATAAAAGAGGGATCGATCCAGTATTGGCAAAAGAAGCAGAAGAAGCTTTGCTTCGAATTGTTCCTCACGATAAAGTAAAATTTGTCGGTGAAGCAGCATAATTTATTAAGACAAAACAATCCCCACCTCTTACAAAAGGTGGGGCAGTACAGGTGTATACTATAGCTAGTAATTTATTCCAAAGCCGACGCCCGCGTTAGTACACGAGCGCCTATCACAATAGGGGCTTTTTTTATTTTTGGGAAGGAAATGTATGAGTGAATTAATGAATGGTTATTTTTTTTCTATGAATGAGAGTTCTGTGGTCATTGCACATAGTGATGAACCAAATAACATTGCTGCGACAGTCATTGGCTTAGATGGCTATCGTCCGGAAGTTCCTGCGAAAGGAACTAAAGTAAAAGTTGAATACGAAAACGATGGAATGCCAGTTCCTGGATTAGTTTTAATAAATATGATTTGTTCAGAAAACGCAGGGCATTAAATCTCTTTGTTACGCAGTCAGACAATTGCAGCAACGATAGTTACGGTTGGAACAGCGTGTACAAGTCCGATTGATCTAGTGATCCTCATGCCTCTTCTTGGGAGATCATTTCACTGTTTAAAATCACCTACTTATTAGCACTAGCTCACGCTAGTGTCTACAGTTGCTACAGGTGCCAAAGAGAGTTGTGTGATGATGATTGACGGCAAAATCCTTGATCTTGTGAGGAGTATTAGTGACACAAGAGATAGCCTCCACTTTACCGCAAGTTTCACAAACCAAATGATCATGATGACTATCTCGCAGTTCATACATGAGTTGGTCATCACGAAAAACTTGTTTGCAGATTTTTCCTGATTCTACCAATTTTTCCAAGGCTCGATAAATCGTGGTTTTATTTACACTCAAAGATTTTTGTAAATCGTTAGGCGAGAGAATGTGGTGCTTTTCCAATGCCAAAAGAATGGCAGGTTGGACGGTTGCCGGACGAGACATGTCCTCTATTATACTCTAGGGAGACTAGCATCTTGGGTAGAAAGGATTGGAGACTCTCCTGCAGGGATTGGCCACTGGACGCCGATCGTTGGGTCATTCCACATGATCCCTGAGCTAGACTCCTTGTTATAGAAGCCTGCGCATTTATAGACGAATCTGGCTTCTTCTGAAAGGACATAAAATCCGTGCGCAAAGCCTTTGGGGACAAACAACATCAAATGATTGTCACCAGATAGTGTAACTCCCACCCATTGTTTATATGTCGAGGAGTCAGTTCGAAGGTCCACTGCAACGTCAAAAACTTCTCCAACCACTACGCTAACGAGTTTTGCTTGTGCATAGGGAGGTTTTTGAAAGTGAAGTCCGCGGAGAACTCTTTTTTTTGAAATGCTGATATTGTCCTGATTAAAGTTCTCTGTGATTCCGGCTGCCACAAATTTTTCTTGATTATAGCTTTCAAAGAACAATCCTCGTTCATCAGGGAAAGTATCTGGTTCAATGATTTTGACGTCTGGAATTTTTGTGGGTGTAATTTTCATATATTCTGGCCATTTTACCCAAATCTTGCCAATATGAATATATGGGATTGCTACCAAAGGCTAAAAACCTTTGTTCTAGCATTCGGATCTATGTAGCTTTTTTTAATCAGTATTCTCTTCTTCTCCTCGAGGGTGTAATATCAGAGAAATGAAAATTCACCGTTTTACCTTTATCGATCTTCTGGTCATGATCGGAGTGCTTGCCATACTGCTAGCTATCTTCTTGTTGGCTATGAATCCATTTCGCCAGTTTTCTCACGCTGATAACTTGAAAAGGGCGAGCGACGTGGTCACAATTCTGAGCGCAGTTCATCAGTATGCTGATGATAATAAAGGAATGCTCCCAGCTTCAATTACTACAACTGAACAATCAATAGGGAATACTGGGGCTGATATCTGTTCTGCAATCGTCCCGACATATATTCGAACGCTTCCAGTTGATCCTTTCGTAAACATGGGAACATCAATCGCTACCTGTTCAGGTAGTTATGTGACAAACTATACAATTGTAAAAAGTGTTACGGATAATCATGTGACCGTTCGTGCTCCTGCAGCGGCGCAAGGAGTTACCATTTCCGTTACTTGGTAATACTTATTACACATACAAAGGCCGCCCTGGTACTACCAGAGCGGCCTTTTCCAAGGTCAGCGGTTATAAGGATATTAAGCTACTTTAATTTTTCTCGGTTGGGCTTTTTCAGATTTTGCAAAGGTAAGATGTAACACACCGTGTTCAATCTTGGTTTGCGGGTCTTTTGCCAGGTCTACGTCACTGGGGACACTAAATTGGTAGGAGAATGAAGATTGCAGACGTCTAAAGTACTTGCGCCCTTCTTTTTCTTCTTTTTTGCTTTCACCGACAATGCGAACAACACCTTTTTCAAAGGTAATGTCGATCTCTGTGGGATCTACGCCAGGAAGGGCAGCTTCAACGTAGACTGAGGTATCGTCATCTGAGATCGATAGACCACTGGGGGTGTTACTCATCATGCCAGAATCCCAATCTTCATCCATAAGAGAAGGGAGAGTAAAGAACGAACGAGGAACTAAATAGGACATATTGCCTCCACCGATGTATAGGTAATAAATAAATACGAATCCCAAAATTATCGATCCACTTGGGTATGCAGGTCGCAAATTTGGAATTAGCAATAAAATATCATGACTGCTAAACAGTGTCAAGCACTCAATTTGAATGAGTGCTAAGGAGTTTCGTTTTCAGGGGGAGTTGGAGAAGCAGTTGGTGAAAGTCCTTCCAGATCTGTACGAATAGAAGATATCAAGGTGCTGTTTTTTACTTTAAGAACGTCAATTTCCGATCGGATATGTGGTTCATGATATTTTCTTTCGACTTCGCGCAAACCCACGAGTTCTTTTTCATTGTCGTCGTATTCTTTAAACTTTTGCGAGCAGTGAGTCACAACTTCTTGAATACGGTTTTGGGTTTCTTCTGGTAGAGCATCCGCATTTTGAATGAGTACAGCATATTCAAGCGCATTCTTTAGAATATTAATCTCCTCATGTCTGGCATGTTTGAGCTCCTCAGATTTCTTTTCAGCTTTAGGGAGGAAATCTTCTCCCGCAAATTTTGCAGCTTCTAGAGAGAGCGCTGTATCAGTGTTCGTATCTGTATTTGCTAAAGTCTGCATCATTTTTTCAAACATTTCGCCGGCAGATTGATCAAGCATAAAGAGTTCCTTAGGGTAAACACGAGAGTTTTTCAAACTCTGCATCCTATAGATTATCATTAAAAAGGCCCTCTCTGTTACAGAGAAGGCCTTTTATTTTCATATCGCTTGCAGTACTTTTTAGTACTGTAAGTTTTGATCTGCTGGTGCAGGAGCTGCTGATCCTTGGATCATGGTGTCAGCTGCAGGAGCTTTCATTTCTCCACAAGCAGTATAGACCGTGGATTGAGCTGCTGATTTATGTACATTAACCAAGAGATCTCCATTCCAGAGACTACTCATTGGTGCATCTACTGTAGTTTCAGACATACCACCAACGACATCAGTGAGTGGATATTTCACCGCGCCTGGTTTAGCACATGTTCCGGTGTGGATATGGGCTGGTTGGGCTGCAGTAAAAGTTCCGCCAGTTAGGGCCAAAGTCACTTTGGTTTTGCCACCACCTAAATCCTCAAACGTAGCCGTTCCAGTTTGACCAGATTTGTTTTGTGCGGCTAATTGGACGGTTACAGGTGCTGCAACTTGTGGAGTCATGGTATCTGTGGTTGGGGTTGTAGTGTCGGTTGTTGGTTGTTCCACTGCTGGTTGAGTGGCACTACTACATCCGGCTAGCACGACACTTGCAATTCCTAGAGCCAACAATCGTCGGGTAATTGACATATGTTTTCCTTTCAATAATGAGTACTACATTACATTCACATCAATGGTAGCGCATTTTTGCGGTGATGTCAGTCACAGAATGCTTGAGCTGCGTAAGAGATACATGTGGAGAGTGTGATAATATAGGAAGATATGTTGATGGATACCATCCTAAACCAGATTAAAGATGCCATGCGCGCTAAGGACAGTGTAAAGCTTGAAACGCTTCGTTTTATTCTCTCCACTATTAAATATGTACAGATTGAGAAGAGACGAGACTTAACGGATGAAGAAATTCTCGATGTTTTAACCAAAGAAGTGAAAAAACGACGCGAGGCCATTGAATTATTCAAAAAATCAGGACGTGATGGTTTGGTGACAGAGGAAGAAACCAAACTTGCAGTGATCACCGCTTTTTTACCAGCGCAGATGTCAGCCGATGAGGTAGCTGCGATTGTAAATACAGCTATCGCTAAAGTCGGGACAGAAAATATGGGAATGTTGATGAAAGAAGTGATGATGCAAACGAAAGGGAAAGCTGACGGTAAAATGGTTTCAGATCTCGTTCGTAGTAAATTGGCAGCCTAAATATATGCAACTCGTAGATTTTCAAAACTCTGAAGGATATTTTGCCATCGCTCCCTTTGATCACCGATCATCACTTGCCCAAACTCTTCACTTAGATCTAAAAATTCCTGCTGATCAAGAAAAGTTCATAGCTTTGAAACGACTGTTTATCAAAATTTTCTCCCCCCACGTTTCTGCTGTCCTCACTGATCCCGAATTTGGGATTCAGACATTAGAAGATAAAGCGCCTAAGTGTGGATTGTTTCTGTCGGTCGAAGAATCTGGGTACTCTGGAGATCATGATGCCATGACCATTTTAAAGAAAGATTGGGGAATTGATCAAGTGAAAGAGCATGGTGCCGGAGCAAAGTTATTAGTGTACTTTAACCCTCAAAGTGCGACCGCGAATAGTAAATTAGAATTGGTACGTAAGCTATTTGTCGAGTGTAAAGACAAAGAAGTGGTTTTTCTGGTCGAACCAGTCTTGTATGCCGTTCCTGACAAAAAAGAATGGGAAGCTGAGCTGGATGCAGCCTGGAGCAAAATTTATGTTGAAGTGTGTAAAAGTATGGCACCCTTTTGCGATATTTTAAAAATTCAGTATCCGGGGAGCCAAGAGGCTTGTGCAGAAGTGTCCACGTTCCATAAAAACTGGATTCTTCTGTCTCGAGGAGTAGATTTTGAAACTTTTTGTACGTATCTCACGATCGCGGTTAGGCAAGGGTGTAAAGGCTATGCAGCTGGTAGAGCTGTCTGGCAAGAATTATCACAATGGAATACTCCTGAAGAATGGAAAACATTTTTAGAAACCACCGCTGTTGATCGGCTTAAAAAATTGAATGAAATATTGAAGACAGCTACTCTAATAGCTTGATTTAAGAACGAAACATGGGGCTTCCGGCCGTTAACCAAATTTGCTCTTGATCATAGAAATGATTCACAATGTCTGGATTGTCTGTAAAAGGCAGATTTTCTTCTAAACATATTGGGAGAAGGGCCAAGACATAGCTTGCAAACTCCGTTGAAAAAAATTGGAGATACTCAGGTTTTTGCTGGCACTCATAAATAAGAGCGACAGCTATAAGAGTCGTTCTCTCGCGAGCATGTCGCTCAAGGAAGGCTTTAATTTCATCTTTTGTTCTTTCCATACGACTATGACTATATCATCAGTGTCAATCAATATAATTGTGGCATAATCCGTTTCATGTCTGCATATTTTCCAGTCCATATATTTCAAGAATTCATACTGGCTTGGTACGCAAAAAACCGACGAGATTTACCTTGGAGAAAAGTTCCGAGAAATCCGTATCATATTTTGGTCTCGGAACTTATGCTGCAACAAACCCAAGTTTCACGAGTGTTACCTAAATTTACCCACTTTATTTCTAAATGGCCGACGATTGAATCCCTGGCAGATGCCAAACTTTCCGAAGTGATCATCGAGTGGCAAGGACTAGGATATAACCGACGAGCCAAACATCTACTCGAAACTGCAAAGATAATTGTTCATGACTATCAAGGACTATTTCCCAAAGACAATAAAGAATTACAAAATCTTCCAGGCTTTGGTCCGTATATGGTATCGGCCATTCGTGTCTTTGCCTTTGGAATGCAAGAACCTGTGCTTGATGTCAACGTGCGGCGAATACAAGAAAGAACGGGACTTGAACCATTTGCGTTTCCCCAAGAGAAAGCTGATGAATGGCATCAAGCCTTAATGGATTTTGGATCAAATATTTGTACTGCCAAAGCACCAGCGTGTTCTCTTTGTCCAGTCTCACGAATTTGTCAGGCAAATAAAGAAGCCCAGCGTTTAGGATTTGAAACCTATGCACAATGGTTGGCGACCCAACCGAAAGTAAAAAAGATCTCAAAAAAAGATATTGGGAAAAAATTTGAAGAAACGGATCGCTATTTTCGCGGTCGAATTATTGATTTCCTGCGGGAGGGGAGTACATCGATGCAAAAAGTACAGGATCATATTTTGGTTACTCATAAGCTTTCGGATCGAAAGCGGTTTGGGAATATTATTGAAAGTTTAGTGGTCGACGGACTGATTATAGTCGAAGGATCTACTGTCCATCTCTAAACTTGCTATAATCAACGCTCCGCGTTACTCTGAAAGATAGTCGCTATGGAACAATTATTCACGCACATCATCTATCAACCTTTTTTAAACATTTTGGTATTTTTCTACTGGCTCTTGGGCCAAATTCCCGGAAATACTGCCGATATGGGGATCGCTGTTATTCTCATGACCTTGGTTTTACGTTTTATGATGCTTCCGATCTCGATTGCTTCCGATCGCAGTGAACATGAACGCGAAGAGATTAGTAAACAAGCCAAGGCCTTGCATGAGACATACAGGACAGATCCAGTGATGCTTAACAAGAGCTTGAAAGTTTTAATGCGGACCAAGCCTAGAGTTTTGATCTCAGAGTTTTTTGAATTCGCAATTGATTTGGCGATCATTTTTATGTTGATTCGGATTTTTTCTACCGGATTAAAGGGTGCAGACTTACATTTGCTGTACACATTCGTTCCCCACCCACAAACTCCATACAATTTACTGTTTTTAGGGAAAATTGATTTATCAAAGCCAAGTATTCTCTTAAATATCATTCAATCATTCTGTATTTTATTGGTGGAAGTGATTGCTGAGTATACGTCTCCATTTCGAAATATTCTCTCAATGGAACGACCAGTAGTAGAATATAATCCGATTACCAACGCCAAAAGCAGTTATGCTTGGGAGACGCGTTCCCGAGTTCGTTCGTTACAGTTTTTCTTGCCAGTTGTTTCCTTTATTATCTTTTTATTCCTTCCTGCTGGGAAAAAACTCTTTATTATCACCGCGCTATTGTTTACAGCAGTGTTCATGATTTTGAAAGCAATCCGGCGTAAATTTGTGCAAATGTTTCCAGCTCCAGTCGTAATTCCCGAACCACCTATTCCTCCGGTAACTCCGGTACATTGACTATTGTTTCCAAAAATGAGGTACAATATATCCCTATGGAGTTTGATCGCTTAGTCGTTTCATTTTTGGTTGACGAGGTGGTAGGAGGATTTTTTATATCCGTTCCTCCCGGTCACATTGCCTGTGTCTTTGATCGTGGTCGAGGGGTACTTCCGCATGTTTGGGGGCCTGGACTTCATTTAAAGATTCCGTTTTGGCAGGTAGCCAAATTATTTAATGCTCAAATTCTTGAATATACGATTCGTCGAGGGGTAACTGTTGAGACCAACAACAAGGAGTCATTGATTGATGAACCAATTATGACTACCAGTAAAGATGGGTTTGAACTGGAGATCGAAGCCTCAGTACTGTTTCGTATCGATAAGAAAAATGCTCCTGAACTGTGGGAAAACATCGGAGAGAATTTAGTCAGTAAAGTAGTGAGACCAACAGCCAGAAGTCGCATGGCGGCGGTATTTGCAAGTTTGACGACCCCAGAAATTAAAGCGAATCGCACCAGTATTGAGAATGCGCTGAAAGAAGAAATTAATTCTTACTTTCATGACAAAGGCTTAAATTGTGAAGGCGTGTTGCTCTCTCAGGTACGAGTGAAGAAAGAAGGGGAAAGTGTTGCGAAACCGTTGATTGCTGCTGAACCGCCTGTCTTACATAGCCAACCTTCCTATCAAGAAACTGTCGTTCATCATTTGTCGAACCAATAAGCGTTCACGTAAACATACACGCAGAAAGCCTGTATTGTTTAGTGTTTTTTCCTGTTGTGCGTTTCTGAATCAAAAATCGAAAAGGATCCACACGACTCTTGACAGTAAAAAATTTCTTGGTAAAAATAGCAGTTAATTATAGTGAGTGATAAACACAGGCTTCTTTTCGTGTCATTTTCGTATACAATAACCATCTATTTGTAACTTTAAGGAGGTTCATTTTATGGCAGCAACTGTTTCTTTGTCTCAAATTAAACCCATGCCGGGATATGTATTGGTCGAGCCAGCGAAGGCTGCTAAAAAAACTGATTCAGGAATTTTCTTGCCCGACTCACATGATGAAAAAGCGCAACACGGAACTATTATTGCAGTTGGCGACGATACTACTGATGAAAAAGGTGAAAAAGTAGTGGCTCCAGTGAAAAAAGGCCAGATGGTCATTTACAAAAAGTGGGGTGGAAATGAATTTAAAATTGGTGACATTGAATATCAATTCTTCAAATTTGAAGATGTATTAGCAGTTATTGAAAAATAAGAATAAGGAGAATTATTTATGGCAGCTAAACAAATTATTTTTAATGACGATGCCCAAGCAAAAATGCTTGCCGGTATTGTCAAATTATCCCAGGCAGTGGTAACCACACTTGGACCTCGCGGAGGAAACGTTGCGATCGATAAATCTTGGGGAGCTCCAACTGTTGTTCATGATGGTGTTTCAGTGGCGAAAGAAATTTCGCTCTCTGATCCATTTGAAAACATGGGTGCGCAATTGGTCAAGGAAGCTGCCAGCAAGACCAACGACGCAGCTGGTGATGGAACCACAACCGCAACTCTTCTTGCTCATCAGATTACCGCCATGGGAATGAAGAACATTGCTGCCGGCGCAAATCCAATGATGCTTAAAAAAGGTATTGACCGTGCGGTCACTGCTGTCATTGATGAAATCACCAAGATGGCAAAGCCAGTCAAACAAGATGACTGGGTGAAAGTTGCTACCATTTCAGCCCAAAATACTCTGATTGGTGAAAAAATTGCCCAAGCAATTAAGTTGGTCGGGAAAGATGGAGTCGTTACTGTGGAGGAAGGAAAAAGTGTCGAGATTGAAATCGAACACACAGAAGGAATGGCCTTTGATCGCGGATATGCCTCCCAATACTTTGTGACAAACACAGACAGTATGGAAGCCGTCATGGAAGAGCCATATATCTTGATTACTGACCAGAAAATCAGCTCAATTCAAGACCTGCTTCCTTTCCTTGAAAAACTCATGAAGTTGTCAAAGACTTTGGTCATCATCGCTGATGATGTCGATGGAGAAGCTTTGGCGACCTTGGTCTTAAACAAAATGCGCGGTGTCTTCAATATCTTGGCAGTTAAAGCTCCAGGATTTGGCGATCGTCGCAAAGCCATGCTTCAAGACATTGCAGTTTTGACTGGTGGTCAATTTATCTCTACTGATACGGGACGCAAGCTCGATTCTGTTACCCCAGAGGACTGTGGACGAGCTGATAGTGTTTCTTCGACCAAAGACATCACAACCATTGTGGGTGGCAAAGGGAAGAAGCAAGATATTAATGGCAGAGTGGCTCAAATCCGCAAGGAAATCGAAAACACCACTTCTGAATTTGATGTCGAGAAACTCGAAGAGAGATTGGCAAAACTCACTGGTGGCGTAGCTGTGATCAAAGTTGGAGCTGCTACCGAGACAGAGATGAAAGAGCTCAAGGAGAGAGTCATTGATGCCAAGGAAGCCACGAAAGCAGCTATTGAAGAGGGCGTTATCCCTGGTGGTGGAGTTACATACTTGCACGCCAGTAAAGTTCTTGAGGTAATGAAGGCTGATGATGCTGACGAATTGGCAGGTATTAAGATCGTTAAGGACGCACTTTTAATGCCGATCAAGATCTTGGCTGAAAACAGTGGGGCAGACGGAGGAGCTGTCGCCTACCAGATTATCGAGAAAAATGACAAGGAATGGGGATTTAACGCTCTAACCTTGAAGTTTGGCAATATGATCAAAGAAGGAGTGATTGATCCAGCTAAAGTGGCAAAACACGCTTTGCGTAATGCCTCGAGTGTGGCAACCATGATTCTAACGACCAAGGTTCTCATAACTGATGTCAAAGAGCCAAAGCCAGCTATGCCAGCCGGTGGTGGTATGGGTGACATGGGTGGAATGATGTAACTTGAGTAATGTTCATAAAAAAGTCAATTTTAATGCCCTCCAGGAAACTGGGGGGCATTTTTGTACTCCACCAGAGGAGGAACCGAACGCCTTATGTGGCCTATAGTATTGCTATTTAGGCCTTTTTTTGGTATACTTCTGGGGCTGGAAATTTCCAGTGGAAAGTCATCGTTATTTGAAGCCACCCATCACGGGCTGGTTTTTTGAATATTGGTGCTTTCAGTAGCTCTTTTACATGCGAGAGAATAAATATACTCGAGTATCCTACGAATTGTAGGGCACAAAGAGGGAATTAGACCATTTTTCGGAATCGCCTAGTCCCTTGTTTGTGCTCTACAGGAAATAGGTCTCGAGGCCTTGACCCATTTCCTATAGATTTGGTTGCACGCCAGAATTGAACGAATGCGGAGGAATTGAATGCGCACATGGATTATCGGATTTTTGGCACTCATCACTTTGATGATTGTCACGGCGCTGCCAGCGATGGCAGCGGAAGAACAGGTAACAACACAAGAATGTACGTTACCCCAGGTTTCGATTCCGACTATGGATCACGAATTTACCGGGAGCGCTGACACTATTGTTTTGGAAGCTGGTGGGTCAGCCAATATTCAAGTAATCGGTGAAGTGGTTGATCCAGATAGCCCTCCCCCTTTTATGGATGAGACTCGTACCATGCAGAACGGTGAATCCTGGACAGTGGATTTGCCGACAGACTGGGGTCAGGCTGATCAGTTCGGCCATGACGAGATCCATTACACAGTACACGCAACGAATGCGTGTGGGTACAAGGGGTATGGTTGGGATATATGGAAAGACCATGTCCCACCGCCTCCACCACCAACGGATGACTTTACCGCCGTTGCCATTCCCAATTGTGTGAACAATACGTATTCAATTCAGATCTACGGACCTGAGGGAGTACCGTTCACAGTACAAGGGCCACTCCAGGGTGCACTGGGAATACCGCCTGTTACGATCTACGTAACTTTCAGGATAGGGGATCAGGTTAAAACCCTCACTCTAATTGTACCGATTCCTGCCGCTGGATCGTGCGATAAAAAGGAAACGTCGTATGAAAAGACATTTCCGTGTGTCGCGCCAGACGGTGGTGAAGCAGTATATGCAGCTCGTTGGGTGTACGGCGACCATGTTATGGTCGGCTCGTGGCAGGATTTTTATGGGAAAGAGTTGACGTTGACAAACGACAACTCAGTTCCTAGTGATACTTTCGAGTACCGTCGGTTCCCCGAGGGAATCACGCTCGATGAAGCACGCAAACTGAATCCTGAGACTTCGGCGGTATACATCGGAACCAGCACAGTGAATAGTTGGCTAGCAGGTCAGGAGCCGAACTCCTGCACACCTCATCCTGAGATGGAGAATTCGGATACAACATCACCTTGTCCAACCTGTCCACCAGCAGTGTGTTTACTGACTCCTGGACATTTCGTTGCGGTTCACAATCAGTGGGTCGGCCTCACAGCCGATAAAACCCCGCTGGTATTCGTAACAAAGGCCCAGGCAGTAGCCTCTGGATTAAAGGACGCTGGTTCTGAATGTGGGTTATGTGCGACATGGTTGATCAATAAAACTGACCAAACTGTGTTCATCACCGAAGGCTCGACAGCCTACGACATTGCTGTGGCGATAAATCTGGCAGAAGGGTCACCTGCCACACATTACCTGAATCGGCACATGAAGGCCGCTCTGATCGCTTTACAAAATTGGCGACAGGCAGCCAAAATGTCGGAATGGTACTCATATACAACTCTCGCAAGTTAAACCCCTATCCTGGGGTCTCAATACTTGATCATTTATGATTAGGTTAGAGAAGTAGGATCTACTCGGGCACCTCTTAAAACAGGTGCCCGTTTCACATCTGCTATCATTCGTTTATGCCCCAACTCATTACAGATATCTACAAAAAATATAAAATTCCTCCTAATTTGGTCAGGCATCAACTTGAGGTAACAGCTGTGGGTCGATTTATCTGCGACCACTGGACTGGAGAGCCAGTAGACAAGGACAAAATCACTCAAATTCTGTTACTTCACGATATGGGCAACATAATCAAGTTTAAACGCCCATTTTTAGGGGAATCAGAGCCTCAGAGCGACTATTGGGAAAGCGTCCAAGCCGAATTTATAGCTAAGTATGGAAATGATGTTCATCTAGCAACTCAAGCTATTTTCAAAGAGTTAGGGAAAGCCGAGACCCTCAGTCCATGGCTTGATGATATGCATTTGCTGAATCGAGACCCAAAACGTCCCATTTCATGGGATGTCCGGATCATAGAATATGCAGATAACTGCGTCACTCCTGGAGGAATTGTTGGGTTTGAAGCTCGACTTCAAGATCTCATGTTTCGCTATCACCATACGGAAGATGAGCCATGGGTTCAGTTACTTCGGGAAAATGCGAAACTTGTGCAAGAAAAGGTTGATGCCGATTTACGCACAATTGATACGGCCGATTTTTCAGGAGAAATAGATCGTCTGAAAGGCTATGCTCTTTGAGATTGTGTCTTTCCTCTAGAAGTGATAAAATAAGTCCCTCGCGCGGGGTAGTGTACGGCTGCACGTGAGGCTCATAATCTCGCAGACAAGGTTCGACTCCTTGCTCCGCAACACGCATCAAAACCACCCTATCCAGGGTGGTTTTTGGTTTCTATCAGATGGTATACTAGTCTTCTCGAGTCAGGGTAGCTCAGCTGGTAGAGCACCACATTCATAACGTGGCGGTCGTGGGATCGAAGCCCACCCCTGACACCATAATGAGTAAAAACACAATTATGGGCTAGGAGAAGGGAGTTGTAAAATAACTTCTCCTGGTAACTGAAGATTCAATTCATCGCGAATAATTTTTTCAGTCGCAAAGGGGGTATTGGCCTCTTTGAGTTGCTCCATCAATTCCAAACCTTTCACTTCTTTTTCATGGACACTAGCCTCTGCTTGTCGTCTGGCCTCGAAGGCGCGGCGTGCCTGCAGCCCAGAACGAATAAGTGATATTCCAACAAAAATGCACATTAAAATCCAGGCTCCTACTACCAGTGGATGGGAAAGCCAAGTAGCTTTGGGAAAACTGTTTGGAGTGAATTGTCGTCGAATCGGTCGCATGAGCTCAACTATAGCCGTTGACTATAGGCCTTTTTCTTGATATTATAAGTCATCTTTAAGAAACAGATCGTTTCCGTAGATAGAGTATAGATATTAAACAGTGAGTTTACCAATGGACGCCACAAGCGAGCTTTCGCAATATCATCAACAATTCCTTCAAGATCTCAAAGCCAAGGGCCGTGCTGGAGCTACAGTGATTGCCTATGGCAAAGATATTGAGCAATTTATCGAGTTTTTGCGCGATGATCGTGGGAAAACCACGATTGCTGCTGTCGAGAGTACAGATATTGAGTTGTATAAGGATTCTTTGGGAGTCTTACATTACACCGATAAATCAATTTACCGCAAAATTAACTCCATCAAATCATTTTTCCGTTTCTTACGTGGCATTGGGGTAATCACTGATAATCCAGCCAATACGGTTTCTCACCCTAAATACGATTTGTCTGACCCTCGAGTGCTCACCAAACTTGAATATCGAGCTTTGCGTGATGCTTGCCGAGCTGACAAACGCATCTCTACTATTGTCGAAGTGCTGTTACAAACTGGAATGCGCATTAGTGAATTGGCCAACTTAGAGATCGAAGATGTGGATTTTGAGAACAACTCAGTCAAAATTAGACCACAAGAGTCACATACCGAACGAATGGTTCCCTTGAATAATGCAGCCGTCGCCGCAATCAAGGAATATCTGGAAATTAGACCAAAGACTCGCCAAAAAGCTTTATTTGTGACCAAAACGTGCCGACCATTCTTGGTTCGCAATATCCGTACTGCTATTGATCGTTATTTTAGACTTGCTGGAATTAAAGACGCCAAGGTCAATGACCTTCGTCATACATTCATTGTGCAACAGCTTGCGGCTGGAACTCCATTAGTCTATGTAAGTCAGTTAGTGGGTCACAAGCGTATTACCACCACTGAGAAATATTTGAAATTGCTGCAAAATAGTGCTGACTTCCAGACACAAATGAAGGTTGAAGAGCTCTAGTTGGTAAACTGTTCGTTTCTCCCGTATAATGATTTCCTTTCAACTCTGGTATAGACTAGAACCAGAAGTATATAAAGGAGATTCTTGTGTCCAGACGACGTAAACATTCGCCCATTAAATTCAAACTCCGTGAAGATTTGGTCTATACCATTGCCGGAGTGGTCTTCTTTATCCTCTCAGGTCTTGTGATGCTGTCTTTTCGCGGACAAGGATACGTGTATTCGGTCTTAAACATGTTGCTTCGACGTTGGTTTGGATCGACTGCGCTCCTGATCCCGTTTCTTTTGTTTTGTGCCGGCCTCATGCTTACTCGAGTAAAATGGGCATTTGGCAAAGCGCATGTCTTTTTAGGGGGAGTGATTTTGTTCCTAGGAAGCTTAAGTCTCTTTTCCACTGGATCGTTTGGATTGCTGTTGTTTGAATCTCTTGCAAAAGTGATCACGGCTCCTGGAGCAGGCATTGTGTCAGTGGGAGTGGTATTTACGGGGATTCTTTTGATGACCGATACAAGCCTTGGGGAACTCTTACATTTCTTGGCCAGTATCTTTGAGTTGGTTCCAGCCGTCCAAAACCCACTTGCGAAAGCAAATGAAAAAGATCAAAAAGATGAGGAAAATAAAGTGGAGAAGGATGGAAAAGGATTAGGATTGCCATTGGGAATTCGTCCCACGTGGAGTGATCAAAAAATTGATGTGCTCGAGCACACTAGCGCCAAGGCAGCAGCGGAACCTGTCCCAAAGAAAACTGGAGGGTTAGATCCAGAAAAGAAAATCGAAGTTCTACCGACCGCGGCTAGTGAAGCCAAACAAATCCAAAGTGCGCAAAAACCAGCAGCAGTTCAAGAGCCATTGGCCGTATGGACGCTGCCTCCGGTTTCATTACTTGATCCCAAGACTGGTGGTAAAGCTGATCGAGGTGACGTGAATACGAATGCCAACATTATCGAAAAAACTTTGGACGCCTTTGGTATTTCCGCTCGAGTAGTTGATTTTAAAGGTGGTCCAGCCGTTACGCAGTATTGTCTGCAAATTGGCACCGGTACCAAACTTTCTAAAGTGACCTCACTTGCCAATGATTTGGCCTTAGCCTTGGCCGCTCCAACTGGTCAAATCCGTATTGAAGCTCCGATCCCAGGCACATCTTGGGTGGGTATCGAAATTCCCAACATCAGTAGTGAATTCGTTACTCTGCGCACGATGTTAATCTCTGAAGAAATGAAAAAAGTGAATTCCAAGTTAGCTGTCGCTTTAGGTTTGAATGTGTCGGGAAAGCCAGTGGTGATTGATATTGCCAGAATGCCACATGCGCTGATTGCCGGTGCTACGGGTTCAGGTAAATCAGTTGCGATCAATGCCTTTATTGCCAGTATTTTATTCCGAGCCAGCCCTGATGAAGTGAAATTCATCATGATCGACCCCAAGCGGGTTGAACTTTCCCAATACAATGATATTCCACACTTAATCACTCCAGTTATTACCGAAGCCAACAAGGTGTTGGGAACCTTAACTTGGGCGGTGGATGAAATGACTCGGCGTTATAAATTATTTGCCGAAGTCGGGGTACGTAATATTGAAGCCTTTAATGAAATGTCTGGCTTTACGGCCATGAACTATATCGTCATCGTGATCGATGAATTGGCAGATATCATGTTGCTCGCTCCAGCACCGGTCGAAGAAGCGATCACCCGATTAGCGCAGATGGCTCGAGCCGTCGGAATCCACTTGATTTTGGCGACCCAGAGACCATCGGTAAACGTCATCACCGGTTTAATTAAAGCGAATATCCCAACTCGTATCGCTTTTAACGTTTCATCCATGATAGATTCGCGTGTCATCCTGGATACTCCAGGAGCGGAAAAGTTGCTGGGTCGAGGAGACATGTTATATATTCCTCCAGAACAAGCGAAGCCCACACGTGTGCAAGGAACCTTTGTCTCTGATCATGAAATCAGAAAACTCATCGACTTTATTAAAGCCCAAGGAAGAACGCCTGCTTTTGTGGAAGAAATTGCGCAAAAGTATCAAACCACTATTACCACCAGTGGAACTGCTAAAGAATCTGCTTCTGCCGATAAAGATGAGCAGCTGATGTTTGATGCGATTGCGGTCATCATGCAGTACAACAAAGCCAGTGTCTCGGTGTTACAGCGCCGATTAGCGTTAGGATATGGACGTGCCGCTCGCATCATGGACATGCTGGCCGAGGAAGGGATAGTGAGTGCACAAGATACTCCAGGCAAAGGAAGAGAGATTTTTGTGGCTCGAGCACAAGAGTTCTTGGCGCAGAGAGAAGCAGCTGTATGAAGTCAGTTGGCATGATCCTCAAACACGGGCGGGAGAAAGCCAAAATTTCCCTTGAACAATTAGCTGATCGCACCAAAATTCAACCTGAATATGTGCAGGCAATTGAAGCAGATGATTTTACAAATTTTCCTTCTGAAGTAGCGATACGTGGATTTATTACTCTCTATGCTAAAACGGTGGGAATTGAGGTGAGTAGTGCCTTAGCGGTGTATAGGCGAGATCAGCATGGAGATGAGGAAAGCCAATCATCAAGAGTATCGAAGAACTTTTTTGTGATCGGAAAAAAACGAATCCAACATTGGACGGTTTGGACTGTTCTTTTGGGATTGGTTCTGGGATTTTCTCTCTACGGAATAGTTATTGTGAGAAACATCAGGCAAGCTCCTTCCTTGAGCGTTAACTCTCCGCAAAATGATGCACATGTGGTTTCTCCATTTGTAGTGAAAGGGATTACTTTAACCGATGCAGTAGTTGAAATCGATGGTGAAGCAGTGGGAGTGACGCAAGATGGAGAGTTTGCCAAAGAGCTCGATCTTGCCCAAGGTCCGCATGTCATCTCCATTCGAGCGAAAGGTAGAAATGGTAAGGAAAACTTCCAAGAACGAACGATTACGGTAGATCCTCAATAAGAGAAGTGGTAGGATGTACTCATGGCTGATCCGATCTCCACCCTATTAATTGTTTTGGTTGTTATTCTGGTTATCTTAACTGGAGTTTTCCTGGGGATGCTTATCTTGGTTCTCGTGACCTTGAAAAAAACCTTGGATCGATTACAGCGGGCTATCAATACGGTTGAAGACACCGCTTTGCGCTCTTTAACTCCATTTTTGTCACTTCGAGCCATGTTTTCCAATACTAGAGGATTTATGGATGCCATTACGACTACAGTCAAAGTGTTGAAGGGAAAGAAAAAGTAGTTTTGAAGGATGAATGGGTATAGGGTATAATTGAGACTAGAAGAAAAGTAAATAAAAGCGCTAATTCAGGAAGATGAAGATATTTCTTCACAAGCCACCTGAGGAGCTGACTGTGAACATCGAATCGATTAAACAGTTCCGGATCAAGATAACCGTAAAACTTGTAATGAAGTCCCGCCAACAGGTGGGTAAACCAAGGTGGTACCACGAGTTCCTCGTCCTTGTCTCGCAGAATGCGGGATATTGATGAGGTTTTTTTATGCAAAAAATATCAGGAGACTTGTATGACAGCCAATGAATTACGCAATAAATATCTAGAATTTTTCAAACAGAGAGGACATGCAATTGTCCCTAGTAGTCCGTTGGTACCAGAAAATGACCCAACCACTCTTTTTACTGGATCAGGAATGCAGCCGATGGTTCCGTATCTGTTAGGGCAAACTCATCCGGAGGGGACACGAATTGTGGACTCACAGAAGTGTTTTCGGGCCCAGGACATTGAAGAAGTTGGAGATAACCGACACGATACATTTTTTGAGATGCTGGGGAACTGGTCGTTAGGTGATTATTTTAAAGCCGAGCAAATTCCGTGGATGTTTGAATTTTTGACCAATGAAAAAGAAGGACTAGGACTTGATCCAAAAAAGCTGTTTATCACCGTATTTCGCGGACAAGAAGATATAGGAGTTCCTCGCGATACGGAAGCTGTCAATCTCTGGAAAAACGAATTTTTGAAAGTGGGCTTGGAAGCAAAAGATGTCGATTTCCCTGAGGAAAGTGGAATGCAAGACGGACGGATCTTCTATTATGAAGCCAAGAAAAACTGGTGGTCTCGATCCGGAGTTCCTGAGAATATGCCGATCGGCGAGCCAGGTGGACCTGACAGTGAAGTGTTTTATGATTTTGGCGCGAATGTACAGTTGCATGAACAGTCGAAGTGGAAGGATGCACCTTGTCACTTGAACTGCGATTGTGGTCGGTTTATGGAAATTGGAAACAACGTGTTCATGGCATATCGCAAAACTGATACGGGGTTCGTGGCACTAGAAAAAAAGAACATTGATTTTGGAGGTGGACTAGAACGCATGATTGCTGCGGTGAACAACGATCCTGATCAGTTTAAGACTGATTCATTCCAGCCGATTATCAAACGTTTGGAAACCATGACGGGACGACAGTATGGGGAAAATAGTGAATTTAATTTCGCAATCCGCATTATCGCTGATCACATTCGGGCCGCAGTTATGCTGGCAGCCGATGGAGTAGTTCCTTCGAACAAAGCTCAAGGATATTTTGCCAGGCGCTTGGTGAGGCGAGCTATCCGGTATGCAGACAAAATTGGAATCTCCAAAGAATTTATCCCTGAACTTGTTGAAGTAGTCATTGGCATGTATGAGGAAGCGTATCCTACTGTACTCAGTCAAAAACCGTTCATCTTGGAGACACTTCTTACTGAAGAAAGTAAATTCCGAAAGACTTTAAGTAAAGGATTACGAGAAATTGAAAAAGTGCCTACTCTAGATGGACATATTGCGTTTCAAATGTATGAAACGTACGGATTCCCATTGGAACTGACTCAAGAAATTGCTCAGGAGCGCGGACAAGTAGTGGACAGTGTTCAGTTTGCGGATGAATTCAAAAAACATAAAGATCTTTCCCGTACTGCCAGTAGTGGGATGTTTAAAGGTGGTCTTGCTGACCAAGGAGAAGTGTCCCTTAAATATCACACCGCAACTCATTTGCTCCAGGCAGCTTTGCGAAAAGTGTTAGGAGATCATGTCGGACAAAAGGGAAGCAATATTACGGGCGAGCGACTACGTTTTGATTTTTCCCATTCGAAAGCTCTAACGCCTGATGAAAAACAAAAAGTCGAAGATCAAATTAATCAATGGATTACTGCCGATCTTCCTGTAACTAAGGAAATGATGGCCAAACAGGAAGCTGTTAATTCAGGAGCGATTGCGTTCTTTATTGAAAAGTATCCCGATACCGTTTCTGTCTATACGATCGGTAAAGATCCCAAAAATGA
This sequence comes from Candidatus Woesebacteria bacterium, assembly GCA_040006915.1. Classification (GTDB taxonomy): domain Bacteria; phylum Patescibacteriota; class Microgenomatia; order UBA1400; family UBA12028; genus JBDTWD01. The sequence continues at coordinate 5,329 of JBDTWD010000003.1, read as the reverse complement.
TTGGGTTTCCAAGGAACTGTGTGGGGGACCACACGTTGAGCATACTGGAGTCATCGGGCCCGTTAAAATCTTTAAAGAAGAAGCCGTCTCTGCAGGAGTACGACGTATATACATCAAGCTCGCTTGATTTCTCGTGCCACTCTCCCCATAATGGATCCAAACTCACTTTGAACAAAGTGGGAGGTTTTTGTGATCTATGTATCTTCCTTTCTTTAAGAAAAAAACGCATCACTCGTTATACACACTTCTCATTAGTAAAAATGTGGTTGGAGCATGTTCGTTTCATGTTGAAAATGGCACGATACTGGTAGACTCAACTTCGGCGCTGGTTGCTTGGGATGAGGAGAACGAAAGTTCTTTGTTTGATGCTTGTGATACGGCGATAGGAAGCCTTTCAACGGACGCTAATCAAGTTTTGCTTTCTCTTCCTGATGATTGGGTACAAGGCCAAGGAATTCATCCCAAACGCAAACCGTTACTTAAAGCCTTAACTGAAAAATTAGAGATTTCATCGGTTGGGTTTGTAGTGACGATGGAAGCTTTAATTGCGTTCTTGAAAGAAGAAAGCAATCAACCACTCAATGTGGTGTGCGCCAGTATTGAACCTGATGCATTCATCATGGGAATTGTAAAACAAGATACTGCCAGTCCGATTCTTCGTATCGGACGTAGTGGCAAAACGCCAGATGATTTTTTGGAAGGATGTAGCCGCTTAAAAGTAAATTCTGTCCCACCTCAAATTGTGTTGGTCTCACTTTCAGAATCAAGTGATGCATTAGGAACGGCGAAACAAGAATTAGAAGGATACCAGTGGGATCCGGCAATTTTTGTTCAACCACCGAGTGTGATCGTTCAATCTTCTGATTTTTTGCTGGTTGCCGTTGCTTCGTCTGGAGGAAAAGAAGTAGCAAAAGCCATGCCAGAGCTCTCTGAAAATGCGGCAATACCTGTTGAGAATACCAACGCCCAAGCTCCCGATTTCGCTCCTGTCACCATGGCAGCTGCTAGTGCGCCAATCCAAACTGTCCCAACGGAATCCGAACCAGACATGGAGCCCGAACTAGAATTACACGAAGGTCGCCAGGGAAGCGGAATGAATGGGTCACGCAAAAAAATGTTCATGATTCTGGCTATCGTGTTGGTTGCGCTTGGACTGGCGGCGACAATTGCCTATGCGGTAGTTCTACCTAAAATTGGAAAGGTTGACGTTGTCCTCATTCCGCAAAAGAATCCGATTGAAACATCCCTAACGATCACAGTGGATTCGGCCGCTACTGCTTCAGGGAGTGGCGCAGTGGTTAAAGGCGAAGTCATTACCATTGGGGTATCAGGGAGTAAAGATGCACCAACGACAGGCAAAAAACAAACCGGTGATAAAGCCAATGGAACGGTTACCATTTTCAATAAAACGACTCAAGAAAAGAAATTCCCATCCGGGACACAATTAAAGTCCGGTAAATTGGTTTTTGTCACGACCCAGGATGTCACAGTTGCTTCAGCAAGTTCTTCCATTAGTCAAACAACCAACGGAAAAGCAACTGCGAAAGCGACTGCGGATTTTGTTGGTGAAGAGGGGAACATCGACAAAAACAAAGAACTCACCGTGGGAATCTATGACTCATCTGCGTATGTGGCTTTGAGTGAAAGTTCATTTACGGGTGGAACCAGTCGCAGTGTCCAAGCAGTTGCTGCCAAAGATCAAGATCTTGCTGTCAGTACGCTTCTTCCGGAACTGAAAGAAAAAGCCACCACTGAACTACAATCACGAATCGGTGGCAATCAGGACGGAATATTGTTAGGTGATCTTTCTATTGGAACGAAAAAATTTGACAAAGCGATTGGAGATGAAGCGCAATCTGTTTCTGTGACGATGAATGCTTCGTCATCAGCCTTACTGTATAAGCGTGATGATGTGCTGACTGTCATCACCGAGGAACTTAAGAAAACGCTTCCTTCGGGAGCGACACTTGATACCGATCATTTGACCTTGAGTGCGTCAGAATCCAAAAAGCTCTCAAATACCAAAGCTGAGGTTCATTTCACGATTAGTGGAAAAACTAATCCAATGATCGATAGCAATCAATATGTATCGATTCTTGCCGGAAAGAATCTTGAAGAAGCTAGAACGTTCTTAGATAGTCAGAAATCAATTCAGTCATATACCATGAAACTTTCTCCAACGTTCATTGCTGCCTTCTTGCGGCAGTTTCCTTCGGATCCATCCAAAATTACCGTGAGTGTACAGGAATAATATATGGCAGTTGTTCGATATACCAAGCAGAGACCGACGGTCTACCAGCCTAAAAGCCGAGTACGACATAAAAAGTCATTTGACCGACGAGTTTTTTGGTTGCACCGACTTGCCCCGGTGTTTTTGGTTGGAGTAGGGATTATCCTTTTAGGAAGTGTCGTGTTTCCTATTCTTTCTTCGCAACTTGAAAATGCGTCGTCGCTTGAAGTGGACGCAGCAGAAGGGTTAACGAATGCAGCGCCGGTAAATAGTAATGAGATCTTATTATCACAAAAAGAAAATTTGCTTCCCACACCATATCCAACCCCAAAAGTAATTTCTCAGGACCTTGACTACACCGATCTCTCCAATTGGTTCCCGGAACATGAGTTACCGATCATTGCTCCTCAGGAAGAAAAAAAATATCTGCTTTCAATTCCAAAACTGGGACTGGAAAATGCCGAAGTGGTGTATGGCGGACGTAATTTGGATCAACATTTGATTCAATATCCAGGAACTGGAATGCCAGGAGAAGCGGGTTCTCCTGTTATCTTTGGTCACTCGGTATTACGGCAATTTTATAACCCCAAAGAAAATAATCCCCGCCGCTACATCTCGATATTTTCAATGATCATGACATTAAAACCTGATGATGAGATCATCATCAAAGATGAAGCGATCACTTATAGATACAAGGTACTGAATAAGACAGAAGTAAAGCCGACCGATCGGTATATTCTTGATCAACAAACGGATACTCATTTATTAAAGATCGTCACTTGTGTTCCCGAAGGGACGACACTTCGACGTGGTGTGGTGACAGCAACGCTGGTAGAATAGCCAATCGTATGAACATTTTGTGTATTGATTACGGGACCAGACGTATAGGGATTGCTATTGCGATGACTCCATTGGCAGAGCCACTGGAAGTGATTGCCAATCCCATTAAAATTGCCTCTCAAATTGTTACTCCTCAAGCATTAGAGTCTGTTGTACGTTTGATTGCTAAACACGAAATCGAGAAGGTCTTGGTTGGAATTAGTGAAGAGAAAATGGCAGATCAAACCCGAGAGTTTATCGAGCGTTTAGAGCCTCTAGTGCATATTCCAATTGAAGAAGTGGATGAGACACTCTCGACTCATGAAGCCTTGCAAGCGATGCATAGTATGAAAAAATCCAGGCGTGAAGGCCCAAGAGATCATATTGCAGCTGCCAGGATGCTGCAAAACTATTTAGATTTACATTCATAACTTGAGTGCGTGTGATATAGTAGTGCTCACTATGAACAGTGAATTTCGAAAACCCAATGGTGATCAGTTTTGTGTGGATACGAACGGTGGAACCCGCGACACCAAGTATGTAGATCCAGCAGCTTCTCTTACAAAAGAAAGAGTTAGCATGAAAATTGGAAGAACCAGTATACGAATCACCACAACTGGATACGCAAATTGCACTGTCAACTATCGAAAGTAAGATTTCGCATACCGAGCTGCTACTCCCTTTTTTTCTCTTTTTCCCCTACACTAAACACTGACTTATTTATGAAAAAAGCTGGTTTTTTGGTTGTCTCTACTGCGGTTATTGGTTTTGTCTTGATTGGGATAGTGGCGTTTGGACTGTTTTTCTTTTTTGCTCCCGTGAGTCCGACTGCCAATTATCAATCATTTATTGTGACCAAGGGGGATTCGTTGACGAGTGTGGCCCAAAAATTAACGGAGAACGGCCTACTTCGGACTCCGTGGTCACTACGGCTTCTGGTTAAATTCTCTGGACAAAACGCAGTTATTCAGCCGGGAACTTATAAGTTATCACCCACCATGGGACCGCGAGAGGTTTTAACTACTTTACTTTCTGAAACCCAGGATGTGTGGGTAACCTTAAAAGAAGGGTGGAGAGTCGAAGAGATGGCAGATGAACTCGATGGAAAACTACGTGATGGATTCGATAAAGCTGAGTTTATCCAACTAGCCAAACCGGTAGAGGGGCATTTGTTTCCGGATACCTATCTTCTTTCCAAAGATATGACTGCTCCTGCAGTGTTTGCAAAACTCGCTGGTGAATTTGAGGAGAAATATACGGAAGCTAGTCAAGAAGTGACGAAGCCGGCTTTCTCGAAAAAAGACACAGTTATTGTTGCGTCTTTGGTAGAACGAGAGGGAAGAGGACAAGTTGACACCAGTATCGTGGCCGGAATCTTAAAAAATCGCTTAGATGCGGGGATGCCATTACAAGTTGATGCGACACTCCAGTATGCCTCAGGATATGATCAAGCAACACAAAGTTGGTGGTCGCCACCCACTTCAACTGATCGGCAAAAAGACAACGCCTATAACACCTATATGCATCCCGGGCTTCCACCAACGGCGATTTGCAATCCTGGACTTTCATCACTGAAAGCCGCGCTGTCGCCGCAACTTTCGGATTATTTGTTTTATCTGCATGATTCTTCGGGGAAAGCGCACTACGCTAAAACCTTTGAGGAGCACAAGGCAAATATTGAAGCTTATTTGCGATAGAAGTAGAAAGCGAGTAAAGTTACAGACTATTCCTTCCCAAATGGGACTCTAATGTCCCTATTGACTTTCCCTTGTTGCATCTGGTGGAAATCTCTGATATAGTCTATAAACCTTGAATTCAGAGTTTGAAAGAAACATCCTTGGTAATTCCAGCCAAAAGAATGCGTCCATGTATAACTCTTTAGAATCTGTAGATTGTAATTGAAAAATACTAAAGCAGGGCACTATTGTTGCCTTGTTTTTTGTGTTCCTTAGAGAGGGAATCTTCCTATGAAAACACGTCGTCAATATTGGGGTGCTACAGATATTAAGCTTCCAGAGCTTGATTTAACAAAAGTCCAACGTGAGTCATACCAATGGTTTTTGACTCAAGGTATTCAAGAAGCCTTGACTGAAATCAATGGAACAAATGGAATTGAAGACTTTACCCGCAAAAATTGGCGACTGACGTTCGGTGAATTCAGTTTAGGAAAACCAAAGATCTCTCCTTCGATTGCCCGTCATAAAGCTTTAACCTATGACTGTCCTCTTCGTGTCGAAGCTCAACTTTTAAACAAACAAACCGGTCAAATGACCAAACAAG
>JBDTWD010000002.1:0-229673 GCA_040006915.1 Candidatus Woesebacteria bacterium | reverse complement strand
GATGAATTTACTGCAGAGAAACTGCGAGCGTTGCTACTGGAAGTTTGGGAGCGACGTAAAATTACGGTGATTATGGTGACGCATTTAATCAGAGAAGCCGTAGAGCTTTCTGATCGGGTGGTAGTTATGACTCCTGGACCCGGAAAAATTGAAGCTGACATTCCCATCACGTTATCTAGGCCTAGAGACTTACGTAAAAAATTATACTTTGAACTAGAGGATGAGCTCAAAGCGTTGGTGAAAGTCTAATTTCTAGTATACAAGCGCTTATTGTTTCTGCCCCCATACGTCAAGAATGTTAATAATTTCCTTTAATGACGCTCCCTTAGTAGTGAGACTGTATTCCACCCTAGGCGGTACTTGCGCATAGATTTTTTTGTGCACAATTCCATCAATTTCTAATTGCTGTAATCTATGTGAAAGGGTACGAGGACTAATTCCAGGAAGATTCTTCTGAATCTCACCAAATCGTTTCGTACTCTCACAGAGCACGTAGATAATATTCAAAGTCCACTTCGCTCCAATAAGTCGTAATGCCTTTGTTACTCCGCATTCTCTTTCCATATTCATATATTTCTACTATACAAAATGTAACTACTATACTTAGTATAGCACTAAGGGATAGAATGCAGACTCATACAAAAAGTACAACAGAGGAGAACTCTATGAGTTGGAATACGCTTGCAAACCAAGAATCAATTGAGAAAACAATTTCTGCGCTGAAAATCAATGGCATTGAGGGCATAGCGGTCGCAGATGGCGCTGCAGCGATTGCAAAAGTAAAAGAACTTATTCCAGAGGGCAGTGAAGTAATGACCATGACTTCAGTTACGGCAGATACGATTGGACTTACTCAGTTGATTAATGAATCGGGAAAATATAACGCAGTAAAACCAAAGCTGTATGCTCTGGATCCAAATACGCAGAAACGAGAACAAAAACAAATGGGAGCAGCTCCTGAGTATTCGGTAGGAAGTGTCCATGCAGTCACTGAAGATGGAAAAGTATTAATCGCTTCAAATACTGGAAGTCAGTTACCAGGATATGTCTATGGATCTGATCATGTTATTTGGGTTGTTGGAGCTCAGAAGATTGTCAAAGATATAAATGCAGCATTCAAACGTGTGGAAGAATATACCCTACCGCTTGAAAGTGAACGTGCGCATAAAGCCTACGGGATGGAAAGAAGTAATATTAGTAAAGTACTGATCGTGAATAAAGAAGTCACTGCAGGAAGAATCACACTTATCTTCATTAATGAGGTACTCGGTTTTTAAGACTCTCAGCAAAAAATCAGTAAACATACGATAGTATAAAAACTTGTATTTAGTAAAAGGAATTTATTGATATGAAAAAAATTATTATCTCTTTAGCAGCCGGAGCATTTTTATTGGCAGGATGCTCGTCAGCAACCCAGGCACCAGTAACTGAAGCCAGCCCAACTGAAGCTCCGGCAACGGATGCACAGCTGATGCCACCGACTGAGAGTTCACCCACTCCAGAGAGTGCTATGAAAAGTGAAAATGCCAAGATATTTACTGTAACGGGAAAAAATTTCTCGTTTGACGTCAAAGAAATGAAGGTGAAGAAAGGTGATACCGTGACGGTGACCTTTAAAAATGAAGATGGTTTCCATGACTGGAGAGTTGATGAGTTTAACGCTGCCACCAAACAGATTCCAGCCGGAAAAGAAGACACAGTCACTTTTATCGCTGACAAGACCGGTACGTTTGAATACTATTGTTCGGTCGGACAACACCGAAAGAACGGAATGGTCGGAAAGTTAATCGTAGAATAAAGTTGGTTTTGATTGAAAAGTGATAGACTAGAGGCATGCGGACATTACTCGCGTGCCTCTTTGGTTTTCTCTTCTTTTGTTCTGCCTCAAAATCACAGGCACAAGTTTTGCCCGCTACGTATGACCCTGAACGGATAGGCGTATTTGAATCTTTGATTACCGTCCATCAAGATACCTCGATTACTGTTGAAGAAAAAATTACCTATCAGACCTTCTTAACAAAACATGGAATTTTTCGCACCATACCCTATCAGTACAATCGAGAAGGCTTTAATTACACCGCACGAATCAAACAAATTATAGTAACTGATGGAAATGGAGAATCGATTCCATACACTCAGTCCTATGAAAAGGGAAATGTCGTACTAAAAATTGGAGATAAGAATAGTACGTTTACAGGTACGAAAATCTACAAACTTTCGTATGTGGTAGAAAATGCAATTCAAAAAAGCGAGGGTGATGCCCGTTTGTATTGGGACATCACAGGGGAAGGCTGGCAAATACCGATAGACTATTCGACGGCAACCGTCCGTACCCAGGTGGGAAGTATACGTTCAGCGCACTGTTATTCCGGAATCTATGGCGGCGATGACAGGCAGTGTGTCATTTCAAATACGAATCCAACGGATCACAATTTTGTGTATCAGAAGCGGATAAACTATGGAGATAACTTTACCGTTGATCTCCTTCTCACTCCGCAATCAGCATTTGTTTTTCCCACACCTCAACAAATTGTATTAAAACAAATTCTGGATAATCTTTGGATGGTCCTTCTCCCGCTACCGATACTCACGCTTTTTTTCATTTGGTATCGCTACGGACGTGATTTTATGTTTGTTCGTTACAACGTCTTTGATCAAAGTAATCGAGAGAAAATCCTTCGGCCACTATTCTCTCGATTTCCCGCTCCGATGGTTTATGAACCTTTGGATATCACTCCCGGTCAAGCTGGGGCGATGTTGGATGAAGCCTATGATAGCCAAGATCTCGTAGCCGATATTCTTGATCTAGCCAGCAAAAAATATATCAAGATCGAACAAGTCCAAGAAAAGACTCTTTTTAAAAATGCGGACTACAGTTTTATCAAACTGAAGGAAGCAGACAAGGACTTACCTGAACATGAGAAATTGATTCTCGCCGGACTTTTTGAAGAAAAGAAAACTGTAAAAGTATCGGAGCTGAAAGGAAAGTTTTATCTCAGCATCGATCTGATCAAAAAATCTGTCTTCACTTCGTTATTTTCTCAAACAATGTTTACTAGAGACCCAAATACATTTCAAAAAAAGATCGCGACAGTTATGATTGGAGGAGGCGTCTTTTTTTATCTTATACTGCGATTCTCTGAGTTTTTCTTACCGTACTTAACCGCTTTTCGTCCAGAGCAAATAATCATTGCCGTTTCAGCACTTCTCATTGAAGGTATCGCCGGTTTTTTCCTCATTAAGAATCTGACACAAAAAACCGCGAAAGGATTTAACTATATGCAGCAGGCCAGGGGCTTGAAAGAGACCATCAATCGTGGAAAATGGCGAGAGGAAATTAAAGAGAAACATTTATTTATCGAGGAAATATTACCATTTGCTGTAGCCCTTGGAGTGGTCAATCAATTAACTAGAGACATGAAACAACTTAACATCGCTCCTCCATCTTATTTTCATGGGACATCAATGAATACCTTTGCGACTGCTAGTTTTCTACATTCTTTTAGTAGAGACGTAGGAACCAGTATCTCCTACAATCCAAGCTCTTCGAGTTGGTCAAGTGGTGGCGGTGGAGGATTCTCTGGTGGCGGTGGAGGTGGTGGCGGTGGGGGAAGTTGGTAAAATCTGTTACCATACGTATATGGACACACCTACTCCAGATTCATTCCATCCTCATGAAACTCAATTCCTTTCTCCGAAACTGACTTTGCTGTTTGCCATTGCGATCATGTTATTTGCGTTCATTGGGATTGTTTTTATCCAAGTCGTAAAACGCCAAACTAATAGCACTGTGACAACGTATGACTCCTGTGTAAAAGCTAAGGGGAGTACCATCCTTGAAAGCTATCCCAGTGTGTGTGTGAGTGTGAGCGGTAAGCGCTTTATACAACCTTTAACTGATGAAGAACAGCGAAAACTGGTGCCGCCCACTGAGCCCACGAGCAGTCCTGAAGAGAAGGTGGTGTATTCTCTTCCACTGTTATGGCAGGAAGTAAAGCCAGATCCATCTATGCAAGCTACTGATCAGAAAGTCCAGACTCTAGAATTCGCTAAACTTGGGGAATCACGCTCGTATCCGATCGGAAGAGTGACTCTACAGTACAGCAAGGATCAGGGGAGTTTGGTGCCACCCGATTCGGTGTTTGATCCTGAGCATGAAACTCTCAATGGAGTTGCTTATGAGGTGGTAGTTGGAGAAGAGAATGGGGCAGGGGGAGGGAATTTTTCCTATCGCGTATATTACGGAACCACGATCGACAAAAAATATGCGCTGCGTATCTTCACTCGCTTCCAAAGTGATGGAGAGAAGGAAGAACAAAAAAAGATCCTCTCTTCATTTCTATTCGTCACTCCAACTCCGCAACCAGTATCAAGTCCACCTTCAGGAAATTGAAGTGATGGGAAAAAGAACGTACACTTAGAGGGTGTCAACCAAATCCCCATTCACCTCCAACTCAATATGCATTGTCTTTGCTTACGCTCCTGCAGGTCTAGGACACTTACGTGTCACTGACGCTCTCCGCCATGGATTACCAGAAGACGCACAACCGATTCTACTCCCAGAATCAAGTGAATCAATTCGTTGGATTCATAGATTGACCAGTCGCAATCCTATGGGAAAAAGGCTCATGGAATGGGCGCAATATGGACGAGCAGAAGATATTGTTACCAGAGTATATAGGCGGATGCTTAAGAGAGATGCACGCTATTTAGAAGTGGAGTTACTGAGGATTTTAAAACAGAGAGTAGTTTTGCCAGAAAAACTATTAGTAGTTGCTACCCATTTTGGTCTGGCTCATCAATTAAGTACTATCAAAAAAAGCTTGGAGCGTAAAGCTCAAGTGAAGATTATCATTGCTATGCAGGTGACGGACGATAGTCCACAAAAAATTTGGTACGTTCCTGATCTTGATTTGATTACCGTTCCGAGTGAACAAACAAAACATACGTTAGTTTCATACGGAAAATCTGAAAGATTAAACCCATCTAAACTTGTGGTTCTCCCATACCCTTTAAGTCCACACTTAGGTGAAGATTTATTGCCAGTAGCACTACGACATCGACGTAGTCAATACAATGAGAGTTCAAACACCCCGATTAATGTTTCGATTCCGATCTCTGGTGCTGCTGTCGGAACCTCATATGCGGAAGTGCTGATGCGAGAATTACATAAGCACTCCAAACGGTTTGTATTCCATGTGGTCACAAAAAAAACATTGTATACGGATATGTTCCTAATGGCTCTGTCCCGCAAGCCATATATCGAAGTATCGTCTTCACATTCGGATAGAGAAATTGTCGAACTCTATGAACAAGTCTATGATCGAGTGGTATTATCGCTGGAAGTAACGAAACCGAGTGAACAGGCGTTTAAAGCGATGTTTTCGCCCAAACAAAGTGGAGGAGTGATTCTCCTATTTGCAGCTCCAGTTGGACGTCAGGAATATGACAACTTACACTTCCTAGAGCGTCATGGGTTAATTCCAAATGAAGTGGAACAAGCAGAACTTCTCTCATGGTCACAGAAAAATTGGAAATTAAACGATCATGAAAAGAAACGTTTGTTTGCATCAACTGCGCATTGGCGGGGAATGTGTATCCCGACCGATCCCATCCAGGCAGCTCAGTTTATCTTGTGGGGGATTCGAGAAGGATTTTTTGCGTCTCTTTCGGATGCGCTTGTCTGCTCTCGTGGTGACATTCTCTGTCGTGAAGAAGTCGCCAGTGATGGAGTCGCAAAGTTTTGGAAGGAAGTAGAAAAAATATTATGAACACTTTTAATCCCAGTCATACATCAGAAAAAGTATTTGCCCGAGTGGGTGCCAAGACTATTATTCAAAACAGAGAAGGAAAAATTCTAGTGCTGAGACGATCGGAAAAATGTTCTCGTCCTGGCGGATGGGATTTTCCTGGAGGAGCCAGTGATTGGGGAGAAAATCCAAGAGATACAGTCATCCGAGAAACCAGAGAAGAAACGGGTCTTGAAATTAAGGACCCTACTATGCTGACTATATACTCTTCTGTGAGCGAAGAAAACGAATATATCGTGCAGGTTGGGTTTGCAGCAAAAATCCAAGCAGGGGAAGTACTATTAAGCTGGGAGCATGATTTATTTGAGTGGATTACTGTAGAAGCAGCCCTCACTTGTACGTGGCCGGGGTTTCACAAACAATTGCTACAGAAATTTAGCTAGCCACGTTCTTCAAGTTGTGCCAAAGCAATCGCAGTCAGAATTAGCTTTGCAGTTTTTCCGTACCTCTCCTTGAAATGATCGACCACTCGTAGATAATCACCATTAGAAGCGTTTAAGACTTTCTTATACTCAGGCATATATAAGGCTACAGCGATCTCATTCGTATCCGTGGTCGTATTCCAATCTATTTTTTCTGGTCGTATCTTATCAGCTGTTTCTCTGATCACTTGATCTAAAGTGTCTTCTTTGCTGATCTTTTCAGTTTGTTTGAGTTTTTGTATCTCGTCGGATTTCATATTTGCATTTCTTTATAGTCTAAGTGAATTTCCCATACTGACAACGGTAGATTCCAATTGAGGGCTCTCTGGTTTCAGCTGAAACTTTATCCCCTTTGCTTCAACTTCTTTTTGAATATCTACTGTTGCACTAAATACAATCATATTATCTTTCGGTATACCGAAAGATAGTGCACGATTAACCATATCTTTCCACTCGCCCTCGAGTCCGTCGATAATTAACCTAATACCATCTTTATCGGATTCTTTCTCGAGGAGAATTACAGCGCTTTCAGTACCATCTGCTTTGAGGATGCGGGCATTGGGAAAATTTTGACGTAACAGTGCTCCGAGCGTGATGCGATAATCAGACATATCATCCACAATCAGTACTGTTTGTTCTAGATTTGCCATACATAATCCTCGATATTTTGGTAGAATTACAGAGTACTATAGCATTCTTTTTCTATGTCTCCAATTTTTCAAATCATCAAGTTCACCCGCAAGTTTTGGAAACTGTATATCTTCATGGGAGCGTTCGTTGTTACAATCTCGCTCTTGTCCCTTGTCTCTCCGCTGCTGTTTAAACAAATCGTCGATACCATAGTGGCCCATCTTGCCGGAAACGATCAGGACATGAATCGAATTTACTGGCTATTAGGAGCTATCGTAGCTGCTGATATTTTCAGTACTACGCTGACTGCGGTAGGTCAGTGGATTGGGGATCAATTAGGGGAGAAGCTGCAAACACATTTGAATAGTGAATTCTACAAACACGTGTTGTCTTTGCACATTGGGTACTTTGATAACGAAATCACAGGAAAAATAACCAATAAAATGACGCGTGGAATTCAAAGCATAACTGATTTTATTCAGAACATGCTCAACAACTTCTTACCTTTCTTCTTGACTGCGTTCGTCACCATTATTTTACTTGCCCACTACTCGGTAATCATCGCCGTTTTGTTGGCCGCTCTGTTTCCACTCTATATCGTCATCTCTCATAAATCGACATTGATGTGGGGAAAGTTTTCAGCTAAGGAAAATGCCATTAAAGATACTGCACAAGGAAGAGTATATGAAACCTTAGTTGGAATTCGAGTAGTTAAGGCCTTTACTGGAGCAGCTGAAGAATTGCGAGACTTCTTATCGGCGCGCCATCAAGTGGAGAAAATCGCTAAGGAAAAAACCAAGATTTGGCATGCCTATGATTTCTTACGGCGCTTGATGCTCAATGTCATTTTGTTTGGCATCATTGCCTATATCGTATATTGGACTTTCCATGGTCGCTATACCATCGGTGAGATGACACTTTTGATCCAGTTGGTTAACCAAGCCAGATTCCCATTGTTTGCCATGTCCTTTATCTTGGGTCAAATCCAACAGGCAAGTAGTGGGTCCAAAGATTTCTTTGAGGTACTGGCTACCAAAACCGAGATTAAAGATCATCCAGGTGCTACCCCACTTGAAGCTAGAAGCTCACGAGACCAGGGCGAAAAATATATCGAATTCGATAAAGTCTCATTCGGTTATGGAGATAAGAATGTTTTAGAGGGAATTACTTTCCACATCAAAGAAGGAAACAAACTGGCATTGGTAGGTGAGTCTGGCCAAGGAAAATCAACTATCGTCAATTTGCTGCTGCGTTTTTATGAACCCAACGCTGGGGCTATTCGCATCAACGGACAAGATATTCTACAGGTGACCGAAACCTCATTACATCAAAATATCGCAGTGGTATTCCAGGAGTCTTTATTATTCTCGGGCACTATTATCGATAACATTCGCTATGGGCGACCTGATGCGAGTGAAGCGGATGTGATTGAAGCAGCTAAGGCGGCGAATGCGCATCAGTTTATCGAAGCTCTTCCTGACGGCTACAAGAGTGTGACCGGAGAGCGTGGTGTAAAGCTCTCTGGAGGTCAAAAACAACGTGTCGCTATTGCCAGAGCCATGTTGACTGATGCACCAATTATCATCTTGGATGAAGCGACCTCAGCGTTGGATAGTAAGTCAGAGCTAGAAGTCCAAAAGGGACTTGAACGATTGTTACATGGTCGAACCTCGATCATAATCGCCCACCGGTTATCAACCATTGCGAACGCTGATCACATTCTCGTCTTATCTGGTGGAAAAGTCGCAGAGCAAGGGACAAGTACTGAACTACTTAAAAAGAAAAATGGATTGTATCGAGGGTTGGTGGAGCTGCAGTCACAGCTGCTCAAGGCTCCTGGAGACAAAGACAAGAAAACCAAAGAGTTGCAGAAGTTTGATTTAGTGGGATGACGTGTGGACAAAGTTTCTGAGTTTGAACAACTGATGTATGCCTTTACAAAAGTTTCATGAAATTTTCCCTTGGTTGAAAGAGTAGTGTGGTGTTTGCTAGTCGTTATCTTCCCAGCCTTCAGCATGGCCTTCGGTTGGTTTGTCATTTAGTATTCCTCTTCCACAGTAATCATCATAGTTAATTTCTTTGTACGGAAGTGCTGGTGAACGTGGAGAACGTATTCGCGAACTAAGATGTTTTAGAGGTGAAAAGAGAAATGAAAGCCACGCTGTAGGTTGTGCGTCAGATATTTCCAGTTTTGTCTGTAGCTGTTCGTTCATACAAACGGAAGCTTAAGAAGGTTTCAAAATAGTATACACTTTTCTTGTCTTCTTACAATTCTTCCTCTTTTAATCTCCAAAATCGTCAGATAGACTGTGGATACACATCAGGAGAATAGGTATGAGCGATGAACGACCAAGAAAAATCACGAATGTCCAACCACCAGAAAAAAATTCCATACTAACGGAGCCAGCAAGGAGAGAAAGAGAGGCTTCTCTTTTTGAGAAGATTTCATTGTTACCTACTGGTCAATCTCTTGAGATTCTGCGAGAGAAAATGCGTGAAATAATTGCAGAGTGTACTTACTCGCTGCAAGAGAAATCTTTTAATGATACCCTCTGGGAATTGGGAGTGAAAAATGAAGAGTTATTATTAACTTTCTTTACTGATCTTTCAGATGACGAGTTAATGACATTAGGTTTAGCTAAGAGATCTATTTTTAGATTCAAAGACGTGCCATCATCCACAATGGAAGGATATCTCAAAATTCGCTTAGCAGGTTGGAATTACGATTCGCTTGATCTTATCTTTGATAAAGAAGGTTTTTTACCTAAGGTTTTGTCGGATGTGTTGTTTTCAATCGCTAAGGATAGGCTGTCAAGAAAAGAAGATTTAACTTCACTATTAAAATGGGTGTCCCAATATCTAGGGAGAGAAAGAAATAGTTCTTATCAAGCTCCATCTAGCACCAGAGATTTTTTTAGACATTTTTTCGATTTGGCACAAAGAGATGACTCTTATCGTATTCCAGAGGTTCTTTCTTTATTACAAGGAGAGACTTTAAAAGAAGTAATTGCAGATGGAATTCTAACCAGCAAAATACTCGATTTCATCTCTTCTTCCGCCCAGAAAGATATGATAGCTCTCTCTCCTATTTTGATCGAGGCTTTGCTTGCGTTACAGTACAATGCAGAAAAAGTAAAGGAGATAGTTAAGTCTTTCATGACATCAGACCAAATATTATTTATCGAGAAGATGATCAAAGATGAGAGAGTGATTGAGAAGAAGAGGTCTCAAGAGTATGTTTTTGCATTGCTTGAAAATATTTCCTCGACTTCGCCGATCATAAATAAGTACTTATGGGATTGTCTTTTAAATTCGAGTTTGGGACTAATTTCAGAGAGAGAGAAGAGAATTTTTAAGAACTTAGATCTCTATGGAGATGGAATAGATCGAAAAAAAATATATTTGTTGCTGGCTCCATCTACTCTTCAAAGAGTTCTTCAATATAGCTCTGCAGAACCATTAAAGCTTCCCGAAATAGTTGAATATATTTTTGCAGAAACTGATGGAGCTAAAGCCACGCGTTTATTGCGACATCTTTCTCTTACTGATGAAACAAGCAGTGTTGTCAGTCCTCATTTTCTTGAATCAGCCCAAGCACTAGTTCAGATTGCGACTTTTCATCCGAACGAAGATATTCGAAGAAAATCGCTTGAAAAATTAAAAGATAGTATCAGTTCTCTTTTTTTCAAAACCTATATAGGAGAAAGAGGGAAGCCCCTTGAACCAGATGATGAAAGAGTCAAGGCCCTCCATTCTCTGTTAGATGCCCCAGAAACGGATATGGTTGTCAACTTGAGCGAGCTAACTGAAGAGCTGATACTTAAACAAGTAGTGAGATGGGGGAAAGGTATTACTGATCTTCCACTAGCTCTTCAGGTGATCAAAGATTTTGAAATCCCTGTTTTTGAGTTAGAAGGAATTCTGCAAGATTATCCGAAAGGAATGACAATAGAAAATATAGTTGAGATCTTGGAAATGCCACAGATTGGAGAGCAAATGATTATAGCTCTGCAAGGGATGGATACTTTCTCATATTCAGACCATATCCTTCCCATACGTAAAGCTCAAGGAGAGGCGGCCTTTTTATATTTTGAAGCTATAGGGACTCTTGCCCATGAAAGAGTACTCCTTCCTGAAGATAAAGAATATCTTACATACGTCGCAAAACGCTATGGAACCTTAGCGCGCAATATTGTAGAAAACCTGCTTTCTTGTGTGGATGATATCTCGGAAGAGAGAGAGATTATCGAACATTTTATTACAGAAATAGGTGTCATACATTTTGATGTGTATGAACAGTACAAAGCATTTTATTCCGGTGGGGATACTGTTGGGATTGACACAGTGAAAAGAAGAGTTAGTTCCCTTCAACAAAAAATAACTCAAGGAGAAATGGATGATGAGGATTTTAAAGACACACTCTACCCAGCGATTGCGTATGCCGTTTTCCCCCCCGCTGTGGGCTTGACTCAAGGGCAATATGATCAACTGAATAAAGATCGGCCTGATCGACAAAATGATATTCCTGGCGCTTTATCAACTCTTCAAAACCAAGAAGCGTCTATCCCTGTTGGGAAATTTGTTCTCTCTGCAGGAGAAGAGCTTAATTTACAACTATGGACTGAAATTGGAAAAGCTGTTGATTCTGTGAATGTTGAAATGAGTGAGTCGGGAAACGTCCTGGGTGTTGATGAGATTGATACCGCAGAGAAGTTGCTTCAGCTGTATCAGTACAAAAGCTCGAATAGTCCGGGAGGGAGAGCTTTTTTGTTTGACTCAATGTATCGATTTCATCTTATTAAAGGAGGGAGTCCTTTGGAAAGCAAATACGGACTTTCTATACCAGAACTGATGAAATATAAAGAATTTCTTGGGGAACATGTAAAGAATGACCTCATTCGAGATTGTTTGGCGGCTTGGAAAAGTGAATTCCCAGAAAAATTTGCTGATCTCCAAAAGAAAGTTCTCAGTGGATATATAAACATGTCGATTGGACAAATACTCACAAGACTTCAGGGAGTTCGAGCTGAAGGTGATGAAGGCCAGAAGCAAAAGCAGATTGAACAACTAGATACTCTTTTGGGAGAGTTTGGGATTTCATATGCGGATTTAGAAAATAAAACAAAAGCTCAAGTCAGAGATCTCTTAGTATTACCAGATGACATAAGCCAAGATGACAACTTTACCATTCGACTGATTTCATCTGGAATTATTGGACCTTTGAATGTGCAGATGCGCAAAGAAATCGATAAATTTTCTTTTGACGAAGAAGAAGGAATGGCAGCAACACGAATAATTCGATATGCAATCTCAAAGAGGAGAGAGCATGGGGTAGCTGGATATAATATGGGGGTTTGTGTAACACCAGATGAACAACTATGGAATGATCCGTCTTTTTACAATGTCATCTTTTTTGATGACTCTGATCATATCGCAGCCGGTGGAATGCATATTCTCATACGCGAAGGATATGTTTGTTTGCCTGGAATAAACCCTTCTTTAGATTTTCTATCGAGTGTAGACAATCAAGCTCTCTTTGAGAACTTAATGGGATACGCTGAGCAAATAAGATCTCAGCTGGATTTAAAAGGAGTGCTTATTCCAACCGATGCGGTTATTCATTCAAATCGATCCCAAATCCAACAAATTATTACTTCGAAGAATTATCCTGTAGTTGATCTGGAAGAAGTGGCTGCTTTTTCTTATTATCCATATTCGTATTCATTTCAACAGTGCTACGTCGTATCGTGATAGGAATATATTCTTCCTCTTTTAATCTCCAAAATCGTCAGATAGACTGCGATTATGGCCAAAGCATCCTCTGTATATACTTGTCAAAATTGTGGATACGAATCTCCGAAATGGATGGGGCAATGCCCTGAATGCGGAACATGGAACAGCTTTGTTGAAGAACAAAAGTTGGAAGCACGAAGAGGGAAGCAAGGAGGTGGTGTAACTGGTGGAAATTCTGCTCAAATTATCCGATTCTCTGATGTGAAAGATTTCGATAAAGAGCTGCCGCGCCTGAGCACCAAAATGGAAGAATTTGATAGAGTTTTGGGTGGTGGTATCGTGTTTGGTTCGGTAGTTCTCATCGGAGGTGAACCAGGCATAGGTAAGTCCACACTACTTACTCATTTAACTATAAATATATTGACCAATAGATCTAATAAAGATGACAGCAATTCTGTCAAAAATCGAGTACTGTATGTGGCAGGCGAGGAAAGTCCGGAACAAATTGCGCTGCGCATTCAACGGATGAGCAATGAAAAAAAAGCCACTTTTTCCAAAGACAATTTGTTTTTTTTGACTTCTACAGACGTTGATGAGATCACTGCAACCATTGCTCAGGAGAAACCTACTCTGGTTATCGTCGATAGTATTCAAACATTATCAACGCAAGATCTTACTGGAGCCACTGGTTCCATTGGACAACTCAAAGAGTGTACCGATCGATTGACGCGTACAGCAAAGGCTCTCCATGTTCCGATTTT
This sequence comes from Candidatus Woesebacteria bacterium, assembly GCA_040006915.1. Taxonomy (GTDB): domain Bacteria; phylum Patescibacteriota; class Microgenomatia; order UBA1400; family UBA12028; genus JBDTWD01. The sequence continues at coordinate 216,317 of JBDTWD010000002.1, read as the reverse complement.
CTTGGTTGGCCACGTGACCAAAGAGGGGAGTATTGCGGGACCGAAGGTTTTAGAGCATATGGTTGATAGCGTATTAGAGCTTTCTGGGGAGCGAACCGGGCAATATCGTATCCTTCGGGCAATTAAAAACCGTTTCGGTGCCACTGACGAGGTGGGAATTTTCGTCCACACCGATTTTGGTCTGGAGGAAGTCACAAATCCCTCAGCGACCTTCTTGGAAGAACGAGTGGTGGGAAGCCCTGGTTCAGCTCTGGTATCGGTGATTGAAGGAACCCGTCCAATCTTGATTGAAGTCCAGGCTCTGGTAGTCCGAAGCGAGCTTCCAGTACCTCGGAGAGTTGCCCGAGGAATTCCTGTATCCAAGCTCCAAGTGATCGTCGCAGTTTTGGAGAAATACTGTAGGTTGCCTCTGGGAACCTGCGATGTGTTTGTGAATGTAGCTGGTGGAATGACGATCAATGAGCCTGCAGCAGATCTAGGGATCGCTGTTGCCCTGGCTTCCTCATATACCAACGTTGCTTCTGCCAAGGACACCGTCTATGTAGGGGAGGTGGGTCTATTAGGAGAGGTCCGAAAGGTAAAACTCCTAGAAAAGCGCATCAAGGAAGCTAAACGTCTTGGCTTCTCCTCGGTAGTGGCTGCCGGTACAGTCAAGACAGTCACAGAGGTCACGAGTAACTTCACTCGTAAAGGGAGATAGAGTATCTTCGTTTTCCACCCTGAACACACGTTTTCACCATAGAATGAATATCTCTATTTTCATGTGGATAACTCTGTGTTTTCAAGGGTATTTTGTTTAAATATTATACTACAGGACGTTCTAAAAAACGAAGATAAATTACTATAGGTTGACATGAAAAGAGGTGGTGTTATACTAGGCTCAGAACGCACAAAAAAAGCATTACTACCGCTGACCTTGGAAAGACACGTGTAGCAATGCTTTATGTTTAAGAATCCTGACCTTACATGTTATTTCCTAAGGACGGGCTTCTCGCGTATCAACCTATCAATTTTTGATAGGAATGTCAAGCGAAAGGGTAGCTATGTCAGAGAAACTCGGCCGAAAAATATTCATCGCTGGAGTTGCTGTAGTAGTTGCTGTCGCGGGATGCTCAACAGAAAAAGATGATCAGCAAGTGTTGCAACGGGCAATCTCTACCAACACACCAACCCCAAGTACAACTGCCACCGTCTCAGAAAGACAGATAGCAGTGACTGAAACTTCAATTGCTAAGACACTAGCCCCTATATCGATTGCTGCTACGGAGACAGATGTAGCTCACATTCAAAGTGAAGTATCCACGGCGATTGTGCAAACGAGACAAGCAGAAGATCGAAAAGCTTCCGTAACTCCGAGTTTGACTGCTACCCCAAGTCCAACAGCCATAGAGACCGAAAAACCAACATTCACTCCCACTCCTAGTGCTACTGGAACAAACACTACCGAGCCTACCAGTGCTTTTAATATAGAAGCAACCGGAACTGCCTTGGCCACAGAGATGGCAGTAACTCCAAGTTTGACACCGACTCCTACTCCAGAGACAAACCCAACACTCGATCCAACCAGAAATGCGTTGCCTGTGTCAGAAGGGTTGTCTGATCCTAATGTCTTCTTTGTAGAAAATGAGAATGGAATTGATCAACTTATATTTGATCGTTTTGTAACCGGACGCGCTGCATTTGTTGATCAATTTGATACTGTCGATGGGAAACCAGATGGCGTACTCGACTTTTCTGCACTGTGGGAAGGGCGAACGCCTGCGAGTGAGGATTTAAATGTTTCAACTGCTCCAAACTGGTTCAGTGTGGCCCAAGAGGGAAGAGGCTGGAATGCGAGTCAGGTTGAAAGTAAAACCTACCGTGATCTTGATACATTCATTCAAAAGCCATTTGATTTACGCTTCTGGAATGAAAAAGAGTTAGGTGGAGCAAGTATAGTAACAACTGCACGAGATTTGAAAAAAACAATTTTATGGTTGGCGATTGGTACATATCTTGATCGTGCAGATAGTACTGACATTGGAAGTGAAGCTAAACGTCGTGAGTTCCTTGCTGCCAATGGAGAAGAAATTGTATCTTTAGCGGCATATTTATATCAAAAAAGTGGATACGCAGAGATTCCGAGTGATGATCAAGAAATTGCTCAAACTCCGGATGTATTAGATGCCTACGATCAAACCGAAGTCTTTAAAAACTACAGACTGACTGATGGAAGAGTTTGTATAACCAAGATGACGACAAACGATGGGGCTGTTGGTACCGATCGAGGAGCAGAACGTTCAAATCAGGTAGAAACAGTTGTCACTGTTGAGTATGACGAAAATCTTGAAAAAACCTCTATAGACAATGATCAGACACTCAAAGATGCAGATCTCGATGAACCAATTGTTTTGACTCTTACAGTAGATCGCAATGCATTGGCATGGAAGGGTGGCGCTTTCTCTCCAACCGATGAAGGCAAAGTTGTTTTAGATGTTGAACGGGTTGCGAACATTAAAGATAAATACAACCTAGATCGTAAACAACCGAAAGATGATGAAACAGGAAAAGAGGGAGCAGGATACTTTGGTCGGTGGATACCATGTGGTGTTACTCAAGAAGGAAACACAATATATGCTGCCACAACCGTGCCAGCGCAATTTCTTATCGTCGGTCCGACAAGTGAAGTCACTCAGGTAATTGCAACAGAAACCCCACATGCGGGAGACACGCCTGTCCCTCCAACTAAAACACCAGAAAACCCAGTAATCACTCCGACTCCGCCACCCCAGCCTACAGAAACTCCTGCGGTTGCTCCGACAAATGAACACATCATTCCAACTGGAACTCCAGGTGAGCCACCAGTCGAACCGACAGCTACTGACGTTCCATAACTTTAAGGAAAACTATGAAAATGATCTCATCATATAAATTCTCACATTTTGTCCTCGCAGCTGCGTTGATTCTAGCGGTTGGATTTCTTTTCCAACCAATATTTCTGTTAGTGCGAGCAGCAGGGGCTTCGTTTGGAACAGGTGATTTTGTTGATGGGAAGAATTTGTCCACCAGTGAGACGACATACCATGACCCTGTGACTGCTTTGGATGCAGAATCCGATGGTCACTCCGTTCGCATGAGAATTAAAGTAGTGAACAAGGGATCAGAAGCAGCAAGCAACACCAAAGTTTCTTTTGACCTTTCAAACCCCCGAAATCCGAGTGCTTCAGTATGGGCAGATGGAGTTGCAAAAGTAACAGACACTCTTACCTTGACTCCTTCCGGATCAGTACTGCACTTTGTCTCTGGAAGTGGAAAGAAATATGGACCCCCAGATTGTTTGAACGGATGTGTCGTTGGTGATGAGGTCATTTCCAATGGAATCTCTTTGGGAACTGTCAATCCTGGAGAAGCTCAAAGTTACCAAGTCACCATTCAATTTGATATTGAGGGTGCTCCGAGTACCGGAGAAACACGCACATATTTCCGCAGTGGTCCAATTTTTGATGCAGGAAATCGAACCGATCGTTTGACTGACTGGGAAGATCCAGTGGCCGCTGATCCGGGAGAGATCGTAGAATTTCAAACTAAAGTTATCAATGATGGTCAATCAGTAGCCAAAAATGTAATTGTCCGTGCAGAATTACCGATCACCTATGCAACGCAAATCATTGCAAAATCTTTTGTTTCTTCTTCAACCGCTGACACTGTCAGTGACACCGCAGCGGTTAATGTTTCAGGAACTCAAGGACAAAGACTCGTATACCTGCCTGGGCATGCATTAAAGTATGGTCCAGGATGTGTAAGTGGCTGTGCGCTTCCGGATTCGATCTATACCACTGGAGTAAGTATTGGTGATGTTGCAGTCGGGGAACAATATCAAGTGACATTTAAAGTAATTGTCTCCAATGTGCTTCCCAGTCCGACCCCGACAGTGACACCAACCCCAACTCCCACTGCCTCACCAAGTCCGACACCAACAGTGAGTCCAACACCTACGCCTACAGCATCACCAACTCCAAGTCCAAGTGTCAGTCCAACGCCAACTGCTTCACCATCGCCAACACCGACTCCAAAAGGGAAATTTAGAGTCTGTAAATTCGAAGACTTGAATGGAAATGGACAAAAAGATTCCGGAGAACATGGATTAGCTTGGGATTTTGTCTACACGCTTAACGGTGATACTACTAGTGCCTATCAAACTGACGGTGGTCATTGGTATGAATTCTGGAAGAGTGATAAAGGGTGTGGTGCTTGGGTAGATGTGTCCGACAGTACCACCGTTAAAGTAGCCGAAACACTAAAAGATGGATGGGATGTCACGACGGATAAAGAACAAACTGCCGTAGTTCATTCTGGAAACGACGTCGTGTTCATGTTTGGAAATCGCAAGAAGACGAGTCCGACCCCAACACCAAGTGTCAGTCCAACTCCGACTCCTTTGGCATGTAACAGTGTGTGTCAAAGTAATAGCGATTGTCAGAGTGGCCTGGTATGTACTCAAGATGGGGACAAAAAGTATTGTCGTCACCCAGACAACATCAGCAACACATCTTGTGATTCTAGAAAATCTGGAGGATTCCGTATTCGTAAATACTTTGATGAAAATGGCAATGGTTATCAAGATAACGGAGAGCATGGGTTGTCCTGGAAATTCCAATGGGATGCTAATGGTGACAACAACTGGCATGACTATGAAACGTTTGAGAATCAATTAGGTGAAGGTGGAGTAGTGTATTTGCCCGATGAAGCCCAAGTCCGCATTCGTGAGAAAGCGGTTGATGGATGGAACGCAACCACTCCAACTGAACCAGTGATTCATATAAAAGCTGGAGACACCCAACTTATGGTATTTGGAAATTGGAGAGGAAAGCCACAAGTTCTTGGGACCTCAACCATTACACATTTGCCTAAAACTGGTCCTGTAGCCCTCGTTGGACCCATCGGATCAGTCGCTCTCTATGCGATTGGAATGTGGATGAAACGAAAAGGAATGTAAACGCTACTAACTAGCGTTAATAGACATACTGCCCTATGTCAGACTCAATACCTAAAAAACTAACTCCCGTGGTGATTTTTGACCGCAACAATCCGGCCGCCTCTGATGTGCCGATCTTTTCGCAAGCGCTAAAACAGAAAGTGAACACTCCCATCGATTCTATCGTTTCTGATGGGTTATCGATTAAAACACAAGCAATTTTGGCACAAATTCTTTCTTCTTCACGTGCAGACTCGTCTGGAGGGCAGACCGGCGGGTTTGCACAGGGAGAAGAAAAGACAGAACAGGTTGTGCTCTATGAAGAGCCTACCTTGGATCGAAGTGTGGCGACAACCCCAATCATTTCCATACCAGAATTACCGGTGGTTATAGCCCCATCCCCAGTGCCAGTCATTGAAGCGTTGCCTGAAGTCCTGATTCCAGATCCAGTGTTTTTTGAACCAAAAGTGGGTAAAGCTGAAACAATCTGGAAGTGGGCACTGCCAAAGCTCAACTATATTTCGCATGAATTTCCGAAACTGATGTTGGTTTGGGAACTCGGTGTCGATGGAATGTATGCCTTGATGAAGAAACACATTTCTACAGGGAAAAGAATTATTCAAGAAAAAAGAGTTACGCAATCGATGATGGTTGCGAGTGTCAAAGAGAAAGTATCGATTTCTTTGCCGGTACTACGACCATCTATTTCTCCCTTTGAGAAAATTGGCAGAGTAGTGATTGGCGGAATATCAAAAGTTGGGCAAAAGATCTCAAGCTTTAATTTCTATGCGATTGCCTCGCGAACGATGATTGCTGCATCACTCGTACTGATGCTTTTAACAGTTGGACCGATGGTAGCTTTGCAAATGCAAAGTTGGAAAGAGCAGATCTCCTATTCATTGCACACGATGTCCAGCAAAGCTGATGACAGTCAGGAGACACTTGCTCCGGAGGCCACTGCCACTCCAGCTCCGACACCCAATCCAGATCCAGACAAGCAATTTCAAATCAGTATTCCCAAAATTGGCGTGAATTCCAAAGTGATTGCCAATGTAGATGCTTCCAACGAAACTGATTATGATGCAGCTTTAAAAAAAGGTGTGGCTCATGCCGCCGGAACTGGACTTCCCGGAGAAGAGAACAAAGAAAACAAAACCATCTTTATCTTTGGTCATTCTACCAATGGAACTTGGAATATCGCTCGCTACAATGCGCTGTTCTATAGTCTAAAAGACATGAGTGTTGGAGATTCAATGTCTGTGTGGTTTTGGGGCAAGGAATTTCACTACACGGTTTCAGAAACCAAGATCGTGGAAGCTAACGATGTCAGCTTTTTAATTCCCCAAACAACCACCGATCAATTGATCCTCCAAACGTGCTGGCCACCAGGGACAAGTTGGAAGCGATTCCTGGTTATTGCTCATCCAGATGAAAACTAGTTCTCATTCTCTGCTCTCTGCGTTATGATGTGATCATATATGGCCCAAGAAGTATCTGTGTCTCCAGAAGTGAAACAAACTCCTGAAAACGATTTGGATCAAATATCTTCGGCTGAATTTACTAAACTTCTTCAAATAGAGCCTTCAGCAATAAACAGGCTCGTAGTAGAAACTGTTCCCAATCTGAGAGGTGAAGCGCTGAAAAGTTTACAAGAACGTGCGTCTGCAGTAGTACAAGCGTTAGATCACGTGTTGCGAGTCGAAGATGTGGTCAAAGGGAGAGAGGGACAAAAATCTTTGAACAAAAATATCACCGATATCTGCTTAAAAATACTTGAACGATATTTGACTAATTACGCAAGGAAGGATGCGAGGTTATCTCAGTCAGAGTTTAGTGAGCGTCGCTATGCCAGGCTTCGTGTTGAAGACGAAGCGTTTCCTATCACTTCCCAACTTGAACGATTGAGAGGATGGGATCAAAGACTCGACATACTACTCTCTTCATTTGAAGAAAAAAATATTTTCTCGCAACCGAAAGTACAAGATGCTTTCAAACGACAAGGAGGTATTATTTTTAATACCTTTGATCATCTTGAGCCATATGCAACTTCTGATGACATGGTAGCTGTGGAGTCAGGATATTATGATTTGCGTCTTCAATCTCAAGAGCTAAAAAAATTCCTCTCTTCGTTTGCGAATGATTATGCGGGTATGGTCACAGGAGTTATTCTCACGGATTTACTCGCGAGAAGAGAAAAAGCCGTGGGCAGAGCGCTCTCTACACTCTGTACAGCGGAGATTGATCGGGAAAGTGATCCATTTATTAACTCACAAACCTTGGAGAAGCTAAAGCCTCTTGGGGTATTACAGTCAACGGAAAATCGAGAAAAATTTTCGATCTTTAAACAATCAAGTCCAGTGCACATTCCGGCTGAGACCATGACTATTTCTGTACGGGACCAGTATTCATTGGAGCAGACATTCACAATTAAAATGCCTCACGAAAGTCAGATGGAAGATTTTTATGCACAAGGAGAGTATGGATTTCGAGCTGCCTTTGCGAATATATATGACCAAGTGAGTCAAACCCTACGAAATACTCCTGTAACCGAGATCAAAGCTCAGGATATAGAGCAGGCCTTTGCTCCAAAAGCTGAAGCACGTAGTCTTTTTGGGTTTGGAAAAGTACTACGCAAGATTACGTCTCTGCGCCGAGAACGATCATCTGAATCAAGTCCTCTACAGTCTCCTGATGTGGCGATCGTCATAAACTCTGGTGAAGAGAGTATGGACGATATGATTCTCCCAGGCCAACTGGGAAATCGAAATCCATCCGACCCTCGCAGCGCTACTTCATGTGTGTACACACTCGATTTGAATAGAGAAAATGGCGCCGTAGAGAATGTGTCTTTACATCTCCACCATCCTCAAACAGATGGGGCGCTCGCAGTCTCACTTTTTGGAAAAAATGGGCCGATTGAAAAAATTCTCCCAAATCTATCAAATGTAGTGAATACCTCCACAATTGTTCAAATGCTTCGACGAGAAAAAAATGTTCCTGGGCAGCAATGGGATGTACGCAGAAGAGAACAGGCAATGGGACCGAAGATACTGGCAGAAAGACGAAGAACACTTCAGGAACACATGCCTGATATCCGAAAGAGTTTTATCGCTCCCTCCGAATGGAAAGCAGAAATTGATGACAGACTGGAAGAAGTAAATAAGAAAATCGAAGACTATATGCGAGAAGTTTTTGATGTGAGAATTTCAAAGAAAGGACCTATCAAGTTTGTATTTAATTTCGATAATTTTAAAAGTATTGTGCTGGCTCACGCAGAATCCACGGTCGGACTCTATGGAAATGGGTTTGATTGGCTCATCACAGCCCAAGATGGCACTTTTGCTCCGACACTCATGGGTGCAATCACACCACAAGAAGCCAGAGCCTATGGTGATATTGATTGGAAAGAGAGCGCTGAGAGAGGAGAAAGACTTCTCAATCTGGGAGGTTTGTATACGCTAGATAAAACCCGACCAATTCAACTCTTGGTTTTGCTTGGATGGGTGACAGATCAAGCTGGGCTCGAAGGTCCGTTAAGTACGATTTCAGACTGGTTGACAGATAAGGGGAGAGCGGCTTTGTTAATTGCTGAGAAAAAAGGGCTGATATCAAAAGTGACGGGAGATGAAGATATAGAAAGTTTTACGACCGCAATGCTTCGTTACTATAAAAATCATTTGGCAGTTTCGACCTTTAAGAATAAAGAAGGAAAGAATGAAACGAGGTTCCGTGTCGATAAAAAACAAGCTGCGAATCTCGAAGCAATCCTGGCACCCTCACAGTCAGATTCATCTCTTACTAACTTTCAGCTCATCTATGAGCGATCTCTCCTTGATATCGAAGCGTTTCTTCGATCAGACGAAATGCCAAAACGGATTGTGAGAGCGAAAGAAAAGAATGCAGAAACCAAGCAGCGTAAGTCTGTGGCACGTCAGGCTGCCATTAAGGAAGAAGCCGCAAAGCGATAACATCTTAAGGCGCTACAGTATTTGACAAAACCTGTCCTGTACGCCATAATAACCCTAATCTTCGTTTGGTTCTTGTCCCGAGTGGGGCAAGAAAAAAGAATTACCCAAAGATCAGTGCAGGTTACATATCATACTTCTGAGGATTTTCCTCAAGAAAATACATAAAAGGAGTTCGCCAATATGAGCGACGACACACAAAGTACCCCAAATCTCGATGAAATCATCGGCACCCCGAAAGCAGTTCCGGCCCCAGAACCTCTAAAAGCTGATGCTCCCGCAAGACGAGCCCCAGTCAGGCGAGCTGTTGCCCGTCCATACAGTGACGATCAACAAATGCCAGCTCGAGGAAACTACCGAGGAGCTTCCAATGGAAATAGCAGAGGAGGAGCCCGATATAACAGTCGAGATAATAGTCGTGGTCGTTCACAAGAATACAGTGACGAAGTCGGAGAGAACTTGGGTGGAGAATACAATCCCAACCGATACATTGATCCAACTCGAGCAATTGAGTTTGGTGGAGAAGTTGATGGGCGAATGCTTCCCGATGCCGGAGTGCAAAGTGAAATGATCAGTGGAGTCTTGGACACCAGTACTGATGGTCACGGCGTACTTCGCAGTAATTTTTCTCCCTCAGATCGAGATGCCTACATTTCTACCTCACAGATTCGTCGCTTTGGATTGCGTCCTGGTGACATGATCGAAGGTCCAGCTCGCGCTCCCAAGGAAAACGAACGCTACTGGGGACTTTTGAAGGTCGAAAAAGTAAACGGCATGATCGCGACTGAAGTTGGACCTCGAGTGAAGTTCCACAACTTAACTCCGGTCTATCCAAAGGAACACTTAAGACTCGAAAGTGGCATGGAGCCACTCTCAACTCGATTAATTGATTTGGTTGCTCCAATCGGAAAAGGACAACGTGGAATGATCGTTTCTCCGCCGAAGGCTGGAAAAACGACCATCATGAAGGAAATTGCTACTGGAGTTGCCACCAATTACCCAGAAATTCATTTGATGGCCGTCTTGATCGGTGAGCGTCCAGAAGAAGTCACGGATATTCGTCGTCATATTGAAAAAATTACTGGAGGCAAAGGAGAAGTAGCTGCCAGTAACTTTGATGAATTACCAGAAGTGCAGGTCAGCGTCAGTGAAATTGCCATCGAACGTGCGAAACGCTTGGTTGAGCTAGGACATGATGTGGTTATTTTGCTTGACTCGATTACTAGACTTGCTCGTGCATATAACTTAGCTATCCCTACTTCAGGTCGAACCCTCTCCGGAGGATTTGATCCTGCAGCTTTGCATCCACCAAAGAAGTTCTTTGGTGCTGCTCGTAGTTTTGAGGAATTTGATACTCCACAAGGCAAGAAAAATGGAAGTTTGACGATTCTTGGAACCGCTCTTGTTGATACGGGATCTCGTATGGATGATCTCGTCTACGAAGAATTCAAGGGAACTGGAAACATGGAACTAATCTTGGATCGAAGCTTGACTGAGCGTCGAGTCTATCCAGCGATCGATATCCAAAAGTCTGGAACCAGAAATGAAGATCTACTGTTTTCCCAAACTGACTACCAGAGTGTGATTACCATGCGCCGCATGATTGACCTGTTAGGTAAAGATGAGCGCACCATGATCCTCTTGGACAAGTTAAAAAAGACAAAAAGTAATAAAGAGTTCTTGGCTTCCCTCAAGGAAGGATAATTTTGGGTAGGGTACAATAGGACATTCAATGACTTCTGATACCCAGTCACTAGCGTCTGCATTGCGCGCCTTTAACGACTTCCTGCGTCTGTATTTAAAGATGCGTTCCTATGCACTCTTTTCGCGATTTGAAACCGTTAAAGACTGGATTGTCGATCTGCTGTATCGTAAGCGTGGCAAGTATGCCAGACCAGTTCTCCATTTGTTTTTGTTTGTGACCCTATTTTTTGGTATCACTGTTGGTCCGTCAATCGTCCGTAGCCAAGCTGCGGAAGGAACAGTCGCCGATACGTTACCATCTGGAGTGTTGTTGACTGCCTCTGGTCAAGAAGTGGACACTGGTGGTTTTCAAACCATTCAAGGAGATGACGTGTCTCGCTACCGTGGGGGAGAAGTATACGAGCATACAGTCGAGAGCGGAGAAACCTTAAAGAGTATTGCTGATAAATATGGCTTAAAGAAGACGAGTACCATTGCGTGGCTTAATAACATCTCGGAAAAGGATGCTATCAAACCAGGGCAAAAACTAAAAATTCTTCCAATTGATGGAGTTTTACATAAAGTGAAAAAAGGTGACACCATTTGTAGTGTGGCTCGTACCTATGGATTAATTGATAAAGGTGATGACTGTGGCTCGGGAGCCCAGCCAATCGTCGACTATCCTTTTAACACCTTTACCAATGATGAATTTGGATTGCAGGTTGGTCAGTACCTGGTCGTCCCTGACGGAGTATTACCCCAACCAGACAATGCGGGAACCACAGCAGTCGCTCGTAGACTTACTCCCAACGCTGGAGCAGTCAGTGCTACAGGCCAATTTATTTGGCCTGCTTCAGGAATCATTACCCAAGGCTTTAGCTCTTTCCATCGGGCTTTCGATATCGCTAATCGAGCTGGAGGCTCAATTCTGGCGGCTGACAGTGGAAAAGTGATTGTCGCGGGCTGGGTCGATAACTCAGGCTATGGAAACCGAGTGATGATTGACCACGGAAACGGATATGTGACGTTGTATGCACATATGAGCGTCATTGCTGTGCAAGTTGGACAAACTGTCAAACGTGGCGATGTGATCGGGCAGATGGGTAGTACTGGCCGTTCCACCGGAACCCACTGTCACTTCGAAGTACGTTTAGGTGGTGTTGCCCAAAACCCAGGCAACTATTTGAAATAATTTTCCTTTCTCTTGTTTTCTTCATTTGGGAATGTTATAAGCTCCTATAAAAGGAGGATCTTATGGCCGGAAAAACAAAAGAAGAAAGAGTTCCAGATATATTTAGGTTTACAGACACAGCGACACATAGAATCAAGATAAACGAGCCAGATTTTTTTTCAGAAGAGCAGCGGGCAATTATTTATGCCATGTTTGATCTAGGAGTATGCACTCTCTGCACTTTGAGTTTTTTCCTAGATACTGAAGAAAATGAGATGCGCAGACTGATCTATGGCGACGATAAACATGAGATTGTCGGATTATGGGGAATCCTTGAAGAGGAAACTGGACTGACTATCGAATCAATGCCTCAACTACCAGTGCTCTTAGTCACACATGGATTTGTGAGTATTGAAGAGAAAGAAGGCGTTTTATTCTAACTCTTTGGTAACTCAACCCAAAAAGTAGTACCTTTGTCGACTTCCGAATCAAGGCCGATATTTCCGCCCATCATCTCCATGAACTGTTTGCTAATGTAGAGTCCAAGGCCAGTACCTTCGACAGTAGCAAGCCCTTTGTACGAGGCATTCACGCGAGAAAATTTTTGAAAGAGTTTTTGTTGGTCATCTGCAGAGATTCCGGCACCTGAGTCGGTAACACTTACTCGTATGGTCTTGTCTTCAACTTTCACGGAAACAATCACTGTTCCCGTTAAAGTATATTTGATCGCATTGGAAACCAAATTGTTTAACACCTCGCGCAGTTTCATATCATCTGCAGTAATTTGGATCGGCTCTTGTAGTGTAGTGGAAAGGGCTAGATTCTTGGCTTTTGCCTGTGGGGCATAGATCTCCAAGGTTTCATTAATCAGTTTTTGTAAATCCAGCGACACCATCTCAAGTTTCACTCGTCCACTTTCAATTCTAGACACATCCAACAGATCATTAACGAGACCAATTAATCTCTGCGTTGAATCGTATGCCACAGTCAAATATCCTTTTTGTTTTTCTCTGTCATCCAAACCCTTGTTTAAAGCCATCCAGAGATAGTTTTTGACGGCATTCATTGGACTTTTGAGTTCATGGCTTGCCATGGAAAGAAATTCGTCTTTGAGTTTGTCTAGCGCTTTGAGTTCTTCATTGGCTTTCTCAACACTTTCATGGAGTTGCGCTCGTTCAATCGCGATCGCAATCAAATCAATCACTTCCTCTAACGTTTCCTTTTCTGCTTTGGAAAGATCTTCAGCTTTTTTCCCAAGACCCACTACAAGACTGCCGATCATTTTTGTTCCTAACGTAACAGGGTAGACAATCAAGGTTTTCACTCCGGTCAGGTTTTCAATTTGATCCGCAGTTGTTTGATCGGCTAACGGAAAAAGAATATCTAACATATTTCCGGTAATCTTGCGTTCATTATCCCGCATAGCAATGGAAACGATGTTCTCATCAGACCCTAATGGCAGACAAATCTCTTCCAATGATTTACCGAGTAACTGCAACGAATCAATAACTGGTTGGGTGCGGGTAATGGCAAAGGGACAAAACTGGTTTTTCTCAGAATCAACCACGTTAAGGATAGCGGCTTGAAACGCCAGTTCTGTTACTAAAGTATCGACAATCTTTTGACAAACCTCGTGTACATCCAAAGAACTCATTGTGATTTCGTAGAGTTTGGAAAGGATTCCTAAGGTTTTGTTATGAACAGCAAGCTGAAAATTCTGTTCGTAGAGCTGTTTGGCGATATCAGATGCTTCGCTAACGGTCGGTAAAGGCGTATCGGACATGGATCTATACTAACGAAACTCTCAAGAGAAAACTACTGCAAGATGGCGGGGAGGTCTTTGGAAGAAATTGCGGAGCCTAGTTCTTTGACAGCATCTTTGCATACTTCTACAGAAGTTTGACCAAACAGCTCTTCATATTTATGGACAAGACCAACAAGAGTATTAGCGGGATCAGGAAGTGACTCTTGAAGAGAGACAGTGCTTTGGGAAACAACAATTCCTGGAACCTTACCTGCTTGTTCAAAAGCCAAAGGCCCGATGATATCTCGTTGATGATTGACGATCGCTTGAGCCACTTTGCTGGCGATCTGTACACTTAACATAATTAAGTTCTATTTCTCATGATGAGTGTTTAATCTGTTTAGCAACGTAACGGAAATACAGAATTCCTAGGGTCATAAGTGCATAGGACAATAAATATATATAGTCAATAAAACTTCCCGCGAAGAAGGTTTCCTGAAAGTAGAGAAAGCTATAGTCTGCGACAAACTGCGCTATGAACGCTGCTATCAAAATAAGGAAAGGCATTCTCATCTTTCCACCGAGAAGCTTTCTAGAGAGTGTATAAGTAATTATGGCAAAAGAAATATAGACAGCTTGGCCTAACGGGTATCCAAAATCTAAGAAAATTTTTAGAGGATCAGACCAATCGAACGTATATCCTCGCAAGAAAAGTGTATATCCAAGACCAAGCATCAAAAGTGGTACTAGAATGGCTCTTATCTTTCCAGAGTTAGCACGTAAAGTAAACTTTGTTCCAGAAACCCGAAATAGCTGATAAGCAGCAATTATATAGAAAGGGATGCTTCCGAAATATCCGATATCAGGCACTCCAGGATACGGAATTTCGACATGCAAGAAAACGTTGAAAAACCAGAAAGAATATTGTCCAAATCCTTGAAAGAGTAATCCAACTGAAAGAAAGATTAATGCTTTTCCCATTAAGCTTTTTAATCCTCCCCATTGATAAGCAGTCACCAAACCCCAAATTCCTGCCCACACAGATAACCCTCCATAGAGGAATCCAAAGTTGTCGTTTAGGGCTCCACTTGTTGAGCCCGTTAGGAAAATAAATAACCAATAGCCTGTAAGACCTAAAAACAGTATAGTAGAGACAATGAAGGCGGTATCAAATAAACCAATTTTTTTATTTTGCATCTGTATACACTACAATAGTAGTATATCGAGAATAAAGTCAAGGCCTTCATCGACATTCCATGCTTCCATTATTTCCAAACACTAAATTACTTGAACTTTCGGATAAGCAAGAAATTGAACGACTCACTTCTGTTTTCTCTCCGTATTCCGACTATTATTTTTTTAGTTTATGGACATGGAATATAGATAGTTGTACGCGTATTAGCGTGCTCGAAGGTAATCTTGTAGTTCTTTTTCATGATTATGAAACAAATGAACCGTTCTTATCTTTTATTGGGGAAAATAATGTCGAAAAAACTATTCAAAACCTTCTAGATTTCACACATAAGCATGCAAATACGAATTCGTTACGACTTATTCCTGCTGAATGTATCGAAAAAATCCTTGGAAATGTTCAAGAACGTTTTGATGTCAAAGAAGATCGAGACAGCTTTGACTATGTTCTCTCAGTAGAGAAATTGTGTACTTTTGAAGATTCTTCACTCTACACGAAGAGGAAAACACTTAATCGCTTTTTAAGCGAACATGTTGCCCGTGTCTCCGTCATAGCTTTGAAAAAGAAAGAACAACTGCAAGAACTACGGGATTTGCTAAGTTTATGGTCAGGGCAAAAATCTGTTTTGAATACGCTTGAAACCCGAGCCGAAGAGCGGATGGAACTAAACCTTGATCGTTTTAATCTCGAATTGTTAACAGTCACAGAAAAAGAGAAAATAATTGGTTATTTGGTGTTTGAGATTATCAATTCCGAATATTCGATTTGCTCATTCCAACGTGGTGATCGAGCTTGTGCTGGCGTCTATGAGTATATGAATCAAGAGGCAGCAAAATATCTTTTAGGTAAGGGAATAAAATATATGAATATCGAGCAGGATGCCGGAATGCTTGGTTTACGACAAGCTAAAAGTGCATACGATCCAACATTTCTTAAAAAATACACAATTTCACTGAAAGGATAAAGATGGAATATGACTTGGATTTTTTATGCACTACTCTCGTATGCAACTGTAGCTGTTGCGAATATCACGGACAAACTTCTGGTTGATAGATACATTAAGGACTCATCGGTCATTGTGCTGTTTACAGGATCAGTGGCGGCCATCGTTGGATTGCTAATGATCCCTTTTGTGGGAATTCCACACTATTCATTATTTCAACTTATTCGGGTGATTGCTGCAGGAATGCTATTACAGTTCTATTTGATTCCATATTTTCAGGCTCTAGAAAAAGATGAGCCTTCTCGGGTTATTCCGTTATTTCAAGTCATTCCGATTTTCTCGCTGATTCTGTCATGGATCTTTTTGCATGAAACACTAGGGGTCGGACAGATCGTTGGATTTTTCTTCATTTTATTTGGAGGCATTTTTATTAGTGTCACAAAGAAGGGAACCTTTGCACTACGAAAAACTTTTTGGTTGATGATGCTATCATCTGTACTGTTTGCGGCTTCAACCATTTTGTTTAAAGGAGCAGTGGATGAAAATAATGTGATGCAAACAATTGCTGTTGAAAGTCTAGGAATCGGAGTTGGAACACTGCTGCTTTTCTTCCTCCCTGGGTACGCTAAAACTTCAGTACAATTTGCCAAAAAGATGCCAGTCGCTGGCTGGGGAGCGCTTGCCACATCTGAGATTTTCTATGTTATTTATCGTTTCTTACTCTTGATCGCTCTCTCGTTAGGATCAGTATCGATTGTGAGTGTACTTTCAGGAATCCAACCAGTATTTGTTCTGCTCTATAGTGGAGTTTTGAGTTTCATTGCTCCCAAATTTTTTCATGAAGATCTTTCCATGAAGACATTAATACAAAAGGGCCTAGCATTTGTGTCTATGGCAATAGGGCTTTATTTTCTTTACCGTTGAAGAGGGACAATTTTCATCTCATTAGCTCTGAAGTAGTTTTTGCAAAACTGAGAGGTGGAATCAGTATCAAAATCCTGACAGGAGAAGATGTCTATAAATGCACGATTATCAACTTCATCCAAATGCACGGTGACTGTAGAGGTTTCGATAAACTGCATGGCCGAATATCCTTCTAGATGAAGCTCTGGATCTCCGAAGCGATCAATATATGTAGGTCCGTGTGGTTTCATTTTGATTTGGACTAGCAGATCTTTGATAAAACTTTTAAGCAATTTAGGATCATTCACCATTTCTGGTGGGCAATCATAGAGGTCGATAGCGATAGATTTTCCCCAAGCGTGATACATACGCATCCGACGGGCAATAAGAGTCGGAATATTATGGACAAATTGCATAGAGTACTACTTTCAATTCATTCTAGATCAAACAGAGGGGGGAGTGAATGGGGTCTTCAGAATTTCTTCGACCTTGCGTTGGAATGCCTCTGGGGTAACGTCGGTTTTGACGATGTATCCAGTACTCCCTAATTTTTTGGCATTTTCTAATACCGATTCCTGACCTAAAGCAGAGAGCATATAGATCGGTCCATGTTTGGCTTTTATATCTTTACGTCCGTCCAAAAAGGTGAGGGTTTCCATGCCATCTTTGACAGGCATGACGATATCAAGGAGTACGAGATCATAGTGATCGGTACTTTCCATTTTTTCTATCCCTTGTTGACCGTTTTCAACCGTATCCACGCTATATCCAGCATCTTGAAGGAGTTCTTGATAGAAATCGCGATTATACCGATCATCATCGATGATAAGGATTCTTTTTCCGGGAGTTGGGGCGACATGTGTCGGTGGGGGAGTTGGGGCGACATGTGTCGGTGGGGGAGTTGTGTTCTCCATAGTCTGTACAGATTTAGTATAGCGCGTCTATGATAGAAGTATACAGAAGGAAAAGGGATTTCTATGGTACATGAGCGAGAAAGAAACACTCTATCGCGTCGAGAATTTTTATCTCTGATCGCCTTTTTGCCATTGCTGAGAGTGGAGTTGGGTGATTCTCGCAAGTCAATCCAAATTTTGCGACAGAATGTGGATTTATATTCGCCTGATCAAAGTAACTATGAACTCCTTAGACTGAATCAAGATTGGGACCACTTTGATGATCATGATCGTCAAAGTCCTGCGGTGTTGGAAGGAGCCGCAACTCGGTTTGCGCAGTCATCGATCGCTATCAGTCAATTTATTGTCATTACGGATCAACTTCGTTTAGACAGAATAAAGCGGGCACCATCCGCAAGAGAACTCTTTTTGCTTCAAATGCGAGAGCGAATGGATCGCTTCCAGAATGGAATCTTGCTGGAAACGAACTCTGACCCAATACTTTATTTGAGTACGACCTCAGCCTTTCTTGAACAAGAAGGTTTAGATGGATTTGTTGCCATGAAGTCAGTGGAGGATTTTGGGAAAGTTGGATCCTTGTCTATCTGGAATGCTATTGAAGAGCAATGGAAAGGGTCACTGCGAGTGATGGTATGTAACACCGCAACCCAAGCAACCTTTAAAAACCTTCGCAGTCAGGAATGGAAATACGATAATTTTGAGGTAAATATGCGTTGGGTAATTGAAGTGGCATATGAACTTTTCAAGAAAGCCCATATTCCAACTGAAGGTGAAGAAAATAATATCAGCGCAATTTGTCGGTTTACGGAAGAGCAATTTGATACAAAATACGTGGCCCTTCTTCCAGAATACAAAATTCCTATCAAAAACATTTCATCTCGATTCGCGTCTTTGGGAAGACGGCTTTCAAGTCTTCTGGATTCTGATGTCTTCTTACGCGATACGATGTTGCGTCTGAACAGTATCCCTGAGGCACAAATAGATCCAAGTAACTTGGTTGCTTGGTTACTTCATGAAGCGGGACTACCCTTGTCCAAAGATGCATCTTTAGAAGCAATCAGAGTTGCCATGGAATCAACTCTTCCTGACAGTGCCGTAGGAATTCCACATGGTAATTTGGTTCAGGGAAGGCAATTACAAATTTGGAATGAAGCCGGGATTATCAGTAAAAAGATCTGGTCGACAGGAAGAAATGACACGCTTGATGATTTCAAAGCTGGATGCTTTTTTGTGGAGGAGTTTCATGGAGGCTTTGGCAGTCAAATCCAGGTCCAAAATGGGATCGTCTTAAACGATCCTGCAAAGGATCCACTGTTTGTTTGTGTAGCAGAAGGGACCTTGCAAAAATATACAGAAGCACAGATGAAAGAGAACTATCTGGGGGCCTTGAATCGACGTTTGATCTTTTACTACTAAAGAGTTCACCGAAGAAACCGTCTTTTCTCTGGTACAATAGTAGGATGGTAGATTTAGTCAAAATATTCATTACAGCTGGAAAAGGTGGAGATGGCCGCATCTCGTTTTTGCGTAACCGCAGAACGATGAAAGGGGGTCCTGATGGTGGCGATGGAGGGAACGGTGGCAGTGTCATTGCTGTTACCACTGTTCATGAAAACACCCTACGAGATTTCTCCGGTCTATCAAAGATAGAAGCCATAAATGGACAAAATGGTGGTGCAGAAAAAATGCACGGAAAAGACCAGGAAGATACGCTCATTAAGCTTCCCATTGGTACTCGCATTTGGCGTGTGGTCGCGACTCATCAACCCAACGAACCCAAACGCATGTATAGGGTTGATCGAGATCTCGGACGAGTGGAACGACCGATCGAACGCAGAGCTAGTAGCACCATTAAAGAAGAGGGTGGAGTCTTTGAGTTGATTGAAGATGATCGAAAAGAAATAGAAGCGATGCAACAAAAACTCCCTCAAGCAAAGTTGGGAGATATTGTGTCCTTTACCTATGGTGGGATGGCATACGAGTCACAATTGGTGGGCGATTTAACCAAAGAAGGACAAGAAGTTTTGATCGCTCGTGGTGGGCGAGGGGGGAAAGGAAATGAAACCTATAAAAGTAGCCGACTGACCACTCCCATGGAAGCGCAAACAGGAGAAGGTGCGGAATCGGGTGAATTCTTTTTTGAACTCCAACTTTTGGCCGATGTCGGTTTGGTTGGATTCCCAAATGCGGGAAAGAGTACATTACTTTCTGTACTCACCAAAGCCACTCCCAAAATTGCCAACTATCCATTTACGACGCTTGAACCAAACTTAGGGGTGATGCGTATCGAAAACGCTGGTGAAGATGAGCGTCATACATTAGTAATTGCTGATCTTCCCGGATTAATTGAGGGTGCGAGTGAAGGTAAAGGCTTGGGTCATGAGTTCTTGCGTCATGTGAGTCGTTGTAAAGTACTCGTTTTCTTGCTCTCCATTGATGATGGAATTTTGCTCCAAGACCCTATGGATCTAGAGTCAATCGTGGAGCAGTACCAAGAGGCATACAAGACTCTTGAAAATGAACTAGTGACTTATGAGAAAGAAGCTTCAAACTCTTCGATCCCATTTTCAAAGAAAAAGAAAATTATTGTGCTTTCTAAAGCTGATCTGGTCCCAGACGAGAAGCAAGAGCAGATCTTAAGAAAAGTTCAGAAAGACATCAAAGATATCTTCTGGATCTCAGCTGCTACAGGGCAGGGTTTAGAGCAACTGCGAAAAGAACTGCTCAGCCTTATCTAGAACAGTTTCTTGCACATGGTGTGGTTATGGGGTACGATTGTTGTATGCTTAGGTATGCCGCTAGCTTGATCGAAAGAGTTCGACAATTAAGAGCTATAGGGAAAACATATAGTGAGATTAAAGCAGACATAAAACTTCAAATTCCCAAAAGCACTCTCTCAGAGTGGTGTAAACATGTTGATCTTCCAGTAAATTACCAGTCATTAATAGATAAACTAAATATAAATAATCTCGGTAAGGCGCGAGCAACGGCTGTAGTCATGAATAAGATAAGGAGGGAGAAATTCTTTAGTGAACTGGTCCGAATAAATACTCCGACAGCAAGGAAAGTCATTGATAAGGATACGGCAAAAATAGCACTGGCAATGCTCTGTCTTGGGGAAGCATCAAAGTATAAGAGCAAGAGTGGTGGATTTTCTTTAGGAAACACTGATCCACGAATAGTTCTGCTTTTTTTAAGGCTTTTAAGGTATTGTTTTTCTGATTTCCAACTTGATAAGGTGCATTGTAGCGTACAATGCAGAGCAGATCAGGATATATCGGCATTAGAAGCATACTGGCAAAAAACAACAGGAATTCCCAAAGCTAATTTTTATAAGGCTCTTGTTGATCCTCGGACTTTTGGGAAACCAACAATGAAGAAGGGATATAAAGGTGTGCTTAGAACGTATTATCTAGATACGAAAGTGCAATTAAGTCTGGAATCTTTGGCAGACCTGACATATAATCAGGTCTTGTTGATGTAGGGCCCGTAGTATACCGGCTTATTATTCTTCAATGGCATTGAAGAGAAAGGGGTTCGATTCCCCTCGGGTCCACACTCTACCAGAAAAGAGAGATAAGATATGGAGTGAAGATAATCATTCCTATAATTCCCGCGATAATAGCAATAATCAGTACTGCTCCTGCTGACATATCTCGAGCTGCACCAGTGTGTTCATATTTTGCTCCACAGTGATCTCTTGCTACATTACAAACTGCTTCGATTGCTGTATTGAAGGTTTCAGCCGAGAGAACAGCTGCAATACAGAGGAGAATAGTCATCCATTCTGTGCGGGTAATACGAAAATAGATTGAGGCCAAGATAACAATCCATCCCACTACCAGATGAAAACGCATGTTGCGTTCATGGGTCATAATCCGCAAACCACGGAAGGCATAGACGAAACCTTTGAGGAATTTCTTCATGACTCAATGATACAATACTCGAAGCTTCATCTACTAGGGCTGTTCGTACAGTGGTAGTACATATCATTCGCATTGATAGAACGGGGGTTCGATTCCCCCACAGTCCACATTATGAGTAAAGAGAAAAACAACGGAATGAAAAAAATTATTGATTGGATTATAGAGAACGCTCATTTGTTCTCGGCGGTTTCTGTTTACGACAGACAAGAAGAAGGAAAGAGAACACGTCAGAAAGAACGCGTCTCTTCTTTAGAAAAAAGGAAACGACGATAATCTATCTTCCCAAGACTGACTTTAGGGCATCGATCACGAACAGGATGACAAATTTCAAGCCTTGAGCTGTATAAACGATAGTTCGTTCGAGCACTCCTCGACCTGCGTTCATTCCAATTCGTTTAAATTCTTGTCGATTAAGTTCCATAGAGACTAGTATACCTCTTTCTTTTCAATTATTATAAAAGGATGAGGAAAAGCCTCCCGTTTTTTTATTCTCTTTTATTCTGTTTTTTCGGGGTATTTGGTCAACTCATCAATCCGGCGATCGCTTTAGCTGATGGCACCTATGCGAATATCGGAACCACAGATGCGGCGGATGGAAGTAATGATGCCATCAATTTCTCTCAGGGACGAGTGTGGACTGTTGACCAGTATGGAAAGTATATCTGGACAACTCAGGAGCGGACGGGGCCGACGACCCATTGGGCATGGAGTAACGATAGTGGTGCCAATTGGACTCAAGGGGCTGAAAGCTACACATTTTTAACACGTTCTTCTGTCGCTTACGACTCGATTAATGACAAATTGCATGTCATTTGGACAGCAACCGATTCAAATGATGGTATTATTTACCGCCGTTACGGAATCACTCGAGATGGATCTCATAATATTACAGCTATTACCCGAGAGGATTCAGGGAATATCAATCTACAATTAGATACCTCTTCATCGCGAACCGTGGAACAAGCGGCGGCGTTTTGGGTCAATGATGGTTCGACCAATGGCTCACTTGTGGCTGTGTGGTCTAAAAATGGAACGAACTTGGCTGAGATTCGTGGATCCATGCGCAAACTATCACTTTCAGCAGCTGATGGAGTCGCGGCAAACTGGAAGGCATTGGATGGCACAACAGATACGTTTTCGACAGATCCTCCATTAGTGGATGCCGATAAAATTTACGGCAGTACCACCACGGGATCAGTTTTTGCGTCACTTTCTACCCGTGGAGGAGTTAGTGCGAAGAAAGACGATATGTATGTCTTTGTAGCCGAAACAGTAGGGACTAATAAGCGGCTGTTATCGTATCGAGCCGCCTGGAGTAGTGGCTCAGGCAATTGGAGTGGGGGATGGCAATCACCAGTGACAGTCGGACAGGTGGACAATGAGGATGGTGGATATAATCTCAAAACACAGTTGCTTACGAAGCCTGTGCTGGACACGACCAATGATCGACTTTATGTTGGTTGGGCTAGATGGAAAGATAATACCTTTGGAGACACAGTTTCCTTAGCATATTTAAATACCAGCGATGTACCGTCGAGTGTGGTCGATATTTATAGTGCCAATGGCACACATTCCTACGCTCCCACTCTTGATATTGCCTACGATGCCACAATGGATAAGATCTATGCAGCCTATATCGAGTCCACCACCAATGGAGATAACGGCTCGATCGATTATAAAACCTATGATGGCACAACCTTAAGTGGCTCGACTCGGTTTTACACTTCTCCAGGTGGATCTGGAGGAGCAGATGGAGGAGCTGACATTCCTATCTTGTTTGAAAACCGTCAAAATGGTCGATTATTATTTGCATTCCGTATCAATGGTTCTCTTCCACCTACTGGAGGTGATAAACATACGATTGATTGGGGATACATTACGTTGCCAACCCCAACACCCACACCTACTCCGACCCCAACGCCTACTCCAACTCCAACTCCAACTGCAACACCAGAATCGAGTTCAACATCGAGCTCTTCTTCAAACTCTGATGGACAGGGAGCAGCGCACGCAACTCCACCCGTCTGTTCTTCTCAAATTCCGGGAACAAAAGTTCCCGTGATCTATGCCAGTGAAACAGGGGCAGATTGGATTAAACTGTACTTTACCGAGGCGGATAAGCCGTTTGATCGATACAACATATCGTACGGCTATGCAGATGGAGATTGGCATTTTGGAGTCGATTTTGCGGCTTCAGATCAGACCAGAACTTTTGTGATCGGAGGGTTAGCTCCATCCACTACCTATTATTTTCGGATTCGAGCAGGGAATGGGTGCGCCCCTGGGAACTGGTCGGGGAGTCTAGGAGTAAAAACCCGATCAGCTCTATCAGCATCACTGACATCGTTTGTTCGAAGCTCTGCCTTGGCACCTTCACAAAGCGTTCCGCTTTCAGCTCCAGCTCCAGTACCGATCGCAACTCCTTCTCCTACCGTAACTCCGACACCCCAAATAACAAGTATACCCACCTTCACTCCTGAGCAGACTTCAGCTCCGGTTCAGCAGGCAACCAAGCTTGGATTCTGGCAAAGGATTCTTGCCTTCTTCATCTCCCTCTTTAGAAAATCAGAATAGGATATACTTCATAGGTATGAATCCTATTATTCACGTCTCCTCATTAACCAGAACTTTCCAGATTGCCCAGAAGGATCCCGGATTCGTAGGAGCTTTACGTTCGTTTGTGGCAAGAAAGTATACAACTGCTACTGCAGTTGATGGAATATCTTTTGATATCAATAGTGGCGAATTAATTGGATTTATCGGACCAAATGGAGCGGGTAAAACCACTACGTTGAAGATGTTATCCGGTCTTTTATATCCCAGTAGCGGTGATATCTCGGTTTTAGGATTTACTCCCTTTGATCGTAACCGTAATTTCTTAAAACAAATTTCTTTAGTGATGGGACAAAAAAATCAACTGTGGTGGGATCTTCCAGCAGTCGATACCTTTTTATTAAATAAAGAAATTTATGAAGTCTCGGATATGGATTACAAACGAATTGTCACAGAACTTGTTTCGATGCTGGATGTTGAACCGGTCTTGAAAACTCCAGTGCGAAAGTTAAGCTTAGGGCAACGAATGAAAATGGAATTAATCGCAGCACTTTTGCATCAACCTAAAGTTTTGTTTTTGGATGAACCTACAATTGGCTTGGATGTCATAGCACAAGAACAGATG
Organism: Candidatus Woesebacteria bacterium; assembly: GCA_040006915.1. Lineage (GTDB taxonomy): Bacteria > Patescibacteriota > Microgenomatia > UBA1400 > UBA12028 > JBDTWD01. The sequence goes on along the minus strand of JBDTWD010000002.1, from coordinate 191,744 downwards.
AGACTCTTCATCAAAGACTACAACGAGCGGTACGGCGCGACTATTATTTTGACCTCTCACTATATGGAAGATGTGAAGGAACTCTGCAAACGAGTGATCGTGATTGACCACGGAAAATTACTTTTTGACGGAGAACTAATCGACCTTATCAAAAAACACACCAAATCCAAGCGTATAACGCTTCGACTTGAGAAAGAGATCGACCAAAAAATAGTAGAAAAGTATGGTCGGATAGAATCATACGATTATCCGCTCCTCACGATCGTAGTCGATAGAGCTCATACCAAAGACATCGCCGCAGAGTTGCTTTCTAAGTTACCAGTCGAAGATATCGATGTTTCAGAACCAAAAATCGAGGAAGTGATACGAGAAGTTTTTGCACAAGCTTGATATATTTTTATATATTGTTTTATAGTTTGATATCTTTAAGCGATTTACTCAAGTTGAACAATAAATCTGATCCATTTTGAATAGTCTCTATGCATTTTGATATATTTAATAAACACTATCGAATTTTTCTGTTACACACACAGTATATTTTGCAGTATCGCTTGCGTTCGTTCGTGTGGATGTTGGTTGGATTCCTGAGTGTAAGCACTCTTCTGATCTTTTGGAATGCCAACTTGGCATCAAATCCGACCGCGTATACGGTCAGTTTTGACGAGATTTTATCTTACTTCCTCCTGATGCTCGTCTTCGGAAATGTTCTAATATCTCATAGTGAAGGGGATATTGCACAAATAGATATTTACAAAGGAGAGCTCTCGAAATACTTATTAAAACCAATTCCGTATATTGTGCTCAAATTCTATGGCGAAATTGTGTGGAGACTGATGGAGGGGTTCTGGTCGATTCTGATTATTGCCGGCCTTTTCTTGTTCGGAGTTCGGTTACACATAAGTACATCACCACAGATTCTGTTCCTTACATTTGTAAGCAGTGTGATCGGTTTGGCCCTTTCATATATCGGTACAGTCATTTTGGGATTGTCGGCCATTTGGCTCACGAGTACAAAGGGGCTATTTGAACTCTACGAAATGTCGCTGTTATTGTTTGCCGGATACTTAATGCCACTGTCACAATTTAGTCCCAACTTTCGATTGATTGCAGAATATCTTCCTTTTGCTTCAATGGTCTATATTCCAGTGACGATTGTTTCTGGAAAACTGAGTGTGGGTGAATCAGTGCAGTGGATGGGAATCCAAGCAATTTGGCTTTTGATTTTTTATCTTCTTTATCGGATGCTTTGGAAACGGGGAGTGAAAGTATTTACAGGAGCAGGGCAATGAAACGATTTTTTCGCTTTTACCAGCAACTCTGCATAGCCAACGTTGGCAGGACACTTGCAAATCGAATGGACTTTTTACATTCAGTGTTCTCAAGTCTGTTATGGAGTGGATTTAGTATTGTCGCAATCTTCGCCATCACCCAGCATTCCGTACAGGTAGCCGGTTGGAGTCAAGGAGAAATTCTTCTGTTGGCTTTAACGTACTCCATCATCGTCGGGTGGTTTCACATATTCTTTTCGCGCAATTTCCCGACGGCTGCCAATGTGATTCACTACGGCGAACTCGATAGACTTCTTATCAAACCGATCAGTAGTTTACTCTTATTGATTGGAAGCGAAATTAACTTTGCTGCGACTGTGAGACCAATCCTATCAATTGGATTCATTTGGTTTGTAATCGTGCATTATCACTTACCGGTCACTGTCTTCTCAGTGATAGCCTTTTTCTTGTTATCTTTTGTAGGCCTTGCCATCTTGGTTTCCATCCACATCGTTTTCACTACTATTCTCTTGTACCACAGCAATCTTTCAAATATTATGGATTTTGGAGCTCTTATGGTATCGGCTTCAAGATATCCGATAGATTCGCTGCGCTACGCACCGACAATTGCGGTGCTATTATTTTTGCCCGTAATGGCGGCAGTCAATATCCCAACCAAGGTTCTCATCGAGAAGGCAAGTACCCAGGATGTCTTTCTGTTTGTGGGGACTGCAGTCGTTTTCTTGTCTTTTTCTCTCTGGTGGTGGAGACATAGTCTGGTTCGATATACCGGAGCTAGTGGGTAGGAAGAGCAGCAGCGTTTAGCTTTCTATGCCAATCTTTGGCAAAAAAACATACGAGATGATTGGATACTCGTTAGTTCATTAACATGAACTGTTCCAAACGCTGTAGCTGTTTTTAGCCTATGAAAACGGAGGAGAGGAGGCTTTCATTTATTCTATCAGTGATAGAAATACTATTAGCAAGATCCGCACTTTCACTAACGGTTAGAACTTGAGTGAGACTATGGACTTTGATACTGTGATAAAAAATGGAGGAGAAGACAGACCACAAAAAAAGCCAAGGACTACAAATGGAAATGAGCTTGGTCTCTTACAATTATATGGACTCGCTTCTTACCGTTGTACAGGGATCTCTGAAGGAGTTGGTTTTTCAAGCAGTTCAACTTCAACTCCTGGAGCAATTGATCGCACCCCTTTCAAACTTTGGTTGATCAGGGTGATGACAGGATGCTGAGCTGGAGAAGACTTTTTTATTTTGATCTGGGCGATCAGAACTTTCCCAGTTAATTTTGATTGTTGCTGACTGTTCTCTACTTTTCCACTTAAAACAATCGTTGTTCCTTGGGTAGTAGATGAAACTTGAGGAGGAGTATAGGTAAACAGATTCTCACCTGGTTTAAACACACTGAGTGTTGCTGTTTGCGTGAGTAATATTGGAGCAGGAGTTGGAGTAGGGACGGTAGTAGCAGTGGCAGCTGGTAGATTTTGTGCGACTGCAGCTGGTGACGCACTCAGGTTTGCAGGTCTTGTACGAGTAACAGTGGCAACTGCTATTCCTTTGACAAAGAGACATTGAGTTTTTTGGCTTTTTCCTAGATCAACCCAAGCTTGGTACATGAGTTGCTCTTCATTTGTTAGAGGAATGGATCTCTTTACACAATTTACTTTTGTACTGTCTCCTTTACATGTGCTTGTCCACGAAGCACTTTCTCCATTGGCTACTACATCTGTAAAACAAACCTTTGTACCTGGGGAAGGAGAGGCGAATGCGGCCCACGGATTCCTTTTCGTCCTCAACACCTCATCCTGTCGTTGATCTGTCTCGGTACTATGACTAATGTGTCTATTTGCGCTCGTACTTACTCCTAACACGCTACTCTGGGTTGCAACTTCTACTGATACTGCAAATTGACGCACTTGCGTATCCTGCAATTGACCCAGATCGGCATACACATTTACTGTCACTTCATCAGCTGTTTCGCTCTGATCGGTCGTGAAGGTTGCGGTATTTGAGTTAGTGGCTTTCGACCGATCTTCAGTCGAAGACTGAGAAAGATATCTAGCTCCAACGATACTGACGATTGCAATCAGGAGGACTGCAATGCCGGCAAAGAGAAGTGAGCGTGTATTTTTTTTCATATTATGGCGATGCTATTACTGAAATCCCAATAGCTTCCCAAGGATCTTGTTCTGTAGTCCAGTTTAGATTAACTGATGATTTTCCTGAGAGAGCGATATTGATGGTTTGAGCTGTATTCACGTATGGCTCATCAATAGTCTTCACTCCTTCATCAGGAGATAAATCAGCGCTTGAGAATACTGGTCGAGATACACCTGCAAATGTATTATGCATACCAAGAATAATATCTCCTGAAGTTGATGGAACAGTAAGGGTGTGAGTTATGGCGCCTCCCCATGGTTGAGCCACAGCACCGATCGAAACTCCCGTTCCTCGCAGTGGAGTAGTTTGATTAACTCCGAGGAGAGTAACAGCGGTCACTTTTAGACTGTCAGGTTGAGCACTACCTTGTGCAGCAGTCGCGAAGACCATCGAAACCGTACTGTTGGTTAGAGATGAGTTATAGGAAGGAGGGAGATACCACATCTCAGCCCCATACTGATGTTGCATCTGTCGGCTGACTTTGGTCATAGGCTTTCCTCCATAGGTCATGCTGGTGATGGTTGCAGTTCCAGGAGTTGTTTCAGTACCATCCCAGGAATGATATGAGGCCATCACAGTTACTAATGGCTTGCTGGCTACAGGAGTAGTTGGATGCGTGAATGACTTGGTATCCGTTTTTTCAGTTATCGTCCCCATAAATTTAGGTGCAAGAACAGTGTTGCGGAAAATTGGATCTATATAGAGAGCCGGGTTGTATCGAGTGTCTTCGAGGGTTTTATCAAAGTCAGAAAGAAAGCTATAGAAATTAGGCAACGTCTTTCCACTGTACTGGAATGTGTTGTTCAATCCGGGGATATTTTGTTGCCACCAGCGATAATAGCCTCCTTGCGTACACCCCCAAGTAGTACAACTCAGAGTGGTCGCTGTCCCTGAGCCATCAGGTTTCCAGTTCTGACATTTTGACGACACCGAATTTGTCAGGGAGTATTCATAATCAGCTGTAGAGTTGGGAGCAAAGTGTACCGTACCGCAAGTCTTGGCTTCGGAAGACCCTGGGACGAGTCCAGCCCATCGATTCCAGAATAATTCACGGCCGAAGAGATAGCTAAACATTCCTTCGGACATGTGTCCAAAGATATGTGAACTGATCGTAAAACCATCTGAATAATACAAACCCAAGACTGCAATTCCACGATCTCCATTACAGAATGGTGTGAGAGCGTGAACAGCGTATACGTCTCTCATCCATTTATCATCAATATATTTACTTGAGAGATAGTATTCGAATTGAGGTGAACCATCATGGTTTGCATCGGTCCAAATCCAGACTTGATCAATCTTCAAAGTGTTGATTAGACTGCAGACTCCCAGGTCAGTAAATGTTTGATTAATAGATCCGGGAGGAGTTCCATCTCCATTTGGTCTTGGTCCATTCACGGTGATCAGTTTTTTGATCGAAACATTGATCCCGTTTGGACTGGTATTTCCATTTCGATATCCTTGGAAACGTGAATCTAAACGTATTTCTTTTTGTAACTCTGCCGATAGTTCATCCGGTGGATAGGGTGGAGTTGAAGTTGGCATATATCGAATTTCGAGGACATTCATCACTTTGGCACTGGGATTTAATGTTCCTTCAGGAACAGGTGTGGGAGTGGGAATGACAGTTGGGATAGTAATAACAATCGTTTGACTATCCGCAGTATCAGCAATCCCTTGTCTCGTAGCTCGAACAGTGGCAACGTAGGATCCGGCAGCGGTGTATGTACAGGTAGAAGTGTTATTGGAAGTGATTGAGCTAAAAGCATCAGTCGCTTTGCAGCGATATTCATAGGATATTGTTCCGGTTGCCGTCCCCGTAACTGAAGCAGTGAGCGTGACTGGTTGATTAGTTTCGGCAGGAGTGGGGTTGGCAGAGAGTGCTGCAGTTACAGTTGGCGCACCAGTAGTAGGAGCTCCAATGAGACCAATTTTAAGTGGAGCCGTTGTGAGGTTTGAGACCCACGCGCTGGCATCACCTGTTGATGCTTTGGCTCGTACTCTCCATTGATATGTGGTTGCGGAGGCAAGATTTTGATCAATAGGATAGGCGCACGCAAAGGTTAACGTTGTTGTTCCTGTTTGGGTACAATTAGCTTGTGCTCGAGTGAGTGATTTGGTAATTACATTTTGTGTAAACGCGGTATCACTAGCGAGTTGCAACTCGTAGGTCGTAGGATCTAGCGTTGCCGCGGTTTTAGTTGATGACCATTTAAAGGTCGGAGTTAAGGTTGTTTGTGCAGTCGCAGGAAACTGAATTAATACTGGAGCTGTTGGCGAAGCGGCTGATGTAAAGACACCCGTACCGGAAGTCGCAGTGCCATACAGCGTACTGGTGGCCACCACTTGCCAGGAAATATCTCCGCCGAGTATTGGAGTGGTGGTGACTGCCGCAGTCGGTTTCATACTCACTGTTCCACCATTCACAGTTTGCGTTCCCGCAATCACAGTCCAAACTGTTCCCACAAGTCGTTTCACTGCATAGGTGGTTGCCCCAGGAACAACGTTCCAAGTGAAGGTGGGAATCGTTGTCCCAACATCTGCTCCGGAGATTGGAGATACGAGTGCTGGCTTGGCAACATTAATTTTGAGTGGTGAAGCCACAGCATTTGTTACCCAGGCACTCGCATCATCTGTGGCTGCCGTACCTATTTCAGAACGTACTCTCCAAAAATATGAGCTGCCATTCTGTAGCGAAGTATCAAGCGTGTATGTACAGGCAAACGTTAGCGTTGTGGTGCCTGTCTGTGTACATAGACTTGAGCGATTGAGTTCTTTAGTGGTGAGATTTTGGGTAAAAGCCGCATCGGTTGCAATCTGCAATTCATAGGCATTGGGTTGTAATGAAACAGTGGTCTTGGTTGATGACCATTTAAAGATGGGGTTGGGACTTTGAGCTCCTACGAAAGCGGTAAGTGTTGGTGGGAGTGGAGCTCCGGCAGAGGTGAAATTAAAGCTATTTGAAAAAAGAGTGTTCAAATACAGCGTGGAGTTGGCTTTTACATTCCAATAGATTGGGATGGTAGTTGGAAGGGCAACTGCCGGTGTATATGAATTGGTTGTCACTGTTGCAGCCGCCACAACTAGACTTGAACAAGTTCCGGTGGCGGTGAATGCAACTTTACAGAGTTGGACTGTATAGGTAAGCGCTCCGTTTACTGCGCCCCAGGTGAAAGTTGGAGTCGCTAAATCTACAGTACTCCCGTTACTAGGCGAGCTTAAATTTGGAGGATTGATAAGGGCAATCTTAAGTGGTGCGGTCGCTAGATTAACGGTCCAAGCACTTGAGTCATCACTGGATCCGGTTCCAGTTTCCGCTCGTACTCTCCAAAAATACGAACTTCCAGTATTCAGATTTGTATCAATTGTATATGTACAGGTGAAGGTCAGTGTTGTCGTTCCTGTTTGCACACAATTTGCCTGAGTTTGTGTGAGTTCTCGATCAAGGAGGTTCTGTGAGAATGCAGAGTCGGTAGCTATTTGTAGTTCATATGCGGCCGGTGTGAGTGTAGTAGCAATTTTAGTTGATGACCATTTAAATACTGGTCTTTGCGTGCTTTGCACAGCTGCAAACTGTGTGAGTACAGGTGGGGTAGGTGCCTGAGCTGGAATCATGTTGCGCACAATCGAGTCACTCAAAGAATATGCTGTCGTTGTGGTACGAACTTTCCAGTAGAGTCTAGTTTCGGGAGCTGTTGGTTTTCCGATATCGGCTGTGGGCGTAAAACTCGTTGTGGTCGCGGGAAGAGCTGTTGCACCTGTAAGGGCAGTATATGTACCATTCTGACCAGTCTTTGAAAGTAGGATGGCATATGTTCCCGCACTGGGTACCGCATCCCAAGAAAAAGTCGGTGTGGTACTCGTTAAGTCTGTTCCATCTGCCGGACCATTCAAACTTGCTGCTGCAACGACTGTTTTTAATCCTAACGTGGCACTCCAACCGCTCGCCTGGCTGCCTGAATCTTTGGTTCGGACTCTCCAATAATATTGCGTCGCATTCTGCAGCGCTGGTGAAACTTGCCAGGTACGCTTGAGTAAGGTAGCTGTTGATCCGCCTGGATCACTTCCGCCATTAGTTGTGGTAGAGATAATTGATCCTGCTGCACAAGTGCTTGTGCTACAAAATTGAATGTCATAGGTACTGATTGGAGGGGTAAGAGCTGAGACTGTGGTACTCCAAGTCAAAGTTGGTGAAGTACTCTGTATTACGGTGGCGGCAGGCAGAGATGCCACCGGTTTGGGAGGAGCATTTGGCGACAAGAAATTTGAAGATGCCGACCAAGGACCCAGTCCATAGATCGTCGAGACAGCTCGTACATGCCAATACAATACAATTTTACGCGGCAGTTCTACTGTAGGAGTATATGAATTGGTGGGAATAAGAGTGGTTGATTGGACAAGTGACCCAGTAGGGCAGAGAAACGTGGCGGTAAATTCTGCTTTACAGATTTCCAAGGTATAGGAAGTTGCGCCTGACACGGCTGTCCAATCAAAGCTTGGTGTCTGAGACTTAGGTACCGTGCCCCCATCAACAGATCTGGTGACGATTGATTGGGTAGCAAAACTCTGTGCTCGTACTTGAGAAAAATTCCCCACTGCTATGAAGAGAAAAGAAAGGAATCCAATAAAATAAAGCGCACGCCAACGCATATCTATCTAGCGTAGAAGTTCTCCAAAGGAGAGTCAATAGCTCTTTTGTTTTTGAAGACAAAAACTATTCATTCGTATTTAGAAAAAGAAGCATTTTTCAACTCGAGGAGTTGGACACATTATTGTTTCGGAACATCAGGGATTGCCGATGGACTGGCCACTCCAGAATCTTTTGAGAGCTCTACTTGAGTCTTTCCACTTGAGGTAGCGGGCTCAATAGTCTCTAGCTTCTGTGAAGGAGCTGGTGAAGCGGATGGCCTCGGTGTGGCTGATGGGGTAGCCGCTTGAGTTTTGTCTGTAGCTGCTTTGGCTTTGTCGCCGAGTTCTTTGGTCAAGGCATCCACTTGTGCTTTAATCTTCGGATAGTTCTCATCAGAGGTCTTGATAAGAGATAGGGTTTTTGAAAGATATGTGAGTTCCTGTTCTTTTTTGCCTTGGATCTTGGCGATGTCGGCAAGATTAAACCAAGCATTCGCATAGTCAGGCTTCAGCTGCACTGTTTGTTCGAAGAAACGCTGCGCTTGATCGATATTTCCAGCGCGTTTGAACACTGCAGCTAAGTTAAAGCGAAGGTTTGGGTCTGCAGGACTACGGATCACTGCCTGGGAATACGCAGCCACTGTCCAGTTTGGAGCATCTTTAGAGCTACCAATTAAAGCATTATAGATCGTCGCTAAGGTTTGCCAGTTGGTACTATCTGTCGGGTTTAAGGCAACTGCTGCTTTGCCTTCATTGATCGCTTGTTGAACCAACTGGATAGCTGTCTTTCTCTCGTCGTCTGTAAGATCTTTTTTCTGTGTCATCCCTTGAGCAATGGTCAAATTAATCAAAGCGAAGGAGCGCCTGGCCTCTTCGAGGTAGGGAGCCATAACGATACTTTGGCGAGTAAAGTCGTAGGCTTCTTTGGCTTTATTATCTTTTACCGCCTGGACCCCTTGGTTGTACACTGCTCGAGCAATGAGGTTTTTAGTGTTCAAGTAGAGACCTGCAATCGCTAAAACGACGACGACTCCACAGATGATGGCAATCAAGCCTGTCGTCACATGACGCTCATCATGAGAGCTGCCACCGTGTGCTGAGAGTAAGACGAACTGTGACTTCATTCCTTCTCCCTGAGGATTGCTGAGATTCGCGGCTTGCAGCGCGATTAAGAAAAGAACTAACAAAGTAAACAATACCGGACTGGCTGGCAAGACTAAAAACAACACAATGATAGCAAGGACCCCAACTAAGAGCGGCAAATCTTGCTTTTGCGTGTGTCTAATCTGATTTAAGACTCCGAGTGCAATCAATACTAATGCTGCAAGTCCTAAAATACCGTGAGTGACGATAATATCGAGTGGCAAGTTGTGGGCACCACTGAATCGCACAAACCAGTAAGGGCCTTGATTTAAAGTGGCAGGCTTAAAGAGAGAAAAAGCTTGTACATATTGTTCTGGTCCCACTCCGATTAGAGCGGTTCTCGGATTCTTCAATACATCGAGTGCAATACTCCAGCTTTCTGTGAACCCTAGGAATACAGGTGTTTGAGGTTTGCCAGGAAGGATGAGGAAGAGATTGAGGACTAATCCCAGGAGGATAAAAGTCGAAAAAGAAATACCGACGATTCGCATGGCTATACTTTTTTGGGTGAATGCGAAAGCGATCAACATGGCAAAGATGACCCCCAAAACTGTAGTGTTTACCAGAGCTCCACCATTTGGAAATAGACCTGCAGCAGCACTACTTGCACCCATCATTGATCCGACTCCGACCCCGACTTTTTCTAAGATAGAAATTAAGCTTACTAGTACTCCTGCACTCCCAAGTGCGAGCATCAAAGAAGTGGTGATGCGAGAACGGATCAATGTGGATCCGGTGATGAAGAGGAGAGAGAGAGCGATTAGGAACATTCCACTGCCTACTACTACCAATGACTTATTTGGGGAAGAGAAGAAAATTGACAGAGCAGTCACGATTCCAAAAACTAAAAATGCAAGCGTTAATGGAGAACGCGAGACTTCAATCCGACGGCGAAGCAGTGAGACAACCGCGAATCCAATGACAAAGACTAGAGCCACTATGGTAGTCAAAAACCATTTGCTGCTATCAAACATTTCGGTTACGAATGGAAAGAAGAGTAGTGGAGACAGGAAAGCTAAACCAATCAAGACGGCGCTACTTGCAAGTGTGATGGTTTTGGCAAAAAAAGTATTTCCCTGCATAGGTTATCTAGTATTCCACTATTACTGATCAATTTCTAGTACGAAAACACTGTTGCTTACGGTGATCCTGTTGAGGGACCGAAGCGAACTGATGCGTTTTGATTATAGAGTTTTTGAATTTGTGTGAGTGAAAGAGGGTAACCGAAAACTTGTGCGTCATCGATCAAACCAGCGAAATTGAAAGATGACGGAACGGCGATATTTCGGGAAACGTCACCAATCCGTAATGGGTCCGTGTTTGGAGTATCAGCAGGATTTCGGGTAATGCCAGTACATGTTTGCACAAGCTTTCCATTCATATAGATCAGTAGTGTTCCTGTGTTATAAGCATATGTACCCACAATGTGGGTCCATATCCCCGAAGGAACAGCAGCTGTTGCCACACATAGTGTGTCAGCGATAACCTGTGAATCTTTTACACTAACAGCTATATCGAGTGGAAAAGTCCCATCCACACGTAATTGATATCCACCGAAATTATCAGGACCGCGTTTATCAATAATACTCTGTTCTCCGGTGGCACTCGTGTTTATCCATGCTGATATGGTAAAACTACCAACCTGGAGTGATGCAGAGTTGGCAACCTCTACATAATCATCGGTTCCGTCAAATCCTAGAGCACTATTCCATTTTCCGGTGGCGCCTCCATACCAAGCATGAGTGGAAGTTCCAGATACACAGGTCCCTGGTGCGGTGTAGGTACCAGTCGCACCAATTGTAAGAGTACCAGTATTTCCATATCCCGAATTATCATTGGCGGTGGATCCACTGCACTCATCAAATTGCCACCAGCCCACTGGTCCACCCCGATTGTAATCGTATGCAATTTGGGAAGCATTCCTTGCGTAGTTGAAGATCTTTACATCATCCACTCTGCCGTTCCAGTCCTTGGCAACGTAAGAAGGACCACCATTGCCAATAGAGATATCGTCATTATTAACCATCGTCGCAGTGGTTGAGTCAGGACCACTTGTTTTGAGAATGCCATCAATATAGAGATAAATGGTGTCAGTCGTAACGTCCCGGATCCCTACTGCGTAATGCCAGCGGTCATCGTTTAATGGAATAGATCCTGAACTACAGGTGGCGATTTGATGACCAACATCTCCTAAACTAAAGCACACATTTCCAGCAATACCCATATTGAGTGAATAGGGATAGGTCCCACTTCCAGCTGCATTAGTGTTTTTTTCTACGATTGCAGCCGTAGCTCCGTAGGTGGTGTTTGTGCGAAACCAAGCTTCGAGCGTATAAGAGTCACTTGTTCCTCCAATATCAGTTCCTGTGCTTTCAACAATTCGGGCAACATCATCAGTTCCATCAAACAGCAGAGCAGCTCCAACCTTTCCGCTGGTCCAGGTAGTGTTACCGGTAAAAGCAGAACTGGTATTGCCGTTACCACTGGAATCTACAATAGTCGTACCGGTTTTTTCATCCATTTTCCAGTACGCAACGGGAGCGTTTCCGGCTCCTCCAGTCAGTTGGGTGGCTTCATTTGATCCTGTGCCAAAATTTAAGGAACCGTTATTTTGATCAAGGAGAACTTGATCTTGAGTTAACGCAAAGGGAAAGATTTTCAGTTCATCAATATATGTGATCAAGGCTGTTGGAGTAGTGTCATCACCTTGGCCAAGTTTTAAATTACTGGTGGTTGAAGAGGTGAAAGCGGTAGGAATAGTTCCGGTGACAGTACAGGTAATTGGTTTCCCATTTTTATATACTGTTACTCTGCTCGCCGCAGCTTGCGTTCCGTCATAGACAACGTGAATCTGTTGCCAGGTTAAAGCTGTCAGCCCTAATCCGGAGGTTATACAGTAATTACTGGTGTCTGAGGCAGAGGAAGCGATCATCACCTTCAGCTCTGTACTTGTGGCGTCATCTGTTTTAATTTGAAATACCCGTTGTGTCACGTTATTGGCTTTGGAGAGAATCATTTTATTGGTGGCTAAGGTTTGGGGATTGAGCCAGAAGCTGGTGGAGAATCCAGTCAGGCCATCGATAAAAACCGGATCACCAGCACTCACCGTGTCGGTCGTGGTATCAAAATTTAAACAGCCGTTGATCTTGCAGCTCGCATTGGTGAGCCAAGCGGCACCACTATTGGTACCGTTATATGTACTCCCATTTGAACCAGAGTTATTAATCGTATTCCCATTTTGTTCATCCAGTTCCCAGTAGATTGACGACGAGGAGGAAGAACCGCCATTAATCGGACGACTTCCATTCATATCTTCGATTACTTGGGAGGCGCTTCGGGGATAATTATAGTCTCGTAGGTCATCGATTACTGCATCGGAGTTGTTGGAACCAGAATCACTCCCGACTCGGACTGTCCCAGTGCCGAAAACATCTTGAGCGGCAGTTGATGTAGCTGTCAACACTCCATCGACATAAATAAGGTAGGTAGTGCCATCATATGTTGCCATGACATGATGCCAGTTATTTCCAATAGACGCGGTGGTCGCAAGGGTGATGAAAGTGTTCGAGCCGCCTGACCGATAGGTAAATGAAAGTGAATCACCTGAGTCGCGGATAAAAAATGCATTGGCGCGATTGGTTGAAGTTCGAAGTGAAACTAAAAACCCATCTGCTGTTGGAGCGACTACGGGAGTGTATTTAAACCAAAATCCGTATGACCAGGAATTGCTATTGGGGAAGAGCGTCGTAGTCACCCCCAAGTTGACGTCTTGAGTAGAGGCTTTAACGAAGTTCAAGGCGCTCCCAAATTTTCCATTTGTCCAACTACTTTGCGTTATACTATTCATAGTGCCAGTAAAGCCACTGCCAGAGGAATCAAAGGTGCTAGTCGTGCCGGTTTTTTCATCAAATTTCCAGTATCCAGAAGGTCCCGGGGCCGTGGTATACAAGCGCATCACTTCACCTGAAGAAAGGGCACGGTTATAAATCCGGACATCATCGATTTTCCCATCATAATCATTGGAGCCATCGGCACGTTCTCCAAAACGCAAGTTGGCGGTCCCATTAGTATAGGTTCCCGCGATTGTCGCCGTGCCTCCTAACACACCGTTACGATAAATCGTGAGGGTATTGGAATTTAGATCTGCCGTAAAAGTATAGAGTTGCCATGAGCCAGTGGAAAACAGGGTGCTAATATTTGCTTGGGCGATAACAGATCCACCTGAATCCCAGAGAATTGCCTGGGCTTGTGTGGTACTTGCACCTAAACTCCATTCGAAATTACTGGTATTTCCTTTAGAAATTATATTTACCGTACCAGAGTTTGTATCGGGATTTACCCAAGCTGAGACTGTAAATGAGTTCGTGGTATTAACGGAAAAAGCATCATTGTCAGAGACAGCAGTGCTATCATCTGTTCCATCATAATCGGTTCCGTATCCATATTTTCCAGTGATGGCAGCTGTATTGTTTGCCCAAGCTCCATCAAAACCATTCCCTGATTTATCACACGAGTCATTGGTTCCACCGCTACAGGTGTTGGCTGCAGATTCATCCATGGGCCAGAAACCAACGAGGCCGTTACTTATGCTCGTATTTGCAGTTCCTCCAAGTTGAGTAGCAACGGTGTCGTTGCCACCGCTTTTCAGCGCATCACTGGCCATTTGGCTACTGGTTCGTTCAGTATTGTAGATTTTAAATTGATCGATAGTTCCCTTAAAGTTATTGGTCGTGGTTCCGCCGATAACTAGGTTGTTGACATCAGCAGCGAGAGAACCAACCCCGTTCGTTGAAGATCCAACCGACACTCCGTTCACCCAGAGTGTCAGTTCATCATCTGCATCATCGGTATAGGAAATTGCCACATGGTTCCATTGACCATCAAGAACTTTTCCACTTGCAGTCAGAGTTGCATCTGTGGTGGCTAGATCGAGACTAGCCATCAAATCAAGTTTCCCACTGGAGAGTGAGGCGACTTTAAGCCAGGTATTGGTTCCTTTAAAAATGATTTGTCCTCCAGTGCCTTCACCGGCACCATTGGGTCGTACCCAAGCTTCCATCGTAAATCCAGCAGACAATCCGCCAGATGCGTCAAGATCGATGGGATTTGCATTTGTAACTGTGACAATGTCATCGGAGCCATCAAACAGAATACAGTTTCCTGAAATACAAAAATCTGGGGATTTCCAAGTCGGAGTATTAGAGAGCGTCCCATCATTATTTCCAGAAGTTCCATCTTGGGTAGTTGTCCCATAGCCTTCATCAAGTCCTAAGTACAATACCGGACTGGTGCCTTTTTCCTCTGTGCCTGCAGATGGGCTTCCACCTGAAGGAGACAAGCTCGTCACTCCAGAGACATCTTGACTGCCAGAAGCGACCGTAGAATTTCCGTAATACATGTATGAAACATTCGCGCCATTGATGATCGTAGGAAAAACCACATCATATTGGGTCGTCGACGTGTTACATCCAGAGACCAATTGATAGCGCAGAACTTTTCCGTTGATATCGGTAAATCGAGTATCATCACAATCTGACTGCAGCTTGCCAGCAGTAACTAAGGCATCAGTAGCGACTGTGATACTGACACGGCGATTGGAAAGTGCAGCGTTATGTGTAAAGGAAATAGGTGATCGATAGCGGTAGGTATCATCAAACCAAGCGGCTTCACTTTGTGCGGCAAACTTTAAACTCAGGTACACCAGAGGGATGAGTACAACTAATAAAGGAATAGTAGCGGCGAGTACGTAGATTCGCCGCAGTGATTTCTTCTGATTTTGGTGGGATCGATGACGAAAGAACATGATTATGGTGATCCAGTGACTGGACCAAAACGGACGCTCGCATCATCACTATACAACTTTTGAACTTGTTGCAAAGAAAGGGGGTAGCTAAAGATTCTGACATCATCAGTGCGCCCATTAAAGTAATCAGTCGTATCCGAGGCAGCACCCAGCCTGGCATTACTCGTCGTCGCAGTTGTAGCAGCGGGTATCGTCCCAGTATAGGTAGTGGTTTGCAGTTTTCCATTGATATAAATCTTCAGTCTATTACTGTTGCCAGTCGCAGTGCCATCAAACACTGCCACTACATGTTTCCATGCCCCATTACTGAGTGCCGTAGTGACGCTTCCGTAGGTACTTTGGTCGGTAGTCCCTGTGGGGATGCCTACCCGCAGCGTCGTACTGGTGCTGGCATCGGTACGGAAGAACCAACCTTGTTGCGTGGCAGCAGAATTGGCTTTACAAAAAATACATTTTGCAGTCGCGAGGGAGGTAGGGTTCACCCAGAATGACCACGAGAGTTGGGATTGTGTCTCTGTATTCGGAAGATCCCCCAAATCTGCATAGTCATCCGTCCCATCAGTATAGAGACCACTATTAAACTTTCCGGTGGCGCTGTTTTTCCATAATTCAGAAGTACTTCCCGTACAAGATCCTGCGGTAGTATTTGTGCCGGTTACTCCGACTGTGATCGTACCATTACTCAGGGTATTGGCATTTCCAGAGTCATTGAGCGTAGTACCAGTACATTCGTCGGCTTTCCACCAATGCATGGCTTTGCCACGGTCATAGTCATACGCAATTTGACTGGCCGTGCGAGTATATTTATAGAACTTTAGATCATCAATTATTCCCTCCATGGGACTAGAAGTGCCTTCCCAGTTTCCAATATCCATAGCAGTTGCATTTGACGCATTCCCAATTGAGCCTATTGTTCCAGTTTTTGTTCCCGTATTGTCGATGCCATCAATAAATACTTTTGTTCCCGCTGCTGAAGACTCGTCCCAAACAACTGCAAAATGATGCCAACCTGGCGTAACAAAGGTCCGAGCAGATTGGACGCTATACTCCTGGGCGCCGTCTGCGATCTCAAACAACAGCGTATCAATGGTTCCGTCCAGATACAAAAGCCATCCTGTATTCGCTGCCGCAGATCCTGTACGTTTGGCGGTGATCATATTACTGTCGGTGGCATCAGCACGATAAAACCATCCAGTGATTGTGACATCCTCACCGTCAGCAATATCGAGATTGGAATTATCAGGGATGGTGATTTTATTTGTTGTATTAGCAAATTGCACCGCTTGTCCAATTTTTCCCTGTACCCAAACGGGACCGTTGGTTAAGGTTCCATCAGAGTTATTGCCACTCTTATCTTTGGCAGTGGTTCCTGTGTTTTCATCCAAAGCCCAATAGCCAACTGGATCTGAGCCAATTCCATCAACAGATTGAGTTGCCTCAGTAGGACCTGTCCCGAAATTTGCTGCCGCTCCTGCGTTGTAATCCATAATGACTTGATCGGGGGTGAGGGCTCCTGTATAAAATTTAACGTTATCATAGAGTGCGTGCAAAGCGTTTGATCCAGTATCATCACCTTTCCCAAGTTTAAGATTCTCACTACTGGTTGTAATGGTAGAGGGGAGTGTCCCGCTTATAGATCCAGCAACGATTTTTCCATTCTTATACACCTTCACTCTATTCGCATTTGATTGGGTTCCATCGTATACCACTGTCAGTTGTGCTCCTGTCGTTGATAATCCAAAACCGCTTGTGACAAAATACGTAGAAGTATCGGATGAAATAACAGGAACCATAACTTTGATCTCTGAAGCTGTTGTATTGTCCGTTTTAATTTGGAAGGAACGATCTGTACTGACGTCAGCCTTAGAAAAAATCATGGAATTTGTTGAAACGAGGGCAGGCTTTAACCAAGTACTGAAAGTAAATGCACTTGCACCATTGATGACCGTCACGGCACCGGCGCTCACTGTATCGGCATCTGTATCTAGATACAAACAAGGGCTTGGTCCTACGCACGCTGCTGCTGAGTTCCAGACTGTCCCTGTTGCCGTACCATTATATGTACTACCTCCATATCCAGAGTTATTAATAGTCGTTCCTGACATCTCATCCATTCTCCAAAAAAGCAGTTGGGTTGCTATTGGAGAACCGCCAGAAGGATGTCCAGCATTCATGTCTTCTACAACTTGCTGCGGGGTTCGTGCGTAGTTATAAACGCGTACGTCATCGAGTTTTCCGTCAACAGGAAAGTCTGCTGTACTTAAACTGCTATCATAATTTGTCAGGTTGTACAAAAGATATGGTTTACTAGCACCGTAGGTTTGAGTCGTTCCTAACTGAACACCATTTTTATAAAACTTGACGGAGGTGCCATCGCGAACTACTTCTATGTGATACCAAGTACCGGCGACCATTCCGTGAGCCACGCTGACTGCCCCTGGATTAATACTTTGACGTGAATACAGATTCACATCATCGATAAAGGCCATATAGCCTTGGGGATCAGCTCCGGCGCCTCCTGTAACGGTTCGGCTACTTCCTATTGTATGTCCGGTGGAACTCAATTGATTTCCGTTAATCCAAAATGAGATCGTATTCACACTCCCAAGATTTATTGTACCTGAAATTGGCATCCAGTCTGCGCCACTTCCGTTAAACCCTTTCATGTTGTAGGTATTCCCATAGATACCAGGTTCAAACCCACCAACTGTTCCGGCATCTGTAATCGTGGCACTATAGTTGTTTCCACTGGAATCTGCGGCGCTTGTACCGCTAGCTTCATCAAATTTCCAATATCCCATTGGTCCAGGAGCATAGGAGTAGAGAGCTCGTACCTCAGCAGGAGAGATGATCCGATTGTAGATGCGCGCTTCATCTAGATTCCCTGTAAATTTTTGGGTACTACTATTTCGGGAACCAAAATTAAGGGGAATAGCATTGACTGTGGTAGCGGAGAGATTATCCATCGATACCGTAACTGGGATTTCTGTCCCATCAAAATACAAACGTACTCCAACGCCTTTTGAAGAGCCATCATAGGTAGCAGCCACGTAATGCCAATTTCCATCACTGTAACTGAGATCATTTGTCGATTGAACTTGGATATTGTTCGTCGTGAAGGTATTAACAAGTTGAAAATAGAGTATGCCACTCGATCCAAACTGGAGATTGTAGCCAGAGAAAGGGGAACTGTCGTCTTGCTTGGTGATGAGCGATTGAGCCCCATCTGTGGTTGTTTTGATCCAAGTACCCAGCGAGAATGGTTGTGTGCGCTCAAAGTCCAGTACATCCCCAGCAGCATTCGTTGAGGAGCCATCGTATATCGTTGAGTATCCAAATTTTGCCACTGCGCTACTCGTCGCATTCCCACCCCAGGCAGCATCGTATCCATTCCCAGAAGAATCACAAGTGTCATTGGTTCCTCCACTACAGAGATTCCCTATGCTCTCATCCATTTTCCACCATCCCACGAGTCCATTTGTCAGGGGATCGGTAGGATTGTTACCCACCAAAGCAGAAGAAGGATCAGGAATATCTGCTAAAACTTGGGCTGCAGTCAGCGCATAACGATAGAAATTCACTTCATCAATTTCACCATCCCAAGGATTACTACTGCCATCAGAATCAATTCCAAAGTAAAGAGTACTACTCGTATCTAGCGACCCTTTCGCACTGATCGTTCCATCTGATGCTTGAAATTTTCCATCGATATAGAGCATAAGGTTACTTTGACTTCCGATTTGTCCTAACACGCCATTTCTCACAGCAGCAAAATGATGCCAGGTGCTATCTGTATAGGTGGTAGTGGTACAGGCACTATCATCGGGGCCCCATGAACTATCATCATCGATTCCAAAACAAATATTGCCAGAAGAGTTCATATAGACTTTATATCCTGCCGTCCCATAGTGGGCGAGGATTGTATCCGTCCCTGAGACTGCTAAGGGATGACGGAACCAGCCAGTCAGAGTGAACGCTTCACCCCCCGGATTAAAATCAGTATCATTAGCCCTTGAGGCAAAGTCATTGCTGCCATCAAAATGAAGATAGGTGGCGCGTTTGGTACTGGAGTTATTTCTTTGTCCATCTCCTCTCCATACGGCGCCATTGATAGTGAGACTGTTCCCAAGGCCAGTACTATCTCCAATTGTCGTCCCATTCCCTTCATCAATTTTCCAGACTCCGACTGGGGAAGTGGTCGAAAATGTAAATGTTTGATCATCTTGAGTTAGTGTCCCTTGATACTGCATGGCCAGAATATCGGTGGTGATCTTTTGTTCGACTGGATAGGTACCATATCCAGCTGATGTTACCCGAGCCCTCACAAAATATAAGGCTTCACGACCAGAGTTCTCGCGTGATCTAATCCACTGGGAGGGTGGAGTAAAGCTGATAGATCCGTTATCGACAAAATCTGAAACTCCTGTAGGTGATGATGTGACTGACAGTGTGCTCCACGTATCGCAAGCCGTGGCAACGTCAGTATTGACTGAACAGTACTCCCAGGTGACATGAAGAAGAGAATTATCAGTTCCAACCGTGGATAGCAGTACGTTTAATCCCGAAAATTGATCCGTGCGTCCAAAGTACAGCGCATCAGTGGTAGAGTCACCAAAAGTACAGTTATTGCCGCTGCCACCATTATTGAAGTTATAATCATTATCGGTTCGCATCAGGTACTCACTCGAGTTGGTCAGATCACCACCGTTAGCAAGCTTTTGCCATCCACCAGTCCCACACGTGCCATCAGAATCGTTAACCCAAGATTCTGAGAAAGGGAGAACATCGGCATTAAAGTCTGTGCCATTGATGAGTTGTGTATTCTCAAGCTTTACGCTTGTAGGATCATTTTGTGACTGCCAGCCACGAATTTTGAAAGCAGAGCCGCTAGCAATTTTTCCTCCTCTATCTAGATCGACAGAGAGATCTGATCCCCATTTCGCATGTTGGAGCGTATAGGCACCTTCTGCTGCGTTAAAACCAGGGATACCGGTTTCTGTATAGTCGATTGCTACATTGTCGATATAAATATCGTTATTAGCAGTTGAGGTGACGACTAATCCCATACGCATAGCTGTCGTGGTAACAGCCGCTGCCACGTTTTGTACGCTTGTCGCTTGAACCACGCCATTTAAAAATACTTGTACATGATTTCCATAGGAAGTACCGCTGGTAATACCGGAGGTATTCGTAAATTCTACTGCGTACCAAGTTCCGGTCGAGAGGACAGTAGTACCACACACTTGTGTACCGCCTGTTCCACCTCGCTGTGGGGTGACACAGAGCACTAATTGATTCGAAGCATTTTGTCTAAAGGCGAGACTTCCGTTCGTATTGTTCGACCCATCAATGAAACGAACAATAGTCATTTCCTGGTTCGTTCCCAGTGTCTCGGTGTTTACCTTTAACATAAAGCGAACCGTTTGCCGAGGATTTGCATCCATCGTGAGCTGTGCATAGGCGACATCAGTGGTCGTCGCGCCTCCATCAAAGTGTGCAGCATAGGTACCACTGTAGGCATTAGATTTATCATTACCCACTGCCGTGTCATCGCCGTTGCAAGAGCCTGTGGTGAATCCATCCCCACCACCACATAAGTCGGTATCTGCCCCCTCAAAACCAGTAAAGTACTTGGCTTGTTCGCCAGCATCATCCCAAAGAACAGAATTTGTTAAACCGTCGGAAACATCATCAGGAAGACGGTAATCTCCAAGCTTCACATCTTTAGTGAAATTTGACGCTCGATATTCAGAAAGGTCAAGCAAACCTGTCCAAGCGGAACTCGTTTTTGTTCCTTGAGCTGGGCTCGTCGTGGTGGTGTTCGAATTCCAGTACTGTACTAGGTCATTGGGGCTGTCATTTGCAAGATCTGGCATGAGAGGGATACCAAGAATCTGATACCCTATGCCCAAGACTCCAGCATAGTTAGTATTTGAAGTATCTGCGATCACATAGGTTCGGTTGGTACTATCAAAGAGTTCAGTCTGGGCATTAGCTGATTTGAAATGCTCAGAGAAGGTGTAGCTTTGGTCGAGGCTGTTTGCAGTTCCTAGAGCATAGTTAAAATATCCATAGCCGTTGGGATACACAGTAAATAATCCTCGGCTATCAAGAGTATTGTCTTTATAGGTTTGTACACGCGCCCTGGTAGCGGTGGTTTCTAGGAGGTTTACCGTAATCGCTGAAGTGCTGGTAAAGCCGTTGGTTCCCGAAAAGAGTGGAGAGTCATGTAAAGATCCCGCGTTATTTGGCAAAAAATCATCTCCACCAGTCGTACAATTAGTGGGAGCTGAAATGCTCGAATGGAACATGCGCGTCGGTTGAAAGAGAGATCTGGTGGCAGCAGTCTCCTGGGGGTTTTTCCCGAAACACCACCAGCGTGTTCCGTCAGTCACTTCGATATCAATCTCAGAAGCGGCAGCATTCACAGTAGTCGTCAAAGTCGGGTCAATGGTCAAGTTACCTTCGATCCCATCTTCATAGAAGAGCACGATGAGAGTTTGATTCGCTGCAGACAACGCTGCTTTAGTGGGTTCGTTAAAATCATCCCAACCGATATTCACATTCCCCAATTTAATGCGCTTCTTCGCCATGTTTTCTGTCTGGTGCATGGTGGCTTCATCATCGCTACTGATAATTTTTTTATCCTTGGGAAAAGAGATAGTCCAGAGTAGGCGGTTCGTATGCTTTGTATCACTTAACTCAAAGGTGTTTTTTAAAATGAGACGTTGATCTTGGATGCCAAATTTCCAGGTAACTTTGGCGTCGTTAGCTCCGGCTTTAGTTTTTTGAGTAATAGTTGCGACATCAGGGCCTTTATCAACTCGAATGCTGACTGCAGATTTTTCTTCATAATCCAACCAGGCTTCACCATCTTTATATTGAAACATTGGAGTAGACGTAGACTGTATTTCAAAATCCTTGCTGTCTTGAGATTTTTCAGATAAAGCCACATCGATAGTCGACGGGGAAAAGCTATAGCGTTCGATTCCTTTATCCGTACGATAATAGACATTCGTGGTATTTCCATCAGGAACGACGACATAAGGAACAAATTCTTCCATTTTTCCAGCCATCGTCTTCATAGTGCGCGTTTGGCCTTTGGCATCTTTAGCTATTTTCGCTCCAAACATTTCAGTGACTTCTTTGATGGACAGATAATACAGCTCTGGTTTTTCATCGACCGATGGAGTTTTGGTTTGTATCGCAGGAGCAGCTTTTGGTTCAGTTTTTTTTCTGGAATGAATGAAAATCCCTATCAGGCCCACGGTGAGAAGCAACGCGACGATGCCACCCACTATTATTAGAGTACGTTGATTTTTCTTGATGGTAAGTCGATGTTTTCTCATTCTCATTAGTTTATGATCCACCAGTTAAGTTTTACGTCGTTACTAATACTACTATCGACACCGATAGTGAAGCTACCCACAGATTCTGGATCATTTTCATCCTTGGCAACCTTGGATTTGACATAGAGAACTTTGTTTTCGGTACTACTGTTCGGCGTGATATAGATCAAAGAATCTTCGGTTACTTGGTTCGTATAGATTACGAGCTCTGTTTGACCAGATGGCAATGTGCCTTTTCCTGCAGAAGCGTCGAGGTTGACATTGGCTGAGCTGGTTGCCGTGTGGGTCAGAGCCAATTTACTAAAGGTTGCTGATCCAGAGGCATCGATACTCGCGACTTCAGTACTGTTGGCGTCACTGACGGTTAGTTTTCCACTTTCACTCGCAAGTTGGATACCGAGAACCTGTCCATCACTCTTGAGCGAGTGTGCGATCAAGTCTTCTTTGACGGTGAGATCTTTGGCAAACACTGCGTCAGTGTTTACAAACAGTCCACCGTCAGCAGATAAGGTCACTGTTCCAGCCAAGAGATCCAGTTTCCCAGAAGTGGTTGCTTGCAGATAGAGAGTATCTTCGGTGTCAGAAAGTAAGTTAATTGAGTTGTGATCCATAGCCAAGCTGCCACCGACGATCAGAGTGTGGTTTATCATGGCATCGGTGATACTTGCTGTTCCTTGGACGTTTAAGTATTCATTGGCAAAGACAGCATCAGCCGAGAGGACTGCAGAAGCGGAGCTATTCCAGTTATTAAACTGAGAGATTAAAGCAGAGAGTGAGGCATTTTGACTACCCAGGAGAGAAGTAATTCCATCGAGTCCGCTAATACGATCTGCATAGAGTGTCCCAGAGATAGTAGCGTCATGTGCAGTCAAGTTTCCAGAGATAGTGGCGTTGCCCGCTTCATCTTTGGTGACGACGTTGGTGGCCAGAGTCGCACCTGCAGTCGCTTGGGTGACAGCTTCAGAGACAATCTCTTGGACGGTTTTGCCATTGATCTTTAAGTTGCTGGTAGCAATCTCGGTGGAACTTAACTTTCCGACGCGCAAGTTTGCGATCACGGCATCTGCAAATTCCCCGATGCGGTTCATGATCCCCCGTGGATCGACCAGGTTATATGAGGTATTCATCTGTCCATCAACAGTTTGGGCAATAGAGATATCACCACTGGTGCTCAAGGCCATATCTGGGTCGATCCAAATGGAACTAACAAAAACAGTCACTGTGTCTTTTCCTGATCCTGGTTGCCAGTTCTCTAAAGCTCGACCAACTGTGTAGCCACCGGCGACTTTCTTGGCTTTACCTGGAACTCCAGTGGCGCCGATGAAGTCACCGATATGGATCTCTGGTGAGTTTGGATCAATCTTCACTGGAACTCGACCGGCCAAAGCTACTTTGTAGGATGTTGGTGCTTCTTGTCCCAGAGTGAG
The DNA here is from genome assembly GCA_040006915.1 of Candidatus Woesebacteria bacterium. GTDB lineage: Bacteria > Patescibacteriota > Microgenomatia > UBA1400 > UBA12028 > JBDTWD01. The sequence goes on along the minus strand of JBDTWD010000002.1, from coordinate 167,941 downwards.
ACCTGGTTGGGTAGAGATGATACCAACTACTTTTTGTCCATCAGTCTCAGTGCCTTTTTTGATAGTTACAGGGTTGGATCCATCGATACTGATAAGATCTCCGGCTTCAAGGGTGTCTGAACTTGGGAAGAATTCGGCCAAGTCGACACCATCAGTATTGTCACTATTGTTAGCAGATTGATCCATCCAACTTAAAAGATTCCAAGTGGTTCCATCATAGAGAAGAGCAATCGTGTCACCTGTCGCCATGGCAGTGATTGTCGTACTTCCACAACTGATCTTTGAGGCTGTACAGGCAAGATCAAAGTTAGCTGCGGTTCCAATCTCGATATAGATAATTTGTCCTGCAGTTCCATTCAAGAAGTTTGTGACAACTCTGTTCGTACTGTTGTTTTCTAAGAAGTACGATGCCCCACCAACATCAGGTGTGGTGCTATCTGTAAGTGCTTGCTGTTCGTTGAACGAAAATCCACCGTCAGCAATTATTTTCCCTGAGTTGTAGGTGTGGAGCGTCAAGTTGTTACTTTCAAAGCTTTCTCCAGCATCGATAGTGAGTGGTCCGAGAGTCTTGATTGTGCTGGCCGTTTGGTTGGTAAAGGACAGATCGTACGCGACTGAGAGGTCACCAGCTGCAGTAAAGTTATGGGGGATAGAAGAAGTGATAGCACTCTCATTGACGGCAAACAAATCAGATCCAGAGTCTTGGACTTGGAACAAATCTCCAGAGGTTGTTCCGTTGGTTCCGATATTAATGGTAAAGAGATTTCCTGTCGCATTGGTGGCTGAGCCTGGAGACCAGTCGACAGTACCTAAGTTTCCAGCAAAGCTAGAGATAGCACCCGTGGCACTGATATTTAAAAGACTTCCGGCAAAGGTTCCGCCATTTGCGATACTTGAACCATTGGTAATCGAAGTCGCAGCAGAGGATAGATCCAGTAACGATCCGCTCGTAAGAGTGCTTCCCGTTGTCGTAAATTGTGCGAGCTTTCCAGTCGTGATGGTACTTGAATTCAAATACATGCCTGTGCCAGTGCTCAGAGCGTTGTCAGTAAAGACAAAAGCAGAACTCGTAGTCGTCCCAGTGGCATCTTGAGAAGTAAAGGTTTGTGATCCAGTTCCCGAGTTGAAGGCTAGTGAAGTGGTCGAAGCACTGTTTCCAATGGTGATCGTATCAGCACCTGTTGCTCCGGTACCGATATTAATGACATCTGCTCCCGTACCAGTTCCAATCGCGATGTTACGTGCTAAAGCTCCACCAGCACCAATATTAATTGCCGTCGCTGCTGTCGTACCGATGTCTACTGTTGTTGCGTTTGTTGCACCAACTTTTAAGTTACAACTTGCCGCATTACAGTCAATTCCTGTTCCAGTCGCAGTGGTGACATTTCCAGTGGTAGCGACATCAAAGTTTGGAAAATCAATTACAGAGTTGGCTCCGCCAGTCAGATTCAAGACGGCATTTGATTTTACGGATACATTTCCAGCATTCGTACTTCCGATATTGATAACATCTGCTCCAGTACCACCTGTGCCGACATTGATCGTATCCACTCCAGTCCCCGTTCCGAGATTGATTGCACGAGCGAGAGCGCCGCCAGCAGCGAGATTAAATGTGGTTGCCGCACCACCAATACTCAAATCTGTTGTCGTCGTATTAAAGGCAGCGAGAGTGGCCTGATCTGAGACGATCGTAGCTGCATTTCCTAATGTGATTGAGCTGTTGGCCATAGTCAGGATAGGGTCTGTAGCCCCAGAGGTATTAAAGGTCCAGGCGATACTCGCTTGGGTGCCATCACTAAAGGTACTTGCTCCTGAAGAAGTAGTGCCGCTGATCTCAGTGGTGTCGAGATCGAGTCTGATGATATCTGTGTTGACACCGACGGTATCAATTCCGTTCGTACCCCCACTGATGGCAAAGGTATTGCCATCTGAAATTGTTTGGTTTGATCCAGAGTCGCCAGCGGCTGTAAAGCTCGTCATACCGGCTCCTGCTGCACCCCAGCCACAGTTTGCTGATGCTGCGGTACAGAGCAACTTATCACCCCAATACAGATCTCCAGTCGCAGCTCCTGGTCCAGTGCCAAAGGCCAAAACGTTGTTCGCGCTGGCATCGTTATTTAATCCGATAGAGTTTCCTTGAGCCGAGATGGTATTGGTGACCGTCAAGCTTCCTGTGGTGCCACCGTCGACGAAGGTTGCGATGTCATTTCCGGAAGTATCCTCAATAGTGAGGGTTCCTGTCGCTCCCTCAAACATTCTGATACCATCGAACAGCTCAAAATTGGCACCAAGATTGATAGCGTTATTTATGTTTGCCGCACTCACGTCAATCGCGTCGGTGATACCGTTGTTTATTCCAGATGAAGTAATTAAAATTCCGTCGGTCATTGAAGCAGCGGTGTCTTCAGCATTATCGATAGTGATACCAGCTTCGTATGATCCGGTAGTGGCGTTTGTTGTTGCAGCTGCAGCAATCTTCAAACCGAAGACATCTCCATCAGCATCATTTGCAGTGAGGTTGATCTGTTGGCCTATAGCATCGACTGCGGCGGTTGCTCCATTGTCTTGAATCAAATTGATGTTTGATGCGATCACTGCAGCATTTCCCGCATTCGCATTGATGTTCAAAAGTCCTGTGGTACTGGTCGTTGGAGTGGTAGAGCCATCAATGACGACACTGCCTGCATTGTAGGGATGGAGTGTTAAATCATTACTTTCAAAACTCTCTCCAGCTTCGATAGTGAGAGGAGCTTTGCTCTTGATGGCGCTTGCGACTTGATTCGTAAATTGGATGTCATTGGCAAATGATACATCACCAGCGGCAGTAAAGGAGGTAGGAAGGGCATTGGTGATTTGTGTTTCAGAGACTGAGAAAAGACTGGTGCCATTGTCGGTCAAATTAAAGAGATTTCCAACGTTCCCATTGCTCCCAATATTGATTCTAAAGAGGTCACCAGTGGCAGTAGTCGCACTCCCAGGGTTCCAGTTCAAATATCCAAGCAGCCCCGTTGAAGATCCTGTCACGGCTGTTGAGGTTGAATTAACATCGAGGAGTGTACCGGTCGTTAATGTGTTCCCAGTCGTAGCAATCTGTGCTAATTTTCCGGTAGTGATACTGTCTGAAGTCAGATACAGACCAGTTCCGGTATTGATTGCCGTCGCGTCGAAGACAAATCCAGATGTAGTCGTAGTGCCTGTTTGGACTTGTGAGGTAAATGTTTGAGCGCTGGTTCCTGAGTTGAAGGCTAGGGCAGTTGTGGAAGCAGCATTTCCAATAGTGATGGCATCAGCGCCAGTAGCTCCGGTACCAATATTGATGGTATCGGCGCCTGTTCCAGTCCCGATAGCGATATTGCGTGCCAGCGCTCCACCAGCGCCAATATTTATTGCCGTTGCTGCGGTAGTCCCAACATCGATCGTCGTAGCGTTGGTGACGCCAACTTTTAAGTTGCAGCTGGCTGCGTTACAGTCGATTCCAGTTCCGGTTGCGGTAGTGATATTTCCGGTTCCTGCGACATCAAAATTCGTCAGGTCTATGGCAGCAGTGGTACCGAGAATGGTATTGGCTCCAACATTGATAGCATTGGTAAAGCCAGTAGCGTCTGAGACGTCAATGGCGTCAGTGACAGTTCCAGCACTATTGTTGATGATGAGCCCATCAGTGGTGGTGCCAGCGTTCGAGAATGTCATCGCAATTCCAGCTCCTGTTCCAGCTTGCGTGATATTTAAACCACCAACACTACTATTGGCGAGTTGATCCAAGGTTAAAATGTATGTGCTATCGGTTCCAGAGCTTGCTGGGTTTCGAAAGATCAGAGAGTCATCAGCTGTCGTCAAGGCAATGATTGTGTCAGAGCCGTCGACATCACTGTTATATGCACTCTGGAGAGTGGTGCTGCCAGCTGTACTACAAGTGATGACGTTATTACTACTATCCAAACATAGTCCGTTACTGGCAGTTCCAGTTTGGACTCCCGCGAGTATTAGGGTTGAATCACTATCCAAAGTAAAGGTGATGTCACTGGTTGATCCTGGGGTAAAGGCGATTGCGCCATCAGCGGTGATTGCTCCAATCCCTGACATATCTCCTGTAGCACTAATATCCCAATCTGATGTATTGATCGCTCCAGTGTCACCGTTATCACCTAATGTGAAGATCCCGTTCGCTACTAACGAACCATTGGCAGTGGTGGTTCCGGTTACTGTAACAGTCGAATCTGCAGTGAAGGCTGTGGTGATATTCCCACCACTAATTGCCAAATCTCCAGAGAGTGCGGTGTTTGCTGCGGTGAGTTGAATGGTGCCATCAACGTTATTATCAATCGTTTCGCCATTTTGCAACGAAATATCAGTCGTCACTCCAGTAGAAGCGATATTTAGACCAGTGGAAATTGCTTGTGAGCCACTTCCAATGGTTATGGCATTCGTAAAGGTTGAGCCCCCTGAGTTCGTGATTAAAAGTCCATCCGTTACTGCGGTATTTCCTCCGGCTGTACTGTCTGCTTGATCGAGAGTAAGAAGTGACTCAGTGGTGACGTCACCACTTGAGTTACCTGAGAGTCCGTTTGAAATGACGAACGCTCGATCTGTTCCTGCTGTGCCTCCATTATTGATGAGAGAAAAGGCAAGTGAATCTTCACTGGTCGTTGTTGAAGTTCTGGTGATGGTGGTCGCAGCATCGAGAACCAATGTATCTGAGATGTCATCAAAATTTATACAATTCGTACAATTAAAGGTAGTTACTGCTGTAGCAGTTAATGTCGCAGCATTTCCGACAGTGATTTGATTATTGGCAAATGCCAAGGTTGGATCTGTTCCTCCTGAAGTATTAAAGGTCCAGGTAGGATCAGTTCCACCAGCATTCCAAGTAGTGGTCCCCACTTCGGTAGAATCAAAATTCAAAGTGTACGTGTCTCCAGAGAGCGCGGTATTAATTCCATTTGTTCCACCATTGATTGCTAGGGTATCACCTTGAACGACAGTGCTACTGCCAGAATCCGAGTTGGTTGAGAACAGTGTGCCAGTAATTTGCGTAGACACCAGTTGACCTGAGCCGTTGATCACTGGAGTACCACCAACCGAGAGGACATTGTCCCATCCAGTGCCGATATTGATCGCAGTCTCAGTAGCTCCTGTGCCTGTTAATGCACCAATATTGACGGCGTTTAAGGTCACTTGTGCATCTCCGGTCAGTGCATCGATATTGAATATGTTGGCGGTGTTTGTTCCAGCGGTCGCGTTGCCGATAGTCGGGGTAATACTGATTCCTTGGTTTAGATTTGTTCCTGTGGTGTCAGCAGGTGTAGTAAAGGTCACAGATGCAACATTTTGGGCAGTTGCATCAGCAGCTAAGGTGCGTGAGAGAGTTGTGCCGCCCGAAATGGTTGTTGCACCCGTGAGAGTGTTGGCCGTTGCTCCAGACTGGGTATAGCCACCATTCGTGGTAATGCCACTAACTCCGGTAAGCACGCCTGTAGTAGAAATATCCCAGTCACTCGTATCGATAGCGCCAGTGTCACCGTTATCGCCAAGAGTAAAGGTTCCGTTAGCAGTTAAAGCCTGATTGACGAGGACATCTCCTCCAGTGAAGCTGAATTGATCAGAGGTGGTGTAAACCAAACTTCCGGTATCACCATCAGACGCATACATATCCAGTTGGGCATTTGCCGTTGCTCCAGTTCCGATTCGAACTAAGTTGGCTGAGACATCAATAGAGAATGGTGAGGCCAATGTCGTGCCACCAACAGCAAGATCATCACTGGTTGCCGTTAAATAGGTGACCGCACCGGCATCAGTCCATTTACTGCCTCCAGCTCCACCGGCACAGTTGCCTGAACTTAAACAAATTGTTCCTGAGTCATCAGGGATAATAATAGAGCGCGATCCAGTTGGTTCAGCGTAGGTGACGAGCGTGTCATTCCCATCTGCAGTATTGCCTTCGATATCAAACAAATTATCAAATCCGGTCCCAAAGTGAATGGCATTTTCTGTTGCTGCTCCAGCAGTGAAGTCTGCAAATTTTAATCCGTATAAAGTATCAGCATCTCCAGATGAGGAAGTGAGGGCGACATTCACCGCTGCGTTACTATCGGTTGCGTCTACATCATCTGCTTGAGTGAAGGCAACCGATAAACCATTCACACCAGTGGTGGTGACACCTGAGACGGCCAAAGCCAATTGATCGGTAGAAGCTGACGCATTGGTGAGAGTGATGTTTTCACTTCCAGCGAGCGCGAAGTCTGTATCGGTGTTTGCTGTTATAGTTCCATCAAAAATAGAGGCAGCCGAGAAGGTTTTTGCTCCGGTGAACGATTGGGTTCCAGCTAGAGAAGCAAGCGTACCAGCGATATTTGGAATAGTGACCGTGATATCTGCGCCTGGATCAGCGGTCGTCAACGCAATTTCATTTCCATCTGTGGTACTTCCTTCAAAATACAAAGTCGTGCCATCAGCTCCTGCAGTTTGGGTGAACGCTGCGCCACTCGTCACGTCACCGACAGCAGTAATGTCTCCAGTTCCACCACCTGCGCCTGTGACGCTATTACATATCCAGACCGATCCTGCATCATCCCAGGACAGGATTTCATCTTGGGCACAGCCTTTCAGAAGGGTGAGGCCTGCACTACTGACTTCAAGTCCTGAGTTACTAGAAGTTGATCCACTTCCACCGCTCGTCGTCAGATTTACTCCTAGTGATCCTGTGGAGATAGCTAAGCCATTGCCGGTTAGATCAGTGAAGGCATCCGTATTAATCGTTAAGGTTCCAGCCGTGATTGCGTTGGAGGTCGAAGAAAGTGTGAGGGCATTGGAATATGTTCCCGAGAGTCCATTTGATTGTAAGACTCCACTCCCATTTATGACTGTACTACTGTTTACACTGAGAAGACTATCCCATCCAGTACCAACATTGATTGCAATCTCCGATGCTCCAGTTCCACCCGAGAGTGCTCCAACATTAATCGCATTGAGCGTCACTTGAGCGTCCCCGGTCGTACCGTCGATATTAAAGACATTGACAGTGTTGGTTCCACCACTCGCGTTGCCGATCGTGGGAGTTATACTCAGCCCTTGTGTGACGTTCGTTCCACTTGTGTCGACTGGTGAGGTAAAGGCGACTGATGCTACATTTTGAGTGGTTCCTGAATTTACAGTAAGGTTTCGTAAGAGGGTAGTTCCACCAGAGATCGTCGTCGCTCCAGTAAAGAGGTTGGTGCCAGCACCTGATTGGGTGTAGCCACCATTAGTAGTAATGCCACTAACTCCAGTGAACACACCTGTAGTCGAAATATCCCAATCGTTGGTATCAATAGCACCAGCATCACCGTTATCTCCCAAGGTGAATGTTCCATTCGCAGTCAGATCGCCATTTGCCGTGGTGTTCCCAGTGACCGTCAATGCTTGTCCGATCAGTACGTCTCCACCAGTGAAGTTAAATTGATCAGAGGTGTTGTAAACCAAGCTTCCGGTGTCACCATCAGACGCATACATATCAAGCTGTGCATTTGCTGTAGCTCCAGTCCCAATGCGAACAAGATTAGCTGAGACATCGACAGAGAAGGGAGCCACCAAGGTATTGGTTGCTCCGACAGCGATGTCATCGGTGATCGAGGTTAAGTAGGTAATAGCCCCGCCATCAGTCCACTTTGAAGCTCCAGCGCCAATGGCAGAATCCAAATCTTTTAATACTCCTTGGACCGTGGTGCCATTGGAGTTGGTAAATTCATCAAAAGTTCCGACTAGTGAGGCACCAGAATCAGTGTTGGAGGTGCCTGTATCATTTAACCCAATAGCGCCGATGGTGAGGTCTCCACCACCGTTGATCGTTAAGTTCACCACATCTGAAACTGTTCCAGCAGTGATATCTATGCCATTAATGGTCTCATTAGTTGAGGCAACGATATTTCCAGATGCGGTGATGTTCCCTGAACCATCGACGTCAAAGTTCGTAAAGTCGATCACTGCAGTGGTTCCAAGAATCGTGTTGGCGCCAGTATTTAGGGCATTCACGATCTCAGCATCAGAGGCATCAATTGCATCTGTGATTACGCCGCTTGAGGTATTTACGATACTAATCCCGTCAGCGGTGGTGCCAACGCCCGTCGCTGAGAGATTGAGGAATGAGCCTGTGGATGCATTTGTCAATTGAATAGAATCTCCAGTCCCAGCTTGATCAATTTGAATCCCATCGACATTTCCGGTATTGAGCTGATCAACCAAGAAGACGTAGCCACTATCGGTCCCCGCCGCCGCTGGATTCTGGAAAATGATTGAGTCATCTGCACTGGTTAAGGGAATAGTTACGTTGGAGCCATTAGGATCATTATCATAGGCATCTTTTAGAGTGATGGTCACTGCGGACTGACAAGTGATGACATTGTTTGAACCATCCAAACATAAAGCATTTGATGCCGTTCCAGACTGAACACCATTGAGAATCAGTGTCGAATCAGCATCTAAATTCATGGTGACATCATTGGTTCCAGATGGACTGAAGGTGGCCGCTCCATCAGCAGCAAAGTTACTGGATGCCGTCGTCAAAGTACCCGTAATTGTCACGTTGCTGGCGATTGTTGTAGTGCCACCTAAGACGCCGATGTTCATGGTGGTCGCTGCCTGACCAAAGTTAATGGTGGTGGCGTTGCTATTAAAAATGCTTGCGGTGGTGGACGTGGTTGTAATGTCTCCGCCATTCACAGCAATATCTCCAGCAGTCACCAGATCGCCATTGTTGGCAATCGTGAAGACATCCACGCCGCTGCTTTGTTCAAATACTCCTAGGAAATTAGTTTGCGTGCCATTTCCTTGTATCAAAAACTGAATTTCGTTGCTGTCTCCATCGACTGCAAATTTGGCTAGATCAATCGCTGATCCTAAAGTTGTGTCATTGGTAGAAATGATGAGGTTGGCTACACTGCTGGTTGTTTGAAAAGGGGAACTCGCTCCACCTCCATCGTCATCCTGACAAGAAATAACTCCACTTGCATCAGCAGTGAGGGTTCCAGCATTGGCATTGGTGGTACAGTCAAGGCCAGGGATAGTAATTACTCCCGCTGCGGAAACGTTAAAAAAGCTTGTACCGCTCGAATTTTGTATATCAAAAACTGGAACAGTCTGAGAAAAATCTCCTCGAACTAACAGTTGGGTTTCATCTGAGTCTCCAACTACCGCTAATTTCCCAAGATCGGTTAGTCCACCGATATTTACATCATCAGTAGTGGTTGAAAGAGTGATCAACGTTCCAGTGTCACTAAAGCCTGAATCAGTTGATCCAGGGATCCATGTGAATCCCCCAGTGGAGGAATTATAGGAGAGGACATAGCCATTGGTCCCATCATTACTTGAAAGTAATTTGGGTTCAGTGATTGCTTCATCAGCTACTTTTCCAGTAGAGACACTGCCGTCACCGAGTTTTGGATTAGTGACTGCGCCATCATTGAGTTTTGCGGTGGTCACTGCACTGTCAGCTAGCTTGGACGTGGTGATAGCCCCATCATCAATTTCAGCTGTTTGAATTGAGGTTCCTAAGGAAGCTTGTAAACTTCCTCCCGAGAGTAGCAATCCCGTACCAGTAAAGTCAGTGATACTGTCCGAGTTTACAGAGATAGTACCAATCGTAGCTACACCAGAAATATTTGCTGTTGGACCATACAACGTCCCGTCCAACTCGATGTCGTCTGAAACGTACAAATCGCCACCGGCGAGATCTGCATTATTAGCGGTTCCAGTCCCTATCAGGACAGCACCACCCCCAGGATCAATCGTTAGATCACCAGGAGAGGTGATGCGATTTCCAACTAAATTGAGTACTCCAGTGATAGCGGTCGTGGCGTTATTAATTGTCGTTGTTCCACTAGTGGATCCAATACTAATAGCAGTTCCGGCGGACCCGACTGCGATCGTCGTTGCATTTTGAGTAAAAATATTTGCGCTTGTTGCACTGGTCGTTAGTGACCCACTATTGACTGCCAGAGTCCCACTGATACTCGCATCTTTCTTTATTGTTACGTTCTCATTAAACAGCGCATCAACGTTAAACGTGAACTGAATGTATTGGTTTTGTGTACCTAAAACTTTTCCAGCCGACTTCTTTTGAGCAATAAGAGTGTTTGTTGCTTTTTGCGCCACAAATTGAGGATGTCTTCCTGGGAAAGACATAGAAGCTACATATTGTGAAACCGCATTACTTGGGATTAATCGCAGCATTAAAAAGAACAAGAGAAAAGATAACGCAAAAACTCCGGTGCTCACCAAATCGTGGAGTGGAAATGATAAACGAGGCAATTTGAAGGTGGGGGTGAAGAGTTTACGTGCGGGAGTACGAAGGGCAGAGTCTTCAAATTGATCATTTACCGATTGGGCTGTGGTGGATGTGTGTTGGGGTACAGGAATCGGTTGAACTTCTTCTTTCACTATCATTGGAGCTGAAGGCTGTACTGTTGCAAGAAATGCATCTGAAGTTTCAATGACGGGATGAGCTTTCAGTTTACGCTGTTTTTTAAATTCTTGAATTTGGAGAAGAGTATAGCGACGATGACCACCGGGTGTTCGAATTGGGACAAGAACATTTTTTTCTTCCCAACGACGAAGTGTCTTTTCAGACACTTTTAAAATTCGTGCAGCTTCTTGGATTGCGATATATGAAGATTCTGTGTGTAGCGTGCCATCCATAATGGAGAACTTGGATATTTACTCTTGCAATGTCCAATTGTTTTTTTGTGATATGTCCAACTTCAATAGTGGTATTTCCTGCATCCAATGTCAACCATGAATGTGATGGTAAAAGTGTACAAATTTCTCTATAAAAAATGGTTGCAAAGCTCATCAATATTGAAATACAAAAAATCAAAATTGCGTGATCATTATTTGTTTTTTACTCTGGTAGCAGGTCTTATCTTTTTGTTATTTCATACGTTAATCAAGCGGAGATCTGGAAATGTTGACTGACTGTTTCAAAATGCGGGATTAAAATCACTGTGAAATGTATTTCCGCACCAAAATCGTGGCAAATGCAACAATACTATTTGCTATAACACTCAACACGATTGTAATCGCTGTTATATATCGCTAAACGAAAAAGGAAAAAAGTTTTTTAAGCTGCAACGACAAAAAATTTACATTTCGCTATAAAAAAAGTACAAAAAATCACAGCTATTCGATTCGTCACTCATCACCCACATAGGCAATTGCTGTATGCAAAAAGTATGCAGTTCAGAGTTTTTAATACTTCTTGAAAGATTGGGAAAGGAAACAGTCATCATCCGCTGATCGTGGGAGGGAAAGAATGAGAATTAAAATAGAGAATAAAAAAGCAGTGAGTGGGAAAAGTGAGCGTTAGTTAAAAGACCGATGCGGCTTTGTGTTCAGTTTCTTTTTTCGTTGATTCTTTTCTATTCTTTTTCTGTTTTAATCGCTAATTGTTTGGACACTCAATTTCTTTTTATTTCAGAGTAAATGTCCAATTTCGAAAGAAAAATCTGATTACTGTAGCTTCGTGTTTTTTATTCCTATTTCTTGAACACACATTGTGTCAGTAGGACAAGGTGCAGTACACTTTACTACGTATGCGTACGCCACTCTTTCTTTTACTCACAAGCTTTTTTCTGTTTGGAGCAGTTCGTCTTGCGCATGCACAATCAGGACAAACAGGGACTGCGATTCCGGCTGTGATTGCAGGTGAACAGCCAACTGATGGAAGTGTGATCTGCACCGGAAGAGGATCGTATTCGATGTGTAAGGATAGTTACAGCAGTGCGATCTTTGGCGTGGTCAGTGTGCTGCCTGCCGCAGCCTTTGAAAGTGCGCCACAAGATAACCAGCATTTAATTTTAACCAATGGAGAAGCAGATGTTCGTGTCGTAGCTTCAGGAGGAGATATAAAGGCAGGTGATTTAGTTACGAGTTCTTCGAAGCCGGGAATAGCGATGAAGGCAAGTCGCAATGGATATGTGCTAGGTATGGCTTTGGAAGACTACGCACCGCAGAACAAAGATGAAGAGGGAATTATTGCTGTCTCGCTAGGCATTCATCCAACCACAGTCTTTGTCGATGTACGCAGCAACTTAATTGAGGCTTTACGTGAAGGTCTCGCAGCTCCTGTGTTGACTCCACTCGCAGCACTTCGTTATATCTTGGCGGCTTTTGTTACCATCGCCTCCTTTATTTTAGGATTTGTCCATTTTGGAAGACTGGCTAAGAGTGGTGTCGAAGCCATTGGTCGTAATCCATTAGCCAGACTTCAGATCCAGACAACAGTGACTATTAACTTGATCCTGATGGTAGTGATCTTTGCGGGTGGCTTATTCCTGTCCTACTTTATTTTGGTCCTATGAGAATTCCGATCATTTCCAGTTTCTTTGATCCGGCTATTCATCCTGTTCCAGGAGGAATAAAACCAGTGATTCTCATTTCTATCGATGGCTGGGGAATTGCGCCAGAAAGCCATGGAAATGCGCTGACTGCGGCTAAGTTAGGTAATTGGAATCGAATCCTGGCTGAGTATCCTAATACCAAGCTCATTGCTTCAGGAGAAGCCGTCGGGCTACCTGCCAACGAAGTTGGAAATTCAGAAGTAGGGCATTTAACCATGGGTGTCGGGCGCGTCATTTTTGAGTCACTCTTACGTATCAATCGTTCGATTACTGAAGAGACTTTTTTTAGAAACAATGCGTTTTTGTCGGCTGTCGATCATGTGATCGTCAATAAAAGTAAGTTGAATTTGATTGGACTTATCGGGTCAGGGAATGTGCACTCTTCTACTGAGCATTTGTATGCGTTGTTGGAACTGTGTAAACGCAATAAGTTAAACAACGTGGTGCTACATTTGTTCACCGATGGTCGCGATGCTCCGCCTCATGATGGAGTTAATGTGCTCTCTAACATTGAATACAAACTCAAGGAAATGAAAATCGGTCGAATTGCTAGTGTTGCAGGTCGCTACTTTGCTTTGGATCGAGACAATCGCTGGGATCGAATTCAAGCTACCTACGAAGCCATTACTTCTGCGATCGGACCGACCGCAACATCTGCTGTACAGGCAGTGAGTGATTCATATAAAGTTGGGAAAACAGATGAATTCGTAGTCCCGACCGTTATTACTGACGAGGGTGGGAAGACGCTAACAGTTGACGATGGGGATGCGTGTATTTTCTTTAACTTCCGCGTCGATCGTCCCAGAGAATTAACCAAAGCGTTTGTGATTAAAGCTCCTGACTTTGAAACAGGAGCATTTTTAAAAACGGAAGTTGGAGGAAGTTTGGGATTAAAAGGGCAGGAGCCGCCACCGACATTTGCTCGCAAAAAAGTTCCGAAAAACTTATTCTTTGTGACCATGACCGAGTATCAAAAAGATGTGCCGGTGAGCGCCATCGCCTTTCCCACAGAATCAGTTGAAGAAGGCATGACCAAAGTGATTGCTGATCATGGATTAGCTCAATTCCATTTAGCCGAAAGTGAGAAAGAACGAATGGTCACCTACTATATGGACGGATTGCGCTCAGAAAAGTTTCCGGGGGAAGACGTTAAAATTATTCCTTCTCCTAAGGTCGGAACTTATGATCACAAACCCGAGATGTCTTTGTTTCCTCTAGTGCGTGAGTTAAAGTGGGCGTTAGCACAAAATAAATATAGTTTTATTGTCATGAATATCGCCAATCCAGATATGGTGGCGCATAGCGGCAAACTACAGGCAACCATCAAAGCTTGTGAAGCAGTGGATACTGGCCTTGAGGAAATCAAAAATGCAGTTTTAAAGTTGGATGGCACAATCTTTATTACTGCCGACCATGGCAATGCCGAGGAATTGCTTACTTTTGATCCGAGCACTTTCTACTATACGACCCACGACGGATCCATGAATACCGAACATAGTAATAATCCAGTGCCGTTAGTCGTCATTAATAATGCCATGAGAGGGAAAAAAGATCTTCTCAAAGCCGGAACACTAGAGGATGTAGCGCCAACAATTTTAAACTTCATGAATCTTCCGGTTCCGACCCAGATGACTGGGAAAAATCTCCTCCAAGTTGATCAAGGAGTAACGCCTCCTATTGCTCCTATTGGACTACCTCCTAGCGATCCCACTGGTCATACTGAGTGAACTGATTTACTATTATTCTTATGGAATTGACTCCACTTTTGATGTACGAAGCGTTTATCCTGGCCATAGGGATCTCGGCCGTGGTGGCATTCTCGATGTTTTATTTCAGGCTTCTGAAAGGCTACAACCAATTACGTGTGGATCGTGATCACTTGAAGAAAGAACTGGATGAATATGGAAACCTGTTAAGTGCAACTTCAAAAGAACAAATCCAAAAAATTATTGATCAGTCTGCACATCTTTCTGAGGATTTAAAAAACGATCTCTCAAAGCTCTTGTCTTCTCAAGCGCAGAAAGAATCAGGAGCCTATGAGCATGTGATCGCCGAAGTAGGGAAGGAGCTGGAACGAGAATCAAAAGTCCAAGTGCAAGAGTTTGCAACCTCTTTAAAAAACGAAGTTACATCAAGTGAAGAAGAAATCCGTGGGAAAATTGCCAAGCTGTACGAAGATGCCAGTACTGAAGTAGAAAAAATGCGCCAAGACGCGAATATTCAAATCAAAACCCAACAAGATCAAGCGAAGAAAGAATTAAGTGAGCATATCTATGCCATAGTTTCTGAAGTGGTCAGTCAAACAACTGGCAAGTTATTGTCCAAAGAAGATCACGAAGGAATAGTTGTAGAGGAGCTGCATGACGCCTTTGCCAGACACGGTCAAACTGAGTAATACCGTGATTACCACACAAGATAGACAAGAATTTTTGGGAAAGGTACAAGCAGCCCAAGAGTCAGTATTTTCTGCCAGTCAAAAAACGCTGGATCCTCAGATCCAAGCTTTAGTTTCAGGAGCTCCGGATCTTGGAAAGGCCTTAGAAGGCTTAAGAACCACATTACTTGCTGCGCCTGTTGTTCGTTTGACCTTAGCGTTTGAACCGAGTCACAGTTTGATTGAAAAGTTAGCTGAGACAATTCGAGCTCAAGAGGGTAAAGGCGGATGCCTCTTAGAAATTGAAACGGATGAAGCTGTGATTGCCGGGGTGATGATCAGTGAGAGTGGGACTGTCCTTGATCATACGATGAGAAAAAGCTTGGACTCACTCAAGCTGCAACCCATTCTCTCCAATTATATTTCGCTATTGAAAACCGTATGAAGCAGTTCTCAACATATCTAGAATCGACGGGAGAAATTGGCTACGTAGTCGAACTTCGTCCTGGCATCGTTTCGGTTCAAGGATTGCCAAAAGTGAAATTGTTCGAGCTGGTAATTCTGGAAGACAACACCCAAGGACAAGTCATTGGTATGTCTCGTGATCGAGTCGATCTGATTCTGTTTACCAACACTCCAGTGAAAGTAGGAACGAAGGTTGCTCGTACTAATGAACGATTACAAATTCCGGTTGGAGTGGGTGTGTGTGGAACGACGATCTCTCCCATGGGTGATCGACTTGATTCTATTGAACCAATTGTGGCTACCGAGACGCGTTCGATTGATACCAGACCAGGTGGAATCATGGTCCGAGCTCCAATTGATAAAACCCTGGAGACTGGAGTCAGCGTGGTCGATACCGTTGTCCCTTTGGCCCGTGGGCAAAGAGAGCTAGTGATTGGCGACCGAAAAAGTGGAAAGACGTCGTTTCTCTTACAAACCGTGATTTCTCAAGCGAGGATGGGAGTGATTTGTATTTATTGTGCGGTGGGGAAACGTGAAACGGATATCAAGCATCTAGAGGAGAATTTTAGCAAAAATGGAATTCGCGATAAAACAGTGATTGTGGCAGCTACCTCAACAGAAAGCTCGGGTTTACAGTTCTTGGCTCCCTACAGTGCAATAACGATTGCAGAGTATTTTAGAGATCAGGGTCAAGATAGTTTGGTGGTATTTGATGATTTAACGGCACACGCCAATATTTATCGTGAGATCAGTTTACTTTTACGTCGCTTCCCAGGGAGAAGCGCATATCCTGGTGATATTTTCTATACCCATGCGAGACTTTTAGAGCGGGGAGGAAATTTTAAAGTCGGAACCGGAAGTACTTCAATTACCTGTCTCCCAGTTGTCCAGTCAGTGATTGGTGATCTGGCGGGATATATCACCACCAATGTCATGTCGATGACTGATGGACATATCTTTTTTGATATGCAGTTATTTGATCAAGGAAGACGTCCAGCAGTCAACCCATTCTTATCCGTTACTCGTGTTGGTTTACAAGCCCAGACCCCACTGCTTCGGGATTTGTCTCGGCAACTCTCGAGCTTTCTCGTGTATTACGAGCGTATTAAACAATATACCCACTTCGGATCAGAGGTCAGTCAAAGTGTCCGTGATGCCATTGGACTTGGGGAACGGATCTCGGTTTTCTTTCAACAACTTCCCAATGAAATTGTCCCAATGGCAGTCAATGTGTATACCTTAGCTCTCCTCTGGACAGGGCTATGGTCTGATCAGACTGGAATCAAGTTGAAACCGATCTTACGGACGATTGTGGATCGATATCAAAAGGATGCGACGTTTAAAAAAACTATTGACGACATGATCTCTTCAAGTGCCACCTTTCAGGATGTGACCAACAAAGCCAAGACCAGTTCAGATAGTATGGGGGTACGCTATGGCAAGTAAACAGCAAGTCGAGCAGATGATGACTGAGCTTGAAACTCTGCAGCTCATTACCCAAGCCTTCGGCGAGATTGCGAGCTCTCGTATGAAGCAGACGCGTGACTTTGTCATCACCTCACGTGACTATATCAATGGGATTACGGATGTTTTTGATGACATCCGAAGAGGCTACGTGCTTGAGATTGGGAAGTTGGTCAAACGACAGCGTAGTGGTAAACGTAAAGAATCAGTCACCATGCTCTCCCACAACGGTCGTTCAGTTGTGGTGTTACTGTCAGCCAATACCGGTTTGTATGGAGAAATTTTACGCAAAACCTTTAATGCTTTTTTAGAAGAAGTGCATAAAGGGGGAAGTGAAGTCACTATTATTGGTAAACAAGGATTACAAACCTTTCAAACTTTAGAGCCAAATATTGCCTATACGTATTTTGATCTTCCAGACCATGCCTATACCTCTGATCAAATTGCAAAGATTATCCGCCATATCGTACGCTATGATGAAATTCATTTGTATTTTGGTCGATTTCAAAACGTATTGGTCCAGAATCCGGAACGAGCAGTTTTAAATTCAGATGTAGATCTCGAGCAAAAGCCCGGAGGAGAAAAGCCCAAACGCTTTCTCTTTGAACCAGACCTGGTGAAGTTATTAGCATTCTTTGAAATTGAGATGTTTGGTTCGTTATTTGAGCAAGTGGTGCGTGAATCACAGCTCGCTAAATTTGCATCTCGTATTCTGGCCATGGACAAGGCAAGTGAAAATATTAAAGAGGAACGCAAGCGTTTGAATTTAGAGAGACTTGGAAGTATGCATCGAGAGATGAACAAAAAACAGTTGAATAGTTTAACTGGAGTATTAGCGGTGATTGGATAACTATATGCAAAGTATTGGAACTATTATTGCTGCTCGTGGTCAAGTTGTGGAAGTGGAATTTTTGGGAGAAAAACCGAAAATTCACGATGTGATTACTGTCGTGGAAGAGCCAGGCGCACTCTTACAGGTTACAGCATCAAGTGGTGAGGTGACTTTTTACTGTCTCTCACTCTCACAAACGGATAAACTTTATCGAGGAATGCAAGTGGTCTCTACTGGTGCACCTTTAACCTTCCCAGTGGGAGAAAAATTATTAGGACGTGTAGTCGATATTTTTGGGAATCCTCAAGATGGACTTGGAGAGGTAGTGGCTGCTGATCGAATCCCCATTTATCCCACCCAAAAAGCTCAACACGTCACTACTAAACAAGAACTCATCGAGACAGGAATTAAAGTTTTGGATGTGTTTGCGCCGCTTCTCAAAGGTGGGAAAACTGGATTGTTCGGAGGAGCAGGTGTCGGAAAGACCATGCTTCTGACCGAGATTTTGCATAACATCGTCGGCAAGCAAGAAAAATTTGTCTCGGTATTTGCCGGTGTCGGAGAACGTTCTCGTGAAGGTTTGGACTTGTATCAATCACTCTCTGCGACAGGTGTGTTTAGTTCTTCAACTTTGATCTTTGGACAGATGGGAGAGAACCCGGCCATCCGTTTCTTATCGGCCTATGCAGCCGCAACTTTGGCCGAGTATTACCGCGATATCATGAAGAAAGATGTTCTGTTTTTCATTGATAATGCCTTTCGTTTTGCCCAGGCTGGGAATGAATTATCAGTCTTAACCAATATTATTCCCTCAGAAGATGGCTACCAAGCAACGCTGGAATCAGAGATGGCATCGTTTCAAGAACGATTAGTTTCCAATGACAATGGAGTTGTCAGTAGCGTAGAAGCTATCTACGTACCAGCCGATGATTTACTTGATCATGGTGTACAAGCAATTTTCCCATATCTTGATTCGATCGTTGTGTTATCGCGCCATGTGTATCAAGAAGGAATTCTGCCGGCAGTAGATATTTTGCAATCAACATCGGCAGCCCTAACTCCGCAAGTGGTGGGAGACTTTCACTATGATGTTGTACTGCAGGCAAGAACGTTGTTGAAATCAGCGGACTCTCTGGAACGTATCGTTTCATTAGTCGGTGAGAGTGAGTTATCAGCGGAGGATCAGAAGACCTATAGACGGGCAAAGAAGTTAAAAAACTTTATGACACAGCGCTTCTTCACGGCAGAAGGACAAAAAGGGGAAAAGGGCGTATTTGTTCCGGTCAAAGATTCGTTGCAATCAATTGCAGAAATTTTAGAAGGCAAACATGATCCTGTTCCTGATGATAATTTCTTGTTTGTTGGCACTGTTGCTGATGCATTAAAGAAATAACGTATGTCAGATACTTCAAAAGTACTTCACGTGTTCATACGCAACCGCGAAAACGTTTTATTTAACGAAGATGTTGTCTCCATCAGTTCACGCAATGAAAAGGGTATTTTTGACATCCTACCGCTTCATGGAAATTTTATTTCTTTGGTAGAGCAGAGATTAATACTCCAGCGGCCGGATGGCACAAAAACAGAGATTCAAGTCAGCAATGGAATCTTACGTGCAAGTGAAAATCGAGTAGAAGTGTATATCGGTGTTCATCAGTGACGTGAGTGCTAAAACTTTTTTCTTCAAAAAACATTGATGAGTAGAATCATTCACTAAAATTGGTCTTTCTTCGTTTCGGAATTTGTTTTCATATCATATATAAGTGATCAAACTGTATCAATCATACAGTTTTTCTCGGAGCTGTGCACAACTCCAATTGTACTGTGAATTGTTGTGTTGTATTATTTATTTTACTGTTAAATAAAACAATTATAACTACTACTAGAGTAATAAAACTCTTTATCCACAGGAAATACATATGAAGAAAAGTAAACTCATGGTTCTGTATTTGTTTTCTCTTGGCATTCTTGCGGGTGAGAAAGTTTCTAAAGCCTATGCGTATATAGAGTTGTATGAACGATTGCCATTAGCGCCTAGTACGGTGAGGGGGATTGTCATGGAGTTTCTAAACCTTGGGTTTATTGAAGAACAGGATGGTCAGGAAGGGAAAACCTACCAGATAACCAAAAAAGGGCTTCTAGAAGCTTATTCTGTATTTCAGTCAGGAATACAGAATAAACCCGAGGAATGTGTCATCGTTATCTCTGGTAAATCTATTCCTAAGATACTTAAGTTCGGATTTTTCTCCATCAAGGCAGGTGTATATTTGCGCTTTGGTTCATTTCATCGAGAAGAACTAGGGCTCTTACCACGAAAGATATATCACTCTCTCTTGATTGTAGAGTCTCAGACTCCTGAGCTATTGCCATCATATTTAACGGAAGAATATATATCTACGAGTACAGTTGTCACACAGTTTTTGAAAAAACTTATAGATGCTCGATCCAAGAAAAATCACCGCGTTACTGCTGCATACAGACTATTACTCAAGAAGAGTTTTGAAGGAATAATCGACTTACTTTCACGCAATTACCGCATTCCAGAGGAATATTATCCTCAAAATTGTAGGTTATCGACCTTGAACCACCTTTTTTTGCGTGCGATTATCTAATCGTCTCATACATATTTTTGCATCAATATCCTCAGAGAAAGCATTTCCGCAGACTTATATACCGTGTTTCATGCGATGAACGCAGGTCTTGCGGTATCGTGAAAGAACATGTATGCGTTTGCGATATAAGACGAAAAATCCCAAATAACCCAAAACCTGATTTGGAAAACACACTTTTAGAAAACATGAGGTTAAAATCAGATTAATATTGATATATCAGTATTAAAAGCTCTATTTTTGATTAGCAGTCAGGAGTGAAGAGAAGTTTCTCCTCTGGTGCGTTAGAAATAAGCCTATAGCTTTGACTTCTTGAGTGGAATTTGGTAAAATAGACCTTGGAATGCTTTCTTTATTTCTCTCGGGATTGCCTCGAGAAGTGGATAAAGAAGGCTGTCTTTTACAAGTGAATACGTCACTGATTTTCGGGCAAGAGTGGACCAAGATACTTGATCTAGCCTTGTCCGAAAATCGAAAACTCAGACTAATAAGGAGAAAGACAATGGAACTGGTCGCAGCGACCGCAATGATAGGGTCGGTAGTAGTAGTTGTTAAGTATGCTATTTTCCTTGCCGGATTTATCTGGCTCTGTAACAAATTGGCGTATTCATAATCATTTCTAGCCTCACGGCCAGAAATGACACTTAGGCCCCTGTTTGACAATACTGTCAGGCGGGGGCTTTTCCTTGCCTACATCACCTTCTTTTTGGCGTATTGTTCACGGGAAGCACGCAAAACCTTCTCACGATTTTGGTTTTTTGAAGCAGCTAAAGACAGTGTAGTGGCTGGAAACGGGCGGGAAACAGTTCCGTCGATCATTAGTTTCGTGATGATTTGATAGCGACTTAAAGAGACCAGGTCATCTTGTGTATACATATTTCCATATTCTTGCTGCAGCTGAGCTGCATCAGCAGCACCCAAGATAAAGCTAGCGATTGTTCCAGCATTCCCGAAAATAGCTGACTTCACTTCAGGTGGGATTTGTTCCATGTACTGATTGGCAAGAATGAGATTTAGTCGATATTTTCTAGCTTCAGAAAGGATCTTGATGAAACTGGTGGTCGCAAAGTTTTGGAATTCATCGATATAGAGATAAAAGTCTTTGCGATCTGCTTCAGCCTTGTAGACTCGGTTCATAGCTGCAAGTTGAATCTTGGTGATTAACATAGCCCCTAGTAGGGCTGCATTATCTTCTCCCAGTTTTCCTTGAGAGACGTTGATTAATAATATTTTCCCTTGATCCATGATGTCCTCGATATTGATCGAACTATGCTGGACATTGACTACATCGCGAATAATCGGAGATGTGACAAACTGTCCCACTTTATTGAGAATTGGGGAGATGGCCTCGGTTCTCAGTCGCTCCTGCATAGGGTTAAACTCTTTCTCCCAGAAGTTCTTTAACACTTCATCCTGTAATTCAGCAACCACTCGATCTCGATACTTTTCATTGGTCAGCATTTTTAATACGTCCTCAAGCTTCGCTTCTCGGGACAGAAGGGTAAGGAGGGTATTACGCAAGATATATTCAAGCCGTGGTCCCCAAGAGTTGGCATACATCTTTTGAAAGATGGCGACGATACCAGAGGCGATCAATTCTCGATGTACTTCAGTTCCGCCTTCAAACAAATTGATTTTAACGACTGCGACTGGATCAGCAGGGTCAAGATAGATAACATCATTGATTCGATGTTTTGGAATGTAGTCCATGATTGTGTCGATAAGATCCCCATGGGGATCAATAACCGCGATTCCTTCATCATGCTTTAAATCATTGATGATCATGTTGGCTAGCAGAGTAGACTTTCCTGTGCCGCTTTTTCCAATCGCATACATATGTCGGCGTCGATCCTCACGCTTGATGCCAAAGATTGCTTGAGTATTTTTGAGCTCTGTCTTGGCAAACAAATTGACATCGTTGCGCTCAGCCTCTGGAACACTGGTAAAGGTCGGCAGAGTATCCGGTGGTTCACCGCGCAGAGACTTGCCCCAGGCGATGTTACGCACAGATGCCGTTAACTTGTTAGGGAGATGACAGAGAAGTGATAGCTCTTCTTGGGAGAGATACAATTTGCCGTACTGCGGTACTCTGTTCACTGTCAGTTTCACTAGCCGATCTTTTCCTAAGAGTGGGGATTTGATGACCAATGAATTTGATTCGCTGGAAAAAATACTCAAGGAATGTCCAATTTCCTTTGCTATTTGTTTGGATCTTTCGATGGTCGCCGATTGAGCCAAAATTCGTAGATCTACGTCGAATCCAGGCTGACCAATCTTCTTTAAAATCGCTTCTTTGTGTGGGTGGGGTGTACTCTCTGCCGTGGCAGCTCTGTTGGCAACTCGATACCCAGTTTGTTTCCACGAGTTTTTAGCTTTTCGGATGGAAAACTGCACAATTGCTGATTCCTCAGGCATTAGTTTTGAGAGCGTGGAAAAGAGAGCAGAAAGGGTATCTGCACTGGGGTTAGCCATAATTGTCTGCAATGGAAGGTATGACGGAGCGGATAAACGTACTGGATATATTGCCTTCGGCAGCTCTTTTTTGAATTCATCCAGAGGGTTATGAGCGAGAGGGGTGATCAGAGCCTCAGGATAACTTGAGGTAAGTTGAGCATGGATATAGTGCTCAAGAGGCTTAGGAACAGTCAAGAAAGTATAGATTGTCTGTCCTTGGCTAAAAAACTCGATAGTAATGCTTGGTGCATGGGAAAAGAGGTTTAATAAACCAGTTGGGGTAGCAGGAAGGCTGGCAAAGAGTTGTCCAGCAGCTGCCGCCCCCTCGAGGCTTTCTCGATGATTTCGGACCTCAAAGGTGATAGATACGTTCTCGGGCATACCAAAAGTGTAGCATTTCTGTTCCTTTTTGACTTTAGGGTCTTTCCTCTATATAATATAGGCTCGTCTCTCAGTGCTCTTTTTGAGCTTGAAATTAGATGTTTTATCTAAGGAGATTGCCGAAAGTAATTTCAATAACCTTGAAATATGTGGTGATTTGATATTCT
Organism: Candidatus Woesebacteria bacterium; assembly: GCA_040006915.1. GTDB lineage: Bacteria > Patescibacteriota > Microgenomatia > UBA1400 > UBA12028 > JBDTWD01. Next base: position 144,827 of record JBDTWD010000002.1, on the reverse strand, counting down.
CGAAACACTCGAGAAATATTGGATCATTACAGTCCTTTACAAGTAAATAGCTACGACGTGATTTTTCAGTACATCAGTTGCCGGGAAAGGACTAGAGTTTTTCTTTTCCTGGCAACTGAAGTTTATTTCATACGGAGAATCCAAGATGAAGCAGAAGCGGAAAGTGGACAAGGTGTTCGTCGGAATCTTGATCTGTCTGGCATTGCTTGGGCTATTTGTGGGAGCCTGCGCTACGGCGCAAGTAGCACCCACAAACATATCTGAATTTCAGATAACCCTCGTCCCGATGCCAGTATCGTAGCTACATTTATTTGTGTGCGGACTCTCTACTCGAGATTCCGCACCATACTTGAGCCAATTTTGAAAAAAGTTGATTCAAGAGATTACCCAAGGCAACTTGGATAATCTGTAACTCTTCGTTTTTGAATCTTATGTGCCTCTGGCGCATCTGAGGGGAAGCGGAGAGATCCTTTCACAAACAAAGTTAAAACTGCTCGAGAATGTCTCGGGTATGAATGCTGCCTTATATGCAGCGGAGGAATGAGAAATGAATTTCTTGGTGGTAAACGTTCCGTCGGGGATTGATGCGCTATCAATGGCAATAATCTTTTTCGTCGCATTAGCGGCAGTTTGGCAAGGTGGTATTTGGGCAGATCTGGGAGGAGTAGCAATACTGATCTTAGCATTTGTTCTCTATCCACCTCTGGCAGTAATTGTTGGGGTTTTCTTTATCTTGAAGCGGCGAATTTCAGATTGGTTTATAGGAAAACCTCGACTGTTTAATCGTCGCCGGATACTGACGTTCTTGCTTACTTTCGTAATCCTTTTTCCCGCGGGCGTTGTTATGCGCCTGACTCCTTTTTTCATTTGACTTTGTTTGGGGGTATATCTAAAAGATGTATCCCAAAACCTGAGTCTACAAAATAATTTGTAGCCTGAGGAGAGTACCAGAATAAATTCTGGTACTCTGTATATAATCGTAGTATTCACCCACATTGCGTGGTTGTGGATCCATCCCTGTAAACAAAAAGTTGGAGGGAAATGATGAAGAGGTGGCAGTTTGTGTCGATGGGAGTGCTGATTCTGGTCTGCACATATGCGATGGCAGAAGCGATCAGCAATCTAAATGTTATCCCATGGTTAAAATACTAATGGGATAACACTAGAGCGTCTCGTGTCTTTCTAAAAAGATCCGAGACGCTTGTTCTATCTAGGCCTATAAAACTGTTGACAGCACCCGTTCCCTTGCTATAATAATTACTATCTCAACATCGCCTTGACGATGTCCAAAAAAGCTTCCTCGAGATCATGGTATTGCTTGGGAAAGCGGACATCGTATTTATAACCGGCCAGAGAGAACAACAGTGTTCTTGATGGGTCGGTTTTTTATTTCTCTTCCTTCTCACAAGACACAACACGTTATGAAAATAATTGAACTCTACGCACCAGTCCATGTTGAAATTCTTTTTGAAAGCAAAGGAGGGTCTTTACAGGAATTTTATGACGATATTATTCGAATCACTTTGAGTGGATCCATAGACAACGGTATTCCTGTATGGGAGAGAAAAAAATTCAGACTCATGTATGGTGAGATCCTTGAGAATATGACTCCTCATCTGTGTAATGGTCTCATCGGTCAAGCGTTAGATGCGGTGGTATTTCGCGAGTATGAAAGTGATTTTAAGCTCAAAAAAGCCTTGGGAGAAACGTCGTGCAAACAATTTTGTGCAGAAGTACACATCTTTGCGCAATGGTTGATGCAGCCATACTCCGGTACAGTGCCCAAACGCCGATAATTACTTTTCTTTGTCATGATGTAGAATAGTGGTCATGAACCCATACGATCCCAAAACTATCGAAGAGAAGTGGTTAGCCAAGTGGGAAGCCGACAGACTTTTCCAAGGGACAGCCAAAACTCTTTCCAAAAGTGAAAAAGAAAAGTTCTATGCGTTGTTTGCCTTTGCCTACCCATCGGGGAGTGGTCTTCATGTAGGACACGTGGAAAGCAAAACTGCTTTAGATATTTTGGTTCGGTTTCTGCGTATGAACGGCAAAGATGCATTCTTTCCGGTGGGGTGGGATGCCTTTGGGCTTCCTGCAGAAAACTACGCTATCAAAACCGGCATTCATCCGTCAGTCACGACAAAGAATGCCATCACAACTTTTCGTAGGCAAATCAAGCGTTTAGGAATCTCCTATGATTGGGATACTGAAACAGCAACTTGTCACCCAGAATATTACAAATGGACCCAGTGGATTTTTGTACAGCTCTTTAAAGCTGGACTCGCATATCGCGACAAAGGCTGGGTGAACTGGTGTCCACAAGACAAAACAGTGTTAGCCAACGAGCAGGTAGTCAATGGAGAGTGTGAGAGGTGTGGATCGAAAGTGATTCAAAAAGAATTAGAACAGTGGAAAATCCGGATTACCTCATATCAAGATGAGTTGTTGTCAGGTTTGAATCAAGTTGATTGGCCAAAAGCAACCAAAACTCAACAGGAGAATTGGATCGGAAAAAGTGAGGGAGCATTGGTGAAGTTCCAGAATGGAGATACTTCAGTGAACCTAGAATGTTTTACCACACGTTTGGACACGATTTATGGTGTGACATTTGTGGTGATTTCTCCCGAAAAATTTAAAGAATATGGATTGATTGATCAGGTCGAAGAAAAACATAAGGACAGTGTGAATACGTATTTGGATGCATCGTTTCATAAGACAGAAGAACAACGCCGAGTGGGAGAGAAAAACAAAACTGGAGTTGATACCCACATCAAACTCGTCAATCCATTAACCAAAGAAGAAATTCCATTATGGATTGCTGACTATGTCTTGGGTGGATATGGAACTGGAGTGGTAATGGGAGTGCCATCTTTAGATGATCGTGACGGATCGTTTGCCAAGAAGTTCGAATTACCCATAAAAGAAATTGAGACTCTGTCTCAGAAAGAAGTTGACAATTTACTGAAGACTCATTCAGAGGTGTTTTCCAAAGCCACGACCTACAAACTCCGAGATTGGCTGATTTCCAGACAGCGATATTGGGGAGCTCCGATCCCAATGGTATTTTGTGAGAAGTGCGGTTGGCAAGCTGTTCCAGAAGAGCAATTACCTGTGATGCTCCCAGAGTTAGAAGACTTTACCCCAACAGATGATGGCAAATCTCCAATTGAGAAAGCTCCTGATTCTTGGAAATATACTACCTGTCCAGAGTGTGGAGGCAAAGCAAAACGCGAAGTTGATACTATGGATACGTTTGTTGACTCAAGTTGGTACTTTTTGCGCTATGCATCACGCAACGAAAAAGACCAAATCTTTGACAAAAAACTAACTGAAAAGTTGCTCCCAGTCGATCTCTACTTGATTGGACCAGAGCATATAGTCTTGCACCTCTTATATGCTCGCTTCTTTACCAAATTTTTGCGTGACCAGGGGTATTTGAGCTTTGATGAACCATTTATGAAAATGCGCCATCAAGGAATGATTTTGGGTCCAGATGGAAAAAAAATGAGCAAAAGTAAAGGGAACGTCATTAATCCAGACGAAATTGTCGAGAAATTTGGCGCAGATGCATTGAGAGTCTATGAGATGTTCATGGGACCTCTAGAAGGGGATAAAGCTTGGGATACCAATAGCTTGGTTGGTATCTATCGCTTCCTGCGTCGGGTTCATGATCTGGTACTCTCAAGTACTCAAGATAAGTCCACTCCAAAAACGGTTCGAAAGAAACTGCATTTGACCATTCAAAAATTGTCAGAAGATATTCCCAAATTAAAGTTTAATACCTCGATAGCTAGTATGATGGAGTGCGTCAATCTCTGGGAGACTGAAAACAGCATGAGCCATGAAGATGTAAAACTATTTGTACAAATACTGGCCCCATTTGCTCCGTTCCTAGCTGAAGATTTATGGCACGAGCTGGGAGAAAAGAATAGTATTCATTTGTCCAGTTGGCCAGTCACAAATAAACACATATTGATCGAAGATGAGGTAGAGATTGTGGTGCAAGTGAATGGAAAACTGCGCACTCGATTTATGATTGCAAAAGATGCCTCCAAAGCGGAAATTGAAAAGCAAGCGTTAGCTCTCTTTGACATAGCGGCAAAGAAAGTAATCGTCATACCAGGGAAACTCGTCAACATCGTGGTGTAAAATGCTTTCCTATGTCTCTCGAACATCACACTGGTCGCAGCGTCTCTCCCTATCTTGATGAGGAAGAATCTGAAGAGAAGACAAAAGGGTATGTGGAGACTGTACCTCCTATCGACATCATTAGTCTTTACTTAAACGAAGCAAGCAAGGCTCCACTTCTTACCAGGTCGCAAGAAGCCGATCTCTCAGCTCGGGTTCTTGCGAAAGGATCAGATTCGAAGGAAGCGTGGGATCACTTCACTCGTGCCAATACGTTATTGGTCGTAAGTATTGCGGCAAAATTTATCGATAGTGGCATGCCTTTTTTGGATCTTGTTCAAGAAGGAAACCTTGGTTTGATGAAAGCAGTCAACAAGTTCGATGGGAAGAGAGGGTATAGATTTAGTACATATGCTTTCAGAGTGATACGAGATGCCATTTTGCGATCGATCGCAAATAAAAAGAAAACAATTCGAAATCCAGTAAAAGTGGAGGAGAAAATTAGTAAAATGATGCACGTAATAGAGAAATTGGAACAAAATCTCGAACGAGAGCCATATCCTGAAGAAATCGCGAATGCCATGAATGTTACCGTGGAAAGAATTGAGACTCTTCTAGAAGTAATACCAGGGACATTGAGTTTAGAAAGTCTTGTGTATGAAGATTTGAATGGATCAGTCTTTGGTGATTTCTTGGAATCCTCAGAAAACACTCGTCCTGACGAAACGTATGAAGCGATTGAACTGAGAGAGCTTCTTACGGAAGCAATGAATATTCTTACTCCCAAACAAGCTGAAATTCTCAAATTGCGATATGGTTTGCTTGATGGCATTGAATATACATTTGAAGAAATTGGACTTAAGTATGGAGTGAGTGGAACAGCAGTTGGTCAAGTGGCAGCACGTGCTCTTGGAAAGCTTCGAGAGTTATCACTACAGACAAGCCTTCGTGATTACGCATCAAACGAGTAGAGACCACCATTAGAAAAATGGATAAGTATGACTCTTTTGTCCAAGGAGCAGAGGAACGACGAGAACTATCAGTCCGTTTGCTCCTTTCATCCCAATCTTTTGGAATAATAATTTCAGTATTGGTTGTTCGTTCAAAAAACCCCTTATAAACTTTCTTTTTTCATCAGCATGCCAATTTTGTTTTCCTCAATATATTAAACGCGAAATACGAAAGAATCGAAAATGCGGCAAATAGCGTGCGGTGATCAGAAAATGCAGAGGCAATGTGCAGATTATGAATCAACAGCTATAAAGGTCGAGTAAGTAGCTTCATGAGGGGCGAAAATTTTGCGATCTTTTTTCACGAAACTTTCACCCCAGGCGAGAAGTGGAGTAGCAAACGATTAGCAATGTAATTGAGTCAATGCAATATAAAAATATAGATAAAATCACCTTGAAATTTCAGTCTTTTGTTCAAATTAATGTAAAGCAAGATTCGGTTTCTGTTCATATTCGAAATTCGTTCATATTTCTGGACAAGCTCCGAACAACCAGCGAAATCAGTCTAAGCCGATTCCTGGCTACATAGAAGTTCTCCATTCTGTGTGGAATCCTTTTGGCAAGAAGCAGAGTCTTGGTCTGAGATACTGCACTCTTTATTCATTGTCAGTCTCATCAATGGTGTAGTCTTTAGTAGAACAAATAGTGCACAATGTGTTGAATTAACGCATGCGGTAATGCGTAAAATATTCTCTAGAAAATGGTAGCTTAATTCAGCGTTAATAACAACAATTACACGTGCGGTATTTATGGAACTACGGGCATATGTGTTGAAGTCTTCGTAATGCAGCGCCTCGAAAGATACAGAATCATGTTTAGACTACGATATGGAGTTTCTAATATTCTCGCACGAAAACCCCTCATTAACATTGATTTATCAGTCTTTTTAGACTAGTTGATTTTTAATCAACAGTTTCTATTGTCTTATGTCTTAGGGGCAGATGATAGCTCCGATATCGAAAGGTGAGGAGTAACTACTCGAGTATACGTAAGATTTTTTTTCACATCAATGTGAGTTTTTTTTCACCACGCCCATTTTTTTCTTTTCAGCGGTTGTCATAAACCGTATAACAATTATTTATGCTGCTGCAATTTTTTTGATTGTCCATGCTTATAGTCGCGTACATTCCTTTGATCATAGTGTGATTGATATTCTTTTACAGCTTCTAGCGGTTCTGAACTCAATTGTTTTTAATTATTTGGTCGATTGATCAATCTATTTTATTATTTTCCTGCCACTTCTAGAGATTAGACTACCACGCATTATTGGAGATATCATTCATTATTTAGTGCCATTTGCACACCGTTTATCTCGAGTAGCAAAAGAAAGTATCTAGTGCTAAGTAAAACAACAGGTCTTTATGTCCCAATCATCAATGTATAACGGGTTTATATACGGGTTGTGTTCTCATGAGTTCTACTCGAGGGAAAAAGAGGTTTTTTGACTCTGAATATGGTTCTTTTTCACTCAGTTTCTTCCCAATAAAAAATGAGAGCTAGACGTGAGAGACACAATTTAAACTGAAATTAATTTGGCGTGAATGCTTTCGAACAAATGATAGAAAAGAAGAAGGGAAGGATTTTTGTTTTTGACCTTTCCTGCTATTTTAGGTTTTTTTTCAAACGCATTGCTGAAAACAATGAATTAGATAGGCATATATATTTACCCACTTTTGTCTTTTTGCTATACAAATGGATAAAGCATCTCACGACCGCATTTTTGATTTAATTCGACTGCGAATATTAAACGCATAAAAACATGTTTGTGTTATTTTCTTATTATTTTCTCACTTTTTTTGGTATACAACGAATGGTAAGCGGGAATGGACTCTTCTTTCTTTTTTACGTACATAAAAAAGAAAGACTGGGTCGATGTTTGTTTGGGAACATATAAAAGAATGATGAAGAAAGGGCTTTGTCTATGTAGACTATGTATTCTATAGGCCTGCACTCTTTATTTTCGGGTTTTCATTTTCCAGATTTTTTCTTCCTCTGTAAAAGTGTTTTTCTCTAGCAGTCTTGAGTTAAAAGAGGTAATGATGGAAGCAGTCTATTTAGGTTGATTGATCAATCGATAGTTGTGTTTTAACCTCAGGAGCGACTACTCATACCACCGAAGTGTTTTTCCGTCTCAATAGCATATACTCTCGGGGATTTTCTCAGAAAATGCTTAGGCACTTGCCTCGTTTCAGGAAGACAAGAGTAAGAGGATGAAGAAGAAAAAAATTCTTGTTCTTGGGGAAAAATCGACCCCACAGGATCGCTATTTTCGTTCGTTTTTTTGAAATCCTCACATCAATACCTAGCATGTTGTCTTTAAAAAAAGTTGACTTCATTTTGCAGGTAATACTTGTATCTATTTTTTTGAAAACAAGAAACTGTGCTGTTAGGTTTCAAATGGCAGTTGTGATTAGTTGAAAAAGGGAATGACGATATACATCATCGCGATATCCTTCTTTTTGGAAGCGATCTGAATGTGTGGCAGCATCTATATGAGAAAAGGGAAACCGTATTGCTGGAGCTCTTCTGTTTTGCCATTCGTATGATCTTTTTTTTGTTGTGGTTGGTTGTATTGGCAAAAGGCAAATATGATTTCCGCACGTTAGCGGCGATATACAACCCATAGTCATGAGCAAAATTATAATCTTTTAGAGATGTTTCTAAAATGCAAAAATAGGATATAAAAACTACTCTTCAAAATAGACGTATTAATCAGTTAATATTTTAGTCATAATCATTTTTTTATAGTAATAAAAAGAATATGAATATCTTTCATCGAACACAAAATTGTTTCAATTAACCATTCTTCTTCGTGTTATTTAGGCAGTAAATTGCCGCAAATGTCATTTTGTGTAGACGAGGTGTTATATGTACATATGAAGTTGGTAGGTTTGGATGTAGGGGGAGTGCGAAACGGCTCAGTAGTACTACATTGTGGTTTCACGTCAGTCGGTATTCTCAAAAACGTTTTTAGGCTTTATACAAGCTCATGATTTCTAAGACTCTGTTAAGAGAAAGTGGCATGGGGAAGTGAATATATACGTTCAGCTGTATGGATGTGAACAAATCTGCAATAAAAAGAGCTAGATGATATTCTTTTATAAAGTAATATCTATTAATCATTAGTTTGATGTTGTCTACAAACGACTGATTTTCTGTTAAACTATAGAAAAGGTTATTCAAAAATTAAAGGAGTTTCTCTATGGCAATGGAACACAGTATTGTTTTGGTAAAACCTGACGGGCTACAACGTGGCTTAATTGGGAAAATTATTTCTCGATTTGAAGAGAAGGGCTTGAAGTTGGTTGCTCTCAAGATGATGCGTTTAGATGATTCGATCTTGGATCAATGGTACGCACATCATGCAGAAAAGCCTTTTTTTGCGTCACTGAAAGGCTTTATGATGAAGACTCCAATTGTCGCTATGGTGTGGGAGGGAGTTGAGGCAGTCGATACCATTCGTAAGTTAATTGGAGTAACCAAAGGGAGAGCTGCTGAAGGAGGAAGTGTTCGCGGTGATTTTGCTATGAGCCAATCCAATAACTTGATTCACGCTTCTGATTCAGCAGAAAATGCCGAAAAAGAAAAAAGTTTGATTTTCAAACCAACTGAAGTGTATCAATATGTCAGTGCCATGGACTTTTTGGTGTACTCTGACGAAGAGTTAAATTAGGGGAGCTCTTCTTTTCCCAGTCTGAGAGAAAACTGAATTTGGAAAATCGACCGCATATGTCAACGCAATGCGTAATTTCTTTGACAGGTGCACTCTGATCCTAGTGCATCCCCATATCTTCATTCAATCTTGAAAAGGTAAGAACCTCGACCTTGAAAAAGAGGACTATTTCTGAAAGGATAAGAGCTATCTATTATTCATAGAACGGCATCAAATGGACCACGATAATTTTCCATCCCAAGAACATTTTTCTTCTCAAGAGACTATATCTTCATCGCTTCTTGTCGATTGGGAAAACCTGCTTGCTGGAGAGCTGTCGGTTGAGGAGCAAAGCCAAGCGTGTGCGCGAATAGATGAACATCTTGCTGCGTACCCAGAAGCTGTACGGACATTTGAGAAAGCGTGGATCCTTCACGAAAAAGAGCGTATAAAAACCTTCGATGCAATTTTATCCCCCTTGCAAGAGCGAGCGGTCGAAGAGACAACCAGACAGATTAAGGAAAAGACACGTATCGGATCACTTTTTTTTGGTCCACCCGGAATTGGGAAAACCATGTTAGCCATGTCTGTCGCGCACAGACTGCGAAAAGAGGGACAAGCAATTATTCATATTACGACAGATCCACAAGCGGGTTCTACTGATCTTATCAGTCTTCCGCTCCTTACCAAAAGAGAAACTCCTTCGGCGAATGCAGTGAACGCGCTCAATAAAATAGTGGAGGAGAGTAAAGGAGATGAATCTCAGGTTAGCGAAAGTGTCGCCAAGTTTTTGTTCCAGAACCTAGCGGAACAAGTTCGTGGAATTCCAGTTGCTAGAGAACGAAGAGAGAAATCACTGATTCTTTTAGCAGCGATGACCAAGAGAGAGGTCGGAGAAGATTTAGGCCCAGAGGATAGAGATATTTCACTTGAAGAAATACAGTCATACGTTCATCTCTCAACGGAGGCTGTTCTATCGTATTTTCAGGGGCAGGAGGTAAGCGAGGTAGCTGCAGGTTTGGCAACTTCTATTGAAGGAGTTTTAGCGAAAGCCGCGCGCGAGGGTTCTATTGTTGTCATTGATGAGATCGATAAAGTGAGCACTCTCGTAGGAGAGTGGGGAACAGGACTTGAAGAATTGTTAAAACCTAGGAACGAAGAAACGGTTATTACGGTGGCAGGAAAAGAAATCCAAGTGAGCCCAGAGCTGATCGTTTTAGCTACCGCTAATTATCAAGAAAACTTGGCTCCTCATATCAGAAGACGCTTTTTGGAAGTTCGCCAAGATCCAAATATTGCAGATCTTATTTTCCAGGCACGGGTCTTAACCAGCGATGAAAATGGAGCATCGCTTTTGAGTCCCAAAAATGAGCACACATTGGCAAAATTTATTTTGACCTGGGAATCAATGGGGAGGCATCGTGATTTTGCGTTCAATACCAATGTGCTTGTAGAAATATGTGCCAAAATGACTGGAGCAAAACAAGTAGATTTTGATAAAGCGCTTTCAGAAGTACTGGGATCTACAGAGGGCGCAATCGATGCCTATCGGCAGTTTAATCGTACCCATAATCATTCTCAACATATTCGTACCTTGGGAATATTTGATGCAGCATCATTTCAAGATGGGCTTTCTTTAGCCGAGCTAAATTGGATGATGAACAAAGAGTTTATCGGTGAGCCAACCCTTGGTGCTCAACTGATAGAAAACTCTTCAGGTGCAAATGCAGGGACGCAAGGATTATTTGAAGGGGATATAGTGGGAGATAGATTCCGTTTGAACAATAATCAGACAGGGGAAGTCGTGATAGATACAGAAGTGTCTTCTGACCTATTGGCAAAAGGTGTGACTCGGGTAAGTGGAATCTCGGCAACTGGACAAACTGCTGCCTTAACAACAGCGGAAGGGAAAAATTTGACTCTTTTTGATTTGCCGACTTCACAAATTATTCATATGAAAGAAAATGTTCGCACACAAGATGCAGTATTGGAGCGACGGGAATATCATATTTCTGATGAAGTACTTCATGCCGCTTGGGCAGGAGAAAATACTTTCATAGCAATTCATAAACTCGGTGATGAATATGTTTTATCTCAATTTTCTCGGGAACTCTTGCCGGCGAAGGCCGGGGCATCAGTGGTGAATCCAGTCTATATTCTCGAAGGTCAGGAAAAGATTGGAAATGGAGAGATACATGCTGATACGGCCAATGGAATAACCCATATTGAGCGACGAAGAAAAGGGGCAAGTGATGATGAAGCTTCAGAACACACTTTATGGTCACATAGTTCTACAACCCATGCTGCACCTTTGGGACTTATAGGAATCCCAGCTGGAGTCCAAATTGAGGATTTTTCACAGAAGCAATTTGGTGTTACTGTCACTGTCCGTACTCCTGATGGTAAGACGGGAGCCTTATGGCTGAGGCAAACATAAACGGTGAGCGAGATTTCCATTCTCATGAGGAAGCGATTTCTAGATTGCTTCAGATTCTCCAAACCACACGCCGTTTAGGCGATACAACGTTGGCAGAAGACACAGATGTCCTTCCATTTAGTTCTGGTATTCGAAGTAATTTGTTAGGACGATTGAATGTACTCGCAAAGATGCGGGCTGCAGGATCAAATCGGGATCGCATTGTCGCTCCTCCAAACAACGAAGGAAAACGAGACGTCACGGACAGATTTTTTCTCGTGAATACGCTGCCGCTAGCACGCGGTGCCTCGACAGCTTTTTCCTCTCAGATTGAGAAGGTAAGTGAGCATTCCACCGTACAGCAGATGAATATCTCTACAACGATGGAGAACGGAAGAGTGGGCTATCGGTTGGCAACAGAAGGTGAGAATTCGTTTCAACAACTGTTCCACGATGATCGAGCCCTTTCAGAAGTTGCGTTGGAGAAAGGACTCCAACATATACGGACTGGCGAGGTTGTTTTGGTATTGGCGCGTAAACCCACAGATGCCACGAAAATTTCTCTTGATCAAACAATTTTTGAGGGAAACGAACCACGGATTGTGGGATATGACCCGTCAGGATATTTCTTCTGGCAGCCATAACACATACCTATGAAAGAGCTTACTGGATATTCTGAAATTACGCACTCTCGCAAAGACTCACTCCTAGATGTGAGTCGATGGTTGGAGTTAAAATCGGTATACATTCGTTCACTACTCTCACGTCTTCCCGTTTCTTCTCCCCTCCCTACAGAGATGGGTCTTGAAGTATATGCACTGTTTGCCGATGAACCGACTCTCTTTGGGAGGAGTTCTTTGCCGTTTTTCTCAAAGAATGCGCAAAAAGAATGGGAGAACTTTGAGGTTGAACTCCCAAGAGGTGGGGTTGTGAAAATTCACACACTTTCCGTTGAACAGCTCAAGACCGTTCTCTCGGATCTACGGATACAAACCGATGAAGAACAAAAACAAGTGCATGGGGAACTCCTATACTTGCGTAAAAACGCTTTTAGCGAGAGCAAAAAAACCGAAAAAGTGCGAAACGTGCAAATTCAGGTACAAGAGCAATTGTCCTACATACCTGAGATTCGGGCGTTGCTCACTGAAAACGAAATCAAAAGCGAAACCGTTCGAGCTTGGGTTTCTTCAATTCTCAAGCTTCATGATGCATTAGCTTCCGTTACAACCCAAGAACAAGCCAAAAACATTGTGACGCTTTGGAACAGCTGTACTCTCAGTTTAGATGGGGAAGTGCTTCTTTTGCACGATGTAGTGGGAGCTGAATCGCTAGCACTGATTGGGAGCTTGAATGGAAAGTCGATGAGAGATGTCCAAAGTATTTGTTCTCAGGTACTTGGGACTCTCTCCAAGTCGTCACTGTTCACTTCAATTCTCCATCTGGATATGACAGCAGGCAATCCAGAATTTTCGGGAAGAAGAAAAGAGAGTCTCCAAGATTTTGATGGGGAATTCTTTCAAGCTACAGATGTTTATCATCAAATTGATGCAACGATTCTGGAGTTGCGTGCACGCTTTCCAACCCAAATTGAATTTCAAAAGGCCATCGCCACGTTTCTGTTTTCTTTAGTTTCACAAGGGAAGCTGGCTCCTGCCTTGGCTCGGGAAATCCATGCAGATGTACGAACTGGAAACACCGAGTCACACTCGCTCTCCACTGCATTCTTGGATTCCTACATGGATTTTATCCAAGGATATCCGGAGACTGAAATACAGAAGGGCCAAACGAGTACGGAAAAAACAGGGAAAAAGACCCGCAAGCTCCCCAAGAAGGTAATTTTGGCTCTCTTGGCAGTCGCACTTGCGTCACAAATTCCCAATGCTCCAGAGATAGTTAAAAAAACTCTTGATTTGGTCCGACAGTCTGCCTCAACGATATCTCACTTACCAGACATGGTGAGTACGATCAGTTCATTAAATTTATCTGGGAGTGTCGAGTCAGGCAGCGAAAGTACTCAAGGAGGTGAAGAGGTATCAAGCTTATCTCAAAGTTCGTTAACGGAAATTCTGGAACGGAAAGCTGAAGATGCGAAAGATAAAGTGTTGAAACCTCTGACCGATGCGGATCTTACACACCCCGCTCAAGATGGGCTGGCAGGTGACTTTGTTCCAGGCTCCGTATCAATCGAAGGGTATCCACAGATGGCAGCCAGCGTTCTATGGGAAATGCCTTCAGCTTGGGAGGTGCAACCAGATTTCTTTATCACCAATACCTACACTTCAATTAATATGGTTAGTGGAGGATTTCGTCATTTTCAGCCAACTACAGAGATGAAGGGAACAGTCTTACCGCCCGTAAACCCTAGCAGTGATACTGCACTGCCAAACGAACTGATCGGGAAAAGAGATATGGTATCTGATGCTTGGATGGAGGTTCCAGTTACTACAGATATGGTTCCAACATCTGGATCTGTCTTGGTATACAGCACTGACGACAATACGTTTATCGGACAATATCCGATTGAGCTCCTCACTTCTCCTAGTGGTCCGGAAATGTATGCGCGTGCGCTCTTGGGTCCCGAAGACAAAGATTGGCTGGCTCAAAATAAAAACCATATTTCTGTACAGCTAGATTATTCGTATGGGCGTCGACAAGTGCTGAGTATTCCTAAAGAAGGAATTAATGATCAGGAGGATTTGGCTCCGTTTGAGATTCTGCCAGTGGATTTACAAAATTTGATCACAAGTTTGAATAGTGATACCTCAAAAACTGATCAAGAAAAATTGGTATCAGTCCAACACTGGTTCAACTCTTTTGGAAGTTACTCTTTTAATTCTAAAGATGATCAATGGCTGTATGTGAACAACGCTATTGCCAATAACGTCATCGATTCAAGCCAAAGAGTAGAAGCATTCTACGGACTCTTTTATGGCACGTTCCAGGATGATTTGGGCCTTCCTCCAAATACTCCAAGCGTTGGAGCAGGGGAATGCAATCGTCGCAATGGTGCAGCTCAGCTAGCATTCTCATATCTACAGCTTCAATCTCATTGGTCTGTTGTACTTGAAAGCGGGAATGTTGTAGGTGGAATTTATAGTAGTGATACCAATCTGATTCGAGGAAACACTGCACACATGCGAACTGTCGCGTATGGACCCAATGGTGAGAAACTTAACCTGGATGTTACGAGTGCTCCACGTACAGATGAACTAACAGGCAAAGAACTCGCAGCCTTTAATAGTATTGGAGCAGGGGTGGCTGACGCAAATTCAACGAGTACCGAGATTAGTGCTCCCAATGAACATAGGCCGATCATCGATTGGGTATATGAGCCATCTCCAGAAGTATTAAAATACCCGAGTGTGTTTCAAGAGACAGAGATTCCTTTAGAAAGAGTATCATCACAACCGATACCAGATTCATATGGAAATTATCTGGAAAATGAGTATCCCCTTTTACAGCCTCTAAGAGATTACTGGAAGGTGAAAAATGTAGAGGCAGTCCCTCCTTTTGTAGGATACACAGAAGAGGACTTTAGCGTGCCAGTAGGATTTATTTCGCTGGAAGCGAATGGAACAGCGCATACCACACTTGGAACTCGTGTTAACCCTTCAGGTGATTTTATGCCTAAGCTAGGAGAATTCTGGACGACTTCCTCTTATGATATGTTTGTTCCTGACGGAACGAACATGCTTCCGGTTTTTAATATACAGCAGTACAGTTCAATTCTCCTTTCCTCAATTCATGTCCAGACAAAAGAAGGAATTGACCTGCCGTTTCGAGTCGAAAAATATCAATCTGATCGGCATCAGAGGGAATTTACGAGATACCTTGTACTCGATCTTCCAGCTGAACAAGTGGGAGGAAAGACCTACCATGTCTCATTCCAGTCAGGAGCGTACCCAAGAGATATGAATCTTGTTAAGTCCTCTTTTTATCCTGAGAGTCTGGAGAACCCAATTTTTCCGTACGAGACAGTGAAAGAGAGATTGGCAAAATATAACTTCTCAGAGAATTTGATCGAACGATTATATTTTGAGTATTACACCTTGGTTAGACTACATAGATCTGCGGAATTCACACCGGAAATTGTCAAGAATATCCAAGAAATGACGAGCGACCAGAAACTGTTAGACATAGCAGACGCATTTGTGCAACTAGACACGATCGCACGAAACGCGCCCCTGGAAAAAATTCCCGTTTTTATTGATTCCATGGATCAAAAGTTTCCAGACATGATGCAAGAAATTTATTTACTGTATCCATACGATCACATTTTAGAAACTCCTGAACTTAAGCCACTCCACGTTCGACTCAAGAACGGTGAACGTGTAACTATACGTGAATACCTGGAAGCACGTTCGCAAGGGAATTTTGAGGACGACCCGTATGGTGCACTTTCTGATTTTAATAACCTGCTGGATGATTACACTACCAAGAAATTGAATACAATTCTTCCATTTGAAGATAGGGCTTTTGGTAATGAAAACTATTCTCAAGAAGACGGTACCTATAAATATTGTATGGCAACTGAAAAAGATGAGGGAATCATCCAGTGTTTTTTACGAGCGCCATATAAAAATCAGATTATGATTGCTTGGATGCGGAATATTGTCTATAAAGCATTTTCGGATCAATCGGCATTAAATACCATTGAGCTTGATGAGAATGGTAAAACCTATCTTGGGATAGATACGCGCGAGTATGACCTTTCTTTTTTTTCAAATGACTACGAAAACTGGGGAGATATAACTGGAAAAGGAGTAGATCCGACCAATGAATATGCTCGATTACGCCTGATGGTGGAATTGCAAAATAAGGCGGCAAACGAGAACAATGGAGAGACTAAATTTGTTATTACAGACGAAATAATGCAAAACCTTGAAGATCAATTCGCTATTGAACAAAGTGCAACATATAGTTGGTATGTACAGGAAGCAATTGCAAAGGGGATACAACTGACTATACCGTTGAGTATCGTGTTGTATCTTGGGATGCGAGGGATTGCGCAAAGACGACGTTGGAGTCGATATAAAAGCCGGGGAAACACAGAGGAATTAGTCGATCGTTTAGGATCAGAGCTTTTATTGGATGGGAAAACCAAAGACTGGGTACGAGGGATGTTGCAGAATCCCCGTTCTGTTGCTCGCTTGTTGGATCAGAGCTGGAAGAATTCAGAAGAAGGGCTCACTACTATTCAAGGCAGAGTCCAAAGAGAAGCGCTCGTTCAAGGATTGCATTCAAGAGGGGAGAAAAGTTTTCCCTTTGGATCTCTTCGAGGAGAAAAAGCCGATAATCCGTGGAATTCTCGAGAGGTTCCTCCAACATATAGTATTTTGACCCGCGATATTTCTCAAACTGGAGTGTTGAGTGACTATGCATCTCTCCTCACAGAGGCACAGAGTATGGCGATGAAGCAAAGTGTCGAATCGCTTCTTCAAACCACTCTAGAACAAGGCCTTTCAGGTTCCGTAGATGGTCAAAGCATCCGCTCATTCCGATCCAATGAACTGGTGATAGGTGATATATCAGCTTTCGAAGTGCGGATAGAAGCAGATCTCTATGCAAATCTCACATCATTGGGAATAAAAGGCATTGATCGTGCGCTGCTTAGAGAGTTTTCTCATGAAGTTGTTTCTCCAGTTTGGCAAAAGACGATGGCTGACTGGAAAACTATGAATTCTCATTCTGGGATATTCTCTAAACGGCACTAGTCCATTCCATTTCTTCGATAGAAGGCGAGCTGGTAGGGTATAATCAAGAGATTGTGAAGGCGGGGTGTGGTCCATCGGTAGGATGCCTGGTTCGGGACCAGGAGATAGTGGGTTCAATTCCCACCACCCCGACACGTGTTTTTTGTCCCCGTAGTTAAATGGATAGAACAGAGGTTTCCTAAATCTCTAATGTAGGTTCGATTCCTACCGGGGACACACGATCTAGATAGCGAAGAGCTCTTGTTTAACGCAGTAACTTATTTCAACCCAAGAGCGTAAAGGTTAATCCCACCGGAGTCTGACTGGTTAAAGTTCGTTAAGATAATAAGCTTGCTCCCATTTGGCCAGGGATAGACAAATTGCTTCTCAAATGGACCTGCATAGATCGGGGTTCGGTTCGTCCCATCATATTCACTGATACTAATCCCAGTTGGAGTAGCTGCGATGATATGTTTGGAGTCAGGCAGCCACTGTGGAGATCCTGTAAACAATCCTGACGTCTTGTTGCGGAAGGCAAGCAAGGTATCCATGAAGGTTGAAACTGGAGCGAGTGTTGCAGACTGACTAGCAACGGGAAGGACACGACGTACGATCCCTGTTTTTGGGGTTGGAGATGGAGATACGAGTACGACTTCTTTTCCTTTGATCACTTCAAAATTTCGATCTTCTGTACGGTCATAGACATACGTGTTTCCAGCAATCAGGTCGCGTGACTGAGTTTGTGAGTTGGCAGCGACGACTGGTGGAAGGAGGGTCTCTGAGAGATGAGCACTAGCCGTTGCGGTATAGAGAAGGCGTTCTTGGTCGGGTGAGACATAGATGTTTTTAGCTGACTGGGTTGCGATTGTAACAATTTCTTTCGGGAAAAGAGCCAGAGCCGCGGTGAACTTTTTTTCAAACAAATCGTTCCACTCCGAGAGAATAGTCGATTGGCGAGCAGTGACATCGGGAAGAGTATCTAAGTTGTTCACCTTGTTTGTGACAAGCAAGTACGTTCTCCCAGTGGTCTTCAATATAACTTGCGAAGAGTCAGGAGACCAGACAAAGGTACTGTTACTCCAATCAACGCTAGTACTTGATAGAGCGATTTGAAATGGACCGCGTTGCAGTGAGATCGGGCTATCAGCTAAATTCATGACATAAATCCCATTGCTTTTACTGGCCGCAGCAGAAGCTGTCGTAAAGAGGAGTTGTTGACCATCAGGAGAGGGAGTAATGTTGGCGGCTCCAGTGAATGTCAGGGGAGTCAAACTGGGTGCGATGGGGAACAGGACTGCATTGGTTTGAGTGACAAGTTCTTTTTCGATGTGGATCTTCTTTTTCCAGGGTGTGTACCCATCTTTTTTGATTTCGATATCATATTCACCTGGTTCAAGATTTAAGGTTGTGTCCGTAGCAGTCTTTAAGTCACCGTTAATATACACGCTGGCGCCATTGGGGAAAGAATTCGCGGCCAACAGTCCAGTAGCACGGACATTCCCAGTTGAGGTCGGTCGGTATCCTTTGGCAAAGCGAATAACAGCGATAGTACCTGCCACAATAACGACGAGTGAGAAGGTAGTGGTGAGCAGGCGCCGATTCATTCTGTTATCATACCAACATGCCACGGCTTTTACAAAGGATCGCGCTCGATTTCGGGGAATTTGAGATGCGTATAGGGTTCGAGGACTCCACTGAAATTTTCAATCAACCGCAATCCCAACTATTTTCTCTCTTCTTAAAACGGCGAAAAGCCACTGTATTCGAAAAAAGGAAGAAAATTCCCACGTTTGCCTCGATGTATGATCAAGATGTTATCTTGGATCAAAAACTGTTCTCTGAGTATTTGCGGTTTGTCTTTCTTGAAGCAGGAATCACACATCATCCTCTTTTACGCCTAGAGGTATATGTGAATGTAGCCAGTAATGCGCCACAAACAACAAAACAGCTCTGGGTACACATATTAGAATCTTTGGGCGTCTCGAGTGTGACTCTGTGTGCAAACGCCATCAGTTGTGCAGTAGGTGCGGGCTTCTCTTTCCCGATTCCTAGTTTTGCACTCCTTATTCATCTGGGGTACTCCCGCAGTGAAGTCGCGGGAGTCTCATTTACGCAGTGTTTGTTTTCAAAGGATTTGGAGTTCTCTGGAGACAAAATTCGTTCCAATCTCGAAGCAGAAATCTTCCGGATCTATGGGAAAGAACTAACAGCCAGTTTTTGGGAAAAGCTGCTCTCTAGCGTCGGTGGGTTCTTGCCTCAAGCTCAAAAAGGAGTAAATCATAGCGAGTATCTCTCTTTCTTAGATGAGGTGTCATCGACTTGGCAGATTCCAGAGGAGTTTTTAATTGAGAAAATTAGTCAAGCCGCATCAATGATGACTACCCAACTCCTTCTTACTCTAGAAGAACTCTCGGCTGATGAATTGTCTTCCTGCGTCAGCAATGGTATCGTCTTGACAGGGGGATTGGCAAAAGCAGAAGGCGTTGCTTCGTATCTGTCTTCGATGCTTCATATGCCAGTGTATCCAGCCAGTGAACCAGATGTCAGCGCAATTCGTGGAGTCGTCTCCCTGATGCAGGAGTTATCAAGTGGAAATGACGTGGCTAAATAATAAAAAATCTAGGACGATGTCTGTGGTAAAAAGGACGCGAGAAAAGAAAACCGAGATAAAGATAATTTTTAGAAGAAAAACGAATAAGCGAAAAATCGACGTTTAATTGATTTTTAGGATAGAAAAAAAGTGCTCAATATCATTATATTGCATTGAACATTATTTTAACAAAAAGAAGAAGCTGTGAAGAGGGGAAGTAGCTTGATTCGGGTTACATACGGTATAGATTGCATACTACTATGAGATTTTGGAGAGAGGTTGGATATTTGGGTTAGAGTCGTGTAAAGATCGGGTTTTATTCCGTCCTATAGTGATAAATAGGCTAGATATGAAAAATAAAGCAACCCGAGGAGGTTGTCACTGTTCAAATATTCGTCTATTGTTTTGGAAAGAGTGAGGGTGAGGAGGGATACATATGAAGCAAATAATCGGACCAACCGCTCCATTTAGAGGGGTATCGCTGTATAGCGGTGATAAGGCACGGTTGCTAAGTGCTCTTACCTCTTTTGTACAGCATTTTCATCCAAAAACCTCTTCTTTCCTCAAGATATACACACCAAACCCGGAGCAAATGGTTTTGGCAAGAGAAAACCCTGCATTTTTCCATACGCTCCTAGAGGCAGACATTTTACTTCCAGATGGAGCTGGTCTAGTATGGGCAATTCATCGGCAGCAAGGATTGAAGAGTGAAGAAGCAATGAAGGTACAGAGGATCCCAGGCAGGGAAGTATTCCATGATCTTTTAGGAATTTCTACAGATAAAAAGTGGAAAGTATTCTTGCTTGGGGGAAGTTCTGGATCAGCCAAGGCAGTACTCGATCAATGGATCAAGAAAACTGGAGATGAGACTATTACTTGGCAATACGATGATGGCTCAAAAGAGAACTCTATCCAGGCTCTTGAGAAAATTCGCGCATATCAGCCTGATCTCTTATTTGTCGCATACGGTGCTCCTTGGCAAGAACTATGGATCGAGAGACATCAAGATATTCTAGAGAAAGCAGAAGTTAAGATAGCCATGGTTGTAGGAGGAGCTTTCGAGTATGAAAGTGGAAAGATACCTTCAATCTCTCCTCTGGTGGAAAATCTACATCTTGAGTGGTTGCAACGACTCATTCTCGAGCCCTGGAGATGGAGAAGGCAACTCAAGGGGGTTTGGTTCTTTGTTGAAGAATTATTCAGCAGTCATTCCTAGAATCCAGAGAACCGCTTCTTTCTTATATCGTCTATCTCCTCGGGAATTGATTCTGATGGCGGCAAGTTTACCTCTTTTCCCCCACCGCTTTAATGTTAACGGTGAAACGCGCAGCAGTTCACTTACTTCTTTAATGGTAAGTAAATCGGGAAGATCCTTCAAACTTAATTTTTTCTTCACAACCGGAGCAGGGGTTTGTGTAGTTGTGGTGTCATCCGTCTTCGCCATTTGAACTCCTATGAAAAGGTAATATATATTTTGATGCAGTAAAAAACGAATTCTTCAGCACATCATATCTAATAACAACCTAGCATGAAAGATCAAAATGGGTCAAGGGGTAATGTATGTCGCACAATAAAGATTGAAAAAATAGATGTGGAAAACATGTGTGCAAATAAATTTGATGTGAAATGTATATTTGTTTTCTTCGGAACGGATATTTTTACTCCGAAAGCCCATGTGACACTTTATTCAATCCATATTTTTGTAAATTGATGGAAAAAAACATAACTTATTTTTACCAGGGCTTCAGCTTGAGTATTCTATCGAGACTTATTTTGGTTGACGATTCCCACGAAAATCTGACCTTCTAAAAGCCTCAAAATCGGTTTTTCATTCATTCACCTGAATATATAGTCATTTGAATTTGGGCACAAAAAAAAGTCCCGTAGCAATACGGGACTTTTCAAAGTCGTTTGAATGAATGACTATTTCATCTCTACAGTTGCACCTGCAGCTGTAAGTTTGGCTTTTGCATCTTCAGCAACTTCCTTCTTCACATTCTCGACGAGAATGTATGGGAGCTTTTCTGAAGCAGCTTTAGCTTCACCAAGTCCGAGTTCTGGTTTGATCAAGCGGATTGCCTTGATAACCTCGAGCTTTTTGTCACCAGCGGCTGTAATAACCACTGTGAATTCCGTCTTTTCTTCGGCTGGAGCGGCTGAAGTTGCAGCTGCTGCCATCATGACTGGTGCTGATGCACTCACGCCAAATTTCTCTTCCAAAGCTTTAACGAGCTCTGATACTTCGAGAAGAGACATCTTTTCGATCTCTTCGATGAGTTTTTGTATATCTGCCATACTTTTTAGCGATTTCTATATAGAGATAATCGCTCTCCTTTTATATTATATTTTTACAATGTTCTCAAAATAAATTGAGTAACTTTATTATGCTTATTAGTTTCCTTTTTTGTCAGCGATTGCTTGCAATGCATAGACCAAATCTCTTTGTGAGGCTTTGAGGACTCCGACCAATTTACTGGCAGGAGCATTGAGTCTTCCAAGCAACATCTGAATGAGTTCTGTCTTCCCTGGCAAGGTACTGAGCTCCTCAAGAGCTTTCGCGTCGTAAACATTCTTTCCAACCAATCCTTGTTTGAGTTGAACGACATCATTTTCTTTGGCAAATTTGACTAAAGCTTTCAAGGCTCCGATTTCATCTTCGTAAGAAAAGACTGTTCCAGTTTGACCTGTAAAAGATTGATCCATCTCGGCTTTTCCAACAACTCGAGCAACGAGTGTGTTCTTAGCAACGATGAATTCACCACCTGCGTTTTTCAAGTCCTGTCGCAATTTTACTTGCTGTTTAGAATTGAGTCCGGCAAAGTTGGCGAGGATAACAGCTTTTGCGCGAGAAAATTTCTCTTGCAAGAGAGTTACACTGGCAATGCTTTTTGCATTTGGCATAAAAAAACCTCCTTTCCAAAGAAACGAGGTGAACGCTGTCAAAACAGCACTTTTTCATGTCCTCGACGGAACTTACATCCTCTCGGATTGTCCGTGGTCTCTGGATCTATATGTAGTATATCACAATTTTCTTTTGTTTCTACTCAACATCTGGGCGAACTTCACATCTATGGGCCGAATTCTAGTCTTTCTTTTTTCTCCATGCTTCCTATGACCTGCTGACAGCAATGCTTCAGTATCTTGAATAGATTGGACAAATTCGATATCAACCAGATGTAACTGAGTCAGAAACACCGGCTGGTGCACAGTCTTTCGTAAAGTTTCAGCCATATCTTTTTTAGATCTGGATCTTAATCCCCGGACTCATGGTAGAGGTAATCACAGCCTTGAAGATTTTTCCCTGGCCACAAGCTGCGAGTAACGCTTGAATATTTTCTGCTAATTTGTCGGCACCAAGTGACATTTTTCCTACAGTGGTATGTACCAGTGGAGACTTTTTTTCACTCTTTACACTGGTTTTTCCACTGGCAAGCTCTTTTGCGCGTTTAGCAGGATCAGCAACCAAGGTTCCATTCTTTGGATTTGGCATTATTCCCTTTGGTCCAAGCAGACGGGCAAATTTGGTTAGTTGCTTCATTTGATCTGGTGAAGCAACTAATACATCGAAGTCAATTATTCCCTTATCAAGGTTTGCAATGACTTCTTCGTTCACAATTTGTACTCTGATAGTCTTGCCAATACTGTGGGGGTATGACACCTCAATATTACCCAAAACTCCGTTGGTTACTAAGTGAACTTCAACAGTCTCATCAAATTTTGCAGTGGCAGCTTCTTTCAAAAGTTTTAAAGCTTCAGCTACACTATAGGTTTTAGTTCGATCAATGTGAGATTTTGCTGTCTTATATCGATTGCTGCGGAAACCGACGGTTTTAGTTGGTTTAGCGGGCACGACCTCTTCAACGGTTTCTTCAGAAGTTTGGTTTTCTTCTGTTGTACCGGTATCCAATGATTCTTCTCCGAAAGCTTCTGGCTCTTTATCAGCTTTTTTCTTACTGGCCGTGTTCTTGCGTGCCGAGGTTTTTTCCATTTCTTCCATTGCTAATTGCTCTTCGGTTGGAAGTTCGTCCATGACTGCTACTTTGTATTTTGATTTTGCCATATATGTATTCCTTTTTAAGCGATTGTAACTCCCATACTGCGGGCGGTTCCCTCTACCATACTCATTGCTTGGTCAATTGAAGTAGTATTCATGTCAGCCATTTTCTTTTCCGCGATTTCTTTGACTTGGGCTTTCGAAAGAGTTCCAACCACTTCTTTACTTGGAGTCTTGGCGCCGGATTTGATGTTTAAAACCTGTTTGATCATGGCAGAGACTGGAGGGAGTTTTAAGACAAAAGTAAAGGAACGGTCTTCAAAGACGGTTACTTCAGCTGGGATGGTTTGGCCTTTTTTATCCTGGGTCTGGGCATTGTATGCTTTACAGAACTCCATGATATTGACACCGTGTTGACCTAAAATTGGTCCAACGGGAGGTGCAGGGTTAGCAGCGCCAGCTTGAAGATTTAACTTAAAGATGACTTTGATCTTTTTTGCCATAAAATACTCCTAAAAATACCTATATAAAAAATGCAAAAAGGGAAAAAGAGAAAGTCCACCAGTGGTGGAAGAAGCTTAACTCGTAATGCCCTTTTGGCAATACTACCTCAATATTTGGTTACCCGAGGTAAGGGTAAGATGATTATTATAACACATGAACCGTAGTCCGGGCGCTATTGGCCAAAAATAGAGCGAAGTTGAGCTTCTAAACGCTGAAACGTCATCGTTTTGGGAATACTTTTGTCAGGATCATTCTCAATCCAGCCAATAGAGTTAAAGAAGTTATGAAGAATTTCCTGTAATTCATGATCAGGCAGAGCCAAGAATTGCTTTTGGACAATGTGTGCTTCCGGACAATTATCTCCAAAAAGAACGTTTAATATCAGTTGCGTAGCTTCTCGATGGGCAGTGCTAAATAACCTCCGTACATATCCATCCTTATGTATAGAGAATGTATCGTCTTTGGATTCAGCATTCTGAGCAATCACGAATGCTGAGTTAGAAAGATAGTGTCTGAGCGCCATCAGTTTTCCCTCAGGCGTGTCGGTTGCCTCATAGAAAACTTTTAGTAGCCCTGGTTCAGTTGGTTTTTGGACGAACGTGTCTGGAGCATAACGAGGAATATTCCCACCTGTTAATTCTGCAATGAAAACTTGAGGATTTATCTTGCGTACTGTCTCTATTAGTTGTTCGAGCTTCTTGGAGGCATCGAAATGGAGCTGGTCTGTGACTATAGCGCCAATTTCAGTGATTTTGCTTTGTTGAAGGCTCTGCATTGCTCGGATGAGATGTTGCTCGATGGCATCGGAATCGACAACTTCTTGAGGAGCACCGATCGTAATTACATTATTTCTTTGAGAAACCAAAAGTGCGTTCGCCAAATAAAAGCTTGGGTCATCGTCATCGATCCAAACAATAGTTGTCGGTTTTTCTACCATAGTTTGAAGAAACTAAAGTTTATTAACTTGTAAGAAGTCAAGTTCCACAGGAGTTTCGCGACCAAAGATTGAGACCAAAACAGTGACTTTGCCTTTTGGCTCGTTGATACCATCGACAGTACCAATGAAGTCTGCAAATGGACCTTCCACGATCTTGACGGCTTCGCCTGTTTCGAAATTGGCTTTGTAGCTTGGAGCTCCTTGGCTCATGTACTTTTGAATGGTTTGGACTTCTTGTTGTGAAATTGGAGTGGGCTTGTTTCCCATACCGACGAAACCAGTGATACCTTGAGTAGTACGTACCAAAAGCCAAGATTCATCAGTGAGGATCATCTTGATCATCATGTACCCTGGGAAGATTTTTTCTCGAACCGTTTGCTTCTTGCCGCGTTTGATCTGAATTTTTTCTTGGGTGGGGATCAACATCTCGAGGATCTTGTCCAATTGTCCCATAGTTTCAGCACGCTGCTTTAAGGTTTCAGCGACTTTGTTCTCATGGCCTGAATAGGTATGAACAACGTACCAGCGAGCCCGTTTATCTTCACTTAAGGTGATTACGATGTGATTTGGGGTTGAGGTAACAACCTCTTGTACTTCGGGAACTTCTGGGACTTGTACAGGTGTATCAGTTGTATCAGACATATTTTTTCTATTTCTTTAATGACAAAATAAGTTCGAATCCTTTGGTAAAGCCAAGATCTAATGCCGCAATGTAGAGCCCTACTCCAAGACTAATGACAATGACGATGCAGGTCGAGCGGATTGTTTCTGCTCTGGTTGGCCAGGTAACGTTTTTCAGTTCCGTTCCTACTTCTCGTAAAAATCGTATTGGGAATAAAACCACTGCTCCAATGGATGCAAGCGAATTCATGATTTGGGTATTGTAACACGAGAACTGGATTAGATCCAACTGTCGGTTTGACTTTCTTTTTAGGCTTCTTGTTTAGCGGTTAAGAGTACTCCTCCTCCAATGAGGAACAAACCCGCGCCAATGGCAAGTAGCGTATATTCTACTGAACCAGATGTAGGCAAATCCTGCGCTGAGCTTGAAGCTTCAGCAATTGGAGCCGAAGTGGCAACAATAGGAGTGGCGGCAGCACTAGCGACCACTGTGGGTACAGGCGTGGTAGTGACGGTTTGAGCGGTTTGGTTGGCTCCACATCCACAAGTCTGTGAGGTTGGACAAGCAGGATTTACACAACGATCCGTTTCACAGGCGAGACCTGCAGCACAGTCTCCATCAGAGAAACAAGAAGCAAGACAGAACGGTGAAGTGGTTGCCGTCGCAGCAGTTGTTGGCGCTGGTGTGGTCGTAACAGCGGTTTGGGCAAGCAATGATGAAGATGCTGTACTGACACTGGTTTGGGTACTGCTACTTCCGCTACTCGCGACTGGGAACGTCCCATCTGTCGTGGTGACCAAGGTGTCTTCCCCACCACTTAAGAGTCTAGCTCGGGAATTTTGCTGATTAAAGGTGAGCGTAACATTTCCTCCCGATCCGGCTAACACGGGAATACTCGCTACTTTAGTTGGTGAAGTGTTGGAGTACCCGAGGGTGCTGTCACTAGAAACCATCGCGAAGCGAATTACAAAAGCCCCATCTTGTTCGGTTACATTATTGGTCGAGGTGGTAAGTTCTGGAATATTTTCTGGACTGATTTGAGTCCCTTCCGTTCCCGAATCAGCATCTGAAATCGTTGGAAGTGCGGTACCATTAAGCGTTGCAATGAATTGGAAGCCATCAATTTTTGTGGCTTTTGTATCCAAGTACACATCAATGGTTGCGGATCCACTGGCAGTAAGTGGTGATGAGATTTGGGTTGTTAATGTAGGTTGCGTTTGGGCCGAGACGGCAGGAGTTGCGGATGGAAACGGCGTCGCTACTGGCGTGGCCGGTGTGCGGTTTAAGAGAAGCATAGCTCCGCCAACACCTGCAACGATGACAATAACCAAAACCAAAACAATGATGATGCGTTTATCCATAACAGTTACGTACAAGACATATAGTATCCTACTCATCAACAGTAGCAAGAATGAGAGTGATAATGCAAGTGGAATTAGTAATGGGGTATAATAAATTTCTCTCTCCCGTATGTAAAGGAGCATCGTTATGAGCAAAGTAAAAAAAGCTATTATCACTGACGCAGGATTTGCCAGTCGTTACCTCCCGTTGACCAAGACGGTGCCGAAAGGAATGCTTCCATTTGGTAATCGTCCGGTGATGCAGTTTGTAGTTGAAGAGTGCGTCAATGCAGGAATTGAAGAGATCATCATTGTCGCTACTCCTGAAGGAAAACCGATTTATGAAGATTACTTTAATAATGGAGTAAATCGTATTCGAAAACTTCTGGCAAGCCAAGGGAAAGAGGATCGCTACGAGCCTGTACAACACGTTTTGGATTTCCCGAAAATCTCTGTGATCATTCAAGATCCTTCCTTTCCCTATGGAAACGGATCACCAGTGGCTTCGGCTCAGGCTTTTGTTGAAGCCGAAGAAGCGTTCTTGGTTTTGTATTCTGACGACGTTGTCTTTGGCGCAGTCGGAGATGCCAAAGTAATGGTTGATATGTATGACAGTGACCCAAGTGTGGCGGGAATCATTATGTCTCAACCAGTCGACCCAAATGTAGTCGATAAATACGGCATCATTTCCATGAAAGCCGGGACTGAAAATGAATTAGATAATATTATTGAGAAACCAAAGAAAGAAGAAACTCCTTCACTCTTGGCTTCCTACGGTCGATATTTGTTAAAACCGACTATCTTTGAATTCTTAAACCCTACAAGTTTGGGTAAAGATGGAGAATTATGGACCGTTGATGCAATTACTCATGTTGCCAAAACCCAACGTATTGTGGTGGGTAAAACTCAAGGTGAATGGATGACGACGGGAGATCCCGAGAACTATTTCTTGGCCCACTTGAAATTTGTCTTGGAGAATGAGAAATACGCAGACAAAGTCAAAACAGCCCTTTCTTGACAAATGATTTGTCTATCCGTCACACTGAGAATCCATGTTGTGGCGATCTGATAACTCTTTTCATAACACCCGCACTCTCTATCTTTTTTTTGTGGTAGTGATTGCTATTGTCGACATGGCTGATGCCGCAATGGGATACATTTCTCCCATCTATTTAGAGAAAATTACTGGTAGTTCAACGGAGATGGGTCTGATTCTTGCCACTTCATCAACCGCTGGAATCATCTGTGATTTTTTGTTTGCCAAATATTTTCCTCAGAAGAAATCCGGATTTTTTCTCACAATCTTATTTTCCCTGGTTTTCTTTTTCCCTCTCTCCTTGTTGGTGTTCCATTCCATCCCAGCAGCGCTATTTGGCATGGTGATGTGGGGGATATATTTTGAAGGTATGGTGTTTGCGAACTTTCATGCCATCCACGAACGTGTTGCTGCAGCTGATCATGGATGGGCGTGGGGAACGGCTTCAATTTTGCGCAACATTGCCTGGATTATCGGACCGCTTCTTGCCACAACTCTGATTGCCGTCGAAGACATTTTGCCACTGCGAGTCGCAATTGGTATTTACGCTTTCGGTCTCGTGATCGCAGGTTTGTATGTTTGGGTGACTTCAGGGAAAAAACATCATGAACATCATGCTGAGCAAGTGGTTTCTCGTTCTTTTGGCACCGAGCTTGCTGTTTGGAAGAAATATGGACGAGTAATTTGGCCGCTCCTTGTACTTAATATTCTATTTTACATTATTGAATCAGCTTTCTTTTCCGTTGGTCCACTGTTTGCCGAGCACTTAAAAGCCCAAAACATATGGGGTGGGAGCTTTGTCAGTATGTATAGCATTCCCGGACTTGTGGCTGGATTTTTGGTGATGTCACTTGCCAAACCCTTTGGGAAAAAGCGTTTAGCTTATTCTGCCGGAATTTTAGCCGGCTTAGGGCTGGTGGCTGTCAGTATTACGAGTTCTGTTGGTATGATTTTGATGCTCACGTTTATTGCCTCTATCGGGTTATGTCTATTACAGCCAGCGCTCTCAGCCGTCTTTGAAGACTTTATTGCGAGGTCTGGAGCCACAGGGAACGATTTAATCGGGTTAACGGCAATGTCGGGAAGCTTTGCCTATATCATCGGGCCAATCCTCAATGGAGTGTTAAATGATCAGTTCGGAGAGCAAGCAGTGTTTGGGATTTGGGGAGCAGTATTGGTAATCTATTCCGTCGCTTTATTTTTCATCGTCAAACGTAAAGTGAAACTACCCCAAGCTGAAGTCGTTGTTGTCATTTCGTCTTGATTTTTCAGGAGGTTTTTCGTATTCTAAGGCCGGCTCTCGTGAGCATGAATAAAAGGAAAAGGAACCATTTTTCCTCGGATAGTTTCTTTCGCAGGGAGCGCGGAGTCCGGATTCTTTTTTGATGATGGCAGCGCACCCACCTGATTGTTTGCGGGGAAACGTTCTTTTTCCCTTCAGCTTCACGGGAGCCATTTTCATATTGAAGAGAGACGGAGGTGTTTGTGCTGAGTGAAGGATTCGAACCTTCGTAGGCTAAAGCCAGCAGATTTACAGTCTGCCCTCGTTGACCGCTTGAGTAACTCAGCAATAAATACAGTATATACTTTGATGAGCCCAGAGGGAGAATCGGACTCCCGTTATTTCCTTACCAAGGAAACGTTCTGCCACTGAACTATCTGGGCGAATAGAAACCACTGATTTCTTGCATTATCCACTGCTTGAACTTTGTATTATATACGCTAGCTGTGCAAACACCGTACTGAGATTTTCGGCGGTATTTTCCTTTTCCCTGCGGTGGGATTTGTACTATTTTACCAAATTTCTCTTTTGGAATCTGGAGAAGTTGTGACCAATACCTTCCGACATCTGGGATATTGCTATCATTAAAGCAAACAATATTGCACTTTATTTTGTCCTTTTTTACTCCACAAAGCGCTGTTAAAAAGTGAATAAAGGTTAAAATTAACTCTGGATCACTATTTGCTACTCTAGTTGCATGGATTGAACGTTTGTCTCCCTCTCCCCAGTATATGCCAACCCCTAAACCGAAGAGTTTTGCATCTTCCGTAGTGGTTATCTTTTTTATCAAAAAAGGATCTCCATTTGGATTGTATTTAAGATAAAGAGCTTCGCTCGGTTTTCTTCGAGGGATATCAAGTTTCCTCATCCAGTAGACTACCTTATGGGGAGAACAGCCGAGTTTTAAGCTGATTCCTCCGAGAGATAAACCAGAGTTATAAAGATCCCGTATAGTGCTTGAGAAATCCTCACTCATTGTTTGGTAGAGTGCTACTTATAATAGATATAGAATATGTGTTTCTAGATTTGCTGTCAAACGATTTCTCCCTTTTTGGTTGTGACTTTCTCTGGTAGAATACTGGTTCGTACTTGCCACCTTAGCTCAGCTGGTAGAGCACCTGTTTTGTAAACAGGTGGTCCAGGGTTCGAGTCCCTGAGGTGGCTCACTTCTCTAGAGGTGTGATACAATACATTCTCTTGAGAATTACAGTACAGAAGGATTTTTATGGCTAAAGCAAAAAAGGGACCACGCGGAACAGTTGCATTAAAAAGCACTGAGAGTGGTCACATTACTCACTACACGACACGCAACAAAAGAAACCAACAGGAAAAAGGCAAGGGGAAACTCGAGCTAATGAAGTATGATAACATCCTGCGTAAACATGTGTTGCACAAAGAGGTAGAGAAGTTAAAATAATGAGTTGTCGTTATGGCGCTCAAACTTCTGACTCTCAATATCGAAGGTGATAATCACTACGATACAATTTTTCCGTTTGTTCAAAAAGAAAACCCTGATGTGATTTGCATGCAGGAAGTCTATAAAGTAGATCTTCCTCATCTTCAAGAACAGCTCCATATGGAGTATGTTTTTTTGCCATTAAGCAACGTGACAGCCGATAATCCGTATCGCAAAGCCAAAAAGGGGATCGAGGGGGTTGTCGTTTTCTCTAAACTTCCGGTTGTTCAATCAGGATCTTGCTACTATGAAAGTCAGCCTGTTGATACGTCAATTCATGACTCATCACCAGGAGGGGAAAGAAGAGGATTGTTGTGGGTAGATGTACAGAAAGATGGAGAAACCTTTAGAATAGCCACTACCCACTTTACCTGGTCTCCTAATGGCAGCGTTACTGCTCTCCAGCGTGGTGATTTGAAGAACTTGCTTGAATCTCTTCAAGATGTAGAACCAGATGTTCTCTGTGGAGATTTTAATGCTCCGCGTGGAAAAGAAATCTTTGATACACTTGCAACTCATTTTACGGACAATGTCCCTAAAGATATAACAACTTCTATTGATCAAAATTTACATAGAGTTAAAGGTCTGCAGTATATGGTTGATGGTTTCTTTACAGACAAGTCCATCACAGTAAATGATGTTCGTGTCATTGATGGGGTGAGTGATCATTGTGCAATTGTGGGTGCCATTGAAAGAAAATTGTGAAAAGAAGATTAGCTTGTAGGCATCTGATCCAAAATATTTTGAATTCCTTCTGTGAATAGTTTTGGCAAAGCCAAAGCGTTACCGATTGCGGTTTCTGCCCAAGCTGGAGATCCATGAGCGGTCAATAAGCTATCCAGTTGTTCCTGTAATTTCTCCGGAATTGCACGTCTGGATATTCCCCGTTGTTCAAAAATATCTCTGATATTGTGTTCCCACTCTCCCCAAGGTTCTAAGGTCAACAGAAAACAACCTGCTGCTGCGGCATCATATGCCATATCTCCACTTGGTTTGGTGATGAAGCCATCTGCCCAAGGAAAGGCATATTGTATGAGCATTTCATTGGCTTGCACGATGTGAGGTGAATGAAAGATGCGCAAAGGAGCTTCGACGTGATGTTTTTCAGCAGTAGGAATTCCTTCCTGTTTGGCGATTTGATGAATCATCTCACGAATGTCCTCATGGACTCCGACGTATACAATCAGCTGAATCTTTGCGTGACGAAGCAGGGGAGCAAGAGAACGAAAACAAGTTTCTATTTCTTTTTTATTGGTTCCTAATCCCCCGGTTGTAATAACCAGCCTTACTGGCCTTTTTGTATATGCAGTCGGTGATTTCTTTTTTCTGGCCGCCACAATTCGAGGATCAACCGGTGGCCCAGTCACAACCACACGTTTAGGATCCAAATCTTTGCCCATTACTTCTGCAAGCTCTAACATATCGGTTCTGGTTTTTTCGTCAAAGACACAGTAGCGAATGGTTGGTCGTTCCGCATGTTCTAGATACTGGGGTCGTACGTGTGGGTCTGTCACCACTTGCACGACTTGTTTTCCGGCACCAATCAAGAGATTCCCAGTCTCGTAATGAAAGGAGAGGATAGGACGATGAACTCGTTCAAACAGCATAAGGAGGGGAGTGGCGATCGCTCCTGTAATCGGTAACTTTTGGCGGACTTTAGTATCGATAAGGTCCTTGACCCATTTTAAGAAACTGTTTCGCGCCATAAGTTGTCCCACTTCTTCAGTAAATTCGAGTTTTCCCCAATCTTGTCTGGTCACATAATTGGTAGGATCTACTCCCCAGGCTTTTTTAGGATCAGGTTTAATTCCTCCCCAAGCGCAAACGAGAGCAGCGAGTGCCATGCTGTAATGCGCACGAGAGAACAGTACTTCATCTTCAACGTCACCGAAATATTCTTTGACACCATGATAGCGGGCGAGTTCATCTCGAAAGCTAGCAGCTACAGTGACCACGGGGATAGGAGTCTGTTCCAAGTTTTTTTTGTCTTTTAAAAGCAGCGAATTATTTTCAAAAATGTCCATGTAGTAAGTATTGCACGAGAAAACTATTTTGATTATTATGAATATACATAAAGTGTTACATAAGACTTATGCATGATTTAAAAAAGCGGAAAGAAATAGAGGAAAAACGTCTACAAGGAACGAGCGCAGTAGAGTTAGCAAAACTCTATGCTGTGCCGAGAGGGACAGTGTATTACTGGGTACGAAATATTATATTATCGGATGACGCAAAACGAAAATTAATGAACAATACGATTGAAGGGAGGAGGTTAGGCAGGCTTACTTTAAAAAAAAGAAGAGATAAAGAAAATGAACTCATTAAGGTGAAGGCCAATTTAAGCCTCAAGAGCTTGTCTGTCGATATATCTTCTATAAAAATTTTCTGTGCATTATTATATTGGGCTCAAGGAGCGAAGAAAAGTTCTTCAATGCGTTTTATTAACTCAGACCCATTAATGATTCATACATTCCTAACTCTGCTGAGAAAAGGCTTCGAAATTAATGATTCCAAGTTTAAAGTTAATGTGCATATCCATCACTATCATGACGACGAAAAAGTAAAAGAATACTGGTCAAAAATAACTGGGATTCCTTTATCTCAATTTAATAGATCATATCGAAAGCTGAATGCAGGCCTATCAAAAAAAGAGGGATATATGGGATGTATTACTATTTACTACTATGACGTAAAAATTGCGAAAGAGCTTACTTGGCTTTATACTACGCTGCATACTATGATTTGATCATAGGGCTATGATGTAACTGGTTAGCATTAGGGTCTCCAAAACCCTCCGTCCTGGTTCGAGTCCAGGTAGCCCTGCAAAATCTTTTTTTCCCGTTTCCCTTCAGTACAAACTTCACGTTGCTATCCTAATCAGGAGTGTTATATTCAATAGTATGAATATAAAGAGTTTGTATCGCATGCAAGCGAAAATTATTGCGAGTCTTGCTAATCCTAAGCGTCTAGAAATTATCCATTTGTTATCTACGGGACCGCAATCTGTCTCTGCGCTGACTGAGATGATGGGGATATCACAATCAAATATCTCCCAACATTTGATGGTGTTGCGTAAAGTAGGGGTAGTCAAAAGTACCAATCAACATCAACAGCGAATTTACTCTTTGCAGAGTAAACATATCGCTAGAATTGAGGAAGCAGCCAGGAGAGCTTTGATTGAGCGAGCCGGGCTGACGATTGAAGAAGATCTCTCAAAGTTGCAAGTATATACAGATCCTATCTGCGGAATGGAAGTGACTGCGCACACAGCAGTGGCTCATCTCTCACATCAGGGTAAAAACTATTACTTTTGTGCACATGGATGTGAAAAAAAATTCAAGAGAAACTTCTCTGCACAATCTGGTACATCATTTCCGATCATCGCCACTACAATGGAGAGGAAGCTATGACAAAAACAGAAATACTTCCAGTCAGCGGCATGCATTGTGCATCGTGCGCAAATATCATTACACGAAAAATAAAAAAGCTCTCAGGAATAAAAAATATTCAGATCAATATTGGCACCGAGAAAGCAACTGTGACCTATGATCCCCATCATGTCAGTGTAGTACAAATGAATGAGGAAATAGGGAAACTAGGATATTCATTGGAC
This sequence comes from Candidatus Woesebacteria bacterium, assembly GCA_040006915.1. Taxonomy (GTDB): domain Bacteria; phylum Patescibacteriota; class Microgenomatia; order UBA1400; family UBA12028; genus JBDTWD01. Next base: position 110,551 of record JBDTWD010000002.1, on the reverse strand, counting down.
CAGGAAATTTCTGAAATAGGAAAGTCGAAACACGTAATGCCGGATGGAAGTGTCATGTCCGGAATGGATCACAGTGAACATATGGGCATTGGGCAGAGCAAAGAAAAAAAACTACAGGAATTAGCTCACCAAAAACGACTTATACAATTCGTCTTACCCATCTCCTTGCTTATGTTTGCCATCACGTTTTGGGATATTGCTCGCTCACTTTCGCCTTTGGTTCCAGAAAATCCAATTCCCATGCCAATTTTTAATTTAATCTTGCTTGTAATTACAATACCAATCTTGTTTGGCCCTAGTGGCAGGATCTTTATCCAAGGTGTGATTCGTTTTATCAAATACAGAGTTGCCAATATGGACACGTTGGTTGGAATCGGAACACTGTCCGCCTTCTTCTACAGTGCATTTGTCACGCTATTCCCAAGCCTGGCGATGTCATTATCGATCCCAGTTCATACATACTTTGATGTTGCAATTGTGATCATCGGATTTATTTTATTTGGTAAATACTTGGAGACAAAAAGTAAACTCCAAACTGGAGAGGCAATTGAAAAATTGTTAGGGCTTCAAGCGAAAACTGCGGCCGTGATTCGTGATGGACAAGAAATTCAAGTCCCTATAGATCAAGTGCTTGTCGGTGATGTGTTCGTGGTCAGACCAGGAGATAAAGTGGCAGTTGATGGGATTATTGTCAAAGGAAGCTCTACTGTCGACGAGTCGATGCTTACCGGAGAGAGCATCCCTGTCGAAAAAAATATCGATGATGAGGTTATCGGATCGACAATCAATAAACAAGGTCTGTTGCACGTGAAGGCAACTAAAATCGGTGCTGATACCGTACTCTCTCAAATCATCGCGATGGTCGAACGAGCCCAAGGCTCAAAAGCACCAATTGAAGATTTAGCGGACAACGTATCAGCTGTTTTTGTGCCGATTGTTTTGCTCATTGCACTTGCTGTTTTAATCATTTGGATGATCGCAGGCAACTTCTCAATGGCGCTCGTCAGTGCCATTGGCGTACTCGTCATTGCGTGTCCTTGTGCCTTGGGACTAGCTACTCCGACAGCGATAATTGTCGCCACAGGGAAAGGAGCAAGTAGGGGAATCTTGATCAAAGATGCAGGAAGCTTAGAAATACTTCAAAAAGTGAACACCATCGTTTTTGATAAAACAGGAACGCTCACAAAAGGAGAGCCTCGCGTCACTGATGTCATCCCAGCTCAAGGAGTATCTGAGCAGCAAATTCTCACAATAGCATCAAGCTTGGAACACAACTCAACGCATCCGTTAGGACAAGCAATCATTCTGCATGCACAGGAAAAATCAATAAAGACAAATGAAGTCAGTAATTTTGAAAATGTCGAAGGGAAAGGAATAGTGGGAAGCATCACTGGACAACGATCAATGATAGGAAATGAAAAAATGCTGCAAGATAATTATATTGAGATCGGTTTGCATGATGACTTTGACACATTATCAAAGTCAGGGAAAACAGTGATGTATGTGGCGCAGAATAAAGACCTGCTAGGATTAATCGCTATCGCTGATGTGGTCAAACCCGAATCAAAACAAGTCATCCAAAAACTGCACGCTCTCAACATTAAAGTTGCCATGCTCACTGGCGACCATCAAGATGTAGCGGACGCCATCGCGAAACAACTAGAAATTGATATCGTGTTTGCACAAGTATTGCCTGGTGAAAAAGCAGAGAAGGTCAAACAGCTGCAACAGCAAGGCAGAATAGTCGCTATGGTAGGAGATGGAATCAATGACGCGCCAGCTTTAGCAGTAGCTGATGTTGGCATTGCAATGGGAACAGGAACAGATGTTGCGATAGAGGCTGCAGATATTACGTTACTGAAAGGGAATTTGGAAAAATTACTCAGTGCTATCCTCTTATCACGAAGCACCTTTACTATCATCAAACAAAATTTGTTCTGGGCATTTGGATATAATGTCATCGGTATTCCTGTAGCTGCAGGACTTTTATATCCGCTGTTTGGTATCACGTTGTCCCCAGTCTTTGCTGGAGCCGCCATGGCACTATCCAGTGTCTCTGTAGTTACAAATTCGCTCCGTCTAAAAAGGATGAAACTATGAATCTTTGGCTTGTCTTTCTGACTGGATTGACAACAGGGGGACTGTCTTGTCTCGCAGTCCAAGGTGGATTTTTGGCTAGTATTATTGCAGGGCAGAAAAACAAAGAATTGCAAAAACCAACCAAAAACACAACTGTTTCGTCGTTTGATCGAAAAGATTGGGGACCAGTCGTAATGTTTTTACTAGCGAAGTTGCTTAGTCATACTATGCTTGGATTTAGTTTAGGATTGCTTGGTTCAGTATTCGAATTGAGTCTTCCTATACGCCTCGTATTTCAAGCTTTCGCTGCTTTTTTTATGTTCGCGACTGCAATGAATCTACTGGATGTTCATCCGATCTTTCGCTATCTGGTATTCCAACCACCAAAATTTATTTCCAAACGCATCAGAAGATTGGGTACCAATAACACGCTCTTTGCCCCCTTTCTCCTCGGATTATTCACTGTTTTTATCCCTTGTGGGGTGACACAAGCAATGGAAGTTAATGCGATCGCTTTGGGTAACCCCATGCAATCAGCGGCGCTCATGTTTGCGTTTGTTCTTGGCACGGCGCCGCTTTTTAGCATCATTGGAATCGCCATGGCAAAGCTATCTGAAGGTTTAACGCAAAAATTCCTGCGTTTTGTCGCTGTCGTCTTAATCGGTATGGCGTTAGTGAGTTTTAACGGCGTGCTTGAAGTAGTCCATTTCCCTCTAAGCGGCAGCAGTATCAAGAATGGATGGATATCATTTTGGACTCCTGATACTCAAAAACGAAACGCTCCGTCCGGAGCTCAAATAGTCAATGGAGTGCAAAACATTCGCATAGATATTACCAATACTGGATATGATCCGAAGTATTTACGAGTACAGAAAGGAATCCCCGTCAAGTTGACGCTACAAGCAGGGAAAGTCTACAGCTGTGCAGTCGATTTTCACCTGAGCGCATTTGCGATCAAAGAGTTTATGAAGCCAAATACCAGTAAGTCATTCACGTTTACCCCATCGCAAAAAGGGACTTTTGCTTATACCTGTGGTATGGGAATGTATACGGGAGTATTGGAAGTAATATAAAAAAGAAATATATGTTCAATTTGTTTTCAAAATCAAAACCGAAAGTACAGCGTTCAAGAACGCTTCACTTTAAAACCTCCGGTATGCATTGTGTAAGTTGTGCATTAAATATCGACGGCGCCCTAGAAGATGTGTCTGGCGTTCTCTCCTCGACGACCAGCTATGCTAAATCTCAAACAACAGTGGAATTTGATGAAAATCTCGTCGATGAAAAAAAACTCAAAGAAGTGATTCTTAAAGAAGGGTATAAGGTCACAAATATTGTCGGATAATGGAGCAGGATTTTTTAAATTGCTCCTGTTCTCTTGCTGATAATTTAATCTGAAGGATTTGTTCAGCTCCATTTTTTCCGATAATACACGGGATACTAATGCTTACGTTCGATTCTCCGTAGTAATTCTCGATTGGAACTGAAACGGGCAAGACTGATTTTTGATCGCGCAGAATCATCTTTACAATTTGAGTGATGACAACGCCAATAGCGTAGTACGTAGCTCCTTTTGCCAGAATAATTTTAGCAGCAGCGTCTTTTGTCTTGGCGTAGGCATCTAGAGCTTTTTCTTCCGAGAATTCAGGGAAATCTTGCAATGGTTGGCCGCCAACACTACTGTGAGCTAAAACTGGAAATGAGCTCTCGCCATGCTCACCTAAAATGTACGCGTGAATACTGCGAGGATGAATATGCAAAAACTCACCCAGGTGAAAACGAAATCTCGCTGTGTCGAGCATTGTACCGGTACCAAATACTCGACCGGCCGGAAGTCCCAGGAGCTTGGAAAGGTGATAGGTCAATATATCGACCGGATTACTAACGAGCACCACAACACTATTTTGGACGTAGGGACGAATCGACTCAGCAAGTTCTTCGATGATTTTTTTATTGCTCCCAATTAAATCTAATCGTGTTTGTCCTGGTTTTTGGGCCTCACCAGCCGTAATGACGATGACGTTTGCCCCCTCAATCTTACTGAAATCATCTGTGGATGTGATATGGGTGTTCTCAAGAAAAGTGAGTCCATGCTCTAAATCGAGCTGTTCTCCCTCAGCTTTTTGAGCGGACCGAGAGACGAGGATGATTTCGTCTGCAGTGTTTCGTAGAAGCATGGCGTATGCGGCTGTGATCCCAACTTTTCCGAGCCCGATGATGGCTACTTTTTTAGTCGATACATTCATATTTGTCCTCGTAGAAACTATTGCACATCATAAAACAGAAAGCTAGTGATTTTGATCACGAGCGCCTGCAGCGTACAATACAACGATGGGAACTGATCCAATAACCGAATTCTTTTACAGCAAAACTCCATTCCAACTAGCTGCCAATGAAATTTGTATCCGCGCCGAAGAACGAGCCTCGCAGATCTTCTTTCTCGAAGATGGAGTCGTCAAACAAACCTTCATTGCTCAAAGTGGGCAAGAGTTGTGTTTAAATTTATATAAAAGTGGCAGCTTTTTTCCTCTGATGGATGGACTGGCAGATATCCCCAACCAATATACCTTTGCGGCTCTGACAGACAGTACTGGCTATAAAGCACCGGTCAATGAAGTCAAAGCATGGCTGCAAACGAACCCAGAAGTATCCTATGAACTATCAGTTCGCCTCCTCAAAGGACTCCACGGCATGCTGCTAAAAACCGCAAGCTTAATGGAAGGTAACGCTCGAGCGCTTATTGTTCAAACGCTTCTCACCTTATCACAGCGGTTTCCGACATCTGATAACGCAATAAACCTTGTACTAACACATCAAAAACTCGCCAATTTGACGGGTCTCTCGCGTGAAACCGTTACTCGCGAACTGACTGCACTCAAACAACTTCAGTTAGTCTCTGTCGATGCACATGAGATCATGTTGCTGGATCGAAAAGCGCTCTTTGACTACGTGTAATAATGTGAGCAAGATCACAACAGTTTGGCTGTTTTTCTTTGTATACTGTAAAAATGCCGCGATATTCTCTGTTTTTTAAACTAGCGATTGTGATTATCGCTTTCTTAGGTCTTTTGGATACGTCATACATGACTTGGAGTGAGTTATCTGGGATCGTCCCATCGTGCCAACCTCCATTTGACTGCGGCAGGGTTTTGAGCAGCCCGTGGTCACATGTGGGACCTGTACCACTCTCTGCAATTGGAATAGTGTATTACGCCACGATTTTAACCGTAGCGATTCTTGTTTTTCTTGATGCCTCAGAGAGAGCACAAGATTTTTTACTCGTCCTGACGACTGGTGGTTTCCTCTTTTCTCTCTATCTTGTTTTCGTAATGGCTTTCGTTTTGAATGCGTGGTGCCTGTATTGTGTTGGTTCAGCATTAAGTAGTTTTTTGCTGTTTTCAATCTGTATTCCACTTTTTCTCACTGTACGTAAACGGAATCTCTTTCATTTCTTCTATGTACAGATTTGTAAACCAATCTTCTTTTTGCTCGATGCTGAATTTGTACATAATCGTATGACAGAGATAGGAATCTTCCTTGGAAAATTTTCAATCACACGCTTTTTAACTAAAATTCTTTTTTATTTTTCTCATCCGAAGCTGTCAAAGAAAATTGCAGGAATTTCATTTCCTAATCCAGTCGGATTGTCGGCAGGGTTTGATTATGATGGGCAGCTCACAGACATTTTACCGAGTGTCGGATTTGGTTTCGCGACGATTGGAACCGTGACGCTTGAACCATATGGTGGAAATACAAAACCAAGACTTAGCAGGTTCCCCAGATCACAAGCACTGTTGGTGAACAAAGGATTCAAAAGTAGCGGAGCCAAAGTCATCATTGCAAGACTATCCAATAAAAACTTTACAATCCCAATTGGAATTAGTATTGGTAGTACAAACAAGAAGTACACGACCTTGATGACACAAATTGATGATATTTTGCAAACGTTTTATCTTTTCGAACAAAGTAATGTACGACACAGCTATTATGAACTCAATATTAGTTGTCCAAACTTGAGCGGAGGGCAACCTTTTACCACAGGCGACCGTCTTGAACGTTTACTTAGCCGGTTGGATAAACTGAAAAGTAAGAAACCAGTTTTTATCAAAATGCCCATCGATTTAAGTGATACAGAAACACTTTTACTTCTCACTACTGCAGCTCACCATCAAATTGCTGGAGTCGTCTTTGGAAATCTAACAAAGGATAAAAATAATCCTGATGTCAACGTCCAAGACCGTGCATTGTGGAAAGATCGGGCAGGAAATGTCAGTGGGAAACCAACTTGGAATCGCTCCAACCATGCGATTATCCTCACAAAAAAGCACTTTAAAGAACGCTTCGTGATCATCGGAACGGGAGGAATTTTCTCCCCGCAGGATGCGACAGAAAAAATGAAACTTGGTGCTAATCTTGTTCAGCTGATTACAGGGATGATCTATGAGGGACCACAGTTGATCGGAGAAATTAATCAGTACTTAACATATAAAACTGTCGACAACGGAAAAGGAACAATGTATGAAAGTAAATAAAGAACTTTGGCCTTATCTAAAAGTACTGATCTTTGGATTCATCATCTACGGATTCAGTTATGGATATAATAGTTATCTCAAAACACCAAACCTCCTCAACAAAGGAATGGCTGACACCTCAATTATTCTTATTGGATTATCGATGTGGCTTTCTAGCCTCGCCTATTTTTTTAATCTCTTTGATTCAAAAATAATGTATCGAAAACAGTTGGGTTTAATCGGATTCGCATTTGCTCTCGTTCATGTCGCACTGTCTTTTTCAGCGCTCAGAGTAGCTCCCGCCCCAGTGACAGGCCTTTTCGCCACAGGTATTTTTAGTATCATGGCGCTGATCTCTAGTCGCTCGGCCATGGTTCGAATTGGAGTGCAGAAGTGGAGACGAATTCTACGAGCTGGCTATATCGCGATGCTATTTGTAGCGGCTCATGTGGTACTCCTCAAATCGGCTCGTTGGATGACTTGGTATAACGGAGGAATGAAAACACTCCCATCACTAAGTCTATTGGAAACGATCTTTATTGCCGTCGTCATTGTCATGCGTCTGCTTATGTGGCTGAGGATTCGTTTAGCAAATAAAAATAGGTTTTGATATCCGCTACTAGGCACTTTCTGTGCAAGAAGACACCAGTCTCTTACCCTATCATCATCATATTGTTCTATACTTTTGTACGTATGAGAAACACAATCATTATTTGTTTGCTTGGTGCAGTGGTAGGAGTTGGTGCCGCACTCTACTATTTATCTACCAAATCCTACGTTCCGGTGACCGGGACAAGTGTCCCTCAAGAGGTGACAGCTCCAATTCCGACTGTGGATCAATTCATCAAGTCCAATCCTGATACCAACGTGCTCAAAGCCGGGGGTAATAGCTACAGCGATCCTAAAGGTGGGTTTGGATTCTTGTATCCAAATGACTACGTTCTCAATACCAGTGATGCAAAGCACATTCGCATCAGCAAAAAAGGAGCCACCCAGAAAGGGCAAACGGAACTCTATGATGGAGTACTGATGGTATTTGAATCAGTTGATTTGAAAAATAGTTCCTTAGCGGCATTTGTTGACTCAAGCATTCAGACCTCTACGGCTGATGGAACTACAGAAATCATACAATCTAAAAGACAAACAAGTTTGAACGGATACTTTGGTTTTACCTATGAGTTGCGCGGCTTAGGAAGTTCAACGTATTTGATTCTTCAGAAAGATTCAGAGTCAAAGACTGCTCTCAATATTACCTTTATCGCTCCGGATCCTCAAGGAAAAGGGTATCAAAATGATGTTGACGCAATTCTATCTACAGTCGAGCTGCGAAAATAATGAAGATGTCCAAACTTTTTTGTCTTTGGGAAACTGGTGTTAGACTGTGAGCATGAGTGATCAGAACCTGAGCGTAGTTGTTCATGCGGTACGCAGTTCATTTGAAACAGGGAAAATCCCTGAGGCGCTTTTGCTTTCCTTATATCAGTCCTATGCTCAGATCCCTAATCTTGGTGAGTTTATTCGTCAATCAGCAAAACTTTTTCCAAAATTAAATTGTGGTATCGCCAGTGTGTACCTACAGCATCTCTTAGGACGAGGAAAAGTTATCCAAGGGAAATATGCAGGGGAATGCCATACCTTTTTATACCTTGAAGATCAAACAGTTGTCGATATCACTGCAGATCAGTATGGAGGGCCGGCTGTTTATATGGGCAAACTACAGACTCCATGGAGCTTTTAACTAGTCTGCAAGCTTTTCAAAGCGAGGAACAGTTTTCCCATCAATCACGACATCTTCTAAAAACATAGCAAGAGGACGGACCCATAGGCTGGCCATATCATTGGCATACAGGCTGACATAGACAACGAGATCTTCTTTAGTCTCACTATGTTTGGCAACACCTAATACCAGATATTTATTTCCCTTGTAGTGTTTGTAGGTACCAAGTTCTATTTTTTTCATATGCTCCTATGATACAGTAAGAATATGTACAGAATGTCCAGACACTCCTTTTTACGTGGAGGCATCTATCATCTTTGTTTGATCTTAATAGCTTTCTCAGCCTTAAATTGGGGGTTTCTCACCCTTACAGGCATAGATATTGCCGGGAGAGTGTTTGCTGGGGTTACAATCCCTCCTGCAGCAGTGGCTCTGGCCTTATGCTTTGGGGCCCTGATTGTCCTCTGGAACAACTGGGTCGATTAGTGTCTTTCTTACATACTCCTTATCGCTATCTTTCAAGTCCTATAGTATAATAACTCTATGAAATTTTTGAATGCTCTCTCCATTGTTGGCTTGACTCTATTTCTGTTTGTGACAGCTGTAGTCCCAGCTTTTGCTCAAGGAAACTTGGAAGTAACGGGTTCTTGGATGAGTATCGATACGACAGAAGTGAGCATGAAAGCTAACGGCTTAAGTGGACCTTTAAAGTGGCATGTTCATTATCTTGATGCCAGCTCCTGTGCAACTGGACGAGCGGTAAAAGATGATGTGGATCTTTTCCATCGCAGTACACTCCCAGATGAGCAGAACAAATTTAACGAAATGAACTGTGGGAACATCGAGTATTCAGCCAAAGATATTCAGGGGAACCGAGTATCTCAGGTTGTTCACATTGCCTCTCATCGCACCAGCACGAGTCTTACTTTAGGTAGCTCTAGCTCAAGTGGAGCCACAGGCTCAGCAACTGCGTCAAATCTGAACTGTCAGTTTCGCGGGGGAGAAGCTAGTAACACTCCATTTGTCCAAGTTCTGGTCCATTGTTTGAACATTCGCCAAGCTCCAGATACCAGTAAAAACAACATCTTGGCTCGAGCAACATTCGCCAGTCGATTAACCTGGATCTCTACCTTTCTAACCTCGGGTAATTTCCCTTGGTACCAGATCAAGTTGCCAGACGGTACAACTGGTTGGATGGCTGGTGGAGGGTATTCGAAAGTGACCCTGTAAGCCTTCCCAAAACCTCAAAAATGTCCTATAATATACGTTCCCTAAATATAGGGAGGGTTTTAGTACGTTTTCCATTCCGCCATCACGGCAAAAAATGGGTAATTTGCTAGGGACCCCAATCGCTCTTTTACAATGTGAAGATCAAATTTTTTCCAGGTGGGAAAGAAGGAGTTTTCGGCATGACTTTTTCTTTCCCATCTGGGAGATTCGTTTAACCTTTTCAAGGAGAAATAGTCGATGTTTCGAAAGCTTGCTCTTATCGTCTCATCGCTGGTATTCGCCAGCGTAACGTCGGTTTTTGCGCAGAATTCGCTGCAATACTCCCTTCGGGATATGGGTGGTTGTATGACTGAAGTAGGTCTTACAACCGCATTGGAAGGGGAAATTACTTGGTCGGAAAATTTGACTCAAGCTGTCTCCTGTGCGACGGGGAGAGGTGTCGGTTCTGGTGGACTTATTTCCCACCGTTCTGGTCAACTCCAAAACAAAACGCTATGGAATGAAATGAATCAAGGGTGGGTTACATATACTGCCCAAAATTCCTTTGGTGGAATCGAATCGGTGACCATTTGTATTCGTACTTGTGATCATTCCACGCCTACCATTATGCCACAGGCGCAGACAGCACCGACTATAATCCCGTCTGTTCCAACAATCACGCCGCAAAGCTTGCCGTGCCAGGAATATACGCAAACACGAACACCACAAGTAATTGTGGATCGAGATTGTTTGCGTGTCCATATCGATCACAATACCGATGCAAAGGTGATTGTTAGGGTGTTACGTGATAGTACATTCACCTTACTCGGTACTTGGTATCCACCCAACGGTGGGTACGAGTGGAACGAAGTTCTGCTCAATGACAGAAGTCACGGATGGATTGCTGGGGGAGTATTCTCCCATACTGTAGACTCGTCTACGACTCCGACCGTTATGCCAACAACTGTGTTGACACCAACTCCAACCGTTATAGCCTGTGAAGCAGCACTTCCGTGCCAACTCTCCGTTGGCGCAAAAGGGTATAACAATGCCCAGTGGGGTGAAACCCATGTGCGTACCGCCGCCAACGATTCCGATTCGCAGTTGGATGTCGTTTTAACTGGCAGCTTCGAAGTAGTTGGTGGCCCTCAATTCCTGATGTCACCGAAACACCACGTAATGATTTGCTGGTGGCAGATTACTTTTACCCCTAAAGGATTGAAAGAATCAGTGACTGCCTGGGCGCCGGAAGGTATTCCTGACCAACGATGGTTGCTGCTAGACTAGTATTTGATCTCACATTTGTATAAAAGTGTAAGCCCGTAGCTAAAACTACGGGCCTTGCCTGAGTCCATCGATATGGTGGATTGAGGTGAGGTATGATAGAGAGTATGTCTTCACTTATCTTCACCAATCACGTCAAAGATCGGATTCACGATCGACGCATGAACACGTCCCAAATCGAACACGCTTTTCATTCTCCTGATAAGAAATACTCTGGCAAGGAAGCCGGGACAACCGTGTTTGAGAAACAATTCGGTTCTCAGCGAGTGACTGTGATTACCAAGCAAAATGATCGCCATGAATGGATTGTTATCTCTGCTTGGATTGATCCGCCTCATGCTGGCACACAAGATGCCAAGAAGCGCGCATATTGGCAAGAATACCGTCGGGCTGGCTTTTGGGGGAAGTGGTGGGTTATGCTCAAACAGAGCCTGGGATTATGAAAATAGTGACTTGGACTGCTACTCATCTGCATGTACGTCTTACGGGAGTTCATCCACCAGAAGGATTTTTGGCTGGATGTGGAAGTTTAGCGGGCATTATTACCATCGGAACTGTGGGATATCACTATCTTGAAGGATGGTCATATCTCGATTCATTGTATTTCTCAGCCGCTACAGTCACGACGGTTGGCTACGGAGATCTCTATCCCACGTCACCTCTTTCGAAAGTCTTTACACTCATCATAATGTTTTCAGGAATTGGCTTGGGCTTTTATGTGCTTTCCACCTTTGCGGGCAGTATGTTAAGAGGCAGAGATAGAAGATTAAAGCATATTGAAGAAATGGTGGAGGGGATGAGAGAGAAAAATAAGACTGGATAAAAGATGAATCAATAGTTTTAGAGAGTTGGGTTTGTCCTGGCAAAAGCTTTGCGAATTTCTTCTATCAAAATAATAGTGGATGCGATCCCAATACACATACACCACTCCAAAAGAGAAAGCGGAGTGGTGTGCAGCACTCTTTGCATGAAACCGGTATGGAGAGCGAGGATGTGTAAAAGAACGATCAAGATGGTAGCTCGTAGCAATGGTTTGTTCCCAAAGAAATCCAGCTCTGTTAATGACTTTGTGGCACTTCGACAATTCCACGCGTTAAACCATTGAAAAGCTGCCATCGTAGTGAGTGCCAAGGTGAGAGCTTTGGCAGGGTCACTGTCAACAAATCGACTGTAGACAAACAGTGATCCAATCGACATGGTAAAGCCTACTAAAACCATTCGAAGAACCATGGTTCTATCGATCACATATTTGTTGAACCTCGCAAAGGAATGACCTAAGACACCTTTTTCTTTTGGTTCCATGGAGAGTGCAACATCCAAGAATCCGTCTGTGACAAAGTTAAGCCATAGAATTTGTACTGGCAGAAGTGGAGTAGGAAACCCTAAAAGCAGTGCCCCGGCAATGGTCATCGCTTCTCCAACGCTGGTAGAGAGTAAATAGAGAATGACATTCTTAATACTCAAATACAGACTTCTTCCTTCACGAATTGCGGCTGTAATGCTCTTGAAGTTATCATCAAGCAATACAATATCGGCTGCTTCTTTCGCTACTTCCGTTCCATGCTTTCCCATTGCAATTCCAAGATCAGCTGCAACTAAAGACGCAGCATCATTGACTCCATCTCCGGTCATCGCTACCGTTTCTCCATTGGCACGTAATGCAGCAATGATTTTTAATTTATGTTCAGGTGTAACCCTGGCAAAGACTGTTACAGTTGTGGATCGCAATCGCTTTTGAAGATCTGTGGGAGAGAGCTGCTCGATGTCTTTGCCGGTCAATGTTGAATTGCCATCGGTATATATTCCCACCTCTTTGGCAATCGACAGCGCTGTGGCCTCATGATCACCCGTGATCATACAGACTTTGATTCCTGCTTGTTTGGCAACGAGGACGGCGTCCCTCGCTTCCGGATGGATACTGTCTCTCATCGCAACCAAACCTAAGAACTCCAAATCCCCAGTATCGGTTGTTTGCATTTTGTGTGTGGATTGAAGAGCACCAATTGCCACAACTCGTAATCCGACACTTGTGAGTGTCTGAATCTGTTGTTGGATTTGAGTCATTTGTCTTGACGGCAGAATACAATGTCCGAGGACCACCTCAGGAGCACCAATGTGAACACGAAGATAAGTGTCTTTATAGTGCGCCAAATGAGCGGAATACTTTTTTTTGTAGTCAAAAGGATCGCTTTGGATAATCGACATCTGGGGTTTTGTGTCTGGGTATTTATTTCCAAAAATGAGCAGGGCTGCTTCTGTAGGCTCTCCAATGACATGCCAACGTTTTTCTTCTTTGCTATAGCTCACCTTGCTTTGAGTACAGACTTTGGCGATTTGAGAAAGAAGATATAATGGAGAGGTGGTATCGGCATGAATAGGATTCTCGTCTTGGAGAATGTTCCCAGTATTTTCATAGCCTTGCCCAGTCACTGTAAACAGATTTCCATCGGCGGTATACACTTTTTCGACCGTGAGTTCATTTAAGGTAATGGTTCCAGTTTTGTCGACCGCTATGACGCTGGCTTGTCCTAATGCCTCAACTGCTGCTAGTTTTTTGACTAATGCATTGCGTTTGCTCATGCGATACACACTGGATGCTAATACCAAGGTTAAAATGATGGGTAATCCTTCAGGGATGAGGGAAACACATAGGGTAATAATTGTATAGATACTCTCAGTCAGTTCGTACCCTCGAAGGGTGCTTAAAACCAAAAAGAACACGCTAAAGCCAGCCACGGCAAACATGATTTGTTTTGATAACCGTTGGATTTTTCCTTTAAGCGGAACGTTGGTGTCAATTGCAGAGACTTGTAATGCAATTTTTCCAATCACCGTGTCTTTCCCCGTTGAAACAACAACTGCAGTGGCATTTCCTCGGGTTATATAGGTTCCACGAAACAACATAGTATGTTGTTCAGACAAGGGGGTGGTAGCAGATAACTCTCCAATCGAAACTTCTTTGTAGACTGGAGCCGACTCTCCAGTGAGACTCGATTCGTCAACGAAACACACATTTGCTGTGATGATTCGGGCATCAGCAGGAACTTTTTCTCCTTCTCGAATAATAATGAGATCGCCAACGACAATTTCTTCATCGCTGATTGTTTGTTCGTTCCCCTCCCGAATTACTATCGCTGTGGTAGTGGAGAAATGCTTGAGCGAATCCAATGTCGCTTCCGCTTTTCCTTCCTGATATGTGCCAATGATTGCATTGAACGTTAGGATGATGAAAATGACAACGCTATCGGCTTTTTCCCCTATGAACGCCACGAGAATGGCAGCCACAATAAGAATGAAAATCAGAGGGCTAAAAAACTGCGAGAAAAATAGTTTTAGAACTGAATGTTTTGGACTGGATGGGAAAGTGTTTGGACCAAATGATTTCCTTTGCGTTACAACTTGCGAAAGCTGTAGACCTGCAGGGTCGGAATGAACTTTTACAAACACATTGTTTAGGGGAAGAAGATGCCAATTACTCACCATGTTAGGGTAGCAAAAAATGAGGTGGCTTGCTACAGTAGATGTGATGCCTGACGCAACAAAAAAAACGACGCATACACTGCTTGATGAACTGTCTTCTACCGCAATTGCGGGGAACGATATTTTGTCGAGTTGTTTATATGTTTGCGGAATAACCATTATCTTTGCTGGGATTTGGGCACCGGTCATTTTCTTGGCGATAGGTGGGGTTTTGTGGTTGTACAAGCATGTCTATACTGAAGTGGTGGAAGCACTCCCTTTGAACGGAGGTGCATACAACTGTTTGCTCAATGCCACTGCTAAACCAATGGCCGCAATTGCTGGAGTAATGACGACGTTATCGTATATGGCAACCAGCGTGATTTCTGCCAAAACTGCTGCTGCATATTTACATACAGTTTTTACTTCGATACCAGTTATTCCAGTCACCGCAGCTATCATTGTAGCGTTTGCGCTTTTAGTCATCATTGGAGTGAAAGACAGTGCCAAAGTGGCCAAGGGAATTTTCTTGTTTCACATTTTTGTTTTAACGCTTTTCGTATGTATCGGGCTTTTAATGCTGTTTAATCATGGCGTTGGATTCTTGGCTCAAAGTGTTGATTCAACCCGAGAGCTATTTGCCCGTGAAGGAGCATTAAAAATGCTGTTTTTTGCATTTTGTGCATCGCTGCTGGGCGTTTCTGGTTTTGAAAGTAGTGCCAATTTCGTCGAAGAACAACAACCAGGAGTTTTCCGCAAAACCTTACGAAATATGTTGTTTGGTGTAGTGCTTTTTAATCCACTGATTGCGATCGTCATTTTAAATACCATGAATCTGTCTGCTATTACTGCCTCCAAAGATTTTGTTCTCGCGCAAAGTGCGATTAGTATCGGCGGAGCAGGATTACAGTATCTGATCGTTGCAGACGCTTTTTTGGTTCTCTCAGGGGCAGTGCTGGCTAGTTTTGTGGGAGCGTCAGGACTGTTGTATCGAATGACACTGGATCATTGTTTTCCGAGTAGTATTTTATTGCCAAAATTAAAAAATCGAAATCAAAATGCGAATCGGATCATTGTCACGTTTGCCGTGCTCTGTATATCTATCCTCGTTTTAACAGGCGGAGAATTGTTGTCACTTGCTGGCGTATACACCATTAGCTTTTTGGGAGTAATGAGTTTATTTGCTGTAGGCAATATGATTTTGCGTGCGAATCGTCCAGATCTGAAGCGCTCGTACCGAGGGCCGCTTATTTATACAGCTTTGGCTGCCGTTGCTACACTGCTTGGGATTGTTGGAAATATTTTGATCGATCCGAACAACTTGCTCTATTTTCTCTTGTATTTTATTCCGGTTGCAACGCTTGTTATGATGATGATCTATCGTGACTCTATTTTAGAGTGGACCCTGCATCTGTTTGATGGGATTCCGTTTCTCTACGTCCGCCTTGAACCGTTATTTAACCATGTGGTCAAACCTCGAATCCTTCTGTTTGCTCACCATCCACACAAACTGTATCGCAGTCTTGAATATATCAGACGTAACGAAACCAGTCGTAATATCACTGTCATTTTTTGTAAAGAATCGGATGAAGAATCGGGAACACTGCTTAAAAAATTCAGTGAATACATTGAGGTTTTCAAAGAGGCCAATGTGTTTGAAAATCTTCGTATTGAATTCTTAGTTGAAGAGAAAGAAACCTTTGGTCCTGAATTAGTGAAAACCTATGCAACTCGCTTTCGAACGAATAGAAACAATATCTTTATCGGTTCTATTCATGACAGTCATGAATTCTCGTTTGAGCAGTTAGGTGGAGTGCGGATTATCCAATGATGTTAGTTGCGACGTGGCAACGGAACTTGGAGCTTTTTGGTAATAAGTGTTTCATGTTTTGAAAACCAGTCAGGAGAATTTAAGCCAACCTCTATTCTGATATTCCCAAGCTTTGTAGCGGAAGCTTGGTCTTTTAAAATCGAGATGAATGTGAGTTTTGCGATTTGCTCATGGGTGAGCGCAAGTGCGCCACGACGGGATCCGGTCACATGTCCACCACCTTCGGTTCTCTTTTCTGGTTGTTCTAATAAATATTTGCGAATCCATTGACGCACCGTTGTGGAATTAACGTTCAACTTGCGGGCAAGCTGCGCGATTGATAAAGTCTCTGGTAGTTGTTCGAAGAGTCGAGAATTTTCGGATTTCATATGGCTACAGTAAGAAACGTAGTATAGCACTGACGATTGGAGAGATAAGGCTGCTTACAGCCGAAGTTCCATTGTTTAAAGGAAGAATCAAAAACAATAAAATCACTGTTCCATACTGGCGCAAAATTTGGTCCCACTCGGCTGCCACTTCTCTAGGAGCTAAGCCGATTAAGATTTTCCCTCCATCGAGCGGATGAATTGGAATTAAGTTAAAGACAGCTAAGCCAACATTGGTAGCGATCACGAATCCCAGCACTTCTTGAATGAAAAGTGGCATACTGATGAGATGGAGGAGGATTGAGAGCGTCGTTGCGAGGAGTATATTACTCACCGGTCCAGCGGCGGCAATCAGCGCAGCGTCGCGTTTAGGGTTACGTAGATTGTAGGGATCAAACATGACGGGTTTTCCCCAGCCAAACCCGACTAACAGCATAGCTACTGTTCCCAAAGGATCCAAATGAACAAGAGGATTTAAGCTGATTCGGCCTTGAAGACGAGGAGTGGGATCTCCCAACTTCTCGGCAACCAAAGCATGTGAGAATTCGTGAATGGTAAGTGACACAATCAAAGCTCCAGCGACAAGGAGGAACTCGAGAGGATTAGAGAACAAAAGACTGAAAAGCATGAGGCTATCATAGCATCATCTGGGGGTTTCGTCTTGAGGTTGTTTCTGATATACTACCTTTCTTATGGCAACCTCGTGTTTTTTCTGTAACAAGCATGCCGACAACGGTAATAACGTTTCGCATGCAAAAAATCGTACCAAACGTCTTCGAAGACCAAACTTGCACAACAAAAACTTGCAAGTTGATGGAGTTCGTCGTCGTGTCGCTATTTGCTCGAGTTGCTTAAAGCGTCTCAATCGTCCAGCTGTTCCTGCACAAGTGTAAAGTGTGTCGGATTTTTCCCCTCAACCTGTACTTCGTCCAAAACAAATTTCTCCCCATCTATGTGGGTTTTGAGAACTTTCATGCGTTTCTCTTGTCCCGCTATGTGAACTGTTGTCCAGATTCCGGGCCAGGGAGTTAATCCTCTCCAACGGTTATATAGTTTTTCAGCATCCTTCCCAGTATTTATCGATAGGAGAAGTGTCTCGAATGGAACGAATCCATCTTCACGGGTAAGCATGTGGGCTACTGGTGTTGGGCTTTCGTCTGGCTGTGGCAGGCTTTCTTGATGCTTTGCAAACTCAAACAGAATATCCCCAATTTTTTCTTGTGCGAGTGAAAAGGCTTTGAAATAGTAGTCTGAAGCCGTCCAGTCTTCTTTTATCGTAAAAGGGAGAGCCGTAATGAGTGGACCATGATCTAATTTCTCATCCATCACTATAAAAGAGACAGCAGATTCTTTTTCTCCCGCCATCAAAACGAATTGCCCAGGTGAAGAACCCCTGTATTTTGGCAACGCTGAAGGATGGATATTAACTGGAGCAATGCTTGGCCATGCCAGTAGCCATTTGGGAACGATATAGCCAAAGTCGACAACAAGTAAAAAGTCGGGTTTAGGATGTATGGTTTCCAGGTCTGTTCTTATTTTTTCATCGATTTTCTTTTCAACAAGGTGAACTGGTATTTGGTTTTCTTCTGACCACTCATGAAAAGCGTTTTTAGACACGATTTGCTTTCTCCCAATTGATTTAGGAGAAGGAGTGAGGATTGCTTGGAGAGAAAAGCGAGGGTCATGTACAAGGGCAGTAGCACAGAGTTTTGTTCGCTCAGTCGATCCGGCGATAACAATGGAATATGACATGTTTAAAAGGCTTTGACTAACTCTTTGTTAATTTCTTTCATCTTCTTTCCGATGAATTCATAGACGGGAAGATCGTATTTGAGAGAATAATCAGTAAAAAGAATGCCTTCCAAATGGTCAAATTCGTGTTGAATTACCCGAGCAGAGAATCCTGCAAATCGGCCTGTCTTAGAAATAAGTTCGCCATCTTTGTCTACTGATTCATAGGCAATATCCACCCATTCAAACCGTGGTACAGGCCCATAGAAATTAGGGATAGATAAACATCCTTCTAAAATCGGATCATCTTTGTCGGGACCAAAGGTCACTTCGCTTGAATGTTCAATGTATGTAGGATTGATAAACACTTGTAAATCCTCGGGAACAGGTTCATCTTCAGGATCAGAAGCTAACCAGGTCACAAACAATCGTTTGCTTTTGCCAATCTGGGGAGCGGAGAGACCAACTCCTTTTGGATTACCCTTGGCAAACAAGGTGTCGGCCAATTCTTTAGAGATTTCTCGTATTTTTTTGTCAAAAACCACTTCGACACTTTTCTTGCGTAAAATTTCGTGTGGGACGGTGAGGATGGGTTTGATGGCCATATTATTTCTTTTTGGGAACTGCACTTATGGATGCAATTCGCGTTTTCGCAGATGCATTTTCCGGATCTAATTGTAACACTGCCTGATACTGGGTCTTTGCATCATCTATGCGCTTCTGTTCTTCATAAAACGCTCCGAGTTCCAGACGCGTAGATATATCAATCGGTCGCAGCTCAAGTGTTTCCTTCAAATACTTCTCTTGATCGGCAGTTTTTCCTTGCGCTTTGGCAATGAAAGCCAAGTTGTGCGTGAGTTTTGGATCTGTGGGGCTTAAATCAAGGGCAGCCAATAATGCTTTGGTAGCCTCGTCATAAAAAACTGGAGAGATCTGGGCAAGCAAAGTGAAAATATGGACTCTGGTTTTGTAGAAATTAACATTGGCAGGATGAGCCGTGATTACCGCATCAGAGTGATCAATGGCAGTTTGCGCCAAAGCGGCAGCACTGGTACTGTCAGCAGATGCGCTTAGCGCATAGGAAAGCTCTGCCGCGGTGGCTGATAGTTTATCTTCATAAACTGGTTCATTGGGAACCCGTTTGGCTGCCTCTTGGATTAAAAGTGCTCCGCTTTGAAGCTCACTTTGGTCCAACAAACCCTTTCCTTTCGCATAGATTCGATCCGCGTCCCACATGGAGAAAACCGAGAACAAGGAAGAAAGAGTACAGAAGAGAACGATGCCGATGAAGATGCGTTGTACCCACGTATCTTTTAGGAGGGTTGGCAAATGAATTGTTAAAATCCTTTTTTTATTCGCAGAGATGACAGTAAGAGCGGGAAGGAAAAAAGTGAGAAATGAAACGACCACGGTTGAGAAGCCAAAAAAATTACTCACTCCCAGACCCAAAAGCGCACAGCTTCCTGCGGTTAAGAACAAAATCGTAGAGAAACTGTAGGGTTCAGTATCAGTCACTTCAATGGCAATCGATCGGTGACCAGATAAAACTGAGCGTGGCTGTTTGCGATAGATCCACCAGAACGGAAGAAGAATGAAACTTCCATACATACTGATGTAGAGGCCAAAGCCAACAATTCCTGTAGTAGCAAGATAATTTAAAAATTCATTGTGGGCTTTGTTGTATAAGAAATCCCACTCAGAAAGTAAGTTGTGTTCCTTGGGACGATCTTTGTAGTATGAGTAGGCAAAGGTTTCGACTCCGGAACCAAAAATTGGATACCGCTGCCAAACACGTAAGGCTCCAGTCCAAACAACTCGCCTGATATCTCCAGATTCTGAACCCCCACTTTCCAGTTGCGTTCCAGAAGGCTGAGTTTGTCCAGTACTCACTGAAGTTTGAGATGATATATGTAAGATTGAAAACAATTTGTCTTTGACTGGATTTGTAATACATAGAGTAAGAAGTGCAAATACAATGAAAGGGAAGAGTGACGAACTGATGTCCTTGATTTTTTGATGGGGTCGAACGAGAAAAAAGACCACTATCTGAACGGTAAGCGCAATTCCAGCTGCTAAAATTCCAGAGCGTGATTTGGTGTAGAGCAGGACCAAGGCATAGAGGGCGAAAGCCAGAGGCCAAAGAACAGCCGGGAAAAGCTTATCTACTGACCATTTTCTGCCGATGATTTTGGTGGCAACGAGTGGTAATGCCACAGCCATATAAGCAGCCAACCAATTTGGTTGTCCGAGCGTCCCGAAAACTCGAGTTTGTACATCTTGTACCCAACAATGGGCGTCAAATGATCCAGTAATTAACAAACAGCTCGGGCTGTGACCAAAGTGTTCGGGAAATGCATAGAGAGCGGTTAAACCGGCACCTAAAAAGAAACTTTTTATAAACCAATTGAGGTTTTCTTTCGTAATGATATCCGCTGCACTATAAAAAAGAATCGTATAAGAGAGTACGGAGAAGAGTCCGCCATTAAAACGGGAGTAATATCCGTACAAAGAGGTATGCGGATCGATGGAAAAAACGGTTGAGAGAATCTGACTCCCAACAAATAATAAGATTGGAAGATCAAAAGGCGTGCGAGGGATTGCAATTTTCTGCGTTTGTATGGATCGAATGATCCATATGGAAAGCAGAACAAGGGCTGCAGCGTAGATAAGCAGCATTTTTGGGAACTCAAATAATTCATCATTAGAAATCGTAAATACGAGTGGAAGTATCACTAATAAAAAATGAAATGTACCTGCTTGGATTTTTTGGAGCACTCTGCTATTCATTTCACTATGATATCAGATGCTGGTATGATGGGGGCGCCATGATTCCATCACGTTTTTCCTTCTTTCAGCCGGTGATTATAAAAATTGGTTCATCACGCACGATTATTTTGACTTCTGGTCGCAAAACCTTGATAGATGAGCCAGCCCGTATCGCTCTCTCACTTGTCAGTGGAGAAGCTATGGGGTTTGGTGCAAAAGCAGCCAGTTTAGATTTTTCTGGGTCTTTCGACATTGATGTGAGTCCATTGTTTTGGCGTGGGATTCCGCAGGATGAAGCAAAGTGTGTAAAGTACGTCTATAGTTTGCGAAAAAAACTCTCAACGACGTTCAAACGGAAAATTCTCCCAATTCCTGCTGTCCTTGTTGTTCCCAGTGAGTTTCCAACTCCATATAAGAAAATCTTTACCCAGGTTCTGCGAGAAGCCAATTTCTTACCGATTGCCACGGTATCGCAAATATTTGGCGAGTTTCGTTATGCTGTGGGAAATACTGTCCCTGAACATACGGTGGTCATGATTCGAATCGGTGAGTCTTTAACCCAAGTAGGTTTATATACGGGAGGGACTGAAGTTTTTACCTGTTGTCTCCCGGCGGGAGGAAGCGATTTAGATCAATTATTGCAAATCTATATTCATGCGACCTACGGGGTAATTGTTTCGCAGCATTCACTGCCTCCATTAAAAGAATTGTATGTAAAAGCAAAAGCGAGCCAGTCTCAGTTCTCCGCTGTACTGCGGGGGAAGGATATTCATACCGGGGTATTGCGATCAGTCCAACTATCGGACGCTGACATGTCATCCGTTTGTAGCCAGTTTTTTGCGCAGCTTTCGTCTGCAGTTGGTTTTCGTCTTCGCTCATATCAAGAAATCATTGCCGCTACTCATCCACCTGTTTCGCTGTTTTTAAGCGGAGGCTTAAGTGTGATTCCTGAGGCAAAAACTAGTTTCGCCAAAGCGCTTGGACGAACTCCAGAACTTGTGAGTAGGCCACATATTGCTTCAGTTTTAGGAGCTGCAACCTCTATTTCGCATCAAGATGTATGAATCGAGATTTACATACCTTACGTTCGCAATCCTACACCTATTTTTGTCTAGGATTCTTTTTATGCATAGTTAGCAGTGTCCCTTTTTTTTCAGGAAAAATCTCGCGGGCACGCACCCAACTTTCATCGCAATTTGATTCCCACAGTATCTTACTTACCTCATACGCAACTGCCATTGGACAAAGACTTCAAAATGGTCTTGGTTCGTTACCGGCACTATCAGCATTGGAAAAATACAATCGGCAACTATATGCCCAAACGGTTACTAGTCAGGCCCAAATTCAAAGCCTAGAGCAGTTATGTCAAGCGACCGGGTCAGCACAAAAAAAATCTGAAGAAAAGCACTCGACGTCACTTTCAAAGTTTCAAGGGAAATGGATTGTATTGCTTGGAAGTGATGGGGGTGTCAAAACTGGAGAGATTGTACTGCTAGATGGCAACTATCTTGGAACTATCGATACTGTTTCTCGCTCGTTTAGTACTGTCGAAACAATTGATGATGCACCGGTTCCAATCTTGGTCATGCATCAACAAAGCCATGAATTAGGATTATTACAGCTTGAGCGGGGCAAACTTCTGGTTCAATTTTCAGCTCGCATTGAATCAATTCAGAGCGATGATGCATTGGTTTCGGTTCCTGATGGAAAAACGAGTGATCGATCGTATCCAGTTGCTAAAGTCTCAAAAATTTTGACGAGCCCGTCCGATAGTGTCAGTCAGGTAGAAGTGACTGCCCTTGCACCTTCGAAGGTATCGTTACTGGTAGATATAGTAGCCGAAAAACCATAATCTATGACCTTTACTTCTCTGAGTCGGATCCTTTTGTTCTGTATAGTCGCAGTTTTGATCGGGCGTTTATTTACTGGGGTAGCAGTCGTGTGGATGACTCTATTCTTTTTGTTTTTGACGATGCCAATGCCGATACTACTGTTTGTGATGGGTAGTCTGGCCGTAGATCTCTTCTTCTTTTTACCACTAGGAATGAGTCTTCTCGTTGTTGGAGGAGCGGGCGTATTGTTTCCTTACGTTTACGCCAAGTCTTTGTTAGGATTGGTAAAAACCATTGTGTTCTTTTCTTTGTTTTCGGTAGTAGCCTATGGTATCTATCCGCATTTCTCTCCACTCGCTTTGGGATGTATACTTTTTTTCTCTTTCTTAACCATTCGCTCCTCATTGAATAGATCCCACGTTTTTGAAATAGGATCCGTATGAAACCATGGTCAATTCTGTTATTTTTATATTCCTTTGCGATGGCGGTGTGTATCGCCAGAGCCGTTGATTTAACGGTGCTTTCTGGGGATCAAAATCGTGAATTAGCTGATGAAAATCGATTGTTTCGAGTGAGTGTTCCGGGAAAACGAGGAGTGATTTTGGATAGAGACGGAAATGTTCTGGTAGCCAATACTCCGCAGTATTTTTTAGCAACAGGATCAGCTTCCAAATTATTTGCTGATATTTGGTCACTCCCAGAAATTTCACCTGAGGAAGCGCTACGTGTGCGAGCTGCAAGTCCGAGTAGTGTTTTTTTTCGGTCACGACGAGACAGCCCAGTATCAGCCTCGCTGGTTCATGTGATTGGTTTTACTGGATTTGCCGACTCATTAGATGTTCTGGATCAACGCTATGAAAATCGGGTGGGGAAGTCAGGGGTTGAGAAAAGCTTTGAACCTATCTTGAGAGGAAAATCAGGAACACAGCTGATCGAAATTTCTGCTAAGGGTGTAATGCAGCGGTCCATCGTTATGCTAGAAGATCCCCAGGCCGGAACTGACGTTACGCTTTCTGTGGATAAACACCTTTCGGATGTGGCAGCTGTAGCATTAGCTGGTGAGCCAGGAGCCGTGGTCGTGAGTGATATTCCTAGTGGACAAGTTTTGACCTTGATTAGCAGTCCATCATATTCAGTAGCGTCAATTTCGAGTGCGCTCACTGATCAAAAGAAACCACTCATCAATCGTAGTATCACTGCGTTTCCACCGGGAAGTACGTTTAAACCAATGGTAGCGCTTGCAGCGCTACAGGCTGGAACAATTACCGCTCAAACTCAATTTGAGGATACGGGAGAAATCAAAGCAGGGGAGAGCGTTTTTGGAAACTGGTATTGGCGCCAATATGGAAAAGTTGAAGGTAACATTTCATTAGTGCGAGCTTTGGCTCGGAGTAACGATATTTATTTTTACAAAACCGCAGAGTCAGTGGGACCCGACAAGATTGATGCGATGGCCGGACAATTTGGCTTTGGAAAATCTACCGGATTAGAACTTCCGGGGGAAGCTGCTGGTTTGCTCCCGAATAGTGCTTGGAAAGAAAAGAAAATCGGAGATAAATGGTTTTTAGGAGACACGTATAACTTAGGAATTGGACAAGGGTATTTACTTGCAACACCCGTGCAAGTGAATAATATGACAGCGACGCTTGCTAGACACGGATCTTGGTGTCCACTGACTTTGAAACTCAGCAAAGATCCGCTGTGTACTGATGTACAAATTGATTCCAAATATATTGACGAAGTAATTGAGGGAATGGTTGGTGTTTGCAATGCCGGTGGCACTGCTTTTCCATTCTTTCCTCTCACGAGTACTTTACCGGAAGAGAAAAAAATCGCTTGTAAAACCGGAACTGCAGAATTCGGAGCAACACTAGCGCAAGGGAAAAAACGTACCCACGGATGGTTTACGATGTTTTATCCAAAACAGAAACCCAAAGTGGCAATCACAGTTTTTGTTGAATCAACAGACGATCACCCATTTTTGGAAGGAAGTACAAACGCGTCTCCTATTGCGCTCAAGGTTTTTCAAGCGTGGAAAGAAAAATATGATAAATAACTTACCTGTTCTTTTCTTGTGATTGAGCGATTTTGATCACTGTTTGTACGAACTCTTCTTCCAGCATTAATCCGATTCTAGGTCTGTTAGGATATCGGAGCCTGGCAACATTTAAAAGAGCATCTTTTACTTTATGGATTGTCGGAACCCCAGAAGTATTAAACCATTCCATCCATTGGGACCAAGTTGAGATAGTGGCTCCTGCAGTATTTTCCTGGTTTGCTTTCAGACGTTCTCGAATGGCTTCAAATTCAGGAGCCGGAATTGCCAGAACCAAACTTTTCATTGTCCTTTCCATTGCATCATAGCTTTGGTTTTTTAACAAAAAGTTTTTTAGTTGTTCAATACTTCCTGTAATCACAGTAGCTGCAGTCTCTTCTTGAGTTAGGTCACCTGTATGACTATATTCGTGGTTGTTTTGTTCATGCATATTTTCTCCTCTAGGTAGCGATTGGAGGCGATTATATCAGAAATGGCCAAGAAACCATTTCACCCATTGGGGAGTCGTATCAACGGGTGAGGGAAGAGGGATATAGAATGTTTCTGGTTCACTGTATTTTCTATTCCCATTCGCACAGATATCTTCCGTAAATCTAACATAGATTCCATGACCCAATTCACCTGGATTTAAATCGGGATTCGAAAGTTTGGCGAGTAAACCGCGTTGAGTATGGATGACTGAACTTTTAACTTCGCAGTTGTCCGTTTTCACGGGGGCCTTCAAAAATGTTTTAACAGTTTGAACGCTACTGGTTCCTTTCATTTGATCCCAGTTATATATATCCACGATATGCGCGCTGGCAAAGGTTGTTGTAAGGCCCGAAAGGGTGGGTGAGGAGGTGTATTCAACCGCTCCCCAGTTTGGATTTCCGTTCTGAACTATGACATTTTTCCAAACGGAAGAAGCCAGCGGATTTTCGGCAAACCCATACAAACTTGTGGCTGGACTGGAATATAAATTAAAAGCTGCGGGAGCAATTCCACTGTAGTGGGGATCATTTTTTTCTTGTTCTCCTAACACATGGGCATAAATTAAATCTTTTGGGATTCCAGAACGCATAATAAATTGTGCGTTGGTTTCCAAATATGTAGAGACCACTGCAACCTTCTCCGATCCTCCATATGATTTGAATTCGTCTTTGGGAGTGACTGAAGCGTTCAAAGAGATTTCTGTTCCGATGGTGAGTCCGGCAAATAAATACTCTTTTCCTTCCGCTTTCCATTGGACATGTTTTTTTACAATCTCCTGAACGATGACACGTTGTCGTTCAAACTGCAGTTTACGGTAACTCAGAGGAGCTTTTGTGTTGTCGGTTAAATTTGGTGGAGGAGCGAGCACGAATCCCCCTCCACCCCAGTTGCGGAAATTTAACTTCATTGGAGTTTGTGCATCTTGCCAAGCCACATTCCATTTGTTGTCTGGATTGTATCCGGCTATGAATCGACGCTTAAAGTCGGCTGGATCTTTTTGCCGAGCAAAAAACTTGGGATCAGTGTGGGTTCCATCAGAGTCCCACCAGTTATACAGTTCTGGTAATTCATCCCACCACTGAAAACCATTTAAAGGCACAAAGACTGGGAAATCCAAATCTTCAGCTATTTCGAGGATCCGACGCATCTTGATGGCATAGGGAGAATGTTCTGAAGGGGCGTCCATAGGAGTATTCATATACTCCATGAGAGTAGACCAAGTGAGAATAGCTCCCTCTGGTGATCGTTGATTGGACATCACCGCAGCTTTCATCTCCTTGATTTGAGCTTCGATCTTTGGTCTGAGCTCAGTTTGCCATTGTTCCTCTGGTACAGTCCAATCAAGGAGCGTCATTTCGGAAAAATTTATGACCAAATGAGGGGAACTGGCAACAGCTGCGAGTGCCGGTTGGGGACGGATAAAAGAGCAAAGAAGTAAAAGAACGATGCAAAATATTTTTTTCACACATTTTATTGTAGCTGATCTACCACCAATTTGTATGGTTGACTTGAGCCTATAGTAAACTATAATACTTCTAGGTGCATATCGTGCCTATTTTCTTGCCCTCCCTGAATCTGATTCCTATGCGTTGAAGAGGAGGAAAAGGGCGAAAAAGGAGTAGAACGAAATGGCGGCAATGATCAAGGTTTTGGTGCAGGAGCGTGCTACAGGCTATGGCGTTGGGGTTGCTAAAAACACTCCAGTTCCTTTGCCAATGGGGTGCGAGCTGAGTGTCGAAGTCGATTCCCTGACACAGGCAACTGATGCAACTCTCTTTTATAAGGAGGGAAAAACTGTAACCCTGCCCCCTAAAGAACGCAAAAAACTGCGCCAAATGTAATTACTGCAAGTACATTTCTTCTCAAATGGCCGGGTTTAAAAACCCGGCCGCTCTCTTTTATTGAATATATCTTTGGTGGGGAGGTATATATTCTGATACAACTTCCTGAATCCACAGATATATCAAATTAGTGGGAATACCATCCCATACATGGTCTTCTATTTCACCTTTAAAAGTAATACTTCCAGGGTTTAAAATAATTTCTGCTGGTCGTATCCAGTCGCTATAGCGTCTTTCGGGATTCATAGTTTTAGTCCAAACAAAAAATCGCAAGGCTGCGATGGATTCTGAAGAGAGATATCCGGTGATCAGGGACTCCAAAAGTAACCCAGCAAATTCTGGATCATCCATAATACTGATTCGAAGTTCTTGTTTAAAACTATTTTCTATTTCTTGCAGATTAAGCTCTGTCATGGTTTAGTTGGTAATTGTACCAGTAGTGATACTATAAAAGGACAAAACTATGTCGCTGATTCAAAACCTTACCCCGCTACTTCTGCAAGCCGGAGTAGATATTCCAGTCGCTCCCGATTTTAAAGCGATCAAACCACGCAAGTGGGTCATCCATGCTGATACAAATAAAAACATTTTACTTACAGATGGAGAATTTCTGGTGCAAACGGCAGATAAAGGTGCGCAAGGTGTATTTGTATTCGATGCACTGTCTGCACTCTCATCGGATCAAGATTCTCTGTTTTTTGCCGTATTTGACAGTGAAACATTGTCACCAACTTGGGTAATTGAAGGTTCGGAGCAATATGAGAAGTTACAGCATGATGTTGCAGTGAGTGCGCAACTCGATGCAACGAATATTGGTAGTGCTATTGAGATTCGTTCTAAAATCTATGCCGGTCAATCGATCTATCAACCGATGTCAGGAGTGGCAACAGTAAATCATACCGTTCCACTGGCAAAAGCGGTTAAGATTTTTGTCCCTCAAGGATTTCTGACTCCAGAAGAAACAGCAAAGTTACCTGCAAGCGTATCAGGGAAAATTGTCACTCTCCAAATGTAAAGGCGTACGCAGAAATACCGGATGGAACGGTGAGTTCTACTGTATGGCGACCAGGTTTGTCACCCAAATCCACCACATCATATTTTTTGTCCATCGTTACAGTAATATCAGGCTCTATCCGATTCCCATCAAGTTTGATCGTCACTGGTTTGTTGCTCTTGCCACCTAAAACTAAATACACTTTTCCCGCATTGAAGTTTAAACTCAAGGTGCTCGAGTCACTGTTTGAAGTAATTCGTTCATCTTCTATGCTCCATTTTCCTCGTATCCCGACTTTGTCGTTCTCTAGAGTTCCAGTAAAGTCGTACATCGTTTGCATTGATGGAACGTCTGGATTTTCAGTAGAAGTATAGCTTTGAGCTCTCATTGATCCTAAATATGTTTCCGGAGTCATTTGATCTCCTAATCGTAATTGCAATCCACTAGCAGGATCTTTGGTAGTAACTTCAGGGAGTGATGTATCTCCTGCCTCTTTTAAGAGTGCTTGAATGTTTCGTTCTGTTTCTGCATATGCGCCTTCTCCAAAATGGGTGTCACGTAAGTGTCCACGACTATCAACTAAGTAGTGCGCCGGCCAGTATTGATTTTGATATGAGTTCCAAATGAGGAGATCATTGTCTTGAACGACCGGATATTCAATCCCAAAATCTTTCACAGCCATGGTTACATTCTCTGTATTTTTTTCAAATTCGAATTCAGGTGAATGAACTCCAATGATGACAAATCCTTTGTCTTTGTATTTGGCATACCAATCTTTTAGGTAGGGAAGTGTTCGAATACAGTTAATACAACTGTAAGTCCAGAAATCAACGAGAACGACTTTGCCTTTTAAATTTGTATTGAAATTAAGTGGTTCAGAGTTAATCCACGTACCACCTCCCGAAAAAGTCGGATTCGGAATCGCCCCTTGATCGGACAAGTTGCTCGGAACCGCCCCTGGATTTGCTCCCAAATTCCCCAATTCTTTTTGTACTAAAGGATTGTTTTCAATTGCTGTTAATCCTGTTCCATAGTTAGGGAAGGTGGTCAAAATAATAGTTTGGAACTTGCGATCGATATTGGCATAGAGCGCAATTGCCATGGCAATCATTAATACGCCAAACGCTTTTTGAATCGTGGCAGTATTCCGCAGAAGCCAAGGGACACGTTGTAACAATTGTCGTCCACCGTAGGTGATAGCTAACATCGGAAGACCAGTCCCCAATGAATAGGCAAAGGTGATAAAGAAGGCAGAGGCATTGGTTGAGCCGGTAAGTGCTAAAGTGATTACTGATGCAAGGATAGGACCAACACAGGGAGTCCACAGTAATCCCAGGCTTAAGCCAATGATCACGCCACTGCCAAAACCTTCTTGTCCTGTTGATCGAGGAGCCAAGCCGGAGATTTTAGCGAACAATTTTTCAAGAAGAATTTGAGTTTGGGGAACTAGGAGGCTGACGCCAAATAATCCAATGACGATAATGGAGACGGTACGTAATACTTCAGATGAGATACCAGTGGCTTTCACAATTGCAGAAAGAAGCAAAGTAAAGAAGGTAAAACTGATAATAAACCCAGTAACGATCCCTAAAGGCCGTTTTTTACCGCCAGTTAAACTTCCAGATAAAACGATTGGGAGAACAGGCAAGATACAAGGAGATAAGACTGTGACAATTCCAGCTAAGAATGCAAAAATAATGAGAATCAACATATCTGCTACACTATAGCATCAATAAATAGAAAGAATCTGAGGATTTATGAAAGAACAAAAAAATCCAAGTGAATTGATCTTTGAAGGTCTGAAAGATGCGGGTGTCAAAAAAGCCAAAGGATATGCGCGTGAGCAGATACGCTATGGTTTGGGCCTGATGCTAGATGAAGATGAGTTCTCCGAAGTTGTAAAAGAGGAACGATCACTGGTCATTGACGGGATGCGATATTTTCAAGATCTCGAAACAGCTGAAAGATTTGAACTTTTTTTTGCCATTGTTCATCAAATCTTATATTTCTTTCCTGATATCTCAACTTTAGCATTGTTTTCTGTTGGAGAGACCGCATTGATACAGAGACTTGCCGAAGAAAGTCGAAGAGAAATCATTGATAGGATTTTTGTATCTGATTCTCTAAAAGACGCAATCGAAAAGATCAAACACGCAAAAGGCAGCCGAGAGTAATGCTGATACGGTATAGTAAATACATGGACAATCTTTTTTTAACCGCTTGGGTGGCTTCGATTCCAGGGATCGGTCCAAAACAATTCGCGATTTTAAAGCAAAGTTTTCCTGATTTGGGACATCTCCTTAAAGTTACAGTTCCCGAGCTCGTAACGATTGGAATTCCTGAAGAAGTAGCTACGGAAATTTCTACGTATAAATACCAACACCATCCTCAGGAAATCGAACAGTTTTGCAGCGAAAATAATGTCCATCTGATTTCTTCACTCCCACCATTGTCAGAGATTCCTGATCCTCCCATCGTTTTATATGTACAAGGAGAGAGCCCTGACTTTACCAAACCTATGATTGCGGTTGTGGGAACACGTAAAGTAACAGAGTATGGAAAAAAAGTGACTTGGGACTTCACAACGCAGTTAGTAAAAGCCGGCTATATGATCGTTTCGAGCTTTATGTATGGAGTGGATGTGATTGCCCATGAGGCAACAATCGCAGCTCGAGGGAGAAGTGTGGCAGTACTGGGATATGGTCTCGGCGCTCCTTTGTATCCCCACTCAAACGAAAAGCTAGCAGAGAAGATGCTCAAAAATGGGAGTTGTTTGCTCACTGAATATCCGCCTTGGCAAGTTTCACTCCCACAAAACTTTGCGCGTTGGAATCGAATCGTGTCAGGCTTATCACAGGAAGTGGTAGTGACAGAAGCAGCTGCCAAAAGTGGCAGTTTGATAACTGCGAGTCAAGCTGTAAATCAAGGAAGAAAAGTGTTTGTCGTATCGGGACCAAATGATTCTCCATCTGGTGAGGGAACCAAAGAACTCGTTCACATGGGAGCAAAATTAGTAGCGAAAGTAGATGATATCTTGGCGGAGCTAGGGGAGAAGTAGCACTCCCATGCTATACTTTCCCGTTGAGCCTGTTGTACGCTTACTATCATATGAAGCATCTTGTTATCGTCGAATCACCTACCAAAGCCAAGACCTTAAAGCGGTTCTTGGGTGCTGATTATGCCATCGAAGCATCGATGGGACACGTTAGAGATCTCCCCAAAAGCACCTTAGGAATTGATATTGCCCACGATTTTGAACCTGAGTATGTAAAGAGTGAAGGGAAGACAGCTGTGGTCAGCAAGTTAAAGAAGTTAGCCAAAGATGCTGACACAGTCTTTCTTGCCACTGACCCTGACCGAGAAGGAGAAGCGATCTCTTGGCACATCCAGTCTCTCTTAACAGATAAGAAATCGAAAGACACGAAATTTGTTCGAGCAACCTTTCATGAGATTACCAAAGAAGCAATTCTCCATGCCATTGAGAATCCAGGAACTTTAAACATGCATTTAGTGGATGCTCAGCAAGCACGTCGGGTGTTAGATCGCTTGGTGGGATACTACCTCTCTCCAGTGTTATGGAAAAAGGTCCGCAGAGGGTTGTCCGCTGGACGTGTGCAATCTGTAGCACTGCGCTTGATCGTTGAGCGAGAAAAGGAACGACTGGCTTTTATCCCTGAAGAATACTGGGAAGTGTTTGTTAAAGTGAAGACTCCAAAAAGTGAAGATCTCACCATCCAGCTATGGAAAAAAGATGGCAAAGAATTAGAGCTACACAAAAAAGAAGAGGTTGATCCGATTCTTTCGCAGCTTAAAATTTCAAATTATGTGATCTCTGATATCCAAGAGACACAAAAGAAACGCAGTCCGTATGCGCCGTTTACCACCAGTACGATTCAGCAAGCAGCAGCTAATCGCTTAGGCTTTACGAGCAAGCGCACCATGAAACTGGCCCAGGATCTCTACGAACAAGGATTAATTACCTATCACCGTACAGACTCGGTAAACCTTTCCACCTCGGCAGTGGATGCAGCCCGTGACTTTATTAAAACTGAATTCGGTGAAAAGTATTTGTACGAGAAACCACGAGTGTTTACGACAAAAAGTAAGAATGCTCAGGAAGCGCACGAAGCCATTCGTCCGACTGAAGCAACCAGGCAGGGAATCGAACAGAATGCCACTTTTGATGAATCACATGTGAAACTCTATGATTTGATTTGGCGACGCTTTATTGCCACTCAAATGAATGAAGCAATCTACAATCAAACCGCTATCATTGTGGACGCAAAAGACAAAGAGACCTATCAACTCAAAGCCAACGGCTCAGTATTGATCTTTGATGGTTGGATGAAAATCTTTCCGGGATCTGATGACACCATTTTGCCAAAAACAGCGGTTGGTGAGAAATTAACGTATCAAGATTTAGAAGCGTTACAAAAGTTTACTCAACCTCCGGCTCGCTACAACGATGCATCGCTGGTCAAAACTTTGGAAAAACTCGGAATCGGGCGTCCAAGTACCTATGCCTCCATCATTAACGTTCTGGAAATCAGAAGCTATGTTGAACGTGAAGCCAAAGCTTTTGTTCCAACTGCAATAGGAACCACGGTTTCCGACTTTTTGGTGAAAAACTTCCCGAAAGAACTTGATTATCAGTTCACTGCGAATTTAGAAGATGATTTGGATGCGATTGCCCGAGGTGAAAAAGAATGGGTGAAGACCATCAAATCTTTCTTTGGACCTTTTGAAAAAACTGTTGCCGAAGTAACTCAAGATGCCGAACGTGCCCAAGTTCCTGTGGAAAAAATCGGAGATGAAAAATGTCCGACCTGTGGTATTGGCGATTTGGTGATTCGTTCTGGACGCTTTGGAAAGTTTGTCAGTTGTTCAAGGTTCCCAGAATGCACGATGACAGGGAAATTAATTTACAAAGTAGAAGGGATTGTTTGTCCTGAGTGTGGAGAAGGGGAAGTCCGAGAGAAAACGAGCAAGCGCGGAAAATTCTATGGCTGCTCTCGCTACCCAAGCTGTAAATTCACCAGTTGGAAAAAACCAGGTACTGATGAGAACCCAGTGGTCATGACCTATTCAGTAAATCCTCCAAAGACTCCAGAGCAAATTGAAGCTGCCAAGGCCGCCAAGGCCGAAGAAAAAAAAGCTACGAAAGCCAAGAAGGCGTAGATCTTATCTATAGAAAGTGGACTACGAAAAAAGCGCCTCTCCATATGGAAAGACGCTTTTCTCTTTTACTTTGAAATTTGTCCTGCCTAGCAATGCTATTCGCCAATCCAGACTGCAATTGCATCTGCCACGCAACTGATAAGCACCTCGGATTTCGTTTCAATTGCGAATGCCACGAACAGATCAACTTGTTCTCCAGTTGATGAAACTAGAATCTCACGTTCTACCGCGTCAACAAAAATACGTTCAGTCTCTAGAAATTCTTCTCCAGTTCGTGTTTTGATCACTATCCAAACATGGGCGAGTTGATCAAACGATAGTACCTGCCGCAGCAGTTCTTTCAATGGCTCAGCAAAACTGAGCTTTTGTACTCGCGGTTCATTCTGAGATTGATCCGTTCGTATCCCCGGTTGGACTTTTCTCAGGAGTTCGCCGCACCCTCGCAGGAACGTGACTTGTTGACTCACTGTTAAGAGAGGCAACCAGCGGAGGACTGGCCTCAGTTGCATTGGACGATCGAGAATGGCTATGAGACTTATCACCGCCGAAAATTGCTCGTCAGTGAACCCGTATTCAGTTTTTTCAGGCATGATTCTTCTCCTCATAATGTGTTTTAGGACTACATTCAACCTCAGGAATTGAGACTGAATGTAATCCTAAAAAATGGGAGCAAAGTAAAAGAGCGATCTTGAGAACAAAATCATTCTTCCGTGATGGAGGAAGTTTCGGTAAACAAGAGGAATATTATATCCTAAAATGGAAGTGTAATCAATGATATAGGCCTTGAACATTTAAAAGAAACATCGATAAAACGGAAATAACATAGAAATTTATATTTCAATCTTTCTCTCTGCTTGCAACTTGTCTTTGGGTTTGCTATGTTCACCTCTTGTGTACAGGCAATCCTAATTTGTAGAAAATTCTTCTATGCCCATTGATGTAAAAAATTGGCCCCTCTTTTATAAAGACGTTCTCAAAGTCAAAAATCCTAAACATCATCTCGCTATTTGCTGCCTCTGGACTGAGCGACAAGCCGTTGAGGGGTTGCTAAAGGATGTGGAGTACAACACGATTGGTAATTTGTATTCTGCGCAAGGGATCAATGCCATGATTCGTAATATCTTTGCGAATCCTCACATTCGTGTAATCTTGATTTGGGGAGCAGAGATGAGTCAATCAGGACAAGCCCTTAAAATGTTGGTGGAAAAAGGAGTGGATGAGAATCGTCGAATCGTTGGCGCTAGAGGAGAGATTGAAGCCGAACTTCCGGATGAAATCTTGAAAGAATTCGCTGAAATGGTTGCCGTCGTTGATTGTCGGGGCAAGAGTGGTGCAGATTTTATCGCCAAAGCTCGTGAGCTCTCTGAAAAAACTATTGAACCATTCGCCAAGCGTCGTCGTGAATTCCCGAGAAGCGAACCGAAAGTACAGTTGTTACCGAGTGAACAGACAGGCTTTCGTGTCTCATCACCCAAAGTTGCAAAGACCTGGCTTAAACTTTTAAATGAGATATCAAAGTATGGCAGACCCAAACATACACGATACAGTAAAGATAATAGTTTGAAGGAAGTGTTGAATTTAACCGCAGTCATTACTGATGAAAATCCTGAAGATATCTATTTCCCAGAATATTTACCGTTTGCACGCTTTGAGCTTGAAGCCTACTACGCAGAAATGATGACCGCGCGACAAATCCCTGGGGTAGCGTATAACTACGGTAAACGTTTACGTGAAGATTTAGGCGTGAACCAAATTGATGAAATTAAAAAATTGCTCAAAAATCGGCCAGACAGTAAAAAAATGGTCGCAATTACAATTAATCCGGTTCGTGATTGGGCAGAGGCAAATAAAGGCGATACGCCGTGTCTGACCATGGTATTAGGCTCTGTTCAAGACGATAAATTCTTCTTCACTTGTCATTTCAGAAGCCAAGATATGGTGCATGGCTGGCCGCGAAATACATTTGCGTTACGTAAATTGCAAAAAGATATTGCAGATAGTGCTGGAATGCAGATGGGGCCTTTAACCATGATCACCCATAGTGCTCATATGTATGCAGACGATTTCGGTTTGGTCGATGACCTTCTCATGAAGCATTACGAAGGAGAGCTTGGGTATACCCCTCAGGTTCACTTCGAATTTGATCCCCGAGGAAATGTCGTCGTTGAAGTGATTAAACAAAGTGACGCACAAATGTGGGATGTATGGTCAAAGCGGTACGAGACACAAGCCGTTCCGATGGCAGTAGAGCGAATGTTACGCAAGTTGCCTAAAACGAACGACCGAATGATCCGAGCCACGATTTTTGAACCCAATGGGGGGCCGGCAATGAAAATCTTTGAAGGACGAGTTGCTCAGGAGGTTGCCTGGCAGATCTCCGACTGGAACTATTCCGGTATTCCTGGACATATGATGTATGTGGGACTAGAACTGCAAAAAGCCGAAGATGCGCTCAAGAATGGAACTCCGTACGAACAAGATCCAGCATAGGAACTTATTTTGCAGAGTTTTCTCCTTTGTTCTTCTCCATATGTGACTTTCTTTCGCTCGAGCATCCGGCAGCATCTTGCAATATTTAGCAATATCTTGCAATATTAGGCAATGTTGCAATTTCCCTATCCTGTTTCCAACACGCTTGTTGCCTCAAATCTGGAAAGAATCAGGTTTCTTTCTAAAGTGTTAGAGTCTATTCCGGTTTCAGCCACGGTCGCACAAAGAATCTTTCATCGCCAGATCCTCAAAAGCTCACTCTTCTCGGCGCGTATTGAAGGGAATCAACTGACTTTTTCTGACTATGAGAAGGGAAGTGGACAGGATATTCAAAAAAGAGAAATCGAGAACTGTAATCGTGCGATTCAAGAACTTGAGACGTTCTCCACCACCCTTACGATTGAACATTTGAAGCGAATCCATGCGATTGTCATGAATGGTATTCATGCAGATGCTGGAAAAATACGGCAAGAGCAGTCAGGAGTCTTTGACAGTGGTGGAAATGTGGTGTATTTGACTCCTGATCGAAATACGCTCAAAGCTATGCTCGACGTATGGCTGACCGAGACCAATAAGGAGCGGGATTTTATAGAACATATAGTTGATAGTGCCAGACTTCACTACTATTTCGAAAAAATGCATCCGTTCTTGGATGGGAATGGACGAACCGGACGGATTCTCCTTCAATGGCAGCTCAAACAAAGTAAGCTCTTTGGAAAATTCATTTTACCGGTCGATGAGTACTTTGATGAACATAAGTCGGCATATTATGCATACTTAGAGCGTTCAACGAGACATGCAGAAGAGTTCACTCTGTTTGTGTTGGAAGGATATGTGTGGGCTCTCGAGCACATTCTGACCGATATCAAAACGGTGGGAGAAGAAAGTGTGAGTGTGGGATCAAAACCACTCTCAAGCCTCTTACCCAGGAGGAGTGAAATCGTTGCCATTATTACAGATCATCCATTGTGTTCCTTTGACTTTATTGCCAGGCGTTTCCCAAAAATTCCTGTACGTACTCTGGCATATGATATCCAGGCATTGGGAAAACTCGGACTCGTTATGAAACATGGGAATACTAGAGGGGTACGGTATTCTGCAAATGGTAGTCAAAAATAGTAGAATGAAAAATATGTCAAAGTTTGTTCCAGGTCAATTCCGTCAGAAGTTACAAGAAAAAATTAAAGCCAACCCACTGCCGGATGGTGAAGAACTTCGACCTTTTGCCATCAAGAATCTAGATCCGAATACGTTTGCGAACACCCCAAGTCAGTATGCCGGGAATGAGGCAGCTAAACTGAACCAATCAGTTAGCGCTCCTCAGGGAACTGCCTCTCTACCGAAAGACTCAATTATGAATAAGCCAGTTCATGAACGAATGAAAGCTTTCATCACCGAGCAGTATGGAAAGAAGTGACAAACTCTACAAATCTTGCTATATATACCCCGGGTCATTTTTTTTTGGAGGTGAACTATGAATGAACGTGTTATTGCTATCTCATCAATCCCAGACACTGCAACGCAGCAAACACTGAAGAATTTGCGTGTATTCTGCTCGAGTGAAATGGAATTTCAAATGGGACAACAAGAAGCTTCAATTATGGCGTATGGAAGGATTTTCTTTGCACAGCTTGCCCAATTATCCCCAGAAGCCGGACTTGGCGATGTATCTCAAATTGAGCTTGGAGGCTGGAGAGTACAGAAAAATAGTTGCGAAAAACTTTCGGCGGAAAATCATCCCCAGTTTGGAATGATACGAGTACAGTGACAAGGATATATTTTCTTGCTATAACACATGTATGAAACACGGATATCTGATCTCATTTGAAGGTGGAGAAGGTGCGGGGAAGTCGACGCAAATCGTACGGCTTCGTGATCGTCTTTCCAAAGAAGGATTTGATGTGGTTGTCGTTCGCGAACCAGGGGGAACCGTGATTTCTGAGCAAATTCGAGAGGTGGTTTTATCGGCAAAAAACATTGGGATTGCGTACACAACAGAAGTACTTTTGTTTCAAGCAGCTAGAGCGCAAGTCTACCGAGAGTTAGTTCTCCCGAGTCTTGAAGCCCACAAAATGGTGTTAATGGATCGAACTCGTGATAGCTCTGTGGTCTATCAAGGAATGGTCCGTAAGTTTGGGGTAGAGCTCATTGATGAACTGAACAAAATTTCTACCAAAGATACGTATCCTGATTTGACTTTACTTTTAGATGTCGATGCCAAAACGGGACTTGGACGACAAGCTGCCGCGGGTGGGTCAAATCGCATGGAAATGGAAAACATGAGTTTCCATGAAGATGTGCGACAAGCGTACTTGTCGCTTGCCAAAGTCAATGATCATGATCGCTGGGTACTTATTGATGCGAATAAGGATTTGGCCGACGTGGAGAAAGAAATTTGGAAATCTGTACAAAAACAACTGTTGTAAGGAGATTGTATGACAGAAGCTGAAAGCTCTCGTTTAATTTCACTCAGTGATTTCACTCAAAGAGTAAAAGAATTTCGCCCCAAGGATGTGTCGGAGCAAGAATTTCTGGCTACGGCATTTCTTCTTCGGGGATTTTTAAATCAGCTCTTGCTCGAATCTCTCAGTGATGAACAATATGATACAAACACTGAGAAACTCATGGATAAATATGGTTGGCTACGATGGAAACACGGGGCAACTTCGTCCGATGTCCGACAAGCGATCAATCTCACTGCACAGGGAAAGCCACTCCAGTTTGCCAAAGTGCACGGAAGCTTCACTGGACATAATAAGTAAAAATAGACGTTTTACTTCAATTTCTTGTGTAATAAGTCTCCATGGCTCAACTAAATGTGAATCTGTTGGCAGTGTTCAGTTCGACAACGTATCCTGGTTCAGGATACGTTGAGAACTCAGAACCTCCACTAAGTGACAAATATGAAAAGTGGGTGCAGTCACTCAGTCAAAAAGGTTTTGGCGTTCATGTTCTTTCCGTACATACTACAAGTGCTGGAGATCACCGACGAATTCTCGAAACCATGACGGTAATCTACAAAGTATATCCGACATAGGCTAGAAGAGGAGGGACAGAGATAAATATCTGTCCCTTTTCACAGATACGAAACAAATTGCTGCTTGCGTCTCACATATACCTATCTGTATAGTACTATTCTAGTGCCTACCACTAGTTTTTTTTTGACTATTATCCTCAAATACAAAAACCAAATTCTTGGTTTTTTTCTTGTTACTCCCCACATCGGGGATTTTTTTTGCCCATTTTTATCTATAAACCATACTCACTATGAATAACATGGAGAACCTCTACATTGTTGATAACAACCCTCTGATAACAGACTCTTTGAGTCACTTGCGTGATAAACGCACAGAGATTCAAAAGTTTCGTCATCATTCGGATAAGATCTGTGAACAACTATTTATTAGTGCAATCCAAAATTTGGCGATGAAGGATGTTGAAATTGAAACTCCATTAGAAAAAATGACCACAAAGAAACTAGTTGATGAAGTAGTCATAATTCCGGTATTACGCTCTGGACTGGCGATGCTGCCTGGAGCGATGAAGTTATTGCCTAAGTCTACAATCGGATTTGTTGGTATGGCACGTGATGAAAAAACCGCAATTGCGAGTGAATATTATTGGAAACTTCCAGAGATTGATGATCACAGTGTCGTGATTGTTACCGACCCAATGCTTGCGACTGGTGGGTCAATCCTCCATTTGCTTCGACGCTTGAGTACCGAAAATCCCAAAGAGATCCGAGTTGTTTGTGTGATTGGAGCACCCGAAGGAGTACAGGCTATTCATAGTGAATTTCCGGAGATTAAGATCTTTCTTGCAGCCCTCGATTCTCACCTAAATGACAAAAAATATATAGTCCCTGGTCTTGGAGATTATGGAGACCGATATTTTGGAACGGAGTAATTCTATGATTGAACATGATTGGCGACGCAATGATGATGAACCTGAAATAAAGGTTGTGCAGAGAACTGAGGTTCGCAGTCCTTGGGAACCAATATCTGAAGCGATGTGGCAGGTACTCTGTACGCATGACATTCGATTTTGCCGAGGAACACCGCCCTTCTTTCGCGAGAATGTTTTCATTTATAAACAAACCAAAGAACTCTGTCTGAAAACCTTAACCGGGTATTATCCGATTACATTATGAATGCTCTTTTTGGTGAGGATATTCTAACGGCAGAACAATTTGATAAGAAAACAGTTGATTTGGTAATGAAGATAGCGAGGAAAATGCAGAAGATTGTAGAGAAGAAAGGGAGTAGCGATCTCTTAAAAGGGAAGCTCATGACTGCGCTGTTTTACGAGCCGTCGAGTCGAACCTATGCCTCATTTATCAGTGCCATGCAAAGACTAGGGGGAGGAATCATACCCATTCAAGGCGTACAGTTTTCATCAGTGACGAAAGGCGAGACGTTAGCAGACACGGTGCGAACCTTTGAAAGTTATTCTGATGTTGTGGTCTTGCGTCATCCAGAAGTAGGATCAGCAAAAATTGCGGCTGATTCTATGGTCAAACCATTGATCAATGCCGGAGATGGAGTGGGAGAGCATCCAACTCAAGCACTGTTAGATTTTTTTACCATTCAAAACAATTTCTCCAAAATTGATGGTCTTCATGTCACCATGGTTGGAGATTTGCTCAATGGACGAACAATTCATTCGCTTTCCAAATTACTGTCACTGTATCCAAAGATTCATTACAACTTTATTTCCCCTGACATTTTAAGGCTGCCTGACAGTTTAAAAAAAATGATTCAAAAAAAAGGAGTCTCTCTTTTTGAAGGCGATAGACTCGAAGAAGTATTGCCAACCACGGATGTGTTGTATGTAACCCGAGTTCAAAAAGAACGGTTTTCGGATTTAGATACGTATGAGAAATTAAAACATCATTACGTCATCACCCCGACTTTACTTCGAGATTTGAAAAAGAAGTCGATTATCATGCATCCCCTTCCCAGAGTGGGGGAAATTTCGCCAGAAGTTGATACAGACAAACGCGCCTTGTATATTAGTGAACAAATGAAAAACGGCATGTACGTGCGTATGGCGTTGTTGGCTTTGGTATTAAAAAAAGATATCTAACTACAGAAAGAGATTCTATGAAAAAGTTTCGTCTTCCCGGCTTAATTGATGTTCACGTGCATTTACGCGATCCAGGAGCCACCCATAAAGAGGATTTTGAAAGTGGGAGTATGGCGGCTCTAGCAGGTGGATTTACTTTTATTATTGACATGCCAAACAATCCGACGCCAACAATTAGTAAACAGGCGCTCGAGGATAAAATCAAACGAAGTAAAAAAATTGCTAAAATGGATATTGGATTTCATTTTGGTACCAACGGCAAAAACACCGATCAATTTTCCAAAGTATGGAACAATCCTAATGTGTTTGGCCTAAAGCTGTACTGCAATCACACGACCGGAGAAATGCTCTTAGAGGACCTAGAACTATTGGAGAAGGTGTTTGAGGCTTGGAAAAGTTCAAAGCCGATTTTGGTGCATGCAGAAGGGATAGAACTAGCTGCTGCTATAGGTCTTGCCCATGTCTATGGAAGACGCTTACATGTCTGTCATATCAGTCAAGCGATAGAAGTGGAATTGGTCAGACGAGCAAAAAAAATGAAACAAAAAATCACTGCAGGAGTGTGTCCGCATCATTTATGGATGACTATTGATGATGTAAAAACCAAAGGAAGTTTAGCGATGATGAAACCCCCCTTGGGCACGTCTCAAGATCAAGCGGCACTTTGGCAGGGGTTGCGTGATGGGACAATCGATATTGTAGAAACAGATCATGCTCCACATACGCTTTCTGAAAAGAAATCAGAAAAACCACCATTTGGGGTACCAGGTTTAGAGACTGCCTTAGGATTGATTCTCAAAGGAGTACAAGAAAAACGTATTCCACTCTCGAAAGTGAAAACTATCCTCTATACCAATCCCAAGAAGATTTTTAAGATCCCAACTCAACCAAAAACGTATATTGAAGTAGATATGTCAAAGACGTGGAGAGTGGGGGAGAAGGGATATGAGAGCAAGTGCGGCTGGTCACCATTTGATGGATGGAAATTGCCTGGCTCTTTACAAAAAGTCGTTTATAAGGGAAAAGTAGTCATCGACAGTTGATGCGTCTTAAACAGAAATAAGGCCTATGTTGTATGACATTACGAAAACGTTTGAGGAAAACATTGCCTACGGTCCATTTTGGAATACCGACAAAGCTAATCTTCATCGTACTTTTTTAGGTTTTAACATTCATTCGCCTTTCGGCGTTGCAGCCTGTCCGCTCACTGTTAATTCTCGATTTATCCTTTTTTTGAGTACGCTTGGATACGATATTTTTACCTATAAAAGTGTACGTTCATTGGAGTGGCGTGGGAATGCGTTCCCTCATTGGCAGTATGTTGATATAAAGGGAGAGTTTTCTGATCCAAGCGTTCTACCCAAAGCGCAAGCCAGTTTTACTCCTTTTGATACGGCTGAAACGACTACGATGGCCAATAGTTTTGGGATTCAATCCGTTAAACCAGAATATTGGCAAGAAGATGTGGGAACTTGTGTTGCTAAATTACCTGAAGGGAAACTACTGATCCTGTCACTGATGTGTACTCCACAACCAGGTGAGAGCCTAATAGAGGATGCCAAACGATTAGCGCTGCTTGCCAATGAGACCACTGCTCATATTTTTGAACTGAATTTAGCTTGTCCCAATACCGATGGGGGACAAGGATTGATCTATGAAGATATCGAGATCTCACTCAGGCTATGTGGAGAGGTAAAAAATATTATCGGAGACAAACAGTTGTTAGTCAAAGTTGGATATTATCAAAATCAGCAAGCGTTAAAGACTTTTCTAAAACAAGCAAAAGGAATCATCTCTGGAATCTCTTCGACCAATACATACTCAATGAGTATAGTTACCAAAGATGGGAAAGAAGCTTTTCCCAATCGGCCAACTGCAGGAGTATCAGGAAGTGCAGTCCGTGGTTTATCTTTGAAACAGGCGAAAAATGCGGTCAAATTTTCCCAGGAACTGGAAATGGAAAATTTTGTCATCATTGGAATTGGCGGAGTTACTAAGCCCGAGCATATCGATCAGTATCTAGCACTTGGAGTGGATGCCGTGCAGTCAGCAGTGGGAGTGTTTGCCAATCCACATTTAGCTATGCATTGGAAAAATAGTTAATTATTATTATGGAAATCTGGACAAATTCACGATGGAACGAAGATTCAATTTATCATTTTAAGGCCGATCCAGCCAAGTTGAAGCAACCTCCCAATTCATATTCTCTTCATGAACACTATGCGGGACATCCACCATATCAACGAGTCAAGAATCATATTATTTTAGGACTTCTGTGTGACTTTGTTCCTCAACTTATCATTCCCGATGACGAATTATTTCATGCTACGAAAACCAAAGGAGAAGTCACCCTAGAAAAAATTCAAGGAGATACAATTTCGGAGCTTGTTGAAAAGGGAATGGTTTCTCCACTAGAGTTTCTCGCACTTACGCAACAGAGTTTCGACCAGATGCGGTATTTGTATGAGCGGTTTGGCATTCTTCTAGAAGACCGCAGAATGACGAATGCCATGCTTTCTCGTAAAGATAATCGTTTATATCAAGTTGATTTGGAAGATATGTACAACGTGAGTGTAGATACCAAGAGAACTACTCTTTCAGATTATCTTTCCTTTACTCCAGATCAACTTTTACAAGATGATACAACTCTTATTTTCACCAGCCAAGAACTGTCTGAGTTTATCAGCAGCTTCTGGGTGCGGATGTATGCTTTCTTTTTAAAGAACTGTACACAGGCTCATATACAAGAGCGCTATATGTCATTTTTATATCCTGTAGGATTACAGCAAAAACGGACGTTTCAGTCTGTACAGGAAACATTGTGTACTATAGAAGAAGAAATGCAAACGAGACCTTTATAATTACATTGGAAAGGATGAGGTATGAATACCCAAGAAAAAGTTGCAAACGCGTTACTTGATATCAGCGCTGTCGGATTTGCTTTAGACAAGCCACTTACTTTTAAATCCGGAATTATTTCTCCAGTATATGTTGATAATCGGAAACTTCCATTCCATGTGGATGCTTGGAAAATTGTGATAGAAGGATTGCAAGATTTGATAGCACAAAAACAAGTCATTATCGATGTCTTGGCCGGAATTGAAACTGCTGGTATTCCACATAGCTCTGTTGTAGGGTATGAGATGCGCATACCTTCAGTCATTATTAGAAAAGCTGCAAAAGATCATGGAACCAAGAAGAAGATTGAAGGTGGAAGTGTAAAAGGATTACATGCCGCTGTTTTAGAAGATCACATTACGACTGCTGGCTCAAGTTTGCACGGAGTTCATGAACTCAAAGAAGCTGGCGCGATTGTCGATACGTGTCTTGCTATCACCAGCTATGGTTGGAAAGAAGCTGAAGATGCGTTTGCTACCGAGGGTGTTCGACTTTTGACTTTAACTACTTTCCCCATCATTTTGGAACAAGCCCTAAAACGATCACTGGTGACGAAAGATGAAGTCGCAAAAATCAAAGAATGGCTTGAGGATCCGCACGGGTGGGCTGCCAAACACGGATTCTAACGATTAGCTGCGTTTAGCCGGTATGGGGACGAATTGCAGCTTTGCAATTAAGCCCATGACGGCTCCAGTCTCCCAGGAAGGGAGTGCGCACACTTCGATTCCAATGCTTTCTCCTCGGTTTGCAAGCAGTTCTTGCACAGCCGGATCATCGTAGCCAAAACCGACGAGCGTAAGCTGTGAGAAGTCATTGACGAGTGGTGAAGCTTCGGCAGCGAGTTCTACAGCAGCATTCAAAAGATCCTTCAAACTGTCATCAATTAAAACGACTTGGGTTCCTTTTTTTGTAGCGATCTCTACCACCCGTTCAAGTTTATCTTTAGGAGAAACGCAAATAACAAGTTCTGCAGCGCTGATGAATGCATGCACATGTA
The DNA here is from genome assembly GCA_040006915.1 of Candidatus Woesebacteria bacterium. Lineage (GTDB taxonomy): Bacteria > Patescibacteriota > Microgenomatia > UBA1400 > UBA12028 > JBDTWD01. The sequence goes on along the minus strand of JBDTWD010000002.1, from coordinate 65,757 downwards.
GCCAATCGGTGGTAGCCTCCGTCACTTCTTGTGGACGAACACTGTAGTAACGAATATCGCTTGCATATGCGGAAAGCATATCTATTCCGGCTTTGGCTCCGTCAATTGGAGCTAAGGCTCTATGCAAGTCTGGTGAGGTGCGCAAGTATGCACGCTCGTTCTGGAATTTCTCTTCATTTTCTTTTCGGTAGTCGATGATTTGGGGAACATCAAACGTTTTGGCGTAGGTCTGTGATGCTTCTAGAATTTCTGCTTCACTCATCTCAAGACTCAAACTGCGGTTGTAGTGTTGAAGATGGAGAAGCATCAAGCCACCAGCTAGGGTTTGATCGATATCAAAAATGAAGGTGGGTGTTTCAGAACGGGTCGACATAACTTACAGCAGAACACCCTCTACTTGAATGACTTGGGAGGCAAGAGTGGTTCCAGCTTCGATAGATTTTCCTATACTATGGGATTTTGTCCAGGAGGAGATAAATCCTAAGGCAAAACAGTCGCCTGCACCTGTTGTATCGATAGCTTCGCTGGTAGCCGCTAAAAAAGGAGTTTCTTTGCCAGAAGCGCTGTAAACGATGCCTCCATCTTTTCCGGCGGTGATGACAATAAGTTGTACTCCATACTGAAATGGTTTGCTTGCAAAAATAGGAGAGGCTTCCTCTTCGTTACCAAAGATGATCTCCGTTTTTTCCAAAATAGAAGGATTGATGCTCTCGGGATGCGATAGACAATACGTTCCGGGAATAACAAACAGATTTCTTTTTGGGGTTTGAAGACTCACAGACGTGCTCAAAGGGGGAATAGCAGTACAGAAGAGTATGGCATCAAATTGTTCTAATACTTTAGAATCAGGAACTTTCATGGTCTCTAGATACTGGACTGCTCCGTTATCCTTCCATACCCGCGTCGACCCGGCTGCATGGACATCAGTAATCAAACAGGTTGGGATTGACGGAGAGTCAAATTCACACAAAGACAAAGATACATTTCTGTCTTCTAGTATCTTTCTGTACCACAATCCCAGCTCGTCGGAAGAGAGCGGCGCTAACAAACTGCTATTTATTCCTAGTTTTTTGCTATTGATACTCATTCCGCCAGCAGCTCCACCAGGGAAACGTCTGCCATTTATGGTATCGACTGTAGCAAATCCCACACAGAGAAAATTTTGCATAGAGTGATGGTAGTATAGTAGAAGTGAGAAAAGAAAGGGTAGCCGTTATGAATGGGCAAGAAAAATTGAATGATCGCATCCGAAAAGTGAACTCAGTTCTTTGCGTCGGATTGGATAGTGATGTAAAAAAAATCCCTGAACGTTTTTTGTCGGAAGCGTATCCCCAATTTGCTTTTAATCAATGGCTCATTGAACAAACCCACACCTTTGTGAGTAGTTACAAACCGAATGCAGCTTTCTATGAGGCCAGAGGAGACCAGGGAGTAAAAGAGTTAAAAATAACTATGGAGTACTTGCAAGACAAGCATCCAGATATTTTTACTATTCTGGATGCCAAACGTGCTGATATCGGCAATACCAACGATGGGTACGTGACCAGTATTTTTGACTGGTATGGGTTTGATGCAGTGACGTTGCATCCATATTTAGGACAAGAAGCTCTCCAGCCATTTTTAGATCGAAAAGATAAAGTCAGTATTATTTTGTGTCGAACTTCAAATCCAGGTGCTCCCGAATTCCAGGATTTGAGAATTGATGGTGAACCACTGTGGCAAGTGGTTGCAAAACACGTTAGCGCAAAATGGAACACAAACCATAACTGCATGTTGGTCGTTGGTGCCACGTATCCAAAAGAATCAGAGGTGATTCGAAAGATTGTCGGAGATATGACATTTTTGATCCCTGGCATTGGGGCGCAGGGAGGGGATATAGAAAAAACTGTGAAAGCGGGAATGAATACTGCAACAGAGGGGATGATCATCAGTTCTTCTCGAGCGGTGATATTTGCACAAAATCCTGGTGCAGAGGCGAAAAAATTACGCGACCAAATCAATGAACACAGAAAGCAATAAACAACGAATAGCGTTTGCGAAGTGTAGCGTTGACCAACAACAAGCTATTATTGATCATATTGTTTCTCTTCCCCAGGAAGAAAAACCACGCCCTTTAGACTTTGGATGTGTATTTATCATAAATAATATGTTTGTGTATATCCCGAAAAACAAAGAGAAAGAATGTATTCATTTAGGTGATTTACCAGCAAGCTATATTCTTGCGACTTCGGTACATGACTCTCTAGATTCAGGATCTTATGATTGGTAAATTGATGATCGTAACGGGCCCGATGTTTGCCGGGAAAACTACAGCGTTGCTGTCTGCTGCATCACGTTATCCAGCTGATAGAATCCGAATATTCAAACCAAAGATTGATGTGAGATACAGTAAACAGGCGGTCGTATCACACACTGGAGAACAAATACCCGCGATCCTTATCGATCAAGATTGTCCCGATTTGCTTTCTTCTTTGGCTGGTAATACCCAAGCTATTTTTATTGACGAACTGAATTTTTTTGATTTCGATTCGCTTTCCCCTCAGATCGAGGCGGTTCGTGCGAAAAACATTGAAGTTTTTGGGTACGGTCTCTCCTATGACTTTGCTAAAAACCCTTTTGGGGCAACTTTATCGCTGATTGCCAAAGCAGATTCTGTTCTTTCCCTTCAGGCCATCTGTGATGGGTGTGGAAAACCTGCCAAACATTCGTATAGAAAGAAAAAAATGGATGAGTATCTGGTTATTGGGGGAGCAGAGCTGTATGGTGCGTGCTGTCAGGCTTGCTGGCGAGAACTGGCACAAGGACGTGTCAAATGACTATACCCGTCACGACAATTCTTCTTAAGACCCTTCATGATATAATATGGGACTATGAAACGCATTGAAAGCCGTGGAAATGGGGTTGTTAAGATTTGGTCTGGAGATCCCACAGACCCTATTGCGACGAAAACACCTGATCGATATAACCTGACAGATCTAAATGAGCGTTTACGTTTTTTTGATGAAACAGACTTTCTTGGTATTGTTCACCTCATCAATCTGGAGATGGCTGAGAAGCAACACTTCAATATTAGAATTGCCCAAGAAGGAAACTTTGATCCAAATGTTCATATTCGCTCCCAGCAGGGGTGGAATCCGGACAAAACGCGTTTGGACCCCTATCCGTATACCACTCGAATGCCAAACAACCCTTCAGATCCGACGAAAATATTTTTTGGAAAGCCATTTAAGACAGAGTGGCAGATTGCGGCAGACCAAGTTAGAAATGAGGCAGTCCTGATAGATATGTTGGCCTATTTTTATGAACAACTGGGAATCGTTGCCCGTCCAGAAAAAACAGAAGAGCAGAAAGAAAAAGAGTATCGCGACGGTAGAGTAGATTTGTACCAAAGAAGGTTAAAACGGCTTCTGAAGAAAGTAAATACTTTTCTGACGACCTGGGAAACAGACCCAGATACTTTGATTCCTGATTGGAAGAAGGACTGGCAGGAGATCTTAAAAAAAGAATCTGCCGAAGAATGGTGGCAAGAGTGGATACAAATACGACGGGTGCGAGATCAAGAAGTAGTAGAGATCTAGATTCATACACAAATACTTGTAGATATCTTATAGTATTGATATACTACGGGAAATAAAAGTGAAAGACTACTTTTTGTAGACACCCACTTTTGATCCAAGAAACAGCACCCCGTGTAAAGCGGGGGGAAACCAAGTTATCAAAAGGGAAGGGTGTTTTTTTATTCCCCTTTTTTGGTAACCCATCATATGGAACGACCAAAACCACCGACTACATTACGAGACCAAATAACGTTTGCTCGGTCTTTAATTCCCAAAGAAGGGCCAGTATCTGTAAACCATGATCCTTCTCGATTTGACACGGCACTTGCTCGTACATATTTTGAGGAGGCAGGATGTCCACAGGCATTTATCGACTTTGTGCTTACAGAAACGGATCGGTGGAAAGATTTTTGCACAGACTGTATTGATGTCTATTCTTTAAGTCCGACAAAATTAAATAAAGCCTTAAAAAAATGTTTGGATAACACCTATTCTTTGGCAAACGGATCTTTGGACCGTGTCTATGAACACGGATTTAACAAACATGACAAAATCCATATCAATCATGTTACGAAAAACGTGCGCAAATTACTCAAACTGGCAGGGGAGAAAAAACCAGTTATTCGTAGAGCGGTGCTTGCAACCAGAGGACATGATCTTGGCAATATCTTAAGCCGCAAATATCATTCTCTTGTTTCACCATATATTCTCTCAAAAGTTGTCAACCAAGTTCTTCCAGATGGAAATCTGGATATACGAAGCAAAGAAAGAATAGACAAAGCACGTGATTGGAGAATTGTCCGCCGGGCCATGCAGCTTCATAATGAGCCAATCGCTTCACAGTTGATTGAGAGCTTTCGTTATGAATATGCAAAAGATGGAGAAAGAAAAGCCCTTGAGCAGAGTGAGGAGCAAATTGTTGAACGGATGAGAAAGAGATTTGGAGCAGAAGCTTTAGCGTTGATCATTGCCGACAAAACGGACATTGGGAAGCATCGTATTAGTCAAAAAGCCAAGGGCTATAAAGCGGTAGATGAAGATCAGCATCTGGAAGTAAATCTGCTTGGAGAAACGAAGAATATTTCTCTTTCTCATGACAAAAAAATGTTTAACTGGGACCTGTTATTTCGTCCAGGGATGTCAGAAGATGAAGCGCTTGAGCTATCTCGCTTTGCTCGTCAAAGTGAAAGTCGAGGCAGACCGATTGCCTATGTCTCAGATAAGACACATGCCTTGCATCATGATTACCAAATCCCACATTTTCTAACCTGGAATACACTTTTTTGGCAACTCTATTACGAACGAGTTGTTTTGACGGTACGAAGTGCATTTGCACTCTATCCAACCCTTGAGCGTTTCTGTATAACAACTACAGATACAGATAGTAAGACGCAGTTGCAGTTTACTTTTGAAAAAGAAAAGCTGCGGACACAATTCGATAAATTAAAACAAATGTATATTAAAAAAGATGTGCGCAAAAATCGCGTATAGCTTTGTCTATGAGTACACAAACGCTCACTATCATTGGAAATGTGGCTTCAGGAAAGTCTACGTTAATGCCGATCTTGGTTAAAGCACTCAAAGCGTATCCAGTCGATGCTGATGATTTGTTTCAAACCTCTGATCCGTTTGCTAAACCGTATTTAGCGGATATGAAACGATGGGCATTCGCCAATGAAACTTGGCTCACTATGGAGCGAATCAAAATCTTACGGGGTGAACTGAGGAAAAAGAAACAAAAACTGACGATTATTGATAGCGGACTTTTGATGAGCTGGGTGTACACCTACAGTCATTTACTGGTTGGAAATATTACGGAAGATGAGTGGAGTTTATACCACACTCTCTATGATGAGCTCACTGATGGTTTGTTCGCCAATACGCACGTTGTTAAACTTTCTTACTCAATGGATACGTTGATGGAACGGCTAAAAAAGAGAGGTAGAGATTACGAGCTGGCTTTTTATACACGAGAATACTTGGGTCAACTAGAACTTGGGCTTTCAGCCTTGTACGAAAAACTCCTGCAAAAGAACGTAAAGGTCATTGAAGTAACGGAAGAATTTGTTTCAGACTTTGAAAATAATCAAGATGATTGCAGCAAAATTATTTCCCATATCTCTGCCCAGTTGAAAGGATAACTATGTCAGCTGAAAACCGAATCGATCAAATATCTCAATTGCCGCAAGATCAACTGCAGAGGATATTCATTCCTCTTTTAAAAGAAGTAACAGACATAAACGCTCAAATTACGGTGAAATTGGTTGAGAAGATTGGACAGGGTCAGTATTCATTTGGATTTAAAGTCATTATCGAGATTTTAGGCCAAGACTATCCATTCTTCATAAAAACTGAAAGAGATAAAGATATGGATGAAAGCGGATTAGATATTGCGAGACGAATGGATATTATTAAAAGCTCAAGGCCTAGAGACGGAATTGTGAAAAGTTATGGCACATTTGGATTAATGAAGGATTCTGTTATACGTGTAACCGAGGAAACAGTTACATCCTCACAACTCCAGAATCTTGATCTCATCTTGGCGATTCAAGATCTCTTAGATCCCGCTGAATACACACAAATGCTCTCATTTTTAGGACAACTGGGTCTTTCAACTATACAGTCAGCAGAAAATCTTGGTCAAACTGAAGTAACAACACAAGCTATTCGATCACTCTATGAAGAAGTAACGAAGAAAATGATTCTCGTGCATGACGCTCCACTGAGTCCAGCGATCAAGGGCAGGGCGCGAGAATTATATCAAAATGGAATTTCGCATGTCATAGAAGATTCCACTCGCTTAAATGGATTAGCAGCATTGATGCCGCAGTTTTCCCAAGGGACAATCGATGCCGAACGTGTTGACCTTCTCAAGCAGAAAATGATGGAACTGGCAGTCAGATATGCGCAAGATGCCAGAGAACGATTAGCACCTATCCACGGAGATTTTTGGTCAGCAAATATCTTCGTTTCTACCCTGAAAACAGAGAATCGAGTGGAAATAATCGATCCAGCCTCCGTCGGGTTTGGAGATCCAGGGTATGATGTCGTCTTTGCGAATGCTGATCTCGCATTCTTGGACGCAAATAGGTCACGGGGAGTCACACTTTCAGGTGAATATTCACAAATGGCTGACGAGTTTGTTGAGCGATATGCTGGAGACGCTAACGACAGACATATTCGAAAATATATGGCACTTTTTTATGGATATAAAGCCTTCGTCTCGGCACTGTTTGATGCTGGTGATAATCAAGAACAACGACGCAAGCTTTTTGATTCAGCCCTCGGAGTTGTAGAACTGGCCTTAGCTGATCCCGAATTTGAATTCTCTTTCAAAAGGCTAGATGCGTATGCACTTGCGGGTGAACAGCTACGAACTTAATCGTAAAAAGACAGACGTTTTTGAGCGAGGACTTTCGCAGTCTCTTTCGCAAACTGATGCTTGAAGACGGGGAGTCTACGCCCATTGAGTTCTCTTGCAATAAAAACGTCGTTATCGGCTTTTGAGAATGTAGGTTTGACCAAATCAGTATCGAGCATCCCTAACGTATCTGCCTCCATAAGTACAATTTCTGCATCACCGCGAAGATCCTCGATCCGATCGTGAACTAAAACTAAGTGAGAAACAAGCTCCTGCTGTTCTTTGGAAAAGTACGTTGAAAGTTTTTTTCCGATGAGGCTTCTAATTTTCTCACTGCCTCTTTCCATATGCAGGGGTTTCATTTTATGAATTACTTCAATGTCGGTGCTATCGACTCCATCAAACAAGCCAATATACCCCCAATCATGCGCATAGGCTGCCGTGATTAAGACTTGTGAATCTAGAGATGGGTTCTGTACATTTAAAAGCAGCTTCTTCATCCAAAATACGACGGCTTTGGTATGTGGGAGATCAAAATCTTTACGACCTCTGAGAAGGTCTGGGAGTATCGTGTTCTCAAGTACTTTTTCTATATTTGGATTAATCTGTGGTTTCATACGGATAGTATACTGCTTACTTTCAAATAGCAGTGTTTTTGTGTTATAAGTACCTATGAAACCACAAGATCATCTCACAATCTTAAAAAAACTTTTCATTGAAAACTCCGTCGTCAAAGACGCAAAAAGTGGTTACATCGTCGCCAAGCCATTTAATCTCTGTATTGATTCTGATGTCCTAGAAATTGCCTCTCGTTGCTGGGCAAATGAGTATCGCAAAAACGATATTGATGCCATTGTTGGTCTTCCAGATGCAGGAGCGAGGCTGGTATCTATCCTTGCTAATATGTTAGGGATTTCTACCATTCTCCCAGCCAAACGTTCTTCGATTCTTCCTGGAGCTTGGGAAAATATTGTTTCCTACGAAAATGATTCATTTACTACCGGACAAAAAGGAATCCAGAGTCATATCGGATTTGTACAACCCAAGATGAAGATCTTGGTAATTGATGACGTAATTGCCCGTGGAAATACTGCAGTGGCCGCAATCAAAGCACTCCAAGCCAAAGGCGCTATAGTTGTGGGTTTGGGAGCATTGTTTGATAAAGTATGGCAGAACGGAGCGGTCCAAATAGAAAAGGAAACGGGAGTCAAAGCGTTTTCTCTTATCAGTATTCAAACTATTAGTGAAGCAGGGGAGATACACATTCTATGATTCTTATCATCGATTTTGGATCTCAGACGGCGCATTTAATTGGCAGACGACTACGTGATATTGGGGTTAGTGTTGAATATATAGTCCCCGAGGACGCGATGAGTGCTGTGCAAAAATTTCGACCGACGGGAATTATTTTTTCTGGTGGCCCCTCATCGGTATATGAAGCGGGAGCGCCGACTATTGATCCAGATGTTTTTACATCGGGCGTTCCAATCCTGGGTATCTGTTATGGCTGGCACATCATGGCTAAGTTGTTGGGTGGAAAAGTAGTGAGTGGACAAAAAGAATATGGACCAGCGAGAATCACGTTTCAGAAAAATATTTTTAAACTCCCCAAAAAAAGTTTTTCGGTGATCATGTCTCACGGCGATACAGTAACCAAGCTTCCAAAAGATTTTGAAGTAGTGGGCACAACTGCGAGCGTACCATTGGCGGCGGTCGCGTGTGAGGCCAAAAGACTGTATGGAATTTTGTTCCATCCTGAAGCGCATCATAGCGAACAAGGCAAAGAACTGCTGCGGCACTTTGCGGTAACTATTTGTGGCGAAGCCTTAAATCCGTTGGTGCTCGATCCTGCACCAATTATTACAGACATTAAAAACACCGTTGGTAATGCCAAAGTCATTTGCGCAGTGTCGGGAGGGGTGGATTCTACGGTAGCAGCGGCTTTGATTGCCAAAGCTATAGGGAAACAGTTAATCGCTGTGTATGTCGAAAGCGGACTAATGCGTGAACACACCCAAGAGGCTGTGAAGAAATTGTTTTCTGTACATGTGAAAGCAACTCTGGTGGTGATTGAAGCTCGAGCTCGGTTTATGAAGGCTTTAAAAGGAGTGACGGACCCAGAGGTTAAACGTAAAACGATTGGAAAACTATATATAGAGTTGTTTGATGAGGAAGCCAAAAAACATATTGATGTGCAATTTTTAGGACAAGGAACAATCTATTCTGATGTTATTGAATCAAAAGGCAGTAAGCATGCTTCACATATCAAATCGCATCACAATGTGGGAGGGCTTCCTAAAGACATGAAGTTAAAGCTGTTAGAACCGATGCGCGCATTTTATAAAGACGAGGTACGAGAAATTGGCAGGAAGTTATCTGTACCAGAGGAATTTGTATCATTACATCCTTTTCCCGGTCCTGGATATGCAATTCGGATCAGAGGGGAAGTCACGGAAAAAAGATTGAGTCAGGAAAAAGCTGCTGACAAAATCGTCATGGAAGAAATGCGGACGGCAGGGTTTTATCATAAAGTGTTTCAGTGCTTTGCAGTTTTAACTGGCGCATATAGTACTGCGGTGAAAGGGGATGGACGGGTATTTGCCGAGGTTGTTGCCGTTCGTGCCTATGAATCGACCGACGTCATGACTGATCAGTGGGCTGATCTTCCCTATGCAGTTTTGGCAAAAATTTCTTCACGGATTGTGAATGAAGTTCCCGATATTTCTCGGGTAGTCTACGATATTACCAACAAGCCACCTGCCACAATGGAGTGGGAATAGAGAACGACGAATCTATAGAGTCATTACTCTTGAAGATGCCCTAAAAGATGAGCTACAAGTTCTGGATGATTGGGACGCAATTTTTCTACTCTTGTTTTGACATCATTTTCAATTGATCTCTTAATTACACTTTCTTCTTGTGAGGCGTCAATCGCCCGAGCATGCATTTGGTTGTATCGAAGAGTATCTAAGGGTGCACCTACAATAGAGTAAAGAAGAGCATAGCGACTGTAATCGTCAGCGACGATATCTTCAAGTTGGGTTAATCGTTCCATCAGTGTGAGTGCATGATATTCTCGTCCGGCTATCAGTGCAGCAGCTTTCTCACGTTGTTCAACACGCTTGGTTCCACTGAATCGATCAACAGATAATATGTAGCAAAAAGTGCTATGCAAAATAGTGGGGTAGGCCTCATCTAATTTTTGTGACTCATCTTGTAATTGATCTATTTCTTGGGTTGCGATTACCAAATCGCCTTCACCAACGACAGAGTATCCAGCTTCAAGCAGCATACGAGTACGATAGATACTGTATGCATCGGTCATCCAGTCCCAGATCTTCCAGTCATTGGATGTGGGAGCAAAATCCTCCGCAGCCCTATCATTGAAAGCAGTCAGTTTTTTATTCTCTACTGTCTGAGAGAGCCGATCTTTTTCTGTCAGATATGAAAGGACTGTCTGAATGCCTCCCTTTGCCCACAGCATAAAATATTGGTTGCGAAACGAAGTCCAGTCTTGGGATTTCCAGTTTTCCCAATCTACAACCAACGCCCTGCGGAAATCTCCTGCTGACAAAGCGGCAAAGTGCGGATTCTTGGCAATATTCAGTTTAGCGGTTGTCGCTCCTGCTCCCGGGAAATTAGATGTAATTTTAATGATGGATCCGTGTAAAACTTCGTTTGTCATAATGGTGTACTATTCTAACAGATATATCTCAAACGCATGCGTAACATGGTAGACTATCAGATATGAGTGATGAAATTTTTGATTTGATAGCAGCCGAAGAAAAACGCCAACGCGATACCTTAATGCTGATCCCTTCGGAAAACTATACCTCCAAAGCAGTCAGAGGAGCAGTTGGATCAATGCTTTCCAATAAATATTCGGAAGGGTATCCGGGTCGCAGGTATTACGAAGGAAACGAAGTTATTGACCAAATCGAAACTTTGGCTGTCGAACGCGCCAAGAAACTCTTTGGTGTTCCATATGTGAACGTTCAACCATATTCAGGAAGCCCAGCTAACTCTGAAATTCTGTTTGCATTGGCAGCTCCCGGTAGTACCGTCATGGGCTTAAAGCTATCCATGGGCGGACACTTAACGCATGGACATCCCAATGTCACCTTCTCTGGAAGATTTTACAATTCAGTTCAATTTGGCTTAACGGCAGATGCTCGCATTAATTATGAAGAGATGCGAACCCTGGCTCTAGAACACAAACCAAAAGTCATTATTTTAGGAACCACTGCCCATCCCTTTATCTTGGACTGGAAGAAAGCCAAAGAAATTGCTGATGAAGTTGGTGCATATTTGGTTGCGGATATTTCTCATATTGTTGGACTCATCATTGCGGGAAGTCATCCGTCACCTGTGCCATACGTTGACGTCATTATGACGACCACCCATAAGACCCTTCGGGGGCCAAGAGGAGCGATGATTTTGGTAACTGAAATTGGTTTGAAAAAAGATCCAGAATTAGTAAAAAAGATTGATATGGCTGTTATACCTGGTATGCAGGGAGGCCCACATAATAACACGACAGCGGGGATCGCTATAGCTTTGGAAGAAGCCAATACCGAAGGCTTTAAACGTTACGGAAAACAGATTGTTGCCAACGCGAAAGCTCTTGCTGCTTCTTTACAAAGCAAGGGAATATCACAAGTCGGAAATGGGACAGAAAATCACTTACTGGTCTTGGATTTTTCAACGCTAGGAAGTGGTCACGGGGTGTTAGTTGCCAAGGCCATGAATGCTGCGGGATTAGTTGCTAACTTTAATACAGTTCCAAAAGATACCAGTCCTTTCTATCCCTCGGGAGTTCGGATTGGAACGCCAGCTGTCACGACTCGTGGAATGAAAGAAGTCCAAATGGAACATATTGCAGAATGGATAACAGCAATTTCGGATCACATCAAAGATGAAAAGTTACCTGAAGACAAAAAACAACGAGCCGAATTTGTTAAAGCTTTTGCTCAAAGAATGAACACTGATCCATTCTTGCTTTCAGTTGCAACGAAAGTGCAAAAGTTGTGTTCCCAGTTTCCAATAGAGGCACTATGACTCCACGCAAAGAAAGCGCTCCAGAACGGTCAAAAACAAGTATTTTGCTTTCGCCAGAAATAAAGGATTCTTTGATTAAATTGGCCCTAAGCAAAGGGTGGATGATTATCCAAAATGGGAAATTGATTGATGTACTTGGAAAAACAAAAGCAAAAGCTATCGATCTAGATGAGAAGGAGTAACTATGAATGACCAATTACTACTTGGTGCCCATGTCAGTACCTCAGGGGGTATTTTTACCGCCCCGAAGCGTGGAAAAGATATTGGTGCAAATGTCATTCAGATTTTCTGTGCCAGCCCCCAAATTTGGTCAAAGACCAAGCTGCCACAGGAAAAAATTGATTTGTTTAATGTGGAGAGGCCAAAGAACGGAATTCTTCAAACAGTCATTCATTCACAATATTTAATTAACCTTGCTTCTGAGAAACCAGAATTGTTGGCAAAAAGTAATGTCAGTTTATCTGTCGATATGGAGGTTTGTGCAAAGATTGGTGCCGTTGGGGTCGTCGTGCATGTAGGATCACATATGGGCAAAGGCTGGGACGCAGTGAAAGAGCAAGTCGTTAAGGAAATTGCCAAGCTGTTGTCGACCACGGATGACAAGTCCGTCTTTTTAATTGAAAACGCCGCCGGACAAAAAGGAAAGATTGGTTCGGATTTACGCGAGATTCGTTGGATGCTTGATCAGCTGAAAGCAGGGAAACGAGTGGGATGGTGTTTGGACAGTTGTCATGCCTTTGGAGCGGGATATTCACTCGTTCCCATGGATGGCGAGAAATATCTGTTTGACGAAATCGCAGAGTTAGACCTCAAAGACTCACTCAAAGTTGTGCATGTTAATGATAGCCGTGATGAATATCTCTCACACAGAGACAGACATGCAAACTTGTACGATGGCATGATTGGGAAAGAAACGATGCATGCATTTTTAACCCATAAAACACTCTCAGGCTTACCACTTATTCTAGAAATTCCAGGAATGGAAGGGACAGGTCCGGATAAAGAAAATATTGAAAGATTAACAGCCTTATGTCATGCATAATTTTTAATGGAAAAGCCTATGCCGAAAACAAAGAGCATGTTTTGGCGCAAAAGGTTCAAGAACTGAAAAGACTGGGAGTGAATCTCCATGTAAAAACCTTTACCTTTCATGAGGACGAGGGGAGCAGGTTATATACCAAACTGAAGATGGCAGCTGCCAATAGAGTTGGCATCTCCTATGAACCCGAAGAATTTTCTCTCACCGAGGATCTGGGTCTCATTGTGCAGACAATTAGAGAAGCCTCTGTTGATGCTGATCTTTCTGGAATCATGATTCAAAAACCATCAAAACTGGTCTGGGAACAAGAGATCAGTTCCAGACGGCGACAAGTAAACGAATTTTCTACCTGGTGGGAACAATTGACGAATGCGATTGATCCAACCAAAGATGTGGATTGTTTGACACAAGCAAATTTAAATAAAATCTCTCCGACCAATGTATTGCCAGCAACTGCCAAAGCCTGTCTGTCCATCTTAGAAGAAGCGCGAATGCAAATGGAAGTTTCATCAGAAGAATGGAAACAGAAGAATGTTGTGGTCGTGGGTCGCTCCGACATTGTGGGAAAACCGCTGACCCAGCTTCTGCGCAGATTGGGCCACAACGTAAACAATATTGGACGACAAGAGTTTGGGAAAAATATACTGAATACTTCAGATATTCTGATCTCAGCTGTGGGGGTGAAAGATCTGATCACCGGCTCTATGGTCAAAGAAGGGGCAATTGTGATTGATGTCGGATCTCCTGCAGGTGATATTGAACGCACTTCAGTTGAACCGAAGGCAGTGTTCTTAACGCCAGTTCCAGGGGGGGTAGGACCGGTGACTGTTATTAGTCTGATGGAAAATATCGTACTGCTCGCTCAAAAATAATCTTCTTATTTTCGTCTGATGCGATTTAGCAAGGATTTCGATCCTCTCTTTCCTTCACCACCTTGCCTCGCTCGGAAATACTCTTCAAATGTAAGGAGCTGCGGTTTACCTCTAAACCCATGTAACTTAACCAGATTAATGGCTGACAGATTATCAAGCAATTCCTCCATAGCATCTTGAAATTCGGCTCGCGGATGCGGACTTCCTTTTGTAATTCCATTCCTGAGGAGGAACGTATCATTTACTGTCATGTGATTCAATTTTGCCTTTTGCGAGCTTGGATAAAGTGTTCGAAAACTTTTACCGTCAACGGGAAAGATATCGAGATCTTCTGATCTTTTTTGTACATGATTTTTAACGAGCACCCCTGATAATATACGGTTGCGTCCACCACTTTCGTCATTATACGCATCCATTGATACTGGACCATCAATTACCGATGCCTCACGAGTGTTTGGGAGAGTCTTGTAGAAGCCCGGGACAATAAGACATTGGTCATCTTCACAATGCATCACGCCTTTTTCTTCTAAACCAAAGACCTGCGACGCATTTTGTGGTGAGACAGGATACACATCATCAAATTCCACGAGTCCTTTTTGGGCGTTTTGGTTGGCAAGTACCAACAAGGTTTCAATATTAAGTGTGTGAGTTTTGCTATCGTATGAACGCTCTAACAATTCATTGGCAAGGGCTTCATTCTGGGTATTAATTAAAATTACATCACCGGGTTTTACTTTTACTGTTGCACCAATCTGATCCTTTAATAAATTTTTCATTCGCTTTACTGAAATTTTAATCTCTTCTGTGTGACCGTAAGGAACTTGAACCAGAAGTGATTGCTTCTGCTGAATTACTTCACGCATCCCTCCGATCTCCACATGCACACCAGAAAGGGACGCTTCAGGAACGGTAAACACGTCTTTTCGATCAAGCTTTAAATAAAAGAGACCAGCTTTATCGACCTCTATTCGTTGTACCAGTGTTTTGTATATTTCCGGACTATAGTGTTCGCGCAATTTTTCGCACGTGTCTCCGATTTTTTGCAGAAGTCTGGGGTCAAATTCTGCCAATGTCAGTCCTGACCTACGAAGCTCTTCCTGTATTTCTCGTGGAAGCCTAGCAAGAATGGCATCTTCGTTTTCGTTTCTCCACAGTTGATCAATATGCGCTTGATCTCTGACTGCACTGGCTTCGGTGTGAAGACCACGTACGTACTCTTCCAAGATTTGCGGAATCGGTAGCTTTTGATCTGTTCCTTTGCGAAAAGGGATAAGTTTATCTTGGAGGGAATAAACTGCATCTAAATATTTTCCAAAGTCCTCAAGAATACTTTCCCGTGCATCCATAAAGCGCTTGGAGTCTGATACTACTGCGAGTAACTCAGGATCGTCATATTTGATGTAATCAAATACTCCACGGGTCACAATGTTCATTAAATAATCTGCGTATCGATTCGCATCTTCAGAGGAGACTTCATTCTCTGTTATAAGCCATTGAGTGAATGACTCTACTTGACCGATATAATCTTTGATTTGTCCTAATGCAAATTTTTTGGAATCAGGGTCTTTTTTAAACATCTGTTGATACACTTCAAAATGCATGTGGTTTGAAAGCAGTTCATAGTTGATCATTCCTTCACCATCAAAAAGATGGGGCACAAACCAACTATTTTCCGACCATTCCTTGAACGCTAAAGTAAGTGCCTGAGTATCATAGAGAATTGCTGCGTGAAGCCAGTCATGAACCCGACGAGAAGCGACTTCTGTTCCGAGTTTAATAAGTGGATTTTCACTTAAATCTTTCTCTTTGAAGTTTGCCTGATTCCAGTCATGCAGGGCACTACAGATTTCTCTAGGGATGCTATACACTGGATAATCCACTTCAAACTCTCCTTGTTCATCTTTGCTCTCACGTTTAAGTACGCTGAAAATAACTTTAAGACCCTTAATAATACGGGTGCCATTGGCATTAAATTGGAATTTTCCCCCATGCATACGACTATCAAAGAAAGTCCTGACTGCTCCTTTGGACTCGTCATCTTTCATCTTTGAATGATCATCATCTTCGAACATGGACTGAATCCATATCATTGTTGACATCAAGATGGTCTTCATAATCTGCGTTCGGGTCAGCGCCACCGCTCGCAAGTCTATCCCAAAAGTTTCCGCAAACGCATCAAAGTATGAGTTCAAACGATCCATCTCATCCTCGCGCATAGTATCAAAATCACTTAATGGGAGAGCGTCAATCCGTGAGCCTAAGAACTCAACCTCTGCCTGTCTCTTAGTATTCCATTCGGGGGACCCTGGTTTTAGTCCATCGAGTTCGTGAATATTGGGATTGGAGATAAAAGGAAAATTCTCTCTTTGGGGAAGGAAAGTGTTTTGCCGTTCTGGCGAGGTATGTTCAGATCGTCGTTTCTTTTTTCGTTCAGTGTATCGTTCTTTTGTCTGTTTCTCTTCGTCCGAGCGGCGAAATCGCTCAAATATTCCAGAGGCCATATGGACATAGTATATCAGATCGAGCCAAGAAACCTTGACAAAGTGTCTCGAGTATCGTATTATTTGTGTATCTCAACAACGCCTTGACGGATATCATGTATACAACGTGGCAAATGGAAAATAGATATCCGTAATTACGACCGGCCAGAGAAAGGAATACTTTCGGGCTGGTTTTTTTTGTAGGCAAATACCAGTCCAACAGGTAAAAGGAGAGCTATGGGAAGTTTGGAACAAGAAGTATTGGTATACGGAGATCAGAATCCGAATCGGCGATTCGATACCTTGAAAATTCCTCAAATAGATCCAGGTGTGATTGATCCTAAGAATGCAGTTGTGTACATCGCAGATATGATCAATGCTTTTTGCCATCAAGATGGCGGTCTTTTTGTCTTTGATCCTGAAGATATGTCAAAGTTACATCCAGGTATGGAAGATGCGATTCGTCACTGTGTCCTTCTTTTGAATTTGGTTGCACGAGCAAATGAGAGTACCAAAACCACTCGTCTGGTACAGACCATTTTGCCCAGAGACGCTCACCATCCAGGGAATCCCTCTTGGGCGAGTTCATATAGAAACGCAAGTTCTATGCAGTTTCAAACCATTACTCGTGCAGATCTAGACAATTGGGATGAAGATCAAATAGCGACACAACGATTCGATCTCTCTGATTTCAAACGATTACTGGATTTGGCTCAAACCATGAAGACCTACACAATGGAACATGGAAACGCTTTTACCATGGACTCTGCGATTATTAATGAACTTCGATATCATCCAGCCAAAAAAGACATGCCAGCAAAAGGAGACACCATTTCTCCGGGTGCCGGAATGGTCTCAGAGCAGTGGGCTTTAAGTCAATTAACAACCGGTGAGAGTACCGGATATACAGAAGACCAAATAGCCGATGGTCGTACCAAAAAGTTCATTGCCGGTATGTGTGAGAATATCTGCGATGCAGAGGAAGCTAAAATCTCTGCCATAAGAGGACAGAAGACTGTGCTGTTGGTAGATGCGGCTTTACCGCTCGCCGTTCCAGCCGGAATTCATGACACAACAGAGTCAGAGCTGGAAGCTTTAGGGATCGATAAACGGTATTGGCTCGGTGTTAATCCTACCTGTGTAGAACCATTGAGCTTAGAGCAGTTACAAAACGCGAGACTGCTTTCCCTTGGAGTTCAATTCTCTACTGTGGCTTGGTTAGCTAAAAACATGCAGTATCCAACTTCATTGAAGTAAAGAAAGCCTATACTATATGACAATAAAAGAAACGCCGGGAGTAGACATGGTTGCAGAAGTTGATGCCTCTTCGAAGTTAATACATCAAGCGAAATGGGAACTTTTCTATCACCTAACATATGGAGATACGAGCTATTCTCCAGCAGAAGAAGAACGCATACAGACGCTTTTGCGATCCAGTACCACCACAAAAGGAAAAACTATTTTTCCAAATGTGGAGGCACGCCGACAAATGGGAAAGAATATTAAACGGCTTCGCATGGAAGGAGCGCAAATTCCTGTTAGCGAAGATTTTGTTGAAGCCCTTACTGGACTGTGTATACAGATCCAGCTTGATGTACTTGACGATGAGGGAGATAAAGTCTTTATTGAGCTCATTGCCAATGAAAATGGGGGGTTACTGGCGCATTTGCAAGAAACCGCAGCAGCAGCTCGAGATATGTCTGCCAGGTTTCGTGAACTTCATGTTAGTGTGCTCTCCAACCGACAAATGCTCCTTCTTTCAGAAGCAGCAGCTCCACTTCATGATGTGATAAAACTTTTAGGATCCCCGAATGCTCAAATTGAAGCCGACCACGAACACGTGATGGCTGAAATTTTTGAAAAAATCGCAGTAGGGAAGAGAATCGTTGCCTTGGGACAAGGAGATGAACAGATCCTTACTACAGAAGACGTTCGATTTCTGGCCGGTATCGTAGGAAAACATGAAGATGTGTACCGCGAGGAAGAATTCGCTGCTTTTACCCAATCCTTTAAACAAGAAATGGGAACGAACATTGATGATCCAATTGCGATTGAACGGGGGAGGATGCTTTTTCATTTGATCGATCTCTTCGGGAGAGCAACTGATATTACCAAGGAAGGTGAGTTTGTGATCGTTGATCAAGAGAAGTTTAAAGACAGATATGTGAACTTGTTCCGTCGTCACATCAAGCTTCCCATTCAAGGATCATTTGATTGGAGTAAAGGGAAAATGTTCAGACCTTTGTGGGGACTGTATGCAGAGCATTCCGTCAAAGAGACCCTCTTTGCCTTAGGAGAATATGGTATTACGGTTCGACCTGAAACAATTGATCGAATCGTTGGCTCAATTCAAAATGTGTTGGTTGAAGCAAAGATAGCAATTGAAAGTAGTGGCAAAAGAGAAGAGCTTGGAGTAGAGTACAATGAAATTGATCGAGTATTAAGGGAATTTGGAGATATATCTATGTCAGAAGGACCTCAAATAATTACAACCCCAGATGAGAATAGAAAGCCGTTGGAGGTCGATCAAGCTATGACAGCGCGATTAAGAATGCTAGAAAAAGATCAAAAAAAACAGACAGACTTATTACAAGACAGTAAAAAAGGAGATGGTATGACAGATATTCCCAGTGGAATACCAGAGGAAGCAGTTGCAAAGAAAGAAAATCAATCGGAAGAAACGATAAAGATACGTGAGATTTCGAAAGATGCTGACTTATCAGCTGTTCAAGACCAGTTAGCTGAACTGGGACTGATAGATAAAGAGACGAGAGTTTCTCCATATAATTATGTCCTCGTTTTTAACGGGGGTGCCGGAGAAATGGACACGGCTCCTGGTGGAGAACAAGATAAACTCATCGACAGCCTAGTAAAGCATGTCCAAATATTAGAAAAAGCTGGTAAAAATGTAGTAATGGTTACGGGTGGAACAGACTCGGGCTACATTCAAGTTGCTGGGAAAGTACGAGAGAAATTAGTTGCAGCAGGTATAGATGTTCAGGCAATCGGAATTTGTCCAGGACCTCAAATCTGGAGAGGTGAACCATCTCAAAAACCTGCTGATCTCGAATTACTTGAACCTAACCATACACATGCAATATTAGTTGACGGTCCGAAATTTGGAGATGAAACAGAAGTGTTCTTTAAGGTTGTAGCAGCTTTGGAGAAAAACGCCCGAGGAGAAAGGGCCGAAAGCTTAGCAACTATCTACAACGGGGGTGGGATTACGGTGGAAGAAGTTGAACGTAATTTCCTTCAAAATCGGAATATGTTAGTTGTAGGAGAAAGCGGTCGCAGTGCATTTTTACTCGATTTCCTACAAAGATGTCCAACTCTGACCCAGTTCCGTAAAGATGCAGGTATCGCACTTGCACGACAGCAAATGGAAGCTCTTACGGATAGGGCTAGAACGTTATCTACAAAGACATTGAGTCTGATTCCTCAATTTATCAAAGGCCTGCTGAATGCGACCGATGCTGAAACTGATGAACAACTCGAGCCAAGGTATGAAGCTCTGCATGAAAAAGCCCAGCAATTGATTAAAATAATCTCTCATGACGAGCTTGCTGATGTACTTGAGGCTGATAGGCAAGGAAAATAAGTTCTGTGCTATAATACTCGAAGTAATTAATAACACACCCGTCTACGGAGCTATCTCCTTGAACCACATAGCAGACGGGGAGGCATAAAGGAGATCATTATGGCAGAACCTACATTTTCTGTTGATCTAGAAGCACTACTCGAGGCCGGCTGTCACTTTGGACACCAGGCTCGTCGTTGGAACCCTAAAATGGGGCAATTTATCTACACTGAACGCGATGGCGTTCATATTTTCGATTTGGCAAAGACTGCAACCCAGCTTGAAGCTGCCTGTGTCGAGTTGTACGAAGCCGGAAAACTTGGCAAAAATGTGGTATTTGTGGGAACCAAACGTCAAGCTCAAGAGATCGTTCGTGAACACGCGATTGATGCTGGAGCGATGTTTATCGTTACTCGTTGGCCAGCTGGTTTAATTACTAACTGGGAGCAAGTCGGTAAATCCATCTCGAAACTCAATCAAATGAAGAAGGATCGAGAAGAGGGTAAATTTTCCAAATACACCAAATTTGAACAAGTGAAATTTGACAAACAAATCAACAAACTCGAGCGATTCTTCGGTGGAGTTTCTACCTTAAAACGTATTCCGGATATGTTGGTCATTGCTGATATCAATACGGATCTCGTGGCCATTAAAGAAGCTAACATCAAAGAAGTTCCAGTATTGGCTATTGCTGACAGTAACACTGATCCAGATTTGGTCAAAATTGCCGTTCCAGGAAACGACGATGCCGTCGGTTCCATCAAGATCTTGATCTCTACCTTGGCCGCAGCGTACAAACAAGGAAAAAGTCTGAGCAGATCTCAAGAAGAGAAAGCTCCAGAAGCAAAACCAGAGGCAAAAAAGGAGTAACATATGGCAATTGACATGGAATTACTGAAAAAACTTCGAGAAGAAACTGGCGCTGGCGTTATGGACGTGCGTCGAGCAATCGAAGAGACCAATGGCGATGTAGAAAAAGCTCTTATTTGGATTCGCGAGAAAGCGATTAAGACTGCAGAGAAAAAAGCTGACCGCGAAGCCAAAGAAGGATACGTTGGTTCCTATGTTCACACCACAGGAAAAGTGGCGGCTATGGTTTCTCTTACCTGTGAGACTGATTTTGTGGCTCGTACCGAAGATTTCAAGACCTTAGCTCGCGAAGTGGCGATGCAAGTTGCGAGTATGAGTCCCGAATCAGTAGCTGAACTGTTAGAACAACCCTATATTCGTGACGCTAAAAAATCGATTAACGATTTAGTCAAAGAAACCGCTGGTAAAGTTGGAGAGAATATCGTGGTTCGAGAGATCTCTCGCTTAGCAATCTAACGGATACGCTTTTCCTATTTTCGAAGTGTTCCTTGGAAGTCTGTTTCAATCATGGCAATGATGCCATTTTTGATGGGTTCGACATCTTCAATGTTCAATTGCTCTCCGGCTTTGTGATAGTGCAGTTTCAAAAATACACTTTTTCTCTCGTCTGGAAGAGCGATAGGATATTCGCCTAAAGCTGCTTTCACAATCAATGGAGAGAAATTTCTCACTTTTTCTAGAATCGGTCCAACGGGGATCGCTTTTGGTACAGACAAGGAAATATCCTGATAGACGATTTGTGGAAGTGCGGTTTTGATGGTCGTGATCTCAAAGGCTGGCTTTTGCATCAGTTTTTCTGTCATGATTTGAAAATACCAGGTGTGAGTATCATGGCGAATGATACTGGCAATCGTATCGTCAAGTTTTCTTCCCGCTTTAAGACACAAGGCTTCGACGATACCTTTAACTTTGGCATAGGTGGCGGTTTTTGCGGTAACAACACCCGCCAAAACTTTTTGTTCTGTGTATGAATCATTTTCTTTGAAATAGATTTTCCCCACTTCAAACAACGACAAATCGGTCCGTTTGGTTTTTTTCTGATAGGAAAGGGCTGAAAACAATCCGTTTTCTAAAGTGGTTCTCAGCATCGTCTTGTCACTGTTTAAAGAGTTTTGCAATACAACTGGATCAAGTTTGGGATGTTCTTCATTCACTAATGGCTCAGTGATCACTTCTTCAAAACCTAGATCTACCAGTAAATCGCGCAGCTTTTCTTCAAGGATCACACTAGGTGAGGTAATTTCCACGGGAGGAGAGGTGCGAGGCAGGGTATCAGGAATAGTATCGTACCCGACGATGCGAAGTACTTCTTCGATTACATCTTCTTCACAGAGGAGATCCGTACGGAAATACGGAATGGATGTCTCAATGATATCTTCATTTTTTAATGATGCTTCAATTCCTAAGCTTTGCAGGATTGAAAGAGCCTTCTGTGTGTCGACTGTGATTCCCGTTAACTCATGAAAACGAGTGAGAGACATTGAGATATGAACTGGAGTTGCAATCGTCACATATTCATCATGATGTGCAGAGATGGTTCCACCACACACTTCTTTGAGGAGGCTGGCAGCACGGCGCAGAGCAATCGGCGCCAGATCAGGATGCAAGAATTTTTCATGTCGCAATGAGGCTTCAGTACGTAAACTATGCCTAATACTTGAGCGTCTGATATACGCCTGGTTATATGTTGCAGCTTCCAAAACAATACTGGTGGTACTTTCGGTAATTCCAGAATTTTTGCCGCCAATGATTCCTCCCATCGCCAAAATATCTGAGTCATTGGCAACCACGATATCGGAAGAGGAAAGAGAAATTGTTTTTCCGCCTAAGACTTCAAATTTTTCTCCATTTGTTGCCGCTCTGATTGTCAAACTATCTGCGACTTTGACTTTATCAAACGCATGTAATGGTTCTCCTAACTCAATCATCACGAAATTAGTGATGTCGACGACGTTGTTAATCGACTTCATTCCGTAATGCTCCACTTTTTCTGCAAGCCAGGTTGGCGAAGGAGCTACAGTGACGTTGTCGATGACGAGTGCTTCGAAGCGATAGCACATCAAAGGATCAGCGATGGTAATCATTGATGGGGTTGTCGTTTCCGGAAGAGGAGGGGTAGTGATACTGGGATCAGTGAGTGGTTGGTCCATACTGGCGGAGACTTCACGAGCCACACCGAGGATGGACAAACAATCCGAGCGGTTTTGTCTGACTTCAAGATCCAAGACAGTGTCATCTCCGATTGTCTCGGGTTGGTGATCTTGCATATGACCGATCGCTGTTAAACGAGTTGTCAAATCGGTGACAGAGTCAGGAAGCGAAACGTACTCAGCTAACCACTTGATTGGTACCTTCATACAGTGTCCTCATAGAATAGTTCACCATTGTAGAGTTTACGAATATCGTTGATCCCATAGGTAAGCATTACCAAACGATCAAGACCCATGCCGAACGCAAAACCTGAATATTCTGTGGGATCAATTCCACAGGCGTTGAGAACATTCGGGTGCACCATGCCACAGCCTAAGACTTCAATCCAGCCACGGTATTTACAGACACTACAACCTGTCCCACCACAGAAAGAACATTGGATATCCATTCCTGCGCCTGGTTCAACTTGGGGATAATACTTACAGCGAAATCGGGTTTTGACATCGTCACCATACAAGAAACGTACAAATCGATTGAGTGTTCCTTTTAGATCTGACATTCGGACACCTTTATCTACCAGCAATCCTTCATACTGGTGGAACATAGAGGTGTTGGTAGTATTGGAATTTTCATTTCTATATACCTTTCCTGGAACCACTATCCGTAACGGCAAAGATTCGGTACTCATGGCTCTGGTTTCGACAGAAGAGGTGTGCGTTCGCAGCAGTACTTCAGGATCACGGATGTAAAAGGTATCGGCAAGCTCACGAGCAGGATGATCTTTAGGAAGGTTTAACTTTTCAAAGTTAAATTCATTGCTTTCAATCTCTGGCCCTTCATAGACACTGTATCCCATGTATCGGAAAAACGAGTTTATTTTTCGAATGACCATGGTTGTCGGATGCAAATGTCCAATTGGAGGTCGTTCTCCAGGAAGTGTGGAATCATCACGGATGGGATCACGAACAATATTAGTTCCATCATCTGTTCCGACTGTGGCATTTTCAGCAGCGGCATTGATAGCAGTCCTGAACGTATTGATTGCTTGTCCCAGTACTCTTTTCTGTTCGGGGAGTGCGGTTTTTAAAAGCGCTCCAGCCTCAAACAACAGGCTATTTTTCCCTGTGTATTGCGCAACGAGCGCGACCATTTCATTTTTGGTCTTGGCAGCAGTCATGTGAGCGACTGCTTGACTCTGCAAATCCTGTAATTTTTGTACTATATCCAAATCCATATGATCATTTTAGCATTAAGACGTAGTTGTCGGTGAAGTAGGTGGAGTGGGAAGGACCTCCGTTACTTGTGGCACTGAGGGTGCTGACGGAGTTTCTGTCACTGGTGTAATTGATGGTGCCTGAGGAACATCAAGTGCAGCTGCAACTGCCGAAGAATCTGATCCTGCTTCAGGAGCAGGGACTTCTTCAGGTGGCACCACAGCATTCCGAGCGAGTTCTTGGAGTTTTCCACATAAAAATTCCACGGCTTTAATTGCTGCATCGTTAGAGACAGATGCCTTTTGAGTTGTCAAAATATCTGCAATCAGTTCTTCATAGAAGCTCAAACAGTGGTCTTTTGCTAATCCTCCACGCTGTAAAAAGGTGAACAGGGAGATTGATCGATTCATCGCATCTTGTAAATAATCATGCGTGAGAGCATTGGCAATAATGACGGTTTTGATTGAAGTGATAACCTCTAAGAGATTTAATTGAGTTTCAGATTCAAACAAATGCGAAAGCACCGCATGATCGACCAGCGTCATATCGTAATACAGCAAAACTTCATCCTTGGTGAATGCATGGGATTCTTTAACTTGTGACTCAAGACTGGTTAAGTATCGCTGATACGCTGGAATCAGAGTTGTGACGACAAAAGTAAATGTATGTCCTAATGAAGGAAAGCTTTGCAACAGCGGGTTTAATTGACCCCCGAGACTGGTAATCATGTCACGTGTAGGTGAGAGCTTATGGTCATCAAGGGAATTGAGCAAATCAATTAACTGCTTTAATGAATTTTTTTGTTCTTCGGTCAGTGGCTTACTGAGCATGGCATTCCACAGAAAATCCATGAAGAAACGAATTTTATTCGTGGGAAAATCTTGGTCTGTCTCTTTTTTATAGACAGCCATGAGGTTGGCGTACAGTTCATCAAGATTAGGGTTCATATATATGAGGTATTTTACCCTATTTTTTCTCGAATTTTTAGTTTGGTTTTAGCTCGCCAAATAATCACAACACCAAGAATCAAGTACACCATACTGACCAAGGGAATGTTCGCGTGTGGAGCGAGAATATTTGAAATGGTATCAATACCGAGAGCGATTGGATATAAATGTAAGCCCCAGCGAAACATATATGAATAGGAGAAACGCAGAGAGAACAACCAAGCAATACTTTGTAGAATAATGGAATACAAGGCGATGGTAATAAGGCCGCCAATCAGCGCGGAAACAAAAAGTATGATTCCGAACAGTATCGACAGAGGAGTACTATTGACTTCGATAAAGTGAATTCCAGTTTGCATGAAATCCGTGAGTGTCTGCTTGGTAATGGTCGCCGTTTTTACTTCAGTAATGTCTGTATAGGAGAGTGAATCAACTTGATTGTCTACCGATCGCAAAAAAACTTTCTTGGGGGTGAAAGTGAAAAAACTGGTCGAGGCTTCAGAATCATTGGTCACTGTTGCCAAGTTTTTTGGAAAATTGAAGTCGTCAACTACTTTGGGGTTCTGAAGATTAAATGGAAGTGATATTCCTTCGGTCTTCACAGTTCCATCTGCATATGTTAATCGGAAACTATCAGGGATTTGGTCACGAATCTCACTGCCAGCTGCATGCAAAGAATCAATGAGCAAGGGGAATGAATACAATCGCCACCAGAGACCACTGGCAATACTAAGGATCGTAAGAGTGACCAAAAAGAATTTGAAGGAAAACCAGAATGTACTACTGTAAAGCTCAAGGTAGTAATCGGGATTGCTGACACTGGCAGACAATACTTTCCAGTAGGTTCTAATCATTCTCATAAGAGGTATAGTAACACAAGAAGACAGTTTTAATGATAAAATAGATCACTATGTTTAATCTCTCTCCCATGAAAACCGACGGACAAAAACTTTTGGACGTTTTTGCTTCTGATCTCTCCACGATCCGTACAGGACGGGCTCGTCCATCATTGGTTGAAAATCTTGAAGTGGAAGCATACGGCGGGAAAATGAAGTTATTGGAACTTGCGAGCATCAGTGCTCCTGATACCTCATCGATTGTAATTAAACCTTGGGACAAATCAGTTATCAAAGACATTGAGAAAGCGATCACCATTTCTGATTTGCATATCCAGCCAGTTGTCGATGGAGAGCAAATCCGCTTAAGCATTCCGGCTTTGACTGGAGAACGTCGCCAAGAACTAATCAAACTGGTAGGCCAAAAGAAAAATGCCGCGCTGGAAATGTTGCGTGATATTCGTATTAAGTACAAAAAGCAGATTGACAATCAAAAAGGTCAACCTGGGATCAGTGAAGATGCGATCAAAAAAGATTTAGAGGATATGCAGAAAGTAACTGAAGAGTACACGACGAAAATTGAAGATATGGAAAAGACGAAGGAAAAAGAATTAAGCGAACTATGACGATTTTGTTATTTATCTTGTTGTTAACGTTTCTGATTCTGATTCATGAATTGGGACATTTTTTTGTGGCGCGCTTTTGTAAAGTTCATATTGAAGAATTTGGCATTGGTTTGCCTCCCAAAGCCTTCACTCTATTCCATTGGAGAGGAACCCCATTTACCATCAACTGGCTGTTTCTTGGAGGCTTCGTCCGTATGGAGGGTGAGAATGGAGAAGAAGAGATCCATGCCAAAGCCACAAAAATCAAACCACATGCAGAATATCCTTTCTATCAGCGCCCATTGCTACAAAAGTTGGCAATCGTGGTTGCCGGTCCACTCGTTAACTTCCTGTTTGGAGTTATCGTTTTGACTGGATTGTTCTCAATGTATGGTGTCCCCACAGAAATTCACGCCGTTCCCGTTTTGAAAGCTGTAGTGGCTGATAGTCCTGCACAACAAGTGGGACTGGTAACTGGTGACCAAATTACTGGAATCAAGACTCCCGAGTCAGGTTCGTTCACAACCACGGATACAAATGAGCAAATTATTGATTTCGTTGGAGCACACAAGGGAGAGGACATAACTTTGAAAGTGATACGGGAGAAAGAAGAAAAAATGGTGTCAGTTCATATCCGCAAGACGGAAGAGACTCCAGATGGACAGGGAGCACTGGGAATTGAGTTTGAACCGCAAATGATCGCAAAGAAGTATCCGCTTTGGCAGTTACCGTTTATTGGTTTTCAAAAGGGAGTTGAATTTGGAGTCACGATTTTAAAGTCCCTAGGAGATATCGGGAAAACTATTGGAGAGGGGAAAGTTCCACAAGGAGTTGCTGGTCCAGTTGGAATTGCTCGCGAAGTTCAGAAGCAGAATCTGTTTTCCAACCCACCTCTCATGTTTAATTTTGCGGCTCTGTTATCGATCAATTTAGGAATTATGAATATGTTACCGATTCCAGCTTTAGATGGTGGACGAGCCGTTCTTTTAATCCTGGAGAAATTCTTAAAAGGTAAACGTTGGACAGAATTATCAAATATGCTCAACACCGTGGGTTTTGTGTTACTGATTTCTTTATTGATTTTGATCACCATTAAAGATGTAGCGAATATCTTTTTTTAGGTTAAGACTTCTTGTTGCAGTTTTTCACTTCCTTCGGCATACTAAAACCGTATGCGCCGTCTCTTTTTATTTTTGATTCCTACTTTGTTTTTCTGTGCTGCATTTGTGCAGTCCACTCAGAAAGTGGCCGCTGGATATACGTGCTGTGATAAAACCGGCACCATCCCTCCTCAGGACTATGGACTGCACTGTGATGCGTGTGGATCAAAAGAAACTAAAAATGCCGGGGACTCATGCGGAACGAATGCAAATTGTTCACCCTGTGGTGGCGGACGTCCGTACTCCAACGCTTGTGGTGGTAGTGGAGGTGGGCAAACAAATACGTGTCAATTTTATGAAGCCGGCCCATTTGTTTTTCCTTCCGATACTAAAGGGCACGTTGTTGGTTTCCCCTTAGGTGCAAGTGGTTTACCACAGTTGGTTTCATACACACTTATTTCTACAACCGCGGTCGCACCAACAAACTTTCGCATGTACCCTCCGTATTCTCCAACCCGGGTTGCACCGGGATACTATTACACGTCTGTTATTCCCTTAAAAACAACAATTCCAATCGAGCCAGGAGACTATATCGTTCGGGCAAAGGGAATCTATAATTGTCCAAACGGCGATTGTGCCCGTGGAACAGTGAAGTGTAGTCGAGATTATAAGATAATCATTACTCCTCCAGGTACACCCGCAAGTCCCACTCCGAACCCAAGTCCAACACCCAGTCCGAGTCCAACCCCGGCTCCAAAAGTTTCAATTTCCTCTACCATTGAGACAGATCCTTCATTAACTGGAGGACAGCCACCACAACCGATCGGGTTTACAGATACGTACTGTAATTCACCCAGTAGCGGAGCCAAAGTGAGTAATGGATCTATTGGTGCCACTGATTTATCGGGAAAAAGTTATCTTGGCACAATTAACAGTGCCGGTACCTATACGATCTCCAACCTTCCGACCGCAGCCGGAGAGTATTGTGTCAAATACACTCCTTCAAACAGCAACATCGTCTGTACCTGTCCGTCAGGTTGTGAATATTGTGGTAAAAGTGCTCCCACGACGCAAAATCTGAAATTCTATATTAGTCCAATTGGAAGTGCTTGGTATCAAACCGTAGGAGGTGAGGTCGCGGCACAAAGTCGGAGTGGATTGTCGTTTAGTGACAAGGTCGCTACCCCTTGTGTTGAGCCCTTCTGTTCTCCATTTCTGTCTGTTCCGATCGGAACTGATACTCGCACGCTTGGATCATTGATTACCAACAGGAATTCGAGTGTCGATTTAGGAGCTGGTGAAGTCGCGAAGTTCCCTAATACTCGCTCTGTGCGTCTGCCTACCTCACTGGTATGTTCAGAAAATTATGATTATTTCTATCGCCTCTATAGTCTGGGACTGAGTCCCTCCTCAACTGATTTCTTAAATCCATTAGATGCCAGAAAGCCAACAACAGCACCAAATGACGGGAAGTCGGCTTTCTACTATGAGGGAAATACGCCATTAACGATTTCTACTCCCTGGACGGTTGGTTCAACGGAATCGATCGTCGTATTTGTGAGAGGAAATCTAAAGATAGCCAACACCGTAACGGTGGCACCCAATGGATTCCTGGCGTTCATCGTTTCAGGGACTATAGATATTGATCCTTCTGTGGGAACCAGTGATCATGCGAGTACGAAAGATGGGCAAGTCCAAGGTATTTATATTACCAATGGTTCAATTAGAGTTTTGGGAGTGGGAAGTGGAGGAACAGAAAAGAAATTTATCGGTGAGGGTACATTTGCTGCCTGCAACGGGATCAAAATTGACCGTGACTTTAACAGAGGGGGAGCAGGTTTGGACAACAACAAATATGCAGCTTCACTTTTTATCTATCGACCCGACTTTATGACAAGTACTCCAGATCGAATGAAAACGTCCAAATTTAATTGGACTGAAGTGGCTCCTTAATCCCATAATTGTTTATTCTATAAATATAGGATAAAATGTTCCCTCGTGTTTTCTCATATTTTTCTCCTTCCCATCACGGGATTTTTTGAAGAATGTGAAGATGCACAGTTCTTTTACATGTGAAGACAGAGAAATTTCCAGGTGGAAGTGTGTATATCCAAGATTAGGTGTATAGACTTCCACCTGGAATAGTGAGCTCAAATACGAGTTCTGCTAGGTGTGACTCATCCGGATTTACTCAAGGAGTATAGAGAAGTGTTACGTCGATGGTTCGTGTTGTGTCTTGTCGTGATCCTGGCCGGTCTGGCCATTGGATCGAAGCAATCTGTGTTCGCACAGAATAATCCCGGTGTCGATCAACCAAACGATATCTATGTCTGGGAAAACTCGTGCAATTCGCAAATGACTTACCGAGTTCATGGTCTGGCTGCTAATAGCCCTATCCGAGTAGATGTCCATCGTAATTCACAGCAATGTGATGGCAGTGGATCAGCTTCCGCTGGTGATTCCTATAACTTGGGAAACACTGACGGAAATGGTAACTTTGGTTGGGTTGTCGTTATGACTGACTGGGGTGATACCCAGTACACGTTTACCGACGGCACTGGAAATCAGGCTTTTGCCTCATTCCATTATGAAAATGGCAGTTTTAGTGGCTGGAGCAGCTCGGGGAACAGTGTCCCTGTAGGTAATCCAGTTATCCCGACAGATATTCCGCCAGGCCCCGATAATAGTCAGCCGACTCTTGATCCAGATGTTGTACAACCAACCCTCGATCCAAATCTGCCCACGTCAGAATTTCCAGAAGTCGTCCCCACTTTGGTGGATGGCGCGACCCTGGAACCCACAGAGGAACCAACTGTTCCTTATGTAGGATATGACGCACAGCCAACGATTGATTGGGTACGGATTGAAATCGAAGTCACGAATGTTCGTTCCGGGCCGGGAAAGTCTGATCAGTTGATCGCCAAAGCCCGTCAAGGTATGTATTTTACCTACCTGGGTGTGTACGGCGATTGGGTACAGATTGGCTGGAGCGATGGCAGTGGATGGATCCTCTACACAGAGGATCGTGTTACCTCAGGGGACGCGGCCACAGCTATTCCTCCGACTAACGTACCACCTGCGATTGAACCGACGGTGGTGCAACCTGTGTCGGTAGAACCAACTGTTGTGCCAACACTCGCGCCAGTAGGCCCCAAATATCCCAACGCTCAGTTGGGAGGATTTGGGAATAATGGTGTTCAAACCATTATTTACTGTCAAGATATTGGCTTCGATACGTCGCAACATAGTGATAATAGTAACAGTGCCCATACTTTTCGTTGTGTCCGCAACCAGGATGTGTGGAATTTCGTTTGGGCGCAGGTTTGTGAAGATGTTTGGGGCGTCGGATACTATCCGACACTTTCAAGCGCCGATGACATCACCGGATGGCGTTGTGTTCAGGATCCCAATGCCTATATTGCACCCTCAGGCGGTTACTATCCGGATGCTAAAACAGCAGATGGTGGGATAGACACAAACAAATTGTGCATTCACTGGTCATATAATGGCTCACAACACAGTGACTCGGGTGCAGACGTTGCGTACACAATTCGTTGTATACGTGGACAGGAAGTTCTGTACTTAGATAAGGGACTGTGGGAGAAAGCTTGTTATGAGGTGTATGGAAACGGATGGTACGCATTTCTCAACAGCGCCGATGAACTCGGTGGCTGGAAGTGTGTACAAGACCCCAACGCTCGCGTTGATCAGCCAAATGGTGTCCCACCGAATCCTCCCACGGCTGTGCCTGTGGTACAGCCGACAGCAGTTCCACCGATTCAACCTGGCCCGAATGGATGTCCGCCGCCGATGGCAGCTAGACTTCAGAAGAACGGCCAGGCACGCACAACAGTTAGCCTGAACGTGCATAAGCAGAACCTCAATGGCAGCATTGCCAATGAGCTTGTCGGGACACTCCCTGTTGGAAGTGTCGTCAACGTGGTAAACGGCCCAGTATGTGCTCAATCTATGAACTGGTGGTTTATCAGTTCGGGTACGATCCTCGGTTTGGCTTCAGAAGGCCAGAGCAATGTGTACTATTTGGAGCCATATACGACACCAAGTCAGCCACCTGTACAGCCAGAAACAAAAACGTTCGACCTTACTTACCAGCCATGGGGTCATACCTACCACATTGTGCTGAACACACGGACGTGTGCGATCGTAAACGGGTCTGAAGTGGTAGCAAATGAACTATCACGTTTCTCGTACTGGTACAAAAGCAGTACGGCTAGTGGAATTTGGAATTACTTCTCTGTAAATAGCGGTGGACTCGAGCATTTTAGACACTATCTTGAGGGTATTCTCACAAAAGATAGTGGATGCATGACAGTCCATTATGAAGTGGGGAAATACAATGTCATGGACATGTCTGGCTTAGGCAACATTGTGTTCGGGTTCTTTGCCCAGAGGTATATGTCACAATTGGCAGAAGATATGATCGCCGATATCGATCAAGCCAGAAACGAGAACTCTTTGGGCTGGATGGGTGATTTTGATGATGATCGTACTCAACGAGATACAGGCAGATATGTAAGTGAAATTGTTGGTAGTCAGGCATCTGTCACACCTGGCATTGTGGAAACCGCTGCGCAAGCCAAAAACCTTTTCTAGCTAAAGGAGGATTTCTGTCTTCAGTAATGCAATGGAAGGGAGCATGAAAATGCTCCCTTTTTCATTTCTTCATGTATAATTGCTATTGATATGAAAAAAATTCCCATATCAACTTCCGTCCCACGTTCAGTGGTATCTGTTTCATTTTGCATGCTTGTCTTTTTTGTCTGGTTCCTTCTAACACCATCGGCAGATCCTCAGTATAACAACTTACTCTTCGCTCTTTGGTTCTTTTTGGCTTTTACTTTCAGACACCTTTTAGGCTGGATAGCAATCAATGTTATAACTTCCATAGTTGTTCGAGCCGTGACACAGAATAATGAGGATAGAAGTTCTATTAAAATAATATTGTACAGTTTCTTCGATGGGTTTGTTGTCACATCTCTTAGTTTTGCCTTCTTTATATTGATCTCAGCTGTGATTGGTTTTGGTCCTCCGTCCTGAACCTTCAACTTTAATTCTGCATTTAAGACAGTTTTCTTTTCCACTTTAGATATGATTTTTAGTGGTAAAATTTCCAAAAGCATTGTTCAAAATGAATGATTCTTCAGCTTTTCCCCGACTATTATAGGTAATGGGGTTAACTTCCTTTAGTCACACCATCTGGTCAAGAGAAATAGACAAGCAGTACGTCAAACTCTGTATTTGTATCTATGTGCTAAAGATACTGCTAGTTGAAGGATTCATTTTCCTTTTGTTTTCACAATCTTCGTTTAGTAGCTGGAGAGACTTCTTTCAATTTCTGGGCTTCATTGTCTTTGGCGTGATCTTGTTGATACCTATTTTCGATATACCAATTATCCTTTTCTTCACCATACTGAAGAAACATTTTCCAACCTGGTTTAGAGTGACGATGTTTACACTTATCTGGTCAGTGCTTCAACTTTTCTTTCATATCGCGATGGTCTTTCTATATCTACAGTTTTTGATCCATATTTTCCCAATCCACTAGGGTGAAGGTGCACTGCAGCCTACATTCAACATATGAAAAAAATTCGCAGCATTCGATCTATTACTGTTCTCCTCTGGTTACTACCGGTTATTTTTGCTCTGTTTTTTTCCTTTGGACCATGGTTTGTTCCAGCGAGCATGACATCTGCAGAGATGCGGACATGGTGGTCTCCATTTCTTTCACTGCTGCTGCTGTTTTTTCTGTATATCGTGGGTTTTCTTATCTGTGTTCCGTATTGGATTGGTCTTGTCGTGATCCATAAAATATATGAGCAGAAAATAGGCACAGAAAAATCAGCCCTCTATCTGGCTTTCGTTTCAGAGATCATCATTGTGTGTATGAGTGTTTTCTTGGGTACAGTATGTTCCTTTGATTACGCCTGCTCTAGAGAAGGATCTGTAGGAGATGGTTTTTCGCTCATCCATGGGGTGGCGCTGTGTCTGCTTTTTTGTACCTATCCATTTCTTTCAAATTCAAGAGATATTCCCAGGAAAGTGGCAGCAAAGAACTAAAGCAGATTTTTAAACTCTCCTTGGCCAAGGAATAGCCATTATCCGACTGTTGACACAGCCATTTTAATGTTATAACATTATGTAATAACAGGGAGGATTATGGCAGACACTGTGATTCAAAACAAGAAATTCATTAAAGCTGGAAATAGCTTTGCAATAACCATTGATCGAGCTTTTGTGGATCGATTTTTCGATGAAGGTCGATCTCCTGTAGTCATGGAGCTTGATAAGGAAACCGGCCGTGTGAGTTTTGTGAGCGCTCGAAATCTGGGTGCTTCAAAATCTGGCGAAAAACTCTCTAAAGCAGAGAAATCAGCAGTATTGGAATCAAAGCTACCTCAAGAGTTTCGTGAATGGGTAGAGAAAAGCTTGGATGAAGACTCCGAAAGTATGAAAGCTCTTGCGAATCTATGACCAACTACGACATTCTCGACCTGGAACATGTCTTGTACCTCCATGAGCGCATCATTGCCAAAGCCGGGGGAAAACAGGGAATTCGAGACTTTACGCTCTTGCATTCAGCCCTCGAAAGGTGCAAGGCAACTTTTGCTGGCCAAGATCTGTATCCCACTCTTTTTGACAAAGCTTCTGCGCTCTTGCATTCCCTCGTTATGAATCATGCGTTTTTGGATGCGAACAAGCGCACGGCATATCAGACAACCAAGGGTTTTCTCCAATTAAACGGCTACAAAATCATTGCTCCACAGGATGAAATCGTGCGATTTTGTATAGCCATCGATAATGAGGGACTGAAGGGGAAGGACATTGTTATCTGGTTGCAGGAATATGCAAAAAAAAGGTAAAGATCAAGGATGTTGAAAAACTTGATATAGGTGTCTCGTGCAGATTTAATGAAGCAAAAGAAACCGATTTACGATGTCAGAATGATATGATAAATACATGAAAATAATCGGTGTCATTTCTGATACGCATTTCTCAAAATACCATAAATTTACTTCGGAGATGAGTGATTTTCTTTCTGATGTTTCTTTGATCGTACATGCGGGAGATATTGGAGATCCTGAAGAGTTCGAAAAACTCAAACAAATTGCTCCCGTCGTCGCAGTCATGGGGAACAAGAAAAATGACAAGAAACAGTACACGCTTCCAGATTTTACATCACTGAATGAAAACGGATACATAATATATGTGACACACGGACTTTCACACGGTGTCTGGGACTATATAGGATATTTCTTGGGGAAGTTTCTGCAACAAAAACATATTTCTTCTCAGCTGATTGTGAAAAGAATAGAGAGAAATATGCCCAAAAAAACAAAGATCGTTGTGTATGGACACACCCATTACCTTCATGCCCAAATACGAGATAATGTTTTATTTCTGAATCCCGGTGCAGCTTTCTCAATTCCAGGAAGACTTGCAAGTGCCGCAAAACTATATCTTCCCGAAGAAAAGGATATGGAGCCACAACTTCTGGTTCGTTATTTTTTAACTGAGAATTAACGATCCAGTCAAACTTTCTGAGTACTGTAGGACGTAATGAGGAAGATGGAATAGATTGAAATTGCTGAATGATTTCGTCTACTTCGGCAATCACTTCAGCTTGAGAATCAAGTGAGTTAGATCTAACTCACTTGCCTTTATACTCCACCTCTACTTGGGCCATTTCTTTCCCCTCATGAGATTATCCGTGTAGCCGGAGTAAAACAGGGGATCCTTGACTTTGCACTCTTCGCCTTATGTGTGGAAAAGAACAAGGCTGTACATTGTGGATCTTGACAAACAGGTGTATAGTATAGATTTAATGAGGCAAAAGAAGCTAATTTACCATAGAGTACCTAAGGTATTTACCGGTAAACTTGCTCTTGTCTAAACCGCTCAGGCGGTTATTTTTTTAACCTGTGCGAAGGCTCATAGTAAACTGCTATGAGTTTTACAATTGAGGTAGTTGGAAAAAAGGAAAGAAAGTATATGATGAATAAAGATATGGAACCCAAATTCATGGATCAATTGAAAAAAGTAGGGAAAAACGCCCTGAAAGTTGCTACAGGTGTTGCTTTGTTGGCAAGCATGTCCAATCCTCGCGATGTTGAAGCTGGAACTAATCGAAACGATATCATGCCTGGAGCAAATGGAGATCCAAGTCTCGATCTCATTGCATCTGCACAAGATAACTCAGAAGTTGTAGCCGTGTCACAAGCTGAACAAAATGCTGATCTCTATCCTGGTGAGATTCGAGTTACTGGGAGAGGCGAAGCTACTGGCGATGCTAATTTTCGCTCAATTCCATCTACAAGGGCAAATAATCCGTACGGAATGATCAGAAGTGGAACTGAATTCGATATCTTCGGGAAAGACGAAACCCCACAGGGTATTTGGTATCACATTCGCTTAAAAGATACAGATGCCGTTGAAGGCTTTACAGAAGGTTGGTTCTTTAGTGGATATACAGCTGTAAAAGGTGAGTTGGTATTGGTGGCGACAGAACCAGCTCCAACCGAAGCGGATGCTATTACACCTGTACCTGCTGCTCCTTCAGAGGCTACAGGCTCTGGGGCAACAACAGCAAGTGGAGTAGAGACACAATCTCCTGTGGAAACACCAGCATCATATGATATTGCGACTCCATATCCTACACTCGAGAGCGTTGGAGCTTCAGACGTGGCATTTATTGCAGAGAGTAATGCTCTAGGGTTTGATGCAATCAAAAAGTTAAAAGCTCAAGGAGTATTTACTCCAGTTACAGATGAAAATGTACTGGTGGGAACTGGTTTGAATGTAGAGAACAAGAGACTCAAGGCTGTAATCGTTGGTTGTACAGATAATCCAATTCAACTCGTTCCCGGATATAGTGCTGATTATTGTGCTGCTGAGTTTACTGATGATCAAGGGAGAAAATGGGAAGCAGCTTTTCGTCTGCCTTCAGATGATAGTGCTGTAATCTTAATGATTAATGGTGTGCAGAAGAAAGGGGCGCATTGGTCTGATGCAATTCAAGAACTGAGAAACTCTGGCAGGGATCAACAGGTAGAACTTGGATTTAACGTCAATGAAGGTGGTGTTGCTACACGCGCTCTTTATCAAGCCTTGTGGGATGATATCACCAATGACATTGCCTCACCTGAGCCTTTCACTCCACGTTCCTATGGGAATGATCCAAGATTAGCTAAGTATAGAGATGATCCTTCGATGAAACAGCTTGACTCTAAGGTTTCATCGTTTCCTCAAATAGATACTGTGATCATCGGCAGCTAACCATAAGTTCTCTTTATCACGAGGTGGCTTTTGGTGTATCTCTTGAAAAGAGTTGTTCCTCACTGTAGTGTAAGTATAGGATGAAATTGCTACGTATCCTAATAGTTCTTGTGGTCATTATCGGTATTATCTTCGCCGGTGTTTTCTTGCTGATTAAAAAAACTCCCAACTTTACTCTTCCGTTTGTCAGTAAACTCCAACCGCAAGTAGGACAATCTGAAGAGGCAAAAAAGCTGCAATCAATCTTAACACCCACAGCGCTTCCACTCTCGGTAAAGAATTCAAAACTCTCTATCAGTAAGAATGCGATGGAGAAGGGGAATACAGTCTATGTCATTCAAGGTCAGTTACTCAGTGATGTCTCCGAAAAAGATGGATATTTCTTTGCAGATTTTGCAGTCGATGGAGATGCATCAAAAACCCCCATAAAGTTACTGCTTTCCACCAAAGATTCAACTTTTCAATTCGGGACTAAAAATGCCAAAGGAGATTTGGAATGGAAGCTTGAGAAAGCTCCTATCGTCTTTGCTGCACTCAAAGCGGGGATAAAAGTAGAACTACGTGAAGTACTAGATCGAACAAATCCAGAATTGGTGAAAAATTTAGAGGCTCCAATTGAGGAGCTAGCCAACACTACTCAGATTAAGCCTAACACCTACTCAATCCAACCACAGATGATTGGGATTTTATGAGATTAAAAATTCTACTATTATCTGTTTTCTTCTTTTCTTGCTTCTTTATTTTTGGAAGCCAAGCGAACGCCCAAACTTGTGCTGCAACTCGTGTCATAAATCAGTTTGCTTGCGTCAATCCAGTTCAGGTTTGCAATAATTGGGTTAACAGATGCAGCTTTTCTGGAGCAACTTGTGACCCAACTGATGTCCCTCCATGTCCAGTGGGAGCCGGTGTATGTACAAAAATGTGTGCATCATGGAATCCTACTGGCCCTCCTACTTGTCAGACGACTGGTTCGCAAAACGTCGCATGCAATCCAGCTCCTGCCTGTAACTTTACTGGTGGAATCCAACAATGCGGACTGACTGGAGGAGGTTCTTCCGCTTCCTGTTATGAAAAAACAGAAACCTTAAATTATGGTTGTTGGATATCTGGTGGTGGATCAAGTTCTACTGGTGGCGGTGGTGGGGGAGGAGGATGGGGAAGCTGTGGATCATGTAGCTGTGCTTCTATAGGTATAGGTGTCGATCCTTCTTGTCGTAATGGTCCAGGTGGCTGTACTTGGGATCCCGGTGGATGTGGCGGAGGAGGGGGAGTGGTACCTGAGTCTTGTCAGATTTATGGTGCTCCAGCTACAACGGAATTTAATCTCCAAGTGGGAGAGACTGTCCTGTATGACACTGTGGTCGGAGGAAGAGGATCGTTTCGTGGAGCCACACGTAGTATCAGTGCATACTCTGGCTCGGCTGATTTTGGGGTAACTCCAGTCGCTTATACTGCACCACGTCCGTATCCTTTCTATATCACTGGCACCAAGCCAGTGGCAGGTCTCTTGCGTATCAACGTGCAAATGAATGATGCAAGCTTAAATCCCGTCACGACTTGTTTTCGTTATTTTCCAGTCAGTGTCTCAGCTTGTGTGACTCCTGCGGCTCCAACGGGACTGTCTCCAAAAGGAGTGACTATTAAACCTGTCACGTTTTGTAACGCCGCCTGTACTACAGATATTGATTGTGGTGGACATTGGGTGGAAGGAAGACTCTCTCGAAATCAAGCAACCTTTACGAACTCTGGTCCAGATTACGCAAAGTACCTTTATCTTTATATGGATGGCTTTACCGAATTTGGCTCCAGATATGATGATAATCTGACATCGAGAATCCAGTACTCAAAAGTGGATGCACTGCCAGAGTGGTCATACCAAGCAGCTGGTGGCGCCCCTTGGTATGCTGGGACATACACGAGGACAACTGGTGAGGGAAGTTACTTTATCATTCCTACCACTGCTCAGTCATTGAGCGTTTGGACAGCGAGAGGAAATACTACGGGATATATCGATTTGTTTGTGGATGGGAAAGCATATGGAGGGAGACAGAATTTAAACGCAGTCGACAATCCTCCCATATCGTATCCAACGCCACTTCCAGTCACGACCGGGGCTTTACGAAGCTATACCTGCAATGCTGGAGCTTGTCGACTCAAAGATGCCTTA
Source organism: Candidatus Woesebacteria bacterium (assembly GCA_040006915.1). Taxonomy (GTDB): domain Bacteria; phylum Patescibacteriota; class Microgenomatia; order UBA1400; family UBA12028; genus JBDTWD01. The sequence goes on along the minus strand of JBDTWD010000002.1, from coordinate 26,626 downwards.
GCAGACAATACCTGTACTTTCACGTCAACATCGCATCAAATCAGACTGGTACAAAAACCAAATGCCATTGCCACTCAAAACAACTTTTATTTTGATGCCATCATTGAGAATGGAGTGAAAACTGAATCTATTGTTGCAGGGAAAGTAAATCCAAAAGTGGGATATTCATCATTTGCTAGCGCAGTCTACAGCGGCGGAAGTAGTTTGGGAGCTGGAGGCGCGATCGGACGGTTTGCAATTTTTAATACCACCGCTACGAATTTACAAATCTTGGTCGCCAAAACTTCGACTTCAGGATCAATAGATATTTATGTAGATGATGTACTGACACAGACCGTTGATTTGTATAGTGCTGCAGCTCAATACCAAGTGCCAATTAATATTGGGCTTCCTTCAAAACCAGTCGGCACGAGTGGAGATAAATTTGTGGATCTGACATGGGATGATCTGGGGTATACGCGTTTTGATCTGGAAGTCTATCCACAAGGAGGCAACTGTAACAGTGCAGGGGCGTTTTGTGGACGAATAAACGGGAACAATTATCGCTTCACTCCGAAATCGGGTGTGAGTAACTACTCGTTCAGAGTTCGCGCAGTCAATGAAAAGTGTTTACCATATGATCTTAAAACTGGAGCGTGGTCGTCTTTGACAAACTTTACCACTGATGATGCGGCAGATGTGAAATCAACTGTCAGTGAAGACTTGGGAGGAAATGCGGTTCTTGTCGGTGGAGCATGTACCTTAGCAAGTGGTGCTACTACCTATACCAAAGGTGGAACAGTAGTTGTCAGTAAGGGAGGATATTCAAAGAGTGCTCCAATTTCAACGACGGATGGTTCCTACAACGTTACTCAGGTGCCAGGTGGTAGTGGATATACTGTTGATGTGAATCCGGCTGATCCTTCCTACGTTGTCACTTGTCCGGCTACTGGCCAATATACGGGAGTTACCAATCCAATACTGACTCCAGGTGGCTTGCCATTCTTTGTGAGTCCTGTAGCAGGGGCTTGGTTCCAAACGACGGGCGGAGATGTTGCGGCCTTAAATCCGGGAATTTCTAACAGTATCATTGACCCAATTCCAGGTGCGTACTGTACTACTACTGGGTGTGCACCACATTTGTGTACGCCAGCTGTTGCTGGCAATCCTGCCACTGCAGGTTCACTGACAGTGAAGAGTGGGAGTACTGTGGATTTGGATTTTGCCGCGGGCAATCAAACCAACAATGTTGGTGCCACTTCTCACTTGATTCGAACAACTACTCCATATGTATGTAACGAAAACTACGATCATTTCTATCGTCTCTACAGTTTGGGATTGAATCCATCTGATGACTTTGCCAATCAAGCGAATGCAACTCTGCCAGGAGTTGATGCACCAATTGGAGCTGGAGGGAAGAATGCTTTCTTTGATTCCGGTCCAAATCTAACCATAGCCAATCCATGGGTTGTTGGAGCAAATCGTAGTGTCGTGGTTTTTGTCGATGGCAATCTAAATATTAATGCCAACATCACAGTGCCTACGACATCCTTTGTCGCCTTTATTGTGAACGGAAACATTAACATTGGAGCAAACGTCGGAACCGCCACCTTTAGTCAAAAGAACAATGGTCAAGTTCAAGGAGCCTATATGGCTCAAGGGATATTAACCGTTTCGACTACAGGAGCAGCTGGGGTTGACAAGAAATTCATCGGTGAAGGAATTTTCGCAGCCTGTAATGGCATCAAACTGCCACGCGATTTCCGCAATGGCGGCAATGGAATTGAGAACAACTCAAATCCTGCCAGTCTGTTTATCTATCGACCTGACTTTGTACAACATACCCCAGCTTTGATGAAGACTTCGACAATCAACTGGAAGGAAGCATCGCCATAGCCTGCCGTTTTTAACGGCATATAGTGGAGGATATTCATGCGTCTTTGTTAAAGCATGTTCAGGAAGTGCTGAGAACTCTTACTTTAGATGCTAGAAGATGTGGGTAGTATCCCCAGACCAAAGTGACAATGGGGAAAACTCTATTCGTTTCTGTTACTTGGCAAATAAATCTTCAACGTTCCCAGATTGAGTAGAGGCCGTAGGGAAATCGCCATCAGGAGTGGAGGGGAATTCTCCCGGGACTACCGGCAATTCATTCTCTGGTGTTTCTTGAATATATGAAGGGTTCTTACTCACTGGTGATTCCTGATACAATTTTTGCCAGACACCAGGAAAGTCTTTCACTTTCTTTTCAAAGATCTCAGGAGTGGTACTGGTGCTTGCAAGATATGAGTACACAGTTTTAGAGCCTTGGTTTATTTGAATACCAAACTGATAGACTTTCGATCCCACTTTGATTTGGGGCGCAATCGGTGTCTGCATACCCTCAGTCAATATCGTCGTGACAGCCACCATCTCTTCTAGAGCAGAAGCCTCCGTGCGAGCAAAAGGATGCTTGGGATCTAAGTCTGTACGATTTAAGAAAGAGTTGTTTTCAATATTCATCAAAGCAAAGAGTAATTTATAATTGATATGCATATGCGTAGTAAGAATCGTCAACATATCTGCAGTAGAAAGGTTTTGATTATTGTAGTCGTTCGGTCCGTACAGATCGGGAAAATCTGCGCCCAAATGGTTTTCTCTTAAGTTTGCAAAAGAGGTATTGGCTGACTGCCCAATAATTGTATCCATGATGCTATGGATGATTGCGGTGTTTTGTAGTCCTCCAGGTGGCTGACACTCTGAATGGAACATGACATTACAGTCATCGATAAGCAAAGGCAGTGTAGTTGGGGCCCCTTCTTTCGCCAAGGTGGCGATATTCTGAGTTTTCTTAATTTGCGAAATCCAGAAGAATAAAAGGACTGTAGAAATGAGGAAAAAGAAGACGAAAACAACGGCAAATTTTTTCATGGTATAAGAATAGCGGTTTCTCTCACCAGACGCAACAATTGGGGTTGCCTTAGCTTTAAAAGTGTTCTACCCTTATATGATATGAGTCCTATTTCTGCTAAACATAAGCCTGTCAAACATACAAAGTCTCACGTTCCCATCGTCAATGTTTTTGATGAAGAGGACTCGAAAACTGAAGCTTTACAACCAGCTCGTCGCCCGGTTGTCGTTGAGATTGAAGATGCCGGTCCTGATGAGGAGCCTTTGCAAAGTCCAACCGCCCCAATGGCGGCACCCGCTGCTCCAGTCCACCACGCCCATCGTGTCCCTGAAATGTATACTCCTGAAATACCAGAAACCCAAAGTGCTGCCGCTCCTAATGGTGGTCCGTCGCTGCCATCATTTTTTGCTGAAGATTTACAACCAAATGTGGTGCCAGTTTATTCCGAACCAGCAGATACTCCACTCAACACCATTGAGGCTACCATGCCACAAGCGGTGGTGGGTGAAATTCATCAGGAAGCCCAACGTGGAAATGGAAAGAAAATTGTTGGGATCGTGTTAATGATCTTGGCTTTGATTGTTTTGGCGATTGGAGGACTGGTCCTCTATGCAAAGAATCTCTTTGCTCCGGTTGCGCTACCCACTCCGACTCCAACACCGGAAGCAACGATGCATCCAACTCCAACTCTGAGTCCGACTCCGGCTGCTTCTAGCAGTGCGACAGCTTCGGCTTCGGCAGAGTTAAAAAAGAAAATTAAAGTCGATGTGTTGAATGGAACAAAGACTGTGGGACTCGCGGCCAAGGAAGCAGCAATCCTAAAGACGGCAGGGTATGTGATGGGAACGGTTGGGAATGGAAAGCCGGAGAATGCCGGAACCATCATTGTTCCTCCAGCGTATAGAGCCTTAGCAAATGACATTGTTAGTCTCCTAAAAGATTTCACTTTTACGGTGACAGAGAATGCGAAGTTTACGTCAATCCAGGTAACGCTGGGTGAATCGAAATAAGCATCTTTGTTTTTTTATTTGAGACTCTTATTGATTTTTTACATTCTCGTGAGATAGTACACCCCATGGAAGAGAAAAAACCATCATCTGAAGATATGGGGAGACGGGAGTTCCTCCAAAAACTGGGTCTTGCCGTAGCGCTTCTTGCCGCAGGTGGTGCTGAAGGCTTTATTCTAGGAAGATCTTCAGCCGAGACGCAATCCATACCTGATTTTGAGCCTTTTATCTATTTTGGAGATGGCTACACCGTGCAACGATCAGGAGAAAAAGAATTTATTGTTACGGATACGCGCAGTGGAAATACGCTTCCTCCAGATCGAATGGCTTTTTTAAATACTGCAGTAGAAGAGCTGCAAAATAGATTTGGCTGCATTATGATAACTGTGATAGAGAGGGAGAAAGAGCATGATCTTTTGATTACAGTGGAAGATGAAAAGTGTATTCTGAGTGCTGCTACTAAGAAGTAGTTCTATCTGCTATACCATATACATATGGATTTACCTGCACCAGACAAATTAAAGAGCCATCACTGTGTTCCTTGTGAGGGTGGCGTGGCCCCTCTAACGCGGGCAGAATTCTCAATGTATATCCCACAAATTCCTGACTGGAAGATTCTTGAAGAGAAATCACTGCAAAAAGAATTTGTGTTCAAAGACTTTGTCGAAACGATTGCGTTTGTAAACAAAGTGGCTCAGATTGCTCAAAGTGAAGGCCACCATCCAGACCTATTTATCCATGATTACAAAAAACTGACGGTCACGCTTTCGACCCACGCTATCGGTGGACTCTCGGTTAATGACTTTGTGCTGGCTGTCAAAATTGACGCAGCTATATAAATTTGGTCACTCCAACTTTTTGGCAATACTTTTCAATTGGGCACATGCTGCATTTGGGAATCCGAGGCAAACAAATAGTTTGTCCATGGGCTACAAATACTCGATTGACGATGGAGTGAAGTTTTTTGGGAATGAGATCTGTGAGAGCTTTTTCTGATTGTTCGGGAGTTGTGGTCTGAATCCATCCGAGTCTGTTGGTGATTCGATGTACATGGATGTCGACTGCTATCTGTGGGGTATTAAAAAAAGTGGTCAAGATAATGTTGGCGGTTTTTCTTCCCACCTGGGGAAGGGAGAGAAGCTCTTCTTCTGTGGAGGGAACTTTTCCCTGATATTTTTCAACCAAGAGTGCAGACATTTTTTTGAGCGCAGCGGCTTTGGCATGGTAGAAACCAATCGCGTGAATTTTTTGCTCTAAATCTGTTTGCGAGATGGTTACAAAGTCGGCTGGAGTTTTAACTGTCTCAAACAAAGTTTTCGCAACGGGAACAGTGACACTGTCACGTGACCGTTGGGAGAGGATGACTGCCACCAACATTTGGAAAGGATCGTGTCCGTGCACCTCGTGCATAGCAATTGTTGGATACTTTTTATCCAAGATATTCAAAACAATTTTGACAGTTGCCTGATCCATGGAAGGATTGTAGCATCAGCTCTATATGACAGACATCGTGATCGCCACCCACAACAAAGGTAAAGTCCATGAGATGCAACATTTATTGCATCTTGAGGACGTGAAGTTTATGACTCTAGATGAAGTGCATCTGGCGAAGTTAGAAGTGGATGAAACCGCCCCTACCTATGAAGGGAATGCTTGGCTGAAAGCCAAAACAATCGGAGACAAAGTACGGTTACCCACCATTGCTGATGATTCAGGAATAGAAGTTGAAAACTTGGGTTGGAAACCAGGAGTGTATTCCGCTCGCTATGCTAAAGGTTCAGATAAAGATCGCTGCATAAAGATGTTAAAAGAATTGGAAGGGAAAGAGAATCGGAATGCGCGCTTCGTTTGTGTCATTGTGTATTACGATCCAGAAAAGAACGAAAAGAAAGTCTTTCGTGGGGAAGTAAAAGGTGTGATCACTGAATCGATGCTTGGTGATACTGGCTTTGGCTATGATCCGATATTTATGCCGGAAGGCCATCACCAAACAATGGCACAATTAGGAGGAGAACTTAAAAATCAAATTAGTCATCGTGCCAATGCCATCAAACTTTTTCGCGAATGGTGGGAAACACGGAGTACAAGCTAACTCGTATGGATTTACGATACACCCGACTAGCCAATCTCCTTTTAACATATAGCATTGAAGCCAAACATGGAGAACATATTTGGATCCGCGCTTCGGGATTGGAATCACTCAAGCTTGGGCGTGAAGTGTACAGAGAAGCATTAAAACTTGGGGCGCATCCTTATTTAGATATTACTGATGAGACACTTTCTCCATCTTTTTTTGCATTGGCTTCAGATCATCACTTGACGGAACCAGCCAAGATTGAAGAATTTATCGTGAATTGGGCTGACAAGATTGTTACCTTAGTTGGAGAAGATAACACTCGAGCTCTTTCGGATATCAACCCTGAAAAGCTGGTGTTAAAAGCGCAAACGAAGAAAAAAGTTCGAAGCACTATTCTCACCAAACCTTGGGTGTTAACTTGGGTACCAACTCACTCTACTGCCCAAGATGCTGGAATGAGTTTAGATGATTTTGAAACCTTTTATTTTGATGCCACCTTGCGTGACTGGAAAAAAGAAGGTCAAGCTTTTACCAAGTTGGCAACCCGATTAAACAAGGGGAAAGAAGTCGAAATTGTCGGAGCCTATACCCACCTTACCATGTCGATAGCCAATCGAATTTGGATACCCGATAATGGAGAATGTAATATGCCAGGAGGGGAAGTGTTTACTGCTCCGATTGAAGATAGTGTAGAAGGGCACGTGTATTTTGAATTCCCGGTCCTTCGTTTAGGAAAATTAATGCGAGATATCAGATTGACGTTTGAAAAAGGAGTGGTTACAAAAGCCACCGCAACCGAGAATGAAGACTTTTTACACACCTTACTTGATCAAGACAAAGGAGCCAGAAAACTGGGAGAACTTGCCATCGGTTTGAATAAAGGGGTTACGCGCTTTATGTATAACACCTTATTTGATGAAAAGATGGCTGGCACGATTCATATGGCCTTGGGTGAAGCGTATGAAGAATGTGGAGGAAAAAACAAGTCACACTTACACATGGATATGGTCAAAGAAATGCGTACTCCAGGGTCAAAGTTTTTAGTTGATGGAAAAATTGTGCTAGAAGCAGGGAAGCTGCTCTAACTCTTGCCGAGAATGGCAATCGCGATCATTTTCCAAGCTTTTTTATTTGATCCACGCTTCTGAATAATCTCTTCGCTGGCAACATAGCTACGGTCGACAATAACAGTCACTCCATTCATCAGTCCACCAAACGAAAAACGCTTTTTATTTCTGTATTGCTCTTCAGTACAATTGCTAATTGTGTATGATGTTCCATCAGCAAACTTTCCATGCTCAGCATTAAACATACATACACTCCTTTTATATTTCAATTAATTTTAAGAATCTCTGTACTTTAGATTTCTCGACTCCCATTTCTTTGCAGTATTCAAACAGGACTATACGCTGTTTTTCTGCAATTACATGGGCTAAATTGAGTTGTTTGGCGTTCAAAATACTGGGTGACACTTGTTTGATTTCATATAAAAAAGCAATCAGATCAATGATCTTTAAATCCACTTCAAGATGAACGTCGTCTTTGACTCCCAAGCCGTGAATAATATTCTCTTGAATTTTATTCAGTTGTTCTTTTACTTGCTTGGCTTTAAACATTGGGAGAATATCGCCGGTCACGGCCTCATGCATGTCATGAAGGAGGGCGAGTGTCGTTAAACGATCTCGTTTTTCGGTCGGGAATTTATTAAACTTTGCCCAGAACAAGGCTAAGAAAGCTGTAGCCATGGAATGTTTTCCTACATTCCAGCCTTCTCCAAAGCCACTGACGCCAAATGCGCGTGGAATATTAAAGATATTCATCAAGAAATCTAAATTCGGATTCTTTTCTACTTCTTCAAGAGTTCCTTGAGGAGTAAAAATGTCTTCAGGCCGATAAATCATACGCTTTTGTAAATGCTTCAATATTTTCTATCAAATGTTCTGGCGATTTGGTACCCGTCAAAACAAACCCAGTAAATCCCTGTTGCAGAATAAAGGCAAATGCTTGTTCTTCGAGAGTTGAGCGATTGGCTTTCACTGAACTATTGCTGACCGTTTCTCCCATATTGAATGGACGATTGGTGGCAATCAATTTTCCAGCGTTGATGGCTTTAAGGATGACTGGTGCAAGGGTGGTATTACTTTGGTTAAAGGGCAGTTGGATGAGTTCATATTGATCGTCTTCACATGCCATTTCACCAGAAACAGTGTCACTAACACTCACACCAAGTCGCAAAATTCCTTGCAGTCGGGCATAGTCCCAGGCTTTGTGAAGATCCTCACTTTGTAACACCTCAGGGCTGGTCTTATGCAGTTGGAGAATATCAATTCTCCCTAAGCGATCAAGACTTTGATCGATACTCTGACGCAGCGCATCAAAACTGTGATCAACATACGACTGTTGTTTGTCAGTGGACCAGTGTTCACCAAACTTGGTCGCGATCGTCAATTGATTTCGTTGTTCTGAAGATAAGGACTGAAGCCATTTCCCAAGTCTTTCTTCACTCAGGCCATAGGAAGGTGCGGTATCAAAGTAGTGGATGGAGTGAAGCAAAGCAGTGTCAAGGAATGTGAGCGCTTGAGACTCGCTTGGGACTGGAGTTTCTTGTACTCCCCACGGACGACCGATACCAATCAGACCACATCCCAGTTCAATCGAACGCGTTGTCATAGTTATTTCAATTTAAAGTATAAAGCTACTAATACTCCGATAATGAAAAGAAAGACAATTCCAGTTTTAAGGAGATCCGTTGTTAATGCCGGTGGAAGTGTTTGAGTAATAGCTTCTGAGGGAGGAACTTTTCCTTTTTTCGGAGTTGAAAGAGATAACTTGTACGTTACGGTATCTTCTGGAGCAAAGTTTTCTTTTAGAGAAGGTGCTTTTTGTTGGATCGCCATAGCCCCCAGAATAGAGAAAGAAGAATAAAGAATCAAGCCCGAAGTTTTTCCCGGGGTAGAAAAGGGGAAAGGTGATGTGATACTATTTATCTCTATGCAAGCAAAACACATCGGACTTTTAGTCGCCACTTACATCGCAGTCTCTGCACTTTCATTTGGAGGATTCCGATTAGCCCTCGGTACCAGCGGAGGATCATCAGTCCTAAATGGACTTACCGGTGGTTCATTTGAAAATTTAATCTCTCCGGCAGTGCCAAAAAGTCAGGGAGGTACAGGAGTTGATCAGAGCTTGCCAAAGACAGAAGAATGTCCCATCAATGGAGAAAAGTTTACCGCTCCTGAACGTCAGGCATGGGAAAAGAAACGACCACTGTTTGTCATGATTGAAAATCATCCGGATGCGAGACCCCAATCAGGACTTGGAAGTGCTGACATCGTCTACGAAGCGGTTGTTGAGGGAGGAATTACTCGTTTCATGGCTGGCTTCTATTGTGCAGCCCAAGCGAAAGATGTGATTGTTGCTCCCGTACGAAGTGCCCGACAGATGTTTATTGATTACGCCAGTGAATATGATTTCCCGCTGTATGCACACGTCGGAGGTGCCAACAACTACGGAAACGATGGAACAGATTCACGCGTACGTGCCCTGGAACATCTTTCTGACTACAAGTGGAGTGTCAACAACGACATTGATGGAATGGGAGTTTCTTTCCCAGTGTTTGCCCGTAACTATAATCGTGTTCCTTCTCGACCAGATCCAGCTACAGAGCACACCATGGAATCATCGACGGAAAGATTGTGGACCTTTGCCGCAAGCAAACGCAGCTTGACGAATGTCGACTCCAAGGGAGTGGATTGGAGCAAGGGCTTTGTAAAGTGGGCTTTTGCTGACGATGCTGCAGAAAGTGCGCGTGGATCAGTGAAGACCGTGTCATATGAATTCTGGTCAGGACTGAGTGCGTTTGCCGTGAAGTGGGACTATGACAGTACTACCAACGCATATTTTAGAAATATGGCAGGAGAAAAGCACATCGACATGAACGATCAGAAACAGTTAGTTGCCAAAAACGTGGTGATCTTGTTTGAGAAAGAAGAATCATCAGTTGATGTCCACAAGCATGTGTACTACACAACGATTGGTACAGGGAAAGCCTTGGTCTTCCAAAACGGACAACAGATCGAAGCAACTTGGAGCAAGAAAGATCGTCTTGGTCGTCTGAGTTTGGTCGACAAAAAGGGACAAGCGATCAAGTTTGTTCGTGGCAAGATCTGGATCAGTGTCCTCCCACTCAATAACACGGTGACCGCACAATAAAGCCAAAGACTATATCATGTGCAGTACTCGTTTATCTCTAGATGTTCAAGTATTGAAAACTTTTTATACTCGGTGTATGGTGAGAAGACAATATGGCCTCGCTCTCTGATTTCATGCTTTCGAAAGTTCGTGTTGAATTAATTGAACTCTTTTTTCAAAAACCAGAAGAGATGTGGTATGTGCGTGAACTGACCCGATTGGTTGGGGAAGAAATTAATGCGGTCCGTCGAGAATTATCTCGAATGCAGGAAGTGGGAATGGTGCGCAGTGAGGAACGTGGGAACAGACTCTATTATTCTTTGAATAGTTCCTATGACTTCTTCATGGATCTTCTCACGTTGGTTGCGAAAACTGCAGGTTTAGGAAAAGAGATCAAACGTAATCGCAAAAAACTTGGTGACGTCCAATATGTCATGTTCTCTGGAACTTTTGCCAGGCGCAAACCACATAAGAATACCGATGTAGATATCTTGGTCATCGGCAGTGTTGTTCTCCCAGAGCTTTCAGCACTGGTGAAAGTTGAAGAAGAGAAGCGGGGACATGAAATTAACTATACGGTCATGGCAACTGAAGAGTTTGAATTTCGTAAAGCCAGAAGAGATCCGTTCTTGCGCGATATCTTGGGTGGAGGACGGGTCATGCTCATTGGTGATGAAGACTCACTGCTTGAATCTAAGCCACAATTGGGAACATAGTATAATAGTGCTTCGTGTATATTAAAAAAACTTCATGAATTTCTCACAAGCTTTGCGCTCCTACGTTATCCTCCTCGTCATCGCTGTACTTGCATTGGTATTACTGTTGCCCGCAACGATGAAAGTGGATTTTGGAAAACAGAGTGTCTGTCAAACTGTTCCCTCATTCCTATCGTCCGTTTGTCAGGGAGTGTATCCCTTAGCTGATAGTGCACCGCTTACCCTGACACGCCCCCCATTGAAAATCTCATTGTTTGGTTCTACCTTCGCTCGTGATTTAGAGTATCGCTACGGCTTAGATGTGAGGGGAGGGAGTGAAGTGACTTTGGTTGCCGATATGTCAAACATTTCGTTGTCCCAACGAGCCAGCGCTCTTGAGAGTGCCAAAGAAGTGATCAGTCGACGTATTAATTTGTACGGCTTGTCTGAAAGTACGGTCACAACTGCAGTTTCCAACGACTCCTACCGATTGATTGCCGCGATCCCGGGAATTACCGAATCAAGTCAGATAACCTCACTGATTGGGTCAACCGCTCAATTAGGGTTTCGTGAATATGTTCAGCCTGCCACCGCATCCGCTATTGCTAGTCCTTCCAGTATGTTAGTGAGTGATTTTGTTCCGACGGATTTAACGGGAAAAGATTTACAAGAAGTGACCGCTCAGTTTGATTCGAGTACAAATCTTCCGGTCATCTCTTTACAATTTACTGAAGAAGGAAAAAAGAAATTCGCGCAAATCACCAAACGTAATATTGGAAAACCCCTAGCTATTTTCTTGGATGAATATCCGATTAGTGCTCCCAATGTCCAAAGCGAAATCACTGATGGTCGAGCCCAAATCTCAGGTAACTTTACAACTGAAGAAGCAAAATCGCTTTCAGCGACGCTCAATGCCGGAGCCTTGCCGGCTCCAATCTCAGTACTCTCGCAACGAACCGTAGAGGCATCTTTAGGAGATTCGTCAATTCATAATTCCATTCGAGCGGGAGTGATTGGAATTACCCTGGTTATTGTTTTCTTGATTGCTCTCTATGGACTCAAAGGAGTCTTGGCAGCAGTCGTAGTTGTATTTTATGCCATCTTGACTTTGACAATGTACAAACTGATTCCTCTGACTCTCACGCTTCCAGGAATTGCCGGATTTTTGCTGTCTGTGGGTATGTCGGTTGATACGATCATTCTGGTGTTTGAAAGACTTCGAGAAGAAGAAACGCAAGGCCACTCAACTGTTTCACGATTGATTTCTAAATCTTTTGGCAGAGCTTGGGGATCAATCAAAGATGCCAATGCCGTGACACTGGTATCAGCGTTTGTCTTAGCAAATCCCTTCTCGTGGGTGTTTTTGAATACATCCGGTATGGTGCGCGGGTTTGCACTCACTCTAGCGTTGGGAATTGTACTGAACTTATTTACGGGCATGTTGGTATTACGAGTACTGTTAACTTTATTTTATAAACCAAAAAACGTATGACGACTCGTCGCTTTCCGATCATCTCAAAGTATTACTGGATTTATTTTGTTATCTCATTGTTGATCATTATTCCGGGAGTGATTTCTCTGGCTCTGTTCCGCTTGCGTCCGGGAATCGATTTCGTCGGGGGAACAATTTTAGAGTTTAGTACCGCTACCAGTAGTGCTCATTTGCAAAAAAGCGATATCGGGGAAATTATCGGTCCGAATCCGGAAATTGTCGGGTTTGATGCGACTGGACCAAATCTCTACAGTTTGCATCTTCCCGCTCTCTCGGATGAAAGTCGGGGAAGCTTGATTGCCACACTCTCTGCTCATGTCCAAGGATACAAGGAACGCTCATTAAGTAGTGTGGGTCCACTGATCGGTCAGGAACTAATTCAGAAGACGGCTGTAGCCATGATTTTGGCGGCATTCTTGATTGCCGTGTATTTAGCCTTTCGCTTCCAATCATTTGAATATGGAGTAAGTGCAGTGGTTGCGACCTTACATGATGTGGTGGTGTTACTGGGAGTCTTTAGTCTTCTGGGGCATTTCTGGGGAGTTCAAGTCGATACGTTGTTTGTAACGGCTCTGCTGACCATTGCTTCATTTTCAGTGCATGACACGGTTGTTGTCTATGATCGTATTCGTGAACGCAAGAAAAAAGTGTTGCGGGAACCAATGTCTGAGACTATAGATGCTAGTGTGTTCGAAACCTTAACTCGCTCGCTACGCAATAGCTTAGCGGTGGTGATAGTGTTGTTATCACTGTTTTTGCTGGGTGGAGAAACAACCAGATGGTTTGCCTTTGCATTGTTAATCGGCACAATTACTGGAACGTACTCAAGTACATTTGTGGCATTACCACTATTGATTGTCTGGGAGAAAATTCGGGCGAGGGGAAAAAGAGTGTGATCTGGATCACTTCGGTATTTTTATAAGTATATCACCAAAGTCAAGATAACTTCAAGAATTGAATTATAGGATATTCTCTCTATACTCTATTTTTAATACTAGTTCCTCAAAGGAGGACAACATATGGCAATGAATAGAGTAGAAGATATTCAACGCGTAAATGTTTTAGTAGAGCAAGGAGCACCTGCCGATTTGGCAGAACTCGTCGTTCGTGGGCTTTTAGTTGAGGCAGACGTTCTTCCTCAAGCTAAACAGCCTACAGACAAACAAACTCTCCGCGATTTAAAAGGATTACTGGATACCACCAGATATTCTCAACCATATCTTGGTAGAAGTCCTTTCCGTAGAATCTCGGAATACACAGCCAATCGTCAGTAATATTGATCTTTAAAACCCCGTGCTAAACCCACGGGGTTTTTTGTTATACTCAGATTCTATGATTTTACTTTCTGGCTCTTCAAATATTCCTTTTGCGCAAAAAATTGCCGAGGGGATGGGAATGAAATTGGGAGAAATTGAGATTTCTTCCTTTACCAATGGAGAAAAGAGGGTGTGGGTAAAAGAAGAAGTTAAAGGGAAGGATGTGGCTCTCATTCAAAGTTTTTCAGAGCCGGTTGATTCGCATATTATCGAATTTGCCCTGATTACCGATGCCTTGTTTCGAGCGGGAGCCAGACGAGTCTTTGCTGTCATTCCTTGGCTTGGATATAGTTTACAAGATAAAGTGTTTCGTCCGGGAGAACCGATTGCGGCGAAAGTGGTTGCGACCCTGCTTGGGAGTATGTCTGTGTACCGATATGTGCTGATGCACTTACACAATAGTAGTATTGCTGGTTTTTTTGAAAAACCTAGCTCTGTGCTTTCGGCTGACTCAGTTTTTGAACAAGAAATTAAAGCTTTGGGTGACAACGTAGTATTGGTGTCTTCTGACTTTGGAGCCCTAAAACATGTTGGAAGACTTTCGGAACGACTCAATTTACCGTTTGCCAGTATAGATAAGCGTCGAGATTTATCGGTTGGAACGGTGACAGCGCATTCATTAGGTGGAAGTGTGGAAGGGAAGAGTGCTCTGATCGTTGATGATTGTATTAATGGGGGACTGACTGCAGTTGAAGCAGCCCGGTTTTTGAAAGAAAAAGGAGCCAAGGAAGTCCGGATAATGGTGACGCATGGAATATTAGCAGGGGATGCAGCCAAAAAATTGCAGGAGAGTGATCTCGATGAAGTGATCGTGACCGATACCATCGATGTCTCAAAAAAACAGTTTGCAAAACTGCGTGTGGTTTCAGTGGCACATTTATTTGCCCAGGAGCTAAAAGAGTGGGCACGATAGAGAGCAGAGTATAATACCTCTGCTATGGCCATTGAGAAGCCTCTATCATAAGATGTGATATACTTTCCTTGAAAGTGTGAAAGGCTCCTAACCTTTTATAACAAGCACTTTCACCAGAATTAAAGTAAAAAACAACGGTGGTACCGTGCTTTATATTAGCACCCGTTTGTATACAAGAATGATCTTGTGTGCAAAGAGGGTGTTTTTTTATAGGAAGATGAGGAGAATTATGAGAGTAGAGTATATAGATCAGAAGGGAGTTCAATACGTACTCACGGAGAATACGAGTCTCGATGAGCTCGCCAAAATTGTCAAAAACCAGATAATGGTAGAAGCAGGGAAAAAGGTCAATATCCCTTTTCACTTCATGATGATTCGGAGAGATGCACGCAAGAAATCTTCGGTCTATGGTGGACAACCACTGATCGAAGGTCAAGGCATAGAACTCGTTGAGCCGGATGAAAAGCAAATAGTACTGACGCTTTTAAAGGGGCTTCAACAGCTATTGTTGGACCAACAACTATCATTAAACCAGAAGCTATTACTGAATAAGAGTAACATCCTTCCCTTGTGGGATGATATAGAGGAGACAAAATAAGTGAACATGCTTTCGTAGTTAAATAATCTGTATACTTAAGGAAATTCTATGAAATATTCAAACATTGTATTTAAAACCAGTAAAACCGTTAGTTCTGATCTGCAATCGAAGAATGCCAGATTGCTTACTCAAGCAGGGTATATTCATCAAGAAATTGCAGGCGCATATACTTTCTTACCTCTTGGTCTTCGAGTCCTACAAAAGATTGAAAATCTCATTCGTGAAGAGATGGACACGATTGGGGTTGAGATCTCTATGACCTCTCTTTCTCCCAAATCAAATTGGGAAACAACCGGTCGTATCGAAACTGTAGACGTATTGATGAAAACTTCACCTGCGAATGCCGTCGCTAAAGCCAAAAACGATACCGAATATATTTTAAATTGTACGCACGAAGATATGATCACTCCGCTGGTACAAAAATATGCCCAGTCCTACAAAGATCTCCCAGTCTCGGTATATCAAATCCAAACGAAGTTTCGTAACGAACCTAGAGCGAAGTCAGGCCTACTTCGTTGTCGAGAATTCCGGATGAAGGATTTGTATAGCTTCCATACCTCAGAAGAAGATCTGCTTCGTTTCTATGAAGAATCAAAGAAAGTGTATACCCGTGTCTATGAGCGGTTAGGAATCGGGGAGAGTACTTTTATGACTTTGGCTTCAGGTGGAGATTTCACTACCAACTACTCACATGAGTTTCAAACGTTGTGTGAAGCAGGTGAAGATACAATCCTTTTGGATCGCAAAAATAATATTGCCTACAACCGAGAAGTGACGACTCCTGAAGATAGTAAAAAGCTTGGAGTAGATTTTTCCAAGCTCGAGGAAGTGAAAGCCTGTGAAGTGGGAAATATCTTTCCACTCAACACCAAGTTTTCAAAGGCCTTTGACTATCAGTATGTTGCTGAGGATGGATCAAAGAAACCGGTATATATGGGCAGCTATGGCATTGGCCCATCCAGAGTTATGGGCGTACTGGTTGAGAAATTTGCCGATGAAAAGGGATTGGTGTGGCCAACTGCGCTCGCACCGTTTCAAGTACATTTAATTGACATCCAGTCACCCGAAAAGGGACATGCAGTGTATGAGCAATTGCGAACCGCAGGAATCGAAGTATTGTGGGATGATCGGGATGAACGCGCAGGCGCAAAGTTTGCTGATGCCGATTTGATTGGAATCCCAATTCGATTAGTCGTGTCGCAAAAAACTGGAGACAAAGTAGAAATGAAAAAGAGAAATGAAGATACAAACACGCTTGTAACTGTAGAAGAGGTGATGAAAATCATAAACTCCTACTAGCTTTTGTAAAATTATTTTCTATACTCACCTCTAACGTTCCCGGTGAGGAACACCACATAAAAAACCACCTACATTTCCTCTGGAATTGCGGGTGGTGTGGTGGTTTAATAACTTCATGAAACTTCTTGTCACTCATCGCTCTCCCGACCTCGACGCAATATCTTCGGTATGGTGTTTTACTCGTTTTCACGCAACCCAATTTGCAGACGCAAAACATGCATTTGTGAATGCCGGTGAATCAATTGATTTACGTGCAGCCGAAGATTTAGGATTCTCTCCTGAAGATGTGGTGCATGTTGATACGGGTCTTGGAGATTTTGATCATCATCAGGAAGAACGGGGAATGAAACGCGTGTGTGCTACGAGCCTTGTGTACGATTATGTATCGCATCTGCATCCAGAACTTCAAGGTGATCAAGCGTTGCAGTTTTTGGTGGAGTATGTAAATGCGATCGATCATTTCGAAGAATGTTTTTGGGAGAATGCGACTGATTTAAAAAATAATTTGCTCATTCAAAATTTGATTGATGGGTTACAGCGCTATGGAGTTCAAGATGATGAAGCGCTGATGCACTTCGGTTTCCAATGTTTAGATGCAGCACACGCCTCATTGTCAGCCCAGATTCAAGCCAAAGGGGAACTGAAAAAAGGAACAGAGTTTGAAACCAAGTGGGGCAAAGCCATTGCTCTTGAAACTGCTGTTGATGAAGTATTAAAGTTGTCGCAAAAAAGTGGTTTCTTAATCGCCATCAGAAAAGATCCCAACCGTGGTGATATTCGTATTAAAGCTGCACCGGGAAAAGGAATTGATTTAACGCCGATCTACGAAAAAATAACGGAAATGGATACTGTTGGTCGTTGGTACTTTCATCCGGGCAAAACAATGCTTTTAAATGGTTCTAGTAAGGAAATGAATCGCAAACCCTCTCCACTCACATTGGAGCAAATCATTGAAATTTTTAAAAAAGTAAAATAGATATGGCAACTCTCTTTACCAAGATCATCAATCGCGAAATTCCAGCTACTATCGAATATGAGGACGATGAGTTTTTGGCGTTTCGAGATATACATCCGGGCGCCCCAGTCCATGTTCTATTGGTTCCAAAGAAAGAATATGCGACCCTAGAAGAGGTGAGTGCAGACGACGCTGATTTTCATGCAAAATTGCTTATGACTGGGCGTAAGGTTGCAAAAAAACTTGGAATTGAGAAAAACTATAGACTCATTATGAATGTGGGTCCTGATATGCAGCAGGTTCCTCACCTGCATTTGCACATTATGGGTGGGTGGGATGAACAAGATATGAGTGAGAAGCGAAAAGAATAGCCAAACGATGTTTACAGTTCAAAGTCTGTACATAGTTTATCTATACGGTCCATTGCATCTGAAAAAATCGTAGTCGGTTCAAACCAAATTTTTGTATTATCTTGATCGCGTAAGTACCATCCCAGTCCCAATTCTCTGAAGTTTCCTCTAATTTGATCATGAAGGTTAGCAACCTCTTCTCCAGCAACTGCGTATTTGTGGTAGGCAGACTCTTCTTCTATTGGATCGTCGTCTCTGGTGAGAGAGGCAATGAAAGAAGAGAGTGAACTCTCAAAAAATATTTTATAAAAAGGGTCGAGGTTTTTATCTGCTGTATCTAACTGTTCCCATGCTCTGGAAAGGGAACGAATATCTTTGACGAGCGTTTTAAGTATCCCTCGCTTTGGTGAAGTTGGGTCAACATAGATGGTCTTTATTCGTTCTTCCAGTCTCCACTCCAGTTCGGTCTCGTAGTCACTTGATAATATAGGATCTTCAATTGGATTCATAAGTGCCTTCTATCTTACCAGAAGGGTCAACTTCTGCTATAATGCCTCTCTAACCTGGAAGGGGGTGCTTTCCATAATGCCAACTATTGTAAAAGCTAAAAAAGACGAAAATACCGACAGTGTCATCAGACGCTTTAAAAAGCGTGTACTTATTGATGACATTTTAACTCTCGTCCAGAAGAAAGAATTCTACTTCAAACCCGCACTATTGCGCAAAGAAGCCAAGAAAGAACTCAAGAAGCGACTGGCTCGCGAACGAAAAATGAAGGCCAGAATGGGTTAAGACCTCAAAATGTTTTCTAAAATAAAGGGCTGTAGCGATACGGCCCTTTTTGTATTCGCTTTGGTGCTAGAATAGGGAACGTATGATCGATGTGTTGCTCACTGTGGGATCAAGATATCCGGTAAATCGCAAGAAAATTCGCAAGTTTGTTGAGGACTTTTTGCATTCCCAAAAGGTCTTTCATGCCGTCATCAGCATCAGCATTGTGGGTGATCGCAAAATGAAGGCCTTAAATGAAAAGATGCTAGGCCATGATGGGGTGACCGATGTTTTATCTTTTCCTCAGTATGACAAGGGAGCTGCTACTGACTACGAGTCGACTCTTGAGCCTGTGCCGCAAATGAATGAGCACGGAGCGTTTGTTCTTCCTCCAATCGAAACCATCAATTTAGGTGATATCGTGATTTGTTTTCCCGAGATCGTCCGACAATCCATGAAACGAGGGAAGATGGTCGATGACCATATCTGCTATTATATTGAACATAGCCTAAATCATTTGTTAGGCAATCATCACGAATAAAGGAGCATCTATGGCAGATACCCGAGAAGGACAAGAACCGGAAGCTGAAAAGAGAAAAGAAGGTGTTGATACATCTGTACAAGAAGTAGTATCTCCAGTTCGTGATGATAAGCCTAAAGCCGAAACAGGAGACCTTCCCTCGCTAGCGCGTATCTTAGGTCAAGACGAGGAAGATAAAACCGCGCATGACCAAGATAATAGCAGAGACGACTAATCTCCCCTCCACAAAAATGATCCATACGATAGTATAGGGACATGAGCTGGTATCGAATATATAGACCCCAAACTGTCCATGATTTAGATAGCGTTTCTGTGCGTACTGCACTCTCCAGGATTTTAGATACTGGAGACTTTTCTCATGCATATTTACTGGCTGGCCCTAAAGGAACAGGGAAGACTTCTGCTGCCAGAATTCTTGCCAAAGTCTTTAACTGTGAGAAGAATCGAAAAGCCATAGAAAGCTTCTTACAAGACAAAAAAATTCCCAAGAAACTTGAAGAGCCTTGTAATACATGTGCATCGTGTTTGGCAATCACTACGGGATCCAGTATGTCGGTATTGGAAATGGATGCAGCCAGTAACCGAGGAATCGATGATATTCGTGCTCTGCGGGATCGGATCGGTCTCGCCCCTCCTGATGGTGTAATCTCAGTCATCATTGTTGATGAAGTACACATGTTAACAACTGAAGCCTTCAATGCGCTTTTAAAAGTGCTTGAAGAGCCACCAGCGCATGTTGTCTTCATCCTTGCAACCACAGATCCCCAAAAGATGCCAGCAACTGTTGTCTCTCGCTGTACCTTAATTTCATACAAAAAAGCCACTTCTGAAGAACTCGTAGCCAAACTCCATTCCATTGCGAAAAATGAAAAGATTGAGGTGGGAAGTGACATTCTCACTCGGATTGCGATCGTTGCCGATGGCAGTTTTCGCGATGGAGTCAAACTGTTTGAACAAATTGCCCAGGGGAAAAAGAAAGTAGCGCTTGATGATCTTGAAAGCGTTTTGCCACAAGCGACGAATCGATTGAGTGCTGATTTGCTGACGGCACTGTTGTCACACGATGTGAATGCAGTGACGACCATATTCTCAACGCTTCAAGAAAAGGGAATGGATGGGATAGCTTTTCAAAAAGAGACATTGACGATTGCGCATGGGAAACTTGTAGAGTATGCGGGAGCCAATGATAAACGGCTCACAACGGTGGTGAAGTTACTTCGTGCGATTGCCGTCCCATTGGAACCTAATGTTCCCATTGCTTGGCTCCCATTTGAAATTGCGTGTCTTGAATACGTGGTAGAAAATCCTAAAGTTGCTTTGGTTGAACCCACCTCTGATCCAATGGTCGTAGCAAAGCCGACTCCCACAACATCGGCGAAAAAAGAAATTCCACTTGAACCAGCGGAAACAAAAGTTGCACACAAGACAGAAGAGAAGAGAGAACCGATTGTGGAGAAGAGTGTGCGCAAAACTCCCAAAGAAGATGAGAAAGATATCAATCTCGACTTTTCCACCATTCAGTCAAGTTGGCCAAACGTACTAGCCAAGGTTCGTTCCAAATCTGCGCCAGTTGAAGGATTACTGCGTGCAACAAGGCCAGTGGGAATTGAAGGTAGTCGGGTGTTGATCGAAGCCTCGTATCAGTTTCACAAAGAACAATTAGAACTGGCACGTAATAGTTTGGTATTAGAAGAAATTCTGGAATCGGTTTTTGGACAGGTGTTACGTATTCAAGTGACGCTTGGTAACGGAGGGAAAACCGTGATTCGTTCTCCACATAATAATGTCTCAGGAAAAGTTGAAGATGAAGGGCTGATCCAAGCAGCGGAGGATGCATTCTTGTGATAGAATCGGTAACTATATGGCAAACCCACTTCAAAAACTCGGTGATTTAAATCAACTTCGACAGCAAGCACAGCAGATGCAGCAGCAACTTGCAGCTGAAGAAATTGAAGTGACCAAAGGTGATATTCGCACCGTCATTTCTGGTGATCAGAAAATCAAAGCCTTTACGGTTCAAGGTATTACTTCACAAGAAGCTATTGATGCGTTGAACGAAGCAATTAAGAAGTCGCAAGAACTTGCGGCAAAGAAATTGCAGCAAATGAGTGGAGGATTAGGTGGTATGTTATCCGGAAAAATGGGAGACATGAACCAACTTCGCCAACAAGCAATGCAAATGCAACAACAGTTGGCTAGTGAAGAGATTGAAGTTGTTAAAACTGATATTCGTGTAGTCATTTCTGGTGATCAAAAACTCAAAGTCTTCACTGTGCAGGGAATCAGTTCTCAACAAGCGGTTGAAGCACTCAATGAAGCAATTAAGAAATCACAAGAGTTGGCTGCCAAGAAACTCCAACAAATGTCAGGTGGCTTGGGTGGACTACTGGGTGGGAAATAAAAACTCTCTTATATTTTTTCCGCCCCGTACAGCCTTGCAAGTTGTACTAACTTCTCTGGATCTTGAATAATAATGTCGTTCCACCCTGGGATTTGTTGCAGAGTCTTCAAATTTGTTCCACCAGCTGCCATGGTTTGAATAAGATGAAGGAGTTTTTCGTTCCCCAAAGATACGAGGGCTTTATATTTTTCCTTGCTTCCGAAATCTGAGGATACAGATGTCTGCGATCTTTCTTGGGTTGTAGGAATAGAGCTGTCTCTATCTCTTTCACCTCCCAAAAAGAACCGACCGACACGAGCCAATAATCGATCAGAGAAATCACGAGTATTCACGAGTTTTAATCTCTCTTGGTCGTTCTCAGTTAAGGAAAGTTTGCTAAAAAGTGTTTCAAAAACTTCTCTCATCCCTTGAAAATAGATGAGATCTTTCATATATGTTTCGGCGACTGGCAGGGCGTGTCCATCTACAGTGATGGTAGTAACTTGACGGGTAAGTGACGTTCCACGTTGTATACGCCAAATAATATCAGAGGCATCTTTTTGGCTAATATTGTAACCACGCAGCGTGTTATAGATTTCTTGGACTGAATATTGCGCAATCGGTCCATTTTCCGTTTCTTTCGTTTTTAGAGCCATCGCAATCGCATAATAGCGTGCCGCTAACTTTAGCTGTCTAGCATGACCGTATGGTTCTCCTCTAAACATTTCCGCGATCACTGCAATGCCTTCTTCGGAAGTACTGGCTCCGGCCATACCGGTGCGTAAAATTCCCACTGCTTGACGGTCTCCGTTTTCATTGCGGCTGACGTGAAGTAACTCGTGGGCAGGAATAAATGCGACATCATCTGGAGTCATTACCCGTTCTGGGGGAATTCGAACGGTGCGACTACCTGCATCTACATCAACGGCGACAGTCGTAGGGTCCTGAATAACTTTCCATTGGTTCAACTTGTCACTACGAGCCAGCAGAACCTGGAATAGGTCAACAATTCTATCTGCTTCAAAAGTTACAGCCAACCTGCCGTCTTCACTTAAGTGTAGCTCTGCTAGTTCATGTGGCGTAAAGTTCCAGGTATCTAATGCGTCACCAATTGTAGAATATTTTTCTTTTTGATCTGTATTGTTCTCTAAAATATATAAAGCATCTTTCTCAAATTTCAAAATCACTTGATTCTGCTCGACTGCCGATTCATCCAGGTATTGTCTCCAAATACGTTCTGGTCGCTGTCTGTTCGTAAACTCAGGGGTTCCAATGTGGGGAATAATGTCACAGTAGGCAATTTGATCTTCTAATTCAATTCGATATTCATCGCGAATGAAATCAGGAATGGTTGACAGTTCTTGATCCAAGTTCTCTGATAGTTCAACTAGTTTGGTTTTTAGAGCAGCAACAGCTTCAGGGCTATGGGCTTTGTATGCAGCACTTTCCGAGTCTCCTAACTGAGCGTTTTCACTTTTAATGATATAGATGGAGGATAGTCCCGAAGCTACTTTGTCTTTGGCGAACGCATCGATTGAACCAGAATCGGGAGTGGTGCGATAGTGTTCAAGCAAACGTAGGTACTCTTTGCGAAACGTCCCAAAGGCTGAAATTCCGATCAATTCACCCCAGGCCTTCTCAGGGATGGTCTTATAGAGTTTCTCGGTAAATTTTTGCAACTGCGTTCGTTGTTCAGGAGATAACTCTAAATGTTTGTTGTTTAATTCAACTTCCTGGGTATTCGCTTTTACATACTCGTCATCAAGATCCGGTTGTCCAACACGGCTAATTTGCATCTGTTGGCTCAATTCATCTGAGACAGAACGTAACTCTGCCAGAGCATCGAGATGATCACTGGTTTCTGGAGTACTCATAAGGTAAAGGTTATGGTGTAAGTGTCGCAGACTTTGTGCTGGTTGGAGTAAGGGTTAAGGAATAGACGCGTAAGGCAGAGGAGGTAGCACTGCCACCTTCAGGTAATACCGCAATAATTTGTTGACCAGCTTTAAATAATTTCTTGTCCACTTTTTGTCCGAGGATATCAAGGAATGTTGTTTTGCTGGTGACAACTGCGCTACTGCTTGTCGCTTCTTGTGGTCCAACAAGAGTAAAAGTAATGGCTCGGGTGGTTAACGTTTCTAAAGTTCCTAAGATCGTTTGGCGTTTGCTTGGGAAAATCGTATCGTCCACAATCTTTAAACTGTTCACCCGATATTCGCCATTTGGATCAAGGATTCCAGTTGCGATCACCGGGCTATTTAATTCCAATTCTTCATAGGCAATCACTTTTCCTAAACGCTTGATACTGGCAGTTTTTTCCACCTCAGCAATGCGAGTCGCTCCTTGATACGTTTTAATTTGGACGGTCGAGCCAACGATTTTTTCCAAGGTTCCAATCAACCCAAAAGTGGTTTTTTGTTCAGTCACGGTTCCTTCGACTTGACCTTGTCCTGATTGCATAACTCTTTGCACCCGATCTTTTAGTGTCTGGGTAACAGAGTCTGGCGTGGCTTCTGGCTCCTGAGCCTGGGCCTTAAAACAGGTACAGACGAATCCGATCAAAAGAAGAAGTGTTGCGATGATGATAATTTTTTTCATATAGTTATGGTCTGAGTGTCGGCTTTGGTGTGGCTTTTTTTACTGTTCCAGAAGCGCTGGCGGTTGGCGTTGGTTCTGGTTGACTGGATTCAAAGACGACAGTTCGAATAATTTCCATTGGAGCTCTGGAAGTTGAGAGTACCCGGATACGGAGGACATTGGCACCAGTTTCCAAAACGAGTGGAATGGAAAAGTTACCTTCGGTATCACTTGTACCCAAGACTTCATGTTCGTTATGCAAAATGACAATCGTACTGTTTGGGAGTGTAGCACCGGAAACCAGGATATCTTTGACTGTCCGCACATCTTCATCCAAGGGAGCAGTGACCCGGAGTTCTGAGGCATTTTCTGGGAGCACGGTTGCTGATGGGGTTGATCCATCCTGAGTGAATGGGGAGGGGCTCTCCTCGAGTGGGGTTTGTAGAGCCGTACGTGCTCGATACATCCCCACGGTGATAATGAGGCCAACAATAAGTCCAAAAACGATAGCGATACCGACTTCCTTTTTCATACGGAAAAATGCTCCAGGATCATGATCCTACCAGATTTGGGGGGTAATGGCAAAAGAAATTTTACTGATACGGTTTCAGACAATAAGGTATGATAGAGTACGTTACAAATGCATTTCGTCGTTTGAAACCTTTAAGAAAGGACTCTATGGAAATTACATATTTAGGACATTCATCATTTCGCTTAAAAGGAAAACAGGGGATTGTCGTTACCGATCCTTATGACAAGTCAGTGGGATTCTCATATCCCAGTACGACTGCTGATATCGTCACGGTGTCTCACGGGCATGCCGATCACTCAAACTCTGGTGCGGTCAAACCTACCCCGACACGTGAGAAACCATTTTTGATTCATGCTGCAGGTGAATATGAGATATCCGGAATTTCTGTTTTTGGCTACCCAGCGTTTCATGATGATGATTCAGGAAAAGAGAGAGGACGCAACATCGTTTACACCATTATTATCGATGGGGTTACCATTGCGCATCTTGGGGATTTAGGACATACCCTTTCTGATAGCTTTATCGAAAAACTAGGAACCGTGGATGTATTGTTATGTCCAGTGGGCGGAAAATTCACCATTGATAGTAAAGCTGCAGTTGATATTATCCAGGAAATCGAGCCTTCATATGTAATTCCAATGCATTACAAAACGGAAGCACATGATCCAAAAGGGTTTGGTGAACTCCAAACCTTAGCAGATTTTGAAAAAGAATTTGGGGTAACTGTAGAACCAGTTAAATCGCTCACTGTTGTGGCTGGCAGCATGCCAGAACAAACGACCTTAGTGGCTTTAAGTTCTTAAAAAGCCCCGTGCTCCTATGGCAAATTTGAAAGTTCCACCGCAAAATCTTCAAGCTGAGGAAAGTGTTCTCGGCGCATTGTTGTTGGATCCTGACGCAATCGTACAAGTTGCGGAAATCTTAAAGCCAGAATTTTTCTATTCCCAAGTGCATCAAATGGTTTTCGATGCGATGCTGGAGTTATATACCGCTCGTAGTCCGATCGATATCGTGACTGTTTCTGATCAACTGAAGAAAAAAAAGAGTTTGAAAGAAGTCGGCGGCACCGCTTTCTTAGCGACTCTTTCAGAAGGAGTGCCGACTTCATCTCATGCGCGTCAGTACGCCAAGATTGTCAAGGATTTATATACGAAACGTCGGATGATTGGGCTAGCTTCAACACTCAACGAATTGGCGTTTGATGAATCAAAGCTGACCGAAGAGATTTTGGATGAGGCCGAAACTGAAATCTTTTCACTCTCGCAAACCCATATTGAAAAGGGTTTCATTCATCTAAAGGACGTCTTGGCCGAGAGTTTTGATCGTTTGGACGAACTACAGAAAAATGCCGGTGGTTTACGTGGAGTTCCGACTGGCTTTGCTGATGTTGATGATACTCTCTCGGGAATGCAAAAGAGCAACCTTTTGATTCTGGCTGCTCGTCCGGGTGTGGGAAAAACTGCGTTTTCGTTAAACATCGCCATGCAGGCATCGGTCCTCTACAAAAAAAAGATTGCCTACTTCTCGTTGGAAATGAGTAAAGAGGAACTGGTTGATCGTTTGTTGGTATCCCAAGCTGATATTGATGCATGGAGACTCAAAACCGGAAAACTTTCTGAAGACGACTTTGCCAAATTATCGGATGCGATGGGTATCCTAGCGGATGCCGGTATCTGGATTGATGATAGTCCGGGAATTAGTATCTTGGAACTTCGTACCAAAGCCAGGCGTATTATGTCAGAGCGGGGAATAGATCTCATTATCGTTGACTACTTGCAGCTCATGCATGGGAGTGGACTGTACAAAGATAACCGTGTGCTTGAAGTCACTGAAATTTCCCAAGGATTAAAAAATTTAGCTCGTGAACTGAAAGTTCCAGTCCTCTCGCTTGCCCAGCTCTCTCGTGCAGTCGAGAACCGGGGAACGAAACAGCCACAACTCTCAGATCTTCGTGAATCAGGCTCCATTGAGCAGGATGCAGACGTTGTGATGTTCCTGTATCGTGAAGATGATGATGAACGAGAGAATGTAAAACTCTCTGTAGCTAAGCATCGAAACGGAGC
>JBDTWD010000001.1:0-251314 GCA_040006915.1 Candidatus Woesebacteria bacterium | reverse complement strand
TGGAGCGGGAGACGCAAATTATTTTGAACTCCAAATTGAGTCTCTACTCGGCTACTTTAACAAAATGATGATGGCCTATAATTCTGTCGAGAAGTAATGGAATCTCATATACTCTAAATTCAGGTTCTCCTCTACCGTAGTCTGGAACAAGTTCGCTAGAGGAAAGACCGGTTATTAGATCTTTTTTCTGGAAGAGTTATGAGATAGCACTGTGCCAGTGCTTTAAAGATGGACAAAACTAAAACTATTAAGATCTGCAATAACACCGTAGAGTTATACGCTTCAAATAGCAGACCAACTTCTCAATCATCTGAGTTGTTTTGCGTATGATGAATATGGCTACACGTTCATCCTTTAAATGAACAGATTATAGTTAACTGATTTATAAAGTGTCTAATTTAGAATTAGCTAAGAAATACTCATTTTGTACAGATTCGGTCCAAAGTGACACAATTTGTTCTGATCTGCTTATGAGAGTCCTGATTATATTTTGCATCACTGACGGAGAATATTTTAGGTATGTGGTTAGCTCTTCGAATTCAGAACTCGCAAAGAGTGTATCTACTTCATCAAATTCTAAGATTTTTTTATTGCCGTTTAAATGGTAAATTACCTGTCTTGAAAAAATATTGATTTTTAAAGCAGCTGTAATTTTGCTATCTTTATCGAATGAATAAATTCTAAATTCAGTTTTTCCTCGTAAGATCTTTTTTTGAATATCTTCATCTAATGAAAGTTTGTCTTTAGCAACGATAAGTTCCATTTCAATTTTAGTATCGTTAAGTCTATGAATAATAAGAACGCCCCTGTCACCAGAAAAATGTAGTTCATACCCTTTACCACCTATTTGGTAAATTTCACCGTTTGCCGGCAACAACATATTCAGTCCAAGCCCAGGATCGATTAAGTAAATAAGATTTGTTTCAGCGTCTTCTGTGATTAGGGCTGAATGGCCATATGGGGCATCTTCTAGAGTAAATCCGGGTGAAAAGATGTTTGTTTTAAAGATTACTCGTTTTGTTTCGATACCTAATTTTTGATATTTTCTCTCAAGGACTTCTGTTGCTCCAATACAGTTTGTTCCCCCTTGATGCTCAATTAACGTCGAACTATCCAATTCCCAAGTAGAGAGTGCGTCGGTTATAGAGGTGTTTTGAAGTTCAAGATGTTCCAGAAAAGCCAGAATTACAGCTACATTGTTATAAGGAAAAGATATAACGTAGTCAACTAATGCTTTTTCAGCTTCAATTCTAGATAAAGGCATACGTGCATCAGAAAATCATTTCGCATGGCGAATACTTCTCTACAAAATGTACACAAATCATATATTCAAGCACAGAAATGTCAAACTCAAGATAGTTGACCACCTGATTCGATAGCTATACAATCAACCGAAATATACCCTAATAAGAAAGATGTGATATGAGTAGACTTACTGAATTCTTCAAAGGCAAGGGGTACAAACCTGATTTCGACAAAGAATTAGCCAAAGCAGTGACACGTTACGATCAGAATATTGAAACTGACCTTGAAACTTTTCAAGTTCTTTCATTCACTGCGAGAAATCAACTCACACTAGTGAATGAAACAATAGAATCATTTCAGACCTCAAGGAGAAACTGGAGTTCGCTTGATGAAATCTGCAAAAAAGCAGACGACTTACAACCATATCTTAAAAAAACTAAGTTACTTGATCCTGCGGATATTAAAACAGCAGGGCTAGGAATTAAGAGTATTAAGCGACAGTTGAATGCACTAAGTAATTATGAAGTATTAGATGACCCGTTCCGAACTTCGCTAATTGAAATGGGCATATCTACCGTCTTAGTGTCCAATTCTCAAATTCGTAGAGAACGATCTGAGGAAAGTTTAGACTTAGACATAGTTGACGCTCTTAAAACGTACATCAATATTTTAAAACTTATTATTGTACGAGTTGAAGATTTTACTCGAAAAGATTAAGATTAGTTAATAAATATTTATTAAGCTTGTAACGAATCGATTTCGTAATAAAAAGGCTCTTTTTGTCCTTCAATATAAACTTCGGTTGCATTGGAATATTTATATATTTCAAAAAGTCTTAAAATGGTTGTAGATGTTCTAATGTTTCCATTCCTCTCGAATTTTAATTTTTTAACAACAGGGATTCCGTTGTATGGAAATATCTGTGTGGAATCATTAATAAGGTTTAATGGAATATTTGCAGTGTTTTTACAGTGAACTGATGCGCGTATAGCTTGTGGATATGCATTGCTGATGAGATTGAGTTTTCGCAAAGTAAGCAAAATTGATACATACTCTAGAGCAGCATATTCAATTTTATCTTCAATACCTTTTAAACCAAGGGGAAAAGGAAGTTGCATTAGTTTTATGTGCTCTTCTAGTGAATGCTCAACAGGAATGTTAAACAGCATTGCTTTTTTTAAAATCATGATGCCTTTGGACACATCACTGTCTTCATTTTTCAAGTATTCAAGAATTTTCTTTATTTCATTTTTGATACGATGAAATCTATTATCCGAAACTATAATGTCCTCAAGATCATGAATCTCGATCATATTATTCATTCTTAACTCATCTATAATTCTAGAAAGCTTCTCTTTATAAGAAATCACGCTTGAAATATCATTTCTAGCGAAAAGATGTGCCAGCGTTATACCATCAGGTATTAAAATTATTTTAGCTCCGTGGATGTAAACTTTCGAAATTGAGGAAACTATATTTTTTAATTGTTGCAAGCAAAGGTACTCACCAAGATCAACAAAATCAATCGTATGCCCGGTTGTAATCGGATTTTGCTTTTTATGAGGAAGAGTTGGAAGTACAAATTGAACTGGTAGGTTTTGATCGACAAGTGATTGAATGTTCTGCTGAATAATGGGCAAATACTCCGCAATTGTAGCTAAAGAACCTCTACGAACATTTGAGTTTAACAAAATTGAAAGTATTTTTTGCGATACCGTAAATGCATTCTTGTTTGGGTGATATACCTCGTTTTTGAGTATCCTAACATCAAAATTTTGGATTACTCTTCTATTTAAAATACGCGTTTGAGTAAACTTTAGATCCTGAGTATCAAAATCTTTATAAATAATGACGCTTGGTATGTTCTCTTTTACCCATGTAATATCTACGGGTGTATTCTTTAATGGTGGCGCAGACAAGGCATGATCGCTCTTTTTTACGCTAGTATTGAATGAAATATCCATAGTTAATTTATGGTAACGGAAAGCGATCAGAGAGTTTTTTTTGGTTGGGGAACTGACTTCTTAAGATTTCTACATCTCTATCTTCCATTCGCCAAAAAAGAGATCCATAGTTATCTATAAGGTGTTCTTTCTTTCGCATTTTTGGAATTGCAATTACATTATCTTGAGAGAGCAACCAGTTTAGAGCAATTTGTGCTGGTGACTTATTGTACTTATTACACATTTCATCAAGAAGTTTATTCTCGCCTTGTAAAAATGAACCTTTTTGAAGAGGCCTCCAAGCGGAAAGGATAATATCATTTTCTTGACAATAGGCAACTATACCATCGTGTTCTACTTCTCGAATCTCTAAGTTGTAGTGAACCTGATTTAAGACTATTTTGTTTGATGAGAAGGACTGTGCTTCGATCATTCTTTTTCTACTAAAGTTAGATACGCCAATAAATCTTGTGTATCCATTTTGAACTAAGTAATTCATTGCTCGCATTGTTTCCTCGATTGGAACTGTTAAGTCGGGTTGATGTATTAAATATAGATCAAAATAGTCAGTTCCAACTCTGCGTAGGCTCGCTGTCACCGAATTAATGACTCCCTGATAATTTTGGTGAGGTGAGTGAACCTTTGATGTAATAAAGAGTTTACTTCTTTCGAATCCATCGATAGCTTTTTTTACAAGTGTTTCTGCATGTCCGTCACCATAGAGTTCGGCTGTATCGATATGATTAATACCCATTTCAATTCCATTACGAATAGCTTGAATGTCCGTTTCATCATCGGATTGTGCATCCGTATCTTTTGGTCCAATTAATCGAGCTGTACCATTTGCTAATACAGGAATTTCAAATCCATTTTGTAGTTTCTTCACGGGTATAGGCATTTACTTCTCCAAAGACTTCACTATTTGGATAAATTTTTGAACGATCTCTTCTTTTTTAAATCTTTCCAGCTGAATTTCTTGTAATGCTAATTCAAGTAGACCAACGTTAATGAAGTCATACTGGGATTGCGAACATGCGTTACACACACCTAAAATTGTTTCCCACGCTCCGTACTTTTTATCCGGGATGACTAAAGATTCCGTATGAGATCGAGGTGTTATCCAGCTTCGATTTTTCCAAACAAACAAGTTGTGCGGGATATTATTTTGTTGTAAATATTGGATGAATTGAGTTTCAATTTTCATTGAATTATCTGCTGTGTTTTCAATGACCAGGCAGTCATTAGGAAAATCAGGATAATGGCCAATTGTTACTTTATTAGTACTATGTAAAACAGAAATCGGTCGTTGGAGAACCGGGTAATCAGGAAGTCCAGCCATTACATGCCAATGTTGGTGATTTACCCCTGCACCTCCACCCATACTGCTGTATACAAAGTGAAACTCCGGATATTTTTCACGAAGCAACGAAATCGCTTCCATGTCTGCAGATAATAGAAATTGTGATCTTGGCTCTCGTGGAACCAGTAATGAATGCGGTCCTTCAAAGAGTGGGGAGTTGGATGCATAAAGGTCAAAGTGGTGACTTTCAATTTTGATACTCAATAATTTCTGCCCAGTTGTAGCCATCGTGAAATCAAAGTTGTTGGGATACTTAATTTCAAATGGCAAATATACAGGAACATCAGGATTTGAAAACTTTTCCGTCTTAGGCTGAATACGATCTGGAATAATTCTTTTCACATACTCATCCATAGGTACGCGTTGGTATGAAGTAGGTTCACGGGGATCAAAATTAACAATTCCTCGTGCAAGTTCAGTTTCCCATCTCCAAGTGACTGCTTGTGGAAGCAAATCTGGTTTTAGGGCTACAACATCTGTAGCATACTCATATGCCAGACTCGGATCAATTAAGGGGTTTTCCGGGGTAATATGAGTAAATATTGGCGCGCTTTTAAGATCTACAGGTAAGTACGCATTATCATGCGAATTTGGTGACGAAAAACCACTTCCAAGCGCTTGTTCCTTTTTCATATAATTCACAGCTTCGGAAATTTCTTCAGTCTCTTTTGCTAAGTGCTTCCCTTAAAGAAGGTGCACTTGCATCCTTTCGAGATACTAATTCGTAATCAGACTCTGTTACAGGTATCGGCCACGTAATACCTAGCTCTGGATCAAGAGGATTGATTGAATGGCCAGACATACCTGCTTCCCATTCTGCATCAAAACAATACAGGTACTGAGACATTCCTCCGCTTGTTGATTGAAAACCGTTACAGACACCTTTAGGAACTAATACCTGAGTCCCTTTTGATAACGTCGTTGAATAGACAACACCTCGGGATGGGGATTCATCTCGCATATCCACGTATACGCCGAATGCTTCACCTTCTACTATAGCAATTAGCTTTTGCATGTTTTCACCATGTAGACCTCTGATTGCTCCTTGGCGAGTCTGAGTAACATTAATCTGTTTCCAAGGACCAAAGCCCTTTATTTCGGCGGCTGTAAATGCAGATTCACGATAATATTCTCGGATAGTACCTCTCGATTCTGAAATCTGCTTCATGGTAATCAAATATAGTCCTTCTATGGTAGTTGTCTGAACCTGCATCTGCTGAATTTCTGGAGAACGTTCTGTATTTGTCATTTCGGTAGTATAAACCCGAGATATAAAAAATGTAAGGAAGACATTGTATCACCGGGGATGAGTACAGATACATCTTCATTCCGTGAGCAAAAAAGTATTAATCTTTAAGATCTATATTCTTTGTTATCTCAGGCGAGTTATTAGAAGCTTTATTTAATAGATCTGACACAGGATACGCTTCCATTTTGGACAGTATATTTTTTAAGGAGCCGTCACAAGCTTCATGAAAACTATTCTAGCTGACCTTGGAGAAACGTACCGCGTATCAAGTATAAGCCAGATAAAGGTTCTTCTGAGTTCGATCTATCCCTCAGGATTACCTTGGGACTATTCCGGTACATTGAACTCCGAAATTAGTCCGATATTTCAATTCATTCGCACCTTTGGTAACGGAGGGGTCTAGTTTGGAGCGGGTAAAGGGAATCGAACCCTCTTCTGCTCCTTGGGAAGGAGCCATTCTGCCAGTGAACTATACCCGCGCTCTCAAGACATGATTGTACCAAAAAGGCTGGTCGTTTGGGACCAGCCTTTTTTATTGAGTTCGTTTCTATTTCAGTGACGGCAAGGTTAGTGACTGTCCAGTGCGAATAATGCCAGGGTTCTTTCCAATTAAAGATTTGTTTGCTCTATAAATCTCTACCCATTTATATCCGTCGTTGTATTGTGATACCGCGATCTTCCAGAGTGAATCGCCTTTTTTCACGACATAGGTTCCAGACGCCGGTTGGGTTGGCACAGGCTTCGCTGTAGCGGGTGCTGGTGTCGCTTTGGCCATAGGAGTAGGTTTCACTGCTGGTGTTGCAGTTACCACTGGCAATGGTGTAGGTGTACTCGTGTCCTTGGCTACTGCTGATGCAGCTGGCGTAGCACTTGCAGTGACATCTGGTAATACCAGTTCTTGACCCTCCTTCAACACATACGGGGATTTTAGATTGTTGGCTTTGGCAATTTGGGTCCATTTAAAACCATCTCCATACTCTTGTTGGGCAATTTGCCACAAACCTTCTTTGGCTTTAACAGTATGGGTTTTCCCAGCACCCTCTTTCTTCATCAAATCTTCAGAACTTGTTTGTCCAGCAAGATCTGAGATTTGTGGCTGGTTTTGGCGCATGGTTCGACGAATCAACAGAAGAACAGCAAGACCAATGATTACGACTACAACGAAACCTAAGACCGTGCTGATCTCAGACTCGTACATACGAAAACGATCAAATACAGTTGGAGGTGTTTTTGCCGCCATAGTGTTCTCCTTCCCGAAATCTATCGGGTACTTTTGCGAATATTTTTTTCACCCTGGGGCAGCAGAGATTTGTATGAAACAACGTACGAAGTTTTCAGGTGAGTGTCAAGGGGGAACTCTAGGCAAGGAGCTCAGTACTGGTTGCCCAGATGAGCCAAAACATAGCTCGGAACGCATTCGCAATAGCTTGATGCTCGATGACAACCCCGATACCGAAGACATCAGTGCCGGGTGGTCGGTTAACGATAAGAACTCGTTTATCTAAAACGGCCATATAGGTACCCGCTGGGAAATCGGAGCTCGACATAACGCGAGTTCCACGAATTTCTTTGGGATCTGTAGCGCGAAAACGTAATGATCGTTCGGTTTTGACGACCAAAAGTTTTAAGCCAACTTTGCTTTTCAATCGTTCGACAACGAAAAATTGTTCAAGCTCTTTTGGCCAGTCGTAATTGACGACACCTAATATTTCACCCTTTTTCACGCCATCGAGGAAATCGAAATAGGCTTGTTTCACTCCTGAAATATCTTCGTAGTACCTGACGGCCGGTTTAAAGTCTTTTCCAAGTTGTTGTCGTTCAATTGCATGCACAATTTCTTGCAGTGATGTTTTTGATTCCTCAAATTCTTTCTCTTTCTTCGCATGCAGTCGAACTAAATGATCAGGCTTTTCCACTTGATACGTAAGTTTCTTTTGTCCAGGAATTTGCACAACCAATCCATGATCGGACAATTTTTTCAGGACATAATATACATTTTCACGCGAAACTTTTGTGGTTCGTGCAAGGGTTGCTGGTGTCGCCATTTTTAGTTTTAACAGTTGCTCATAGACAGTGGCATCAACAGAGGATAGTCCGAGCTGAGAGAAAAGTTGTTCGATCATGGTGAGTTACTTTTACAAAAAATACCTGAGAATAACCTGATTATACATCAAGATGAAGAAATAGATAGAATTCCTATGTAAAAGACCATTGACAACGTAAGAAAACGGTTTTAGTATGGTAAGTATTGTAAATATTATTTTACATCTATGACAAACCACCTAACAAGGCGTGTAAAATCTTTTTTTCAAATAGTTGCAATTTCTCTTCTTCTTCTCCCTCTTGTTCCCTTACAATTTATTCCCGTTGCCCATGCCCAAGTTGGCATGACCATCAGTAATTCTGCTATTTCTAATGATGTAACGAATGTTTCCTATCAGTTCTCTTATACTGGGGTACCGGAATACTTTCGCGTGTATATTGATACCGATCAGAATGCTTCCACCGGATTTACGGCTGCTTCGGGAGTTGGCGCTGACTACATGATAGAAAATGACACTGTATATAAAAGTACCAGTAACGGAAGTAATTGGAGTTGGACGACCAAAGGATCAGCAACTTTTAGCTCTAGTAATTCGCTTGCGAAATGGACAGTAAGTCGCAGTCTTATTGGAGAGACACTCAGTTGTGGTGAAAAGTCCACAATTTTGTATCAGCTTGAAAACTCTAGCGGAACATTAGTTGCAGGGTCTGCAACGCCCTACACATTTACGAACGCTAGTTCCTGCAGTGGATCTACTCCAACACCTACTCCTGTAGTCACGCCAAGTCCAACTGCTGCACCGACGGCGACACCAACTCCTACGCCAACTGCTATACCAACTCCGACGCCTACACCGACAGCCACACCTGCTCCTGGAAGCTTTGCAACGAATACCGCAACTACGATCACTTATCAGTTCCAGTACACAGGAACACAGTCCTATTGGCGTGTGTATATCGATACCGATCAGAATGCTTCCACCGGATTTACCGCTGCGACAGGAGTTGGTGCTGACTACATGATAGAAAATGACACTGTGTATAAAAGTACCAGTAACGGAAGTGCTTGGAACTGGACACAGCAAGGAACTGCAACGTTTTCTTCGGTGAGTAATCAAGCAGTCTGGACGATCAATAGAAGTAGTATAGGAGAAACATTAGTCTGTGGTGAAAAATCTACAGTGCTGTTTCAGTATGAATCAAGTAATGGAGTTCTGACGACATTAACGCCGTTTGTTCATACCTTTACAAATGCTGGATCATGCGGGACTCCTATTCCTAGCCCAACTCCGACGCCTACGCCGACAGCCACACCGACTCCAACACCGACAGCTACACCTGTTACCAATACGGCTCCAACAATCACTCTTACTAATCCACCGAGTGGTGGAGCAAGTACGTCAGACAGTTACATGATAACTTGGAATGATAGTGATCCAGATGATAACGCACGGATATCTTTGTATTTGGATACTGACAATACTGGAACGGATGGAGTATTGATCACCGAAAATCTTAATGAAGATGACAATGCTACCGGCGGGCAATATCAATTTGACGCCTCAACAATCGAATCAGGCAGTTACTATATCTATGCACTGATTGAGGACCCATCGCATCCACCAGCGGTTTCGTACAGTTCGGGACAACTGACGATTTCCGGAACAAACCCAAGCGGAACGATGGCGGGTTCTACTTCAGGGGCAATGGATGTAAATTTCATGGGTTCATCAAGCTACACGATCCCCATCACTATCTCACCAGGTACAGGTGGAGTGCAGCCACAACTAGCACTTTCGTATAATTCTCAGTCGGGAAATGGCATCATGGGAACTGGCTGGACGGTTTCAGGACTTTCAGCAATTAGTCGCTGTCCATCGACCATCGCAGAAGATGGGCAAGGTGATGGTATCGATTTTGATGCAAGCGATAAATTTTGCCTAGATGGAGAACGGTTAATCGCAACTGCAGGCACCTATGGAGCCAACGGAACAAAATATCGAACCGAGCATGAACAATTTGCTGATATCACATCAGTTGGTACTCGTGGTGGAGGACCTGATAGTTTTACTGTGCGAACCAAAGCAGGACAAACTCAAACCTATACAAGTTTGGTAGCAAGCGCACGTGCTGATGCTCTTTATTGGGGATTGACCAATGTGACTGATGCGGCGGGAAATTATTATACTGTCAACTACAGCAGTAATCTCACTACTGGTGAGTACTATACGACCGCCATCAATTACACAGGAAATAGTACAACGGGAACAGCTCCGTACGCATCAGTCCAATTTATCTATGAAGCAAGACCTGATCCAATTTTGGAAATGATCGCAGGATCCAAGGCACAAACACTCCAACGCTTAAAAACAGTTAAAACGTTGTATCAGTCTAGTACTCTTCGAGAGTATCGGCTTGCCTACAGCAATGGAACGATCACCAACCGCTCACATCTCACTTCAGTGACTGAATGTGGTAGTGACGGAACTTGTTTCCAACCGACAACTTTTGGCTGGGACGCTTTAAATACCAACTGGGGACAACTCTTAACCCAGAAGGAATCATTTTTGAAAGTTGGATCGGGTTTGTGGACTGGACACACATCAAGTAGCAATTATTTCCAAGGAGATTTTAATGGTGACAAAAAAGAAGATCTGCTCGCCTTTACTGGAAACCTAAACAGCTCTAGTGAGGCAGAATGGTTTGTACGACTGAGCACGGGTAGTAACTTCCAGGCTACTGGTGGACCAGCTGCGGATGGCAGATGGTATGGAGGATTTAATAATCAAAATCTAGTAATTGGAGATTATAACGGCGATGGCAAAGATGATTTGGCCGGATATTCTTCAGGAACTACCTGGAAAGTGTACTTAAGTTCAGGCACTGGCTTTCACGCGAGCGGGACAGGAGATTGGCTCAGTGGTCCAACACTGAATACAAACACTACAGTGGCACAAGTAAATGCGAATTTCAAAAGTGGAGATTTTGATGGTGATGGTCGAGAGGATTTGATTAAGTACTCTGATCCGACCACAAATCCTGCAGGTACTTGGAGAATTGTATTCTCAAATAGCACTGGGAATGGATTCGTACGTGGTGAAAGTTGGACCGCGGCAGGTACAACAGATGGATGGGCGAGTACCACTGTTGGTGACTTTAACGGTGACAAGAAGGATGACTTAATTACTTATACTGCGACTGGAACTTGGCAAGTCTATTTCTCTACGGGAACAGGCTTTAGCAAAGCTCCTTCCACATGGGCAGGACATGCTGGGGGACCTTTGAATAACAAAGTGGCAGATTTCAATGGAGACGGAATCGATGATATCGCAGGGTTTGCAGCTGATGCACTGAATAACTGGCATGTTTGTTTTTCGAGTGGCTCTGGATTTACCTGCCGCTTCATTCAAAGTGCAACAATTGGAAATACGACCACGGCTGCGGGTGACTTTGATGGTGATGGCAAAGCAGATTTAGCATATCAATCGAATGCCTCAATTGGATCTTGGTTCGTGGGTCTGTATGGAAACATCATGATGGGAAGTTTTGGCAGTAGCGCGAGTGGTAACTGGCAAGGTCATGCAGGCGGTGTGACCCAAAATGTCACCGGCGATTTTAATGGCGATGGCAAGATGGATATGGCGGGGTATACCGGAAGTGGTGGACAATTTCATGTCACATTTTCGAACGGAACAACCTTTACTGATGCTGGACTCTGGAATGTGGCCACTATCAATCCAATGTCTGGGTTAGCGAATACACGCTCAGGAGATTTTAACGGCGATGGACGGACTGATATTGCAACTGCGAATGGAGCGACTTGGAATTTGGCTCTCTCAACTGGCACCGGCTTTACGAATTACACCACTCAGGGGCCAGTTGCAGGTCCTGGAGGAACGATGGCCAATATAATCTTGGGCGATTACAACGGCGATGGACGGACCGATGTTGCCGGAAATGCTGCAGGAGGAAATTGGGATGTGAGGCTTTCCACTGGGACAGGCTTTGGAGCTGGAGGGTACTGGACTGGTCCAAATACAGATAACAGTAACATGAATTCTGGTGACTTTAACGGCGATGGGAAAACAGATTTGATTGCCTACGCAGGCTCTGGAAACTGGACTGTGGCACTGTCTTCAGGGACGAATTTTAATGAAAATGGATCTGGGGTCTGGCCAGGACACGGTGGAGGTCCACAAAATAATACCATTGCTGACTTTAATGGTGACGGAAAATCCGATATAGCTGGATATACGGGAGCGAATGGAGTCTGGCACGTGACGCTTTCGACTGGAACAGCCTTTGCCGCAATTGGAGGAGCCAACAATGATGGGATGTGGTTGGCTCACGGTGGAGGTCCACAAAATAATACCGTTGGAGACTTTAACGGTGATGGGATGGCTGATATGGCGGGGTACGCTGGCAATGGCTTGTGGCATATAGCTCTCTCAACAGGTACCAACATGAATGGAGTGGGCTCGGGCTTTTGGCAAGGGCATTCCGGTGGATATACAAACAACGTCGCTGCTGATTTTAACGGCGATGGAAAGACTGATCTCGCTGGCTATACAGGGTCAAATGGTATCTGGCATGTGACACTACCTGCTGGATCGATGCCAGATTTGATGTCGACTGTCACTACGGGAACTGGAGCGAAGACGACTTTTACTTATGAGCCTCTTTCGAATCCAGTCGTGCATACCAAAGATGCAGATGCGGTGTATCCTCGCTATGATTTTGCTGGACCACTTTATGTCGTCTCAGCCTACAAGACTTCTGATGGCATTGGAGGCGAACGCAGTTTCTCTTATCTCTACTCGGGAGCAGAAACCAATGTAAATGGACGAGGGTTTAGAGGCTTTCGAGCAATCCGTGTGATTGATGATCAGACGGGAATTCGGACTATCACACATTTTGATCAGTTTCACTTGTATACAGGGATGCCAATAAAAATAGTGCAAAAATTATCAGATGATACACTGATCAGGTTGACATTGAATACCTTAGGCAACAAAGATTACGGTAATGGGACATACTTTTCCTTCATTGCGAAAAATAGTGAACAGTCATTTGATATTGCGAATGCCTGTAAGTTAAATGCAGATGACACAACAACCTGTGATCCAGTCAATACCGTCACCAATGAGTTTACATACACACCTTCGTATGTTACGTACGGAAATCTCACCACACTGGTAACGAAAAGCTATGATGGAAAAGAAGATCCAACGAAATTAGTACACACACAAAACACAACCAACACGTTTACAGATGATGCAGCAAATTGGAAGGTAGGTCGGATCACTCGTGTCGTCGTGAAATCATCAGCGCCGAATGTTCCTGATATTTCACGGGCAACAGAGTACACCTATGATGCCAAAGGACTAGCAGCCAGCGTGCTATTTGATCCGGGTACGGCGATTGCAAAAACCAATACATATGTTCGTGATGGGTTTGGAAATGTCACAACTGAAACGACAGCTGCTACTGGATTAACCTCTCGAAGCGCAACAACAACATATGATGGTAGTGGACGCTTTGCGATCAAACGTACGGATGCACTAGCTCATGCGCAGCTGGCAAGCTTTGATCAGCTGACTGGAAAAGTGGTGTCAGCTACAACACCAGCCAATCGAGTGACAACAGTCGCATATGATGGCTTTGGAAGAAAAATTCTTGAGTCTCGTCCCGATGGGACGAAAACCCGGATGTGGTATCTGCGCTGTGCAAGCAACTGCCCAACGAATGGAAGCTACTTTGTCGAAACGAGAGCAACGGGAAGTGCTCCGACGACACAGTACCTGGATATCTTGGATCGCTCGATCCGAACGCAAACGAAGAACCTCAATGATAAGCAGGTGATGACTGATACGACCTTTAATACTCTTGGTCAAACCCTCAAAGAGTCCGATCCATACTTCCAAGGAGGAACAACGCAATGGCATACCTTCCAATATGATGTGATCGGGAGAGAAACCAAGCATACCAATCCGGATGCGAGTACGATCCTCACTCAATATGTTGGGAGTACAACGGCGGTTACCAATGAGCTGGGACAAAAGCAACAGCGAGCAGTGAATGCAAAGGGCTGGTTGATTACCAGCACAGATAATGCGTCTCAGGCTGTGAAATACAGTTATGATGCGGTGGGAAATAGTCTCGCCATCCTAGATCCTAAAGGTAATCAGATTAAAAATGAGTACGATTTGGCCAACCGACGTACTAAATTAACAGATCCGGATACTGGCGTGTCTATCTATACATACGATGCATTTGGTCAACTCCTGAGCCAAAAGGATTCCAAGAATCAAACGACAACTTTTACGTATGATGCGGTCGGCCGTATGTTAAGTCGAGTTTCTCCAGAAGGAACCACGACTTGGGAATTTGATACCGCGACAAATGGAATGGGAGAACTTTCCAAAGTGTCGATGAACGCGATTAGTTATCAAGAAGTATATGCATATGACGCTCTTGGACGGATAACTTCCTTGACCAAAACAGTTGATGGCACTGCGTATCCCACGACCATGACTTATGACTTTTGGGGCCATCAATCCAAGACAACGTATGCGTCAGGATTCTCCTCGCAAAACTTTGCTCACACGAGCGGTACGCAAGTACAGGTGCGAAAAGGTGACGATCGGTCACTGTATTGGCAGTTAAATACCACGACTGAACTCGGGAAGCCACTCACCCAAACATTCGGAAATGGAGTCGTAACCACTGATGCATACAACAGTCAAACAGGAATGATGACTGGAATCTCCTCTCAACTTGGGAGTGCCTCAGTTCAGAATCTGTCCTACACGTTTGATACCATTGGGAACTTAAAATCTCGAAAAGATAACGGAACCAATGTCACTGAGAGTTTGACGTACGACTCGCTCAATCGATTGACAGGATCGGCTGTGACTGGACAAACCAGTGTGACTCTTGCATATGATGGTTTAGGAAATATAACGTCTAAGTCAGATGTAGGTACATATACCTATGGGGCTGGTGCTGGGCCTCATGCAGTCACATCGATAGCTGGAACCAAAGCCAATACCTACACCTATGATGCTGCAGGAAACAGAACCAGTGCCTCAGGTCAAACGATTGCCTACAACTCCTTTCAAAAGCCAAAGACTTTGACACAAGGGGCGGTCACGACAACCTTTACCTACGGACCAAACTTTGAGCTGGTCAAACGTCAGAGCGGGACCCAAACCGTTCTCTATTTAGGCAACTTTGAAAAAGAAACCAATGGAACGGTAGTGAATAACCGCCACTATGTGAGAGTTGGTGGCCAACTCGTGGCACTCGTCACCACAGGTGTAGCTCCAGCGACAGCATTTGTGCACATGGATCACTTAGGATCTATTGATACGATCACGGATCAAAAAGGTGCGATCGTGCAGAAGTTAAGCTTTGATGCTTGGGGAGCACCACGCAATCCCACTACTTGGGCACCAGTGGCAGCAACGCAAGTGACATTCCCTAGAGGGTTTGGTGGACACGAACAATTAGCTGGGACATCACTCGTTATGATGGGAGGACGATTTTATGATCCCGTCATCGGACGCTTCTTGTCTGCTGACATCGCGGCCCAGGAACCAGATCAGTTGCAGAATCTCAATCGGTACAGCTATGTCTTAAACAACCCACTGTCGATGACTGATCCATCTGGATATTTCTTGAGAGGCTTGAAACATTTCGTGCAAAAGTATTGGAAAGTGGCCTTAGCCATTGGAATCGGATTTGCGACAGGATATGGCTTCTTTGCCCTAGCACAAAGCTTCGGTTTGCAAGTCGGAACCTTTGGATTTGCAGTAGGACAGATGACAGGAGCGGGAGCAGCAGCCTTTGGAGCTGGCACTGGATTTGGAAGTTCGTTCTCTGGAACTTTGCTTTCTGGAGGGAGCTTTAGTGATGCCCTGCGCGCAGGTTTGATTGGAGGAGTGAAGGGAGCTGTCACGTCATATGCTGGACAGCAATTTAGGGCCCAAATGGATGTCTTTGCTCATGGAGATCCAAATGCGAAATACTATGTCGTCACAGCCACAAACGGTGGAGTAGAGGTGACTACACCTTTGGAAGCAAAAGCGGCACTTGGATCTTATATGAATACGTTCACCAATGGCATGATGAATGATGTCCAGGATGCGTTTCGCAATGGCTTTGAGCAAAGTGGTGGTGCTTCCTTTTTGATTAAATACAATCCGTCACACGGATTCTTAGCAGACCTCATAGAGTGTACATATGAGAAGTTTGTTGGACCGACCCAGTTCTCGCAAGAATACGGTAACTTCCTGAAAGGTTTGGATTCACTAGGAGTGACGATGAATTCGATCTCTCATAGTGAGGGTACATTAGTCACTGCTAACGCAATAGAATCGGCAAACAGCGGAGGATATATATTCTCACACCTACAAAGTATCGCTTGGAATGGGTCAGCAGCAAATGAAGGTACCCTGGATGCCATAGCCAGAGTGAACCATGTCCTACCTTGGCTAGCCAAGATCAGTAACCACCCATTGGATTTTGTGGGAAATGTAATTGGAACGAACACCTTTAATCCTGTTCGACTGATCGGATCGACGGTGACGTTCCCGACCTTGTTCTCATCAGCCTTAAGTTCTCATGGTTCGTACGAATCTGCATTCCCAGGCCTGTATGCTCAAGCTACTGCAGGATACTGATTGAGAATATTTAAAGTACTGTGGAGAATGTAACCTATTTTTTAAACTAAAATGAGAGTAGAAACGAACATCTCTGAAGAGAAAAAGCACTGGGTTTATTGATATTGAGAGTATTGGTAAACGTTGCATAATGCAGGTTCACTTTTACTTCGTTATCAAACCAGTGCTTTTTTCATGTTTTCCTGCTGAGTTTACTTCTCGAATTCGACCTCTGGGATCAAATCGAAAACATTAGCGAGGACGCCCAACACCAATGGTGTGGTCCAATAGACCTTTTCTGGTGTCAGAACGAGCAACGCACCTGCTCCTACAATGAGGAGAGTATACGCAAACAAGAACCAGTCTCGTTTTCCAGCCATCGGCAGTGAACCGAGGCCCCACATAACGAGAATTGCAACGAGTGGTGAACTCCAATATCGGTTGCCCTGTGATGCAGCCATAATGCTGAGTACAAGAGTTCCAACCAATACTAGAAACAACCCGATTGCCTTAGCAGAGCTTAACTTGATCTTCACGAAAACCTCCATTACATGACAAGTTGTAGTTGCAACGAAATTGTAATAGATTTTGGCTATTTGTCAATACTATGGGACGTATATTCGAGGATAAAGAATTAAAAAAGCGCTCCCGACCCGATTCGAACGGGCGGTCTTCTCCGTGACAGGGAGACGTGTTAGGCCAGCTACACCACGGGAGCATGAATTGATATTGTACCATCGAACTGCAGGGGTGAAAATACCCTGGGAGAGCCTTAGGAAAAGAAAATTGGAGGCTCTGTAGGTTTGGCCAGCTCGACAGTAACCGATACCATCTGTGGGTTAACTGGATTTTCTTTCATAGTCATAAGCTTCGCTCCCTCATACTCTTTGGACGTTTGTTTTAAGGAGCGAACGATCGCCGTTGCCATCAGTCCCCATTCTGCGGGTGTAAATCCCACCTCTTTAAGTTGGATTCGGAAATCTTCTTCGTGCATATCTTGTTTGTTCAATATCCGAAGTAACGTTGAAATTGGAAACGCGATAGAGTCGTCTCGATGAAATGATGAATCATCAAATTCGCGTGCACCTAACATATGTCTCCTCGAAGAACTAGCAATACTGCGGGCATTCTAACATTGGACAAATCTTGATACAATGAAGACAAGCAAAAGAGATACTCTCTCCTCAGCATCCCCCCAGCATCTGGAGGGAAAATACTTTGTACAGGAGGCATATATGGGTGGATTACTTATACCAGGCGTGATCATAGTTGGAATACTGCTATATCTAGCAAGTACCTATAACTCGTTTCAGACCACTGATACCCGGATCGAGGCAGCAATCCAGGAAATTGGAAACCAACTCAAGCGTCAAGCTAGTCTGATTCCAAACCTTGAATCGTCGGTCAAAGGGTACATGAAGCATGAGAAGGATATCTTCAAGAGTCTGACTGATGCCCGCAAATCTATCCAAACTGCCGCCGGAAACGCCAGTGGTAAGAACTTGGATGAAGTCGAATCACAACTCAATACCTTGGCCAGCAAACTCACCATCATGGTGGAGAGTAATCCAGAGATAAAAGCGGACAGTACTGTCAATAATTTCATGAATGAGTTACGTGATACTGCAGATAAATTGATGTATTCACGTCGCGCTGTTATTGACCTAACACAAAACTATAATCAAATGCTGGTAACGTTCCCAACAAATTTGATTGGAAAAACTTTCGGATTTACCAAAAAGGCAGGAATTTCGACTCCAATGACAGGAGCGCACATGGAGGTCTCTGAATCTGAGATGCATGATCCAAAAGTAAAT
Organism: Candidatus Woesebacteria bacterium; assembly: GCA_040006915.1. Taxonomy (GTDB): domain Bacteria; phylum Patescibacteriota; class Microgenomatia; order UBA1400; family UBA12028; genus JBDTWD01. Next base: position 232,994 of record JBDTWD010000001.1, on the reverse strand, counting down.
TTGTAAAGAATTCACAGATATTTATGGCAGAGCAGGAAAAAGCGCCTAGTGAGGAATGGCCAGAAATCTTTGTTATTACTTGGTCTCCGGAGTTTTTTATAAGTATCCGGGAACAATCACCGGAATATCCAAATGAAAAACCGCTACGTTGGATAAAGAAAGAGAGCCAGGTAGTAGCTTTGTTTGGAGAGATTAAAAAGCTTGAAGGAAAGAAGATTATTATCGTAGTCGATAGTATGTATCCACATACGGGCTCAGATGATGTCATGAGTACTTCTCAACTCATCAACAATCTATCGAGAATACGCCTCGATGTTAAGATCCTTGGAGTTACAAGAGGAGAAGGAAAAGAATGGCTCTCTAAAAAAGTGGTAGATGAAATAATTCCATTCGGCTTTTTATCCACCTTGTTCTCTGGAGACATAAAACGACTCACAAGATATTAACGATATGAACTTTTATCAACAAATTGATTCCAATAAACGTAAAAGCTGGATCATCATGATCCTGTTTATTGTGTTCATTACGGCTGCCGTCTATTTCATGGTGCAGGGTTTTGGTTTTGATCCGTCTTTTGTGCCGCTAGCTTTGATCCTCTCTGGAGTTATGAGCTTTGGTAGTTACTATTTTTCAGATAAACTAATTCTGACGATGTCGGGAGCCAGACCCGCCGATCGTAAAAGAGATTTCATGTTTTATACCGTGGTTGAGAACTTATGTTTGGCTGCGCAAATGCCAATGCCAAAACTGTATGTTATCGACGACACAGCGATGAATGCTTTTGCAACTGGTCGTGACCCACAACATGCCGTGGTGTGCGCTACTACAGGAATACTAAGTAGATTGGATCGTACAGAACTTGAGGGAGTTATTGCCCACGAACTTTCTCACGTACGAAACTATGACACCCGTCTTATGTCAGTCGTCGCAATCCTGGTTGGTCTTGTAGCTTTATTGGGTGACTGGTTTTTGCGGATGTCATTTTGGGGTGGTGGACGAAAGAGAAGCCGGGATAACGGAGAAAGTGGGCAACTTCAAGCTGTTTTCTTTGTGGTTGGCCTCCTATTTGCGATTCTGTCTCCAATCATTGCTCAGCTTATTCAACTTGCGATTTCCCGTAACCGAGAGTTCCTGGCTGATGCGGCAGGAGTAGGACTGACAAAATATCCTGATGGATTAGCACGAGCTTTGGAGAAATTAGAGCATGATAAAGAGCCGTTGGAAGCCGCCAACAAAGCAACTGCACATCTGTATATTCACAGTCCTTTTTATACTGACACTCCACATTCAAACTTTAATTCCAAAAGTTCCGTTGCTTGGTTTGCAGGATTATTCTCTACTCATCCGCCAATCGAAGAACGTATCAAGCGATTACGACAGGCATAAATTTTCCTCCTTGGATATTTCTCTCTTGACCTCTAGAATATAGGGTTGTATGTCGATAATTTCTACTCAGACCGTAGCGCACATTGCAGACCTTGCGAATATCCCAATCACCAGTAGTGAAGAGGAAACTCTTGCCGCGGGCTTTACTACTACCATGGGAGTGGTTGATCAACTATCAACGATCAACACTACAGGAGTAGAGCCTACCCATCAGGTGACTGGACTTGAAAATATCTTACGAGATGACGTAGTAGACACAGATCGAATGTTTTCTCAAAAACAGGCGATTGCAAATGCGAAGCGTACTCACGTTGGGTATATCGTTGTGGATCAACTCATTGGACAATAATATGCTACGTACTCTTACCCTTAAATCATACTTGGACAAAGTGAAATCAAAAGAGATAAGTCCTTCTGACGTAGTGAAAGAAGTTGCCGATGCGATTGAAACTATCAATCCAGATTTAAATATTTTCTTGGCTCGTAATCCAAAGGCGTTTGAGCAGTCAGAAGAAAGAGCTAAGTTGCCTCTCTCGGGAGCACCGATTGCGGTCAAAGATAATTTTTTAACAGTGGGGATGATAACAACTGCGAGTAGTAAAGTGCTCGAACATTTCAATCCTCCGTATGAGTCTACGGTAACCAAGAATCTTTCTACAGCCGGAGGAGTTATTATCGGCAAAACCAATATGGATGCTTGGGCACATGGAAGTAGTACCGAGACGTCAGATTTTGGAGTGACCAAGAATCCCCGTAATCCTGAATATCTTCCTGGTGGATCATCAGGTGGAAACGCTGCCGCGGTTGCTGCTGATTTGTGTATTGCAGCCATTGGTTCGGAAACTGCTGGTTCCATTCGTCAGCCATCATCTTGGTGTGGAACAGTTGGATTAAAACCCACGTATGGTCGTGCCAGTCGTGCAGGAGTTGTGGCAATGGGATCATCGTTAGATAGTCCCGGACCAATGGGAAAGACCGTGGAAGATTGTGCAATTTTATTTGAGCATATCGTTGGTCATGACCCTTATGATGGAACGACGTCATCACAACCAGTCCCGAAACTGACAGATGCGCTAACGAAGGGAGTAAAGGGAATGCGGATTGGAATTGTCTATTTAGATCATAAAGACTTGTCGGGTACTCGTACTGCCAAAGCCGTAGAAGCTGCGGGGAAAATATTTGAGCAGGAAGGTGCCTCTGTCGACGTCATTTCCCTATCTACTCAGTTAGAAAAGGGGAAAATTTTATCCCCGGATGCTGCAATCGGCGTTTACACCGTGGTGCAGAGATCGGAAGTCAGTAGTAATTTGGCTCGCTATGATGGAGTACGCTTCGGAGAAGATCGTTCCCACTTTGGTGCGGAAGCCAAACGGCGCATGATGCTGGGAACGTTTACCCTTTCTAAGGGATATGCAGACAAATATTATGTCAAAGCCTTACAGGTTCGTTCGCTCTACATCCAAAACTTTGCTGAGCTTTTTGAGATGTACGATATTTTAATTTCAGCTTCTTCGCCAGGATTCGCACAAAAATTAGGAGCGACTGCAGATAATCCCATGTTTGGAGAATTAGAAGATATGTTGATGGAGCCAAGCTCAATCTCTGGACTCCCAGGAATCTCTTTGCCAATGCATTATGATGCCAAAACCAATTTATATTTAGGATTAAGTATCGTTGCTCCACAGTGGCACGAAGAACGTGTGGTTGCTGCCGCACAAGTTTTTGAAGAGAACACGAAATGGAATAGCTGGAGAAATCTATGAGCTATACTCCAGTCGTCGGTATCGAAATTCACGTGGAACTGAAAACCAAAAGCAAAATGTTTTGTGGATGCGTAAACGATCCATTTGGGGCTCAGAAGCCAAATATATATACCTGCCCAGTTTGTTTGGGAATGCCCGGAGGATTACCTGTTGCCAACAAAACCGCCATCGAGTGGACCATAAAAGTTGGTCAAGCTTTAGGCTGTGAAATCGCACTGTTTTCTAAATTTGATCGCAAACATTATTTTTATCCTGATCTCCCTAAGGGATATCAGATCTCCCAATATGATCAGCCGTTGTGTGTGAACGGACTCGTCAAAACTGAATTTGGTGATGTCAGAATTACCCGGGTGCATTTGGAAGAGGATACAGGGAAGCTGATACATCAAGACTTAAATGGACAGAAAGTATCACTAGTTGATTTTAATCGTTCCGGAGTTCCACTGGTAGAAATTGTCACCGAACCTGATATCAAATCTCCCGAAATGGCTAAAGCCTATGCCAAGAAAATTCGCCAGATTATTAAATATTTGGATGTGAGTCTTGCTGATATGGAAAAAGGCTCCATGCGTTTGGAAGCTAATATCAGTGTCCAAACAGAGGAGGAGAAACAGTCAGAACAGTTACCAGCATATAAAGTAGAAGTGAAAAATTTAAACTCGTTTCGATATATTGAACGAGCAATTGCCTACGAGGTAAAGCGACAAGGTGATGTTCGAGATGGGAACACGCTTCCAACGCAGGAAACTCGCGGATGGAATGAGAGCAAGAACCAGACCTTTGCGCAGCGAAGCAAGGAATCGGCCGAAGACTATCGATATTTTCCTGATCCTGACATTCCTCCGCTACTCTTTACACAAAGTTACATTGACAGTATCAAAGATACTTTGCCCCTCCTTCCCGATCAAGTGATAGCCACTTGGGTCGCTAAAGGAATGAAAGAATCTGAAGCACAAATTCTTTCTGAAGACAGGGCTAACGTCCTATTGGTGGATGAATTATTTCAAAAATCATCTGATGCGTTGAAAATTGTTACCCAGCTGGTTAATAAGAAAATTATGTTGAGTTCCAACGTCGATGATATAATCGCTCAGTCAAAAGTCTTGACTCAAACAAACTCTGTTGATGAGAGAGAATTAGAAAAAGTAATCGATGAAGTTTTGACTGAGAATGCGAAAGCAGTGAACGATTATAAAGCTGGTAAAACTCAAGTCATAGGCTTTTTACTGGGAATGGTAAAAAGGAAATTAGGAAATATTGACACTGTAGTGCTCAAAGAGGCACTCATAAAAAAACTTTCATAATATAGAGGAGGAATATGTTGACTGCAGCCAGTGAGTTAGGAATTACCCCTGCCGTGACAATCAGAACAAGTGAATTTGCGACCCGAAATTTAGCAGAAAATATAGTCTTCCAGTTTAGTAGTGATGCGGCAGCGTATCTTCTGAAACAGATGGGATTTACTAAAGATCTTCAACTTGCCAACGGACAGCTTACATCTGAGCTTATAGAAATGCTGGCTGAAATTGCTCCAACCTACGAAATAGAGACTAGATCCGGTAAAAAAGATACGTTGGAAGAAATTTTTGAAGGAAATGTTAAGAGTCTCTATACTTTTCTTTTATCAGGAGTTGAGGCCGCTGTCCTTTCTTTATCACCAGACGAAGAGACTCTTGGCTACAATTATTCTTTATTAAAGTATTACGCAATTTTATGGGGATGTTCGGGAATGAATTATGATTCTCATGTTCGTCGCGTTTTAAATACTGATTCGAGCCTTCGTGACGTCTTTTTTGACGATCCTACAACCTCATTTACTGATAGAACACTGGAATGGCTTCGAGATCTTATGAATGAAGCTGCAGGAAATGAAATACTGGTAGCTGCGATTGAAAGTGCAAACGGTATTCATGGAGATATTATTCCAATGTTACAGGGACCAGTAGAAGAAAATTATTCACCGAAAATGTCGATGAATTTATCAGATGACCAGAGAGCTCTAGCAATCGAGGCCATACAAAAGAATCCTTCTTTGCAGTTAGGCGTACTTCTCCTAACTTTACGGAAGCCTTCTCTAGCACTCTTAGAACAGCAGATTCTTGCGATCTGGGATGGAGTTCCAGTCGGAATTATTACTCAGGCAATTCTTGATTCACAAAAACATGATTTGTCAGGATAATATGGCACTTACATTTGGAGCAGAAACCGCAAGGGGAATATTATTTAAAAGCTTTGGGAGAGTGAATTTAGTCCCAAGTCCAATTGTGGAACCCGTTCTCCGGATAGAGAAACCGGAAGTTGCGCTATTGCCGCCAGGTCCAATGCCGATTGCGTTGTTGACCGCCGTTGCGGGGCAAACTGAACCAATATTTCTTCTGCCCGCGCGTGTATAAGGTCTGGGCTTCTCTTTTCCCCCTTTTCTTTGTAGGATAGGCTGATGAATTCGTTCGTGCATTTACACGTCCATACCGAGTACTCCCTTTTAGATGGGCTAGCAAAGATCCCTGATTTGTTGGAGCGCGCTCATGAACAGGGTCAAGAAGCGCTCGCCATCACTGATCATGGAGTGATGTATGGTGCCGTGCATTTTTACAACAAAGCCAGAGAAAAAGGAATGAAACCGATCATTGGGATCGAAGGCTACATGTCAGCTGGATCGATGGAAGAAAAGCAAATCAAGCCTGGGACAGATCAGTTTCACATTACCTTACTTGCAAAAAACTATACTGGCTACCAGAATTTGATGCGTCTCACTAGTGAGGCACACTTGCGGGGATTTTCCTATAAACCACGTTTTGATTTTGAAACGCTAAAAAGATACAAGGAAGGAGTGATTGCTACTAGTGGTTGTCTCTCAAGCCGTTTTAGCAAGTTATTGATGGATGGACAGCGTGATGCGTGTATTGCACTTTTGAAAGAATATGACGAACTGTTCGACGGAGATTTTTACATCGAAATTCAATCCCACCCAGAAATTCCTGAGGTTATGCAGCACAGGGCAGAAATGATCAAGCTCTCAAGAGAGTTAGGAATTCCACTCGTTGCCACCAATGATAGCCACTATGTTGCATCAGGAGATGCTCCTGCTCAAGATGCGCTGATTTGTATTGGAACGCGTAAACTCATTACTGATACAGATCGAATGAAAATGACGGGTACGGACTTTTACATAAAATCGACTGAAGAAATGATGGCAGAATTTGCCGATGTACCAGATGCTATTGAAAATACAGTGAAGATTGCCGAGAAATGTAATGTTGAAATTCCTTTAGGCAAAGCCCACTTTCCAATTTTTAAACTGCCAGACGGGGAGACTCCGGAAACCTACACTCGTAAAATTGCGTTTGAGCGATTATCACATCGTTATCCTGGTCTTGAAAAATTTAGTGACTTTCGCTCCGACGAAAAACGCTTGCAGGCTGATCCCAAACAACTAGAATCCGTAGCCGCAAGACTTAATTATGAAATCGACGTCATCGCAGAAAAAGGATATTTGACTTACTTTTTGATCGTTCAAGATTTTGTAAACTGGTCAAAAGAGAACGGAATCTTTGTTGGCCCCGGGCGTGGAAGTGCTGCTGGATCACTTCTTTCTTATGCCTTAAATATCACGACGTTAGATCCATTTGTGCATGACTTGCCATTTGAGCGTTTCATGAACCCAGAGCGTGAAAGTACTCCTGATATTGATATGGACTTCGCTGATAACCGGCGAGATGAGGTGATTGCCTATGTGACGCAGAAATATGGGGCAGACAAGGTGGCTCAGATTATTACCTTCGGTCGTATGGAGAGTAAAGCCGCAGTGCGTGATATTGGTCGAGTTTTGGGAATGTCCTTTACCGATACTGATCGCATAGCCAAACTCATTCCCGATCCTGTGCAAGGACATGTGGTCCACATTTTGGACGCACTCAGAACCGTTCCGGAGTTATCAGCCTACTATACCCAAGACAAATACAAACAGCTTTTGGATTTGGCAATGAAAGTTGAAAGTAATGCCAGACATACAAGTGTCCATGCAGCTGGAGTGATCATCGCTGATAAGCCGCTCACAGAATACACTCCCATTCAAAAAGATAATAAGTCAGGAAAAATTGTCACGCAATATGACATGAAAGTTTTGGATTTAAATATCTCTAATCAGGCCATTGGAATTTTGAAAATGGACTTTTTAGGCTTGAGAAACTTATCTATTTTAGAAGAAGCAATTCGAGTGATTGCTCAAACACACACCGAACGAATTGATTTGACTCGCATTCCTCTTGACGATATCAAGGTTTATCAAATGATTGCCAGCGGAGAAACAACGGGTGTGTTTCAAATGGAATCGGGCGGCATGCGAAAGTTAGCTCGAGGTCTAAAACCAAGTGTGTTCTCTGACCTTACTGCTATGGTCGCCTTATATCGCCCTGGACCTATGGCGCTAATCGATGACTTTATAGCAGGTAAGTCCGATCCTAAGTCGATTAAGTATCCTCACCCAGATTTGGAACCAGTTTTGAAAGACACCTACGGCATTTTGTTGTATCAGGAGCAATGTATGCAGGCCGCCAACGTTATGGCTGGCTACTCACTTGGGCAAGCCGATGAACTGCGTCGAGCTATTGGAAAAAAGAAAATTGAAATCATGGTAAAAGAAAAGGCCAAGTTTGATAAAGGCGCTAAAGCCAAAGGGTATACCCAAGCCACCATTGATAAAGTCTGGGGTTTCATTGAGAAGTTTGCTGGCTATGGTTTTAACAAAGCACACAGTGCAAGTTATGCCATGATTTCCTATTACACCGCTTGGATGAAAGTAAACTACACCACTGAATATATGTGTGCGGTTCTCTCGGTCGAATCGAATTCTGTCGGAGCTAATCGTGAAGAGAAAATTTCACAAGCTGTGGCAGATTGTCGGCGCATGGGAATTGCGCTGTTGCCTCCAGATATTAATAAGTCAGAAGAAAATTTCTCTATTGATGATAAATCGATTCGCTTCGGATTCTCTGCTATAAAAAATGTGGGAGCTGCAGCGATTGAGAATATCTTGCTTTCGAGACAAGAAGCACCATTTGTTTCTTTTACGGATTTCTTGCAACGAGTAGATAACCGTAAAGTGAATAAAAAGGTTCTTGAAAGTTTAATAAAAATCGGAGCGTTTGACGCGTTTTCAACGCGCTCTTCCATGCTTGAGAATTTGGAAAAAATTCGCAGTGTTGCGACCAGTATGTTTGAGTCAATTGATGGACAAGATGGGCTGTTTACTGGTCTTGAACATAAAAAGCAGGCACCACAAGACACCTTTGATAAACTTCCCGAGTACCCTCAAGGAGAACTCTTATCTTTTGAAAAGGAATTTTTAGGTTTTTACTTAACTCGTCATCCGATGGCTGATGCGTTGGAAGAAGTTTCGAAACTGGTTTCCCATCAAATTGAAAAGTTAGACCTGGAGCTCAATGCGAATCAAAAGGTGACTTTGGGTGGATTTATTAGTACTGTACGAAAAGTACTTACTAAACAGAAACAAGAAGAAATGTGTTTTGGAAATTTAGAAGATGGAACCGGAACCATGGAGTTTGTGGTTTTTCCAAAAACCTACGCACTCTACAAGGATTTGATGCGCCAGGATGCTATTGTCTTACTTAAGGGTACGCTCTCGGATCGAGATGGTAAATTATCATTACAGGTCGAGAAGGTGCGTGAACCTCAAGTTATTATTCCTCAAGATATTCCCACGCCTGGATTTACATTGACCATTCCTCGGGGAACTCCGAAAGAAAAACTGCAAGAGGTGGGAACTTATTTAAAATCACGTCCCGGAACCGATCAGCTATCTGTTATTATTCCTAATGGAGCCGAAGATACTGTAATGAAGCTCCCGTATTTACTATCCTGGGATCAAGAAACCAAAGATCGTGTAGAGCAAATTCTGACACTTTTGGTATAATAGCCTATGCCCGTAAATATCCTTCCAAAGAATCATAAAAATTTAAAATATATTTTTATCTCAGGAGGAGTTCTTTCCTCCCTCGGAAAAGGCATTGTCACCGCTTCTTTAGGACTTCTTTTAAAATCGCGTGGGTTTAAAGTTAGTGTCGTTAAATGCGAGAACTATTTAAACATTGATTCAGGCCTCATAAACCCAATTGAACACGGAGATCCTTTCTTGTGTAATGACGGAACGGAAAGTGACATGGACCTTGGCACTTACGAAAAATTCTTGGGCCAAGAAATGGGGAAACCAAATTTCGTTACCATGGGGCAAATCTACAAGGCTGTCATTGATCGTGAACGTGCCTTTGGATATGACGGAGAAGACGTAGAGATGCCACACGTATGTGGAGAAATCATTGAACGTATCAATCAAGCTGCAGACAAAGACAAAGCGCAAATAGTGTTGGTAGAACTGGGTGGAACTGCAGGAGAATATTTAAATATTCTGTATTATGAAGCTGCGCGAATCTTGCGATACACCCATAAACAGCGAGTCGTCCACGTTCATGTCAGTTATCTGCCGACACCCGCTCATATCGGTGAGCCAAAAACCAAGCCAACCCAGCTTTCTGTTCACACCTTAAACTCTCTAGGGATTCAGCCTGATTTTATCGTTGCCCGTAGTGATAAACGTATCGATCAACGTCGTCGTGATCGATTTGCCTTGTTTTGTACGGTTGAGCCAGATCACATTATTGATGCTCCTGACGTAGGGAATGTCTATGAAATCCCACTTCTGTTTCAAGAACAACGCTTTGATGAACTCGTGTTAGAAGAATTGAAAATTCCGGTTGAAACGAGTGTGCAAACGTCGATATTCCCCGAATGGGAAGCGATGGTAGCGAAAGTGAAGGCCAAAAAAGAAAAGAAAATCAGGGTGGCAATCGTCGGTAAGTATCTTTCCACCGGTGATTATCAACTCAAAGATTCCTATGCAGCACTCATTGATGCGATAAATCATGCGTCGGTCGCAAAAGAAGTGGAGACTGAAATTGTTTGGATTGATGCGGGAAAAATTGAAAAACTACAAAAGGATTCTCCTAATTTAAGTAATGAAGATCTGGCCAAGTTCTTTGGACCACTGCAAGGACTCATTGTTCCGATCGGATGGGGCGAGCGGGGAGTGGAAGGGAAAATCCGTAGCATTCAGTATGCTCGTGAGGAAAAAATTCCATATTTGGGACTTTGTTACGGTATGCAACTCGCTATGGTGGAATTTGCCCGCCATGTTGTAGGTTGGAGTGATGCAAATACTCAAGAAGTGGATCCAGAGAGCCCGCATCAAGTGATTCACATGATTCCCGAACAAAAAAGAATTTTGGAAAACCGTGCCTATGGTGGAACAATGCGTCTTGGATCGTGGGAATGTATTGTTAAACCAGACACACAAGCTTTTGAAGCATACAAGGACTATGGACAAATGATTGATGAAAAGACCGGATTGACCGCAGAGCGTCATCGTCATCGCTTTGAATGTAATGATGCGTTAATGCCACAACTTGAAAAGCGTGGAGTGATTGTTTCTGGTCGTTCAGTGAAGGAGAATTTGGTTGAGTTAATTGAATTACCAAGAGAGATGCATCCATTCTTTGTGGGGACTCAAGGTCATCCAGAATATAAATCGACTCCTTTAAAGCCACATGCGCTATTTTTGGCTTTCATTGAAGCCTGCAAGAAATAAAAGATAATATGAAATCAGAATTATCAAAAGAAGAGCAAGAAATAGTAAACGAGGTTGCTCTTGTCATTTTTGCACTATTGAAGACAATTGAAACAGCGACTTGGAATCAATTAATCGAGACGGTGAACGCTCAACCTGTAGTCGTCAGGAAGATTAACGCACTCTATGATTCAGAACGACTGCGAGAGGGATTTTCAATCGGCGTTGCCATGAAGCTCATTCGTTGTGGAAAGGTAGAACTGAAGTCGGCTGATGGAATACTCATGAAACCCCGGCAAGATGGGCAATCATGGCAAGAAAATGATTTTAAAGTCTTCGTATGATCTCTAAAGTTATTAATGGCCAAGCATATGACGTTCTTTCCTGGCAAGATATCGGCGATGAGACGTTTATTGTCGGTAAAAAAATCATAGCCTCAGAAGAGTCATTTGACCGCGTTATCGCTCTAGCTCGTGGTGGGATCTCAATAGCGCAGAATCTAGCGGATTTGATCGGTGTAAAGAAGATAAGTGTTTTGCAGTGTGAGTCCTATGAGGGCATCGGAAAAACAAAAAAGCCGGTGATCACCCAAACATTTACTGTGGACATCACCCACGAGAAAATTCTCCTGGTAGATGATTTGGCAGATTCTGGGGAAACCCTTCTGTTTGTCAAAGACTATCTGAGAGAACAAAAGGCTGCTTCAGTAAAAATTGCCACTTTAGGAGTTAAGCCCTGGACCAAAATTATGCCCGACTACACGGCAATTCACTCCAAGGCATGGGTTATCTTTCCTTGGGAGACACGAGAGACAATTACTACACTCGAGGAAATCTGGACTCAGAAAGGGAATTCGACCGACCTAATTGAGGAAAATCTAGGAAAATTGGGTTACAGTAAAGACCAGATTGAAACTTTCCTCACTTCTTGATAAAATAACCCCTCTATGGCCAAGTACTTTACCTATAACAACCAAGAAGTCTCAGTTGGAGATACCGTCCGTGTTGCGTTCAATGTTGCCGAAGGTGACAAGACTCGACAACAGATGTTTGAAGGAATTATTATCGCTGTTGATAATCGAGAAGCTGGAAAAGCGTTTACTATCCGTAAAATTGCTGCCGGCGGAATCGGTGTAGAACGTATTGTTCCAGTAGGATCTCCAGCATTAGGTAACATTGAAATTCTCGCTAAAGGTGATGTACGACGTGCCAAGCTCTTCTATATGCGTGATCGTATCGGTCGCCAAGCTATGAAGATTAAAAAGAAAATCAACGGCACTAAAGTCCAAGCATAAATGAGGCAGTTCCATGAAAAAGAAAGTTCCCGGGTTTTCAATACTTCATACCCAGGAAATTCCTGAACTTCACACTAAAGCCACTCTGTATGTTCATGATCATACGCGTGCACAAATTCTCTCTCTTGAAAATGCGGATGAAAACAAATCGTTTGGGATTACCTTTCGTACCCCTCCTCCGGATTCCAGTGGTATTGCTCACATCCTCGAACATAGTGTGTTATGTGGTTCCAAAAAGTACCCACTGAAAGAACCGTTCATTGAGCTTGTCAAAGGATCGCTCAACACCTTTTTAAATGCTTTTACCTATCCCGATAAAACCTCCTATCCAGTTGCCAGTACGAATGAAAAAGATTTTTACAACTTGGTTGGCGTCTACTTAGATGCAGTTTTTTTCCCTAATCTGTCCAAAGAAACACTCATGCAGGAGGGCTGGCACCTGCATCAAGAAAAACCTGCAGATCCAGTAGAATACAAAGGCATTGTTTTTAATGAGATGGAAGGTGCTTACAATTCTCCGGATCGAGCCCTGTGGGATACGACGCAAGCGTCGCTTCTGCCTGACACGTCATACGTGCATGATTCAGGTGGAGATCCTTTAGAAATTCCCAATTTACGGTATGAAGATTTCTTGGCTTTCCACAAGAAATATTATCATCCTTCTAATTCATTCATTTTCTTTTCTGGAAACGATCCCGAAGAGAAACGATTGAAATTAATTGAAGAATATCTCTCTCAGTTTGAGTTTCAGGACATAGATTCTGTCATCCCAGTGCAGACAACTTTTAAAAGTCCAATTACAGTCCATGCTCCAGTTTCAATTTCAAACGACGATGATCCCAAGAAAAAAGGCATGATGACTGTAAACTGGGTTCTAGAGAAGTCAACAGAAATAGAGATAGGAATGAGGCTTCGAATTCTATCTACCATATTAACTGGCACAGCTGCTGCTCCTTTGCGTAAAGCCTTGATTGACTCTGGTATTGGTGAAGATATTGCCGGTGGAGGAGTCGAATCAGATTTGCAGCAAATGATTTTTAGTATCGGTTTGAAAGGAATGGATTCAGCAAAAGCCAAGAAAGTAGAACGACTGATTCTTAAAACCTTGCAAGATCTAGTCAAAAACGGAATCGATCAGAAAGCAATTGATAGCGCAATGAATACGGTAGAGTTTCGTGCCAGAGAACAAAACACGGGCTCTTTCCCGCGAGGGTTGTCGCTTCTGTACGGAGCCTTAACATCGTGGTTGTATGGGGGAGACCCAATCATTGCTTTGGCTTTTGAGAAACCATTAGCACAGCTGAAAGCAGAATTAAAAAAAGGAGATAAGGTTTTTGAACGTCTTATTACGACTTACCTGTTGGAGAATACTCATCGTTCAACAGTGATCATGGATCCTGACACAAAGTGGAACAGCAAACGAGAAGCTCAAGAGAAGAAAAATATTAAACTTCGAATCAAATCACTTTCAAAAGAGGAACAAGAGAATATTCGTACCCAGACCAAGAAACTAATGGAATTGCAAATTAAGGCTGATTCAAAAGAGGCTTTAGCGACACTCCCTAGATTAGCACTGACTGATCTTGAACAGAAAAACGTCAGTATTCCAATTGATATTCTTAAAGATGGGAACAGCAGTATTGTTACCCATGATTTGCCAACCAATGGCATTATCTATTTCGATATGGGATTTGATTTATCTGCGATCCCAGAGAATCTTCTGTCCTATGTTCCACTTTTTACTCGCTGTCTTTTGGAGATGGGTACCGCCACTGAGTCATTCGAAGATTTCTTGCACAGACAGTCCAGAGGGACAGGCGGAGTATGGACTGCGCTGTTCACTGCGAGTGCTATTGACGGTAAAGAAACAATTTCAAAATTGTTTGTGCGTTCCAAATGGCTCCCTCATCAAAAATCTGAAGCAGTGAATATTCTTCTTGACGCTCTTTTGCATGCAAACTTCGACAACCAAGAACGTTTCATGCAGATGGTTCTTGAAGAGAAAACCAACTTTGAGACATCTGTACTCGAAGATGGACATCACTATGCGGCATCCAGGATTCAAGCACAATTACATGAAAGTGACTGGCTAGATGAACAGTTTGGGGGAGTGGAACAATTGTTTTTCATTAGAAAACTCGCCAAAAGTGTGAAAAAAGATTGGAAATCGATACATGGGAAGCTCGATGAGCTTCGGGAGATCATTGTCAGTAATCAAAATGTCATTTTCAATATCACTTCAGAGCCTGAAGTGAAAACAAAAATGATTACAACTGCCAGAGAACTCCTACAGTCTCTGCCAACCAAGCGTCACCAGCCAGAGAAGTGGCTATTTGTACCGGCTCACCAGGACGAAATTCTTACCGTTCCGACTACCGTAAATTACGTTGCCAAAGGTGCTGATCTGTATGCTCATGGCTACACTTTTGCAGGTAGCAGTTTGGTCATAAGTCGGTATTTACGTACCTCATGGCTATGGGAACAAGTGCGAATGAAAGGGGGAGCGTACGGAGCGTTTAGTAGCTTCGACTTTTTAACGGGGTTGTTTACGTTTGCTTCGTACAGGGATCCACACTTGCAGGAAACTCTCAACGTATTTGATCACACCACGAGCTTCTTGCGTGAGGCAACATTGTCTGATGAAGAGTTAAGCAAAGCGATTATTGGTCAGATTTCAGATTTTGACCATTATATGTTGCCGGATGCGAAAGGTTTTGCCTCTCTTACTCGATACTTAATCGGGATGACGGATGAGAAACGTCAAAGAATTAGGCAGCAAATTTTACGAACCAGCGTCAGAGATTTTTCAGATTTTGCCAATACTCTTGAGATTGTCAAAACCAAAGGTGTGGTTGCCATTGTAACCAACACGAAACATGCAAAAGAAATAGCATCTTCATTGCCCACAGCCAAAACTATTTCGGTTGCGTAGGGAGCTTTTTCTTTAAACGCAGGGCAATTTCCAATCCGATTCTGGCATAGATCACTATAAGTGCAAAGATACTCAAAATGAGTCTTGGAGGGGGCAATGACATAAAAGAAAATGCCCACTGACGCCAAGAACCTCCTTCAATAATGAAAGCACGGATGATCAGGAGAATGTACGCAATATACCCAGTGCGAAGCAGCATTCTCCAGCGGTTTCCCAAGAGCTTAATCGCCCAATTCCCAGAGATGATCGCCATCATTGACAAAATAGCCATCGCCGAGAGTCCAAGCAAGGCTTCACGCGTACCCAGACTTGTACTAGCATGCGTTCCGTAGTGATCTACATTTCGAAGGAATAAAGTAATTGAGTACGCTAAGGCTACATAATATCCGAGTAAGCCTAGCTGTTTTCGATACTTTAACTTGGTATCCATGAAATTGAAAAAATACGTCAAGCTAGAAAGAACGAAGGAGCTACCGATTAAAATTCCGGCGGTAAAAGCTAGCGCTTCACTACATACTGCAATCGAAATGGTCTGGACATACAACACTCCATAGACAGAAGATAGTGCGTAGATCAGTCCAGCAAAAAGTATGGTATTACGCCATAGGTGTGGTTTGGGAGAGTCCATTATTTCATTGTACTAAAAAAGTAGCGGTTTGGGGGGAAGATGTAGGAGTATTTCGTAGCATTTCTCCTAGTCTTTCTTTTCTCAACCTTTTGGTTTTCGGGTAACATACATCTGTCATGATTAACATATCGGTATTCAGATTCAAGATAGTTGTATACTGAAAAGGAATGATAAAGACACAACCCTCAACCTATATTCAGTCACATATTGTATTACTTCTGTTAAGCTTCATTTGTATTGTTTTGGCAGGCCTTCTAATATACCAAACAGCGCATCAAGTCAGACGACGTCCGATTCCCGTTCCTCGTCAGACCAATGTCGACTTAGTACAGGAGTGGATGACGATTACATACATCGGGAGAACATATGATATTCCCATTCCTTATCTGCTTGAGAGTCTCGCCATCAATCCTGCAGACTCGTCAAAAAAGAATCTGAAAGAACTAGCCAAAGAACGTTCACAAAACACTGCTGACTTTATTGAATCAGTGAAAAAAAGTATCAAGGCATTTCAAACAACTCCACAATGAACCAATTTCTCTCTGCCATTCTTACCTTACTTTTAGTTTATGGGTATCCTGTGGTGGTGATTGCTGTAGCAGCTGGTTCCTTAGGACTTCCTGTTCCCGTTACCTCAATCTTACTGGCTGCGGGCTCCTTTAGTGCTGATGGTTCATTAAATGTAATTACATTGATCATATTGATTACAATAACAGCCGTGATTGGTGATGTCTTCGCCTATTACGTGGGTCAACGTATTGATGTGAGAACTCTTGAGAAACATGGGCATAAGTTTGGTTTGACTCGCCCTATTTTACGAGGAGTGGACGTATTTTTCCGAAAATGGGGAACGGCAGGCATCTTTTTTTCTCGCTGGCTGGTGACACCTTTAGGAGTACCAATGAATGTGTTAGCAGGAATGAAGAGATATTCAATGAAGAAATTTATGATCTGTTCTTTGGTAGGAGAATGCATGTGGGCAAGTATTTACGTTTCTTTAGGATTTATGTTTGGAGCGAACTGGCAGGCAATTCTTTCGTACATTAATAATGCTCCCGGTGTGTTAGCACTCATCACATTAGCGGGAATCTTCTTATTCCTTATTTGGAACAGAAAACGTTTTGTGCGACGCTAAAGACGTCCAACGGTAGTATTATTGGAGATTGCTCGTCCAAATTCTTTCTGTAGTGCGTCGATAATAGTTTGAACTTCAGATGGTTCCGATACAGAGCTTACTCCAAACAACTTCTCTGTACTGGAAACATCATATTTCGTTGGATTTCCGATTGAGAATGAGGCTCCAGACACGTCTTTACCTCCGTCTTCAAATAAGGAATTATCCTTAATGTTTTGAGCTGTTTTCCAGGTCATTGAGCCAGAGTACGATAGTTCTTGCCTGAACATATCAAAGCTATTACTTCCTGTTATTTGATATACGTTTTTATCCACTGTAAGTTTTCCTTCATCGGCCTTGTTGATGCGAGAGGTAATTCCATAGGATTTAAAATTGGTAGGATTGCTTGGTTCAGCAAGGAAAAGTAAATTCCCGATCACTTTGTTACTGAAACTTCCATCCGTGTATGGCGAATAGTTATTCATAACGATCCCGTGTCCATTTTGGGCGATGACATTATTGAATAGACACTGATCTCTACTACTCGTTAAGTGCACTCCACCTTCAGAATTCCCATAAATGAGATTTCGATATAACGTTACCCCACAAATTCCAGATGAGGAACTCTTCGAACCGTCAGAGTAATAGCCGCTCCCTTCATAACCAATTCCTTGGAAAGTATTTCCTTTTCCTTTTCCCTCATTGGCATATGACCATCCTTTAGTACCACGGAAAATATTGTTCATAATCAAGATATTGCGGCCTCCATTTCCATCGCTTGGATCATAAATTTTAAAGGCTCCACAATCGCTGCCGTTATAGCAATTATTTTCTGAGAGATTATTCATTGCAAGTAACATCGTGTTTCCTGAAGATTTTCCAGTTTGAAGCTCAAAGGCATTGTGTGCGGAATTGTGTAAGTAATTGTTGATAAAGACGATCTTTTCCGTATGTTGCATGAAAATTCCAAACCCCGAACCACGATATCCTGCGTGGCCAAACTCACTGTTCTCAATCCAGAGGTTATGAATAAATGCAGTCGGAGCAGGGACAGGACCGTGCCAGGCCATTAAACTATATCCATCGCTGTCATCAACAACAGTATCTTTAATGGTTACAAAGCTCAGCGATCCCGTTGATGTGGTCGATCCGTTTGACTGATACAAACGTAGCCCGACTCCATTATGGAGAATATGTAATCCATCAAGCGTAATATGGTTTGTTTGACTATCATCAAACCCTGAGAAGCGAATTGCTCCTTCTGGACCGGTAGATAATCCATATCCGTAATTCGTGTATTGAAGATTGAGATTCTTTAACGTGACATACGCGCTCTTTGTGATGGCAAAGGCGTTCATACGAGTAGCAAATTCGAGTTTAAGCGATGCAGGGTTCGTATCTGATGGTGGCCAAATGTACAGTTTTTTGGAAGAGGGATTGTAGTACCATTCGCCTGGTGTATCGAGCAGTTGAGGAGCACCTTCAACAAAATATTTCGTTTGTGCTCCGACAGCTGGTTTCCCATTGTATGCAAATGATTTTTCGAGGGTAATCTTTCCCGAGCCAGCATCATGACCAGTAATTGGAACACTATATGTGTCATGTCCGGTATCGCTATCTTTGAAGAATAAACGAGCTCCAGTAAGAAAACTTCCGGTAAAGCCATTAATATTTTTTAAGTTTCCAGAAAGTTCACTGGCTTGCGGATATGAACCTGAGGGGTCAGTGGTTGTATCAATAAGAGTGTTTTGTGAAGATCCTTCTGGTCCATCGGCTTTCCACCAGTTTTCGTGGTACTTCCACTCCGTGGTTACGTTCCAATCGGGTTCGTGTGCTTTGGGAAGGCGAGTAACGGTTCCAGTGGCGTTATATGCAAGTTCTGGAGTTGCTCCAAAGCTTGACGCATCTGCGACATAGATATGGGAGGAGGCGCCACTGGGGAATGAAAGTCCATCTGTTCCTTTGGACCAGCTTAATGCTGAAGAAACTTGTGATCCTTGGATGTAGACAGTATTTTGGCCATTTTCAGCAACAATTGTGACCGGCTCACTACTACTACCTTTGACGCTATCGAGTGTTACTGTCTCGCGGTAAGTCCCTGGTAAAACATGAATGGTTGCTCCCGTTGAGGAATCAGACTTGGTTATATTAACGGCCTTTTGAATGGTTTTAAAAGGAGCAGCAGCAGTTCCGACATTTGAATCATTACCTGTTGGCGACACATAGTAGTGCCCAGCTCCCGTTACAGGAGGTTTGGTTGTAGCAGCTGGAGTGCTTGGAGTACAAGTGAGCAAAAAAGAACCGACAAGGATAGAATAATCGCTGAGGTTAACTGCCCCGTCTCCAGTAATATCGGCGCGTGAATTTGTTAGAGGGGTTTTTAAAAAGTTGGCAATAAGAGTCGTGTAGTCAGACAAATTAACGGTTCCATCCTGATTGATATCTGCTTTACAAATTTGATCAGCGGTCACGGCTCTGGACACGGAAACCCCGATTCCCAACAAAGTACAAACTACGATAAAAAGAATAATCAAACGGCGCATATATTCATACTACACTAGTAGAGAGGCTTATGGAATTCTCCCAACGTTGGTTCCATTGCTAATCGTGATGCCATATTCAGTTTGCAGAGCATTAATAGTCGTACTTGCCTCGGCTGGAACAGTGACACTACTTATACCAAAAGTGGACTCAATACTGGAGATATCATAATGATCTTCAGTTGTCAGACCAACAGTTCCGCCGGTAACATCACTCCCATTGTCTTCCCAAGGAGTATTTGATTGGATTTGTCCGACAGTGGTGAAGGTTCCGATGTGTGTATTGCCAATATCTTGCTTATACATGTCAAAAGCATGTGTTCCTGACATTTGGTAGATATTTCGATTTACTTCCATCTGACCTTCATCGGCTTGATCTATATGAGAATTGACTCCATATATATTAGCAGCGGTGGAATTAGTACCCTCGGTAAAATGGAAAATATTTCCACGAAGAATGTTGCCAAAGCTGCCATCGGTTGTGGGAGCATAGTTGTTCATTTGAATCCCGGTCCCATTTTGAGTAAAGAGAGTATTGAAAACGCATTGATCTCGACTGCGAGTGAAGTGGACACCGTCTGCAGAATTGTTTTGAGAAATATTTCGAAACAGAATGATTCCACATCCAAGCAACGGATCGGTATTCAGCTCCACATCTGAGTAGTATCCAAATCCATAGTAACCATATCCTGACGGCGAATTATGCTGGTTTTGCACTTCACTGGCATACGACCAACCTTTGGTACCTCTGAAGATATTGTGACTCACAAAGTTTGTATTACTTCCTGTTCCGTTTGTCGCATCGGACAGTTTCATGCCACCACAATCTGATCCGTTATAACAGTTGGCATCAAACAGATTATTGGCAATGTAGACATACGAATCACCAGTCATTTTTCCTTGTTGGATATGGAAACCATTATGTCCCGTATCATGCACATAATTATTGATCGCCACGATTTTTTCTGGATACTGCATGAGGATACCTTCACCATCCCAGCGAAAGCCTAAATGTCCGAATTCATTGTTCTCAAGCCAGATATGGTTGATGGGTGGATTTTGTGGTGCGGTTCGCGGGAAAGGCCAAACAACCATGCCGTAGCCATCGGCATCCTCTATGGTGCTGTTTTGGACTGTTACATAACTTAACATTCCAATCGATGAACTCAGCGCATTGCTTTGATACAGTCGCAATCCGATTCCATTGTAGGCCACATGGAGCCCATCTAGAGTAATATGATTTGATATGTCTGTACTAAAGCCAAAAAATCTGACCGCTCCATCTGGACCAGTAACGCCGCTATATGCATGGTTGGTAAACTGCAGATTTAAATCTTTGAGCGTGATGTATACACCTCTATTAATAGAGAACGCAGTATTACGTACCGCAAATTCTAAATCTTGGGTATTTGGGTTCGTATCTCCAGGTGGCCAGATGTAGAGATAGTGGGTGGCTGAATCGTAATACCATTCTCCGGCAGTATCTAAAAGTTGTGGTTTTCCTTCAATGTAATATTTGGCATATTGGCCAGCTGCTGCAGTTCCATCATAGTAGGTCACTGCCGATGAAAATTGAATCGTTCCGGTCGAAGCAGTGTGAGCTGAAATAGTTGCAGTTAAAGAATCATGACCATCATAGGTATCTTTCAAAAAGATCCGTGCACCAGCCAAGAAATCAGATGTAAACCCGTTGATGCTGCCCAAGTTTCCCGCACTGGCAGCTGCTTCAGGGTAAGAACCTGGTATATCATTTGTGGCGTCTATGAGTGTATCTAAAGTTGAAATTGTCTTCCCATCGGCTTTCCACCAGTTTTGATGATATTTCCATGCGGTGGTGACACCAAAATCTGGTTCATGGGCTTTGGGAAGTCGTTCAGGTGTGGAATCATTGTCGTAGGCAAGTTCAGGGGTAGCATTCCATACCGAAACGTCCGCTCTGTAGATATGGGAAGACACGCCACTAGGGAAAGATATTCCTCCATCAGCTTGCGCCCAAGTAATGCGGGAATCTTGTGAACTCTCCGAACCTAAAACGAAAACTGTCTCGGGACCGTTTTCAGCTTTGATTTCCACTGGAGCTGAAGATGTGCCGCTAACGGCAGTTAGGGCGACCGATTCTCTATATGTTCCAGGAAGGACGTGAATAACTGCTCCAGGCAATAAGTCTGATTTAGAAACAGTCACTGCTCTCTGGATTGTGAGATATGGAGTACTCTGTGATCCATCTGCAGAATCACTCCCAGTCGGGGAGACATAATATTGAGCTTGATTAGGATTTGGAGTCGGGGTGGGAGTGGGAGTAGGAACAGGTGTTGGAGTTGGTGTTGACGTGGAGGTTGAACCAGGTGTGCTTGTAGTTGGAATCAATTCGACTCCAATATGATGTCGTCTGTCAGCTGTCAGGTACAGATTGGTCAGACTGTTGGTGGTAACCATGTATCCTGAAGGGATGGTAAGTAAAACTGTATAACTTCCTGCCGACAATCCCGAAAAAGTATATCTACCTGTCGTACTTGTTGTAGTTGTATGTGTACCACCCCCAACTAAAGTAACAGTTGCACTGTCAAACCCACTTTCATCTAAATCCCATAGAGAGTCACCATCAGCGTCAATAAAGACTGTCCCACTTAAAGTAAAGGTTGCTGCCTGAGCTGTCGTGAGTACTTTTTGGATTGGTAAGACTAGTGGTGTGGCAGTAGGTGAAGGTTCAGTAGCGGTCAATATACTTGGTGTCGCATTGGGAAAGAGAGCAGGTGTAGATTTTGGACTTTGAAGAAGACCTTGTGCCTGAGAACGAACGTCTTGATTTTGTGTCCGTAACTTGGAAAGGAGTACAAAAATCAACACAAAAACAATACTTAAAAGCAGTATACCTAAGATGAACCAATATCTTTTCGCCATACAAACAAAACCTTCAGAAAAAGGCCTTTGAAAGATTAGTATAAGGGAGTTTCAGGAAAAGTGCTGTATGAGTTGGACAAGAAAAAATAAGCTATAAATTCTTCTTGTAAAATTCCACAGTGGTTTGCATGGCTTTAGTAAAAGAAGCTCCGGAAATATTGTGTCCTCCACTTGGGTATTCATGGAGCTCATGAATTATCGTTGTTGCATCCAAAAGTTTGTTTAAATTCCGGCTGTAATCGACTTTGACCACAGTATCATCTATCGCATGATATAAGCCGATGGCGCCTCTTATGTCGCCCAAATAATTTGTCGGTGGTACCAATTTCCAAAAGCTATCATTTGGATCAAATGGTCCGTGACGATCTGCCAGCTCTTTTCGTCGTGCAGACTGTCGTGACTGATCTTGTGGAGGACGATAACTGTTATCTTGGATCTTGTAGTCCAAAAGATCGGTATAGGTATATCCCGCGCCTGCCCAAATTGCTGTTGCTTTGATATCGGGTTTGGCCGCGAGAGTACGCAATGTGATGTTTCCAGCCATACTATGTCCCCAGAGTCCCACTCTGTCTTTGTTTACAAAGGGAAGGCTCTGAACCGCTTGTATTGCAGAGAGTGTATCGATTACGTAGTCACCCGAGTAATATGCTCCACCCGGATCGCCTTCGGAATTGCCGTGTCCTCGTAAATCAATTTTAAATACAACAAAGCCACTGCGAGCCAGAAAATTCACATACTCCACATATCGCTCAGTCGTTTTGTACAGAGATGGAGGAATATATCCGTGCACAAAGACAATCACAGGCCATCCACCTTCAGGGGCCTTGCCAGTGGGTTGTGTAAGCAAGCCATTGATATGCAAATCATCAGCAGTATAGGAAGTTAAAAAAGAGGTAAAGTTTGCATTTTTACTAATCTGTTTTAATTCTCCCATCTGGCTGGAATATGAACGAGTTCGAAGGGCAGGTATGGTCAAATCCTCGAAGGGATCTGGTGTCACTTGTGGCAAAACTGTTTGAGGGACAGAAATTGGGGAAGATACATGTTTTGGATATACAGCAAAAAATCCAACAAGACCAATAATAATAAGAAGTAAAAATTTCATAGGGAGAGCGGATTTATTGTACAGGATCTTTAACGGTGTTAAAATGGAGTTCTTCTATTCGTCTCATCAAACAAAAGCATGTCAAAAGAAAAAATAAGTGTTGCAGTCATTGATAAGGGTGGCAGAGGCCATGTCCTTGTGGAGCAATATGCGAAAAGTCCTGACGTGGAAAGAGTCTTTGCTATTCCAGGAAATGATTTGATGCAGGCGACTTGTACTAAACAAGTGGTTACTCATCCAACAATTACGACCACGGATATTACGCATATTCTTGAGATTTGCAAAAAAAACGATGTTTCTCTGGTCGACGTAGCTCAGGATAATGCCGTTGCAATTGGCTTAGTCAACGCTTTATCCGAGGTGGGTATCGCTTCAGTGGGCCCGACTCGCGAAGCGGGAATAATTGAGTGGGATAAAGTCTGGGCTCGTGACTTTATGAGTCGTCATCACATCCCACAGCCAGAGTTTGCTCACTTTGCAACGACCGAGTCTGGAATCCGCTATCTTCGTTCTCATGTTGACCAGCCTTGGTTTGTAAAAGCGAGTGGTTTAGCGGAAGGAAAGGGAGCACTTCCTGCAGAGAATAACTATCAAGCTCAGGAAAGAGTCTTGGAGCTACAGCGATTTGGTAAGTCTGGGGAAACGTATTTACTTGAACAATGGGTAAAAGGCGAAGATGATAAACTGGCGGAGGAATTTTCAGCTTTTGCATTATGTGATGGCGCAAATTTTTCGATTATTGGATATGCACAAGATTATAAGAGAGCCTTAGACGGAAATGCTGGAGAAAATACCGGCGGAATGGGATGTATTACTCCACCCTCGCTCATTGATTCGAACATTGTAGCTCAAGTTAATGAGATTTTTAATAAAACGGTTCAGGGGCTCGCGCAAGAAGGAAGACCATATAAAGGGGTTCTATATCTAGGGGGAATGATAGGTACAAATAAAAAAGTATTTGTCGTGGAGTTTAACGCACGATGGGGTGATCCCGAAGCCCAGATTTTAGTTCCGAGTATTCAAAATGATTTTATTGTTTTAAGTAAGGCAATATCTCAAGGAAATGTAACCAGTATACCAATCCAAACGAACGGTAAACGTCGAGTGGTACTTGCAGGGACGGCCAAAGGGTATCCTCAAGATTACAATAGCGTAAAGGGCAAGCGGATTTTTGGTTTGGAAAATGCAATAAATGCTCCTCAAGTTTTGGTCTACGGAGCAGGAATCAAAAGAATCGGATGCGACTGGGTGGTAGACGGGGGAAGAGTTTTTTATATCGTTGGAGAAGGTGAGACAGTACAAGAAGCTAAAGCACTTGCCTACGCCACTATGAATACTATTGAAATAGAAGGCGACAATTTACATTATCGTCAAGACATAGCTGATGATGAGATTAAGAGGCTTACAAGGAATCAGGAAGATTTCGTGAGAATTTAGCGATAACTAACCGCTCGTCCGAACGCATATCTTGATACACATCAACAACGTTTCTAAATCCAAATTTGACCGCTATATTTTCCCCAGTCCATGTTTGTAGCGCAGATTCATTGTCACTCAAGCCTCTTTGTTTTTTGTTCATCAAAAATTGTTTAAAGTTGTCGGTGCCTTCTTTCCAGGTTCCTATGAGCGTTTTTATTTCATTGTGGCTCTCTAAATAACGAAGTGCTACCCTTACTAAATCTTGCCCAGCTGGCATCTGAGAATTTCTTGCCCCATCTTGTGACTTTAAAGCGATGTTTAAAGCCAATTCTCCTGAGGTAGATACTTCCGCTCTGAAGAAGAACTGACTTTGATCTATTGGACGAATATCTATTGATGTAGGCGTCACTTTGATCAGTATTTTTCCAAATTGCTGGCGGCCTTCAGCTTCCAAGATTTCTTCGAGATCGACCTTCTTGCCATCAATCATGATGGGAGTATTCTCATGTGGTGAAAGCTCTGATTCGTTTGGCATAGAGTATAGACACATTATAGCAAAGAAGGTGTCTCTCCTCTAGATTATAGAAGGAGCACATACCCTCTTTTCATCTATACGTATTTTGGATTTTTGCCGCTACGTCTTTTCGTACTGCTACTAAAGGGCTCCATGCGACCATTTTAATGTTCTTTGCATTGAGTTCGTCTTGAACAGCATTTATTTCTGAAAATGCGGGTTGCAAGCTGTAGGGAACAGTAGAAAGATCGACTTTGTCAAAAGGAACTAGTTCTTGTGGTGAAGCATGAACAGCTTTTCCATATCGGCTCTGAAGTAGTTCACTCGCATCTTTAGTTAACTCCTTCGTGTAATAGATCTGTCTCGCCTTATAAAACGACTCGGTTGCAAACTGCGCGACTTGATCAGAGAAATCTAGATTGGGTTCGGAAATAACTTTCCCACCCCAAACAAGAATGTATTTGTCCGAAAGAGCTTTTGTTCGGGCAAAGATCGCAGCCGGATTTTTAGTTTGGCCAACAACCATGACCGGATTTATGTCATCAGTAGCGTAACGGATGAGGGATGGCCCAATACCTTGGCCTCTAAAGCGAGGATCGATAACGATTCCACCCACATCAAAGGCAAGGTTGCGATCGTTTACCTTGACTTTATGTTCACGAAAGTGGGAGCGAAGATAGCCTCCTCTTTTATCATTGTCTTCATTCTTCCAGATGATAGCGGTGAAATACCCAATGATGTCGTTTGTGTTTCCATCTTTGTATAGATATATTTTGGCTCGCCCGGGGTAGTCAAATTCTTGGATGGTTTTCTTCTCTCGGGTTTTCTCACCACGGATAACTTTTCCATATCCCTCACTGACAAGTCGTATTAATTCAGGGAAATATCCGCTCTCAATTTCTGAGACTAGGGCGTTTGGTTCGTAAGTTACTATGCGAGAAGATGACTCTTTCATTGGGAGGATTATACCCTATAAGTGTAGAGGTAAGCTCTACACTATAAAGAAAGTCGGCCAACGGCAGAAGCGTTGGGAATTGTTATGCCAAACTCTTGCTCTAAAGCTGAAATCGCTCCTTGAATCTCTGGAGGAACATCTACTTGTGAGATACCAGCCGTTTGTTCGATAGCTGTGATATCAAACTGTGATTCATTGGTAGCCGAAGAGCTGGCGGTCGTTGTATCTACGCTCAGAATTTCCCATGGAGTATTGGCTCGAATCAAATTTGTTGTTTTCCATGTTCCAATATTAGTGAAACCCACATCTTGTTTGTACATGTCATAGGCATTGGGTCCGCTAAGCTGATACACATTCCCATCAACTTGGAGCTGATTTTCGTCAGCTTTGTTTATTCGGGAAGAAATTCCAAATATTTTCGCACTCGTTGGATTTGAGCTAGGTTCCGTACTTAGAATAATGTTCCCTCGAATTTTATTTAAGAAACTGCCATCGACTAATGGAGTAAAATTATTCATACGAATTCCAATATCGTTTTGTGAAAACACGTTGTTAAACGCGCACTGATCTCGGCTGTTAGTATATTGGGCACCACTTGCAGAGTTGTCGTAAATCAAGTTTCGGAAAATACTGACGGCACAATCCTGTGCTGAAGCAGTTGCCACGACGCCATCAGAATAGTATCCAGATCCGTTATACCCAAAACCTAACAGAGAATTTGACTTGTTTTGAGCTTGAGAGGCGTAAGACCAACCTTTGGTTCCTCGGAAAATATTATGCGTCACTATAATTTGATGAGATCCTGTTCCACCCGTAAAGTCCCAGAATTTAAAGGCGCCGCAGTCACTACCGTTATAACAATTATTTTCCGATAAGTTGTTTTCAACTAGCATTAAAGAATTACCTGATCCTTTACCTTGTTGAATTTCAATTGCGTTATGAGCACTATGATGCAAATAGTTATTAATAAACAGCACTTTTTCTGGGTGCTGCATAAAGATTCCATCTCCACTTCCACGGAAACCCATATAACTAAATTCATTGTTTATAAAAGCGAGATTGTGAATAAGGGCATTACTATTAGGAGTTGGAGCATGCCAAGAGACAAGAGCATAACCGTCGCTGTACATCACTTTGCTATTCTTGAGTGTCACGTCATGTAAAGAGCCAGAATCTGACGCTGTGGTATTTGACTGATACAGACGTAAACCAATGCCATTGTGATTGATATCTAAATTATCTAAAGTGATGTGATGAGTTTGATCCGGAGAGAATCCGAAGAATCGAATAGCTCCATCCGGTCCAGTAGATAATCCGTAGGCATAGTTAGCGTATTGAACGTTCATATCTTTTAAAGTGACGTAGGAACTATTGTGAATTGAGAAAACAGTGGGACGCAGAGCAAATTCTAATGGCAACGAACCAGGTGAAGTTTCCTGAATGGGCCAAATGTATAATTTCTTGGCAACTTGATCGTAGTACCATTCACCTGGTGTATCTAAAAGTTGTGATTCGCCCTCAAGGTAATATTTGGTATATTGTCCAACTGCTGGATTCCCACTAAAGTGCACCAAATTCTTGTCGAAAGTAATTTTCCCGCTGTTGGTCGCATCGTGATCAGTAACGACGGCACTGAAAGCATCGTGTCCATCTATACCATCTTTTAAGAAGATTCTAGATCCTACTAAGAAGTTAGTTGTAAAGCCATTGATCGATTTCAGATTTCCCGCACTCGCTGAAGCTTCTGGATAGGAGTCGGCTACATCATCAAGTCCATCGATCAGAGTGTTTTGCGTGCTTCCATCGGCACCTTCGGCCTTCCACCAATTTTCATGGTATTTCCACTCAGTCGTCACGTTCCAGTCTGGTTCACGAGCTTTAGGAAGCCGTGTTGCACTTGCACTACTCGTGTCAAAAGCTAATTCTGGAGTTGCGTTCCAAACGCTTACATCAGCTGCATAAATATGTGGGGCAGCCGCGTCAGTGAATTGTGCACTTCCAGTTGATTGTGTCCACGTTAAGCGAGTGTCCATGGTACTTTCTGACCCGTTCACAAATACTGTCCCTGCTCCATTTTCAGCCATGATGACAACTGGACTGACTTCAGTTCCATTTACCCCATCAATTGCAATTGCTTGTCGATATGTTCCTGGTAAAACATGAATAATGGCTCCAGGTTTAGAATCTGTTTTTGTGGTAGAGACTGCCTTCTGAATAGTTTTAAATGGAGTCGTTATTGCTCCAGTATTGCTGTCGCTGCCATCCGGTGACACATAGTAGGCTGCTTGGTTTGGGGTTGGAACTGGAGTTGGTAAGGGTGTAGAAGTAGGAACAGGAGTAGGTGTTGGAGTAGCCGTAGGTGGTGCTGTGGGTTCAGGAGTTGGCGTTGGTGTGGGAGTTGGAATCAACTGAATTCCAAAGTTAACAGTTGTGTCCGCGAGGATAACTGTTATCACGGGGTTGGCAGTCGTCATTTGATATCCAGCCGGAACAGTTACAGTGTTACTGTATGCACCAACAAATAATCCGGTAAAGGAATATAAACCATTGGACGTAGTGGTTGCAGAAGCACTGGCTAAACCAGTTACGTTTACTGTTGCTCCATCATAGCCTGTTTCGAGTGTATCCAAAATTCCATTTCCATTGGCATCAGTAAAAACCATTCCTGAGATTGTGTAGGTAGGAACGGGGATTGGTGTAGGAGTTGGAGTAGGGCTGGGAGTTGCGGTTGGTGTTGGTGTAGGAGTTGGAATCAACTGAATGCCAATGTTACTGACCGCATTTGTGGTAAGGGGCTGCGTTAGAGGCTGTGGCGTCGTCGCTCGGAAACCAGCTGGTACAGTCAGAGTTAATGTATATGTATCGCTCAGTAAGTATGTAAATGCATATGTTCCAGTCGAAGACGTAATGGTAGAGCTATTCCATCCTCCGGATATAGCCAGAAATGCATTTGCGTATCCAGTTTCGCTTCCATCAAGAATTCCATCTCCATCCGAATCGACGAACACCGTTCCGTTTAGATTGTATCGTGGAGCTGGCGTTGGGGTAGGAGTGGCAGTCGGAGTTGGAACTGGAGTTGGTGTGGGAGTAGGAGTTGGTGGCAATGTATAGGTAATCACTAGCTTTGCTGCTTGAGCTGTATTGAGTTCATAGGCTGCCATAAATTTGCGTGCCCACGCACTTCCGGTTCCTTTGATAAGAAGAGACAGACTATTTCCTGACTGCCAATCAG
Source organism: Candidatus Woesebacteria bacterium (assembly GCA_040006915.1). Classification (GTDB taxonomy): domain Bacteria; phylum Patescibacteriota; class Microgenomatia; order UBA1400; family UBA12028; genus JBDTWD01. The sequence continues at coordinate 203,572 of JBDTWD010000001.1, read as the reverse complement.
ATCTATTTATAATTGGCTGTACGATCGTTGAGAGATTAGCGACTGTATACCAAGTATTCGCATTCCACTGTACATTGGTAGAGCTTGTTACTTTTTGAGTCGTTTGAGTTCTTCCAGATGGTTTCGAAGTCGATGAGAATGCAGTACTGTTGCCGACCGAATCGGCTCCAATACTTAAAGCTAAAGAGATCCACTGACTTTGAGTTGAATATACTTGTAGAGATGCTGTTGTGATCGTGGAGTTCTTGGGAATATTTACAGCGACAAAGCGTAAACCTTCATAACTATTAGTAGTAGAAGCCGCATTCCCGAGCGAAAGAGTAGTAGCATTATTTGTAAACGTTGTACCGTCTTCATTGACGTCATTTGTACCTGATGTTACTTGAATTGTGGTTTGAAGAGGGCTTTGTGCTTTAGCCGGAGCGAAAAAAAGAAAGAAACAAGAGATTAGAACAAAAATAAAAAGGGAGAATCGATTCATGAATGTATTCAGTATCACATATTCAACGAAGAAATACCAGAAGGATTCAGGCCTATGAATGATTTTTACCGATCTTAAACGACTGTGTTTCGATACTAATATGGTACAGTACGTTCATGAAAGGCAGAGAGCAGAACCCGCAAGTTGAATACAATCCTCTAAGTACTTTTAGTAAAGCAGCCATATTGCATGGCATCCACGCTACTTCTTCCCCTACTCAGCTAGTCACACGTACAAAAGAACTGCAACTCAAGTCTCTTGCGCTTACCAATCCAAGCTTCATTGATCTCGGAGAGTTCATGGACCAAGGAGTGAAGCAAAATCTACATACTATTCCTGGAACCAGCTTCGATGTGTATATTGATACCGAAACAAAACCAAAACGAGTGACGGCATTAGCAAGAAACAAAGAAGGTTTGGAATTCCTATTCCAGCTTGTATCTTCGATTATGGTCCACGGACAGCTAGTTACTCCAGATACTTTGTCCAACAGAAAGCCTGGAGAAGAAATATTTGTGTACTGGCATGATTATGCGCAGATTGTCGATGATAACCCTGATGATGACACGAATTTTTTTGCACTTGATCATCCAACAGTAGGAACTAAAGTAGCAGATTTTACAAAACGTCACAGAGCGCACAGAGACAAATTGGTAGTTATGCATCCAGTAACTATGGCGTCTGCCAAGGATGTTCATATTCGCGAATTCCTACATGCAGTTTATGGACGTTCGCAGATCAACCCAACACAATCATCATACTTAAATGAAACATTAAAAAATGGATTGCAGGTTGCCTCATTGTATCCATATGAACCTGATGCGATCCAAAAAACTGTAGAACACGCCAATATGTGTTCTGTAATTCTTCCAAAAAAGCCAGAAACGAAAGCCAAAATTGCCGGGGAAGAAGTGTCATTCACAGTGCTTTCAAGACTTGTGCACGAGTCGCTGCGTAAACACCAGTCAGAAGGCATAGAGAGTGACTCACTTCGCAAACGTGTTGAACACGAGCGTTCACTTATAGAAACTCTTGGCTTTTCTGACTACATTCTTATGTGTTATGAAATCGCCCAGTTTTGTGATGAAAAAGGGATTGAGTTTATGGTTTCAGGAAGTGCCAACAATAGTGTGGTCTTATGGCTTTTGGGAGTGGTCAAAATTGATCCTCAATCGTTGTTGTTTGAGCGCTTCATCAATGCTGAGCGAGGTGAGAGTTTGCCCGATACTGACTTCCTGCTTTCTCAAAGTGATGTCGCAAAGGTAATGAGCCATGTGGCCAGACTATACCCTGATGAAGCGGTGCGCCTGTGCAAGATAAACCATTTAGGACGTAATTCCATCATTGAACTTGCAAAAGAGGCAAAGTATGTCTTAACAGAAGATGAGCTAGATGCACTTGAAGCTGCAAAAATTCCCACTAGTATCTCAACTCATGCTTCAGGTTTTGGGATGTTTGCCAAATCGCCTCTGCTTAAAACTGGCGGGGGAATGATTGTCAGCCACTGGACCGCTAGTGCGATTGAGAAGTTCTTGCATCAATTCAAACTCGATTTTTTGGGTTCATTGGCAATGACAAATATAAAAGACACGAAAGCAGTTTTAAAACGACATGGTATAGAAATAGTGATTCCTCCAAATCTTTCTGAGGTCTATGAAGCTATTCTTCAAGGTAAAACTACAGCGATCGTCTTTTGTGATACTCCACACCTACAACAGGTCTTACGTGATGTGGGTATGGTTTGGGATCATGCCTCGCTCAGTATTGTTGCGCAAGCATTAGCACTAGCAAGATTGGATTTTTTGGCGCGGGATATGTATTTAGGAACTCACTTTCAAATACATCCATTTGCAAATTATCCTGAGATTCGTTCAATTGTGGAAGAGACGCGTTACACGGCCATTTTTCAAGATCAATTACTGGAGATTGCTGTCTCTGTATTAGGGTTGGATTTAAAGGAAGGAAATGTACTGCTAAAGATGATGAGCGAAAATGTGAAGTGGGATACGAAGCAAACAATTTTACAAGATCTCACTAAGACGCTTGAAACAAAGTCATATCCGCAAATCGTTACAGCCTTGTTAGAGCAGCAGCTTTTGCATTTTAAGAGTTACAGTTTTGTGGAAGGACACGCCTTGGCGCTCGCATTTCTTGCCTATTTGCAGGCTTATCTCGTTAAATTCTATGGTCCATATTTTTGGGCAGGCGTTTTTACTAGACCGATTGAATCGGATTCAAAATCAAAGCATAAGTATGGTCCACAGGTATATATCAATGAGATGCAGAGACAAGGAAACTTGTTTACCTTTCCAGCCCAGATATCTCGACATGCAGATGTCGCTGATGCCAAAAATGGTCTCATTATTCCGGGGCCAACCATGTTTGGTGCAAAAGCTGGAAAGAGCCGAGAGCAAAAATATCACGAATTTGTAGAGTTACTTGATTCGCAAGTTGACAGACGGACACGTATTATTTTTCAGCAGCAAAATTTCCCTGTTGTTTTGACGGATAATCCGGTTGCTTTATTCCGAGAAGAATATACATTTGATCCCAGCAAATCTCATCAAACAATTGTGGGAAAAGTCGTCTTACGTCGACAGGTGAACGATGCGTTGTATGTGTCGTTGGATGGAACGTCACTTGTAAACACCGTCGTTTCCCAATCAGCATTAGAGAAACAAGGTAAACGTATAGATCGAGTATTACAAAGAAACAGCTTCCAAAAGGTCGAGATTGGCGCTAGCGCCAACCGAGCAGATCAATGGATCATTTTAAATCTCCAGGAAGCGACTCTACAAGATCAGAAATAATTTCTTGCAACAGAAAAGCATAGTGCTGCTGAACTGATGGAACATCTGGAAAATTCACAGGATATACGGGTTCAAAAGAACCTCGATTGACGATTGCATTTAGAACAAATGGTGCCAGTGTTGGAATATCAATATCAATATTTGGAACAAGATCACCGAGAGAAAAAGATTCTAATCTTTTTGGTTCACGAGTTTTCTTTTTGTCCCACTTTTTCATGTGTACACCTTCATACCGTCCAGAAAGACTGACTGTGCCTTCTCCAATGTCTTTGATAAGAGAGAATAAAGGGCCAAAGCGAGTGGGTTTTGATGGAGCATTAAATGGAAGGGTAATATTGGACGGTTCGCCGTATTCTCGCAAAATAGTGACGAGCTGTCGACCAACTGAGGGAACATACAGTAGTGTATCTGAAAGCGTCTGAATCGTGGTGATATCCAACCTGCGATACTTTTCAAGTATTTCTCTAGCGTGGAGAAGTTCGCTTGGTTTTGGTTTCTCTTCCATATTTATATAATTATAACGTACTATATCTAGAGGAATAAAAATATGCCCGAAATTCGAGGAGTTGACCCACATATCTTTGATATCTCCGCCGGTGAAAAAAAACAGGAATTCACACACGGATTAATCTCTGGAAGAGCGCTACTTTTCTCAGTTACCAAACGCCACATTGAAATTACGGATAAGGAAAATACAAACTTCAGATTTAGCGCCACAGATGACTTAGGAAATCTGTACATAACAGTTACAACCAAAGGGTATGAAGGGGATAAAGAAAAGCGTCATCCGGATCTTTTTGCAGCTGATCTTGTGAAGTTATCTCTGACGCTTTTTGACAAGATGAATAATGACATTAAAGAATGGCATGCGACATGGACCTCTGAGGAAGAAGGAAATCCTAATGATAATTATTCGGAGTTTGAGAGAAACCTTCCGCAAAAAGATACTTATACTCTAGGGGAGTTACAAAATGCTGCTGTAAACACTTGGGAGGGCAGACTAGCGAATGAATTAGGGTTTACGAAAACCGCACAAGTAAGGTATTTTCCAGGCATTAGTTGTTATGTTGACTTTGAGAGAGAGTCAAAAGATTGAATAAAAGATTCTCCATTATATTCCAATGTAATCTTTATTTTCTATATAAATATCTGTTATTCATAATAGGAGTCATGGCGTGCCTCATATGTATTTATCTACAGTCGATTCCACGGAAGTGAGAAGATCATATCTGTTATATCGCTCCCATTGGAGCGAACAAACCCAACATTGCGATGTTCTTTTCCTTCATTTCCATACGCTAACTCATCTTCATTTGCGTGAATACCGGCAACGTATGCATGGGCTTCTATAAATTCTCCTTGAGGATCATTTTGATTGACCAAGAGATGAACAAAGAAAATCCGTGCTACATCAGGGCCACCCAAAGCCATCACAAGTAACCGAGCATCACGCAGACAGCTTTTGCCACTTTCAAATTCCTTAAGAGTTACGGACGGAGGTAAATGAAATCTAAAGTAATGGTCAACTTCACTCTGCGACATGATCGGAGAAAGTATTTCCATATTGAGTGCTATTTATGACATTTAGATAAATTTTTTATATAGTCTGCTTTCATGATTCATATCTCGTATAAACTCTAATCCCATCTCCTTTGCAATGGCGGATGTGAACCAACCATTTTTCTCGGCAAAAAGCGGATTTATACCAAAATAGGAGATGTCATCAAGAAGAATGAGTCCTCCCACTTTTAGATGAGAGATTATATTGTTTAGTGCAAGCTGTTGCTTTGGTGCAGGCAATAAATACAGTAAATTGATGATTTCCACATAATCATGTGGCTCTGATTGGTCAAGATCCGCGGTGGCGATGTCGTCGCAGATAAAAATAATTTCGTTCTTTGCCATTTTTTGAAGAAAAATTTCACTTACGGGTGCTTTCCTGATTCCTTTCTTAAAAATTCTCTCTGTACTATAGAAATCGTCTTGGTTGTCAGAATAATAAGAAGCAAACGTAAGTTGAGGCTGATGAGAATGAACAACTTCTTCCTTTACATCAGCATCGCCTAAGTATTTTTGCCATGCATTGTTTATTCCATCCTCTGTATCCTCTGTATAGAGCTTTTGTATACAATATAAGAATTTTCTTTCTTGAACATCCTGGATGATTTTAGGATCATAGTCGACTAATGTCATTTTGTAATCCAAGTGTTGTTCTTGTAAATGAGCGGCTATTCTATGCACATTTATACTAATTTGAAGGTCATTCGTTGAATAGCCAAGACCGACAATAAGGACGTTCGGAATGGAAGGAAGGTCGGCTCTAAATTCAGTCAAAATTCGGATAGTTTTATTCGCACGAGCCATACTCGTGTCATCGCATTTATCGGACTGAGGATGTGATTCAGCTTCAATTAGAGCTTGGTTATGCAGCTCTCTCCAGGAGATTTGTGGTGCAGATGAAGGCGCTGCATCAGGTATGGAAACAGGTGTTGGTAGATCCGACTTATTACCTCGAGTGAATATGTTCCAAAAAGAACGCTTACTTTCCATAATTGTGTATATTATACACAATTGAGCTGATCAATATCTCACAAAGTTCGCATAGGTTTTATCCATAGCTTCTTCAAAAGCACTTTTTAACTTGCTCAACTGAGTCCACTTGGGTGCCAATGTTTTTTGATCATGGGTTAAGACAGTGCTGTACTCTATTTGAAATGATTGGATCTCGTAAGGGACATCTAATTCAGCGGCATGTCGACGTGTATTATAGTGTTCCCCCATGTAACCACCCTTATATACAAGGTTCATGTACACCTCATCCGGAAGATTATATTTTCTCAAGGCTTTGCCTAATTCAATAACTATGGTTTCTAAGAACAACGGATCACAACTCGTAATTTCATTAGGATTAAAATTCTCGCAACTACCTTCACTGCCTTTATTGGAAAGTATAATTGCTGGCATATCGACATCAAAACCTGCCTCGTTTTTACCTAAATGACCACCAGATGAACTATCCCACGAAACCACCACTCCAGTTCTAGAAAATCTTCGTACGCCTTGAAGAATACGGTCATGATATTTGTCATAAAATTTCTTCTTTATCCATTCTCTTTCAACAGGTGTGGGTTCGAGTCCATGCTTCCACACTTTATGAGGTTGTGGTGTTTCAAAGTCAACTTCTGGAAAAAGAGTTGTGCTATCGGGAGCTCGATTGAGGTCAATTAAGCCTCTACTATGTCTTCCTCGTAAAGTTAAAATACCATTCTCTGGAACAGAGGCTCCACTGTCATAATCAGAAAATTTTCTTCTTTGAAAGTCTGTCAAATTTGATCTGGGTGTAAACCGACCCATTTTGTCAGATGCGTGATGAGCGGTGTAAATGACTTGAGGCCTTTCTACTGACATAATAGTTATAATTATATCACTGGTTCTCAGGTGGAACTCTTATTCATTGAAATTGAGAAGTTATCAGTTCTAATTCAAAAGCTGAGCTAAGTGAAACTAAAAGTGCTTGTAGGCCTTAGGTATTGTTTCAATTTTGGTGTGATATTTATAAACGTGCTATTTAATCTCGGAGTGGACTTGTCTTTCTAGCTGATTTGGGTACTAGGTCTTTTCGCTTTTTGGTCATTTTTTTGGTAAAATAGAGACATGTCATCACCTCCACAAGACTTTCAATTCTTATTTCCCTCATCTCCAGTCCAAGACTTACTCGCTGAGCGAGACAAAACATACATTATCTCCACTTTATTCAGGAATGCCACTTTGCCAGCGTGGCAATGGTTAGTCCAAACCTATTCCAAAGAGGAGATGTCAACTGTCTTGAAGACGACCAAAACATTGAGAAAAAAAGATGTTATGATTTGGGCAAGCTATTTACATATTCCCACTACAGAAATTGTATGTTTACAGACAAAATCCCAGACTGGACTCAAGAGCTCATGGACCTACTAGGGCCATTATTACCTCCGAATACCTACTTAGCAGGCGGAACAGCATTGACGCTGCATCTGAACCATAGAAGTTCTTTTGACTTGGACTTGTATAGTCCACAGGAATTTAATGAACAACTTATCCTTCAAAGGTTCGAAAAAGATATTCCCGATTTTAAAGTCATATCTTCAGAGTGGCAAACAGTTATCGGGGGAACAAAAAATACAGAGGTGAGCTTGTTTGTCTATCAATATCCCTTACTTGAGCCGACGATTCTTTTTAAAAGTATTCAAATTGCTTCTCTAGCAGATCTTGCGTGTATGAAGTTGGAAGCAATCGGGAGCAGAGGTTTAAAACGAGACTTCTTTGATTTGTATACGATTTGTCAGCTTAAAGAGTGGACACTTGCACGGGTGATTGCGTTGACCAAGAAAAAATACAATCGAGACGAAAGCAATGTGCCGCATCTCCTTAAGTCTTTAGTATATTTTGATGATGCAGAGACAAAACCAGAACGAGCCAAGATTGTAGATGAGACCTGGATAAAAGTAAAAGAATTTTTTACTGCACAGACGTCTGCAGTCTTTGAAGAGTTAGTCAAACAAAGTAGCTAGCTTCGCTCCATTCTCTTTTTGTGACCCTAGACATTCCGCAACCGAACTTAATTATTTCTGATCTAGTCAGTCTTTTCAATACTTTCCTACCTGAGGTCAATCGACTCGGCTTTAGCTACTGAGTATAGGTGTTTATAAGAAATACTAATCCCTTAAGTTATCGTCGTCTCCTTTCAGCAACTCTTGTATTGCTAGAATCTTCATTCTGCCTGTTAAATTCACCTTGCTCATAGTCTCAGTGAAGACTTGGTCAAGAGCTTTAGGAACCTGTTCATTTCCATCAATTACAATATAGGGACGATTATTCCCTTCTACAATCTGCAAATTCTTGGGTTTAAAGGAAACAAAAGTGTAATTATCAAGTTTTGTTTCTAAACTTGAACACAGTAGATAGTGAGTGTGCGTTCTCCCTCTCCAGTTAGTGATACTAAACCTTGTTAAGAAATACTCATTTCCAGAATCCGTAATATAGGTGAAGACTAGTAAACATCTCTTATCAATTTCATTTTCATTGTTGGTTCGTATCTGTGTGAATCTTTCGCTTGACATAAATCTCCAATAATATGATTTCAGGTTATGGAATTGTAACTCAATAACGAAGAAGTGATTATACTAATAAGCGCGACATCCAGAGAGAATGTCTTATTGTGACCCCACCGAGATTCGAACTCGGGTTGCCTGGATGAAAACCAGGTGTCCTAGGCCTCTAGACGATGGGGCCACCTAGGCACGACAGGTGAGACCGGTGAGGATCGAACTCACGACACAGAGCTTAAAAGGCTCCTGCTCTACCACTGAGCTACGGTCCCAAAAACGGAACAATATAGTATACCATCTGGTAGGAATCCTCAGCAATGCAAAAAAACATAGAGCTCTACTGGTTTTGATGCTATGGTCAGACTTGAAATGCCCAATGAAGAAGGTCACTCTTTTTTGCGCCCAGGGTTTTTGTCCTTTTCATCTCCATATATGAGGGGACTGTCGATGACCAAACCTTCTGGAGATACCATACTATAGACTCTGCCGCCATGAGCTAGCTCCAATCTAATCCACATATTTTCTAACAGACGCTCTCGCTTCTCTTCTGTAAGTGAGGCATCCAAAATAATGGTTTCAAATTGTTCCATGGCAGAGATTTCCCGTAGGGTGGGAGAAAACCATCCAGATTCTAACATCGTTTCTTTCTTTTAAAACTAAAGCGCTTTTATTCTGGTGCGTGCACCTTCAAGCATTCCTTTCAATCCATAACGAGATCGCAGCTCAAAAAGCAGATAAAAGCCAATCGCTGTCCAAACGAGACCAAATACTCCTTGTCGGCTCGAAAGAATCTGAAAAAGTGTTAATACAGCAGAAATAACGTGATTCCAGAATACAAGCATCCATCCATCGTATCTGCGATCCTGTAGTGGTTTATATGCCATAAGTAACACATATGCCATCGCCAGCATCAAGAGTGCCGTTACGACCATAAACGGATTCATACTTAGAAGACTTGCGACCCCTCCAAAGAGCGCTAGAACTCCTCCAATGAGAGCGAGAACTGGCATAATCTTCACTAAAAAGTCAATCCATTTCTTGGGAAGATGAGGAACAGAAGTGAAGAGATCTCCCACTTTGGAAGCAAAGTCTTGAGCTTTTTTGTCAGTTAGGCGTGCGGTGTAAGACATAGGTAACCTCCATATATAAGAGATACTCTATAGTTAAGAGTACTACAAATAAGAAACAACAAGAAGGGGAAAGTCTTAGGGTTGTTGTGTAGTATAACATCCGGAAGCTAGTATGTTCAATGTCTTGCGCGTCTTGATGTGTACTGTATACTACGAAGGTAAAACATTAAATTTTATTTATGTCGGCTCTCCACATTTCCATCTCCGCAGAACCGGTTTTTCATATTGGTTTTTTGGTGATCTCAAACTCGATGCTTACCAGTCTTGTTGTTACTGGGTTAATCGTTCTTTTTTGTTTGATTGTCCGCTCCTCACTTAAAATGAAGGGAAAGCCAGGTAGATTGCAGTCCTTTGCAGAACTCATCATTCAGAGTTTGTTGTCTTTATGTGAAGATATCACAGGATCTCGAGTCTTAGCTCGAGAATTCTTGCCAGTTGTCGTTGCTTTTTTCTTGTTTATTATCCTTAATAACTGGTTAGGACTTCTCCCAGGGGTTGGAAGTATTGGATTTCGCGCACATCCAGGAGAAACCGAAAGTGTTGTCATGGCTCCAGTGAGTGAAGTTCATGCCAAAGGTCCCGAGTCTGCGGTGGAAAAGACTGCTGCAACAGAAGGAGAGTTCATTCCGTACTTTCGAGCTGGCACAGCAGACTTAAATACTACAATTGCTTTGGCACTAATCAGTGTAGGACTGACTCAGTATATCGGCTTTAAACACCTTGGTTTCTCATATATTAAGAAATACATTAACTTTCATGATCCGATAAATTTCTTTGTGGGTATTTTAGAAACTGTACTTGAGTTTGCTAAGATAATGTCGTTTGCCTTCCGTTTGTTTGGAAATATCTTTGCTGGCGAAGTGTTGCTGGCAGTTATGACTTTCTTGGTTCCGGTGATCGTTCCTATGCCGTTTTATGGACTCGAATTATTTGTTGGATTTATTCAGGCGTTGGTATTCTCTATGCTTTCCCTTGTATTCTTTAATTTGGCCACGCTTGGTCACGGGGAAGAACATTAATACTGTATAAGGAGTCTCTTATGGATGCAGAAGCAACAAAAAACTTGGCTATGGGTATCGCAATTGGTGTCGGCGCTATTGGACCTGCTATTGGTATTGGTTTGATTGCCGGTAATGCAGTTGCTGCCATCGGTCGCAACCCAGAAGCTGCTAGTAAAATTCAAACCAACATGATCTTGGGTATGGCTTTCGCAGAAGCGGTTGCTATTTACGCCTTGGTCGTCGCTCTTATTATTAAATTCGTTTAAAATCTATGGAAATCAATATTGCACAAATCATCTTCCAGATCATTAACTTTGGAGTGGTTTTTGGAGCTTTAACCTACTTTTTGACCAAGCCCATCACCAAAATGTTGGATGAGCGTAGTCAAAAGACTCAAGAAGCAGAGAAAGCTGCTGAAGAGACCTTACGTGAACGAGAGCAACTTGACGTGTTTAAGAAGAAGGAAAAGCTGGCTGCTGAGAAGAGCGCAGATAAAGTGTTAGAGGAAGCACGAGTCGAAGCCAAAGAGCTCAAAACGAAACTTTCCAAAGAAGCCAAGGACGAAGTTGCTACACTTAAAGTGAAAGAAACCGCTAAATGGGAGAGTGAGAAAAAAGGACAGCTGGAAGCGATGGAAAAAGAAGTGAGTAAATTGGCCATTGCGATTGCTTCTAAAGTGATCGGTGAAGAGGTTAGTGAAAAAACTCACAAGGCTTTGATCTCTTCATCTATTAAGGAATTGGCAAAAGCTATCTAAAAATATGACTGAATTGGTTCAGAAAATTTTGCTGGAAATCAGTGAAAACGAAAGCACTTCTTCGAGGCAAAGATCAAAGTTGTCGATGTATATACATTATTCTTTATTGTATAACGCTGCGGAGGACGATCAGAATAAAGACGAGTATGAAACGGGAAAAATTCGGAATGCGAATGCTCTGCTACAGGCATCTCGTAACCTTCGAGAAGCGTTGCTCTTACTCGATAAAGCTGATATGAAGACTACACACGTAACTGAACAAAGATAATCACTATGACTATTACCATCGAATCCGTTATCAAACTCGACACAAATCAACAAGTAGAGATCGAGAAGCTCTTATCAAAAAAGATTGGGGGAGCTACATTTTCCTATAAGATAAACAAAGATATTTTAGGCGGATTACGCGTTACCATGGGTGGAGAACGTATTGATTTATCTCTTGCCGGAAAAGTAAATACTCTGAGAAAGAAGCTGCTGTAAAGGGAAATCTATGAGCAACGAAAATGAACTCGCAAGGGAATATGTTCAAGAAATGGGTGGAGGTACAGAGGTTCCACGATTAATTGCCTCTGCTTGCATTGTTTGGGCGAATAAAAAAGATATAGACACGCAAAATATTGATCTACGAGTACTCGGTGAGTGGATAAAAAAATATCGGGATGTACAAAGAGAGACAATTGAACCAGACCGAGCTAGCAAAATTTTTAATAATATCTCTGATTTTTAGGCTATGAAAACATTTTTTGATCAAATTAAAACCACCACTTTTACTCCAACTGTTGAATCAATTGGATTCATTACCTCTTTAGGCGATGGAATCGTCAAAGTCAGTGGTTTGGATGATGTCATGATGGGTGAAGTAGTGATGTTCGAGAATGGAAAAGAAGGGCTAGCGTTTAACCTGTCCAAAACTGAAGTCGGTATCATTATGTTGGCTGATAGTAGTGGATTGGCAGCTGGACAGGAAGTACATACCACAGGGCGTATCTTGTCAGTTGGTGTGAGTGAAGCAATCATCGGTCGAGTGGTTAACTCTTTAGGTTACCCCATCGATGGTAAACCACAATTTGAAATCAAAAAGTACGAACCATTAGAAAAAATTGCACCTGGAGTAATTCAGCGAAAATCAGTGTCCGTTCCATTACAGACTGGTATTAAAGCAATTGACGCCATGATTCCAGTTGGTAGAGGTCAGCGTGAATTGATTATCGGCGACCGAGGAACTGGTAAATCTGCAGTAGCTTTGACTACGATGATTAATCAAAAGGGTAAAGACTGTATTTGTGTGTACGTCGCTATTGGCCAAAAACAATCGTTTTTGGCTCAAACTGAAGCACTGCTTGAGCGTTTTGGAGCGATGGAGTACACCGTTATCGTTTCAGCAGCTGCTTCTGATCCAGCAGCTATGCAATTTTTGGCTCCTTATGCCGGAACTGCAATTGCTGAATACTTCTTGGGCCTAGGAAAAGATGTATTGATCATTTACGACGATTTGTCCAAACATGCCGTTGCCTACCGTGAAGTCTCACTGCTTTTACGCCGACCTTCAGGCCGTGAAGCGTATCCAGGAGATGTTTTCTACTTGCACAGTCGTCTCCTTGAGAGAGCTTGTCGCTTGGATGAAAAATATGGGGGAGGTTCAATTACTGCCCTCCCAATCATCGAAACGCAAGCAGGCGACATCTCTGCATATATTCCAACGAACGTGATTTCTATTACCGATGGACAAATCTATTTAGAATCTGCTTTGTTTAACGCCGGAACAAAACCAGCTATTAACGTTGGAAATTCAGTGTCTCGTGTCGGAGGGAGTGCACAAATTAAAGCCATGAAGCAAGTGGCAGGATCAATGAAACTTGATTTAGCTCAGTTCCGAGAACTTGAAGCGTTTGCGCAATTTGCTTCAGACTTGGATGCCAGTACCAAAGCCCGAATCGACCGTGGACAAAGGCTTACAGAGCTTTTGAAACAAGGTTGGGATAAACCTATGGATGTAACCGAACAGATTGCAGTTATTTACGCCGGAACCCGCGGTCTTTTGGATCAAGTGAAAAAAGATTCGGTAACCACTTGGGAACAAAAATTCTTAGAATTCATGAGTATAGATGGAGTCGAACTGTACAGTTCAATCAAAAAGGAGCAAAAACTAACGCCAGAAATTGAAAGCACTCTTAAGAGTTTGATCGCAAAATTCAACGGTATTCATTCAGAACTCATGTTGGAAGTATAAAAACTCATTAGCGACTCGTCGCTATTTCTATGGCGCAAGCTCGACTCATTAAATCCCGCATCAAATCTGCAACGAACATTGCTAAAATAACTAAAGCAATGGAAATGGTGGCGGCCTCAAAGATGCGAAGGAGTCAAGAACAAGCACTAGCTTCTCGTCCATATACCCATAAACTATTAGAAATGCTTCACACCATTGGAACCAACACTGACTCGAGTTTGCATGCATTGCTTTCTACTCCAAACCCTACTGCTCCTGAGTTGCTCATTTTAGTTTCTACTGATCGTGGGTTAGCAGGAAGTTTAAATTCAAATCTGTTTCGAGCCTCTATGACTGAAATGAGTACTATGCGCTCACCCAAGATCGTGGCGATAGGGAAAAAAGCTCGTGAATTCGCACTCAAAATGGATATTCCATTAGTGGCTGAATTCACAGGATTGCCAGATAAGCTAAAACTCTCAGATGTGCTTCCCATTGCCCATTTGTTCGTGGAAGGGTTTTTGACTGGAGAGTTTAGTAGTGTACGCACGATCCACGCGCAATTTGTGAGTACGCTTCTTCAGCAACCAGAGGTTAATAAATTATTGCCAATCAAGGTATCGGAAATTAGACAGCCGGATATGACACATCAATCGGCAGAGATAATTAAAGCCAGACAGGAGTATAGTTTTGAACCCAATCCAAAAGAGATTTTGGATTTCTTGTTGCCGTTTTATACCGAGAACGGATTTTATCAAATTATGCTTGAGGCAAAGGCCAGCGAACATAGTGCTCGGATGGTTTCGATGAAAAATGCCAGCGATAATGCAAAGGATATCGTCGGATCATTGAGACTCGAGTATAATAAGACAAGACAAGCAGCAATTACGACTGAATTATTGGATATTACAACCGCATCACTAGCTTTGAAATAAATTGGAGAACATATGGCAAAACACATGGGTAAAATCACTCAAATCATCGGACCAGTCATTGATGTTCAATTTGCTGACCACTTGCCGGCAATCTACAACGCCCTGCATTTGAATCTCGCAGACGGGAAAGTCTTGACTTTGGAAGTTGAACAACAGCTATCAATCAACGAAGTTCGTACGATCGCTTTAGGACCTACAGAAGGAATTGCCCGAGGGACACAAGTAGAAGACACAGGGGCTCCAATCATGGTTCCAGTTGGAGATGAGACGCTAGGACGTATTTTTAACGTTACCGGTGATCCAATTGATAACAAAGGCCCAGTGAAAGCAACAAAATTTAGTCCAATTCATAAACCAGCACCAAATTTAGTTGATCAAGAAAATAGTGCTCAAGTTTTGGAAACTGGAATTAAAGTCATCGACTTAATTGCTCCATTTGCTCGCGGTGGGAAAACTGCAGCTTTCGGTGGAGCTGGAGTCGGTAAGACTGTTATCATCCAAGAATTGATTCGAAACATTGCTGAAGAACATTCAGGTCACTCAGTATTTGCGGGTGTCGGAGAGCGTTCTCGTGAAGGAAATGATTTGTATCACGAAATGATCGATTCTGGAGTTATTAACAGTACCATCATGTGCTTTGGACAAATGAATGAGCCACCAGGTAATCGTCTGCGTATTGCCCTGACAGCATTGGCAATGGCTGAATATTATCGTGATGAACGTGGTGAAGACGTACTACTATTCGTTGATAACATTTTCCGCTTCTCACAAGCTGGATCAGAAGTGTCAGCACTCCTGGGTCGTATTCCCTCAGCGGTCGGATACCAGCCTAACCTAGCAACTGAAATGGCTGCTTTGCAGGAACGTATCACCAGTACTAAAAAAGGCTCGATCACCTCTCTTCAAGCCGTGTATGTGCCCGCTGATGACTACACTGACCCAGCGCCTGCAACTACCTTTAGTCATCTAGATTCCACCATTTCATTGGATCGTGCCTTGGCAGAACAAGCCTTGTTCCCAGCTGTTGACCCATTAGCATCTAGTAGCAAGATCTTGACCCCAGAAGTAGTCGGACAAGAACATTTTGACGTCGCCAAAGGAGTACAGAAAGTGCTGCAGCGTTACAAAGACCTACAAGATATTATCGCAATCTTAGGTATTGATGAACTGTCGGATGTTGATAAGCAAACAGTGTCTCGTGCACGCAAAATGCAACGATTCCTATCTCAACCATTCTTTGTTGGTGAAATCTTTACCAACATACCGGGTAAATACGTTCCGGTTAAAGATACGGTCAGATCGTTTAAAGAGATTTTGGAAGGAAAGCATGATGATCTTCCAGAACAAGCCTTCTATATGGTGGGAACTATCGAAGAAGCGGTCGAAAAAGCCAAGACACTATAAATTGGAAAGTAAAATCATATGGCAACAGTAAAAGAAAGAAAAAGAGAAAAGGCCGAGCGTCCTGAGCCAACAGAAACAGACAAATTAGATTTTGAACTGCGCATTTGGGCAGAGGCAGTAAAATGGACGCCAAATGACATTGATTCTGCTGACTGGGCATTTAAACAGACCCACAAAGAGTTAGACCATGATGAAGCATCTATTATTCCTGAAATTCTCGCGAAGCTACGAAAAAGAATCACAGAAATTATAGCTACTGACATTTCTCCACTCGATAGTAGTAAGTTAGAAGCACTCAGAGAAGAGCTTAACTCTTATCGAAGTGCTGCCGAACAGTTTAAAGAGGTGCTGTGGAACACATATAATACCAATAAAAAAAGAGCTGGTTTAATCGAAGACTGGGCGGACACCGAAAGTTTTACTCTTCCGGTTACAAATGAAACAGAGATTACTGACGAGAATGTGGCTGAACTTGTGTTAGTTATTGCTCGTGGTGTCAACCGGAACGGTGGAAACCAGACGGACAAAAGAGAATAAAGATATGATTCGTATTGAGAATTACATGCAGGTTGGAATGAATATTCAGATTAGAGTTTTCTCTGATGAGGAGGCAAAGTTGCGTATCGATGGTCTCGTTCGATCTCCAAGACATCCGTCGTTGAACACGTCGCTCGTTTTGGACATAACGAAGGGGGAGCAGAATTTAAACTATTCGTTCCCACTTTCGGCATTTATGCCACAAACAGTCATTGATTTTATTGCCAGGAGAATGACAAACGATGAGGTAAATGGAACAATTGAAGCGGGAGAATTTGAAATTAGCGTAGCTTAAATGAAATTATGACAAAAGAACTAGGCCAGATCGAAATTGAATTATTCTCTACCAGATCTGAAAAAAGAGATAAAAGAGGAAGAGCCCAAGCTAGAGCGCGATCCCGTCTACGAAGAGAATATAGAGGTGGTCGTATAGCTTTAGATAACCTAAATATGGATATCGAGAATACTCAAACTATGGAATCACGAGAAGGTCGTAATGTTTATCGAGAATAACCAGTCGTTTATCTGTGTACTGTGTGGAAGAACCGTAGAGAAGCATCCAACGAGTTCAAGGAACCACTGTAACTGGTGTCTAACCAGCCTGCATGTCGATAACGAACCAGGCGATCGCAAAAATTCGTGTCACGGAATCATGGAACCTATTGGTTTAGAATTAAAGTCAGGGAAAACACAAATAATATATAAATGCCAAACTTGTAAATATATCGGTAAAAATATTGTTGCCGATGATGACAATAAGGAAATATTGATAGAATTAGTACGAATGAATTAAGTATGTTGCACTTAACAATAGTCACCCAAGAAAAAGAACTTCTCTCAGAAGACGTTGACTCCATCACAGCGATGACGACGACTGGTGAAGTGACAATTCTTCCGGGACATATTCCTTTAATGACGAAACTTTCTGATACAGAATTTGTATACCGTATAAAAGGACAGGCAAAGAGCTTGGCAGTTACGGGTGGATTCTTAAATGTGGAGCCAGGAAGTAAAGTGATTGTTCTGGCTGACGCTGCCGTTCGAAGTGAAGATATTGATGAAGCAAAGGCCCAAGAAGCCCGTAAACGCGCATATGAAGCTACACAAAATGAAAAACTCTCGGGAACCGAAATGCGCATTGCGGAAGGAGAACTCCGACGCGCTATATTAGAGCTTAAGGTCGCAAATAAACGACGCAAATCTGTATAACAAAGATAGTTACTGTCTCTATGTCAGAAAAAAAGATCAGTCTTGCCCAGGGGAAAAGCCTCTCTTCTCAAGCTGCGGATGAGCCAAAAGAGCTAGGTGGACATACATTATCTTGGTATGAAGCCATTT
The DNA here is from genome assembly GCA_040006915.1 of Candidatus Woesebacteria bacterium. GTDB lineage: Bacteria > Patescibacteriota > Microgenomatia > UBA1400 > UBA12028 > JBDTWD01. Next base: position 185,880 of record JBDTWD010000001.1, on the reverse strand, counting down.
TGAGCGCCAAATCTCATTTTCCCTCGAGAGAATAACATCCTCTAATAAACGAAAGCAGGTCCTAGACAAGACACCTGAGTGCTGTACAATTTCAACTTATGTAATTGTAAGACCTCGCCACGGCGAGGTCTATTTCGAAATTAGGGAGGTCCTATGAACACCATCACAGATGACGTGGTGCTCACGCAAGACGGATACGACGATTTAGTTGCAGAACTCACAGACATTAAAACCACCAAACTCCCAGTTGCTATTGAGCGAGTTGCCACAGCTCGATCTTTTGGCGATCTTTCTGAAAACAGTGAATATCATGCTGCCAGGGAAGATTTGGCTTTCATGGAAGGAAGACTTTCAGAACTCGAAGTTTTAGTTAGTAAAGCAAAAGTGATTAAGACCAAAAAAGGTCGTACAACTGTTGGACTTGGGTCAACAGTTACAGTGCATATTGGCAAAGCTAAGCATATCTATCAAATCGTCGGTGAATGGGAAGCGAACCCTTCGGAGAAGAAAATCTCTGAAAGTTCACCACTCGGTAAAGCGTTAGTTGGACGCAAAGAAGGAGAAGAAGTCGAAGTCGAAGCTCCGGCTGGAAAGATTAAATACCGAGTAGCTGCGATTGCCTAAATCATGTTCATGATCGTCTTATTTCAATTTGGGATATTGGTAGTCCTACTTACCGTGGTTGCATACATGATGGTTGTTACCTACCTTGTATATAAGGGGAGTAATTACCTTCCAACGCCCAAAAAAGAGATCGAAACGGCTCTACAAGTACTTCATAAAGATGATGTCTTCATAGATCTTGGTTTTGGAAATGGAGAAGTAATGCAAGCTGCATTCAAGCATGGCGCCCGGACCATCATTGGTTATGAACTAGACTTTACTCGCTTTCTACGAACTTGGCTTCGCTTACGTCGTGATCATTTTAATGGCTATCATCTCCAGTACGCAGATATTTGGTCTGCCAATCTGTCGTCAGCCGATGTCGTATTTACCTTTTTTACAATCATTCATATGAAAAAATTGTACGCCAAAGCCAAACGAGAAATGAAAAAAGGCTCTTGGTTTATAAGTTACGTACACGAAGTTCCCGGACAAAAGCCAACCAGACAGGTTGGAAAAGTTCGATTCTTTAAGATGTAGATGGGCTGAAATGCTGTTGCAACGCTGCTACACACTTTTCTCTATCTTCTTGCTGGATAACGAACATCAGTTCGGTATGGGTTGAGATCAACTCAATAATATTAATCCGTTTACTGGCAACAGCACTGATGAGTGCATACAAGGTATTGGCGACTGCCAAATACTTCGGATCGAAGCCCACGCTAACCCCCACTAGATCAGTAAAGGTTGCTTTTGGAGGAATACCAAAATGGGTTTGAATAGTCTGTGCTAGCTTGGCAGATGCAACAATCGTAATCTCACTCATCCCTTCGGTAGTCACGAATACTTTCTTAGCGTCGTTATCGAGTATTCCAGCAATCGTGGAAAGCTTCTCTAAAGCTACTGCCGTCTTTTCGAAGCTAATGTCTACCAAGGGATACTTTATCTTTAAGTCATCAATAGTGACTTGAGGTCTAATTGGATCAACCGTAGCCAATTCCTTGGCAATGCGAGTAAGGGCGACAGTGATGGTTCCAATTCGCACTGACTTCCAAGTCAGTTCTTCCACTTTCGGATGAATCTGGGCTGCATAGGCCGAGAAATTGAGTACCCCTTCACGCATAGCCTCGAGCGGGAGTTCTGATTCAAACAAGATCTGGCGGACGGTTTGTGTAACGGTACGCATATGTATCATTTATTACAATTAAGCCGTAATTATAACATATGATGGTTTTTTTCCAAAAATAGAGCTTCTGCCATATACTTCATATTCTATTTAAAAAAGGAGATTCTATGGCCAGAGAAATTATTCAGCCCGTACGTATTTTAGATTCGGATAAAGCATCACAAAGCGCGCGTCTCTATGTCGATGGCGATCAGGTTGGAGTCAATGTCGGCGAAGAACTTGAGAATGACGATTGGGAGGTAAATTTAGACGCGTATAAAGCGCTTACAGGCGTTCGACCAAGTGATAGTAATTCATTGATCGGAAATACATTTAGGAGTTAACTATGGCAAAAATTGAAGCAACATTTCCAGAATCATTTCAACCTGACATGATTCAACAAATTAAAGAAGAATGGGAGAGAAATTTATCTGGACATTCATTTGAAATACAGAGAGCACAAGAATATGCTGCCGTCCAACTATTCTCATGTGATAGTGTTCCTGTGAATCCTGGATTTTTTGCACAGCTCTCGAGCCCTATTGAACAAGCGCTTGGAAATGCAAATTTTCAAATGGATTTAACCGCGGAAAACACTATGCCTTCGTACAGAAATGGGCAATGGCAATAGCTTCATGGCTTTTTCCCTATAAGCTCGTATAATAAGAGTAATCCTATGTCACGTCTTGATGAAACAATCCTAGCTAAAAAGCAAAAGCGCTCTCAACTTGAAGCTGAGGGTATAAACGTCCATCCGTATAGCTTTTCTAAAACCCACATGATTGCGGCTGCGCGTGAATCGTTGGGCGATGATGTGACCACAGCCGGTCGTATCATGAGTAAGAGAGAGCATGGAAAAGTGACCTTCTGTACCTTGACCGATCATTCCGGATCTATCCAAGTGATGATCAAAGAAGAGAATGTTGGAACCGACTGGTATAAAAGACTGGTGACCTTGGTTGATCCTTCAGATTTTCTGGGTGTATCAGGTAAGGTGATTGAATCCAAAACAGGGGAAATTACCATTGAAGCCACAAGTCTTACTGTTCTTTCAAAGGCACTTCGTACTGTTCCGGTTTCGTTTCAGGGAATTGAAGATAAAGAAGTACGGTTTCGCAAACGGTACCTTGATTTACTGATTGATCCTCAAGTGAAGAAAGTGATTGATGCCCGATTTTTAATCGAAAAGGAAATTCGTCGCTACTTACAAGATGTTCATCAGTTTGTAGAGGTTGAAACCCCTGTTTTGCAACCACTGTATGGTGGCACCAATGCCAAGCCGTTTAGTACGCACATGAATGCCTTAGACAGTGATTTCTTTTTACGCATTGCTCCAGAATTGTATTTAAAGCGTCTCATAGTCGGTGGATATGAGCGTTTGTTTGAAATAGCTCGAAATTTTCGCAATGAAGGTATTGATCAAACGCATCAACCTGAATTTACGATGATTGAGTGGTATCACGCCTACGCTGACTATTCTGTCATGATGGATACGACTGAAGGATTGTTTAAGCACCTGTGTGAAAAGTTATACGGAAACTTGGAGCTCTCAGTTGGTGCCACAACAGTCGATCTCTCTGGAAAGTGGCCTCGGATTACCATGACTGATGCAATTGAAAAATATCTTCATATTGAGGTGTTATCTTTAAGTGATGCAGAACTCCAAGCAGCTCTAACCCAACACTCTTTAGAGGTAAATGGAACGTTTACTCGTGGGAAAGCAATCTTTACATTGTTTGATAAGTTAGTTACCGGACATTTAGTCAACCCAACCTGGATCATTGATTATCCGAAGGAAGTAAGCCCTTTGGCCAAGGCGCACCGTTCAAAAGATGGCTTTGTTGAACGTTTCGAACTGTATGTCGGAACCAAGGAAATGGCCGACGGATGGAGTGAAATTACAGACGCTTTGGATCAGAGAGCCCGGTTTGAGAATGAGCAAAAAAATATGCGCGAGGGCGATGATGAAGCCCAACCATTAGATGAAGATTTCATTGAAGCTATGGAGTATGGAATGCCTCCACTTGGTGGTATTGGTATAGGTATAGATCGTTTGGTGATGTTTTTAACCAACACTTGGTCGATCAAAGAAGTAATTGCTTTCCCGACCTTACGTCCCACTGAAGAACAAGTGCGGATGACAGAACTTATGTTGGGAGGAAAGAGCAAGTCTAAAAAGCAAGTCGCTCAGCAAACCGAACGTAAAGCGATTAGCCTTGCTAGAAATGAGGCTGTAACTTTACTTGAGTCTCTAGTTCAAAATCCTGGACTTCGTGGACATATGTATGCGGTGGAAGCAGCCATGGGTGGCCTGTGGAGCTACTTTTCACAAGAGAGAGCAGCTGAAGTTGGTGAGACCAAGGAATCCTGGGAATTAGTAGGATTACTTCATGATGCTGATTGGGAAAAAACGGAAAGTGCTTTTGATCAACACACTGTTATGCTTTCGCAGGAACTCACGAAACTTGGAGTTGCTGATACGTGGTCCGATAGTATCAGATCTCATAATTACGAACGCGTAAAAGATCAACGTGAGCCACAAACGCTCATGGAATGGTCTCTCTATGCATGTGATCATATGACTGGGATTATTGTCGCCTGTGCCTTAGTCTCTCCAGAAAAGAAGCTAGCTACTGTTCCAATTGAACGAGTAATGAAGAAATTTAAGGAGAAATCTTTTGCCAAAGGAGCGACCCGCGATGAGATTATTACTGGTATTGAACATTTGCATATTGATTTGGAAACACTTGCTGCCGTCGTGTTAGCAGCTATGCAACAAAAAGCAGAGAGTATCGGACTATAAGAGAGTCTATGATTTCTGATGAAGTTTGGAGCTATGCAGAGGAGATGGGGAGTTACCACAGAGAGATTGCAATTATGTTGTACGGTCTCCCTGGGGATATTCAGTTTGCGATTTTCCAACGAGCCGAAGAAATGTTTGAAATAAAACGTAAACGAGGATCGCGTATGCCCTCTTGGGCAATGATTGATGAAATCACTCGAGATTTGTATCTCGAAGTCGCGTACTACGAAGCCACTAGTCTTTTTGTCCCAACCAACGCAGCATATATTCAGTAATATGTACTATAGGGTATAATACTTATCGCCTGGGAGGAGAAGGGTAGTGTGTATGTTTACTGTATTTAGAGACATATTTCCACTGCTTTTAATGTGTTTCGTGGATATTGGTCTCATAGTAAGTGTTTGGTGGATCTACAGTGACGGCCCTACAATTGTGACAGGAATAATGACGTGCGGAGCTTGTATGGAGCTCGCTTCGATAGCGATGTTTCTTGACAATGACTATATAGCCGCAGCTCTGTTTATGGTTGTAGGGGTTCTCTGCATTCTTTCGGGAATGTATCGGGAAACTGCAAAAAACGTTTGGAAAAATCACAAGCGATTAGTCCAAGAAATAGCAGCCGTTGTTTTTGCTCTCTGTCTGTTAAGAGCCGCAGTATATCTCCAGTTGGAGACAATTCCAGTAGGGGTTGTTTCGCGTTGTTTGATACTGTTAGGCATTACGTTCTACGGTTCAACCGAACTGTGGAGGCATAGGAAGAACGAATAAGGATATAGCCTCCCAGGCTATTCCTTGAAAATGGTGAAGGAGGGTGTATGATATTTCTAATAAAGAAGCGATCGGTGGTGTAGCAACCAACCGCGCTGCCCGTCAAATGCGGGCTGGGTAAGCCCAGGATAGCTGGATAAAGAAGTAAGTAAGGTGGCACCACGCAAAAAAGCGTCCTTTCCTGGATGTAAGTAGCGTGGTTTTTTTATGCAAACAGCCGAATTATTTTGGAGTAAATACAATGCAGCGGTCAGCAATGAACACCGGCGATTGATGGTGATTGAAATTTTAATGCATGGAGAAATTCAAGATCTTAATCATAAAGGAAAAGGTGTCGACTTTGATTACACAGAGTTACCATTACATGAACTTATCGGTTTGTTGGTGGGATCTAAGTATCGTTCAATGCGAAAACGGATAATGTAATTTCAATGAAAGGAATCTATGGTAGATATTAAATACATACAACAACATGCAGATGAGCTAAAAAAAGCAATTGCTGACAAGCAAATGGATGTGAGCTTGGTTGATCAAGTTTTGGTTATCGATGAAGAACGTCGTGCTTTGATTGCGCAAGTTGAAGCTATTCGAAAAGCTGCGAACGAGCATATTGCAACCATTAAGGGCAGAAAGCCAACAGCTGAAGAAATAGTGACAGGGAGAACCTTTAAAGAAGAACTTTCAGGTCTTGAACCAAAACTAAAAGAAGTCGAAGAACAATTTAAAACAGTGATGCTACAGGTGCCAAATCCAGCCTCAGAAGATACTCCAGTTGGTAAAGATGAAACAGAGAATGTCGTAGTGCGTACTGTAGGTAAAAAACCGACCTTTACGTTTCAACCAAAGTCACACTACGAATTGGCAGAAAATCTGGGAATGTTTGATAGCGAGCGAGCTGTAGCTATAGGAGGACGACGTGCATACATTCTCAAAGGCGATCTTATGCTTTTGGAAATGGCGCTCCATCAATACGCTTTAAAACTCCTTGTAAATAAAGGTTTCACTCCGATGTCGGTTCCATGGATGGTGAATAAAGAAGCACTTTGGGGAACAGGATACTTTCCGTGGGGGATTGAAGATCACTATACGACTCAGGATGGACAAGGATTGATCGGAACTGCTGAGGTTTCTTTAACTGCCTATCATCAAAATGAAACCCTCAATGAAAAAGATTTGCCAATTAAAATGGTCGGTATTTCTCCATGTTTTCGTCGTGAAGTCGGATCATATGGAAAAGACACCAAAGGATTCTTCCGCGTTCATCAATTTACAAAGGTGGAACAAGTCGTGTTAACAGTCGCAGATGAGAGCTTGACGAAAGAGTGGCACGAAAAGATGGTTGGATTCTCTGAAGAGCTCTTGCAGACGCTTGGGCTTTCATATCAAGTTCTATCCATGTGTACTGGAGATATGGGGGCTGGGCAGCGCAAAAAATATGATATTGAGACTTGGTTTCCTGGACAGAACGCGTTTCGAGAAACACATAGTGCCAGTTATTTTAATGATTTTCAATCCAGGCGATTAAATATCAGGTATCGTGCCAGTGATGGAACACTAAAGTATGTATATACCTTAAACAATACTGTCGCTGCAACTCCAAGGCTCTTAGCTGCAGTAATTGAGAACTATCAGCAAGAAGATGGAAGTATTAAAGTCCCTGAAGTGCTCATACCATACATGGATCAAGCTGTTATTTCCAAGAGTTCTACAAAGTAGATAAAAATTGGCGAATAATCGGTTGCACAGGAAGGGTGGGAACGATCATAGTCTTTGGAGTGATGCCTTCAATTCTTTTTTTGCGTATCTGACTGTATTTATAAAATGAGTTTCGTTTGCTTTCTGTATTTAAGTCACGAGCAATATATCCAAGAGAATAAGCGACAGCAGCTAATTCTGTGGAAGTGGGAGTAAAGTCACAATGAAGAAAAGAATTCCCATCTGCTGTATTAGGATAGACATATTCAACCTTAATTTTAGGCAGATAGAGTTCTAAATCTTCGACTCGATATTCAGCAAAGAGAGGCTTCGAAAATTGTGTTTTCCTACGATTACCAAGAAGCTTTGCCTTTTGTGCAATTTTACGACCGGCTAATGCCTCTAAAGTTATTTGAATCCAATCAATAGCTTCTAGATCGCTACGATTTTTTGGTTTCGTAAATTTAATATTTTGTACGGTAATTATTCCGGTTTCTTTATCAACACTGACTCTATCAGGCCGTATCCAGCTCATCAACTGACCGTATTCCGTCCAAAGATACGCGTTCATTGGAACTTCCGATACAAAATCTATTTTGCCTCCAAATGACACATCACGTTCAAAAACAAACTCGGTGTTTTCATGGAGCTGCTCAAGCTTTGGACTTACTCCTAATTCACTCTCACTATCAAACCATCTATCTTCACGATAATTCGGCTCATACAGTATATGTTCGCTTAATGTCATTTGACTCAGTTTTGGAACTCGATCGTAGAAATTATGCTGTGATCTCCACCCCGCCGTTAGTGCCCATGCCAAATCAAAGGCTGATCTTTTCTCAAATAGTTCTCCAGTTACATCAATACTCGAAAAGAGTAATTGAAATACCGGACCAAGGGTTTTGTCCATATAAAGCGAATAATGCTCTGGTCTCATGTACACATCTTCACTGTGTAGTTTGGCTATCTGCATGAACATAGAAGAGAACTGAAGATAGGTATGTCCGATGATTCCCACGTACATGGGAGATAAGGATGCCAAAAGTTTTTCGAACAGTTCGTCCCACCGTATATCGTTGTTGTAGAAGTCTTGCCACACTTCGTAGCCGCTGGTCGATATTTGTACGGCAGTTTGTCTCTTAGATGTAGTTACATTATCTGCAAATGGAAAAGCGAATTGAGTATATGAGTGTTCTTGCGAATCGATCATGACCTAACAATACGTTTTACACAATAAAAAAAAAGGCTATCCTTCTTATTCAATATCGGCTATACTTGATGCTCTTCCGTTTCAGAATTCTAATTGCATCTTGACACTCTGTGCGTATTTCTCTTAACTGAATATAGTACATATTTTTCTCACACTCTATATTCATAGTAGTGAGAAATTCAAATAAAAGGAGGAACGTATGGGCGTTTCCAAAGTCAAGGCGAAAGCAGCCAAAAAAACAGTCAAAAAGGCTGTGAAGAAGGTAGTAAAAGCAGTGAAGAAAGTTGCGAAGAAAGCAGCTCCAAAGAAAAAAGCCACTCGTCGCGCTTCGGCTCGATAAGTTGGGTAGTTTTTGAAGTGTAAAGGTCCCGGTGTACGCCGGGACTTTTTTTTGTTAGAATGACCCCCTATGCTCTCATTTCTATCGAACATTTTCTCATCCCCAAACAAGACCATTGCGTCATATCAAAAGATCATTGAACAAATTCATAGCTTTGATGATGAAATGACTAAACTCAAGGAAAAAGACTTTGCTAAACGTACACAAAAGCTCCGGGAGCGTGTAGTAGGTGGTGAAAGTTTAGATGTAGTATTGCCGGAAAGTTTCGCCTTGGTTCGTGAGGCCGCTAAACGAACAATAGGACTGTCTCATTACGACGTTCAGTTAATTGCCGGTATTGCGTTTCATGAGAGCAAAATAGCTGAACAAAAAACGGGTGAAGGAAAAACTCTTTCTGCCACTCTTCCACTGTATTTAAATTCTCTCACCAGTAAGGGAGCACATTTGGTCACAGTAAACGACTATCTGGCTCAGCTTGGTGCTGGATGGATGGGACCGGTCTATCATCTCTTAGGAGTGAGTGTCGGTATTATCATTCATGACAAAGCATACCTATACGATCCTGATTTCCGTTCCAAAGAAAAGGGAGATGATCGATTAGAGCATTTCCGTGATGTCACACGGAAAGAAGCTTATGGTGCTGATGTCACCTACGGAACAAACAATGAGTTTGGCTTTGATTATCTGCGCGATAACATGGCACAACGACTCGTCGATGTAGTGCAGCGTGGCCACTATTTTGCCATCGTTGATGAAGCTGACTCAATCTTAATTGATGAAGCACGTACTCCACTAATCATTTCTGCTCCTGACACAGATCCGACGAGTAAATACTATGAATTTGCCAAACTGGTCACGATCCTGACTCGTGACAGTGATTATAAAGTCGATGAAAAAATGCGAGCTGTGTCTTTAACCGATCTTGGAATTAAGCGAATAGAAAAGAAACTTGGAATTGAGAATCTCTACGAGCAAGGATTTGACACTATTCACCATACCGAAGCCGCATTAAAAGCTCACGCACTGTTTCATAAGGACAAAGAGTATATCGTGAAAGATGGAGAGGTCATCATCGTTGATGAACACACTGGACGGTTAATGTACGGACGCCGATATAGCGATGGACTACATCAAGCCATTGAAGCCAAAGAAGACGTTAAGATCCAGCAAGAATCGCGAACACTAGCCACCATTTCTTTGCAAAATTATTTCCGTCTCTATGAGAAACTTTCAGGAATGTCTGGAACTGCGGTCACTGAAAGTGAAGAATTCCATAAAATCTATAAAGTTGATGTGCTTCCGATTCCTACCCATAAGCCGGTACAACGAAAAGATTACCCTGATGTAGTCTACAAAACCGATAGAGCGAAGTACGATGCAATCGTTAGAGAGGTAGACGAGACACATAAGAATGGTCAGCCGATTCTTTTAGGTACTCGTTCCATTGAGATTAACCAGATGATCTCCGACCTTTTGGAACATAAAGGAATTCCCCATCAAGTTCTAAACGCTAAGAATAATGAAAAAGAGGCTTTCATCATCGCCGATGCTGGACGACCTGGTGCGGTCACCGTTGCTACTAATATCGCCGGACGTGGTGTCGATATCATCTTAGGAGGAGCCAAACCTGAGTTGCGTGATTTTGATACTCCAGAAAAGTTTAAAAAAGCACTTCAAGAGTGGCAGAAGCGGCATGAAGAAGTTGTCAGTCTTGGTGGCTTACATATTTTAGGAACTGAACGTCACGAATCAAGACGTATTGATAATCAGCTACGAGGTCGTGCAGGACGCCAAGGTGACCCAGGAACGTCACGTTTTTATATTTCCCTGGATGATGAGATCATGCGCATTTTCGGTGGTGACACCATCGCAAGATTAATGACAGCATTAAAGATGGATGAAGATCAGCCGATTGAAGCTGGTATGGTGGGCCGAGCGATAGAACAAGCACAAATCAAAGTTGAAGGATTTTTCTTTGATCAACGAAAGCGTTTGGTTGAACTTGATGATGTCATGAACAAACAGCGTGACGTGGTGTACAAGCGTCGCCGTAAACTTTTGGAATTAATGGCCGCCCCTCATAAAGAAGAGGCTGGAGAGTTACCGAAATCTAAAGAACAAATTCTCTCCATCATTGATAAAGAGATTGAAGATGTGGTGGTGTCTCGTTCTCCAGATAACTTTTCTGATGATGAAGTTGATGCAATCGTCAAAGAATTTATTAGTATTATTCCTTTTGATGATGCATCGCAAAAAGAGTTGCGTGATCAACTGCTCGGCGTCAAAGAAATGACTGCAATGATTGAGACTTTGCAAAATATTGCCCACTCGACCTACGATCAACGTGAAGAAGTGGTTGGAAAAACCTTGATGCGTGATATAGAATCATCAACAATCTTAACAACAATCGATCAACACTGGATGGATCATCTCGACGAAATGGAGAACTTACGAGAAGGTATTTGGCTGCGTGGCGATAAGCAAGCGAGTGAAGCTGCTTACAAAAAAGAAAGTTTCCAGATGTTTGAGAAGTTGATTGCGACTATTGATACCTCTATCGCCCACAAAATCTTTAGAGTACATCTTTCGGATGCGCCGGCAGGGCCAACAATCATTAATCCTCAAGCTGGAGTGGCTCGTCATGATACTGTAACTGTAGGTTCGGCAATCAAGCAGCAAACGTTTGCTGCCAAAGGAGCAAAATCATCGCCAACCTCAACCAAAGGATCTTTGAGTGATCTAGCCAATGCTCTTGCAACCGCTAAAACTGATACTGGTCACAGTGAAGCTGGAGTCAGCGCTCCCAAAATTGGCCGCAATGATCCATGCCCATGTGGCAGTGGGAAAAAATATAAAAAGTGTCATGGAAAATAGTTATTCTGAGTGGTGGACAAAAAGACGAACTGTACTGCAAGCCATTGTGTTATATGTTGTGATGGTTGTTTGCGGTTTGATTCTGTCTATAGTTATTTCCACTTTTGTCCCTGTCGAGTATATCCGTGTAAGACCACTGATAGGACCGGCTATCACAAGCCTAAGTGCAATTATCTTTTCGTTGTTAATATGCCAGCGAAAAGGAAGAACAAAGAGAATTGCTCTAACCTCTCTAGTCGCCATATTTTCACTCTTTGATTTGGGAGCAATGATCATTTTAATTTTACCAGCACTATTCTCACTTTTACCTAATGACGAATACAGTCGAAAAAACTAGCACTCCAGTAGAACACAAGACGCCTTTTCTGCCGTGTCTGGCGCTATTCGTGCTTTTTGATTACTGTGGCTGTCTTTCCATTTTGATAACTAAATCAGCAACAAGCGAACCGTATATTGCAGCTTTTGGTATCGCACTCATTTCTCTGTCTTCCTATATCGGATTACGCACTCTTAATCCAAAGGAAATATCCTATGCCTCTCGCAACTGATTTACGGCCGACAACTCTTAATGACTATATCGGTCAATCCCATCTAGTGGGAGAAGGGAAGCCTCTACGTATTGCCATCCAACAAAGACAACTTTTCTCAATGATCTTTTGGGGACCACCGGGAGTGGGAAAGACCACTTTGGCTAAAATACTGGCTGCATCTGTCGACGCAGAGTTTATAGAACTATCCGCGGTTAGTGCCAAGAAAGAAGATATTCGATCTATTGTGGAAAGCGAAAATCAAAAACCAGTAGTATTATTCTTAGATGAAATTCATCGGTTTAATAAAGCTCAACAAGACTATCTACTCCCATACGTTGAGTCAGGAAAACTGACACTCATTGGGGCTACTACTGAAAACCCATCGTTTGAAGTGATTGCTCCATTGCTTTCTCGCTGTCGCGTTTTTGTTTTAAATTCGCTCTCAGAAGTAGAAATGCAGCAGATTATTCTGCGGACTTTAAAAAGACTTAAAGCTAAAATGAATAAGGAAGCAAAAGAATGGCTGATTGCTATGGCAAATGGAGATGCCAGACAAGCAATCACCATGATTGATAATGCGTACAACCTCTACAAAAACCTTGATATCGATGCGTTAAAGAATACCTTACAGAACAAGTTCTTGCGCTATGACAAGCAAGGTGAAGAACACTACAACACTATTAGTGCCTATATCAAAAGTATGAGAGCCAGTGATGTGAATGCTTCCCTCTATTACCTAGCTCGTATGGTTGATAGTGGTGAGGATCCAAAATTTATTGCCAGACGGATGGTAATCTTTGCATCTGAGGATATCGGTCTGGCACAGCCAACTGCGCTCGTAGTAGCCAATGCAGTTTTTGAAGCTGTTAGCAGAATTGGATATCCAGAAGCACAAATTAATTTGGCCCATGGGACTGCGTATCTAGCACAGGCAAAAAAAGATCGTCGCGCATATGATGCCTACTTTGCAGCTCTTGAAGACGTGAAACAGCATGGAAATCTTCCCATTCCCATGAGTCTACGCAATGCTCCCACAAAACTCATGAAAGAGTTTGGATATGGAAAAGGATATGAACGCTATCTGGACACGAGTTTGCTTCCAGAGGAATTGAAGAATAAAAAATATATCCAATAAGACGTATTAGCGCCTCATTCCGAGGAACTCGGAATACTTTTTTAAAAGTTCGATGAAGCCAGTGTATGATCTTTTTTTTTGAGGTTCAGAATCCGATTGATAGGGTTTGACCAGAAAACCTTTGTCTCTTCCTATATCGCGAATCTCAGACCACAAATGAGTAATTTCGTACGTATCATAACGAGAATATTCGGTTTTGGGATGCAAATGCGCCTCATCTATAAGCTCATAGATTCTAGTAAACTGTTCCCGACTCAGAGTTCCAGCACTATTTGCCTGTTGTATGAGCGCAAACTCTTTTTTTAATTTTGAAACGATCGCGTCTTCTACCACATGAATGGTATCTTTTTTTTGCGGTTCTGACTGGATTGGTTGGAGCATAAAAACTTTATTTTCTTTTTATCGATTTTTCATTCGTCGATACAGTAACCAGGCAATGAGTGCAATTATAATTACGACTGGAGAATACACTGCAATCCAAATAAGGAGTGTTCCAAGTGCTCTGGCATTGAGCATGAGTGAGCGCACGGCTTCTTTAAAGATCACTTGGGGTCTCCAACTTGTCACTGGAGCATATGGAAGCGAGAGTTCATCTGTTGATAAATACACAGATATACGTGAATACTTAGCTGTGCCTTCGAGATATTTTTGTTGTCCCTTAATAGTATCGATCTGCTGCTGTAAAGAAAGGAGTTGTTGTTGAACATTGAGCATCTCAGTCACATTTTTTGCATCTGCTAAAATCGCTTCAAATTTAGTCTTCGTCGACTCTAGGATTCGAAGTTTTTCATCATTGTCGACAAATTGATCGGTTACATCTTGACCCACTACATACTCAGAAACGGTTTTGACACCTTGTGCTTTAAAAGCAGCGAGGGCTTCAGCGCGCTTCTCCGAAGGGACTCGTACATTAATTGAGCCACTGGAGGCTCCTTCTGGAACTGAGATGTTAGAGTCAATTAAATATCCACCTAGGGTTGTTGTCGTTTGTCCTATCCTCTCTACCGTCATGGCCACGTTGTCAACTTTTAGTGACAAACTCGTATCAGTGCTGATCATGCGAACCGCGCTGTCTGAAGGAGGTACAGCTTGAGGATATGGTTGTATTGGCATCATCTTGGCAATACCAGTGCTGCCGCCTCGTGCGTCACTTTGAGCCTCCATCGTTCCAAAGTTATTTGATGGAGCTACAGTAGAGTTTGAAAGCAAATATGCACGAGGGGTGAAGTATTTAAACAACAAGAAACCAATTACAGCTAGAAGTAAAACGATCGCTTTATGGGTTTTCACCCAACCAATTAGTTTGATCATATTGGTGCACTATATCACTTTCGTACGAAGAGTACTGCATTGGGAAGATTGCGTCCTGGACCGGCTTTGTAGCCGCCAAACCAAAGGGCGGTTGATCCACCACTATCTAAATTCATAGCGTGCTCTAATCCCAATGCTTTAAGCACGTGTGCTCCTTCCGCAACTGTAACATTACGCAAGATGCCAATGTATGCAGTAGATCCTTTCGAACCGATAAAGCTCCGATTTCCTTTACTTCCCATCTTAGGATCACTATTACCTCCAAACTGGATTTGACCATTGATTATAAGCAGTGGAAAATTAGAGATTACAGCATCCACTCCAGTGTCACGTCCTGCATCCTGGGCATGAGCCACAAAGCGAGCTGAATTCCCTGAGAAAATAGCTGCAGGATTTTGGCTGTATACGTTGTTTGCCGAGTTAAAATATGTTTTTTTCTTGTTCATGACTAGCAGATCATATGAATTTGTTTTTCCTGCACAAGCTGGGTATGACTCTGGACAAAAGTATGTTCCATTAATACCGGCAAACGCCCCTGAACGTGATACATAGGTAGCGAGTGGGAGTACAGGACAATTGTTTCCACAATCAGTATCTGAAGCGGTATCGACAATCACTCGGGTTGAGTTCAAATCAGCTGCAACAATATCAACAACATACGGCCCAATATCCGTTTGCACTGTTTGACGACTATACCCACTTCCGGGAGCGGAATTATTCACTGGTACATTTGCAGGCACGTTCGCAGCGGCAGCAAATTTGTCTTGCTCAGTTTTTATATCCTTGGCAAGCTGAGTAAGCTTGGTCGAAGCAGAAGCGTAATTTTCTTTCGAGAGATCGGAAAGAATAGCGGCAAAAGTTTTGTCCATCGGCAGTCCCTTGCCTTTACCTTCCTTCAAATCCGTAATGTCTTCGTAGGAGGCAAGAGCCTGTGCAAAAACTTTCTTGATTTCTGCAATTTCTTTTTGGAGCGTATCGTTACGTAGTCTCTGATCTTGTGACTCAAGATCCTGGATGCGTGCACTCGCACTGGCTAAATCCGCCTCAAGCTGAGTTCGTTTCTGCTGGGTGGTGAATAAAGTGTCATTTGCATCTTTGGCTTGGCCAGACAAATTCTGATATGAACGAACTCCAACAACGAGGACAAAGGCTCCAATCGCTATGAGGACGACAAAAATTGCGCGGATTCCATCCCAAGCAATGGGAGATACTCGAAAGTCAATTTTCTTCATATATTCATCATACACACAAAAGAAGTGTTTACGCTACTTCTGTCTTTTCTCATTACTACAATACTTGTGTTTCCGCCACCAGTTTGGTATTTTAAGAAATCTCCTACCCTATGACTTCACAAATCACATGCCCGCATTGCCATACGCCAATTTCCCTTGATGACGCCCTCACTGGCCAGATTAAAACTGCAGTCGAGCAACAGCTCTCGACTGAATATGAACAAAAACTTTCCAAAGAGCAAAAAAACATTGAGCAGCGATTAAAAGAACAATTTGCTAAAGACACGTCCACAGAACTAACTTTTCTTAAAGAACAGTTAGAGGACAAAAAGCAAAAATTAGAAACTGCTACGAAAAAAGAGTTAGAACTACGGAAAAAAGAAGTAGAGTTTGAAGAGAAGGAACGAAACCGAGAATTAGAGATTCAACGGCAACTTGATAGTGAGCGAAAAAGAATCCGCGAGACAACCGAAGCTCAGATGGTAGAACAGCAGCGACAAAAGGATTTGGAAAACGAAAAGAAGCTTTCCGATATGAAGAGAGCCTTAGATGAAGCGCAACGTAAAGCGAACCAAGGTTCCCAACAAACTCAAGGTGAGGTACGCGAACTTGAACTTGAGAAAATTTTGCGAGAAACTTTCCGTGATGATCTGATTGAGCCAGTGGGAAAAGGAGTGCATGGAGCCGATGTCCGACAAATTGTCCGTAGCAGTCGCGGCACGGTGTGCGGAGTGATCCTATGGGAGTCGAAACAAACCAAAGTATGGTCTGAAGGATGGATTGGAAAACTCAAAGAGGATTTGAGAGCTGAAAAAGCAGATATCCCGATTATCGTCACGACTGCATATAACGAGGCTAACTGGATGGGACAAAGTCATCGTGATGGAGTGTGGATTTGTAACTTCCAGCTCTTCTTGCCCTTGGCATTGGCTTTGCGTAAATCATTAATCGATTCTGGCCGAGAACGAGCTATGGCGCAAAACCGAGGAGAGAAATCGGACCTTATCTATAGTTACGTCACATCCCAAGCGTTTAGACAGCAAGTCGAAGCATTGGTTGAAGTATTCACCGAAATGCAGATGCAAATAACTAAAGAGCGAGCCGCAATGGAGAAAATCTGGAAATCCAGAGAAGGCCAAGTGCAACGTCTGATTTTAAGTACTGGAACTATTTATGGAAGCGTTCAAGGGTTGGCTGGTACTTCTGTTGTCCCTGAGCTTCATGGGTTGGAGTTGGAAACAATTACTGACGGAA
This sequence comes from Candidatus Woesebacteria bacterium, assembly GCA_040006915.1. Classification (GTDB taxonomy): domain Bacteria; phylum Patescibacteriota; class Microgenomatia; order UBA1400; family UBA12028; genus JBDTWD01. The sequence goes on along the minus strand of JBDTWD010000001.1, from coordinate 168,960 downwards.
GTTAGTAAGGCCGAATACTCGGAAGTGTGCCCAGACCGATAAAGTACGGCTTCTCTTTCAAACTTACCGGCGCAACGTATAAACCTGCGTCAGTTTCAAAAACCATCCAGTCATTTGTGCTCGCAACGGAAATGTTTTTTACTCCCATTAAACCGGTCTCTTTCTCAATTCGAGCAGCTAACGCACTATAAATATCAACAAACTGAGCAACATCGAGGTTTTTAGGATAGTCTTTTGGCGGAACTTCTTGTACTTTCCCACTCACGGAAATCGTCACTAAGTCTCGTGTCTCCTGTGTCGTGCGGATGGCGATCGCTTTCTCCGGCTCGTACTGATCAATCAACGTGTAGCGCACGGTAGCGGATTCTTTTGTCAACGGTACCATACTGCTTGAAGCAGGATGAAATTGTATTAAGACCACGGACTCTACTTCACCAAGGGCACATTTGGTCAAAAATCCCAAGGAACGTAACCAAACTCCATGCGTTTCACATCGTGGATACACTCCTAGGCTTTTCCCCGTCGCCAGTGCGAAAAATTCCAAAGTCTGCATAGCTACTTCCTCAGAGCCCGTAATTCCAACAGCCAGTACTTCAGAAGAAGGATCGATCGAAAGAACACCTTTCTTTCCGTTACTTAGCTTCTCACGTAAAAGGAGGGACCCGCGGAGTTTTCCGGTTTGATACTCAGTCAAGGTGACATGTGAGGAATCGTCCATGACGGCCAGAAGTGAACCATCAGGGGACCAGGTCGGTTGGATTGGAGTAAACTGATCTACTTCCTTCTCGTCACGGACTCCTACCAGTTGCCGTAAAGTTCTGGTGGGCAGAAGGTATTCAAACAACTGATCATCTTTTAAAAACACCACGGTTCCAGTAACAGTATCTACAAAAGTCCCCGTAGGAACTGCAACCGACAGACCCTCTGAAAGGGAAGGAACCTGAGTTGTCACTTTTGTTGATTGAAGACGCAATTTTATAAGACCTATACTAACGGTAAGAAAAATCAAGACCAACAGAAGAAGTATGGTTTTTTTGGGTATAACTACCGTTCTTTGGACGACTTTCGTGTCCTGTAATAGATCTTCCGATACGCTAGGGGACATATCTATAGTATGCCGTCAATCACGACTCTCTACAAGCGGGAATTTGAATAGAGAGCTGTGCTATACTATCTCTAGATAAACCGTCAAAAAAGGAGTCGCGATCCTTCACAGATATCTATATCAACGGTTGGTAGGCAAAATCTTACCCGTTTCCCCCCACGATAGATTAGGGTTAATGAAGATAAATGTAAGGGTGGTACCGTGTTTCATAATTGAAATACCCCTTCTGTGCTCTGACTAAAACTCGAGTATTGAAGGGGTATTTTTTATATACATCGGTAGATGTAAGATAGATTCTATGAAACCTGTCAAAAAAATTGAAAAACTATTACTCGATGCCCTGAAGAAATTGGGAATCGAACCTGTGTCTGCCTCTCTTCTGGTTGAGGAATGTAGTGCTGAGCGCTTCGGTGACTACACCAGTAATGTCGCAATGCAGCTTTTTCCAATGGTAGAAAAAGGGAGATGGAATTCTCCTCATGCTTTAGCGGAAGAGATTGTCAATACACTTGACACCACTCTGTCTCCCACGGTTGCTGGCCCTGGATTTATTAATTTCACGCTCACTGATACTGATCTTTCACACAATATTCGTGAAATACTTGATGGAGAGAATATCGTGAAATTAAATCAGGGAAAGAAAGCCATCGTTGAATATTCCTCACCAAACATCGCTAAACCCTTTACCATTGGACATCTACGTACCACAATCATTGGCGCGGCAGTTGCAAATTTACTTGAAAATACCGGATACATCGTGTACCGAGACAATCATTTAGGAGATTGGGGAACACAATTTGGAAAGTTAATTGTGGCCATAAAGGAGCTGGGTGAAGAGAAAGAATCGTTGAACGTAGAAAGAATTACGACTGCAGCCGAGCCAGTGAAAGAACTTGTCAAGCTCTATGTAGAGTTTCATGAAAAAGCTGAAATAGACCCAACACTCGAGGACAGAGCGAGAGAATGGTTTACCAAACTAGAGAACGGCGACCAAGAGGCCAGGCGGCTCTGGCAGCTCTGTATCGACTGGTCTTGGACAGAATTCGATCGAATCTATACCGAACTTGGAGTGTTCTTCTCAGAAAACAATGGACGTGGCTATGGAGAGTCGTATTTTGAAGACAAAATGTCTCAAGTAGTCGATATATTGGAAAAATCCGGCTATATGAAAACCGGCGAGGAGGGAGCGAAACTGTTCTTTTTCCCAGATGAAGAATTTTCACCCCTCATGATCTTGAAGAAGGACGGCTCCACGTTGTATGCCACTCGAGATTTAGCGACTGATTTCTTCAGGATTAACCAACCCAAGTACGGAAAGGATATCCTCATTATCAATGAAGTAGGAGCCGAGCAAACCCTTTACTTCCGCCAGATTTATAGAATCGAAGAACTCCTAGGCTGGGTAAAGCCAGGGCAACGAATCCACGTGAAACATGGCCTCTACCGCCTTAAAGAGGGGAAAATGAGCACGCGAAAAGGAAATGTGATCTGGTTAGGAGATGCCATTACAGAGGCGAAAGAAAGGGCTATAGCGCTCCAGGTCGCGTCAAAAAGGCCTGCAAACCTGCAAACAGCTAAGCAAGTTGCGATTGGAGCTCTAAAATGGAATGATTTAAAGCGGAGTAGTCAGCTTGACGTCACATTTGATTGGGATGAAATATTGTCGATGGACGGTAATTCAGGTCCATACATGCAGTACACGGTAGTGCGGGCAAAAAGCGTTTTAGGAAAAGCGCTAGAGATCAAACCTGAAGCTTCCACTGAGGCGACATTTTCTGCTGTCGAACGGACGTTGGCGAGGGAACTTTTATACTTCGAAAACACTCTCTATCGCGCTGCAACCGAGTACGCACCACACCTTTTATGTACCTATCTATACACTCTAGCCGGTACCTTTAATTCGTTCTATAATACTCATAGAATTTTGGACGAGAATGAGCACATAGCAAAGCGTTTGGCACTTACTCAGGCAGTAGTCTCAACGCTAGAGCTAGGGATGGCGATCATCGGTATCGAAATTCCTGAATCCATGTAGTTATAGGTCTAAATTAGCAATCAACACACTTGATTGCTAATAGCTTGGAGTGAAATAAAATAGCGAATCAACAGTCTTTTTTATATTCGCATTCTATTCGTATTCGGAATTATATACAAAAATAGTAATGGAAAGTTTAACCTATGAAACGTACAAAAATCGTCGCAACTATTGGACCTGTAAGCGACTCTCCAGAGCTGATTGAAGCGCTCATCAAGGCCGGGACCGACGTGTTTCGTTTTAACATGAAACATGCTGATCGGACGTGGCACGAGGAGCGGATTGATCGCGTTCGAGAGGTTTGTAAAGCCAAAGGCTTGGATGTTGGAATTCTCATTGACCTTCAAGGTCCTGAGGTCCGCCTCGAAACCCCAGAAAAGAAGGAAGTTACGATCGCCCAAAATGAGCTCGTCAGCTTCTGCTTATTGCCCAAAGATGACAAGCACATTGTCATCCCAACCCCGGAAGTTTATCCCGCAGTTCGTGTGGGGCAATTATTGCTCATTGATGATGGAAACAGTGAGTTTGAGATTATCGAAGTGCACGATCAGGAAATCAAAGCTCGGTCACGACAAGACTGTATCATCAAACACCGTAAGAGCGTGAATTTCCCCGGAGCTGATATCGATCTGCCAGCCATGACCGAAGATGACTATAAGAAGATAGAAATGCGCAATATGGCTCAAGTCGACTTCGTGGCTCTCTCCTTCACTCGTACGAAAAAGGACGTAGAGATCCTTCGAGCAGAACTTGATCAGCGCGGAGTCCATTCTAAGATTTGTGCCAAGATTGAAAATCAAATCGCCTTGGATCATCTTGAGGAGATCGTAGCTGTCTCGGATGTTGTTATGGTCGCACGAGGCGACTTGGCAGTGGAAATTCCCTACGAACGACTAGCGTTTGAACAGAAGCGCATGATCAAAATGTGTAATGAGATGAAAAAGCCGGTGATTACTGCAACCCAAATGCTTCATTCTATGGTGCACAACATGCGCCCAACTCGAGCTGAGATGTGCGATGTAGCCAATGCAGTTTATGACGGCACGGACGCAACAATGCTTTCAGAAGAGAGCGCTGGAGGGGAACATCCACTTATGGCTGTTGAAGCAATGAATCGAATTCTGTCTTTCACAGAGACTGTGGTCGAGAAGAAATCTCAAATTGACTGGAAAATCAGGTAGTACTAATTACTGATCACCGCTCTTCTTCCCACGCAGTTTGGCTTTCACATCGTAGGCTCGCTTGCCACCATCGTCTGTGTCAAACTCTTTGACGCCAGTCATCTGGTAGAGATTGAGAAGATGATTGCTTAAACTTTCTTCGATGTCTTTTACACTATCCTTGGTTTCTTTGATGTGAAACTTCAGTTGTACGCTTTCAGCGCCATTGGCGAGCATGGTCTTTCGTTCTTTTTGACGCCTAGTCGCTTGCTTTACTTCCTCTTGAGCGTTGGTTAATGCCTCATCATTATCGAGTACGGATTTGAGTTGATCATTGTACTGTTTCAGCTTTTCCTTCAGCTCATCGAGTCTTGACGACTGTCGGCGGATGATACCTTCGACAGCTAGCAAAGATTCTGATCCGCCATCCTTGTTCGTATTTATCTCAACTGCGATGAGTGGGGTTGAAGGCGCAGGCAAAACCTCTTCTGTCCCTTCCTCAAGCAATTTCTCTTCTTCTCCTGGCTCGAGCACATCGAGAGTATCATCGGTTTGGTTTTGATCTGACATAAAAGGTTCCCCTCGGTATTGGACGCTACTGTAGGCTTTCTGTTATACTATAGGGGTGACACAAAAACAATTATATTTTATGGTACTCATTGTGGGTCTGATCCCGACGATCGGTGTCTTTGTCTGGGGAATCAATCAAAGTCTCAAGACCAATAGTGAGCCCATCGTTCCGCTCTTCAGTCAAATGAAGTAAATCTACCTATGAAAAAAGCCGTTACCACTCCAACCCAATCTCCTGCCACGCCTATTGGTGAGAATACAGTTCTTACCATAACAATTCCCAAGTCTCTGCATCAACCGAAATATAAAGAGACTTTAGCTCGGGTGGCTAAGCGTATGAGTGTCCCTGGATTTCGTAAAGGAAAAGCTCCAACCAATCTGGTTCAGTCACAACTTGACCCAACTGCCATCTTAAATGACGTTCTTGAGGCGCTGATCCCGGATTTATACACTCAGGCAGTAACGAAGGCCAACATAGATCCGTTGGTCTATCCCCAAGTCAAAATTGTGTCGGTCGAGCCAGAACAAGACTGGATCGTTGAAGCGCATACTGCCATCGCTCCAGTAGTGACGTTAGGTGATTGGGAGAAAGTGATCAAACAAGCAGGGAAGGATCACAAAAAACATGAAGAGAGTCCCGACCACAAACATGATGACGCTCATCCACATGACCATGATCAAGAGTTATTGTCTGCCATCTTTGGTAAGTTGATTGAAGCGGTAAATCCGAAAATTGCTCCAATTTTGCTTGAGCAAGAAGTTAAACATCAGATTGAAGATTTTGCTAGACAATTAGCCAGCCACAAAATGGAGCTTGAGGCATATCTGCTCTCGACGGGGAAAACGGTGGAAACTTTGCAGCAAGACTATACGCTTTCTAGCCTCGCCAACTTACAAATTGAATTCATCTTGCGAGAAATTACTCCACTTTTGAAGCTTTCCATTGATTCCAAAGATATCGAGAAAATCTTAGGTTCGGATTTGTCTAAATACCCTAAGGATACTCTGGAAAAGATACAGGCCGAAGCTCATGCAGTCGCATTACGACGCAAGACCATCGAGAAGCTTAAGGAATTAGCCGCCTAATCCTCATATTATAGGATTCATTTCTTCTTGCAAATTTCTGAGTCTCGCAGTAGACTATGGGCATGAATAGCAAAACATCCTTCAAAAATACTAGAGGGATGTCTTTTGCGTTATAAAACACATGAATACGCCTGGGCGCAGTAGCGCCAAACCACTACAGAATATTTCCAGTAATCCGTTTGCGAGAGCCTTGCAAGAAATCGGAGGGACGACGGTGAAGCAAGCAGCTTCCATTCCTGGAGGTATGGTCAACGATGCCATGACTGCAATTTTCGGCGGTGGATCCTCTCCAGCGCAATCCGAGCAAACAAAATCTGAGGAAACGAACAACCCATTTGCCAAAGCTTTTGAGCAAACCTCCAAAATGGATGAAGAACGAGACAAAATGGATTTGGAGAAGCAGCGTGCTGTTCGCCACAAAGAAATGCAGATGACTGAAGTCTTTAACGTTAGAGAAGCCAAAGACAAGGAACTTATCAAACAGCTGCAAGAACAATTACGATCCTTGATCAAAGAAGTTAAAACCTTGGATTCTAGTGTCCAAACTGCGGTCCATAATGACGTCGTAGATCCGGGAACCTATCATGTTCACTTCTTCCAGCAACTCTTAAATTTTGTCGTCTTGATGCGAAAGCGTGTTCAAGAGGCCAACACCTGGATTGAGAACTTTAACTCCCGCAGTAAAAAGCAAGGACACTTCTGGAGCCAAGTGGCCAGCAAAAAAGGTGGTACCGCTTATTTAATGAGTCAAGAGCATCAAGTCGCTCGAAACGTTGGATAACCATTGTCGAGTAATTCGCAAAAAAGTTGGGATCCTGCGGCAACAGAACCAACTCCCTCTATCTAATACGAAGTACTGTGAACAAATATCGCTCTCCTTATAGAGGAATCAGTCTGATATAATCTCCTTTCACACACGTGGGCTCGTAGCTCAGTTGGCTAGAGCGTTACATTGACATTGTAAAGGTCACAGGTTCGAGCCCTGTCGGGCCCACACTTGATACTTTAGAAATCTTCCCGCATAGTAGAAACCATGAGTGATACTTCAAAAGGTCCGCGGTCTATGTACGATGCTCCGCTTGGTGAAGTGGCAATCAAGCATTTTTTTGCCGGCATGATGCAGGGATTAGGAGGACTGGTAGTCACTTTAATTTCTTGGGTACTCATATACGTTCTCGTCGTCAACATTGTTCTTCCTCAAATCTCCGGTATGCTGACTCAGGCAGAAGGTCTTATGAAAAGCCTAGAAAAGATCCAAGGAACAGGAGCTCCAAGCTCAACAAATTTGATGGTACCGCAGTCCGGATCAAAAGCTGCTACAACTGGGGGAACGATAGCCATCCCGGCTGAACTACTTCAGCAAGTACAGCGATCGCTTCAACAGCAATAAAAGAGGTGATATACTACACGCAGTTACATATTCTTGGTCGACTTCACCAATCGGCGCAACAAGACTCTGATCCCTGAGAACGGGAGGATATAAGACCACCAGATCTTTTGTTGGAACGTTTGGAACAAAAGACATATGAGTGGTTTTTTTTGTATGAAAAAGACAAAAAAGGTTGAAAATAAACTATATACCGAAACGCCCAGTGTTTTTGCAGTCAGCTATAAAGAGATTGCCAGGCGTCAATTTTTTGCTGGCTTTGTATCTGGATTGGGAGAGAGTTTAGCTACAGTACTGGTCGGCTTTACGGTAACAGTCATTATTGCCGGCTTTATTAGCCCCAGAGTTGATTCTATACTGACTACTATCAGTACTACCTTGGAGAGAACGAGACTGATGTCTACACCTCTCCCAGAAAAATAAACTTGTACACGTATCCTTTATTATTATTACAATATGAACAAACAATCACCTGAATATTTAAATGATCTTCGCCACAGTACAGCGCACCTGCTGGCTGCGGCCGTTATGGAGCTTTGGCCTGATACCAAACGTACTATCGGTCCCTCAATTGAAAATGGATTCTATTTTGATTTTGAATTTTCAAAACCAATCTCTGAGAGTGACTTTCCAGCGATCGAAGCCAAGATGAAAGAAATAGCTAAATCCTGGAAAGGTTTTGAACGCAGCGAACTTTCTCCAGAAGAGGCGAGAAAAGAATATCCGGACAACCAGTATAAACATGAACTCATTGATGAGTTCTCTGGAGAGGGACAGACACTTACCTTTTATAAATCTGGGGAGTATTGGGATCTGTGTCGAGGTGGTCATGTTCAACATCCAAACAGCGAGTTAAAACACTTTAAGTTGCTCAAAATCGCTGGTGCGTACTGGAGAGGGAACGAAAAGAATCCCATGCTCACGCGCATTTACGGAACTGCCTTTGCCACCAAAGATGAACTTGAGGCACATTTGTTACAGCTTGAGGAAGCCAAAAAGCGAGATCACCGAAAACTCGGGAAAGAACTCGAACTCTTCTTTATTGATGATATGGTCGGCAAAGGCCTTGTCATGTGGCTTCCTAAAGGAACCATTTTGCGTGATCAAGTCGAAAAGCTTGCCAAAGAAAAAGAAGCTGCAGCTGGATATCTCCGAGTTGCAACTCCTCACATTGCCAAGGAAGAACTATTTTTAACGTCTGGACATCTTCCGTACTATAAAGACAGTATGTATCCACCGATGGTCATGGATGATGGGACGTACTATCTCAAGGCAATGAACTGTCCGCATCATCATCGTATTTTCCAGTTTCGTCCGCGAAGCTACAAAGAACTGCCACTGCGTCTAGCTGAGTATGGCACATGTTATCGTAACGAGCTCTCTGGGACTCTGGCAGGGCTTTTACGCGTTCGTGGAATGACCATGAATGATGCACACATGTACTGTACCAAAGAGCAGATCAAAGACGAGTTTACCGGAGTTTTAAAACTCACGATGGAATATTTTGAAATCTTTGGCTTGAAAGACTACTGGTTTAGACTCTCAAAGTGGGATCCTAAACACACCGAAAAATACATCGACGAGCCAGAAAACTGGAAATTCTCAGAAAGTGTTTTACGGGAAGTGCTGGAAAAGCTTGGCGTCAAGTTTGTCGAAGTCGATGACGAAGCCGCTTTTTATGGGCCAAAAGTAGATGTGCAATTTAAATCGGTCATCGGACGAGAAGAAACAATGTCTACCATCCAACTCGATTTTGCGGCAAAAAAACGCTTTGGATTACACTACACCGATGAAAAAGGCAAAGAAAATGGCGACGTATTCGTCATTCATCGAGCCCCACTCTCTGTTCATGAGCGTTTCATGGCCTTTCTAATTGAGCATTTTGCTGGAGCTTTCCCACTTTGGCTCTCGCCAGTGCAAGCTGTCGTTATTCCCATCTCTCAGGATCAAGCTGCCTACGCAGCCAAAGTAGTGGCTACCTTACAGGCAGATGGTATCAGAGCGGAAAATTGGGATGAGGCAGAGAGTATGCAAAACAAGATTCGCAAAGCTGAAGGAGAAAAGATTCCCTACATGTTGGTGGTCGGCAAACGGGAAGAGGAGGGGGAGCAAGTCTCAGTACGAGCCCGAGGGAACAAAAATCGTGGAGTTTGGACGGTCGGCGAGTTTACCAAAGAACTGATGAAAAAGATCGATACCAGATCAAGAGAAGTGTAGCGTATACTGAAGGTATATGATCAAGCGGTTTCGCTCGTATTTGCGTGTAAACCAGGCCAAAATGATTGTTTGGGGAGTATTTATGATTCCCTATCTTTTGGCCATCGTTTACTTTTCTTCGACCTCACCGCTCTGGGTTCGCCGGGGAATTGAACCATTAATCGTCTTAGTTTCAAAATCTTCAAGCCTACAAGGAACGTCGAATAAAGTAGGACCTGCGGAACTGACAATGGGCTATATCCTCGTAACCTATCTCTGGGCCTGTATTTTAGTCGAGAGTTTTGCTATACTACGTCATAATGGCAAAAAAGGTATTTTTCAAAATCAATCAATTCATCCAGGCGCCGAGCCTTCGAGTTCTAGACGAGTTCGGAAAACAATTAGGCGTCATGACCAAGGCAGAAGCTTTGGCAAAAGCAAATGAGCTTGATTTGGACGTTGTGGAAGTGGCTCCTAGCGCTGTTCCTCCGGTTGCAAAGATTATCAATTTTGCCAAGTTTAAGTATCAGTTGCAGCAGAAGCAACAAGATGACAAGAAAAGAAGCAAGACCATAGAGCTAAAGGAAATCTGGTTTACTCCCTTTATTGCCAAAGGCGATTTCGACATGAGAGTCAAAAAAGCCCGAGAATATTTGGAGGGTGGCGATAAAGTGAAACTGGTTGTAAAATACAAAGGTCGAGAAATTACGAAGAAAGACTTTGGAGATGCAATCTTCACCAAAGCCATCGATCTTCTGGATGATATTAGTAAAGTTGAGATGGGACCAAGACTGGTCGGAAAAAATGCATTTATGCAACTTTCCCCGGTAAAGAAGAAAAAGACTGAGGAAACAGAGGAGAACTAAATTCTATGCCAAAACTGAAACCAAACTTAAAGACCAAGACTCGTAAAATCGTCGCCAAACGATTTACTGTTACGGCTACAGGAAAGATCATGCGCCGCCGACAAAACAGTCGACACTTGCGTACCAATAAAAGTAAAAAGGCAATTCGTAAATACCGAGTACCAGTAGAAGTCAAAGGAGCTATGGCTCGCAAAATTCGACGAATGCTTGGACTCGCATAAATAGAAGGAATATATGGCACGTACAAAAACCGGATTTGCTCGACGCAAATCACACAAAAAAGTCTTGGCTCGCACCAAAGGCTTTCGCATGACGAAGAATCGATTGATTCACGTCGCTATTGAAGCAGATTTACATGCTGGTCAATACGCGTACGCGGGTCGACGACTCCGTAAGCGAGACTTCCGCAGACTCTGGATCGTTCGTTTGAACGCAGCACTCAAAGCTATTGATGAAACTCTACGATATAGTGTCTTTATCGACCAGCTCAAAAAAGCTAACGTGCTTTTGGACCGCAAAGTCTTGGCAGACATTGCGTTGAAGGATGAGAAAACCTTCGCCGCCATTGTCAAACACGTTACTGCCTAATTTTTTCCATTTGATCAGTTATTAGATCTTTTGTACACCACCTTGATTTAGTTCGAGAAAAGTCCGTGGTATATCAAGAAGAATCGTATAAGCGCTTTCCTTACAGGTAAATTTCCAACGCAATATTGCAGTCTGAACAATTTCTCTATAAACTGGTTTTCTATGGATAAATCTCTTATTGAAGAATTTCGTACAAAAAAACAGAGGGTAGATGAGATAGAAGCTACGATTCAGGAAAAACAAAAAGAGGGGAAACTGCTTGGCTTTGGCCAACTCAAAGAAGATCTTTTCAAAGCGAAAAGAGATTTGGATACGGCTGCAGATAATATTGCCAATCAAGGTGTTTCAAAAAAAGAGTAACGTCCCTTCGAATTTACGGAGTAGGGCTTGGACTCGGGGAGGCTGATGCGTCCCAAGCGACTCCTCCCATACCAATGTGTTGATCTCCTGTGGTTCCGATTTTCCCATCTTTACGATAGGCTCTGGCATAGATTTTGTATTGACCAGGATCCAATACCAGTTTGGTTTTATACGGTCGATCACGTAAAGTTGTTTTTACTACATCATTGACGTTTATCTCTACTCGATCGATATCACCGTCGGTAGCCACTTTCACATTCAACTCTACTTCATTTCCAGAGATGTTCTGGTGATCTAATCCAGGATCAAAGGTAATAAAAATATCATTAGAACTATCACAGTTCTCTGTCGGTGGGTGATAGCGGGTATCTGATTGACCACCTATCCAGGAATCTATCCCTTCCTGCCAACGGTTCTTTCCATCTGTGCTCACCGGATCATCTTCTTTTAAAGTAATAAATTCTTTTTCATCGAACTCGTTTTTGGCTAAATCTGCCTCCGAAGCTAATTTGTTTTGCCCGCGGCAAAGCTTCAGCTTGGTGTGAATCGGATCTGGCAAGTTCGGTAGAGTGCCATTAATTGTATATTCAGCCCGTGAAGGGAAGCCATCATGTTCAGGATACCCTGATACAGTATCGACTTGTTTCGCTTCTACTCCTTCCGGAATTGGCCAAGCTTCATCTTTGTATCCCTTCGCAATAGTTGAATCCATCAATCGTCTCCAAATCGGCGAGGCCCCAGTTAAACCTGAAGCCACGGACTTCATTGGACTGTTATCGTTATTTCCTACCCAAACCCCAATAATCGCATTACGGGTCCATCCAATCGTCCAGTTATCAACTTGGTTATTTGTCGTTCCAGTTTTGACAGCCACTGCACGTTGGCCATAATTTAATTGAGTATTGGCTCCAAATGAAAGCAAGCGAGCATTGTTATCCGAAAGCATATGATCCATCAAGAATGCTTCCTGCGCTGACATTACTTGTTTCCCAGTGGTTGGTTTATATTCAAACAGTACTTTTCCGCTACTGTCTTCAATTTTCAAAATTCCTACCGGCTGAACTTTTTGCCCTCCATTAGCGAAGGCACTGTAGGCAGTCACAGTGTTAATTAAATGCACTTCTCCACCTCCTAGAGTAACGGCCAAGCCAAAGCGTCTTTGGTTGACCACGCTTGGCTCCAGAGTATCAAAACCCATGTCGTAGGCTAATCCCAACATATCTTTCACTCCAACTTTAGCGAGAAGTTTAACGGCGGGAATGTTCAAAGAACTGCCAAGTGCAAATCGAAGTTGGACTGGACCTCTAAACTTGCCATCGTAGTTTTTAGGCTCGTAATCTTTCTGTCCAGTTCCACCAGGGAAGGTTGTTGGCGCATCAACGATCATAGATGACGGCGTAAAGCCTTTGCGCAATGCGAGTAGATACGTTACTGGCTTGATTGATGATCCAGGCTGACGTAATCCATCAACAGCCACGTTATACTGACCATCAATGTCCTTAGAGAAATAGTCCTTACTTCCAACCATAGCGAGAATCTCGCCAGTTTTGGGATCCATAACCATGGCACTACCATTCGTAATCTTCAAGTTCTTCACCTTATCTATTTCTTCTTTCACAATAGTTTGCGCATCGGTTTGAACTCGTGAATCTAAAGTCGTCGTCACTTTTAAGCCACCGGTCTCTAACACTTTGTCTCCATATTCTTTCTCCAACAAATCTTTCACATAGAAGACAAAATGAGGGGCTTTGATGGCAATTTCTGGCTTTTGGAAGGTTTTAATTTTCATCTCATCCAAAGCGAACTTTTCTTGATCAGCAGTAATGTACCCATCTTCACGCATACGACGTAAAACTCCGGTCGTACGACCAACCCAATATCCAACCCCATTACTATCTTTCTTTCCAGTTAAGGGTGAGTAGACCGAAGGCAACTGTGGAAGACCCGCCAAAATCGCAGACTCTACCAAAGTTAGATCCTTGACTGACTTCCCGAAGTATTGTTCTGCAGCTGCTCCAACTCCTCGAGAATTTCCACCATACGGAGCTTCATTTAAATACATCGTTAAAATTTGATCTTTACTAAAGGCTTGTTCGATTTGCATCGAAAGCAGGAGTTCTTTGAATTTACGGACAATCGTTCGCTCATTGGTCAATAACTTATTTTTTACCAATTGTTGAGTCAAAGTAGAGCTACCGATCAAACGATGATTGACGATCACGTTATACAGGATGCGAAATGGACCGATAGGATCATATCCTCCATGTTTGTAGAAGTCCTTGTCTTCAGTCGCTACTGTAGCTTCACGTAGATACTTGGGAATGTCCTCTTCTTTGGCGGGAACAATGCGTTCGTCGTTAAACACGTCGTAAAGCAAATTTCCATCACGATCCATAACTTTGGATGAAAAACCTTCATGACGTACCACTTGTTGAGGATTGGGAAGAGTCGCAGAGATAACTGTTGCAGTGATTAAAAATCCAATAATTCCAACCACAGTACAGGCAAAGCAGGCAATGGATGCAATGCGGACAAATTTAAGGAAACGCAAGTTGTGATGCAATGGGGCACGCACCTGGCCATTACTAACCATCGTGGCTTGCCGTCGACGCTTGTGAAAGAGACTATGGAATATTCGCACCCGTCTATCCTAACAAAAAACCTTGCATTTTGCTATCCATTGACCGTTTACGATATACTGAAAATAAAGATGCCAAGATACGGAATCGAAATCGCCAAAGAATACTCTGAGCTCATCAAATTAAAGATTCACTTCCTTCAAATTCTTCGGATGCATCGTAGGGAGAATAAAACAAACAAACAGAGAAAACGGAATCTAGAACTCGTAGGAAAGGCAATCAAACACAAAGAGTATACTATTAAAATTCTTCGTTCAAGAAACCGAGACTGATTGTTTTTTTTCCTCTTCTTGACCAAACGAGGTATACTCTGCGGATATGAATCACAAAGAGGACCTTCAAGGTCTGTTTGAAACTTTTCGCAAAAATAGTCGAACCGAGGAAGGGAGAACGATCTACGATACGTTTATCCCAGATGTAATGATTTCAAAGTTTGAATCCATATTGAATGATCCAAAGCTCTCGCGTACTGATTTCCTTGTAGCGTACCATCTGTTTATGAAGTATGTCTGTTCAATAAGTAAACCAAAGGTCATGCCGCTAAATAGAAGTAAAATTGCAGGCATGAGAAAAACGCTTCTGCGATCAAGACAGCCTATTCCCCTCGACTGACGTATAAGCCTGTGGTTGTATCAACCGCAATAGTGTCACCTTTTTTGATGAACAGTGGGACTTCAATTTCATAACCGGTTTCTAATCTGACTTTTTTCTTTGGCGCATTGACACGATTGCCAGCTACTGCATCTTCAGCATAATCAACTTTCAAAGGCACTTTTCCAGGGAAGCGAATTCCAATAGCTTTTTCATTAAAAAAGACAACGTACATTGTTTGTTCGGCAACCAGATAGCGAACGTACTCTTTCATGACTGTTCCTGGAACAGTCACCTGATCGTAGGTACGAGGATTCATGAAAACGAAATCTTCGCCATCCTGATACAGATATTGCATTTCGATAGTCTCAACATCTGCTTCCTCAACAGTTTCAACAGATTTGAAGGTAAATTCCACCACATTCCCAGTCTTCAGACTCTTGAGTTTTGACCGCATGAAAGCTGACCCTTTTCCAGGGGAAACAAATTCAGTAAAGGTAACCAAGACGGGCTCTCCTTTAAACATGATATATGTGCCTTTTTTGATGTTGCCGCCAGTTAATGCCATAAAATTCCTTATTGAAAAGTGATACTTCTCGAGTATTATACCTACTAATTAGCAGAAAGTCACCCTATGATGCCCTCACAAGAACTTGCTCCCTTTGAATTTTCTCCAGAAGAAATGATCGGAATCTATACTTCTTGTCTTTTTGCACATTTGAAAGGTCTCTCAAGGCAATTGAAATCTGAAACTTCCTCGCTTGATTCTCCAGCTGAACTTCAATTGATTCAGTACTTAGGATCTGCTTTTATTAGAGCCATTCAAGGTCTGCCCACATTCCAAGAGGTTGAAGGGGCAGAGATTACAGATGAAGTAATCACATTGGTGGCAACTTTGCGCGGCTTTCAAAGAGTCGAAAAGGAAATAGGTGGGATAAAGCTGTCAGCCGACTATCTTAAAGAATGCAGACGGAAATATTTCGCTAATCCGCTAATCCATGATGCTCAATTCCCATTTAACGCGGTATACCATTCTCTCTTCGAGTTCACTCCAACAAGAGCATAATCAGCTCGTCCACAATTCTTGGGCTGGAAATACCAACACGTCTTGAATGTTTGGTGCATCCGCAAAAAACATGACAATGCGATCGATTCCGACTGCGATCCCTCCAGTAGGTGGCAGGCCAGCTTTGATAGCCTCTATATAGTCCATATCAATGTCATACATCGTCTTTCCTAAAGATTGTCGCTCAGCTCGCTCAATCTCAAAACGTTTCAGTTGCTCATCTCCATCGGTAAGCTCCGAGAATGCGTTTCCCATTTCAATACCTGCGACATAGAATTCAAAACGTTCTGCAAATCGCGGGTCATCATCTTTCTTTTTGGACAAACTAGCTTGTGAAGTCGGAAAATCATAAATGATTGTCGGTTTATCAACTCCCAGGTGTGGTTCTATGTCGTTTAAGAAGAACTGGTTATACACTTGCTCCCAAGTCGTCTCACTGGTTACCTGGAATCCACGCTTTGCTCCTGCCATTTTTAGCTTCTCTTCATCAAGAAGCGTATCCACATCAATCTCGCAATATTTTTCAAATGCTTCCTTTACACTGATTCGCTCCCAAGGAGTTTGTATATCGTAAACTTTTCCTTGATATGTCCACTGGGTACTGCCTCCCAATTTTTGAGATAAACTCACAAATACATTTTCGCAATCTTTCATAATGTCTGTATAGTCGGCATTTGTTCGATACCATTCCATAATCGAAAATTCGGGATTGTGTTTCCGTGACAAACCTTCTCCATTGCGAAAGGATTTACAGATTGAGAACAGCTTGGGAATTCCTGTTACCAATAACTTCTTTAACGCATACTCGGGAGAGGTAAGCAAGAATGCTCTTTGCTTCTGCTGGGTGTCATCAATCAGAGTTGTTTCAAATACTTCTAGGTATGGTTCCATTCCCGGAGATTTGACCATCAGAGGTGAATCAATTTCTAGAAAACCATCAGCTTTAAAAAAATCACGAATAGTATCCACGATTTTTTCACGCTTGTATAAGAATTCGATTTTTTCAGGATGGTTTTTAAGACGTTGCCAAGTCGTTTGCATAGAGATATCTTTCAAAATAAGAGAGGAGAATACAAAAAAGAACCGTTATAAAACTTTCGGTGGTTTTTTCTCAGGAGAAAAGCACATGCATGTATTATCTCATATTTTATTGACAGAAGGGATCCTTAAGGGTTATAGTCACGCATATGTCCGATAATAAACACATTGAAGATTTGATCGCTCAAGCAAAGAGAGAAATTTCTGCAAAAAAAGATAGGGACTTATTGGGCTCATTACTTCAAACTCCACTCTATCGAGCACATGCACTATGGTTTCTGCAGGACGCAGCTGGAATTTCTGTGGCTCAGACACCACCCGATGAGACCATGCTAGAGCAACTTTTTGAAAACGTTCCGGAAAGTAAAGGTCAGTATTTGATGAGCGACACTGGTAGAAATATTAGCGATTTTATTCGCTCACTCCAAACTCTGGGTGGAAAACGGGGATAGCTAATCCTCGGTACTGCCATACCGCTCCAACCAACGTCTGTGATGCGGATGGTCTGGATCAAAACGAGCTACCAATTCCCAAAAATTCTTACCATGATTCATATGCTCGAGGTGTGAGAGTTCATGGATGATAACGTAATCAATCACGTCCTTTGGGGCATGGATTAATTTCCAATTAAAGTTTAGGTTTTTTTGCGATGAACATGATCCCCACCTGGTTTTTTGTTGTTTAAATGCCAAATTTTTAAAAGAGAGATTCATTTGTTTGCTTAACACATAGACTCGAGTTGTCACGTATTCGATTGCTCTCGATTTCAACCAGGTTGAGAGGAGTGATAACACGGCAGAAGAAGTGATCGAAAGCGGAGAAACGATGATTACTTCTTTACCTAGTTTTACCGTTCCATCCATTTTCTGGGAAACTTTAACGCTATATTCTTTACCAAAATACAAAACGGTTGTGGTTGACAATAGAATCGGCTTTTGTATTTGTACTGTTTTTTGCTTGACAATCCAGTCACGAGCAGACTCCACGAATTCAGCTACTCTGTACTTTGGAAATCGCAGTGGTGCAGTGACAATCACTTGTCCTCTCGCATCGACACGAATCGTCAAACGACGAGTACGGGGAGACTGCTGTAGCAGATATGATATTCCTTGTGAATTCATGCAGGAAGCATACTATCACTCTTTAACACTTTGTGTACTTTTTGACTTTCCTTTATTTTTGATCGTGACTTCGCATCCCCCCCAAAGTCCTCTATTTTTCTCTCTAGCATCTGCTTCTAACTTTTTATAGTCTTCCAATTTGGAATCAGGATATGCTTCATATGCAAAAGCATACCCTTCATATACTAGCTTCTCATTCAGAGTCGTCCCATCTTCAAATTGGACATATCGAAGCAATCGTCCATATTTGTCACGATCAGTTTGCATCGAATCTGGAATCAATTTGACGGCCTTGTCAGTTACAAGACTCCGAGTATAGTCACTCGCTTGATGACCAAAACACATAACGGAACGTCTAGGATCTTTGGTCTCAGGGGTATCAACGCCCAGAAGTCTAACCGTTTCTTTTTTTCCATCCAGCAATACATAAATCGTATCGCCATCGGCGTTACCCAGAACTTTCACGTACCCATCTGGAACGTTGGTAGACAGAGCCAGGACTGTGGGAGTTGGAGCAGGAAGTTTAGTCAAATCTATTTTCGAACCCGATCCAAACAAGGTATCTGCAAGACTAATAAACAACACAATGTAATGAAGATATTTATTCATTTTTATTTCCCAGTATCCAATAGAGTGCTGCGAATATTCCTAGAGCCCCGATTAAAGAAGAGAGAATCAACTTCCAAAAGATCTCTGGGAAGATTGTAATCAGCATTGAATCTGCCGGAAAGGACCAGTTTCCCTGAGGAAACAAAACTTCATGAAATGTTTCAAAAAATAACGGAAAGAGCGCCAGGCACAGGAGTAAGACGATGACCAGGACTCCCAGAGTTTTTGCCGCTCGTTTAAAGCTTGATTGAAGCTTTATTTTATCGACTACCGCTACGATCAATACTGGCCAAGCGCCTAATGCTAGAAGGCTAATAGTGACGGAGATTGGTGTATACAATCTTGATACATCTTTTAAATGGGCGATCTCATCTTTAGTAAAATAGATATCTTCGACTTGAGAGCCGCCACGCGTAGCGTATTCCAACGCCCGATCTATTGCGGGTGAACTATTATTCGCCACAAAGTGGACAACTGCTGGTTGCCAGATAAGAAAGAATATCCACCAGATAGGTAGAATGATCAAAGAAAGAACTACTAGCGTTTTCATAGATCTATTGTATCCTAAGATACCAAAAGGAGCTTCTATGATAGATCGAGAAAAAATTACAAGGTATAGCTATCGAACGGTATTACAAGTTCTCGTCGATGAACAACTCGTTTTACCTGGAGATCTTGCCGCTTTGATCAATTTACCGGTAAAGAATATTGATAGAGAAATAAGTGAGAATGATTTCGATGCCATTATGTCAGAATTTGTTGATGCCCAAGAGAATAGAGATTCTATTCCGTTATTCATTAAAGCGCTTGCAGCCACGGCGAAAGTAAGAAGTCCTGGAGAAATGGCAAATCCACAGATACGATTGACACAGTCAGACGCTCTTGCGAAAGCGTAAAGTCATAAACATGGGAATTTCTTGTCGAGCTAGGTTTTCTTGCTTGGCATGTTTTCCTTCAGAAACTTTATCGCTTATTAGCTCTTCCATTCCATCAATGACAAATCCATTTTCTTTGGCGATCTGAACGTATGTCTGTAATGGACGATGATACGTCCAGGTTAATTGCTTTGTTCCTTTTCCTGGATGCATATCAATCGGAATCTTCATTGGGGAAATATACCGATCAACACGACGAAACTGTAATTTACGTGCTTCGTCTTCTCCCCAACCCGTGATGCGAGGCGAGCGGAATGCAGGATGTAGAATTACAATCGTAAACGTACCTCTCTCACGCAGGAGGTCTCGTACTCTAGAAAATACACCGTCAATTGGATCCATATTTTGTAAAGCCAGAATCGATACGACGCGATCAAAGGATTGATCAGTTTGACTACGTAAGGTTCTGGCATCATCAACAATGTACTCCACACCCATGGCATATTTCTTCGCCGTCTCTATCATCCGGCTACTAGCATCGACACCTGTAATTTTGGCATGGAGCTTAACGAGCTCTCGGCAAAACGCACCTTGACCACAAGCCAGGTCCAAAACCTTCAATCCGGCCTTGATTTCCATCAGTTTTAAAACGCTGGGGAATATAACATGTTGGTGGTAATACTGGCCTTTTCCCCCGACTAGAGAGTCATACCAGCTAGCGACGTGATCCCAAGATTGTGTTTGCTGCATTGTGTCATTGTATCAGTTGCTACAATAGAGTGATGAATACTCCCAAAAACTATACTATTTCACTGCAGTTTTCTCGTACGATGGAGGTCTTAAATCGTGGGGATCGCTCGCTTTTAATCCTCCTTGATCCGGAGGGGAAATATGTTTTAGGAAGTAAAGAAGTGTATCCAAAGGACATATACAGACTCGCTGGTGGGGGAGTAGATCAAGGTGAAGATCCTCAGATTGCTGCTGCCAGAGAACTAAAAGAAGAGCTCGGAATTGATCGATCACCAGGAGAAATGGAGCCGAAAGCGACCATAACCATTGCGGTGACTTCTCCAGAGAAAACGCAGGAGTTTCAGATCTTTTTATTTGAAACAAAGCTTCGTACGACTGAAAAGATAGTTCCAGCCGATGATATACAAGGTGTGGTACATTTAAGTACAGATGAAATGAAAACTCTTATTGATCGTTTCTCACATTTAAGCGATGCCAGGGATTTTAGTTGGTCAGACTACGGTAAATTGTATGGTAGAGTGCATGAAATTGTTCTCGAATTAGCATGATATAGTACTGAGTATGGAAAAGCAGTCCAAAACTGGATGGGTGCCAATGAAAGTGAGAGGAGAGGTAAAATCAGCAATGACTGCTGGTGATGTTGCCTGGAGTTCGCTGCCTTACGCCCAGGAAATAGAATTGAATGTTGAAGAAATTCAGCGAGTAGTCGACAGACTCTTCTACCCTAATCAGATTTTCATTTCCACGCTAGCAAACAATGGGAGAGGCGAAGCTTTCTCTCTTCCAGATTCATCAGAAAGTACGACACTGGCTATTTCTGTTGCTCGAGAAAAGAGCCAAAAAGGTAAAACCCAACGACTATCCAATTCTGTTCGAGTTCAACTTCCAGCAGACCAATTGAGGGAGTCAACCAACGATGATATTGGTCAGTATGTAAAGGCTTTGGACCAAGAATTAAGAGCTCAGCTGAAAGTTCTCCAGCGAATGGATGCACATGAATTCTTTAAAGAATATCACAGTATTCTGCTCGATGAAGCCATCACGACCTTGTATCCGCTATTAATGCTGGAGTATCTGATAGAATTTTTGGGCGCGTTTACAGATAACAGTAAATACATTTTTAATCCACTGTTTGGAATGATCTTGAATTTTGGCGCTCTGCTATTTGTGTCATGGAGTAAGCGAATGGCTGCTAGAAGCGGACGAACAGAAGAACAGGATGAAGACGAAGGCTTAGAAGATAAGATTGAAGCAGAGATAGAAAAAAGAATAAAAATCGTTCCCCAAGAGATTCAAAATATTCAAAAGGGAAACAAAACGGCCTTCATTCTGCCATTGGCATTGTTAAGTTTCGCGAAAAAAGAAGTGGGTAGCTTCCTTCCACAGAAAAATCTCATGCGATTACAACGAGGTCCCAGAGATTAGAACCTCACTAGATATGGCTTGTTTCAAAATGTAATAAGTAACCAAAAAAGGGAGTATATGCCTACAACTACAGAAGTTCATGCCACAGTTGGGGATGTAGTTGAGTACACCTCGTATGATAAAAAAGGTACTCACCAAGCCCAAATTATAGCGTTCATAAATTTAGGAGTAAGCGAGTCGATAAATATTGTACTAGCACCTCCAGATCCCGGGCAGCCTGTCGGACCAACACTGGCAGTGTATGACTCAGAAACGAAAAAAATCGATACACCACCAACTAGGCGACCGCTCAAGACCACTGAAATGCTTGTTCAAATCATGTCCGCAAACCATAACTTTCTTAAGGTGATACTAAAATCAAACAGAGAATGAGTTGAATGCTGATATTTTTATTTCAGTTTTTCAACTAGAGCATCAAGATTCAAGAGTTCCTGCTTTCCATCAGACAGGTCTTTGAGCATCACTTGATTGTTCTCCACTTCTTGAGAGCCAATAACAATGCAATAGCGGATCCCTTTTTTGTCTGCATACTTAAACTGTTTATCAAGTTTAGTAAATTTTGGGTACAGCTCTACTGACAATCCTTGTTCTCGAAGGGTTTTGGTCACGCTGGCTGATTCTCCAATCAAAGCTGCATCAAAAACAGTAACCAACACTTTTTTGTCATCCAGTGCTGTAGGAATCAAGTCAAACTGTATAGCCGCATCGACAGTGCGATCAAAACCAACAGCCATACCCACAGCACTCATCTCCACTCCAGATAATTGTTCAATTAAATTGTCATAACGACCACCAGCCCCTACTGAGCCAACTGCAAACTCTGGAATTTTTACTTCAAAGATCATGCCTGTGTAATAATCAAGTCCCCGAGCAAGGGTTGGTTCAAATGAGATCTCGGCATCACTAACGCCTAATGCCTCAGCTAGTGACATTATTTGCTCTAGATTAGCTGAGGGGTTAACTGCAAGCAAATTAGTTAAAGCGTCAACGGCATTTACATTCGTCATTCCTTTTCGCACCAACTCAGCAATGACCTCATCTTTAGGTAGCTTATCCATCTTATCTATTGTTTGGATAATTGAAAACACACTAACTGTATCTGTTTCATACGGCTTTAAAACGGAGACTAATGTCTGTCTATCATTAACCAAGATTTGGATCGTTTGAAACCCTATGGCCTTATAGGCTGCGTATGTGCAGGCAAGGATCTCTGCATCAGCGGTTGGATCGCTGCTTCCAAAGATATCGATATCGCACTGAGTAAATTCACGATAACGGCCTTTTTGAGGTTTATCAGCTCGGAATACGTTCTGGGTTTGATAGCGTCTGAAAGGGAAGGAGATTTCATTAAAGTTGTTGGCAATGAAACGAGCAGTCGGAACGGTCTGGTCATATCGAAGCGCCACTTCACGATCACCATTATCCGTAAAGGCATACACTAATTTATCTGCCTCTTCTCCATACTTTCCCATAATTGTGGA
Organism: Candidatus Woesebacteria bacterium; assembly: GCA_040006915.1. Lineage (GTDB taxonomy): Bacteria > Patescibacteriota > Microgenomatia > UBA1400 > UBA12028 > JBDTWD01. The sequence goes on along the minus strand of JBDTWD010000001.1, from coordinate 146,012 downwards.
TTTGTATTCAATCGTGGGTGTTTCAATAGACTCAAAGCCAAACTGTTTAAAGGTTTGCTTAATTTTGCCCATGACATACTCTCGTGCTCGTATGTCCCTGGGCAGAAAATCTCGAAATCCTTTTAATACTTGTGGTTGATTCATAATATTACTCCTGTTGTATCGTATCATTTCTTTTTACATTTCTCAGTTCTAACTCTTGCATAATCTCGTTGGGAGAAATTCCGAGGGCGGAAAAAAGGACGAGACTGTGAAACACAAGATCTGCTGCCTCAGAAATCACTCGTTCTTTACTCTGATTTTTAGCAGCGATTACCAATTCCACGGCTTCTTCTCCCACTTTCTGAATGATTCGATCTACACCCTGACTGAACAAAGAACTGATATATGAATTTTCTTGTCTCAGGTTTTTTTTGAGGGTAATTATCCCAAATAATTGCGTAATGGTCATAGACTATCCTCCCTCAATTCGGTAAAGAAACACGAGTACTTTCCCGTGTGGCACGCCGATATACCACTCAGCTCGACAGAAATAAGGAGAGTATCCTCATCGCAATCAACAAAAATGCGTTTGATTCGTAATGTGTTTCCCGATTCTTCTCCTTTCATCCATAATTTTTTTCGGCTTCGACTCCAAAAACAGACGAATCCCGTTGATACAGATCTTCCCAAAGATTCCTCATTCATATATCCAAGCATTAGAATAGCTTTAGTTTGTTCATCTTGAATGATGGCGGGTATCAAGCCTCCTCCTTTACGAAGGTCGAGATTTGCTGAAATCATAGTTTTCCCTCCATACCGGTCCCTTTCAATCCGATGGTGGTTCCTGCTCGGTAAGGACAGGGTTGCAAAGATTCTCGTAGAGCTTCACCAAAGGCTTTGAAAGCTGCCTCCCAAGTGTGGTGCGAATCGTTTCCAGAAATAAATTGAACAGTCACCACGCATCCGGCTCCCTGAGAAAATCCGTCAAAAAATTGCCGTAAATTTGTACTAAGAATATCTTCGACTTTTTCTAACATCATCCCAGGAACCTCTCCGCGCAGAAAGGTATAGGCCCTTCCATCAAACGCAAGTGTTACTTGTACTAACGCCTCATCAAAGGCCACTGTGTATGTTCCACGTTGACTGACACCATCGGATTGACGGGAGTCCAAAAGTTCACGGATAGCCCTCCCCATCGTAAGACCAGTGTCTTCCACCACAACGTGGTCGAGTGGTTCCGCAATCGTCGGTGTATATTGAACATCTAGATTTAAACACGCTCTGGAAGCGATTCCCGTTAACATGTGATTGAAGAACCTATTGCCAGTTTGAATGTTGTAGTCACGTCTTGGTGCATCTTCGATTACTATATCGATTTGTGATTCTCGCGTCACCCGAGACAAAGAAATTTTCTCTTTTTTCACTTCGTTAATAAACAAACCTAGTTTTTCATTCATATTTTCTCCTTTTTTGATTTAATCGAACATTCACACTATTCCAGTGAGCATCAAGTTTTTCTATTCCCGATACCACATCAACAATTTCGGCTAAGTTTTCTAAACCTTCTTTGGTCAAATACTGTAATTCTGAAGATTTCTGAAAAGTCTCGACACTCACCGCTGAAACCATCTTTGACCAGTATCCAGTAGGCAAAATGTGGTTAGTCCCACTGGCATAATCTCCAACTGCTACTGGCGCATATTGACCTAGAAAAATTGATCCCGCATTTTTAATGAATGGCAAAATAGCGAATGGCTCTGCGACCAAAACTTCTAAGTGTTCTGGACTATAGTCATTGGTAAAATCAATTGCTTCTTGCCATGACTCTGTGACAATTGCACATGAGTACTTAGCCAATGATTTCTCAATCACTTCTCGTCTACTGAGGTACTGAATTTGTCGCTCAACTTCTTTTTGCGTCGCCTGAGCTAACTCAACAGAATCAGTCACCAATACTCCAGCTGCGTCTGGAGCGTGTTCAGCTCGAGCCAGGATATCTGCAGCACAGAAAATAGGATTAGCATCTTTGTCAGCGAGGATAATTGCTTCAGATGGTCCTGCCACCATATCAATACTGACCCTACCATAAGCGAGCATTTTGGCTGCCTGAGTATAAATGCTGCCTGGTCCCGAAATCTTTAAGACAGGTTTGATGGTTTCAGTCCCGTAGGCCATAGCAGCAATGCCCGCAATCCCACCCACTCGATAAACTTCATCGCAACCAGCTAAGTCTGCTGCAATCAGCATTTCTGGATAGTCACCTGTAGGTGGATAACAGGCAACCACTCTAGGAACTCCAGCGGCTTTGGCAGTAACCGTCAAAATCTGCATCACAGTTGGCAGAGGCACTTGACCAGCTGGCACAGCAAGCCCAACCGATTCAATAGGAGTAATTTTGTAACCAACTTGCACGCCAGGGACAAAGGACTTTAAAACAGTTTCCTGACCAGCCTTTGAAAGGGCATTTTGTCTAGAAATACTAATTTGACGTTTCAGTACTTCTACCACACGAGGATCTACAGATTCATATGCTTTCTGAATATCTTCTTTAGTAACTCGTAAATCTTTTATTTCAAAATCCTTTTTATCAAATTGCCGTGTGTACTTCACAATTCCAGCGTCTCCTTCATTTTTAATGGTTTCCATCCACCCAGCCACGTATTCTTTAATCTCAGAAATATCGAGCATGGCACGCTCAGTGATTTGTTTCTTTCTCTTTAGATCGGTCTCTGACCAGCGATAAATATTAAGCATAAGTGTTATTCTCCTCAACTAAATTTTTTACACAGTCAACGATTTTTTGAGGAGATTCTCCTGGTTCGGCAATGAAGATTTTGGTTATTTTTTTGTTCATATAATTTCCAGTAAAGCTTGAATAACGATTTTCATTTCCTTTTTAGGAGCGATGCTCATGCGAAAGGCATTCGGTAACAGATTTTGTGGGAGCAATTTGACAACGATCCCTTTCTGCAAAAGTCTTTCAACAATCATTGATGCTGATATTTGCTCCGATAACACAGAAACGCACGACGCCTGCGAGGCTACAGCATTCAATCCCGGTAGACTGTTGATCTCAGCAATGCACCATTCTCTAGACGCTTGTATCGCACGCAAGGATGGGAGAAATAGATTTTTATTTTGTATCAGAATGCATGCAACTGCCTGCGCAAAGCTGTTTACCCCGTAGGGTGGTTTTATAGCGCGAATACGATCGGCAATAGTCGGATTCGTGACCATGTATCCTACTCGCAGACCAGCTACACCTGCCCATTTTGAAAATGTACGTAAAACGATGAGGTTTTCAAACTCCGATACAAGATCAATGACTGTTTCACCATAAAATTCAAAATATGCTTCATCAATCACAATTGGTATGCCTACAGACAACAGTTCAACGAGGATTGGGCGGGGAATCACTGTTCCAGTCGGGTTGTTTGGGTTGGCAATAAACGCGAGTTGAGATTTTTTCAGTGCCTGTTTCACTGCTTTCACATTTAACTGATAATTTTTCTCTCTGGGGACTGTAATCACGGTGGCGCCACACAGCCTCCCAAAAAAAGCGTACATGGGAAATGTGGGAGAGAAATCGATCAATATTTTACCTTTCTCTAAGAACAGTCGGCATGTCAAATCAATCAATTCATCCGATCCATTTCCAATCACGATACAATCTGGACTTACCCCCAAGTCCAAAGATAAAGCTTGTCGCAAAGACAGTGAGTCTGAATCTGGATAAAGTGCAACATTTTTTTCTATCGTCTTCCAGTCAATCGGTATTTTGGGTGTCCACCGATTTTCTCCACTATCGAGCTTCAGAATCGATCTTTTTGGTTGCTTCGTTATATTGACAATTTGTTCTAGAGACAGAGAAGGTACATACGTCGAAAAATTCTCACGTACTACTGGTCTAAAAAAGGATGAAATGTTCATAGTTTCACACCATCCTTTCTTTTTTGGTTGCCTCATTCACGAGCGCGATGAAGTCATCGATTCGTTGCTCATCTCGCTGATTTACATCTGCGGAAACCAATAATAATAAGGCGGATTCAAGTATCGTCATTGCTTCAACGAGTTCATTTTCCGTCTGTGTTCTCCCTGTATTAATAATGTCTACTTCCGCTAGACTGGTCCTATCTAAACTTGGTAGTGCTTCGATTTTGCCTCGTCGCTCTTTTATCCGAATCGGAATAGCATTTACACCACTACGATCAAATAGAGTTTGAGTAATACGTGGAAATGAAGTGTAGACGGTCGTCCCTCGCAAATCAGTAAGCTGGAAAGCCTTAGGATTCTTCGTATACTTCTGAGGATCCACCGAGATAGCTAATCGAGGTCGTATAGGCGTTGGGACGAGTTGATCCGTTGGAAAATTCCAAATCTTTTTTAACAACGGACTACAATCTTTTTCACCTCGATCCTGACCAGATGCTCCGAATTGCAAAGAGAGCAATCCGCTTTCTATGACGATATCAGATCCGGTAAACCCAGCCTTCGCGGTAACATCAGAATCAAGCATCGTTACCGGCACGTCTGAAGCTCGTACTTCTTTGAACAGAATCGGCAGCCGACAATTTGGCATTGTCCAAGACAAGCTTCGTTCTGATGGCTTTTCCAGCGGAAAGCCGCTGTTTTTCATTCCTACTATAAAATTATTCAACCATTCCCCTGAAGGGAGAAGGATTGTTGTTTGTTGTTCAGTTGTTTTCATATATTCCTTAAAACTTGACCAAAACGGAGAGTATCTGAGAAATTTTTATGTCAACAGACACAAAAAAACTCCCGCGCGCAGGAGTGGTGTTTTGATCAAAGGTGATTAAGAATTACAACAGAGAAACACTCCCACGCGAAATATGCGAGGAGTGATGATGGACATTGCTGGTAAACCCAAATCGTTTACACATAGAAAATACAGTATAGCATATTCATGCAAACACCAAAAATAAGGAGGCAAGAATTTCGTCTATTCTCGAGGAAAGCGATCAGTTGGGAGCGTGTACAGTTCCACCACCATCATTAAACTGTCTCTGGATAGCTCGATCATTGAGTTTTGAGCACTCGGTCAGTTTACAGATGTCAGCCTCAACGGAAGAGAAGTGCTGCTTTAGTCCTGAAGCAAACTGCGTCGTGGTTGCATTTCCTCCGAGTGGATCTGTCCACCAAGTCTGCGATCCACCAGCATTTGAAACTCGATTGCGACCAAAGTAGGTTGTACGTTTCAGACCTCTAAATCCTGATTGCGGTGAGTCCCACGGGACACTCTTGCTTTCAAGAGCTCCACAGTTTAGGGTTCGCTTGTATAAGAGTCCTCCTGGTCCACATTCCTGTGAGTTATATCCAAAGCCTGTAGCTGAGTTTGGATCGACGAAGCGAATTGGATCCAAGACATCCCACTGTCTGCCGTGTTCCGCTAATAACTTTCCGTTTGGAGTCGAAATACGGAAATCACCTTGCCAAATTTCGTACGGATTGAAGTAGAAGCTTCCGGTAATACTGTCCACGTTCTGCAAACAATATCGATCAATCATGTTGCGACCTAAGGTGTTACTGTAGATGCTTCCCGGCAATTTACTAATGAGAGGGTCTGTGATGATGCATTTTCCACTTGAGTCTTTGCCATCTACACAAACAACAGTACTTCGATCGTTCCCACAGAAACGCTTATACTCTCCAGGGTTTCCAAAACTCATCATACCGGTGAGGATTACTTCGTTACTTGGATATTCTGGTCGATCACTGGTACAGTTGGAATGGAAGATCACTTCATGCAAATTATTTCTCATCGCATCACCTGAATGCGTCCCTTGATGGAACTTATGAAAGTGGGTGCATTTGACACCAGTCGGATAGTAGGTATTTGAGTCAGTACCTTTATAATACGGAACATTGATTCCACCGGTCGTATTGATCGGCTGCATCACATGAGTAGTATTTCCCACCATGTCTGCTTCACCGTTTACATATTCAATTTTGTGTCCGACGTGATCTTCATGTCGTACGAAGATCGAATCACGTCCTTCTTGGTTGTAGTATTCGTTCATGTGTTCATTTGCGATTCCAAACGGAATACCGGCATGATCACCAGGTGTAATTTTGCCATCCGTACCGATTACCATTGCAGTTATTTTACCGTCACCATTCACGTCTTTGCCGAAATGCTGCACAATCTCATCCCAATACTGATAACCTTGTGGATTGGTTCCATGTTCGTGACCAAAGTAGCATTTTCCAACTCCAGTAATTGGATTTGTCACAACTGGAGGATGCCAAGTGGGATACTTCATTCCATCGTACGCGACTACATAGTAAGAGTTGTGTGCCTTCACCACATCAGTGCCATCGTCACACTTATCATATTTAGGATTAGGGGCATTCTTTCCACCCACGCTCCATGCTTGCATCGCCATGCTGTCACCTGGAGCGCCACCTGAAGTTACCGGAGTTGCTGTTGGAGCTACCGCACACTGTTGCAAGAAAGAACCAACCAATAACGTATAGTCACTAATATTGACAGTTCCGTCTCCGTTGATATCTGCACGTAAAGCTACCACTGGGCTTACCAAAAAGTTTTTAATAAAAATCGAATAGTCAGAGAGATTGACAGTACCATCTTGATTGATATCCGCTTGACACACCTGTGCGGCAGTTACAGCCTGTGCTGGAGCTGTCTTCAACAAGAAAAGTCCGCCTACCAGGACAATAAACAAACAGAAAAATAAAACACGAAAGACATCGACGCGACGAGACATACTTTCATCATACGTAAGAACTGGCTGGAATGTCAATCACAGTTCAAGCTGAAGTAATACCTCATTTTCATACTGAGATCCTAGCTTCACCGCCGCTTTTTTTATTCCTACAGTTGTAAACCCTAGTCTCTCATACATATGAAGTGCAGCGCTATTTGACTGCATCACGGATAAATACAGAATTTCGACACTTTTTCTCTCGCGCAAGTGACTTAAGACTTGCAAGAGCAGTTCTTTCGCGATTCCTTGACGACGAAATTCAGGATGTACATACAAATTATATACATCTGCGGTGTGATTCGTTTTCGCAAAATAAGCTGGTGCAATTTGAATGTAAGCACGTAGATGTTGATCGGTATCAAACCAACCAAAGTAGCCAAAAGGGAACGCGTGGGCGGCAATTTCCGTTGCAATCGACCATTCGTCTCGACGCTCTTCTTCCGCATATGTCGCAAAATATGCATCGGGATCAGTGGTCAACGCTAGCAAACGAAGTTGCTTATACTTACGAACATCAGCCTTAGTTAGTTTTCGGATCATACGCCATATTGTATCAATTCGGCGCGTGAACCCCAGTACCACACCAATTCATGTCTTTGCCAATCGCGATTGACTCTAAGTTGAAAGGCAAAGAGGTTTTGGCGGAAGGGATATATTGACGAATTGATCCTGGAAATGGACTGGTTTTGCCATTCTTGCCATATGGATCTGTATACCAATATGTCGGTCCACCCGCATTGGAGATCGCGTTGTTGTTAAAATAAAACTCACGCGTGCATCCATTAAATGGAGAACGTGGATCATCGTAGGGAATACGCTGTGATTCAGGAATCGTTGAACCATCTTTATAGTTTGTTACCTCATCACACTCTCCGCCTCGGGCTCGATCGCCATTTGCCTCTTTCATATAACACACGTCAATTGATCGTCCCACATTATCTGGTTGGCTGGGATCATAAAAGCGACTTGGAGAAAACACGGCAAAGTGTGGATCAACATACACTAATTCTCTCCCATCACTACTCATCAAATGACTGCCACTGATCCAATCTTCATACAGGCCTAAACTAAATTGTGAAAACTGACCTTCAGGAACGAGAACCGAATCTTTAACTCTAGTAATTGTTGGCAAGCTACGACCTGGCTCGCCGGCTGAAGGAGAATTGGCTGGTGAAGGAATTCCTACAGAAATAAATTTGAAACCACCATCAAATCCACCTTCGGAAAACCCTCCAGCCTTCCCAAACACCGACATAAATTGCAGTGCTAATTTCACTGGATACTGAGAAACCAGTGATCCCTTATTGCAGTCAATATAGTATTGGGTTGCATGGACATTGTTGGTAAACGCATCTTTGGAATGGGTACCTTGGTGTTGGGCCATCAACATGTCACAGTACAAATCAACTGGTTTGCGATTGGAACCGCCCGCAACCTGACTTTGATCGCGTTGTACCTGGTTTTCCCACATAATCTTAAATCCAGCATGATCTTCATGTCGCATACCGTTCGCTATACCATTGGCCGTGTTGTATACGTCCAGTTGTTCGTTGGCATAGCCAAAGGGAATGCCACTCGCTTCTGTTTCTTCGCTTTCGATTTTCCCATTGCGATTTGCATCGTACGCATTTTGTTGTTGGATCCATGCATAGAGGCGTGATCCTTTAGGATCTCTCCCATGCTCATGGCCAAAAGTACACATTTTCCCCGTCGCTGGGTTAATTGCTGTCGGTGGATGCCAAGTTGGGTATCGTTTTCCATCTGGACCAATGACCGAGAAGCTATCGTGAAACGCAGCTGGACAGGTATCCCATTTAGAAGGAATCCACGTTCCCATTGCAAAACTGTTTCCTCCGGTTGCCCCTGGTGTTTGTGTTGGCGGAGGTAAGGAACCTTCTGGATTCTTTGGAACAATCGAGGCACCAGGTGTAGCGGTTGGTTGCGCGGTTGGCTGTACTGTAGCCGCAGGCGAGGGAACTGGACTACTACTGTCAGTTGAATAGGTGACGATTAATTTGGGTGCTGAAGCTTGTGATTCAGTCCCATTGATAAATTTACGTCCCCAAGAGTTTCCACCTCCTTTCAGAATCAAAGAAACCGTCGATCTACTTGTCATACTCATCGCCGGTACAATTTGTAGAAGACTTGGAAATTCATACGGAGTACCTTTTGTCCATTTCTTATTATCACTAAATCCTAAACTCTGTGTTGATTTTGTTCGGTTAGAAGGTGGGTTTGAAGCACTAAAAGCCTCTTGTGTCTCAGAAGTTTCTGCATATACGGTGGTTGATTGCGCAATCCACTGTTCATTCGAGGAAGTAACTTGAAGCACTGCATTTTCAATTGCTGCCCCTTTGGGAACGCTAATGCCTTCGAAACGGATACCCGTATATGAGTTCCCAGCATTTCCTGCAGTTCCAAACCAGTTTCCTTGTCCATACGACGTTCCATCCTGAGTGAACACTTGTGATGCAACGTATGTCACCGTTGAGCGTGTTGCCGCCAACACCGCAGGGTGTGTGGGCCGAGCAACTAGAGCTGTTTGGCCAAATACTGCACCGACTACTGCAATCGCAATAAAACAAAACAAAGCAACTAAAACTAGGTTAAATTTGCGAATATTGCGGTGACGTTTCATAAGGAAAACACTTTCTTATATTAATAACGAAGTGGTTAGTAGACCATTTTTGTACTAAAGTGTCAAGGAACCTCTTGACCGCAGTATTACTGATGCAGTAGTGTGAGAAATGAAATCGTGCACAAAAAATCAACATACCAAAGGAGCGCATCATGTCCGCAGATATCAAACAAGAAATTAAACCAGAAGAAAGAAAACCGACGAAAATAGAATTAGCGATCGATAAAGATGCGCTAAAGAAGTTGCGTTTAGTGGCTGTTGCATATAGTCACGTTGAACGAGAATGGTTTCCGACTGAAGAGTCTTATATTGCGGAACTTGAAGTGGAGGATCGTGCCCAAGAAGTGATCGATATGCTTCAATCGTTAGGAATCAATGCCAAAGGGTATCCGGGTGATCAATATTTCTTCACCAACCTATTGGTAGATAAGCCCGACGTCGTTTTAAACTTGGTAGATACATTGCGTGGCCGCGACAAACTCCAACCTTCTGTTCCTGCAGCCTTAGAACTTGCACAAATTCCATACACTGGTTCAGGAATAGAGGGAATGGTTATTGGCAATTCTCGTAATATTACCAAGCGTATGTTGCTTGCCTATGATATTCCCACTCCCGCATTTCAATTCATCAGACGCGCTGGAACTTCAATCGATGAATCCCTCGGACTCCCACTAATTGTGAAACTCAACGAGGGCGGTGGCAGTGTTGGAATTGATAATAAAGCAGTCAAAGAAACTGTTGATGCCGCACAGAAAAAAGTAGATAAGATGATCTCTACATATCACATTCCATGCGTTGTCGAACGATTTATCGATGGGTTAGAAATTACTGCGTGTGTGTTTGATGATGGGACAAGGAAACACGTTTTCTTAGGACAAAAGAAGTTCCGCTTTAAGCCAGATGGCAAGCATTCGTTTACCAGTCTTGAATCATATTCAAACGATGAAGATGCATACGTATATACGAAAGTTGAGGAGCCACTAGCGAGTAAAGTCAGCAAACTAGTGGTGAGAGCCTTCAGAGCGTGTGAATTCAAAGATTACGCGAAGTTTGATTTACGCATTGAGGAAAGTACCAATACGGTCTACTTTACCGACTGTAATCCCAACACGGCTTTTGGACCTGATATTGGTTTACCATTCACAGAAGTGTTAGCAATGCACGGAATGAAATTTCCTGATGTGCTTTCAAGTTTGGTGAGTAAGTACGCAAAACTATTGCCGTAATCCGGTTAGTCTAGAGCCTCTTCTTGGTGCAACGAATCGTCATCAAAGGACTCTGGTGGATACTCTCCGCGTGATTTGCGACCACTATTAGCTATTCTTGTAACCAGGCCAATCCTATGTAGACCGCGTACTTTTCGTTCTGATTCGACGATTTTCTGCCATTCATCTGCAGAGACATAGAGCCATAGTTTTTTTTCAGCTTTAGAAACATACTGCGATCCAATAAAATCAATAAAGTCACTGACACGTCGTGGGCTCATAATGCATAACCGTGCGATTTCTTCTAGAGATTTGTTGTGGAGTTCAGGAACGCGTTCCATGAACTCAATCAAGTTCATTTGTTTTTCTTTAGCCATAGATCCTATAGTATACAGCAACTCCCACCTTTCCAGTTGCGAGAAAGAGGTACAATGAGCAGGTATGGACAATCCTTTCTCTGCATGGGGTAGCCAAATCGTGCAACCGTACTCGAGGATGCGACGAGTAAAGCAAATCGATGACGTGCATTGTGGCCCTGCAGTTCTCCAGATGGTTATGACCCATATTGGAATTGATGTTTCTCAGCTTGATATCGATAAAGCTATCCACGCCGAGGAATATATCGAAGAGTATGGTACCAGGCCTGATCAGCTGGCTGCGGCGGTAAAAGTGATCGCCCCTCAAGCACAGTTGTGGTGCAAAGAATATACCAGTACTGAGGATCTCGTCGCTTTGGTACAGCAGTTCATGTATCCCGTGGCCGTCGAATGGCAAAACCTTTTTTATGATTCTATTCAGGAAGAATACGAAGATACGAACGGTCATCCAGAGCAGCAAGACTTTGGCCACTACAGTATTATTTCTTCCATTGATCCAGAAAACGATGAAATTGTGATGGTCGATCCGTACCATACGTTCAATGAAGAGTACCGATATTTTTCGCTCAAATGGTTTGAGTCACGCTGGTGGGATGACAACGAAACTAAAGATCCACATACTGGACACATTTACGCAAAACGCGATCGACGTCTGTGTTTTATCGTTACCATGAAAGGAATGCCGTTTCCCAAGCTCTTGGGTATGCGGCCACTGTAAACTATGTGGCTTCCACTTGCGATTCTCTCAGCCCTCACTGCGGCACTCGTTACCATCTTTGCGAAACTGGGCGTCAAGACACTGGATTCTACGCTGGTGACAACCATACGTACCGTGATCATGGCTGTTTTGATGATCGGGGTCAGTATTGGACTACAAAAAATTGACATCACTAAATTACAAGCTCTGACGGGGAGGGAGCTGACGTTTATTGTATTATCGGCAATTGCCGGAGCTGCCTCCTTACTTTTTTATTTTGCAGCTCTGAAAGCTGGAGACGCAGGAAAAGTGAGCGTCATCGATCGAACCAGTTTAATCTTCATTGCTATTTTCTCGGGGCTGGTATTAGGCGAAAAATTTTCTCCTAAATCAGTGGCGGGGATAGTTCTGGTGGTTATTGGTGCAATTTTAGTTAGTTGGAAATAAAAGAAAAACTCACTTCGTCATGACTCATAACAAACCGAAGGATCAGTTGGCATGCCTTACAAATAGAATCCAAGCAGCTGCAGTAGGCCCAAGACTCCATGAACGATTCCCACGATGACAGTTGCCCAGGCAAAGTATTTATGAATGCTCGCAAAGTTTAAATGGACAGGAGCGCCATCTAAAGCGTCAGGTCCAGGCCGCTTACCTTTCCATGGCAGCGGCAACTTTCCCCAGGGCAGAGCAAAACAAGTTGCAAAGTTTAAGACAAACACAATTCCCAGTAGTATTCCGGTCCAACCAATAATGGAGATCCCGGCAATCCGAATCGGGGCGTCATACCAATGTTTTGTACTGCTGGCTGCAGGAGCCTTTTCAGGAATACTATCTACAGCAGGAGCCGGACTCGAAGTCACACTCCCAAAGGTTCCCACTACAGGAAATTTAGATAATACTTCTTCACCATGCGGCGCACCCGCCATCTTGTCGGTCAAATCTACTCCTGCATGCAAACCGAAATGTTCACCTAATTTCCAGAATGAACTAGTACTCACATCGTAGACTTTTCCTTTATACGCAAAGAAGGCTGCATGTCCATCTTTCCCATCATTTTGAGCAAGTTCTTGTGGAGTAAAGGCTTTTTCTTGAGCCAAGGCCAGACGCGAACAGGCAAATACAGTGAGAATCGTAAAAACGCCAATGAGTAAAATTTTATGTTTCATACTTATTCTTTTGGCACTGGGGTAGCCACAAGTTCTGGAGCACGGTGACCAAAGGGAACGACATATTCAATCGTTTCGGCACCATCCATCTGCAAGGCCTGGGTTACTTTACTGCTATCAAATCCTGCCATCACCACCATCGCCATATCTAATGATTCTGCCTCAAGATACATATTCTGCCCGATGTGGCCGGCTTCCATATATGTTGCGGTGACATTCGCTGACTTGGTTTTGGCTTGATAATTTCCAAAGCTGGCGCTAATTAAAAAGACAACGGGAGCTTTCTGTGCTCCTTCTTGCACTCCGGCTTCTTTCAAGGCAGGATCCAAATCGGTAGCAGCCATCTTTCCTAAGGCATGAGTTTTGGGAATATATTCATATAACCCAGGTTCCAAACCACTCACACGCTTAACCACCACAAAGAGTGTCATTGGGTATGACTCTCGAGCTGAGGGGGCAGTGCGCTTTCCAGTCGCAGAATCAGTAATTCCTTGTCCGCTCCAGAGCATTTGTCCGAGTTCAGCGAGTGTCACTGAAGTATCTGAAAATTCACGACGACTTCTGCGCGTCGCAATCGCTTTTTCCACAGAAAGAGTTCCTGTATTTTTGACTGTAGGTAGAGAAATCGTTGTCGGATAGCTGCGAGCATTGGATACAGGAAAGGCAGAGGGTGATGCAGCTTGAGAACTTGCCAATTCATCTCGATCATCACGCCCAGTACTTGAAAGATCGCGCTTCGCTTGTACAAAAAACACAAACAATATCACTAACATGGTAAAGAGAGTCAAAGTAATAAAGGAAAGCCACTCACGTTTGATTGGTAATCCTCCCTTTAAACAGTCTTTGCAATTTACACCACACTCTGGTTTCGTCTCTGAAGGAGTTGATTGAGGAACAGGAGAAGAAGTTTCCATAGATTTATTACACTCTATACTAGAGAATACTACAAGTAGTGTGACACAAATCTGTTACAGATTACTGTGATTTCGATCACCATAAAGTATGGTATAAAACACATATGGAAAATAAAGAGAAACGTGAGAAGACAAGAAGCGACGCAAAATATAAAGCTGATGACGAATTCATTCGCAATGTATTGCTGTCTGGAATCGATAAACAACAGAGCTGGACTTTGCTGCAGATCAAAGCATTACTCCCATCAAAATTTCAGAGACACCTCACAACTCATCTCCAAGAATTAATTGAGGACGGAACAATTTCCTTATCCAGGAATGCATATAGTCTAACGCCTGAAGGAAGAAAAATAATTCAGGAACGTGCACAAAATACAATTGATACCGAACGGAGATCCTAGTATGACAATTGGCTACATCGGATTAGGGAAAATGGGTAAAAACATGGTGTTCCGTTTGCTCGAACAACATATTGATGTGATTGCTTGGAACCGATCACCCGAACCAGTTGAAGAAGTCGTTCTTGCGGGTGCAAAAAAAGCCGTCGATCTTTCTCACCTCATCAGCCAGCTTCCAACTCCTCACGTTATTTGGCTTATGCTTCCCGCTGGACAAGTTACCGATGATTTTCTTACTGAGCTTCTTCCGTTGCTTACAGAGGGCGACCTAGTAATCGATGGAGCAAACAGTTTATATACCGATACTCTCCGACGCGCACATATGTTCAAAGAAAAAGGAATCCGATTCATGGACGTGGCAGTTTCCGGAGGTCCTGGCGGCGCACGCAACGGAGCTTGTCTTATGGTTGGCGGTGAAGATAACGATTTTAAACAAGTTGAGTCACTCTTAAAATCGATTGCGGCCCCTCTTGCCTATGCACATGTGGGACCAACTGGTGCCGGGCACTTTGCCAAGATGGTCCATAACGGAATTGAATATGGAATGATGGAAGCAATTGCTGAAGGCGCAGCAGTGCTTGAAAAATCGGATTTCCATTTTGATTTGGCAGAAGTATTCCGAATCTACAATACCAGAAGCGTCATCGAATCAAGACTGGTAGCTTGGACCCAAGAAGCTCTTGCCGAAAACCCAACGCTTACCGGTGTCAGCCCAGTCATTGCACATAGCGGCGAAGGGGAATGGACTGTCAACGCGGCCAAAGAATTAGGGATACCCATCCCAATTATCGAAGAGTCCTTGAATGTTCGCAAGAATTCAGCGAATGACGGCGACAGTTTTCGTAACAAAGTGGTTACCGCACAACGAGGTAAATTTGGGGGACACAGTACGAAATAGAGGAGGTGGAATATGTCGTTAGTATCAATCGAGCTTCGGGTAGCTAAAACTGAGAACACTTTCTCAAAACCAATAACTTTGGATTTCCCTCTCGGAGTACATATTAGACGTGATGGAACAGCAGAAAATATTTCACAGTCTTGGATTGAACTGTATGGACACAAAGACGCAGTCGAAAGTGCGTTTCGTCTATTAATGACATTCCTTGGTCAACATGGTGGATATGATTCTCAGAATGTGACTTGGCCTAAAAAAGCGCATTCAGAGTCTATGACATGGTTTGCTTCTCTTATTCCCAAAATTCCAGTTGAAATTACAAGTCCAATATCTCTAAAACATTCTTAAAGAAGAAGATAAATCTTAGATTGCACACATAGCTAAACTGGGTTCAAGCCACTCACGGCCGTCTTGCTGCAATAACTCAAACGCTGCTTGCGGACCCCACGACCCTTGTTCGTACGCTATCGGTCGGTTGCGGATAGCGGAGAGTGGGTCGGTAAAAGACCACTGCGCTTCCACTTCAACTGCATCATTAAAAAATGTCTGGTCCCCTTTAATTACATCTGAAATTAGATTCTCATAGGCATCAGGCATATCCGTACCTTGATACTTGTAACAAAACTGCATATATTGTGGCTCTAACTTCAAGTCATGTCCTGCCACTTTGGACAAAAACTTAAACACAATTCCTTCATTCGGTTGAATGCGAAAGGTTAAAATATTAGGCTCATTTCCCGAATCTAAGTGGGAGAACAATCTGTTAATAGGATTTTTAAAGACCAAAGAAATTTCAGTACAAGTTTGATTCAATCGTTTCCCGGCACGAATATAAATAGGAACACCTTGCCAGCGCTCGTTATCAATTGTGGTGCGCAAGGCAAAGAAGGTATCTTGGGATGAATCTTTGGTAACAAATTCTTCGCCCGTGTAGCCTTCGTACTGACCAAAGACGACATGCTCTGGATCAGAGAGTAACTTTTCTAAGACCTTTACTCGTTCACGGGTGACGGCTTCGTTGCTAAATTCTTTAGGGGCATCCATGGTCACAGTCGTAAGCATCTGCAAACTATGATTTTGCCCGACATCTTTTAACATTCCTACACTATCAAAATAGGTTCCGCGTCTACCAATACCATAATCTTCGCTAGCGGTGATTTGAATATGATCAACAAATTCATGATTAAACAAATGTTCTAAAAGACCATTACCAAAGCGAAAGGTTAATATATTTTGTAGAGTCTCTTTGCCTAAATAGTGGTCGAGTCGATACACCTGTGATTCTTCAAAGTACTGTGAGACCTGGGCATTGAGTCTTTTGGCAGACGCCAAATCTATACCAATAGGCTTTTCAAGCATCAAACGAGTAAAGCCTTTGTCTTGATTTGTAAGTCCGGCGGTTTTTAAGTTCGTGAAGATACTTTCGTAGAGTTGTGGGTAGGTCGCGAGATAAAAAATTGTATTATGAATTTGATGAGTTTCTAAAGAAGCTTTGATCGTACTGTAGAGTTTTGGATCGGAAAAATCACCACTTTGATAGGAGAGATGTTCACACATCTCTTGCCATACTTCATCACGAATCGGATGTGTATGGTGGCGATTTGGAGTCTGTAAAATATCCCATACAAAGGAACGGAATTGATCTGGAGTCATCTCTTTTCTGGCTACGCCTATAATGTGGCTGCCTTTGGGGATTAATTTCTTTTCAAACAGATCATAGAGAGCCGGAATTACTTTAATCTGGGCAAGATTCCCTGTGACACCAAAAAGGTAAAAAGAAAAAGGACTCATCCTGTGTTTATACTCGAAAATGAGCATGAGCAAAAGATGTAGATCCGAAGAAACGCCTTGTGATAGACTCACGGTATGAAATTACTAGAAGTGATTAATCCTGAGGCTGTATCTGAAAGCGACGTTAAGGAATACCCAGTTCGCGAGACTGCCCGAGCCGTTGTTATCGATGACAACGGACTTATTGCGCTTCTATATGTAGCGAGTGACAACTATTACAAAATCCCAGGTGGAGGGATCGAAGCAGGGGAAGACAGGAGAGTCGCGTTATACCGTGAATGTATGGAAGAAATTGGCTGCACCGTCGAAATACTTGATGAGATTGGGTCAATAATCGAATACCGAAAACTTTTTACCCTAAAACAAATATCATATTGTTACGTAGCCAAGGTGAAAGGGAAAAAGGGAAAGCCAGACTTTACCCCCAAAGAAATAGCTGAAGGATTTAAACAAATATGGATGCCTTACAGTGAAGCGCTTGCTCTCATATCAAAAAATCAAGCAACAAATCAGGAGGGAAAATCATACATTGTTCCCAGAGATCTAACATTTCTCCAAGCAGCACAGAGATTTTTTGAATCTTAATGTTCCTTCTGTTCTCGCAGTTCGGTAACCAGCTCATCAGTCTCTTCAGTAACATGCTCAGTTAGCTCTCTCACCACATCATCGGATTCCGCAGCCATTGTTGCTTGGACTTTTTCGATCACTTCATCCGATTCTTGAGCCACAACACGAATCACGGCTGCATGAGTTTCTTTAACAGTCTGACGAATCTCATCTACTACCTCATCCAAAGGCTTTTCCAAGTTCTGCGTGACATTTGCCACAATTTTATCAATTGCAGTTTCAAGTTTTGCTGACTGTTTGTTAACTGCTCGTTGAATAAAAAGAGACAAGTAAATAGCTTCCAAAGAAACTACAGTTGTTAGGGTCAACATAATTTTTTCCACGGAAATACCGAGAAGAACCAGAACAAATATTGCTCCAAACAATATGGTGTGAATCAAGATCGAAAGAGTTGAACCCATCGCGGCTGTAATAGCATCAGAAACTGTATCAAAAAGTGTTGCTGTGTTCATATGAATCCTACAAATCGTCTACAAAAAAAGGCGTTTCGGGAGAGAAGTACAGTATACCAGTTACATTACGGTCCGGGGTTTACGATCAAGGGATATTTCGTCGCAAATTCAGGAGAGAACACACAACTGGTTTGACAGGGAGGTGACCACCAGCCAAACCCATCATCTGCTTTGTTTAAAAGAAATCCTTCTTCGGAACCATCGCTATGAGTTACAGTCGCAAAATAGGTATTTTCCTTTGTTGCCTCTATAGATAGTTTGGTCACTACATGTTCTCCACCTATCCAAGCGTAAAAATCCCTAACCGGAGCTACCACTCTTTTAGCTATCTGATCTTTTTGAGCATCGCTTAAAGCCGTCGCTCCTGTATATTTCACCACTAGAGCAGCTGATGGTGAAGCATCTGATTCAAGATCAGCACTTTGGGTTGCATCTTGAGAAGTTGTGGACTGGGTTTGTGTTTTTGGTATCCGATTAGAGATATAGACCAAGCCCCCGCCCATGACCAGTACCACCCCTAAAAGCACCGCGATCACTATATTTAGGTTTCCTCGGCTATTCATAGTGATTATCATGCCACGCTCCAAAATGATATACAATACTCTTTCATGTCTTTACGATCCAAAATTCTGCTCATTTGTGCTCTTACTTCTGGATTACTTTTCCTAGCAGTAACAGCAGGAGTGAAAAAACATTTGTTTACTACGCTTGATTTTACCTCAACGGTCAAACTTCAGGATAGATTTCCCAAACGTTTCGATGATAATGTTGCGATTTTGGTCGACTTTGGCAGTATGGAGGTCCAAGGAATACTGTTCCTCGTTGTTCTGCTCTTTCTACCGCTGCGCAAACGACAAAAGTTATTACTACTTGGGGTCTATGGAGCTGGTCTTGTGTTTGTCTTGATGGGAAAGTCCATTCTACCTCATCCTGCACCTCCATTTATGTTCCAGAGGCTTTCGAAAGGGTTACCATTTCCATCCATGCATGTCCAAGTGGAATACAGCTATCCTTCAGGCCACACCTATCGGACTGTATTTCTGACCACAATGCTTCTGGGAACGGCGCTCGTTACTCACAAAAAACGACTGTTGTTCTCGATACTTGGAAGTTTGGCTACCATCGGTACTCTTCTACTCCTTACAGGCTTGATTGTCCTGGGAAAGCACTGGACCACAGATGTCATCGGAGGGGGGAGTTTGGCAGTATGCTTGGTTTGTGCGAATCTCTTCTTCACTCCACAAGAGAAAAAGATATAATCGCCATATGAAAAAAGAAAATCCTGGCTTTGGAGAGACTGATTGGGTACAGTTTCAGGTAATAGACGGAGCACCTCTCGTCAAGAGAGCACTTGACCAAGTCCGTGACAAAGTGCAAACAATGAAAGGCGTACCGAATGAACAACAGATTGGGGCGGTAACCAACATGATTCGCAAAGATACTCGAGCGTTTCAATATGTATCAGCGTACGATATACTGTATGCAGCTCTCTATCAGAAGCCAGAAAATGTCTTAACTCCGACAGAACAGCAAAAATACCTGCAGGAAATAGCATGCGCACTGGAAAACGAATTTCTTCTCTAAAACTCCTCGATTGACAAGCCTATAGTTATTGTTATAATAGCAACTTATGCAAAAAACTCGAATCGCTCTCATTGTGACAAGTTTGGCAGTCACTGCCATTGTAGCTTCTGAAACCTTCAACTCTGTACAGTTCCAGGTACAAGCTGGTGGACCTGTTTCTGGACCAATCACGGCTCCAGTGACCGCACCAGTTACCTCACCAATTGGAAGTCCAACCCCAACTCCGACAGCTACACCAGTGGTTACTCCAACACCAACCCCAACAGCGACGCCTGTAGTTACTCCAACCCCAACACCAACGGCTACTCCAAAGCCAACACCTACAGTACGACCAACCCATACACCAAAACCAACCCCGAGACCAACTCCAGTTCCAACCCCTATGCCACGTCATGATGATGACAATCGATTCCATCATGTGTTTGTGCGTTGGTTTGAGATCTGCCGACACTGGTTCTCACAATTTTCTCACCGCTAAGTGTGTGTAAAATCTGCTACTGTAAATAGACATGAGTAGTTTTTACGCCCTCTTTCTCTTTGGTCTAGCTTTTGTAGTACTGCCATTTGGTACTTCTTGGCACGAAATTCCCAAAGTTGTAGTCGCACTCCTCAGTATTGCGCTCCTATCGATACTGTTTTTCTGGAAAGGTGAGAGTTGGAAGAAAATATCAGTCACCTTTCAAACCAAAATAGCACTTGGAGGACTGGGTATTCTCTCAATTTTCGGATTCCTGACTGAACACACAGATACGACATTCCTGGGAAATGCCTTTCGCATGCAGGGTGTTTTTCTCCTCTGGGCCCTCCTTCTATGGAGCATAATTAGCCCAATATTGACCACGCATAAGAAACGACGACTGTTTGCTTGCATTGCCATCCTGGGAACTCTTCTTATTGCCTTAACTGGGAGGCTGGATGGAGCTGGCAGAGCAGTCGGGGCAGTTGGTGAAGCCAATTCCCTTGGAGCTTACACACTCTTTGTTCTTCCACTCACCCAGACTCCATTCGCACTTGTCCCTGCAATCGCTCTTATTTTTCTTTCCGGATCACGCTCAGCCCTGATTGGACTAGTAGCTCAAGGGATTATTCTCATTGGATCCAAACGCTTTCGTCTAGGTTGGACAGTCGCAGTTGCTAGTCTCTTTCTGACCGTCACCCTACTGCTACCCTTTGTGGATACCAAACAGGAATTTGACTCTAGAGCTACCATTTGGCAAACAGCACTACAGGCTGGTATGGAGAAACCAATCGTAGGATGGGGAGTGGGGAACACTGAAGTGGGATTACAACATGCAGCACAAACTCTTCACAATTCGGTACGCTTCCAATATGTAGATAGCAGTCACAATGTATTTTTGGATTGGTGGGTACAAGGTGGAATTATTGGGTTGACTTTTTTTTCGAGTGTAGTTGGAATGACTGTAATAGGATTGGTACGTAAAAAAGATATTGTTTTGCTAGCATCTTTTTTCGGCATTCTGACAGTAATGCTGTTTAACCCTGTGAGTGTGTCCATCCTCGTTCCATTTTGGTGGATCGTTGGAGTGGGGAATAAGAAATGAATGCGACCACGCGCTAATACAGACCACCGCCTCGATAACTCTCATTGTAAGAACCTATAATATTGATGTCTCTGCCTTCTTTTGGTACAATACTCATTCGTGCATATGGGGCACAGAACATCACGTTTTGTAGTCATATGTGCATCGCTCTTTTACAACTCTAGTGTGAAAACCCTATACAGGCTTTGAGAGTGGACAATCGTCCCTTGTCATAGCCTGTATAGCAGGGGAAGACAAACTTTTATCAAATAAGGAGTAGAAACGTGCGTAACGAGAGACAGCATTTGTTCGACAAGAATTTGATCACCATCATCGCTTTAGTTTTGGTCTTGGCGATCATCGGAGGGACTTCAGTAATTACAGGTCTTAACCACATAATAAAGGAGAAAGCTCTTCAAACAGCAACCCCTGTATATGACCTTACAGGCAAGCTCTACTGGATTAATGGACAGTGTGTATATCCCACTGTAGGTGAAACAGTGGAGGACTGCGTGAAGCTTAGTGACGCACCTCCTCTTTATCGAAGCCGCTTAACCGGCGACGATTGCAGTGCAGTCGTGATCACAACGACTATGTCAACAAAATGGTCTGGGAACATAGACACAAAAGACGAAACGAACCCCTTTTACCAGCCGCCGGCGGATCTTCTTTATCCGGGCGAAACAATCGTCTTAGTAGGAGGAAACTATGATGGGAAATGGATAGCAGGTCAAGTCATCCGCTATTCGTTACATAATACGCAGCAGGAATCTGTAGAATCAACCAGTTTCAATCTGTGGGTGCCGACTGCCGCACTCGAAATCCTTTGCCCTAAATTCCACCTATAACACTTTTCACACTATTGTTCGTGTCCCTCTTTTCTAAACGGAAGAGGGACTATCCTGAGTCTAGAAAGTCATTCTGGATTGAGGATAGAAACGAAAGAGACACAAAGGCCATCTGTAGGGTATTATCTAAGGCCATGCCTGATATTGTTATTTCTCCTCAGTTCTCTCAAATACTAGAAAACCTTGAAAATGGGAGAGGACATATCTTCATCACTGGTAAGGCCGGAACTGGAAAATCAACCCTCTTACAGCACTTCAGACTTCATACCAAAATTCCACTCGTAGTTCTCGCTCCCACCGGAGTAGCTGCTATTAACGTGGGTGGAGAAACAATCCATTCTTTTTTTCGCTTCGCTCCGAATATAACCAAAAAAGAAGCGCGCTCCGATGCCTTTTTCACTGAAGATCGAACTCTCTACAAAAAATTGGACATGATCATCATTGATGAGATTTCCATGGTCAGAAGTGATCTGTTAGATTGCGTCGATACATATTTACGTATTGTTCGAGATGACGACCGTCCTTTTGGGGGAATACGAATGGTATTCTTTGGAGATTTGTATCAACTTCCTCCAGTCGTAACCAGCAGAGAGTATGAAACCTTCCGGACCTTGTATCAAAGTGAATGGTTTTTTGATAGCCAAGTGATGCGGGGAATCATGGAAAGCGAAACCGAAAGTTTTACCATGGTTGAACTTGAAACTATCTATAGACAAAATGATCCAGATTTTATCTCTCTGTTAGGCAGTGTCCGCATGAATGCGATCGCAAACGAACATATAGAGAAACTGAATAGCAGAGTGAACAAAAATGAAGAGAACGATACTCATCCTCCAATCACGCTAACCGGCAGACGTGATACAGCTGCACAAATCAATCAAGACCAGCTTGCGAAACTTCCTGGGAAGAAACAGTTTTACGATAGTAAACACGTCGGCGCTTTTCCTGATGGGCATTTACCCACAATTGATCAACTGGTCTTTAAAGTTGGTGCCCGGGTCATGTTTGTTGCCAATGATCCAGAAGGACGATACGTAAACGGAACATTAGGAGTGATTAAAAAATTAAAGGCTGACAGCGTCATTGTGGCCATCGATGAGGGAAAACGAGAAGAGATTGAACCACACACCTGGGAATTAACCCACACGGTTCTTTCCAAAACTAAAGAGTTAGAAAAAGAAAAACTCGGAGAGTTTACCCAATTACCATTGATGCTTGCGTGGGCGGTCACAATCCATAAATCCCAGGGGAAAACCTTTGATAAAGTTGTTATCAACCTAGAACACGGAGCTTTTGCTCATGGGCAAGTATATGTCGCGCTCTCACGCTGTCGAACTTTTGAAGGTATTACTCTTACTCATCCCGTTACGGCCAAAGACATCAAACTGAATTGGCGTATTACACAGTTTTTAACCAGCTATACAATACGAGTTTCCGATGGAGAACAATCACGAGAAGAAAAATATCAACGCGTGGCTGATGCTATCGAAATGGGAACAACAATTCAATTGACGTACCTGAAGTCACTGGGAGAAGAATCCACGCAAACAGTGACTCCAAAATCATTGCAAGAAATGTCTCACCAAGGAAAACACTTTTTGGGCCTGTCGGCAGTTTCCGAATCTGGAAAACTTCTTACCTTTAATGCGGAAAAGATTATGAAAGTCGAATAATCTTCTTGCCAGAAAATGAGTATGGGTTTACCATCCTGAAAAGGATTTCATCAAAGGAGAATTTATGGGACGGAGAGAATACGATGATCGGAGAGAAGAACCTGATCAAAGTGTACCGATTGAGGTTATAAAAGGAAGCTACGAGGACATGATCGAGGCTATTCATGAAGAAGACAGATTGGAAAAAGAAAAACAGGAGAAAACTGCTGAATATGAGAGAAGGCGACGCAAAAAATTTGTGAGTAGAAGGCGACGGTAAACTTTCGTATTTGAGTTGCTATACTACAGCTTCATGACACTGAGTAAATCCGACTTTCTGTTGTATCTTGAAGCACCCATGCATTTGTGGGCGCGCAAACATGCCAATCTTCCGCCGGCACCACTTTCTCCCTTTGATGCACATTTAACCAAACAGGGATATCAGATTGAAGATCTGGCTAAAAAATTCCTTTCTCAGACACTTGAATCTGATATCAATACGGTCTTGTGGCAACAAACCTTTACCGATGTTCACTTTGAAGCGCGCACTGACGCACTCGTCCATGACAAGACTGAGGATGTCTACGATCTCTACGAGATCAAAAGTAGCACGGACGCCCGAGATACCAGACATTTGTATGATGCAGCATTTCAAGCGCTGATTCTCCAAGAGCACGTAAAACTTCGTCACATCTATATTGTTACAGTCAATTCTGAATATGTGCGAGCAGGAGAAATCGATCCCAAAGCGTTTTTCACAATCACCTTGGTTGATCTCACCATTAAACACTTGTTCGAAGAAGTCAGTGCCAAGCGCGAAGAAGCATGGAAACTATGCCTTGCAGAATCTTCAGAACATATAGAAGGATGTTTAAATCCAAAGACGTGTTCATGTCCAGATCTGTGTAACCCGAATCTCCCCGAGCATTCTATCTTTGAAGTTTCAGGACTATGGGCCAAGCATAAAAAGGAGTTACGAGAACAGGGAATTCTTTCGATGCTTGATATCCCGGACGACTTTCCATTAAAACCCAAACAACGCAAGCAAATTGAAGTTACAAAACTAGGGAAGCCGTTTATAGATCGTGATTTAATTCGCCACGAACTAGAACAACTCATCACTCCGCTCGCATTCTTGGATTACGAAACCTTTAATCCTGGCATTCCTATATATGATGGTTACCATCCATACGGGGTAATGACTTTTCAGTATTCACTTCACGTGTTAGAACATATCGGAGAACCTATTACGCACTTTGAACATATTGTGACAACCAAAGTTGATCCAAGCAAAGAAATCATCTACCGGTTGGAACAAGATATGCCAAAAGTGGGAACTGTGATTGCCTGGAATAAATCATACGAAATGGGGTGTAATGTCCAGATGGCCGAGCTCTATCCTGGATACCGAGACTTCCTCATGGATGTGAATGATCGCATGTATGACTTAGGTGATCCGTTTAAAGAAAATGACATGTATGTGATGCCGGAATTTAAAGGCAGCTGGTCTATCAAAAACGTATTGCCAGTTCTGGTTCCAGAATTAAGTTACAAGAATTTAGAGATTGGTGAAGGTGCTACTGCTATGAATGCCTGGTGGCAGATGGTATATGAAGAAGGAACCCAAGAAGAGAAGGAAAAGATCAAGAAGAATTTACTCAAATACTGTGAACTCGATACCCTCGCTATGGTGCGGATTTGGGAGAAGCTGGTGGATACAGTAAAAGGTTCGTAGAAATATCTCATCTCATATCGAGTGGTTTACTTCTGAGAGGGGCTGCTATAGACTCCTCGGTAATAGTTCGCGTATGGACAGGAGTACTTAACCTGTGATTGATCTCTTCAAAAATAATCTCGTCGTTCAAATCATTCTTGGATCATTGTCTGCTTCTGTTTCCGTTCCTACGCTATCTCTATCCTTTGATTCTTATCTTCCGATTCTTCTCTCAGTCGTGATGCTAGTGTGTCTTCTCATTTGTATTGTTCTCGTTCTTAAAGTGCTCGCGGCGTTCCTACGAGTGCAGATCCAACTTCGTCAAAACTATACATTTCTAGAATTGCATCCTCCGACTGAAACTCTACAGAGTTCCTATGCAACTCAGCAGCTTTTCCTGGTACTGCATGGACTTACAAACTATGAATCGTGGATACACAGACTTGTTGGATATCAGAAATCGTACGCATTTGAAATAGTGTCAACCAAACATGAGGGTATTCGCTACATATTACGTGTTCGTACTGAGGATGTAGACATCATCAAGAAAGGGTTGCTGTCGTACTTGCCGGGAATGCGGATCAAAGAAGCAGATGACTATCTCTCACCCTCAGTGAGCCGGGAAAGAGTAGTGATTGCCGAATGGAGCACACGCACTCACTTTGCCTTTCCGTTACAGTCACAGAATGTATTAGAGGAGCATGATCCCATTGCATATCTTACCGGTAGCATGACAAAACTTGCACCTGATGAACTTGTTGCCTTTCAGATCGTTGCCTCCCCAGTCAACAAAAAATGGGTGACGGATATTAAACGACTCTCTCATATCCTGTATACAAATACTGATTTGGTCCAAGCGTTAACGAGTGGAACTCGGAAAGGATTCATCTCTACTGTAATACACACGAGCGTACTTTTCTGTATTCATCTAGTGATGCTGCCAATTGGTGTCATTGTCTTCATTGCCACGGGAGGGAATGAAGGTCCATTTCTCTCTTTTCCCTTTGAGAAGATCAAGAAAAAAACGCTCAATCCCTACCAAACCGAACTTGAAACACTGGTTAAAGCCAAACTTGATCAACAGCTATTTTCAACATCCATACGCGTTCTAGCGATTGGGAAGGCAAGGGAGTCTCATACCAAAATCAGGGGATTTGCGTCCGCACTGTCTTCATTCGCAACCGCATATCAATCCTTACGATTCACGCCACTGATACGACTACAATTTCTGTACAAACTCCAACTGTTTATCTTTCAGCATCGGCTGATTGGGTTTTTCGGACATTCGATCTTATCCGTTCCTGAAGTCTCTGATCTCTATCATTTTCCGTACACAACCACGACACAAACAGAAGATATCCAGAAAGTGCATAGTCGGGAACTACCAGCCCCCGTCTCGTTAAAGAGTGCAGCAGACTTTGATGTTGTGTTTGCGAGAAACACCTATGGAGGAACGACAACGCCAATTGGTTTAAACATCGAAGAACGACGACGACACATGTATATTTTGGGAGCCACTGGGACTGGGAAGTCGACGATGTTACTCTCAATGATCAAACAGGACATTGAACACGGAAAAGGTGTTTGCGTGATAGATCCGCATGGAGATTTGATCGAAAATATCCTGCCACTCATACCGGAAAATAGAATCAATGATGTGGTATACGTCAATCCGGATGACATTCATTTTCCAGTCGGACTAAATCTTTTGGAAATTCCCCCTGAGTTGACGGGAGATCTACTCTTGCGAGAAAAAGAAGTTATTACCGAAAGCATCATTTCTCTGTTTCATAAATTGTATGACGCACGATATTCCGGTCCTCGTATGGAGTATATTTTGCGGAATACGATTCATACGGCTTTTCTGACTCCCAATCCAACGCTTTTTACAATCTACAAGCTCCTCATTAACGATGACTATCGCAACCAAGTCATTCCCAAAATTCAGGACGAGAACCTTCACGATTTCTGGAAGTATGAGTTTAGTACCGCCGGTGACTATCAAAAAGTCTCCATGATCTCTCCGATTACCAATAAAATCGGACGCTTCTTGTTCTCTCCGATAGCGAAACGAATCTTGGAACAAGAAAAATCGACCATAGATTTTGATGACATCATAAATTCTGGAAAAATACTGTTATGTAACGTGTCCAAAGGGAAAATCGGTGAGGACAACTCGCAGGTATTTGGATCGCTACTCATGACAAAAATTCAGTTAGCGGCGTTGAAAAGAGCTCGAATGAAGAGTGAAGAGAGAAAAGATTTTTATCTGTATGTCGATGAATTTCAAAACTTTGCCACTCCTTCCTTTGCGCAGATCTTATCAGAAGCCAGAAAGTACCGTTTGAATGCAATCCTTGCTCACCAAACTACGTCTCAACTGGAAGACAAGTCTCTAGTCAATGTCACTCTGGCAAATACCGGAACGATTATTTGTTTTCGCACAGCCAACCCGGAAGATGAACGACTTATCTTGCCACAATTCCAACCATACGTACGAGAGGGAGAAATTGGCAATCTACCTGCATACCATTTCTATGCAAAAATTAGTGGGCTTCAGTCCCAAGAACCGTTTTCCGGTGAAACGATTCCAATTGTTGAAACGGCAAATCAAGTGATTACCAACCGGGTGATTAAGAGGTCACGTAGGTTGTACTCTACCGAGTATCAGGAACCAAAAGAAGATCATACTTTTTTGAGCCAGAAAAAAATACAGAGACAACGAACACCACAAATGAAATCCATTAATTTTAGTTAAAATATGTATAAATCGATTTATACATATAAACTACAAACTAGTTGAGGAAGATATACACAATTTTTGTTCTCTTCCTCTCTAAAGAGAGAGTACAATCCCTCCACCCCGAAGGGGTGGCACAACACTCTATGCATACTGACTCTATTACACCGACTCAAACAGACATCCTTCTTTACCTTTACCGCTATCGTTTTCTTTCCACTCTTCATATTCAACATCTGCTCAATCATTCCAATTCCTCTCGTATATCTACCTGGCTCAAAGATCTTACGGAGAAGAAAATGGTAAATCGGACATATAAAAGAACAACAGAGAACACACATAGACCAGCAGTCTATTCACTAGGGCTTAAGAGCAGGCAGTACTTGCGCTCAAATGCGCACTGCATTCCGAAACTCCTGACTCGCGCCTACACAGACAAGAAGAGATCTTTAGACTTTCAATACCATTGGCTGTTTATCGCTGATCTGTATTTTCAATTTTTGAAGGCTACCAAAGAAGTGGGAACAACGCTCGAGTTCTATACCACAACTGATCTGGAACAATTTTCCTATGCTCCTGAGCCACTCCCAGATGGATATGTCGCTATTTCGGAAAATGGGGAGATCAAAAGGCGATATTTTATCGTGGTAATTGATAAAAAAACGCCATTCTTTGCTTCGAAAAGAAAAATTGATACATACATTCAGTATTACCAAGAACGACACTGGCAGGATCATTATGCATTCACATTCCCCACGTTTCTCGTTATTTGTCCAAATACGAAACTAAAAAACCATCTCGTCTCATTCATTTCCAAAGAACTCAGAAGGGAAGAAGTTGAAATGAACTTCTTCCTTGGAATTCACAAAGACATTCAAGTAAGAGGTATTCAGGCAGACACTTGGGAAAGTGTCTCAGATTAAACGTCGATAAACTAATGTGCCAACTCTTTTTTAATTTCAGCTAGTGTTAACCGCTTTGTGTCTTGGAGCTTGCGAATTTTTCGTGCGATAGCCACAGTATCTTGACTATAAAGCTGATAACCACTCTCGGTATATTCAACCACGTTAAGTAGCCCTTCCTTGGTCCAGTGGCGAATCGTAGGGACTGTTTCATTCGTTAGTTCAGCCAGCTCGCCGATTTTAAGGACGGGTTTCTTTTCTAGAATCTTGGCTTGCTCTTTCCCTTCTACAGCTTCAAGGTAAATATCGAGTGAGCGATTCACTGCCTCATACATCAAAGCGTAGTAATCAGCGAGTGAGCCTCCAAGCTGAGCTTTTTCAATACTAGCGATGTATTGTGTACGTTCTTCCTTGCGGATAATGGCTGGAGGATAGCCAGCCTGCATTAAAAGTAAATTCATAAGCAATCGAGCCGTTCTGCCATTTCCATCGACAAAGGGATGAATACTCACTAATTTAAAGTGGGCATCTACTGCGACAGCTACTAGGTGGTCCGTGTTTTTTTGAAGCCATGAGACATACTCACTCATAAGCTCGGGAACCTTCATGGCGTTCGGCATGATAACAGTTGAGCCAGCAATACGGACTGGAACAGTACGGTATCTCCCGGCTTGATTATCTACGATCTTTTGTAAAATGAGTTGATGTAAATCCAGGATAGTGCTTTCTGTAATGTCCTGCTTGGTAGTATCTATTCGTTGTATGACCCAATCAAAGGCTTGGGCGTGATTTACGGCCTCTAAATGCTCCTGAAGCGTCTTTCCATCGACAGTCACTCCCTTTTCCACCACCAGGGCAGTTTCAGCTCTAGAGAGGGTATTGCCCTCAATTGCATTGGAAGTGTAGGTCAGCTCGATCTTGAACCACTCCCGGAGGTTTGTCACCAGATCAACAGAGAATGGTTTGAAGCCATCGAGTCGTTGTTTCTTCTCCTCGAGTACAGTCAGAATATTGGTCATATACCGTTAAGTGTAACGTGACACTTTATGCTTGTCAAGCAATGAACTTTTTCCTCGGGATTCGGGCAGACATTCAGGGAGAGGGTATATAAGAGTAGAAATTCCTCGTTTTAAAGACTTCAATCCAGACTTGAATAATAAATGCTGCAAATCCTCGATTTTATCTTGATGATATAATCCCAGTGCTTTAATTTGCCGCGACTTTCAAGCTTGGCCATACGACATTTTATAGCATTTTCGGCCCTTTAAAATCTAAACAGAAAAGGATGACAACAATGCATTGGAGTTGGTGGATCATTTTCCCCGTTTTACTGCTGGAGCCACTACGTGGTATAGCAAATCATGATCATATCGTCTGGTTACAAACAATCTTAAACCAGGGAATTTTCACTCATATCGGTGACGCGGATAATGCGTTTTTCATCATACTCGTCCCGTTAGTATTCTTCACTCTCTTGCGAATACGGAACAGGAAAATGGTATTAGCGATAATTGCAGTCGCAATTGTTGTAAGCATCTACGCAGTGCTCGATGAGGAAATCCCTGCCTTACCCCTGTTCAATATGGGAACACCAGATCTTCTGGATATTCCCGGTGGAGTCTTGGGTTGGATCTGTGGAATCTTTTATTCTCGATACTGGCTAAAACGTCATGCTTTTCTGTAAAGGTGCTAAAGAAGCCCACTGTGTGGTTGATTACCAAATCAATACATGCAGTGGGCGTTTCATTCTGTATATTTTCAGTTAAAAAATTACTAAGTAGATCCATTCAGGTCAAATTTTTGAATTTCATTTCTGTTCTTGCCCTTTGTATTCACAGTCCAAACGGTAACGATTCCTTTTAGAGCTTTCAAGAAATGTAGCGCTTCCTCATAATCTTCAAACACATCGTTCGTTTCAAGAATTCTTGTAATAATTTTCCCTAGCCTCTCTTTCTCTTTGTAGTCGAGATCCTGTGTATATTTCCCTAACTTGTCAATTGCCTCTGTAATGTATCCAAATGCACTCCTTAGACGTTCAGATACATCGGTTTGAGCAAGATAATCCTGCACATCAATATATTCACGTAACGAAATGCTTACTGTGGATCGTTTGGGAGTACCAGCACCTTTTTCAGCCTTGCCGTTTGTGATGTCCCTTTGTTTCCCATTTGTTTTTACCTGAACTGTCTCTCGTTTAGTCGGTAGACGTTTAAAAATAATTGTTTCTATCATGCGAGGCTTGGGAATTTCTCCCTCTATTGGAGGAGTGTTGTCAATGATTTTTTCTATATCCTCAGCTTGTGGAATCATGGTTTCAACCGTTTCAAGAGGAGACTGTTCAACGACGGATACAATACTTTCTTCAGGCGAAGAAATGGTGCCTGGATCTAGGGCTTCTGCCAATAAAGAAGGGAACTGTGGACAGTTTGTAGTATTTCCATGTTCGAGAGCTTGCTGCAAACCGTTGAGAGAGATATCCTCATAAAAACATTTTTGCCAAGTGACGCAATATGCACACAGTTCTTTTCTCATTCCCGGGATTATAAATCATTTTCAGAAGAATTCAAAACACCTGTTCGTGACTAGGGCAAGATATTTGCCAAATATAAAAAATATAGTACTATCACTCAATGAAAGAAAGAGAATTTAAATTAAGCCGTGCACTGTATGTGGGTGAGCCCACTGCTTCTCCTATTCCAATAGAGATTGAAAAAAACCCAGACGGGTCATATAAACTTCCAGACATTGCTTCATTTGAAACTGCACAAGAAGAACTCCCCGAGAGACGATACTTAGAGCAAGGAGCCAGATCGTTTATCCTTCAATCACGTTCACTCGGTGTGAAAAATATCGGAGGTCTCGTGGGGACACTCGCCCGATGGAATATTGAAAAATACGAATTAATAGGTAATATGCCAGGACTAGAAGATGGAGAAAATCCCATTGGAAAGACAGCTATTCAAGAATGGATAGTTCGGTTATTTAACGCCCATATTCGTGTAGCCGATAGTGGACACGATATTATCAAACAACTCCATAGATCAGACGTTGTCGATTTTGATCAAAATGTCGTACGTGAAATTACAGAATGGGCACGCATTCCGGTTCCATCTTTTTTCAAGCAGTCCGATGCGTATGAGGATATAGAGGCATATATGCCAGTGTTCGCAGTTCTCAAAAAACTGGCTCTTGATCTTGAAACAGAGGGAGACAATTCTAGCGATGCTCGGTACCAAGTAATGAGCACGCTTTTACATGAAGTTTTTCAGCAGAGTGAGAGCTTTTACTTGGGAATATTTGTAAAAGGTTTTGTTGCGATGGACGATTATGAGTTTGAGCAAATCTACAAAAAATATTTTAAAGAAAATAAAGAAAAGGCTCTCACAAAAAGGATGTACCATCTCTTTTCAGACTTCATTTTGCAGACATATAACGCACTTACAGATGATGAGGATCCAAAACATCTAGCCAGCCGTCAGTTTGTAACAGATTTTATCGAGTCACCAGCGATTGTAGGTAGTCGAGAAGAGAAACGACAGTATTTCGGTTTAGGAGCCGTAAAGCGGGGGATAATGAATGTCGTCGATGAGCTCGTCCTTATAAAAAACTTATATACTATTGCAGAAGATACGAACGATTCGTGGTATTTTGACCTTGCAGAAAATATGAAAGGCACTGTTCAATCAGTTTCCAAAGTAGTTATTTGCTCATCTGATCAACTGGCTGCTCTTTTTGGCGAGAAACAAGAGTGGTCGACACAACAGTGGCAGGAAATACGAGCATTCGCTGCTGAACTTTCGATTTCTGATAGTTGGGTTTCACTCGCAAAACTTGATCAAGTACACTTATCAGTCCCAACAGACTTCGTAACGGCTCGAGTAAAAAAAGATGATGACATTCTTTTTGTACAATTGTTTTTTATTCACAACGAAGAGGAGCTCGAACACTTGTCAATGGAGAATAGTATGCCGTTTTCTTTGACAACCTTAGCAATAGATCTTCACGCTGACCATCCAGCAATTTATTTACGTTTGTTAGATGAAGAAGCTGTTGATGAATCACTCCAGGCTCAGACGCTTTCACTCATCCATCAATTACTTGATAACACTGTTCGGATAAAGAATGAGAGACTATATACCCCAACACCTGCCGAAAACATGATTTCTCGAGTTAATTCATATGACGTTGCCCCAATGAGACAAAAAGGGAAAGCCAAAACGGAAAGAGGCGAACATAAAAGACAACAAAATTATACAGTGGTACAGTCATTGGAACCACAAAAACAGCAATCAGGAAAGTCAAAAACTTTTGCTGAAGAAATCCGAGAGAAAAGATTGTGGCCTGAATTTGTATTCCCGGAAGATACAGTTCGTACATTACGGGAAAAATTTAATGATTCCGACATTCAACGCATCGAACAAAAATTACTTCAGGCCAATAAGGGTGCGGGACTGGTCAAAACATATCCCGGATTTGACGGGCCTAGAGAAAACAAAACAGTCTGGGCAATTCGCTTAAATAGACAAGTACGAATACTTGCACAAGAAGGAATTGAGAGCGGAATGGCACACGTCTTCGCAGTGGAGTTTAAATCTGAAATTGAAAAGCGGTAGGATCAAAACAAATCGGTTTGAGGTAGAGAAGTGAATAGATGACGCGGATACGGTTTCAAATTCACCCATCTGGAAAAATGGTTTTGTGGTTGGGGGACGAGGATCCCCCAACCACGACTCATTACTGCTTACTTTTTGTTCTCCTTGAAACCTCGCGGTTTCTTTTCAGGAGGGAGAGGAGGTAGCATTTGATCAGCGCAATACTGGACGTGAATGTCCCGCAGCGCACTCATCATTCCACTAAAGTGAAAGCACACCTCTCTTTCCTTCAGTCTTACTGGGATGGGAAAACGAAAAGTAATCTCACCCTCAGCGGGAATCGTTAGCGTCTGCATCGGCGATTCCCAGGAGTTCTTCACTCCCAATGCAGCATTGAGTACGATATCAGTTGCTTCTGTGTTGGCAACTGACACATCGACCACGTCCCCGACTTCGCTCACGTCGAATTCAAATCCAACGATATACAAAGAATGCGGACGTGTCTCACGAAGAACGGCATTTATGGATCCCACCTGAGAAGAGCTAAATTCTCTCTGTCGGAATCCGCCGCCATTCGCTAAAACTTTTTCGTCAAGCTCGATCATTTCGTCGATGAGTTGACGAACCGTGAGAAGCTTTTGAAAGTCTTCTCTCTTCACTAACTCGGCCATTTTGCACCTCCAGTGTCTGTGGCCTCATTTCTACGTTCCACTCCCGTTTGGGTAGTGTCGCCTCGATATTATACAATACCAACTAGTACCCCACGACGTACTTCAACGCACCAGTGAAAAAATCACTTGTTTTCAGTGCATATCGCTCATTTCTCCTGGGTTTGTAAAATCTCGTGCCCTCGTTCCATTATTTTGTTCACCAATACGGTCACCATTCCTTGCAAATCACCTCGGGTATAGTCCTCTTGAGTGTCAATGAGTTCTAAAATTTGGTTTTCAAATTCGCGCGTTACGATGGGATTGATCATAAATGTCTCCTATATATATTTAAATTTTCGAGAATGGCTTGGGCGTAAAATACAGATCTCGTTCGATCCCCAAGCCCAGTCTTCCCACATAGCTTTGTAGCTCTGCTAAAGAAAAATATCCCCATTCGTCATTCCAGTCGCCAAAGATAGACACATAGCCGAAAAACCGCCCTTCAGATGCGTCATACTCGGTTGCATACCACGTACCAGATCCTGTGGGATTGAAAAACTTCGCAATCACAATTGGATCTGCCACATTCTCCTGTGACCCCACTTGTGCAAAGAGGGCTTCAAGCTCCTTGGATACCAGTTTCATATCGTCCTTTCTTCACGCCTCATTTTTATACTTTTTGATTGGGAGGCGTGCATGCCTCCCATATCTGTCTCTTAAACAGCGGGGTGAATTTTACAAGGGCGGAGTGAAACGACGTTCATTGGAGGGCATAGCCCGGAAACCCTTGTAAAAGAGGGGCAAGACCCCGAATGGAATACTGAAAGTTTGGTATAACAGACGAGAACCTTTGCTATTCTGACTGCATGAATACTCCTGGTAATAAACTAGCTCAAACGAGTCGAAAACGAAAATTTGTATCAAGCTCTTGAAACGGGTAAAATCATCTCAAGCCAATTTACGTAATGAAATGCTTTGTACTCTACAGGAGATCTATGAAAAATCTTGGAACCGAAATTTTAGTTACTCAGCTGCAGGCTACTCACACTGCACTGGAAGACACCATGACTGGTGTGACTGATGAAGTGGCACAGTTTATGCCTCCAGGGACTGCCAACCCAATTGCCGGAGTGTATGCTCATTTGGTCTTTAGTGAAGATATGTTTGTGCATACTTTTTTGATGAAAACTCCGACACTATTCGAAACAACTTTTAAGGACAACACCGGTGCCAGTAAAATCCAACCAACCGATTGGCAAACTGAATATCCCATCTGGCTGCGAGAAGTTCGCTTGGATGTACAGAAATTTCGCCTGTATGCCAAGTCCGTGTACGAAGAAACGGAAAAGTACGTCGCCACGCTTTCTGAAGCAGACCTTGAGAAAGAAGTAGATATGAGCGCATTTGGCATGGGAAACAAAAAAATGTATGACTTCATCGCCAACATCATAAATGGACACGCCTATTCGATCATGGGAGAAATTGCCGTACTCAAAGGAATCCAAGGTTTAAAGGGATATCCATTCTGATTTTTCGATAAAGTACTTTTGAGCTAATGCGCTCTCATTTAGGCCCTGCATTTTACGCTCGAACCTGCTTTCATTCCTTCCGCCCCTAATATTTTTGGTATACTCACTAATAGTATGTCCGAAAACGCTAGTTCAAATTCTTTCTCCCTATCTGCTGATGAGCTGGATGCCTTGCGAATGGAGGCTCAATCCGTATCTCCAGAGAAAGCAAAAGAGTTTGAGGAGGTTGTGGGAGAGGCGTATTCACTTTTCATTGCTAAATTTCAAAAACTATTTTCTCAGCGTGAAATGATCCCGCTTGATGAGATGAAAAAACGCTTTGTTCTAGTAGATCCTGAGACAATGAAAGCATTTACGTCAAACTGGAAGTTAGACACTATTGCTGAAAAAGACAGTGAAGAAGTAACTCCACAGGTGATTGTGGAATCTTACTCGACATTTATAAAGGAAAAAGGTAAAAATGCCACCGATTTGACTGAAGCAAATTTAGAACAGTGGCTCTCAGGAATTCCCGAGATTGATCGAAGAAAGTTTGAGAACTTTTTTAAATCTAGACTAAAATCGGAAAGCGCTTCATACATCCCAGAAGATGAGGTAGGGACGTTTAGAGCATACAACTCAGAAGGAAGTTTTGTGATAGGTATACCCATAGAAACTTGGGAAAATATAAGTGAACAAAATAGAGAAACACTCATGCGAGAAGAGGGAAGTATTGAAAAAGCAAAGAAATTTGTTGAGAAAGCTACCTGGTTAAATATGGTACTTCATGAGATAGTCCATATCCATCAGGATGATGAAGATGAATCTCTCCCACTATGGCTAAAGGAATTGCAGGCTTACTGGGTTGGTCGTGAACTTGTACCCGTGGCTATGCAGTATCACACCCCTGATTTTGATAGGAGGGCAGATGCATATCAAAAATTGCTTGATAAATATAACGACCTCCAGTCATGTCTGCTTAGCCTGAATAGAGGTAAAAATCAGGCTACGGTCTACCATGTAAAAAAAGAGATTTCAGATGGGGAGGTGAAAAAGCTATTCCCACATTACAGGCCAAGTACAACCGAATCTTTAGCGAAATAGGTTCTGACGTCCTCTACTAAGCTCTATGGCTGTTCAGTACTTGAAAAAGGACTAAAAAGGGACTAAAATAGTACTATGTCTACAATTATTGCTAATCCATCAGCCCAAATAAAAATTACTTTGCCAGAGAAGTTGCAAGAACTTGTCCAGAGTAGAGCTGATCAATATGGTTTGTCCATTTCTACTTACATTAAACATCTAGTGCTAGTTGATGTGAAAGATATAGATATGCCAGTTTTCAAAATGAGTGAAAAAACTGAAAAGGTGTTAGATCAAGCACTAGAAGATTACTCTCAAGGTAAAACTCATCAGATCAAACATGATGAGGTTGATGAATTTCTGAATGATTTATGAAACTAAGTTATTCGGATTATTTCAAGAAAAGACTCAAAAAAAGAATAGACAAAAATCCTCAGTTGAGACAAAAAGTGAGCAAGCAATTAAAGCTATTAGTTCAAAATATTCACCATCCATCTCTTAAAACTCATAAATTAAAAGGCTCAAGAAAAACTGAGTATGCTGTTTGGTTGGAAGGTGATCTACGGATAACTTTTGTGGTGATAGGAGAAGGATTACTCTTGACCGATATTATTACGCACGATGAGTATTAGAAACAATAAAATAGGTTCTGACGTCCTCCA
This sequence comes from Candidatus Woesebacteria bacterium, assembly GCA_040006915.1. Classification (GTDB taxonomy): domain Bacteria; phylum Patescibacteriota; class Microgenomatia; order UBA1400; family UBA12028; genus JBDTWD01. The sequence goes on along the minus strand of JBDTWD010000001.1, from coordinate 108,648 downwards.
CCAAGCCCTGCTTCAACTTTTTACTCGAGTCAAATCTCCTTAGGTCTATAAGGAATCGAACCTAAAGTTAGGACTTTGTTATAATCTGCATATGGTTAAAAAACTCCACGACCAATACGTAAGACTTCAGTCGGTTGTTCTATATATCTTCTTCTTTGTTCCACTACTTCTGGTGCTATCTTTTTCTTGGAGCAACTGGGCGAATGGAATATTATATAAATGTATCGACCCATTGCCTTTCGTCGGTTTTATTGCACCTTTTGTTCATAGTGTAAACGGGGTTAGAGTAATCGGAGATGAGTATCTCTATACACCACTTGTGGTGTATGGGATATGGTTTGTATTTGTACTAATCATTTTTGTAGTTCCAGCTATTCTTTCAAGTCATCTCTCAAAGAGAATACCTAGCAAATAAGTAGGTTCTGACGTCCTCCACTAAGCCCTGCAAATTCTAATAGTTTGATGAATCAATCTAAAAAAGCTTTTCAAATCCAGGTTATCGGTTCGTATTTCTCATAATTTTGATTCCCACTGAGTAAGTGTATAGTAATTTCATGGCCTTCCGAGATATAGCTTCATACTTTAGACGTGACAAAAAAGAACTTCAACGAGAAATCAAATACGACTCATCCGCTGAACCTATTGAAATACATGAGGAGATAGGAGATCCCTCAGGCTTAGGTGAGAGAGAATATCTTCACGTCATTCTTGCTGATCTCTTTGATTTCGTTCCTCCAATAGTTGTTACAAAAATGGCGCGATTTAGGGAAGAGGCTAGATATACAAATTCTTTCCCTGTGAAGAAAATTGATGGTCCAAATTTAGAATCGTACATACAAGAAGCTGGATATTCACAATCGTTGTCAGCACTAAAGCAAGTTGTTTCAGAACTAAATGCCGTTCTATCGATGGGAATGAGTGCGGGAGAACGTACTCCAGGGCACATGCTAGTAGATCGAAGTGGAAAGGTATGGCAGATTGACTTAGATGGTGCACACGATTTTGTTGCAGATAAAGACATCGGCTCTAGCGAGAACCTGCATGTTGATTTTGGCTCTCCTGATAGATTGGAAAAAGTAAAAACCGACGAAGTCCAAGAGCGACTAGAATTTGTCAGAAACGCTTATGTTCATTTGGTTACCACGTTGATCGAATCTGTTTACAACACGTATACAAATACACGAGGATTTGATGAGAAGAAATGGAAAAAATCAATTTTTGGAACCTTTATCGGAAATCATGATTGGAAGTCGAAGTCAGAATTTGAGAACTCTCACTCTCTTGAAGAAATAAAAGAAGGACTAGATCAGCTAGTGTAATATTTAGCGGTTAGATAGGTTCTGACGTCCTCCACTAAGCCCTGCTACAATTAGTTCACTTTCGTTCATAATTGTAGTGAACCACAATTTCTCCATGTATTACATCTATATTCTTCGAAGTATTCAAAACAAGGTTCAACAATTCTATAATAATAAATTATGCCACTCGTAGATGAAAAGTATCTCCACTCCAGTACAAAGCCAAAAGAAAGAGAAGATAGGTCTACATGTCTATTTTGTAATTGCAAACTAGGTAAGTCTAATAGAAAAAAAGAACATGTGATCCCTCATTGGTTAATTACATATCTCGGCATTGAAAACTTGCGAATAAGTTTGACCGTCTATAGCCCACTTGAAGATAAAAACACTGAAGAAAGAGATTTTCAATTCATGAACAGTTTTCTAGCAGGTGGTGTATGTGGATATTGTAATGGTGGGTGGATGAAATTACTTGAAGATACTACTTTAGATATACTTAAGCCATTAATTAGGGGTAGCAGGGAAATAATTAATCTTTCTCAATCTGAGAAAGATTTAATTACAAAGTGGACGTTCAAGACATCAATCGTTTTAAATAGTGCCACTAACTACTTTAAAGTGGTTCCTCCTGAACACTACAATCTACTCTATGAAGGTAAGATTCCTGAGCATGTGTTAGTTACGGCCACAATGCACGAACCTAGTAAACGATATAGTCATCTTGAGAACAATTCTCTATGGATGGGGATTGATAACACTATAACAGAGAGTGAACTTAAAAAAGGAGGGGATAACTCTTATAAAATTGCACTACAACTGGGAAAGTTGGTTCTAGTAACAACATATTGGGCAGACGATGAATGGGTTTATTATTTAGTTAAAGGAAGACATCAGCCTATGAACCAGCCAACAAAAATGAAAATAAAGTTTTACGATGATAAATTATTTTCCATTCCTCAATATAACTCGAAAGATGCAATTTTTTATGCAACTGCCACAATTTCAATCTCAAAAAATAGATAATTTTAAACAAGAGTTAGGCATTGGAAATTGTTGAAATAGGTTCTGACGTCCTCTACTAAACACACATTCCTTCTTTATAGTTCTTTTGCTATCATCCTGGTAATGATAATCACAAAGACCAGTCCATTTACTCCTGAAGAGATTGAGCAGTTAAAAGAGCAGTTTGAAGTGTATATAAAAACTGTTATCGATGTTGAAAATAAAGTGTGTAGTTCTGGAATGAATAGACATTTTGAGGGCGAACAAATTCTTCTAGAACAAGGGTCAGATCAGCATATGATTTGGGGTGGAGGCATAGATCTTGAAACAAAGGAGATAGATTTTAACTCATTTATTAATATCCGACCTAGAGATAACAATACGAAAAATGAAATTCAGAGCGAAAAATTGCGTGAGGAATATAAAAAATTAACTGAATTTTTCTTTAGCGAGATTCTATGACCGATGTCCAGATGCTTGTTGGTTCACTATCAAATGACTTATATCGTATTGCAAGTTTAAAGCAGCGAGGATCACATACCGCAGCTAATAAGTTTTTAATTGAGGCAAAGCGATGGTCTTCTCGACTAGAACTAGTTGCTGAAAAACAGTATATAAAAGACATTGCAAAAGAAGTGAGTAAGACTTCACAAGTAGGACTAGATGAAGCGGAGACTTTTCTCATGTATGGAACACTCCTTCAGAATTATGCACTGCATAACATGTAGGTTCTGACGTCCTCTACTAAGCCCTGCAAAGTAGGCTCGAACCTAAGAATTAAATTGATACGTTATTCAAAAATAGGTCCTATTTTGAACTTATTCCTTCCGTCCCTCTGATCTATTTTGATATAATCGCATAATGATTAGACGAGAGGAACTTATTCAAACAGCAAAACAGGTTGAGGAAGCTTCATATTGGGCAGGTGGAAGAGGAATTGATGGTGCCCCTTATGATGCAGACCCTGCTTTTCTTGATTTAGCATTTGAAGTTTTAGGGAGGAGTGCTCTCAAGGATGGGGATACAGAAGACGATGCATATAAAAGAGGAGTGGAACTTGTCGAAGATAAAATAAGAGAAAGAAAAAGTTTGGGTGAGAGCAGGGCTCAAATTGATTGTGGGAATTGGTTGATGTGGACGATATTCAATCTACTTGAAGTAAGCAGAGTTCGAAAATAAAAATACGGACAATTGCTGTTTTCTGTCGTGGATTGGTTCTATCACCCAAAGACAGGCTTTCATCAATCCTTACAAATGTATTATCAAGCAGAGATGACTAGTGATAGAGGGACACCAACAGATCCACGTACGGAATGGGTAGGCTTTGTTCCCTTTGATGAGGTTGATACGAAATACAAACTTGCTGTCTCTCCTACTGCAGGAGCACTCATAAAAGAACATCTCACTCATTTGTAGGATTCATGACTCACCGAACGGAAAACACTTTCATATCTCATGGATGCAGGGATGAGTGGAAAATGCAAATGCCCATCTTTTTGGACAAGACTATACCGCCCTCGCAAGAACAATGAGATGTTTTTCATCTCCTGTCGTATCAATCTCATCAAATAAGATTGAAAATCCTGCTGTAGTAATAAGCTCTTTATTCTGCTCAACACCAAAATGACTCCAATACATTTCAGTACCACAAAAGTCATCATCTTTTCCCTCCCACTCACTCGCTCCCATAGTAATGAGTAGTAACCCGTTCGGTCTCAGGAAAGACCTCATGAGTTGCACTACATGCAAATGCTGTTCACGTGGAATATGAAACAATGCATAGAATGACACCACGGCATCGACCTGAAATTGCTCTTTTTTAAGATCAGACATATCCATTACTTCATAGGTTGCCTCAGGAACATTTTCCTTTGCAAGCTTGATTTGCTCTTCTGAAATGTCGATACCTGTCACTGCAAATCCATGTCGTACTAAATATGCATCGATGGGTGCGCCGCTCCCGCATCCAATATCTACAATGGTTGAACCCTTTTCCAACTTCTGAATCAGCATGTCTAGGTGACGGTTACTTTTGAATTGATCACGAAACTTATTTGAATAAGCGTTAGCCGCTCGGTTGTAACCTTCTTTTACTTTTTGATTCATTGATTTCATATATATCGGAGTATATCAGAGGTATCTACATGAAAAGACCCCGTTTGCAAGGCTTGAGTTGGAGGATGTTCGAACCTATTTACTTAAAAATCTGTCTTGTAGTGAGCTTTTAATAAGAGATTGATAAGGGACGTTTATCTGATTTGCCTCCTCTTTTATCCTATTCAAGAGAAATTCAGGAATTCGGATTGAAACTGATTTTGAGGTTGGCTTTAGATTTGGAAAAGACACTGGTTGAAAATCGCTAGGATCAAAATAATCAGCCAAGTTTATTTTCGCCCAGAAGTCTCTCTCATCATCTTCATTTTTAAAATGGGGCAACACAAGTTTTTTCTTCATAAAACTCCCTATATATGTAATAAGAACTGCTCCCTTTTATTCAAATCTCTCGCTGAGATAACCCTCACTTTATCTTTCCGTCTAGTAAATATGACTAATAACGCTCTTTCACTTTTTGTCATCCCAATTAGAATATATCGATCCTCAGTCTCTGAATGGAAAAAATCTTTTGAGATCTTTTTTCTCTTATCTAAAAAGACTTCTTCCGCTTCTGAGATAGAAACTTTATGTTTTTTCCAGTTTTTATCCTGATTTGCCTCATCCCATTCGAATTCAACAGGTTCCTTTAAGCTAATCATAGATTAATTGTATATACTCACTTACACAGTGTCAAGCGTAGGATTTTAAAGAAAAGAGGATTTCACTCGAGGAAAAAGGTTTTGCGGGGCTTGAGTTGGAGGATGTCCGAACCTACGTTGTAGGGCGTAGGAGGAGTATTTTCAGAAGACCAATACTCTAGGGTAGATTCTTTTTTATTGTATAATAGATTCATGAGTGAAAAATCATATGATGTTCAGCCAGAACCGAATGAGCAGGAGTTTTATCCGACCAATTTGTCAGCGCCTTTTTTACAGGAATTTATAAACCACTTCAAGCCATCAACAGATGTCATCTACTATCCAGGCAGTTCAAATGATGTCAGTGTAGCGCATTTCTTTTCAAACGCTCGAGTTATACACGTAGATACTGACCCGAACGGCCTGCTTCCTCTGGAGCAAAAGGGGTTTGAGACTCACGTGGCTTCAGTGGATGCTTTTAGACCTGACGCTCCACTTGATATTGTCGTCTTGAGCAATGCTGCCTTCAATGAACAACGAGCCGTACTCCAACTTAAAGTTGGCGGATACGTACTCGCAAATAATTATCAATGGAATGCCAGAAATATTGCTTCTAATCCTGATTTTGAATGCGTGGGTATTGTGACAGGCAATTCAAACGAAAAAATGAACGCTGACATACACCTCTTTTTTGAGAATGCCCCAGCTATTTCCGCCGCTTTTTTGTCAGATGACAAGTCAAATACACAGTTTAAAAGTGAGATCTCAGGGGACAGCTTATTTATCTTTACGCGTATACAAAACACAAATCCTACAGAGGAAGAGATGGCTGTAGAAGATCGACAGGCACAAGAAGAACTGGAAGAAGGTACCGTTCAAATGGAGAAAGAAGGTGAAATACTTAGGGCCAACATTGTAAATAAACTTGGGAAAGATCCAAACTCTCTGTCTATTGACGATCTGCTTTCATTCGATGATTAATTTGCAAAACTTGAGCTGGAGGATGTCAGAACCTATTTATATATTTCGTCGTGTTCACCCATGTCAAAAAAATAGTATTCGGCATCTTCGATAAAAAGAAATCTGAAGCTCGTGGTCACAGATAAACTCCTCCACGAAACAAAACATTTGCGGAAGTAACGAATCCACCGGAATCATCCCCAAGTCTATATGTTTTGGCTCGATCTCCAGAAGCTTCAATATTAAAGAGATTTATCGCATTTATTTTACGAACACTTCATTTCAAATAATCATACAGTCATCAGCTAAACTATCACTTACGTTAGAGTTTTTTGTAGCTCCTTGATCTCATTCCACTTTTGCATGTGCTCACCGATGCAGAGAACTTGCCAACATCATTTCGCAATTGCTTGATTCAAAAAACACCAGATTTATAAGTGATTCTCTTTGTCGCTTTCAGCTTCCTGTTTGGTTTTGTGTACAGTGCCATCCTTGTGGTGCGGTGGAGAATACACTGTGTAGAGTTTGAGAGGTTTTTCCGAAGACGTATTGATGACGTTGTGTTGCGTTCCGGCTGGAACCACAAAGGCGTCACCATCGGTAACAATATGTTCTTCACCATTCATAATGACTTTGCCTTCACCCACTTCAACGCGTAGGAATTGATCAACAATTTCGTGCACCTCTACTCCAATATCTTCTTGTGGTTTCAGTGACATCACTACCAGTTGTGCGTGTTGACCTGTGTAGAGAACTTGCCGAAAATACTCATTTGCTAGCGTTATTTTTTCAATATTTTGTACAAATCCAGTCATAGATGTTTCCTTTCATTAATTTAAGAGAACTATAGCCGCATTCAGCAGAGTTGCGAAGCTCACCCACAGCAGATACGGTACGAGTAGATAGAATGCCGGTTTTGAGAGTGGATAGAACTTTCTCATCGTCATCACAATAAACACCCACATTGCCACAATCACCACTAATCCCAACAGTGGCGCTCGTAGCCCAAAGAAAATTGGAGACCAGATAAAGTTTAGACCAAGTTGTGCCAGAAAAAACAGACAAGCAATCTTCACTCTTTTTTTTTGATAGCCTTGTTTCCAAATCAGGTACAACGATACTCCCATGAATAAGTACAAAATCGTCCAGACCGGTCCAAAAATCCAACTCGGTGGAGCAAAGAATGGTTTGTTCAGTGTCACGTACCAAGTGGGAATGGCAGAGATGGTAAACGGTGTTCCTAAGAACCCGATAGTCTCACAGCCAACGACGGAAATAATAAGTTTGGGCAAGCCTTTCATTTCTCTTAGTATGCACGCAATACGGGAGGATGTGCGAACCTATTTACTGTCCAATTCTACTTTGCAAATCTAAGAGTTGTTCTTTTAGAGCTGGTGCCGCTGTTGTAGCAGCAATCCAAACGATCTCTTTATCAATATCCCAATATTCATGTGCTAACTTATTTCTCATACTAATAATTTGATTCCAGTGAATGTTTGGGTCAGATTTGTCGGATTTATTTTAAAAAACCTGAGGTGACGGACCATATTAAGCGGCTACCCAGAGACGTCAAATCACACGAATCGTATTCGGGAAAATGTGGTAATATTACGGCAATTTAATAATGAGGAATAATATTCAACAACTCTGAAAGTATATTTATATGCAAGGCATCATTATTGATGGAGTTGCCTCAGCGGGCAAAACATCTGTATTAAAAATCTTACAGAATAAAATTCTTGAGAATAAGTTCTCTTCTTCCAAACTTTTTATTAGTGAGCATTACACTCAAAGGATGCTTGAGCAGGCTGTCGAAAATCATGAAATAAGTGGATTAATGGTACAAAAACACATAACCACTCTTATCAAAAGTTTAGACGTATATCATAAAATGCTTATTCGTTCCAAGTTTGCTCTCGATCCAAGAGGGGCGGAAGCTTTTGTTACGATAGAAAGATTTATCCTTACATATTTAGCAACTCAACCCAGTCTTGTAGAGGGCTATGGCTTGAAAAAAATTGCCAAACATTTTAAACACATGAATAAAATGAATATAAAACAATACATTTTTACGCTTAGTTCGCAAAATATTGAAAAGAATGTTTCCCAGACACTGAAGCATAGGAATAAAGGTTGGGCTGACTATATTAATGCTCGTGGTGGAATCAAAACAGTTTGCTCGGATTATATTTTATGGCAAGAAAACATTGTGAATTTTGCTCATCAATTTAGTGGCTCTATCAATACGGAAATTGTGAATCTTGATAATAATAACTATGAGGAAATTGCTCAAAATATTTTTGACAATGATTTTAGTCAGAAGCAAATATGAAAAAAAACATAATTCTTGGTATTGTAGCTTTCAATCATGATTCTTCAGCCTGCCTTATTATGGATAATAAACTGGTTGCATTTTGTGAAGAAGAAAGATTCAACGGTGTCAAACATACAGGGGCTTTTCCCACACTGTCCATTGACTATTGTTTGCAGAAATCAAAGTGTACTATTCAAGATGTGACTGATGTCGCTTTCTACTTTAATCCTAAAGAATGTATTGCAGCCTATTTTTTGAATAACAATCCATTCATGCTTTTTATCGACCCTTCCATTTTCTTGAGTGGAAGATTCTACTTTGAAATTGTTTGGCTGCTTGGATTTGTAACGAATGCATATCTTCTGAATAGGTATCTTGGCAATAGCACCGCCAAAGTCTACTTTATGAATCATCATCTTACTCATATTTGGTATGGGTATTATGCTTCAGGCTTTTCAGAATGTATTGTACTTTCAAACGACAGCGTAGGAGAAAGTATTAGTACTTTGGCTACAAAATTTCAATTAGATGAGGGCGAAATTGTTGAACACAACTTAATCGTTCAGCATGATCCCCATTCATTAGGCTATCTGTATGGTGCAGTAACCGAATTCTTGGGCTTTAAGAGAGGAGAAGGGGAAGGACGGGTCATGGCATTGGCAAGCTATGGAACAAATAAGTATACAGGTTTTTTTAGAAAAGGGTTTGATCTCAAAGGTAATGGAAAGTTCAAATTATGTAATAATTTAATAAGCAAGCGTAGTTTCCAACCCAAAGGAAAGCGATTAAGCAAGAAATTTTACCAAACCTTTGGATTTGCACGCAAGAGTAGAGATAAGTTGAAACAAATTCATTTTGACATCGCCCACGCTTTGCAAGCCTCACTCGAAACAATTGAGTTTCATCAACTCGATTATCTGTCTCGTTATACAAAAAACATTGTTCTCACCGGTGGTGTGGCACAAAACAGTGTAATGAATGGATTGGCTACAAATAAATATACTAATCATCATTTTTTTGTCCCTCCGATTCCTCATGACGCGGGATGTTCCATTGGAGCCGCCGTAAATTTGCATTATAAGCTTTTAGGTAAGCTTCCAGAAACGACCGATAGTGCTTTTCTTGGTCCTGACTATGAAACAGAAAGTATTATTTCTATTCTAAAAAATAACCAGATAGCATACAAAATTCTCAATAGTCCGGTAAAGTATTGTGTTGAAAAACTATCGGAGAACAAGGTCGTAGGTCTCTTTCGGGGAAGAATGGAATGTGGTCCACGCGCTCTTTGTAATCGCAGCATTTTGGCTAGTCCTATCTCAATTAAAATGAGAGATCACTTGAATGACAAAGTTAAATTTCGAGAGCATTTCAGACCATATGGTGGTTTTGCGTTGCCCAAGAAGATTGATTGTTTCCTCGTACACAACAGCAAATATAAAGAAGGTCCCTATATGACCTATGTCTACGAAGTTAAAAAAGATTGGATAAAAAAAATACCTTCTCTGGTTCATGAAGATGGGACTTGTAGGATTCAAATCATAAATGAAAGTGATGATTTTCTAACTAATTTATTAGAGAGTTTTGAGACCAAAACTGGTGTTCCTTTGCTTATTAATACCTCAATGAACTTGCGCGGGTTTCCCATTGCTAATACCCCAACTGAGGCACTGCAGACTTTTTACTCATCGGCGATGGATGCAATCATCTTTAATGAAAAAATACTAATAGAAAAGTAACGAATGAGTACTTTCCAAGATCCATCATTTTTAGTCGATCTGTATACAAATGATCATCAGATTATCTCGAGAGGTCAGTTTTTGAAAAGGTACTCAAATAGAAAATTTTCAATAAGAGATCTATTGCTCGACCAGCTGGGTGAACCTAAAAAAAAGAGCATCATTGATGTTGGCGCTGGGAACTGCTCTTTTATTCGTCAGCTTATGGATGCATATCCAGACAACCACTATGCTGCTCTAGATATTGTAAAGCATAACTCATGTCTTGAATGCAAAGAGCTGGATTATAGAATCTATTCGGATAACATCTGGCCAGAGTATGTAGCCAAGTTTGATATTGCGATCTTGATGCACATGCTTTACCACATCAATAACCACAAGCTTTTTTTTAAAGGATTAAAACAGAATTTAAATAAAAAGCATGTCATTTTCATCACAACGAAATCAAAGGCCACTTTCCCAGAGATGGAAAGGATTTTTAAAGAAATTTCGTACAGACTATTTAATTTTCAAACGACTGGGAAAAGCATTTCTTCAACACGTGATGAAGAGCATTTTTGTTATGAGAATGGTGAAACGATCTTAAGAAAAAGTTTTCCGGAAGGAGAATACTCTATAGATTCATATTTGATGGAAACTCAAGTTTTTGTTGAATCTCCTAAAAATGTTTTAGATTATGTTTTATCCACGCCAAGATACAACTTGTCAGGTGTCTTGTCATCTGACAAAAATGAAGAGTATAAATTAGCTTGGCTGAAAGAAATTTCCAGAAAAAAAATGTTTATAGATAAATATATAGAAGTCCTATATGTCATCAAAAATTGAAGTTGGATATAGTTGTTGGGGATTTTTAGGGAACGGAATAGAGAATACGCCTGATGGTGGTCGTAGTCATAGATTCACACTCATTGACGGATTAATTGCACAAGGAGCATCAGTAAGAATGTTGCAGAAAAATCGAGATCTGGAGGAGGCTGGCGAAGATTTTAGTAAATCGAGCTTGTCATTTAGTGACAAGTTTCCCGATCTTGACTTCGTATTTTTAGAATATAGGTGGCCGATCCCTGGCAGGAACGTCGGAATAGAAAAAACAGACAAGCTTTATATGCCAGATCTTGATCGTCAAACAGAGATATTAGAGTATTATGTATCGCAAGATGTACCGATTCTCATTTGGGATAAGGATCAAAAATTACCTGTTGATGCCGAAATTTTATCTCAAAACAGGGTAACTGTTTTCGAACCTTCTTTAAACCCACGGGAAGGGAGAAGGCAGCTGCTTTTCCCAATGGATGCACGTAGAACAGGTCAGGCGGTAGAACGAATAAACGATTATCAGACAATGACCAGATCGATTAAGTTAATATATATTGGTAATCAATATGAAAGAGATGAAAGTTTCAATAAATACTATGACAGGCCATCGAAATTATTGACTCCACCGGCACAAATTTATGGAAAGTGGGATCCAAATCAATTCCTTAATGCTGATTTTCATGGAAGAATTGGTTTCGAAAGAGTACACGGGTTATACGAGCAATCTCTAACGACAGTTCTAATTGCTCCTGAAAGATACTATAAAAGCGGACAGATGACACAACGATTATTTGAATCACTTTGGGGTCTTTGTATTCCGTTCGTACCAAAAGAATATGGAGACGTTACCCAAATGTTCCCTGCAGAGCTAATTGTTGCAGACGACAAAGATGTTCTTGAAGGAATAGATTGGATTCTTACTCGTTCTGGTAAAAAGATTACGGACTTGTTGCTTGAGTTGTTTTCCATTGCTCAAATTTTTTCTCAGGAGAGACAGATTGATTCAATTTTACATGCATTCCAGGAATTGAGATAAATATGACAGTTCAAAGCAATGTAAATACTGTGACTGTACAAAAGGACAAAGAGTATTTAGTTATTATCAAAAAATATGCGAGCAAAGATAGATTTCAGTGTGAAGCATATTATCTCAATGCTTGTTCGTCACAAGGGATACGTACGCCATCGATTCTTGAAGTGAATGGTGAGCAAAATAGTATAAGGATGAAAGGCATCTCAGGTTTAGTCAAACGATATTTATCGAACGGTGAGTTAAATGTCTGTATTAACCAACTCATTTCGTTTCAGAAATTATTTCCATTGGACTCGACAAAGGGGAACACACGTGGTGACTACATTAACAAAGTACGAGAGAATGTTTTGTTCTTTAGCAGAAAAACTGGAGCCGATGTATGTATGCCTCAGTATGAAAAAAATTTAAGGGCACTCGAATCGTTATTTTTCCCCGCATTATTCAAAGACGCTAAACCAGAAAACTGGGTTTTTCATGAGGATAATGTATCAATGATAGATTTCGACTATGTTGTTCCCTCATTCATTCTGGCTGATTTTGCTCAGTTGATCAAGTTTCAATACACCGATCCAAATATAGAGATCTATCCGTTATTGAAGAAGTTCCTCTCAGGTGTTCGTAACGCAACATTACTAGGCCAGCTAAGCGAATATGAAGCTGTTTTACCAATTGTTGTAGCGAACTCTTGCATAAGTGCCATACGACTCAATCCGAACACTTCGGAGACTGATGCAAATTATCTTTTGCGTTTAACCAGTAAATTATTACAAGAGAGTAAAATCATCTGATATATGAGTGAAATTATTCGTTTTACTCCCACATCTGAACAAGCGCTTGTCCCCGAGAATATTCGTCAACTCAGGGCGGATATTGCACTAGCGAAAAGAAGAATTTATCGCTTTAGTGAAAATCTTGAAGAACATGTCTTAATCGAAGAATTAGAAGGAAGGTCATTGTCAGGAGGAGTTGCTAAAGAAACACACGCGGAAATAGTCAAATATCTTGATTTAATGGCTCAACATGGAAGCAGCTATCTTGATATATCTTTAATTGCTGAACGAGAAAGAATTGACTTGCAGGGACAAATGAACGCTAGACTTGAACACAAAGGCAGAATTAGCCCACCAACAGCCCCTGAGAAAAATATTTTTATTGTAGGAAGTCCTCGGTCTGGAACCACCCACTTGTTCAATTTGTTATCATTTCAACGCTGCTTTTCGTATTTTACTAATTTCTCTCATCATGTATGGTCATCGTATAATTTGTCACATTTAGATGGGCGGAAACATTTTCAAAGTTCTGGATCAGAAATTTTAACCCAAGATTCAAAAAAACTAAGGTTGTTAACCGATACGGTAATTCCCGATGAATCAGAACACATCTTTAACAGATATATAACCTCTTACTCACAGCTTCGAACGCATCAGTATCTGCTGAGTGAGCCTGTTATCAAGAATCCTGAATCACTTGTAATGGCTGCCTCAGAGCATGCTCAAGCTTTTGAATCACCTTTCTTTTTATCTAAATCTCCTTTTAATAGTTTTCGAATTCCACAACTTCAACACATTTTCAACAATAGTGCATATTTTATTCATATACACCGCAATGGATATGCGGCCTCACAATCAATAGCGACAAATGGTTTTAAATACTTCACAGAGAGTGATTCTACAGATGATCCGGCAATATTTTGGGGGAGACATATTTCAGCAATTATGGAACAGAGCAATCATGTACAAATGGTTCACATACCCTTTGAGGATTTATTGAGACAGCCTACAGACGCATTACAAAAAATATTTGATTGGCTTGGTATAGAGGCTCCTCAGCTAATTGTACAAAACAGGTATGATGAAGATAACAGGTTGCCAAACTTACCTCAAAGTTTAAATACCACTATTGAGAGGTATAATGCTTTACTTGGTTATGAATAAAAACAGATCTTACTTTGCAACGACTACGAACGAGGCATTCCTCGAGATATTGAAGGATGCCTACGAGAATCCAGATTTTATTGTCTCGCCAAGAGGTGAAGATACTAGAGAGATTATTTGCACACACGTAACAATATCTGATCCAAGTCAAAGAATTATCACAAATAAATATCGTGGTTTCTCCCTTAGGTACGGTATCGCCGAATGGCTGTGGTATGAGCGAGGATCTAACAGCTTGGAAGAAATATCGTTTTATTCTAAATTTTGGAAAAAAGTGAGCGACGATGGGAAAACCGTTAACTCAGCATATGGATATAGAATTTTTGGAAATAATACAGAACATTCGGTCAATCAGTGGGATTTCGTGATAAAAGAACTCGTTATAGATAAAGAATCGCGAAGAGCAGTCATTATGCTCATCTCTCCACGAGATATGCTAAAACCTACTAAAGACTTTCTTTGTACCGCATTTTTACAATTTTTTATCCGGAACGAAAGGCTCTATCTTTCTGTGAATATGCGAAGCAATGATTTGATTCTTGGATTTGCAAATGACGTTTTTGCTTTCACTCTCTTTCAAGAAAAGATGCTTATCGAATTGCGGGCACATTATCCACAATTGCAACTTGGCATGTATCACCATTTTTCTACAAGTAGTCATATCTATAAAAGGAATTTTGAAATGGTCGAGTCAATAATAAGAAGTCCCAATGAAAATAAGATTATCACTATGCCACCAATAGATGACTTAAGCGAGATTGATCAGCTACAATTGAATGAGAGCATTATTAGAAATAATACTAATAAAGATCTATTCCCATTAAAGAGTAATTTCTGTAATTTTTGCCAAAACACCTTAATTGGAAAGAAAGAATCGTAAGTGTCAATTAAACAACGGGTTTTTACAAGCGACAGTAAATTTTTGAAAATTGCTGAAGATGAATCCAAAAAAAGCACTTGTTTAAGTAAAAAAGTCGGTGCAGTTATTTGTCTAAACGAAGAAATATTGTCATCTGGTCATAATGATACCTTCTCTGATTTGAAATGTGGTGAAGGTGGCTGTGTAAGATGTAAACAGAGATTCTTAGGTATATTGGCTTCGGGAGAAAAACGACGAGAATGTAAGTGTTTGCACGCTGAGTTTATAGCAATTAGAAATGCTTCCACTCATGATATTGATCTTACAGGTGCGAGTATGTATGTCTCCATCCCGCCTTGCAAAGAATGTGCAATAGCTATTCATCAAGCTAGAATGAAACGCGTGATTTCTAAGAAACCTTCACATATAGGAAAAGGAATAGAAATATTAAAAAGAATGAACATAGACGTTTTGCTTATTTAAGCATTTGTTATTCTAAGCATAAATCGTTAAATTAATAAGAGTTTTTGGCTATTGATATGTTCACTCGTTGTCTATTCTAGGTTTAAGTGCGCTGTCCCTAAGCCTACGGCAAAAAATCCCAATTTCTTTCTCATCAGCTAGCATGATTGAAAAGAACTCTGAGAAAGTTTCCAAAGGTTTGAAGTATTTGTTTGTTTCACTGTCTCCATCCGCTCGTCATATGCCAATCCAGTTGGCAAGCAACATAATTTGCAGTGACAAATGAGATTTGTATTCAAAACGAACGCCTATTCTGAATAACCTTTGAGCATTTCTTTTGTTGACTGTTCTATTCGTTGTTGCCCAAGCTCTTCAGCTACAACCATTCTCCATTGTCGAGCATATTGAGCACCATATTTCTCAATCACGTCAGCAATGATTCGGGATTCCATATCTGCATTTGTTTCTAATATTGCTTTGCGTAATCTTAATCTCTGTTCTTCAATAAAATCACTTGGATTTGGTTTGGTTTCTTTCATATATCTCCTCTTGGTACTATTTAACCTAGCATTGTAGTAGTCTAATAGTTTAAGTGTTAAAAACAACTGTTAAATAGTAGAGGTAAACACTCTATAGAATATCATGTCTTAAAAACGGACAGGTGAGTCCAGAGCTTCTTAATCAAGCAATGGACTAAATCAAAGAATATCCGGTTGGAGGTTGGTAAGTTTCCCATGTGAAAAACCCTGAAAGTGGAGAGCGATCGTCTAAAACGACTATATTTGATGTCGAGTGGCAAATTCTAAACAAAACATTCCTCACCAATCCGTTAGAATGTTGGTATGGAAAAAACATTGAAACAACTCCTACATGATAGCCCTCTTACAGAAATAGCCATACAATCAAACATTCACTATGGCACAAAGATTTTTCAGAGAGGGGGTGTGGAGTTGATTGCCAGTGATACAAATGGAGTTGAGGCATGGGCAGGTGGATTAGTCGGTGATGTGAAGAGTGGCGGTGGTTCACGTCGACATGTGTGGTTGTCAGTTAAACAGGGAAAACTCTTCTGGCATTGTAGCGGTAATCCTAAAAATCATGATATTTTTTGTAAACATTGTGTCGCAGTGGCTCTGAAAGTCGGTAGCAATGAGAATTGAAAGCAGTTCCTCCACGGAGGAGTGCAAGATACCTAGTATCAATGGTTCTCTGTCGCTTGGTCTATATGTTCAACCTTTAGTAGCACGTTTGGTTTGACACCCGCAACTGCAGGTAAGAGATGATTGAGAACTTGTTCTGCGCTCATCCTAAAAACCTTGCCTTTGGCCGAAACTTTCACCCATCCTTTTTCGTCTTTATAATACTTCTCAGTGAAATTTTTCGTTCCCATCAAGATAACGTAACTTTCATTTTTTAAATTCATAATCAAACCTGAGTATAATATATTCTAACTCTGAGTACCACGTCATAGAGACTTGAACGTTTGATATACTCTATAGCATGAAAAAATTTCCCCCAAACCCACATTTAAACATTTTTGAACCTTTCTTTGTATCAATTTAAAAATCAGTTAAGGGCCTATTTGACGTAACTTCTAGACGGGTATAGGATACCGTAACTATAAATTTTAGGAGAAATATGAGTTGGATTAAGGAGAGTGAGCAAGACGGAAAAACGCAGAAAGAAGAAGAGCTTCAGAGAAAAAAGGACTTAGAATACAAATTGGATAAATTAATGGATTCCGCTCAAGGTTTGATTGATTCTGTTTTCGCCTCCCTGAGAGAAGGAGGGTATTCTGTAACGGAGAACCCACGAATACCTGACAGCTATACTCCTCTTCCTTTCTCTTTCAACATACCAAAAACCCTCGGGGTACCTGCATTAATGGACAGCACGAACCGATACGCTTATTCCAGGCTATTTGAGATTGCAGATCGTGATTACGATATTGGTAGCATCCACCTAATACCTGTTAAGGACGGTGACAGTATACGATGCGTACTCATCGCGGGTTTTTTACTTTATGATAGGAAAGAGAAAAAAATCATTGAATCTGATCAACCTAACAAAGAGTTACCAGTCGATTCTGACCAACTTATTTTGATGCTTAAAGAATGGATTGCGAAAAGACATTCCAAATAAATGTTCTCAGTGGTCTAACTGAGTTCTAGCCTTCCATGTGTCCCATTTTTTCACTCGAAGAAAAGGATTTTGCAGGGCTCGAGTCGGAGGACGTCAGAGCCGATTTTGATCATAGAAGTTTTCTTTTTTTCTCTACCTAGTATTAAATAGAGTGTATGAGATCAGAACAAATACAAAAAAGTGAGTTACTTCCAGTAAACTCGTTCACAAAAGATATCTATTCAATTCGACAATTCGAAGAAAAAGCAGGGATACTAAAACTATTTCCCTCTTTTTCCCTAACATTAAAAAAAGAGAAAAGAATATTTTCTTCACCATATAGCGTGGATGTAAAAGAATTCAAGGGTGATTTTTTTGATGTTGATTCGGAACGCAGAATGGCGAAAGATGTCATAAAATTGCTGAATACCATTTTAACAATATGTCAGGATAAAGAAGGATCTGTTCTTCAATTTCTTGCGAAATCTGCTGTGCCCCATGACTGGATACTTTCTAGGGTCTGGGAAAAGCTTAATATCCCTGGTCCATAGCCTCTTTCTATTTATCCACATCCAGAAATATTTGACTTAGGATGCTATCTTACCTCAAGGAAAGAAAAGGCGGTGTATATGCATGAAAGAAAGATTGCTGTCGATGATTTTAAAAAGGCATTTGGCACATTCATTCAGGGAAAATCTGTGTTGGTCATTGACGATGTTGTCGATTCTGCGCAGACAGTATCGCGGATGTTATACGTCAATTTAAAAAACGGAGCAAAAGATGCGGTAGGTGTGGGTATTGGTGAACTTTCACCTCCTTGGTGGAAATTCGGGCAACATACTTGCCCAGAAACAGGTTTACAAGACCCTACAAATCCTGAGCATATTCAAAAATACGGAAGATTTGTTTGTGAACAGCTTCCACAGACAGAACTAATGGTACATTTCAGAGATAAAATTAATTCTTTTGCAGACCAAATTGCATCAGCAGTGCGAGTAAAAGACGAATAAATATTCTAAGAAATTAAGCTATTTAGGTTGATTTATGCATCAGTTTTTAGTTGTTCGTCTGTTTGCAGGGAATCGTAGAGGATGTCAGAATCTATTTGCAGACATGATAGGCATGACCATGGGTCATCACAGACACGTACACTTTTGCTATACTTTTCGTATGACAAAATTTCCCCCAAATCCATATTTAAACATTTTTGAACCATTTATCGGAATTTGGACTACCACAGGTTCACACAGCCAGTTTCCTGACACTATCCTTCATGGTAAGGCTTCTTTCCAATGGCATGAATCAAGCGCTTTCATCATCATGCGCGCCAGTGTCGATCATCCCAAGTTCCCAGATGGGATGGCGATCATTGGAGCAGACGGAAAATTAGGAACATATTCAATGCTGTACTATGACGAACGAGGAGTTTCACGTATTTGTCAGGTAAGCATGAAAGGCAACACGTTTAAGTGGTGGCGTGATGAGCCAGGTTTCTCTCAACGATACAGTTTCACCATTTCGAAAGACAAACAATCCATTGTCGGGAAGGGAGAACTCTGTACGGATGGTACAACATGGGAAAAAGACTTAGATCTCAACTATACGAGAGTTGAGGAACGAACGATATAGAATAATCCCGCGTTCCCTCTATGGATGGGAATCATTTTGGCTTTTTTATGTAGACATTCCTAAAATTGACGAGACATGTTCAGCAGATTAAATTCTGACAGTCCGTCATTTTCCACAGTTCTTGTTTTATTGTAAATATTTAGAGAAATTTTCGAAATCACCCCCGACCCAAGAAGACAATTCTTTCCCTTTTGAGTCGATTTGGACAAAGGTATGCTGAGTCACGACATTGTATTGTCGTTTCAACTCTCTAGCTGAATCGTAGTCTATGCGCATCACCGCAACTCCAGGAGGTACCATGGTTTTCTTTTGCTTGATATCTAAATCGAGGGAGGTACATGTCGAACACCATGGTGCCCAAAAATACAATACCACTCGATCACCTCTTTGCCGAGCTGCCTCAATTTCACTTGAAGAATACGTATAATATCCGGGTGCCAACTGACTTTCGGACATAGGTTCAACACTGGTCCCTTGTGCGCATTCTTTCGCATCTACTTGCAGACAGAAGGAACGATGAAACAGTGCCACAGTTACAACAGACAGACACACGAGAGCAACTCCAATGATTTTCTTCATTCAGACAGTATATCAAGAATTTCATATATCAGACACGTTCAGCTCCGATGGAGAGTAATTAGGCCTATAGTATTGATTTCCTCCAAACTTAGTCTATAATTACCCTTATCGCTCCATATACAAGGAGGCAGAAATGCCCCAAACAATTGTTATTGACGATGAGACCGCGCGTCTTCTACACCTTCTCACGGAGGAAGAGAGGATTACTCCTGAAGCATATATTGCTAGGGCGGTGAAAAGTGATGATAGCAATCGTCACAATTCGTGGTCTCGAAAACAAGGGAAGGTTATACGTGTGAGATGTACCCACAAGGGGTGCAGAGAGACGTATGTTCAACCCGATTCTGATCGTGCTGACTAGCTCGATCAACAAAGCGGATTCACTCCTGAATCCGCTTGTTCTTTATTTACACCCTAAAACAGCCCCTGATTTCTTCTCCACAGGGAACCAAATATTTTAGCCTCAATTTCTTTTCAACTTCAGTTGGATGTCCTAAATTTTACAAACTTCTTACCAATTCATTGTTTTATATTTAAATAATTTTACTATGCTAATTAACAATGAAACACACTTTACGATGTACCCCATTTCTTCTCTTTGATGGTAATTGTGCCGAAGTAATGACTTTTTATCACAAATGTCTTGGCGGAGAGCTCACTCTCACAAAGCTCGGTGATACCCCAATGAAAGACCAATTTCCAAAAGAAAAACACAACAAGATTATAAATGCGCAGTTAAAAAGTGGCAGCTTGGAAATATCAGCCACTGACTGGATGGCTTCTCCAGACTTTGATCCAGTGCAAGGCAATACCTTCGCAATTTTCGTTATTGGAAAAACCTCCAATGAGTTACAGACAGTTTTTGACAAACTCAAGGATGGAAAAAATAATACAAGATTACAAGAGTTGCATGACATGCCATTTGGAACGTATGGACAGTTCTATGACAAGTATGGAGTTCAGTGGATATTTAGAGGAGATATCAAAAAATAAAAGGAGAAGCGCAACACGTTCATTTTCACTATAATCACAGTATGAATTCAGTACACTATTTTGAAATCCAAGCAGATGATCCCACTAGAGCAGTCAATTTTTATGTACAAATTTTTGATTGGAAATTCACCAAAGACGATGCCCTTGCAATTGACTATTGGCGAATAACGGAAGCGGGAATAAATGGAGGACTACTAAAGCGTCCTGCACCAGCACCAAAACCTCCAACTGGAACGAATGCCTATACCTGTTCTATTGAAGTGGTAGATTTTGATGTCTGTGCAGAAAAAATCTTGAAAAATGGTGGAGTAGTTGCACTGGAAAAATTTGCCGTCCCGGGTGTGTGTTGGCAAGGATACTTTCTTGATACCGAGGGGAATACCTTCGGTCTCTTTCAACCTGACAAAGAAGCTAAATAGTAGGTTTTCTGCTCCTTCAGTCTAAGCCAATATTTTAGCCTCATTTTAATACTCCTCTTGTTCATGCAAAAAAAAGAGAAATGAGAAAAATGAGTGTACTCCTAAGTCTATTTGGAACGAGAGGTCGCACTTTAGTCTTGGCTCTAGGAATGTAGACCTGATATAATCAGGTCATGAGAAATGTCATACAAAAAGCTAAGTCGAATTGGCCAGTTACTCTTGGGATTCTCGCACTATTTATTTATAGTATTTTAAATGCTTTTTTTGCTGCACAACAAAGAGCAAAACAACTGCTTTCACAAACAATTCCAGAATCTTCAGCTACAGCCGTTCCCAGTCCATTTTCTTCAACTACCGACAATTTTAAAATTCAATTTCCCAGCACTCCAAAAGAACAATCAGGGTACAAAACTTTTCTTGCTCTTATTAAAGTTCCATACAACTCATATGAATCAGTAACTACTGATGATCAGAATGAGACGAGTTACACAGTAAATGTGATGACCTTACCCAAAGAAATGATTGAGGATGGAACTACACAAGAAAGGTCCCACGCAGGAATTGAAGCGCTCAAAGATAAAGACACGACTCTCTTGAGCACAAATGAAGTAACTTTTAAGAATAAGCCTGCCCTGGAAGCTCGGTTAGTGAACACTCCAAATAAATATTACTTCCATATCATGATGTTTGAACAAGGAACGAAAAGATATACTCTTATGACGCTTTCTAGTTCAGACTCGAGTGAGGTGGGGAAAGATTTTTTTGAATCGTTTGAATTTCTTTCAAATTCACTCTAAATGAATTTAAGAACTGAATTCATTTGCAGTAAGAACACGCCGAATCAAAATCGAAGCACGAGCTCCTGCTATAATGTAAGAATGAAAAAGATACCAACAAAAACAATTTTTCTAGCTCCTAGAGTAGAAAGAATCATGAACTATGTAATCGATATAGCCGCAGTTAGAGCAGTGGTAATCGCAATACAACTTCCCTTAGTCTTAAACAGTTTCTACTTAAAACCACTGGGAGAAATACTTTTTTTATACATTCCTGTGTTCTTTTTCTATTTCACTATATCTGAAATTCTATTTGGTAAAACATTGGGTAAAGTTGTAACAAAAACAAGAGTGGTTGATTTAAAAGGTAAAAAACCAACTATACGACAACTGATTATACGAAGTTTAGTACGTTGTATCCCTTTTGAACAATTTAGTTTTGTTTTTCTTCCCGTTGGTCTGCATGATTCAATTTCTAATACGAGAGTTGTTTCTACAAAAAAGGCTTGAAAATAAACCGACGCGGTTCCTCATTTCCTCCACGACGGGGAGCAGTTTGCGCTGGAACTTCATTTCCCTCAAGAAAATTCATTAAATGTTGGTTCTAACTTTAGATACCCCGACGTGGAGGCTCGAACCTTCAAATTTATGTTAAAGTAAAGACATGAAGCGCGAAGAAATTACGCCCCAACATGTTAATGAATTACTTTTTTTAGTGGCTCAACTTATTTACACAGAACAAAGAGTTAAAGACATCCAAGAATCTAAAACAAACTATCCATTCATTCAGGCACTTTTGTTAGATGATCCAGAAAGAATAGTAGAAATTTTCCATTCTGGTTCACTCATGTGGGATTTAGAAAGAGTGGCAGGTTTAAGTTGGAAATGGAACGTGTCAGTGAAAGAAGATCAATTAAACATTCAGTTTTACGAAAATAAACCCACAAGAGAAAAAACTGAACAGGATACTGAAAGAGAACGTGTCCTTAATACACAAGTGGCAGCATATTTGCTCACTCATTCTAGATAAAGCACTCCCTGATTTCCTCTGCGAGGAGGAGCTTCGTAGACACAAACACATTTCCATCTCTATGTTTCATTTTTGTCCCGTCAAATGATATCCTGTCACAACAATACAGTACAAATTCATAATGAATACATCTCCAACCCAACAGAATCAGACCGCACTCAATCAAAACATAAGCGTTACAGCTCACTACCTGCGCATGCTTTCAGCCGGTATCCTCCTTGCGTATGCAGCCCTCCTCATAAAGATAATGGTATATAAGGACATACCAACAATTCACATAGGCTCACTGATGTTAAATTTTGGCGGAACAGACGCCAGTCATCCTGCCAACTTTATCCCGTTTCGAACCATCGGACCGTACTTGTTTGGTGACAAAGGACTCATCATCGCCGGTATTAACCTGGTAGGAAACATTGCTCTTCTCATCCCCGTCGGTTTCTTTGCTCCATTTGTCTTCCCAACCTTGACCTGGAAAAAATCACTCATTCTTGCCATAGCCTCCGGTCTTGCAATCGAGGGACTGCAAACACTGTTGCACGTGGGTATATTTGATATCGACGATGTGATGCTGAATGCACTCGGTGTCATGCTTGGGTACTTCGCAGCCACTATCCTCATCACCTGGATACATAAAGGAAAGTATAAAAATATTCTCGTTTCCACAGCGTTAGGTATCGCGGCTCTTGCAGTTGTGTATGGAACCGTTGTGTATCCACTCGCTCATATGCAGCACAATCCTGGTGTCGATGTTGGCAGCGGTCAGATGAATGCTGGGGAAACCTCACAGGAGGGGGTTGTCCCCCAAAACCGTGATCTCTGCAACGGTACCGGTGGTACCGGACAGATAATCACTGTGGGAGAGAACAGAATAACGATTCAAAGCAGGAAAGGCAGCAACCAAACAATTACCCTCACCGATCAAACACTCATCAAAACAGCATCCGGCGGCGCATCAAAATCGGATTTGAAACCAGGTGAGCATGTCACAGTCGTCATCGATGATACAGAAACCGCATCAACCGTTCTCGTGTGTACCGTACAAAGCACAGACACGCAGTCAGGAGAATAAAAGGGTTACTTGATCTCTGATATATTGAGCTGACGAGAAACGATAGTAGATGAAGGTACCTATGATTAATTCAGAAATTGGCAGTAATTCAAAATAAATAACTGTTTTTGCTAATACAATATTCGTCTTTTCCCCATAAACCTATGAAATGTTATGAATTCGGTGACATTTGTACTTGTTTTTGGCTTTTTACACGCTATAGTAGGGTTCTATGTCAGAACAAGCAACTAGAGAAAAAGCACTTCTAAGTATCGGACAAGTAGCCAAACTTTTTGGTATTCATGCTGACACCCTACGTAACTGGGAGAGAAATGGAACACTGGTACCACTCCGAGTTGGACCCAGACAGGATCGTCGTTATCGTCAGAAGGAAATCGCCAAAATGATTGATTCGGACGTTGGTGGATTGTTATCACAGATCAGTGCGCACACCATGACCTTGTCCGAGCTTAAACAGATGCTATGGAAAAGTGCAGACATTCTGCGAGGGAAAATTGATAGCAGTGACTACAAAAAATATATCTTCGGTCTTCTTTTTTACAAACGAATTAGCGATGTCTGGGATGAAGAATATGATGTAGTACTCAACGAGTATCATGATAAAGACCTTGCTCGTGCTGACTATAATCACAGATTCCAGGTCCCTGCCGACTGTAAGTGGACGACACTAGAAAACACTCCCTCAGATATTGGGGGGAAACTCAATGAAATCTTCGATAAGCTGACAAACGTCAATAGTCCCAAACTCGATAAAATATTTGCCGATCTCGACTTTGCAAATAAAGATCGTTTTCCAAATGAAACACTACAGCGACTGATCAATCATTTCTCGCAGTACAACTTCGGGAGTGCATATATCAGCTCAGATTTGCTTGGAGATGCATATGAGTATCTCATTAGTCAATTTGCAGCAGATGCAGGAAAAAAAGGCGGCGAATTTTATTCGCCTCGAGAGGTAGAAAGAGCAATCATTGGAATCCTTAAGCCTCATCAGAAGGATCACATCTATGATCCGACGGTGGGATCAGGTGGGTTTCTGCTCGAAGCATATGCTTATCTGAAAAAAAAAGCAGGAGAACAGATCGCCCGAACTCTCTATCTCTATGGACAAGAAATTAATATCAGTACTTTTGCCATCGCAAAGATAAATATGTTTTTGCATGGCCTCGATAGTGCTGATATTCGTCGTGGTGACACATTAGCAAATCCTCAGTTCTTGACCGACTCAGGAAACTTACAAACATGGGATATTTGTGTTGCAAATCCCCCTTACTCGATTAAAGATTGGGAATTTGAGATCTTTCGCAATGATAAGTATGGCAGGACAAGTGAATATGAGCTTCCTCCACAAAAGAATGCCGACTTTGCCTTTGTGCTCCACATCATCAAATCCATGAATATGAATGGTCGGGCTGGAATAATCCTTCCTCATGGAGTGCTATTCCGTGGCGGCAGTGAAGGACGGATTCGCGAACAAATCATAAGAAATGACCTCATCGATACAATCGTATCTCTCCCACCGAAGCTCTTCTTTGGAACCGGAATCCCTGTGGCTGTCTGGATATTAAATAAAAATAAACCTGATCACAAGAAAAACAAAATTCTCATGATCGATGCGGAGCGCGATTTTGCGGAAGGGAAAAATCAGAACACACTCCGCAATCAAGATATCGAGAAGATTGTCAGTGCGTATGACGCCTATCAAGATGTAGAGAAATACGCACGTGTCATCGAGGTGAAAGAAATCGCCGAGAATGAGTATAACCTCAATATAAAACGCTACATTGA
Organism: Candidatus Woesebacteria bacterium; assembly: GCA_040006915.1. GTDB lineage: Bacteria > Patescibacteriota > Microgenomatia > UBA1400 > UBA12028 > JBDTWD01. The sequence continues at coordinate 83,098 of JBDTWD010000001.1, read as the reverse complement.
TTCGACCGATGAGGTAGAGGAAATTGATGTATCTGCAGTGTGGAAAGAGCTCCAAGAGCTGGAAACACAACGCGAACAAATTCATGCCAAAGTAGCTAGCTTTATAAAGGAGTTGGGATATGTTTAAAGCAAAAACAGAACGACTTAAAAAGCTAGCACAAATTTATCCAGATCGTATAAAAGAACTTGAGAAAATTTTTGATAAACCAACGAACATATATTTAGACTGGGCGAATATGTTGCATTGGTCTGAAAAACTCAGTTGGCACATTGACCCGAAAAGGTTAAAACAATTCTGTGACTCATTCTCAGCAATTTCAGTTGTTCGACTGTATCAGGGAACATTAGAAACTAACCCTGATTCTATTCATTTCATAAACGATTTGACTAAAATGAACTATGCAGTTACAACAAAAGCTGTAAAGATCATGCGTCTACCCATAGATGTTTCTGGTATACCAAATAATTCACCCGCTATCTTGGCAAACTTCATCAAAAAACCGCTTCTTCGACGTTTCACCCTTGAAACCATAGAATTTCTTAACGATAAGCTTAAGGATTTAAACCTTTCAGGTATCACATACATTGAGCATCGAAAATGTAATTTTGATGTCGAGCTCGGTAGAGATATGCTCCATGACTATGATGCTGGAGGTACAGATAACTTTATCCTTTGGTCAGGAGATAGTGATTTCGCCGATCCCGTCTCCCAGTTACTAAAAGATAAAAAGAAAGTTGTCATTTTTGCCACGGCCCGTCGGATCTCAATTGAGCTGGGAGCAACAAAAGCGCAGATCTTTGATATTCAAAAAATTCGGAATTTCATCTGCAACGCAAAGGAGATTCAGCCAGATATTAGCAAACAGCTATAGATAGCAAAAAGGACTCCGCGAGGAGCCCTTAAGCCAACGAATTTGATCGTTTCCGATCAGATTTAATTATAGCTTGAAACTGCCTATTGTCAACCCTGCACAACTCTCCGTCTCGAGTAAAAGGACCGACAGATAGGCAAAATATCATATCGGTGAAGTCACCGATATGATCGAACAATTGAGTCTAGAGTGCGAAGCTAAATTAAAGGAAATCTAATAAATCAACCAAAAACCATTGCGAGCACTAGCTCAATATGGTCGTAAATGAGAAGAAATAATATGCCAAATACAAGTCTACCCTGGAAAAAAGTTAAGACTGGGGAATTTTTGAAACTAGAGTATGGGAAGAATCTTCCTACACACAAAAGGAAGAAAGGAAACATCCCTGTCTATGGGTCAAACGGCATCGTTGGACATAATGACATAGCGCTTATCAACTCCAAAGGTTTAGTTGTTGGTAGAAAAGGAAGCATAGGGAAAATTGAATTTTCTGATTCACCTTTTTGGCCAATAGATACAACCTATTATGTTATCGATCATGAAGGCGTAGATCTTCGATGGACTTATTACTTACTTCAAACACTTGGGTTAGAAAAAATGAATAGGGGAACTGGAATTCCAGGCCTAAATAGAGAAGATGTATATGAAATTGTCGCCACGCTACCTCCTAAGATCATTCAAAAGAAAATTTCTAAAATATTATCAACTGTTGATGAAGAAATTGAAAAAAACGATCAAATCACTCAAAAAACAGAGATCTTAAAAAAAGGAATAATGAAGGTGCTATTACCGGAAAATTTGAATGGCACAAGAGAGAAGGGAGTAGAGCTCACGGAGCAATGGGAGTTAGTAAGATTGGGAGACGTCGCTAATATAACAAAACTAGCTGGGTACGAATTCACAAAATATTTTAATAGCTATAGAGACAAAGGAGAGATAACAGTATTGAGAGGTAAAAACATAAAGAAAGGCTCGCTAGATTTGAACGATACAAAAACTATACCTCTGAATGTTTCTCACGCACTCCCAAGGTCTCAATTGATTAAAGGTGATTTGATTTTTTCATACGTTGGCACTATCGGTCCGGTTGCACTGATTGAAGAGAATAATAAGTTTCACTTGGGTCCAAATGTTTGTAAAATATCCTGCTTAAACAAAGTTTTACCAGAATATCTGTTTACATACTTTATGAGCCCACTGATTGATTATGAAATAAAAAAAAACATTAGTACTACAGCTCAATCGAGTCTATCCATGGAAAAAATTCGCACTTTTGAAATACGTATTCCAAAAAGTCTCGGGACACAAAAAAAAATAGTCACCAGTATCCACTATTTATCAGAAAAAATTAAAACTGAAATTGATGCAAAGAACTATTTAAATCAACTGAAAAAAAAACTAATGTCTGATATTTTTAGTCAAAAAATCCAAATAAATTAATATGGCACATCCACTCATCATTCTTGGTGCTGGCGCTTCACATGACTTTCAAAATCTCGCCGACTACGAAGGTCATAACGACATTTTTGAGTTGAAAGACTGGCAACCTCCTCTTACAAATCAACTATTTGATGTGGCTAAATTTGGCAGAATAATAGGGAATTATGAACATGTCAAACCACTAGCTGCCACAATCAATAATCTGGTAAAAAACCAAAAGAATAGTTTCGATTTTGAAAAATATTTATCACAGATTCAACAAGACTATCCAGACAACACGAGAACTCAAGTAATGGCTTTAAGGTTTTATTTAGCTGAACTTCTAAATAAAGTATCTTTTTATCATTTCAGACATACAAACAATCATCTTCATCTGATTAATGAAATAAACAACCGCGGTGGAAATGCATGTGTCGTGAATTTCAACTATGACACTCTATTCGAGAAAAATATTAGCAATATAAATTTAGGAAACAACATTGATGACTATATTTCAGGACCCATAAAAGTTATTAAGATTCATGGCGCCCATAATTGGAGGTATATTCCAAAAATCGACTCACTAAAAAGAGATGTCTATGAATATTTCATGTCTGATACAGAGATTCGAAGTGATGACTACAGAGAGCGCGAAGTTTTTCCCATTGTAATCAAAAGATTCAACTACAGGGCAATTGATTCTTTTAGCTTAAACGAAGCCTATCGTGAGCACAAAGAAAATGGTTTTCGTGAAGGACAATGGCTGTACTATTTACCAGCAATCGCAATACCTATCGGAACAAAAGGGAATTTTATTTGTCCTAAATCACATATCGATAGTTTGATTGAACAAATAAAGGAAACTGATCGAATTCTCGTCATAGGTTGGAGAGCGCAAGACGAGTACTTACTATCTTTGTTGAAGGAGCATCTACATGACAATGTAAAGCTTACTATCGTATCGAATGGTGGATTATCAGCGCAGGATTATGTTAAAAGATTTAGAGTTGTGGATCAAATAAAAATCACAGATATGTATTTTCCAAACCAGGGATATACTAATTTTATGATCGAGGGAGGGATGGAAAGATTCTTTGCATAATTATGAAATTTAACGAACAATACACCGTCGAGAATCACATCATTAAATTCATATCAGCCACACTTGGATATGAGTACATCAGGCCTGAAATTTTTTCCAAGCTTCGAGAGTTTGAGAATGAATTTCTGATCTCTTCCCATCTCCTAGTAGCAATACAACGAATCAATGAAATCTCTGAAGATGAGGCACAAAGTGTACTCCGAGAGGTGAAGAAGATCGACTCAAACGAAGACTTCCTGAGACTCTATAGATCTGGCGTTAATCTAAAAGATCCCGTGAGTGGCAAGATGAGAGACTACAAAGTTATTGATTTGCGGAATCCAGAGAACAATCAATTTGTAGTCACGAATCAGTTTTACTTTGAAGGTAATTTAGAAAATATCCGTCCGGATATCATGATCTTCGTCAATGGAATCCCTCTTATCGATATCGAAGCAAAAAGTCCGACTGCAAGTACTCTCGTGGACTACTCCAAGGCCGTCGGACAGCTCAAACGCTACGAGAAGAATGCGCATCGGCTCTTTTGGCCAAACTGCTTCAGTATAGCAACAGACGGTATTCAAACAGTGTATGGTGCGACGTACTCACCACTCCAGCATTTCTTGCAATGGAAAGACGAGGATCTAGAAACTCTTCATGGTGGAAATGTAGAAATGTCGATAGCAGCCCTCCTTACCAAAGAGACTCTACTGGATATTATCTCTAATTTTATAGTGTTTGAAAAAACGACTGATGGTCGAATAAAAAAGATCGCCAGGTATCAGCAATTCCGAGCAACAAATAAAATTATCGAGCGAGTGAAACAGGGAGAGAAAAAGCGCGGACTCGTTTGGCACACGCAAGGATCGGGGAAAAGTTTGACTATGTTTTTCACTGCATGGAAACTTCGATTTGATACTTTGCTTCACAATCCCAAAGTTTTTATCCTTGTTGATCGAATCGACCTGGATGATCAAATATTTGATACCTTCATGAATTGTGGTGGCGAGAATGTGACACGGGTCACATCTCGCAAAGATCTAGAAGAGAAGATTCAAAATTCGGAGCGAGGAATCTTTATCTCAACGATCCAGAAATTCAGTGAGCTCGGACCAAATGTCGAAAATACAAATGAGAATATTATCGTCCTCTCAGACGAGGCACATCGAGATAACGAAGGAATCAGTGCAATCAATTTACGAACATCATTACACAAGGCATTTTTATTTGGGTTCACTGGAACCCCAATCGATAAACTCACGCTCAATACACACCGAAACTTTGGGGAAGATGGCGAACGTTACTTAGATTATTATTCAATCCAAGAGGCCATCGATGATGGAGCAACACTTCCTGTCACATATGAAGCCAGACTTTCTAAATTTTCAATTAATGAAGAGAAAGTCGATCAGCAATTTGACGAGATGACAACTGATCTCACCGATAGTCAAAAAGAAGCGCTTTCAAAGAAATTTGGAAAAAAAGCCGCTTTAGTAAAACTGACGAAACGTATGGAGTCTGTCGCACAGGATATTATCGAACACTTTAAACTGTATGTCGCTCCGAATGGATTCAAGGCACAAGTTGTTTGTTTTGATCGAGAAGCGACTGCAAAGTATAAAGTAATTTTTGATCGACTGATATCTCCTGAATTCTCTGCAGTCATATATTCTCCAGGAGATCCAAATGATGAATCCGATGATTTAAAAGTCTACAACACAAACAAGCAAGAGCGAGAACAACTCATCACTCGATTTAAAGATCCAAAGAATCCTCTTCAATTTTTATTGGTGTGTGATATGTTACTGACTGGATTTGATGCACCGATCGAGCAGGTCATGTATCTAGATAAGCCACTACGAGATCATAATCTACTCCAAGCAATCGCACGCACTAATCGCGTGTATCCAAATAAGGGTGCAGGCAAAATTATCGACTATTACGGAATTACAAAAAACCTCTATGATGCGCTCGATTTTGATGAGAGCATTGTCGACTCAGCGCTCATCAATATCAATCAACTTAAAGAACAGTTTATCCAAATTCTAAGTGAAATCATGGAACTGTTTACTGGCATCAATATTGAAGATCCTTCAATGGATAACTTACGTCGTGCACTCAAAATTTTTACTGAAAATGAGCGAAAACAGAACTATTTTGTTGAAAAATACGGAAAATTAAAATTACTATTCGAAATATTGTCTCCAGATCCATTCCTCTCCACATACCTACGTCAATTTGAATGGATTACGAGTTTTTATTTGGCATTCAAGAAAACATATCAAGATGAAGATGATAATCACGCAATGCTCGCCGAGTATGGGGAGAAGGTAAAAAAAATCATTCAGGAAGAAATTGATTACGAAGGGATTACCCGCAATTTTAAAGAATTAACGGTCAATGATATCTACGTTCTCAATAGGCTTCACAGTGATGATGAAGAGGAAAAAGCACTGCAACTAGAGAAAATAATCAAACACGAGATTCAAATGCAAATTGATTCGGATCCGTCATTCGAAAAATTTAGTCTACGATTACTCTCTATCCGTGATGAATTTGAAAAGCAACAAATAGACCTCTCAGAGCGGATTAAGAGATACTTTGACTTGCTCAATGATTTGAAAAGCAAGAGCGAAGAAGCGAAACATCTAGGGCTTACTCTGCAAGAAATGGGAATGTATCGACTTTTGCAAGAATATAGTTTGAACCCTGATGATGATGAGTTACTTTTTATCTCCAAAAGTCTGACTCAGCAACTATCTTCACTGTTAGATAAAAACTGGCAAGACTCTTCAAAACGAGAGGAATTCATAAAGATAATCAAGCAAGTAATTCAAGAGTCTCTCTTAAAAACGTATAAAGGAAAAATTCATATAACTGATTTCTCAAAAATGCTCAATCGATTTACAGACGTCATCGTAAAAAAATTCTAAGCTCATTGCTGATCAACACCATGTCGCCATGAAGTGGTCTCCTCAGAAAAGGAACATCCCTTGATTACCTCCGACTCCAACGAACTGTTTAAACATGCCAGAGAGAGCATCTCCTAACCCCTGGGGTGCCTCTCCCATGCTTCCTAGTGTATAATCAGAGCCTGTAATAAATAGGTGAGACATATCAAACGCTGATACCGTCTTGTTTCTTATTACGTTACCTTGTTCCTTTACATCTGTCGGACTATCTCCTTTACACATTGAAACTAGCCTTTTGGGCATCTTCCCGTACCTAAAAGGCTAGTTTAATTCAATGTAAAAGGAGACTTCGTGAACGCAAAACAAATGAAAAGCGTCTGGATCGTCATCCTAGCTCTTCTGATCGCAGGAGAAGCAGGGCAACTCTTCTTCACCGTGGTGGAGGAGAACTTCTTTAACGGATTGGACGGGGAGATGAACTGGTTGTTTCCTGTCTATGATGCTTTAGGGCATCTGGGACACCTGTCAATCTCGATGACGACGTTTTGCTCTATTTGGGTGTTCGCAAGTAGCGGCCTGTTGGCTGCATGCTTGATCACTACACTTCTGCACCTACAGCACAAGTGGTGGGTTCGATACATCCTGTATTGCATCGTCCTCTCCAGTGCGCTCGGGTTTATGCTTTACCGCTCGCACCAGCTCACGTACTTGCATATCAATGACAACAGTGTCACGGATATGGAAATGGGATGGGTCGGGGCACTCGTGTACTTGATTCCCCTCACTTGGGCAACAAGACGTGAATAGTCAACAGATGAAAACACAAGGAAAAGCCACACATGGATGGAGTTGTATCAATCCTGATACACTCTACCCAAAAATGTGTGGCTTTTTCACTGCTACTTATTGTGAAAACGAAGCAAGAGGTAGCTATCTTCTCTACAAAATCTATATTTCCACTTTTTGTAATTGATTATCAACAATTGCTAATTCTGATAAACTGCGAATAACCGTCACCCCAGCAGGAATCTCACCTCGCTGACTTGCCAGAAGGAAGCCTTCTCGTTGAAGCAAAAATCCAGAACAATCAGTTCCTAATCCTTCAAAAGCACTGGCTTTGTCATCGATCAAACAGAGGGAAGGAGCAGACACTTGTATACCATTCTCTCGTTGCAGCACATATTCATTGTCTGCATTCTTCCACGTACTCAACATTTTTCCTTTTTTTGCCGCCGCAGTCACCGTAAAGGGGCCTGTATATCCACTTGCAGCTATTTTCAATTCTTGCCACTCGGCATTCACTCCATATGTTAGGACACAATGAGGAACGTTTTTCACTGTCTCCAGAAAGGCTGGTGCGTCCGGATACAAAATAGCCGGAGTGCTTGCGTACACAAAATGCTCTCTGAATTGACCATACGTATCTGTAGAAAGTTTTTGCTTTACATACCGTAAAGGCTCGAATGAACCACCATCATCTTCTACTTTTTTCCTCGCTTCTTTTATATCGTCAGTCTCAATCCCGACAAGCGTGGCTGCTTGATAAAAACGTTCCATACTAGCTTCAACATCGCCAAGTGTACGATCAAAATCTATCACAATGATTTGAGGAAACTGAGTTTCTGGAGAGGGGAGTAGTTCACGATTTTGTGACATTACATTGAGTATAACGTATTCCTAATATCAAAGATATTTAAAAAATGATCATTTTTCAACAAGAATAGGTTTGTATAAAAAATAGATTCTTTTGTACGGCTTACAAACCGCAATTTTCGTTTCAATATAAATAAATAGATATCTATTTGGAAATTCCCCAAGCGTGATATATAATCCTGCCTTGTCGCTATGAAAGAGGGTATTGAAAGACCACCAGTAAAGGAAAATGAATTACTTGAAAAAAAGCAATTCCTTCACCGACTTCACACTATTCTCGAACATGAGCGAATGTATCAGTACATCGATATTATTCTCCTCTCTACAACATTTTTTCATACACACGGGCTATTAAAGCAGTTTGTACAGTTCTACCAATCGAATCCGCAACGAGTGTTGGAAGACATTCTCGCATATTCAACTGACTGTCATTCATCGACCCCTGTTGAATCTATTCCCACCATCCCTGTCGACTTCTCTCCTCTCATAGAATCAAGTTCACCCGAATACACCTGGTTCGTACAACGCAGAGCTGAGTATGAAGATGATCCTCGTATTCACGAAAAGTCATCACAGTTACATGAAAAGATAAGCGATTTTCGCTATGACGGTAAGGGCGGGAAACGTGGTCCAAAAAGGCGTAACAAGAACGAGCAGAGAAAAGAGCGAACACGGTCTCGTTTTGATTCCCAATTGAAATGGGAAAATAAGAAGTATGAACGAGAGTTGTGGCAAGATCTTCGTACTGTTATAACAAATTCAGTTTTCGAAGGTCAAAACAGTGCGCTTTTGCCTGGTAATGAGACTCCATATGTCTCACTCATGCTTGCCGCCCATAAAGGGCATCAGGGAAACCTCTACATTCCCTCGTTTCCTCCGGCAGATTATGATCACCTCACACAAATGTGGACTGAACTCGTACTTGATGATGTTCGTCTAAAAGGAATAGACATGAGTGCCAAAGGCATGGAAAAACATCGACACATGTTACAACAAGACGGCAGGGGATATATTCCATATTGGTGTCTGAATGAACTGGGTGGCTATGTAGCTAGACGTTTAAAGGATCGACGATGGTATGACCAAACATATGAAGATTCGGTACTAACTCCAACCCTTCTCTATACCTGGGGAATTATTCCACAAAAAGATAGTCCAGATCGATTCTTTCAACATACTCCACGGGTCTCACTCGATCATATTGTTTCTTACGGACATTTTTCTCAGCTTTCGAATGAATCTATCGCCCCTCTCATTGCAGCCAGTGATGCTGCGATTAAAGAAGGTGGATATCTTATCTTCAATGAAGATGCTGAAACATTTGCCCTTCTTGAATATGCCTGCACGTCGCTCTTTGCACAAAAATACCAACCGGTTGTTCTTCCAGAACTTCACTTCAAAAACCATTGGATGATATGGCAAAAAACAAACGACTCATTTGATCCATCACACAGGTTTATACTCCCTGAAAGCTCTTTTGTTTCAGGACATCGGGCCACGACACTATCAGATTCAGAAAAGTCTCGCGCTTCTATTAATGATGAAGCAATAAACGATGTACCAGAATTTATTATTTTCGACGCGAATAGTTCTATAAAAGATTCACAATCCTTTACATTGGACGATCTTGCAGTCGAACTCAAAATCTCACTCATGGAGGTTAAACGATACTTGCGAAAATTAGGATACAGTCTTTCGCGTGATAAACACGGACAGCGAGTCGGAAAAGTCGATAAAACAAAGCAGTATACTTCTGCTGATTTAGCTGTTTTGAAAGATCTCGTTTCGAAAATAAAATAACTATGACAAATAGTGAAACATCGCCTCTGTCGTTTGAACAACGTTTCTCGGATGCACTTGGATTGACATCCTCAGAACATATTCCAAGCCCCGAGGAGCTCAGTTATCAGTGGTTTCGGGATCATGGCCTGCTTCGCGATCTCATGACGCGATATGGAAGCAAAATCTCTCAGGCAATTGAGGCACTACGGACATATCATCTCGCTTCACAACTACAATCTGAGGTACTGACAAACACAGGTGATCCACGAGAAGTACTGAATGATGCTTCCTTTTGGTCGCAATTGTCAGCTGATATTAGTCTGCAATATACTCCCAATCCAAAAGAGATTCATAAGTTTTTTACATTTGCCGACCCACAGACGAAAACTGCAAACCGAACCGGAAAATATTCAGATTGGTATGGACAACTTACTTCTGTCGTCTACTATGAGAAGCGACAACAGAATCCAAGTATTAGTTTTGATGATATATTTACTGCAGTTGATCGACTTCTGTATGAACGTGCACCATCGGAGGTACAAACGCGACTACTCAAACGATTTCCAAAAAACTTTGCTCAGTTTGCCAATATCGACGACGAACGATCCCGAGAAGAACTCCTTTTGTATCTGGAAAAAGAAGAAGCAAAACCGGTCCACGCGCTTCTTCAATATCTCCCGCTGGTCCCCAGAGATCGTCAGAAGGCTGTCATCTTGCAGCTCTCTCTCTTTCTCCTCCAAAAGCTAGGATTGCAGGGACAAAATCCTTCGTATATTCAAGATCATCTCTTCACACTATTTAATCCAGAAATCCTGACATCCAGTGAAGATCTTACTTTGGAAAAAATCTTTCGAGATCAGCTGACATTTATTACCTGGTATAAAGAAAGTGCAACAAGTACAGAAGTTTTGGATCTTATCGATGCAATGGAAGAGCATATCCTTCTTCCCATTGCAATCAGTTGTACATATAAAAGTGCCAGTATCTTTTGGAGTACATATTTTGAAAAAGGTGGCAGTCGTGAACATGCAGGTGAGGCAATGGATCGATTTTTGCATGAGTATATTACACAACGAATTCCCGAGGGAAAAACCGCGCTTATACATGTAATTGAAGAACGACTGCTTCCACGCATGCGGTCATACTTTTTTACAATCGCCGATGCGTATCAGCACATTGATTATTTTTCACCCAAAAACTCTGATGACGAAGACCTACTCCCTCATGTTCTTCTGCATCAAGTCGAAGGAATTGCCAAACTCATGCAGGAAACCGGAATTTTAGCGGACGAGCCGGGAACTGGAAAAACACTCATGTTGCTTTTAGCAGCTCTTAATAGGATCGAACAACAAGCCACAACTAAAAATGCAGCAGGAACAATTCTTGTCGTGGCCGGAAAGACACCACTCAATGTGTGGGAAGAACAAATAAAACAGTGGATTGATCTTAGTCGAGTCGAGTCAATTAACGTAAATGCTCCGCCTGTTCCAAGTCGTCCGTATTTAAAACTTGACTCAAATGCAAGCTTGACTGAACGCCTTTTTGCTTTAAAAAAAGCACTCGAACGAGAGGGAAAGAGTAAACGCATCCTTCTGGTGAATTATGATGTATTTCGTAATTCTCTTTTTCAGCAGCGCATCCTCTCCAAACATCCATTTGATGTTTGTATTATTGATGAAGCACATAATATTCGTACCAAAGATCTTACTTTAACTGAATCGACCGCTGATCCAGAAAATACATCTATAACCGCACAACGAACCAAGGGATTATACCGTTTTATCAGCGAGCATCCAGAAATGCGTGTCATGCTCGCAACAGCAACGCCGTATGTAAAGTCTGCCAAAGAACCACTCATTTTGGCTCACTTAGCGGCTCCTCATATCTTTACCAAAGATGCAATCGAACAGCTCCTTCATAGCGAAGAAGAGGCCCATGCTGCCTTACGTGGGATTATGTTGCGTCGTCGTAAAAAAGAGGTTTCAAATCTTCCCGAAAAGCATACACGATATATTCCCTTGTCTCTCTCAAGTTTAAGTGAAGCAGATCAAGAGGAATTTTTACGTATTGAAGCATCACTGCGAGAACGCTGTAAGGATAATCCATTTGCATACTTTTACGCGACGCTCGCCCTTGAAAACCAAGTAAAATATACCTGGCTGACCGATACAGTCAAAGATCTGGTACAAGCCAAGAAGAAGGTAGTCATCTTTACTCCTTTTGTTCACGGGGAAGATCGCTATACCTCAATGATGAGTACGTCACACATTGCCCATTTCCTTAAAGATCAAGGAATTTCTCGTATAGGGCTTCTTGATGGCACAGTGGACCCAAGTGATCGAACCGTAAAGCAGGATCGATTTAAACTCCCATTCTCAGATGAGAAGAGTTTGGACGTTATCATTGGAAACTATCAAACCGCAGGGGAGTCAATCACCTTATGCTCTCCTGAGAACAATGCGACGGAAGTTATCTTATTTGTTTCTCCCAACACGGTATCAAAATATATACAAGCAGTTGACCGTATCCATCGGTATGGGCAAACACGAGACGTGACGATTTACGTTCCGTTTGTCACAGGAGACATCCTTAACCGCGCACGTGGAACCTATGACGAACGCATTGTCACACGTATGTACAATGAGCTCTCAACTTCTGATCGTATTATTGATGGACTCTACTTTGTTGAACCACCCGACTTCTACAAAGAGATCATACAGGATACAAGTGATCAACCTCTACGTTTCTCGCTGACACAAGCGACATTATTACAATCTCTGCCCTCCGAATATACAAAAAAGAAAAAACGTCCCTGGGAAGATGATATTGATTTTATCGAATCATCGTACGGTATGGCCAGTGCAGAAGAGGAAGACGCTGAAGAGAGATATAACCAAGAACTCTCCGTATGGATGAACAAGGCAAATTTTGCAGCACGTAAACGAGCTGAACAACGAACTTCAGAAGATGGAGACGTCGACGATAGCGATTTTTCCGAAAGCACAATTTCTATTGTGAAAGCATATGAAGATGAAGTACATCAATTCCCACTTCTTACTTTTGAAGATGAGCTCGATCTGGGACAAACAATGAAAGAAGGATCAGAGGCTCTCGCGCTTCTTTCTTCCTATGGTGAGCAGATTCCTCCGGAAATGAGCCACTTAGCTTCTACTGTTGCAGCTGGTGAAGAGGCATATCAAAAACTCGTCAATTCAAATTACCGACTGGTTCTTAAATATGTAAGTAGATACGTCGGACACGGAACTACTTCTCTCGACTTAATTCAAGAAGGAAATCTTGGACTTCTACGTGCAGCCGAGTTGTACGATCATGAACGAGGATTGAAATTCTCAACCTATGCAGTCTTCTGGATTCGGCAGTATATGCAAAGATCTGTTCACGACACAGGGAGAACAATTCGTATTCCAGTTCATATGTCTGAAAAGTTGCCAAATATCCGGAAAGTCCAGACACAAATTCTACAAGAAACTGGAGAGACTCCAAGCTTTGAAGCATTAACAGAGGAACTGCTCAAGCGCTATCCCAAACAATTTGTTGGAATCACTGCCAAAGAAATAGAATCTATGCTTGTCAGTTCTGCCCCGATCCAATCTTTAGACGCTTCCGTACTTGAGGACGATGATGGTGAAAGTCTTTATAATTTTGTTCCTTCACTGCTTCGCAGTGTCGAACATGAAGTAACAGAGTCATACGATGAACGACTTCTTCATGAACAAATTACACCAATTTTGACAAAATATCTGACTGAACGTGAACAAACCATCCTTAACGAACACATCATGAATGATGACACAAAAACGCTTGAAGAAATTGGTGAAGAATATGAAGTATCCCGCGAACGAATTAGACAGGTAGAAGAGAAAGCGCTTAATAAAATCAGATTTGCCCTGACTCCCATTTACGAACAACTCGACGCCTTAAGAAATGGAAAAGATGATGACAAGATTCATTTTGAAAATCGACGAAATGAACAATTAACTGAGCCATTGGTCGAAGCAATCTTTACATTAAACAGAATGACTGCTCGAGTCGCATATCGAAACCTCTATATCCAATTAACAAATGAAATGATTGCTCATGAACTTGGAATTACCGAACTCGAGGTTGTCAGCCATTTATATGAAGCGCGTATCAAACTATGGAATATTCTTCCGATGAAAGAAGCAGATACAAATGAGAATCTTATCGACCGCCTTCGATACTTCCCCCGTCTGAATCCGCAGCACATTAGTTCTTTGTTTGAGCAAAACAAACATCAATTCGATGCCCACACGCAGGAAGTTGTTTCTCTCTTTTTTGGATTTGGATATACGTTCGGTGTGTATCAAATTGAACGTGTCGCAGAGTACCTAAACATGAGTACAGAGCAAGTCGATACTCGTTTACGAAAAGCCCTTCGAATTCTTGAGGGAGATGATCTTGCAAATCGCGAGTGATTTAGTATCATACGGTATCAAACTAGGATAAAAATATGGCAAAAAATGAATTCTTTCAAATCATCGCTGATGAAATTGCAAAACAATTTCTCCTTGATAAGGCAACAGCACTTGCCGAACAATCAGCTGGTCTATATACCGAAGTCTCGACGTTAATCCGCCAAAAAAAATACACAGAGGCTAAAGAAATTCAAATAGAGGCCGAGCTATTATCTTCCGATTCTGCCTTACGACAGGAAAATTACCAGCGGCTTATCAACGAATTTGCTCTAAAAGTAGTCGCAATCCTGCAAGAATTTGGTATTACAGAAGAGATTCCAGCATCATTTTTCGCTTCTTTTGTGACTTCGTTTCCTACTCAATTCGAGGAAGTAAATGATTCCATTGATTCACCCGTAAACTCTCCAGCAGTAGATACTAGAGAGTATCGAGAGTCAAAACACAACTTAACAAATATTCAATACATTGCGTCGCTTATTACTTTGCGATTGATTACAGTTCAAGCTGAAAGAGCTAGCGTACGGGAAGCGATCTATGAATATGTCTTCTTGGGGCGTAAAGATGATCCTGACTTCCCATACACAGAAGGACAGATAAAAATGGGTCTAAAACAAAATTGGAAAGGAGCTGAAAGGAAACTCCGCCGAGGAATTGATATTATCTCAGCACAGCGACAGAATGAAGTTTCCATCCCCTTTACAGAAAAGGAACTCTTACAATTTGAAAGTTTCGCTGAACTTGAAGATATCTATCGAAGAATGAATCAAATTCCAGCGTATCAAGGAATGACTTGGGATGAAATTGTCGAATATACTCAAACGCTACGACCTATCGGATTGCATACCCGTGATTCACACATACAGGAGGATACTGAACGAAAAGAATCTCCCGTAAGGATCGAACTCTCAATAGAAGAGCTTCAATACATTGCAGCTACTTTGTATAATAGCGATGTGAATGAAACGCTCTCAGATACAGATAAAGACATTTTGCTCAATTTTGCAAACTGGAGTGATGAAAGGATTGAAAGAAGCGATGAGATGCTCAATTCAGTCCTTAAAAAACTTGAAATGTTCTATGAAGGTGACGAAACTCAAAAAGGCATCGTTATCGACGCACAATCTGCTGATGGACAAATGCTGCTTGCCATAGCGATAGGCTCCTGGCAATCGCTACAAGATGCACAAGATCAGCTTCGAGCCGCAATGTAAATGTGTTAGAAAGTGTAGTCAGCTTCTTTCGGTAACAAACGTTGAAATATTTGCTCTTACATCTTTCAATCGGCTATTGCCTATCCCGCATGACATATCCGATGCCATTCACACTATCCTTCTTAATCTGTAACAAGACATCAACAAGCTTCTTCTGCTCTCCAAGCTCATAAATAAGATCCGTGTTTACTGTGGGAATACTATAACTTAATTCTCTTCCTTCAGAATCATAGTGGCGCCGGTATACGCTGTTTTGTAATTCTTCAATCGTATGACTCATTTGCTGATTCCCAGCAATAAGGAGGACATCCGTTTCTTCATCGATATCAAATCTCTTAACCATAAATCCCATTTCAATCAATTCCTCAAACGTGTCATCATCAATCATGTGCTCTAGTGCACGTATTCTTTCGGTACGTTCTGCCATATCTTCAAAAGTACCGGTCAGCTGATCATCTCTAATCTGCGCATGATGTGACATGAGAAAATCTACAACAAGTCCGAGGGTAATTTCTGAATCCGGGTTCTCATTCATATTCGATATCGCCTGAAATAAATCATCTATGTTTTCACTAAAGCCTTCGGCAGACTTGTGAAGCATCGAGAAAAGCTCTTTGGTATGCGGAGAGTCAAGATATATATCTTTAAATCCTTCGTAGGTCAACTTCTTGGAAACAATTTTTTGAGCCAGATATTCTCGTATCTCCTCAACTTCTTTCTTTATTCTCCGCTCTTCTTTTGAATCCATCGCTCGTTTATACAGAAGAATAAATCGATTTTCTTCCTCTCCTTTCCCAAGGGGAATAATTATACGTTCGCTGGTAAATGCCATATATGTAAAAGTAAATAAAAATACTAGCACATAGTATATCAAAGCCTATTAGAAAGTAATGATTTACCTTCACTTGGGTAGGGGAACAGTCTGAAGTTGGCGGTACTTAATCCGAGTGTATTGGACGGAATAGCTTTTTTGTCCAACTTGTCGTAAAATGCCTCAATATAATTGATATTTGAGTATTATTTGTATGGAAAGACTCTCTCGCAAAACCGAACCAAAAACAACAGAATCAATGACTCCTGACGTCATCATCAAAGCCCAGGCAGCACTAATTAAAGTATTGTCCGCAAAAATCAGACGGGAAAATAAAACATCCAAAAAAGAAACTGAAGAGCTGGTAGATCTCTACGATCTGTTAAAAGGGATCATTGACGACCAAGAAGAAGAAATCATTCAACTGGGAATAGAAAAAAACATGCTGTCTGCACAGTTGGCAGAAGCAAAAAATGAGCGACAAAACTCAGAGGGTGAATACCTCATTCGTTTGAGCGAAGATAAAGAGTTTCGTGTCTGCTCAGAATATCTGTCCATCACTTATAATGACGAGATATTGAGGGCACCGATGCCTGTAAAAATGTTTAGATTGTTTCATCTCCTGTTACAAAACCCTAACAGGGTTATCACTTTTGAGCGCATACTGTTTGAAATCTGGGACATTCCCGCATATAAGGCAGATATTCATCGCCCTAACGTGTGGGTTGGAGCCTCTCGATTAAAAAAACATTTAACCAACATTGATCCAGAACTGGGAGAAGCCTTTCAAAACCAGAAAGAATTTGGATATATGTGGGTGGGTGACGTTGTACGTGTTCCCCGCAGCTAACTGGATATTCATCTCGCCTTACTCTTTCTTAACATATCGCCACCGCTAGTTTACACCGCCTCGTATACCATATTTTTATGGTTGGATCGTTGGAGAAGAATGAGCCCCGCCGTCACTGGTGGGTTTTTCATATCGTCCTATAATAGATATTGTCCCCATTTTCTGATATACTACCCAAGTTCTTTTACATGCTCCTTTTCCCTCAACTCGAGGGACTCTTCATATGAAGAGAAATAGGAAGCGTAGTCGATAGGGAGAATTTTTGGATGGGAAGTAATACGGAAACTGTACTCTTGAAAGTGCCGGCAGGCTTTACCTCAGCCGGAACACCGTGGTTACAAACCACGGAAACTGGACTGATCGAGAAGTGCCTCAAACTGGCACAATCATACGCTGAACACGCCGAGATCCGCAACGTAGTCAGTTTCAACGAAATGACCTTTTCCGCCGAGCTACACGAGTTGGAGAATAACGACGCGGAAATCGCAGGCAGGATACTGATGTATCTGCGTCGGCACGGGTACGAAATTGTCAGTACGCAGTTCATTCTCCAGGATAGCCTTATCATCGCTGTCTTGTACTCTCTTCAAGGAGTTCCATCCTATTAACTCCTATCGACGCGTGACTGATTGCTGTTGCAACAACAATTGCCTCAAGCGATCTCTCACTCACCATGAGGCAGGGCTTAATACCCCTGCCTCTTTCACATCCACAGGGGACTGTATAGGGTAGGGTATAATTCGTGTCAAACCACATCATATCTTCATGAACCCACATCTCATTCTTTCTCTCGTTTCCTTCAAACAAGAACTGACCTATGTTGCAATGGCATTTATCCTGGTTATTTCTCTCCCATTCATTGCCATTATCGCTCTTACCCATACCGGCGTCCAAGTTGTTTCCGATCAATTAGCAACGGTCAGTACCCAAACCCTGGAAATTAAAAACCCCCTCAATGGAACAGTGTCCAAAACAATCTCCGGTCCATTCATCTGGCCAGTACCAGGACGGGTAACACTCCAATTTGGAGACTCAGATCTCCCATACCAACCATTTCATACCGGTATCGATATCGCGGGAAAGGAAGGAGATCCTATCCATGCATTCTTCAAAGGCACCGTCATCTCTACAGACGAAATAGGGTGGGGATATGGAACTCATGTCATCATCGATCATGGTGACAATCTCTCTTCTCTGTATGCCCATCTCCAAACCATTTCCGCCTCAAAGGGACAGGAAGTTTCTGCAGGACAAATCATTGGAACCAGAGGAAGCAGCGGGTGGTCGACGGGGCCACATCTCCATTTTGAAATCAGAGTCTATGGAATTCCCATCAACCCAGAGACGCTTTTTTCCACACCGTCCAAATAGACCGCTGCCTCTGATACAAAAAGAATTACCTCATCTATGGTTTTCGGACAGAATGCGATAGTATCTACAGATACACCTATGAGTGAGAAACCCACATTCTTGTCAAGATTTCGAAGTCCTCCAGAGGCTGTTTTTTTAGATGGTGATCCGAGAAGACTTTCTCATCTCATCTCTGAAAGCACAACCGAGTTTCTAAAGAGATTTGAGCTTCTTTCAGAAAAGCAAAAAAAGCATTATGTCCAAAGAAGGTTTTTAACTCCGAAGGTTTCGGATCAAAATGATCGTGCAAAACAACCAGAATCTTTTCGCATTAAATTTTACCAACCAGAGGTTTTAGAAAAGGTACTGCCATACATGACGGGGAAGCTGGATGATTTTCATGAAGTCATGATGATGGATTTTTTTGAAAGAGAAATTGGTATTAACTTCAAAAGTGTCGATGGGACATCAATTCGACTCATCCCCGACGAGGCTCTCAATGCCCCTACAGCCTGGTTCACTGATAATGCCTATGGCAACATGCAAGATATCTCTGTACTGCTCAAGTCACTTCCGGCCGATGATGCCAATGCATATGCAGAAGATCTAGTTGCTCTCGGTATTGCGTATGGATATCTTTCTCCCAACCATCCAGATGCCAGAGCCTCTCGAAAGGTACTGGCTCCGTATATCACCAAAAATTCACCAAGACTGTTGCGGGAATATACCACGGACCTTGAGAATCAAGCCAGCCTAGGTAAGCCCATCGAAAAGCTAAAAGGTTTTTGGCACAAAGCATTTGTTAATGAATGGGTAGCAACCTCAAGACTAGACTATGATGGCATTGCCGCCCTCACCATTCGTGATCGGATGATCGCTCAGAGCAGTCTTTCAACTGATAACCGCAGTAGCGAAGGCAGTTCTGGCGCCGCTAGACAAGCTGAACAAGTCTACGATCGATATGGATCCATAGACATGTATCACAATGTTATAAGTGAGCACCAACGCCAACAACACAAAATGGAGATTGATGCCCGACTCGCCCACAACGAACTGCAAACGTACACGAATGAACTTCTGGGACAGTACCATCCCGGAAGAGAGAGCACGATATATGATAAGCAAGGCAAACTGGTTGGGGATTGGGCAGTATTTGCGCAAAAATCCGGTCGACTGTTTGAAGTATTTACCAAACTCGGACACGCTCTATCCAAACCGAACCTGAGCATCCAGGAGCAGCAAGAAATTCTCCATCCGCTCAGTCGCGCCTTACTTGACGTACTGGAAGCAGGGGACGGACAGAATAGTCTTTCTGTTCGTGAATTATTTGGCCCCTCATTCCCCAGTCTTTCTTCCTTGGAACAAACCGCTCTGATCATTTTTACCGCATTGAGCATTGCCGGCCGAAAAGGGAAACCGCGGCTAGCGGTCGAATTCATCAGTAACACATTTCAAAACGTGCTGCAACACGCCCAAGGTACGAGCGAGGATACCACACTCCCGCACCGAGATATGCCGGCATTTGATCTTGCCAAGTACACAAAGGAAAGTGAAACGGCCCAAGCATTTCTGGTTTCTGTACCCATGGAAAAGGAATTGACATCGACTAAGAACCCAGAGGTCCTCAAAATGCTCCAAGAGCGAGAGGCCGAAATAAAAGAATTTGAAGTGTTCATGAAAGAAATGCGACCTGAACTTATAAAACTCACCCGATCTCTCACACCAGTCGGATATCTGTTAGCAACAATGCTTTACACAGCCGCATCGATAAGCGGTATATATGGACAGCTCTTTTTTGAACTTTCCGGTGCCTCCAGCCCTACCACAGATCTAGCATCAACGAGTTTTGCCACAGGGGTAACTGTCGCGCTACTCTTGTCGACCAACTATTACCTTCCACGAACCGTCATGAATCTCCGTTTAGGACTCCGAAATGACCTCTTGACCCAGTCAATTCTAGATCCAAAGTATACTGAGTTTGTAGAATCCCTGCAAAAGAAAGCCAAAAAATCAAGAATAAAACACAAAGAGCCGTCATTGGAATTATGTTGCTTGTGTCTTTAGGTGTTGGAGCTTCAAACTTGGATCGTGATCTCAACCCTCCCAATATTTCTGATGAGGATAGTCCACCAGAAAACCTCTTTGACCAACTCCAGACCTCCATGCCAGAATCCATTTCCCCCGACCGACTCTCAAAGTTACACCACACCAACGAAGCCATCATCTTGCATCTCCCAGACACCCTATCAGGTTCATACGGCGAATTGGCAGGCTACCAACCGAAAGCTTTCATTGGACCAAACGGCTATCATTTTGAATCATATTCGCAACATCCTTTCGACAATGTAGAGATTGTCGCCAATATCGACGACGTGGACTACACGGCCAAGGATACAGAGTTTGTGTACATGCCAACCAAAATTAATCCAATCCTGTATCCTCTAGATGGTTCTCGCATCACTAAAATTATCCAAGAGGGAGGGACTGCTCCCAAAATAGGCGGATCAGGTGAACTGTATTTTAGCGCAAATGCGCTTCCTACCTATGTCATCATCATCGCTGAGAGCCAGAATGCACCCCACATATATGGCAGCAATGGAGGAGTCACTGAAAATTTTGCGGAAACCGGCATACACTACGCGTCTTGGGTGGGATGGGAAGACACACGCACACGCGCCTTGGAATTGAATGCACAACTAGCGGGGGATCCTGCCCTGCAGCGTATGCACGCTGATCTTGTCCACCGCTTCGACACTGCCATTCGCGATTCACATACGCAACACCTGACTGCAGTCGAACTGGCAGACAAACTTTCTGAGATCGTAACGGATGCTGCCACCTCATTTTCTGACTATCTTTCAACCAACCGGTATTACAGTTTGAAATTTGGTGAGAATAACTACTCCCTCATTGGCTATGATCTGTTGAAATCCGTCGCTAGCAACCCTGACAAAGGGTACTTTTGTGCGGTGGGAAATACCGCATACCAGCAATTTATGAAGAGTGTCGGAATTGAAGTTATTCTTCGTCCTGGCGCCAATGAATATATATATAATGGACATCTACTCTCCCGAATCTTGCATGAAAATAGTATGACCCTGCTCCCAAATGGTCACGTACTCCAGACGGACATGACACCGAGCAGACCGATGCCAGGCGAAGATCTAAGTGCACTTACTGAAACACAACCGAGGCAAAATGAGGGAAATACAGATCTGGAGGGCGAAAAAAGAATTGCCGCTGAGAGACTAGCCTTGATGAGTGTGGGTATTGCTGGAATTGGACTGGCTGTATCGCATCGCAAAATCAGAGAGAAACTAAGACGTAAGACCTTGGAAGAAAAAATTACTCATAGTCTTCCCGACGATGAATCAGTAGTAGCACACATCGTCAGTGCAACCGAACATGCACTCCTGTATTTAAGTGAAGCTTCGAACGAGGACGGATGGGAGAAACTTCAACATACGGGTCGATACTCCTCGCGCGAGGAGTTCTATACTTCACTTGCAAATGACGCGATTCAGTTACTCACCCGTGCTGTACCAGAGAATGCATCCAATCAAGACACTGACTCCGAATCAGATATCAAACGGGTGCAAAGACGATTGGACACATTCTCACAAACCCAAACAAGTGATATGCGATCAGAACTGCAGACTGGTCTTTTACACGTCCACTCCCAGTTGTCTGAAGCGGTGAAACGCAAGCGAAAAGCGTTAGAACAAGAACACTCCATTCTCACCCAACAACTGAAACGGTTAGATGGCAACATCTTCCATTCACTTACACGACGAATTCGAGGAGGAGAAGATCCGGAAATAGAAGCCAAAACTTCAAAAGAAAAAAATCGGATTGAAGTATTGATTGCCCAAAACCTAGAGCAGCGAGAAAGACTCTCTTACTCAAGAAACCTTGCCCAAGTATTGCGCACCATTCAAGAACGACTATAAACTCGTTTAGTCTGTGAGTAAAAATGACCCTAAATCTGAAAGTGTCTTTTCACCTCCCCATAAGCCTATAGTATTGCGTTTGGGACGTTTTTGCCGTATACTTTACGACTGAAGAATTTTTTGGACTGTATCCTTGGAAACACCACGTTTCCTCCGGAAACAGGACAAATGTCCTTTTACATCGTAGAAAAATTCCAATACTGTAGGGAGCAGGCAACGTGTGTATCGATATGGTACATAGGTTGTCTGCGCTCTGCAGCAACAATCGTTTTGGGCCATAAGTTTCCTTTTAGGAGGTATGTAAAAAATGGCTATCGTCGTGGCAGAACTCCGCCTGCTGGATCGCGGAGTACCGGTGAGCTTGATTCAATATACGAATTCAAGCCTCATTATTGGGTTTGAGTATGATCAGCAGGGAAACCTCTCTGCTGAACCATATATCTGGAACGGGCGTCAAGTTGACCAGGCGCTGGAACTATATCAAGGCACCTGGACTGTGTTTGACGCAGCGTGGGTAGAACCGGAAGATGACTTTTTGCAGGTCATCGGAAGACTCACCGACGATGAATTCCCGTTCGAATACATGATGGCAACGGAAACTCTGGAGGACGCCCAACTGGCTGTACAGATACTGAATCTGTATGACCAGGCAGGTAAAACCCCTGGAAAGGTATTCGAACTCTTCCGGGAACAGCGGGGGATGGGCTATAGTGGCCTTCCCGAAGAACCGATCAACAACGACGCCTTTCTGAAAATGGCACACGCGGAATGTTTTCCCCATGTTAAACCATCTTCACCAAGGCACCTGTGGAATTTTCTACGAAAGTGGCTAGGCTATACGGCCTAGCACCACCAAGACCACCTTGCTAGCCTTCTGGCTGGTTCCTTTTTAAAAGAAGGGTAAAAGGTGGTCTTTTTCATACCACACAACAAAATGGGATCGTATGGAGGACACAACTTGTGATATCCGGTGAGGATATCACTTTCTGGACTTCCCACTACTTACGGGTATAATTTGGTTTCATGACACCACCAAAGATCTCATGGGTCCGACTGCTTTGTATGGGCCTCTTTCTCTTCGGAGGATTGGTTAGCCTTTTGTCAGGAAACATCATTGCTGGACTCTGTCTGGCTTCGATAGGATTCCTCATCAGTCCCTACGCAAACACTCTCTTCTCTCGCCAATTTCAAAAACAACTGCCTGTCTGGGGGAAGATCGTTCTCGGCATTTTGCTATTCTTTGGATATACCTCGACTATCACCCCACCAAAAGCCTCACAACCTGGCACCCCACCCACAGTTCGAGTAGAGCAGATGGCGACTGTGCAACCAACTCCAGAACCAACATTTAATCCGAGTGTGACATCTGCTACCCAAGCGACAATCACTCCGACTCCCTCTCCGACGCTCCTTCCATCACCAACACCCACTCTAGTCCCAACAGCAGCTCCAACGACTCGACCAACTCCGAGACCGACACCATTTCCCACGTTCAAAGCCACACCGACGCCTGTTATGGCAGCGCCAGTGCAAACGGGTGGAAGCTGGACCTGCAACTGTGCCAAAACGTGTCCGCAAATGTCGTCTTGTAGTGAAGCTCAATATCAATTGAATACCTGTGGATGCAGCGCTCGAGATGCCGATCATGACGGTATTGCCTGCGATGCCGATTGCCAGTAAAAGTCAGATTTTCAATCTGATATAATTTGATCTACTTTGTTCACACTTCTACAGAAAATCAAATGATGGCAAAAAATAAAAAAGAAGATCTTCCTTCCTCTCAATCCGAAAAACAACGAATTGAGAAACGAGAACGTATCGAAAGGCAAGTGAATGCATTCATTGAAAATTCACTCGAAAGTCCAGAATTCATCGAATTAAGCGGTGATATTGAGCGGTACATGACTCAGTTTCAAAAACGAGATCGCTACATGAAACTTGAGACCCGTATTGCGACGATGCTTACCACAGTCTTTATCGCTGCTGAATGTCTGGATCCTAATTTTCATCTTGAATATCTCGTCATCCCAATGTTGCTCCTACTCTTTCATGTCTTGTACCAAGCAGATCAGCTCGGAGATTTTAAAACTGGCTTCATCAACGGAGAATTAAGTATGGAGAGAGAAGCCATCATCCAAAAACTTGATGACTTACACTTATATATTGCCGGTGGACCAGCCACACATTTCAAACATCTACAAAACGAGATGAGCGAGCACGGCTTAATACAAACAGTTTATGAAACACACGCAGAAAAAAGGAAGATTCACGAGCAGCACCTCTTAACCCAGTATCAAATGGGCAGACTGAATCAACTCATTAATACAGACGGTGAGCTATGCGATACTTTCGCAGATGAAGATCAAAACATAGCTCGCAGAAGCTGAGATAAAAATCCACCCCAAAGAAAAATCTTCAGGGTGGACAAACAATTGGTTCTCTTTCTACATAAATTTATGCGACCAATTGTTCCACTTCGGTTTGGATGGTATTCCCTTCAACTTCTGAAAAGCTTTCGAAGGTAATTTTTACGCCAGTATTATCTCGTTTAAACATGTAGGAGAGACGTTGCCCCTTGGCCGTATCAGCATCACGTCTGCTATCAAAATATCCTTCAACCCGATCAACTATAGCAGGAGTGAGGGCAACGGAAACCTCTCGTTGAAATTGAGTCACTACTATTACTTCTGGAACATCACCAGATTCTCCAGGCTTGTATCCTTCTTTCATATTGTCCTCCTATAGTAGTTATACTACGGACAGTGTAGCACTTTCTGCATAGGGAGAAGGAGAACTTTATACGAAAATCCCCCGGCCAGCTGCATATGCAACCAACCAGGGGAAATTCACATCACTCAACACAGATTTCTTCAGGATACTAGTCCATCGGCCGATCGACAATCTCCCTCATCGCCAGTTCTTCCGTTGCGATATTGGGACTATAGTCAGTCCATCGCACCAGCGCCATTGTGCTGATCCAGGAATTTCTCTTACGCTCGATTAGCAATCGCAAGAGAACATCAGGACTGTCGGACGCATACTGGAGCGCCAGCGGGTGAAGATTTGGCGGCATTTTAAACTCGACATGCGTCCGCATTATCTGTTCCAAGAGATCAAATAGAACTGGCTTCATCTGCTGCCAGTTCTCAACCTGATCTCGTAATCGGAGTAATCGCACTCCTGTTTTGCTGTCTTCTACAGCCATCGCCTGGGCAAACGCCAGTAAGGTCAACAAATACTGATTGTGAGCGTCCAACACGTGCATATTGATCGTAGTCTGCTTCGCCTCTGGCAGACTCGGCGATTTGGCCTGTTTCACCAAATCGATCAATATGGATTTTTGGATTGCAGCTACCTGTGGCACACTGTGTAAGCTTTGATAAAGTAACCACTGGTACATTAGGGCATAATCCATGACAAGATGAGGGAAGAGCGCGCTGCCCCCTTTAAAAGTAACCAATCCGTTCGAGGCCATGTTCATTCTCCTGTCTATATATTCCTTCAAATGAAAAAAACCGCTCAGACCCTGCTCCGGTATTGGAGTTGATTAGCATCTGAGTACACAAAACGACGAACTGTACTTCGTCTTGTATCCTCAGACGCTACCAGGGAAATTATATGAGTGAATGTGAAAGAGCTCTTCCAAGTCATCACGACTGCGGTCATCGCAAGAAGACGAACTTGAAAGAAGAGGGGAGTATATCAAAAATATAGGCTTGGTGGTGGAGAGCTTTAGTTATACTCGACAATCAGCTGGGGAAGATCATTGGTACCAGTGGCTGATGGGTTGCTAAAAATGACAACGTCACCGGTACTGGCACCGCCTTTGGTTTCGGTGGCAAAATGCATGCGAAACTGGGAACTGGTGTGAACGGAGCGATCTTTTTTCACTTGTTCCGTCACATCCACCGTTTTCCATTCTGCCAATTGTCCCGAGGGAATGGTGGCAAATGACGCCGCAAAGACATTTCCTCCATTGTAGCTATCTGCAGTGATGGTGGTCCCATAATCAAGATGGTCGACTTGAAGTGCACCCAGAGCAGTAAACGGATCTCCGTAAACAGCCTTTTGATAGATACGCAAGGTCGCTTTGGTAATATGCGCACTCGCCGGAATTTCGGCTAGATCAAACCCCACTAAGCCTCGATAAATATAGAGTGGCGTTCGTCCCACTTGGATCTCTTGATCCACACCCGCATACCCAGTATCGGTAATGTAGCCGTCTTGACCTGCTCCCTTGGTAAGAATTTTTGACTGAGGAGTCGGGCTCGGAGTTGGAGATGGGGTAGCAGTTGGTGTAGGAGTGGGACTGACTGTGGGTTTTGGCGTTGGTGATTTGGTCGCGAGCGGTGATGGGCTGGGAGTAGCAGTTGGACTTGGGCTGATAAGTAACTCCTCATTCTCCATCGGAGTCGCAGTTGGAACAACGGAAGGACTTGGAGTTGGTGATCCACCAGAACTCATCGCTCGTACTCCAACAATTGCCAGAATCAAAACCACAAATACGCCCACTCCAATCATGATCATCTGTGGCCGGGTGAATCGTGGTCGCTGCGCCGAAAAAATTGCATGAGCGGCACCAGAAGAAAGCGGCGCTAGCTCTGGGTCTGATTCAAGTGGGGGAAGTTCTGGTATATCACTCATAAATTCAAGATGTTCTCTATCATACACGGATACTGGAGAGAATTTAAGCGGCTGTACGTTACAAATCCTGTCGTACAAAACGTTTTGCCAGCAACGCAAACAACTGATCGGGAGTAAGGGTTTTTTCACCTCGGTGTCTGCCGATTCCTCCAGCATTCAATCTGCCACCATACCCGTATTTTTCCAATTTGAGTTTTTTGGCTACCTGCATCAGACTCAGCTTTGCCGGGAAACTCGGTCCAGAACGAAGGGAAATCTTCCAGAAGTTCGTATCTTTGTCTTTGAGTTCTGAGGTCATAATGATGGTTACGGGAAGCTGTAATTGCCGAACAATTGGCAATACTCGAATGGTATCAATGGCTTTGTCTTTGGGTTCTAAACGAAGGATGCCACTCATTTGATCATACGATCCTTTCCCATGAGGACTCTTCACTCCCCGGACGATCGATTCGAGATACTCGCGGATGCGTTCTGGCTGATTGCTGTATCGCTCAAATTTTTCTTGCAACTGCGGAGTGGGGAAACACAGTTTTTCATGATGTAAAAAGGCATTAAGTAAAATCACTAGAGCATCAAGGTCACCGAGCTTGTACATCGTGTCAACAATATTAACAATCGCATTTGGTTCCCCTGTATGATCAGCGGCTGTTGCCGCCTCAGCAAACAAAGTGTTTACAGACTGTGGCACATGCGCATGCGTGGCAAGCAACAAAGCTGCAACTGAATCCGTATCATCATGATTGATCACTGTAATTTGGTCCTGATTATCGGCATCAAGCAGATGTTCACGCTTGGCACTGATAACTTGATGGGTAGTGGAGAAATTGACAGTTTTTCCCGCTTCATCGTTATGATGATCCACATTCAACAGTACCTTCCCATCTCGGCTGTATCTCCCCATTAAATATCTACCTCTACTGTCACACACAGCCTGTGATTGTAAGGCTTCCTCACGTTTTAACGCAAAATCGAGCACCACAATTTTGGAATATAAGAAGGAGTCCATCAGCTTTGAAGCAGTGAGTAAATGGCTGTTATCGATCAAGGTATAGGATTTATATTGAAGATCAAAACGAAACGCGTCTTTGGGTATCATGGCACGAATTATAGGGAAAGTGGATGAAAACACAATGCGTCAAGATAATCAGAACCAAAGGCTTATATCTTTTAAAAACACAGTTATAGTGTATAATATGCACACAGTATCAACTGTAATTGATTCTTTTTACCACTGTTACTATCACGGTTTCTAGTGGTAAATCGAGTCGATATTCTTTAATAAGTGAAGATAGAGAAAGAGGTATTAGGCAGTCATTATTCACCTCAATTCTAAGTGCGAATATTGCCGCTCACTGAATCGCATCTCCTCAAAAGACTATAAAGAAAGGGAAAGTGTAGGATGAAGAAACTATTTTCTCGCCTCTCCGAAAGGACAAAGGAGGCATCGAAAGCGAGAAAGACTGAGGAAAGACGTGCTCGAGAAGCTGGATTCAAATACGAGGACGAGAACAGGGCTGTTGTCCGTGAAATTCTACGCCAGTTTCGAATTGTCGATTTAGAAGTGTGCCAGATGCTAAACGCGTTCAAGAAGATCATCGGATCTACCGGTAGGCTTAGTGTGGAAATAAAAGCAAACTACCGTAAACCTGCTCCCTCGGTGGAGTGCGGATCATGGACACTGCCGAGTTTCAAATCTAAGCATGACGTGAAGGTTACTTTGTGTCGGTCAGATTTCATTTTTTATTTCCATGTATCCTGTCCAGGGTTTTCTTTCAGTAACAATACAGAAAACCTTTCCATGAAAGAGCTTGAAAATCTCCTGGAACGGCTTGGCGAGCTTTTTTTCGCATGACCTCAAAAACAATTTTTGGGGAGTATGCGCGGTAACGCTCGCTATTACGAAAGTTTTCTCTATCTCTCACCATACTTTGGGCGTCAGCGGAAACTGGCGCCCAAAAACACTCCACATCGTTATTACTACCTACATAATAAATACTGACAAAGGGTTCGTTCATGTGTGGTAAAATTACTCCTCACAGTTTCTCTATTTTCCTCTGGAAAGAAAGTATGTCCGGCAACGACACAATTGTACGTTTTACCAACGTCTCCCATCGTTTCGAATTCAATAAAGTAATCCTGGATGAGGTGAACTTTTCCATGCGCCAAAACATGAAGATTGCTCTCATGGGTCAAAATGGTGCCGGGAAGAGTACCATCTTTAAATTAATGACTCGCGAGATCAAACCAGAATCAGGAGAGATCTCGGTTGATAAGAGTCTAACCGTCGCAACAGCCCGACAAGTCATTACTCCAGAAGACCGAGAACTGACCGTCGAAGCCTACTTTCAAAAGCACTCAGGATTAAAAGATTCACCTTTAAAACGAGGTATCGTCAGTGCATTAGAAGTCGTCAATTTGCATGCTCCACTCGATAAACAAATTAAAGATTTTTCTGGAGGACAACAAGCTAGACTTTTGCTGGCAGCCGCTCTCATCCAAAACCCAGATCTGCTGCTGCTTGATGAACCTACCAATAACTTGGACCCCGCCGGTATTGATCACTTAATGAACTTCTTAATTTTCTACCCTAAATCAGTCCTCATCATTTCCCATGATGCCGACTTCTTGAATGCCTTCACTGAAGGGGTGCTCTACGTTGATACCTTTACGCATAAAGTCGAACAGTATGTTGGCAACTACTACGATGTGGTCGAACAAATTGCCGCCCGAATGGAAAAAGAGAATCGCCAAAACTCCCGATTGCAAAAAGAAGCGATCGAAAACAAAGAGAAGGCTAACTACTTTGCTCACAAGGGAGGCAGACTTCGAAATGTTGCCAAAAAGATGAGAGAGAAAGCTGATGAATTGGAAGAGAATATGGTAGATGTCAGACGAGAAGACAAAACCATTCGTCCCTTCACCATTCCTGCGCAACAAGACCTCATCGGTGCAGTGGCAACCATTGAGTCTTTTACCATCATGCAAAACCACAAACAGGTAACAAAACCGGCCAATATCCAGTTAGGGAAGCGAGAACATCTGCTCATAGCCGGACCCAATGGCATCGGGAAAAGCACTCTGATTGAATCCATCGCCATGGGTACAGCCAAAGGCGCAACCATTGCTTCGGATGTGAAGGTAGGATATTACCGCCAAGATTTCTCTACCTTAAATTACGAAGACACCATTTATCAATCACTGGTCCAAGCATTAGAGTCTTCAGGACAGCCAGTGCATGAACAAGAATTACGCTCAGTTGCAGCAGGATTTCTACTCACCTCAGAAATTCTAAAAACCAGAATTGGACATGTGTCAGAAGGACAAAAAGGGTTGGTCTCGTTTGCGAGGTTAGTGCTGCAAAAACCAGGATTACTTATCCTTGATGAACCCACAAACCATATTAACTTTCGCCATCTCCCAGTGATTGCCAAAGCCTTGGATGCGTACACTGGAGCCATGATCTTAATCTCCCATGTCCCTGACTTCGTGGCACAGATCCATATTGATCGAATTCTTGATTTAGAGAAATAGACCTCATATTTGATGGCAAAACAGCTTTGAGTTGTCTACAAAGACCTACAAGATGTTTCTTTTGACATCTTCTATACTGAGCATATATGAAACTGGATTCTACACTTATCATTCCCGATCTTACTTACGAAAATGCAAAAGTACGGGGATATGTCTGGATAGAAGACAACAAGAAACTCGAGACGTTACAAGAGTTTGAAAGAGATGCGAAAATCCGTCAAATCGTCGACTACGAATACGTTGTAGGAGCACCGGCACAAGACGACCAAACAGATAAGTATATCGGCCTCTACATCAAGCAACTTCCAAATCTCCCAATCGATGAAACATTAACTCCTGAGAGCGCTGAAGGTAGAGGATATACCTGGGAAGCGGATGTCACTTACGATAGAGAAAACTCAAAAAAAGCGATGGGCTACATTATAGATTTAGTCCAAAAAGACAAATACGTGCTTGGTGAACCTGCGGGCAGTTCAGGTGAGCACGGCCTCTATTCACCTCTAGAAAAATGAAAGCCCCCGGATCTCTCCGAGGGCAGTTTTCAATGAACGTTATCAATAGATGTGCTTTACCTGGACGCGCTGCCCAGGAAATCTAACAGGTCTCGGCAAAGGTTTGGGATTGTCTCGGTTTAACTTTTTTATGGTCAAACCAGGTGCTTTCTTATCCTTTTTTTCCTTACCTATAGACATTTTTCTATCCCTCCATAAATAACGTACCATTTCTCGAATACTCGAGAATAGACTAAGGTCTATACCACACGGAGAAGCCTATAGTTATTATATGTTTTCCATGTCTCTGACTTTGTGGCTCAAATCCACATTGATCGAACTCTTGATCTGGAGAAATAAAAAAACACCGAAGTGCTAGTATGCTGTTTTTACTCGAGTAGCAACATTCTTTATCTTTAGAAAAGTTTCATTCCAGGTTTTCTCAGGATCGGGCCAATTCTTCATTCTGGCTTGAGAAATCCAGGTATATTTATGGACCTCAATTTGCGAAAGTACAGACAATATCCGCGCACGATTGCCTACATAACTTTTCGTTGTCAGGAAAATATCTTTTCCAAAATCAGCAATCGCCACAATTCTTCCACAACCCAAGTCTGAAAGATACATGCCAAGACCAAGCTGTAATCTTGACTTGGCGTAGTCTTGACCGATAACATCGTCAATCCAAACCTTTACTTCATCAAAGAGACTGCCTAAAGTAGAATCCGGCAAAATTACAAACATTCTGTCTAAATCATCTCCTAAAAACTGAATAAACTCTTGAGTTGACTCAGATTCATCAGATAAAGAGGAGAGGTCGTGTTGGGGCGCATTTTCAGATTTCATGCAGGTAGTATATCACTTGAGGTCTTCATCTGAGAACACTACGTCCCATAGTGTTGATTCCTCATATGAAATATCGTATACTACTCGAGTATTTCTATATTCTAAAAGGCATAGCAAAGGAGTAAGGATCTTGACAAACGAAGGTGAACCCAAAAAAGAAGGGGCAGATGTCGTGGTCGAAAAAACCGCCATAGAACAGGCACTCGACTGGTTTGGCAAGGAGTACGCAATCGCGCGAACGGAACAGGCGGAAGAGGACTTCAAGTTGATGCGGCTAGGCGAACGCAAGCCTCCCACAGCTCCTTTCTACCGAGTTCGTCGATCTTTCAGTTATTCGAGTTGGAAGAAAAGAATTGTCGCTCAACAAAAAGTGGTTGAGAACTGCAACAGGCGGTTTAAATGGGTTCAAGACATCATCAAGGAACTGAAACAGAATGATGTCGAGGATGCTATTGTGTATCTGAAGGGGGAATGGAGTTCCAACGCTGAAGCAATTCGCAACGCACTCCTTAACTACTGGAAAGATCAGCACGATGCTGCCGAAGAAGAATAGATACCAAGAATCGGGAGCAAATACTCAACAAAACTGACATAGCGTCAGTCCAAGGACTCTCATATTCACCAAACAAGGGAAGGGATAACACCCTTCCTTTTTTGCATCAAAAGCTCTCTATCGGTAAACCAGTGTTCTTAAATCCAACAGACATAGTCGACTGTTGGTGTCTTTGTAGGTACAATAATCGTTCTGATGCACGAGAAGAAAGTAAAACCACCAATTCCCATCGATTCCGATCCGTTTGCACAAGCCATGGCTGCACATACGCAAGCCAACCACCAATCTGTTCCTCCACCAAAAAAATTCATGCCTTTTGCAATCATTGGCGTAATCGTACTGGCTATAGCGCTCATCGTCGCAATTGCCTCACGTTTCTCCTACAGTTCTGGATCACTGATTGGACAACCCAATGGAAATGGAGCACAGGCAACTTTGGCTCCTACTCCCACACCAGAACCAGGGTTAACGATGCTGCTCATGGGCCGAGGTGGAGCAGGACATGAAGGAGGAGCCCTTGCAGATACGATTCTGGTTGCCAGGATCCTTGAAACCCAAAAGAAAGTTGTTCTCATTTCCATCCCCAGAGATTTGTGGGTGAAGATTCCATATAACGGGGGAGATGGGGTCACGGGCAAAATTAATAGTGCGTATGCAATTGGAATCGATACCCATAACTACGTCGACAAAATCGAGAAATATAATGGAACGAACGGAGGGGGAACCCTCGCCAAAGATGTCATTGAACAAGTGACAGGCTTAAAAGTCGACAAATATGTGACCATCGATTTTTCCGGATTTGAACAAGCCGTGGATAGTATTGGCGGAGTCGATCTGACTGTGGACAGAGCGTTCACTGATTATGAATATCCTATTGCTGGACGTGAAACCTTGGACTGCACCACCTATGCATCTGGCTCTTCCACGCTTGAAACCTCAGAAAGCGATTTGATCGCCACCGGGAAACTCGATCAAAGTCTTTTGAAAGGACTTCCTAAAGACTATCCCTGTCGCTATGAACTACTCCACTTTGATACTGGCAAACAACATTTAGATGGAAAGCTTGCCTTAAAATATGTCCGCTCTCGTCACAGCAGCGAAGATGGAAATGACTTTGCCCGGTCTCGTCGTCAACGATTGCTGATAGAAGCCGTGACTGACAAACTTTTCTCTTTAGGAGCTGTAACCAAAATCCCATCCTTCTTTGCAACCTTACGTTCACATATTGATACTGATTTATCCGCTACTGACATTGTTGGACAGCTCCCGAAGGCTCAAGAAATTCGTGGATATGAAGTGGTCAATCTCGCACTCTCTACCGATAATTATTTAGGACAAGGATATACAGCCGACAAACAATTTGCACTTACTCCTCTAGCAGGTGACGGGAAGTTTGATGCGATCAGAAACTGGATAGCGTCAACAATTAATCCGTCTATTCCATTACAATATCCAGTAATTGAAATTAGCGCCAACTGGACCAATTCAGGAGCAGCAACCACACTTAAAGATACGTTAAACCAAGCTGGATATCCGGCCAAACTTGGACCGCTAGTCATGAAAAATGCCACGACCAGCGCCACACTGATTCTGCAATCTACGCATTTTGATCCGGAGATTACCAAGAAAATCAAAGAACTTTCGGGCGTTAAAGACAACTTCCTCACCACTTCTTCTCCTGCTGCCAAGCAAGTTATCACGGCTGATATTCGCATTTTGCTCCCGTGATATAGTATGTAAGGTATGAGTAAGAAATTTCAGATTTCTCTAGAACAAATGCAGGAACCCTCAGAAAACCATGCAGACTTTGTCGATACACATTTTAATCTAGATAAAATCAAAGAAGTTATTAAAGAGTTTAGAGATGAATACGATCTGGAAAACTCATTGGTATTTCTCCCGGACAAAATCATTTGGGAAAAACTAAAAAAAATACTTCATCCCAATAGAAAAGTGGAAGCCGTATGGCCAGAACCGGCGACACCACTAGAGCTTCCTGAACATGTCTATTGGCTTCCAGATAGAACCCAAAAGAATATTCGTCGCTTCATTGAACTGCTTGAAGGATACCATGATCAGCCGATCATTCTTGATAATCACGAAACCGATGGAGAAAGAGAGAAAAGCAAACAGGCTATGGAAGTATTCCTGGGAGGAGTTTTTCGAGAGTTTGTCGATCAATCGAAAATTCGCAACGCGAATATCTTTGGCCTCAGAACGAATTTTGTAGGGCTAGAATATGCACTCAAACATCTGCAAGCTCCAAACGAAAAATCAGAAACCCTCCTAGCCCTCCTCATCCAACTTCATGCTGATTTTTCCTCCGGTGAGAAATCCATGGATTCGTATCTTAACTGGACATTTGAAGAGAAACTCAAACTCTGCGAAACGATAAACCCGATCATTGAAACATTCTTGTATCACGTTCAAGAACTATACAGAGAGTAGAAAATTAGGAATTCTTTTCAAGCAGGGTTTTTAAGGGTCCGAAGTAAAAATCTTTCCAGCCTTTTTTCACTTCCTTGTATTCTGATTCTGGAACATTTTCATGGGTAAGCTTGACAGTTGTCACGCCATTTTTTTCCGTAAGGTCCAAGGTCAGTTTCGAAGCCCCTAAGGTCTCATCTTTCCACCCTATCCATTCTTGAACCAACTGAGCTTCATTATGAACTTCAAGATTTTTTCCGTGCACATCTCCACCCCAAAGACTAAACAGCGCTCCACGCTTGTCACTCATCTTTGCCGGTCCTCCACCCCATCCATCGATCATCTTGGGGTCAATCAATGCTTGCCAGACGTTTTCTAGCGTGGAATGAATGACGTATGTTTGGGTTATTGGTTTCATATTGCCTCTCTATTGTACTATATATCTATATGCGACACAAAGAAAAACCCGAAAGACCGATTCTCTCCATCGAAACGGAAGCTCAACAGCGACGACTTATTGAAGCCCGTAGAGCAGAATTGCTTGTGCAGTACAGAGATAAAAAGATTTATCAGATGCACGCGTGGTCATTAAAATATCCCAAACTGTCGCAACACCATGTTCGTCATGTCATTGAAGAAGTCATCGCCCATCTTGAGATGGGAAGATCTCTGTACGACGATTACGATGCCGTTATCGATAGCCAACTGAGTGCCTTTACCAGAAAAATAAAAAGACAAATCGATATCTACACCAATCCAACCAGCAAACAGAAAAAACGATGGAAGCAACAATTTCCCTATTTATCACAGAAGAAAAAGATCGTGAAATTCTTTGGACAAATGGGGCATGAGCTGGAAAAAAAGGACCATGTTTTTGTGAGTGTCATCTTTGATGGGCGGGGAGAGATCGGTCTCTATCGGGAAACAGAACTCAATCGTCTTATCTATTATGAAGCCCAACGTGAAAAAGAGCAGGGGATGTACGAACAAAAAGATGACACAGTTACAGTCGATCATGAGCGACTGTTCCTTGCTTCCGTTTTCTTAAAAGCCATTGCCAAAAAATGGATTGTACTCCCTCCGCTCCTTCTCCCGGATCTGATGAGCTTGGTATTGAAATATAATTCCAAGTCTTTTGACAATAACGAATTTGTTCGCGCGGTGTTTGTCCTGGGAAGTTACGTTCCTGTTGCCGTCATGCTTTGGATTGGGAGGGAAGCCAAAAGAGAAATGGATAAAGCCAAAGCCCGTATTAAACGAGACAGTGATGAGCCTACTGCTGATCTTTCCAATTCCACCACAGAAGCAGTTTTGGATCCGGAGACTTTGTCGTAACAGCATACACGATACAGCGAAACACATAGAGAACACAGCGATCAATATGCGCTCCTCGCAATTGTTCTAATTTTTCATATAGCTTCTCGGGATCTTTGTCTTTCAAGTCAAAAGTTTTTTGAATTCCTAAATCACGTAAGTCTTTGGCAATTGAGACACCGATACCAGGAAGGGAAGTGAGTTCATCCGTTATTACGGTGGATTTATATATTGCCATATTTTTTAAACATTCTCCAATACATCCATAACACTGTCAGAGCAACAATCTGAATTCCAAACAGTGCTTGGGCTGGAGAGAATTTGTCTGCAAAAAATCCCAAGGTAGTAGCGGCAATTCCAAAGAGAAGACTGCCTCCAAAAGAATTTAAGGAACCCATCGTTGCTCTCTTGCTGGCTGTGTATTCTTTCTGCATCAGCGTTTCCTTTGCAACATTCGTGACTCCAAACCAAAGGGAGCCAGAAGCCAAAAGTAATGGTGAAAGGATGGAGGGGAATAGTGTTGCTAAAATTGTGACCACACGTGAATACGCTGCACCCCACATGACGAGAGCAAATGCATTGTACTTTCTTAAAAGCTTTCCACTGTAATGGAAACTCGTTGCCGCTCCTAGATTTGATAACACTTTGGCAATTCCAATCGCCCATACTGGCCATATCGTCTGATAAAAGGCCGATTGAAATAAATATCCTGATTCGCCTAAAGCGTATGAAAAAATGTCTGCAATGCTTAAAGCGCGTAATTTAGGATTGCCAATAAAATCCTTGAAAGCTTGAGCCAAATGGACATATATATTGCCCTCTCCCTTTTCGACAACTTTGATATCAATCAAGAATAAACTTAAAATAAAGCAAATAACCTGGGGGATCACAGAAATCCACATCACAGCCGCAAACGACCAATAGGCAATAATTCCGCCAACAACTGCAGACAATGCTAGCGCTATTTGAAACATCGAGGAAATTTTGCCGTAGTGTTCACTAAAGTCCTCGGCTTCATTATCGTGAGTCAGTGAATCATGCAAGAAAGCCTCATTGTTGCCGCTATAAAAAGATCGAGCTAGCCCTTCGAAAACCGCACCGAAGGCCAACATTAGAAAGTTTCCACTCATTGCGTAGAGAACAATAGAGAGAATAGAAGCAAGCGCTCCACATATGACTGTTCTTTTTCGCCCAATACGATCAGAAAAAATTCCCGTCGGAATCTCAAAGAGCGCAGAGGAAACCATTGCGACGGAAAAAACGGTCATGCCCAAGGTAAATGACCCACTCACTTTGGTAAAATACAAAATTGCCACTGGAGCGTACAACCGAAAATCAGTGAAGAAATTAAACCAGCGAAAGATACGAATATTTTGATGCATAGCAGATATAGTGTAGCATTAGCGGTATGTTTGAGTTATTTTTTGTTCCTGTCATTGTTCTAACTGGAATCATTGTTTTTTTGCTTACGCACTTATCGTTTCTCCTTCTCGTAGTGATTGTGATAGGCAGCATCGAACTTGTTATTGATACGGCTCGCTCCGTCTATCAGAGAAAATTTGCTCTCGATTACATTGCCATCGTCGCCATCTTAACAGGCATTTTCACGGGGGAGTATCTGGTCGCAGCAGTGATTGTTTTGATGCTGGCTGGAGGCAATACCTTGGAAAAATATGGGGTGAGGAAAGCGAAGAGCGCATTGACCAAGCTTACAAGCCGCATTCCGCATAGCGTCACCCTCGCTCTACACAACCAAATCAAAGAAATTGCTACAGTCACAATCGGAGAAGAGATTTTGGTGCGTAAAGGAGAAGTCATTCCCTTGGATGGCTCACTCGTGTCAGATGCAGCCCTCATTGATGAATCCTCACTAACTGGTGAAGTGTTCGCCCAAAGCAAGCATAAGACCATGCTCCTACGCAGCGGCACGATAAATATCGGCAATCCCATCATCATACGGGTGAGAACAATCGATAAAGATTCAACCTATCGCAAAATCATTGCCATGGTAGAGCTGGCACAACAAGAAAAAAGTCCACTGATTCGAATTGCTGATCGCTATAGTGTCATCTTTACCATTATCACCTTTACGATCGTGGCAGTCACGTATGCACTGACAGGAGATGTGCAGAGAGTCTTGGCGATTTTGGTGCTCGCAACTCCATGCCCGTTGATTCTCGCCACTCCCATTGCTCTGATGGGGGGAGTGAACGCCGCTGCAAGCAGGCGTATTATCATCAAAAGTCTTTCAAGTCTTGAAGTGCTCTCACGTGTGAAAGCAATGTTGTTTGATAAGACGGGCACCTTAACGCTAGGAAAACCAGAGCTTAGGACGATTACCATTCTTGATCGCAAGTTAGCCGAATCCCAAGTCTTGGCGCTGGCGGCAGGCCTTGAGAGTCAGTCTCTACATCCGCTCGCCAAAGCCATTTTGCGCGAGGCGAATCACCAGAAGATCACCGCCGAAGACTTTACCCACATTCAAGAAAAAATTGGTGAAGGCATCAGTGGGATAAACGCAGGCAAACACTATCATTTCGCCAAATTTGAAAAAGAAGAAATGGTCGTCGGATTTTGGCAAGAAAAAACCTGTATTGCCACCTTTGCTTTTGCCGACGTGGTCAAACCTGATGCCGTCGCAACTCTACGTTCTTTGCAGCAACAAGGGATGGCACTGTCCCTCTATACCGGTGATGAAAATACGCATACCCAACAATTCCTAAAAGACTTAGGACTCTCTTTTTCTGTGCATACCCACTGCACTCCAGAAGATAAACAAAAAGGAATTCATGAGCTGCAAAGCAAACACATTGTCACAGCAATGATTGGTGATGGGATTAACGATGCACCAGCCCTCGCAGCTGCCGACGTTGGAATGGTGTTTAGTAATGAAGAACAAACAGCTTCTTCTGAAGCTGCTGATATTGTGTTTTTAAATGGGAATTTGGATTCTGTGAGTGATGCTGTTGCAATCTCTCATCACACTCTTTTGATCGCGACTCAAAGTATTTTCTTTGGCATTGGTCTGTCAATTATAGGAATGGTTGCCGCTGCTTTTGGTTTTATCCCTCCAATTACGGGCGCATTGCTGCAAGAAGTGATCGATGTTGCGGTCATTCTCAATGCGCTGCGAGCGAGCACTTGGAATAGTTAACGTTTTTTTGTTTTCTCTCCCCATTGCCATCTAGGGGTCTCACCAGTAAAGAGACAAATTGCCACGAGCACAAAAGCAGAAACAACTGTTTGTGGAACGAAGTTTAAAAGCGTATCACTACCAGAATGGGAGAGAGCATCAATTCGCATGAAATTCCAAACAGTACATAGAACAAATACAGCCACAACAAGCCACCCTTGCCAGCTTGCAGGAGTCCAACCGTATCCATAGGTTTTTCGTTTAAACCACAGTTTTTTCATAGCTTATTTTCTTTTCTTTCCTTTAGTAGGTAGGGATTTTTCCGGATTTATTAATTGCATCATTTTTGCATCTTCAATCGGTTCTTTTAGCTCGCGGAACCCTTGTACATTGGGATCAATTCCCAACTGTTCACACATCCGAAGCCAGACACTGGTCAAAGAATGTGTCGTTTGATCTTTACTTGGGCCATTTTTCCCATAGATAATATCAAGAATGAGTTTTTCATTCATAAATTTAGAGTATCACACTGTCTTCTTCTAAGTGTTTATGTAAGATATAATTATCTTTCCCCATTTTTTCATCGACACCGACAAATTCTGCATCCCCTTTGAGCACCCGTTCAAGTGGCTCACAATATTTACAGCCACCATAGGGACAATCTAATTTACTTAACTTTCGTGCTAAAGAAATTTGCTTAGAAATCTTCAACACCGCGTCATGGCTTTCGGAAATGTCCGGCAATACTTTTTCTTGCAAGTCATCTGAGAATTCAAGATACCAATAACTGGCTTTACTGGTTTTTCGTTTTTGGGTGTTCGCTACCAATAAAGTGTAGATCGGCAACTGCAGAGAGTTCCCATCCTCTTCGGACTTGCTGGTTTTAAAATCAATAATATGCACGCTGTCGGATTCTGGGATGTATTCGAGCCAGTCCACTTTGCCACATAAGATAATATTGTCAGCTTCACTAATATAGTATTGGGGTAGATCTTGGGTTAACTTTACCGCTTTGTTTTTTAAAGGTCCTGGATGATTTAAAACTCGTCGGATCATTGCCAGCCCACGCTCTTTGTACTGTCTTTCTACTTCTGGGTCAGTAAAGCCACCTTTTTTCCCGGTATACTTTTTCCAGCCTTTTTCAAAATCTTCTAAGAGATCTCCGGAGAAGCGGCGTTCAGTTGGCAATATCGATAAGCTTTCCAGAACATCATGGACCCCCATACCCAGAGATAAAGACGGGGAAGTGATTTGAATTTTCCGCCTGGACTTCGGGTCCTTATACATATTACGCAAGAAATACGAGCGAGGACACTTTAAAAAATCCGCAATCGATGTGTGGGAGACCCAAACGGCGCTATAGCGATCTGCTGCCATAATAGCCCAAGTATAGCAGATCAAGTACTACTTCTCCTGGATATCTATCTTCCTGTATAGTGTGCAGTACATGAGCAAGACTGTTGACTATACCAATGCCCAGATTGCCAAACTCCTCACCAACGTCGGGGCTGTCTATATGGTCAATGGTGAGAATAGTTTTGCGATTCGAGCCTATCAAAATGCGGCCAGTAGTATTGAAAACTATCCAACCCAAATTCATGATCTGTGGAAAGAACAAAAACTCGACGATGTTCCCGGCTTAGGAAAAACACTTCGTGGCTATCTTGATGAGCTCTTTACCACCGGGAAAGTGGATCATTTTGAAAAAACGCTTGCAACCGTTCCCGCAGGAATGTTTGCGCTCATGGACATTCCTGGGATTGGGCCAAAGAACGCTTTAAAACTCGCGGTCTTTTTTAAATTAACCACCGAAAAAACCGCAATCAAAGATCTGGCTTCACATGCGCAAAAAGGAGAGATTGGGGAAATTGAGGGCTTTACCCCAGTCGGAGAAAAACGAATCATTGAAGCCATTAAAACCATGCGCGACAAACCAGATGCCAGATTACCGCTGCCAGATGCATTGGCAGTCGCAGCAGACGTCATTTCGTATTTGTCCAAAAATACCAAGGTCAAACGAGTCGAAGCATTAGGAAGTTTACGCCGCCATTCTCCCACCACCGGAGATATTGATATCGGAGTGGCAACAGATGATGCCAGCGGATTATTTGACCATATCAAACAGTTCTCCCACCAAAAACGAATTGTTGGTACGGGACCAAAATCAATGACCTTCATTCACTCGTCAGGATGGCAAGTCGATGTCAAAACGGTCCATCCTGAAGCCTGGGGATCAATGCTACAGCACTTTACCGGAAGCAAAATGCATAATGTGCATCTGCGCACCCTGGCACAAAAGCACGGACTATCGATCAACGAATTTGGAATCGAAAAAAATGGAAAACGCGAAACCTTTGCCACGGAAGAAGAATTCTATTCCTATCTAAAGATGCAGTGGGTTCCACCGGAATTACGTGAAGACGCAGGAGAGATTGAAGCAGCTTTAAAAAACAAACTTCCGCATTTGCTGGAACTGGCTGATATTCGGGGTGACGTCCATATTCATACCAATTATGATTTTCCCACCTCACATGATCTTGGGCAAAGCACGATGGATGACTTACTGTTAAAAGCCAAGGA
The DNA here is from genome assembly GCA_040006915.1 of Candidatus Woesebacteria bacterium. Lineage (GTDB taxonomy): Bacteria > Patescibacteriota > Microgenomatia > UBA1400 > UBA12028 > JBDTWD01. The sequence continues at coordinate 41,231 of JBDTWD010000001.1, read as the reverse complement.
GCTTGAGTACAGTTTTATCGGATTTGCTGATCACAATCCTAAACGAGGCAACCTTTCACCCAAAGAACGATTACAGATAGTCAAAGACAGAAACCAAGAAATAGAGGAAACAGTCGCGCGATTCTTCAAAGGGAAAAAACCGAGTCTTACCGTATATAAAGGAATGGAAGTTGATATCCTGCCGGATGGATCACTGGCTTTGGAAGACGAGGCTTTAGCAGAACTTGATTATGTGATCGCTTCAGTTCATTCTGCCTTCATCCAAGATCAAGCCACGACCACCAAACGTCTGATTAAAGTAATCGAGCATCCCTTGGTGAAAATCATTGGTCATCCGACTGGTCAACTCATTCAAGAACGACGAGGAATCGATGCCGATTGGGAAGAGGTCTTTGCCGCTGCAAAACATGAAGGTAAAATTATGGAGATTAATGCGGCACCTAGCCGTACTGATCTTCCTTCAAATTTGATCAAACGAGCCGTCGATTTGGAGATTCCGTTAATCATTGATACCGATGCGCATCACGTATCCCAAATGCATCTCATGCCATATGGCGTGTTTAATGCTAGGCGGGGATGGGCAACGAAAGCCAATATCATCAATACCCACTCAACACTTTGGTAAGGAGAACCTATGGAATCTAACCCACAGAGAGAATCAATGAACAGAAAAAGTGCCTCTATTCAAGATTTGTTAGCACAAAGAATCCGAGAAATCTTTTCAGATGATGACGACCAGCTCCAATTTGTCCAAGACGATCCAGAACTTTTCACTGCATTAGTACAAACTATTTGTCAGTCGGTATCCAGAGATCCACTCATTTTACATGATGCTGATCAACTGATTGACGCGCTCAAAAGTGAACATATCCCTTCAGTCAGCATTGAGCCTTTGATGACGACTGTCAGCTTGTTGCAAAAGCTACTCGGGACATTGTGGCGTGGAGACAAGGTGGAACTGATTACCCGAGAAGAAAAGAAAATATTAAAAGAATTTTTACGAGCCATTGGACCAACAGATGAAAAAACAGAAGAAGGATACTTTTTTACGGCCATCCCTTTGAGTGAAAGAGAGAAAGACAAGCGAGTGCAAATAACTGTCTACGGAAAGTTAAAAACGATGGCTCGAAACCTCGGAATTTCAGAACTCGACTTAAAAAAGAGAGAGTAAAAAAGAGTGTTTTTAAGAGTACACTCGTTCTACGCGGGCAGCGATACCGGTCATGACTTCATAGTTAATGGTGCCTATCTTCTGTGCAACATCATCAGCAGAGATTTCCTCACTCCCTTGGCTGCCAATGAGTACGACTTCATCATATAGGGAAACATTTGGAATATCTGTTACGTCAATGGATGATTGATCCATAGAAACTCTGCCGATGAGTGGAGCTCTCATCCCTCGCACTAAAACTTCACCAAAGTTCTGCGGAGCCCGGCGAAAACCATCTCCGTATCCAAGGGCAAGCAGTGCGACTTTGGTGGGACGTTTGGCAACAAACGTTCTTCCATATCCAACCGATTCTCCAACTGCAATCTCGCGTAATTGCACGATCTGTGTTTGTAGTCGCATCACGGGCTTTGGAGTGAATGGTACATCAAAAGCGCCTGGATTCGGATGCAGTCCATAACTTATAATTCCCGGACGAACCAAGGAAAAGTGAGACTCCGGTAACTTTAACGTCGCGGCACTGTTGGCTGCGTGAATCAACGGAGGAGTGATTCCAATTTTTTTTAGTTCCTCTATGATCTGCGTAAACACGGATAGTTGCTGTTTTGTAAAGGTAAGATCTGCATCATCAGCCATCGCAAAATGGGTAAATACTCCCTCCAACGTAACGCCGGCACACGCCTCGACTTTCTGAATAAAAGGAATCGCATCCTCCGGACTCACTCCGGCTCGATGCATACCACTATCAATTTTGACATGCACCTTGGCCTTGATGCCTTTTTTTTGCGTATAGAGGTCTACTGCCATCAGCAATTCTTGATCCATCACTGTAAGGCTGACATCAAGATCTATGGCCGCGTAGGCTGCCTCTGTATCAATAGCATTTAAAATCAAAATGGGAAGAGTAACCCCAGCGTTTCGCAATTCCTGGGCTTCATACAAACAAACAACTCCCAGATAATCTATATTGAGTTTCTGGGCAGTTTTGGCAATCTCAATTGCTCCATGGCCATAGGCATTGGCTTTGACAACTGCCATGATTTTAGTTGCAGGAGATAATAATTTTCGAATCTCTTGGAGATTATAGGAGTACGCGGATAAATCGATCTTTGCGATAGCCAGACGTCTATACATAAGAAGAGAATGATACCACTTACTTCTTGGCAATTATTTTTTGCAGTGCGAGTGGAATTGGCCGACAGGCACAGGCTTTAGCATGAGCCAGATGCCAAGTGATACGTTGTGCAGTCGTCGCATTTTTAGGCATCCGATGCTTTTCATGCCACAATTTATTGATTGCCATACGAAGCCCCCAGCATATTCTCAGGTTTTTAGAACGCAAAAATAGTATACTCTTTCGTATCTATGTCGTCTGCCTTTGCGGTTGAAGTGAAAAATCTGGTCAAGACTTTTGGCGACTTTACAGCCGTCAATGACATTTCTTTTTCGGTACCAAAAGGAGAGATTTTTGCATTCTTAGGACCCAACGGCGCAGGAAAAACCACCACGATCAAAATGCTGACAACGCTTTTACGTCCAACCAGTGGATCTTTGCATATCAATGGCTTTGATCCTGTCAAAGAACAGGATAGTGTCAGAAAATCCTTCGGCATCGTGTTTCAAGATCCAAGCCTTGATGAAGAGCTGACTGCCTATGAGAATATGGAGTTTCATGGGATTCTGTATGGAGTGGAGCCAAACCTTCGCCATACCAGAATCAAAGATCTGTTAGAAATTGTTGAACTCTCAGATCGCAAAGATAGTTTTGTGAAAACGTTTTCCGGAGGAATGCGCCGACGTTTAGAAATAGCCCGTGGTTTACTTCATCATCCCAGCATCTTCTTCTTGGACGAGCCAACCGTTGGTCTTGATCCTCAAACCAGAAATCAAATCTGGGAGTATATAAAAAAATTAAATGAGCTAGAGGGAATTACAATTTTCTTTACCACTCATTACATGGAAGAAGCTGAGAAATTTGCCGGTGACATTGCCATCATCGATCGCGGGAAGATGCTCACCAAGGGGACAGCTGCTACGCTAAAGAAACAAACCCAGACAGAGACCTTGGAAGATGCGTTCTTAAAGCTAACTGGTCATGCAATCCGTGATGAGGAGGCAAGTGGAGCCGACCATATGCGTATGCGCCGACAAATGTTTCACGGAAAAACTAGATAGGTACGTGATAAGAACAGGGTATCGATACAATCAAAAACTATGAAAACCATTTATATTTTATGGCTTCGACAGCTAAAGCGCTATAGTCGTTCACGTTCACGCATCATTGGTTCTTTAGGTCAACCTGTGTTGTTTTTATTTGCACTTGGTTTTGGCTTCGGCCCGATTTTTGCACGAGCGGGTGGAGGGAATTATATGAATTTCCTTGCACCCGGTGTAATTTCTCAAGGAATTTTATTTACCGCAGTGTTCTCAGGGATTGAACTCATCTGGGATAGACAATTTGGATTCTTAAAAGAGACACTGGTCGCACCAGTAGGACGGTTTGAAATCATGCTCGGGAGGACACTTGGTGGAGCGACAATTGCAATGGCCCAAGGAGTCATTATTTTTTTCCTCACGCTATTGTTTGGCTTTCGCCCTGTTAGTGTTCTTGGATTAATTCCTGCGTTCTTGATTATGTTTTTGACCGCTCTTTTTTTCACCGCTTTAGGAACAGCGATCGCCTCGATGCTCCAAGATTTTCAGGGTTTTCAACTCATCATGAATTTCCTAGTAATGCCAATGTTTTTCTTGTCAGGATCGCTTTTTCCCTTGGACTCGGTACCAGGATTTTTAAAAATCATTTCAGTTATTGATCCTTTAAGCTATTGCGTCGACGGATTGCGATCGACACTTATCAATGTGTCACATTTTGGCTTATCCCTTGATCTTGTCGTTCTGACTTCCTTAAGTCTTTTGACTTTAGCCATTGGCAGTTACCTGTTTTCTAAAATAGAGATATAAAACTATGCCTATTCGGAAAACGATTCTGATCGCTGCAACCGTGTATGCTCTCCTCTTGGCTGCTTGGGTAGGTTGGTCAACACCACTCTGGTCCTTACAACTAGTAAAACTTTCTCAATATAGCGCTCTTTCAAGCCTTGGGTTTTTATATATCTCATTGTGTATTAGTCCATTTCTCTTACTGTGGCCTAACTTTCCCTTGCGTACTCCACTGACCAAATCTAGACGTGCCGTCGGAGTAGCAGGCTGGGGGTTTGCGCTTCTGCATGGCGTCATTGGGTTCTTTGGACAACTCGGGGGATTTGTCGGTCTATCTTTTCTGACCAACTCCTATCTTCTGGCAACTGCACTCGGATTGGCCTCACTTTTCATTTTGACGCTTTTAGCTGTCACCTCAACTCGCTTCGCGATGCAAACATTACAATTTTGGCGCTGGAAACTGCTGCATCGATTTGTGTATCTTTCAACGCTTTTAACTGTGCTCCACTCACTCATGCTTGGTACTCATTTTCGCTCGTTTTCAGCCTGGATCCCCCAAATCTTTTTCTTTTTACTATTCATGCTGCTTATCTTAGAGCTCGTACGCTTCATCCTATTCCTTTTGCGTCAAAACCAACTCCCCTCTGTCGGTAGGAAAGTAGTAACAGTTTTGACTCCGTGTCTGGCCTTTGTTTTACTTCTCTTGATTCAAACTCAATCCAATATTTTTTCTGTTCATCCCAGTCACGACGTACAAGATCAATCACATGCTAGCGAACACGTTAGCGATATTGATTACAAATTAATCATTCAAACTCCAGTTCTCATCCAGGCCGGTGAGCCGATTCCAATCACCTTACAAGTCTATGACTGGCAAACTCGAACGCCACTCACTGCGTTTGCGCTAAACCATGAAAAGTTAATGCATCTAGTAACAGTCAGTGACACACTCGATTGGTTCCAGCACACCCATCCAGAACATCAGAATGATTCGTTTACAGATTCCATCACCTTCCCGAAAGCAGGAACGTACTACCTCTACGCCACCGTTCAACCAGTCGGAAAACCTGAGTTAACAGTATCAACGCCGGTGATCGTGACCGGGAAAAAAATTGTCACGGCCAAAAAAGCACCAGAGAAGTATGCGATTGAAATGATTACGACACAAAACATCCAAGCCTCATTATTACTTTCTGGAAAGAATCCAATTATCTTCCAAGTGATTGATACCAAAACCAAACAACCAGTAGGAACTCTTCAAAATTACTTAGGAGCCTTAGGCCATCTAGTGATGATTCATAAACAATCACTCTCTTATATACATATTCATCCCACGATTGCTGAGAATGTCTACGCTTTGGAAGATCCTAGTTACAAACCCATTCCTTTTGCCCCGTTGGCCGGACACTCAGCTCTACAAGCTGGAGCATATAAACTGTTTGTCGAATTTATGGTAAACGGAGAAGTCATTTCCAAACTCTTTGATATAGAATTACAGTAATATGAAACGATCGTTTAGCTTTGCCTTCTTTTTCATTGCAGTTTTCCTATTGCGCTACAGTGTCAGCCCCGTACAGGCACACATGCTGAAAACCGATACGACGATCGGGGCCGTGATTCATATTGATCCTGATGATGATCCGTATGTTGGAGTCCCTTCCGATATCTTTTTTGAACTCAAAGATACGACCGGCAGGTTTCGTCCGGAAAACTGTAACTGTGTGGTCAGTATCAAACAGGATGACAAAGTCTTAGATTCCTTCCCACTCTCAGGTCACGATCATGCAACGGACTTGTCGCATGCCGCTGCTACCTACACATTCCCCCAAAAAGGAATTTATACGATAACTCTTGATGGCAGTCCAGTGACTGGTGGAACATTTCAAACCTTTTCTATTTCCTATGACGTACGTGTTGCCCGCATCGCAGCAGCAGCGCCCAAGCCAAATAGTAACGCGCCACTCTATATTTTTGCCTCTTTCCTTGGGTTAGCTATAGTGTGTATGATCGTGTGGTTTCTGATATCAAACAAAAAGAAATCGAAAGGATTGTATGAAAAGAATACTCAGTAGTGTCCTTGGTAGCGCAGTTTTACTTGCCATTGTGGTGGCTCCAGTCAGTGCCCATGTGGTTGTGAAACCAGATACGGTCGGAGTCGGTGCTTTTCAAACCTTCACGATGAGCGTCCCGGTAGAGCAAGATCAACCAACGATCGCACTTCGCTTGCTCATTCCGGAAGGACTCGAATTTGTCACTCCAAACGTCAAACCTGGATGGACCATTACCATAAAGAAAACCGGCGAAGGGGAGAGCGCCAAAGTAACTGAAATTACTTGGACTGCCGGAAGTATTCCCACCGGACAACGTGATGAATTTGTCTTCAGTGCCAAAGCTCCAAGCAAGACCACTGATTTACAATGGAAGGCATATCAAACCTCCAAAGATGGTTCAGTTGTTTCATGGGACGTGACACCTTCAACTGAAAAAATGGATACGGATGACGATAGCGCCAAAACTGGTCCCTATTCAGTCACAAAAGTAATTGATGATTTAAGTCCCGCGCCAACCACTCTGCCTCCAATGGCTTCGTCAGAAACCAGTCCAAAAGTGAAAGCTGCACTTCTCGCCTCGCTTGGAATATCCGCCGCTGCTTTAGCAATTGCATTGCGAAAGAAATGAAAACCATTCAAAAAATAGCGGGTGTGCTGTTGCTATGTCTTTTTGGCACAGCGGCGAGTTGTACGCTCATTCATGCGCACGCACCCGGTCAACCACAAGTGGTAATGATCAATGGGAGATTACCGGCTTCATACTTTGATCCCTTCATCCAAAATTCCACATCGCTTCGCATTCCCGATGAGCTGGTGATTGATCGAATCAAAGTGGGAACTTCCGTTTCATTCTTAATCGATCGCAAACTCATTCCTCTCCCGCCAAACGTTTTGGATAGCCTCCAGTTTCAATGGGACTTTGGTGACGACAGCAAAACAGAAATCGGTGACGCGCCACATCACACCTACAACAAAACCGGATCATATGTAGTAAAAACGATCATCATTGCCAAAGATCAAAGTACCCAACCACTGCAAACCATGTGGATTCATATAGTCCCGGAAGATACATATACACTTCCCAATGCGAAAATAGCGGTGAATGGATCACATCATGATGATTTAAACTATGACATTGCTTTTGGGATCGAAAATACCTATGACTCCAAAAGTTCGGGGAAAGGCTCTGCCCCAATAGTCTCCTCAACGTGGACCTTTGATCCGGAGACTAAAAAAACTGGAGATTCCATACCGTATTCATATGACCAGACCAAAGAATACGGAATTGTGGTTTTGCAAATTCAAGATGCCAACGGTTTGATCAGCCAAGATTATGCATATATGGGGAAGGTAGCGACCCCAGCGGCAACCACTACAGTCTCTCCTCAGAAATCACAGAAAGGGTCCAAAAGTCTGATTTTCCTGGGGTTGGGAATCGTATCTATAATCGTCGGCTGGGTAGCCGTGTCTATCTTCAGGTCATTTTCAGCCAAAAGGATATAATAGCTTCATGAAGATTTTAGTCATTGAAGACGAACATAAAATTGCAGATTCCATCAAGCGCGGATTAGAACAAGAACGATTCACTGTCGATGTCTCGTATGACGGAGTATCTGGATATGACATGGCAGCCAGTAACAGCTATGACAGCATCGTTTTGGATTTAATGCTTCCAGGTATGGACGGCATGACAATCTGTAAAAACCTGCGTGAGGAAAAAGTTGATACGCCGATTTTAATGTTGACAGCCAAGGGAGAGCTTGATGACAAGATCGAAGGTTTCCGTCTTGGTACCGATGACTATCTGGTCAAACCATTTGCGTTTGCTGAACTGGTTGCCAGACTGCGAGCCCTAACCAAACGAAACAAAGATGGCATTGCCACCATTCTCCAAGTCGCTGATCTGAGCGTAGATACCACTGGCTTTACAATTAAACGAGCCAGTAAATCGATCACTCTTTCTCGCAAGGAATTTGACCTGCTGGTTTTCCTGATGAGACACCCCGGGAAAACACTCACCAAAGACCAGATCATCGATGGAGTCTGGGAGTATGATAGTAATGTACTTCCCAATACCATTGAAGTGTATATCGGATATCTTCGCAACAAAATCGACAAAGCTTTTCCTGATGAACCATCATTGATCCAAACGGTGCGCGGTTTTGGGTATAAAATTGGATAACTACCAATGGCAAAATTTTCTTCCACTATCTTCAGATCGGCTCGCATCAGACTTACCGTTTCCTATGTATTGATTATGATGATGTTAAGTCTACTGTTCACTGGCATTTTGTATCGGGCTGCCATTATTGAACTGCAACGGAGTTTACGCGTTCAGGCGCTACGGTTTGTGCCACGATTTGACCGACTTGTTCCCATGTCCATTGTGACTGAACCGGATGCTGGAGTTTTTGAAGATGCGAGGGAACGTATCGCCATTCAACTCGCAGTGTTAAACGGAGCAATTCTGCTCCTCTCTTCGGCTGCTGCATATATTCTCGCTGGGAAGACTCTCGATCCGATTGCAGTAATGCTTGATGAACAAAAACGTTTTGTCTCGGATGCAAGCCACGAGTTGCGCACCCCACTTACCGCAATGCGTACCGAAATCGAAGTGATGATGCGAGAAAAGACTTTAAGTTCCGCGGATGCAAAGAAAATCTTGCAAAGTAACTTAGAAGAAATAGATAAAATGCGCTCGCTTTCAGATTATCTTCTAAAACTCACGCGCTATGACAAAGGAGAAAGTGAGCTGCCAAAAGAAATGATTCATTTGGAACAAGTGATCGCCAGTGCCCTTAAAAACACTAGAGGGTTAGCTGAAAACAAAAACGTCACTGTAAACTTGCGCGTTGATCCCGTGGATGTCTTAGGAAACAAACCGTCATTAATTGAACTCTTCACCATCCTGCTTGATAACGCAATCAAATATAGCCATCGCGGCGAATCAATTGAACTACGGACAAGTCGGAGTAAAAAACACGTCATCATTGAAGTACAGGACCGTGGAGTCGGAATTAGAGCCGGCGAGATTCCATATATCTTTAATCGTTTTTACCGTGCAGATGGATCTCGAAACAAAGAACATGTGGACGGATTTGGACTAGGACTTTCGATTGCCAAAAGTATAGTGATGCAGCACCGTGGAAAGATCTCAGTGGAAAGTGAAGTTGGTAAGGGAAGTACGTTTAAGGTCACCTTAAATGGCTAGTGACTCTTACTCTAACCATGGAAGTCCCCGTACAGGTAAATTATTCCACCAGAGATCGAAATCAAAATCTTTAGAAACAGTATTTTGTTCCTGAAGTTCTTTTACTTTCTTCGCAGAGTTTTCCTTTGATTGTAAGAGCTCATCTAGCTCATCCCTCGAAAAAAAAGTTTTTAGTATATGTAATAGGGGATCAAACTGAAGAAAATCTAAATGCCTTTCAACTTGAGATCCCAATAGAAATAGAACGTTTTTTGCAACGAATTCTCCGAAGTCACCAGCCTCGGCATCTCCGATCTTTTTCCCTCGCGCCAAACGGAGTAATTCTTCAGCATCTGGGTTCGCATCCATTAAAGCAGTATAGACCGCTCTTTTCCAATCTTTTACATCCTGATATATTTGTTCTGTCGATGCCATAAATCCTCGTTTTTTTTAGTTTTACAGATTATATCACCAGAATACAGTAGACAGAACTTCTTCAGCCTTGTCTCAGAAACTGGGGAGAAAATGTACTATACTGAAAAGAGACAGAGCTTTATGAAAAATTTTATTACTTCACTACGCACCCACTGGATTCGAACCGGAATCATTCTCTTGGTTCTTGTAGGCGGTGGATATGTGCTGTGGCGACGTTCTCATCCAGCTGTTGCTGCACCGACATATCAAACGGGAACGGTAGAAAAAGGCACCATCATTGTTGCCGTTACTGGATCCGGGCAAGTATCAACTGCCAACAGTGTGCAAGTGATTACGCAAGCATCGGGTGTCGTACAAAAGATTTATGTTAAAAATGGAGATCAAGTTAAAGCCGGACAAAAGATTGCCGACTTGGAGTTAGACCAAGAAGGGAAACAACGCTACAGCAGTGCACTGTCTTCCTATCAAAGTGCCAAGAACAACGTCGACGGAGCTAAAGCTTCTTTGTATTCTTTGCAAAGTGCCATGTTTAATGCCAACCAGAAGTTTATCAATGGCGTGGTGGCGGAAAACGTCGCTCAAGGCACCCCTGCCTACATTCAGCAGGATGCGGACTGGTTAGCAGCCGAAGCCAACTACAAACGGCAAGTGAATGTGATCACTCAATCACAAAACGCTTTAAATGCATCTTCAATTGCTCTTCAACAATCGTCAGCAACTGTGTATGCCCCAATTTCAGGAACACTGACGGGATTTTCACTGCAAACGGGAAGCGTGATTACGGCGCAAACCACCACGACGGGGAGTTCGTCTTCGCAAAAGATAGCGAGTGTGACAACTGTTGCCATTCCTACAATTACCATTAACTTAACGCAAATTGATGTCCCTAAAATTAAGGTCGGAGACAAAACTACTATCACCTTGGATGCATATGCAGACAAAACCTATACCGGAAAAGTGGTCAGTATCGATACGGTTGGATCGGTAACGTCGGGAGTAACCGCGTATCCAACGGTCATTGCCTTGGATCAAACCAACCCAGATATTCTCTCTAATATGTCAGCGCAAGCCAACATCATTACCGATAGTAAGACTGATGTCCTGATCGTTCCTTCTACAGCCGTTAAAACCACGAATGGAACGAGTACAGTTCAAATCATGAAGAATGGAAAGCCCGAATCAGTGACTGTAGAAATTGGACTCGTATCTGATACCGATACTGAGATTAAATCGGGACTTTCCGAAGGCGACACCATTGTTACCGCAGTCATTCAGTCAGGCGCTGCAACCCGCAGTACAGGCACAACTTCTGTCTTTAGCTCATTTGGCGGTGCCAGAGGCGGCGCAACCAGTGGAGGGAATGCTGCTATCCGAAGGGCGAACTAATGAAACCCATTATTTCTGTTTCCCATATTCGCAAAGTCTATAAGATGGGCGAACTTGAAACCGTCGCTTTAGACGATATTTCCTTCGAAGTCCAAAAAGGCGAGTTCGTGGCAATTATGGGTCCATCAGGATCAGGAAAATCCACCCTCATGCATATTTTAGGAGCACTTGATCTTCCCACTTCAGGTGATTATGTATTGGATGGACAAAATGTATCCAAACTTTCTGATGACGATTTAGCAACAGTACGCAATCAGAAAATCGGTTTTATCTTCCAAGCCTTTAACTTGCTGCCACGTACCAGTTCAATAAAGAATGTCAGTCTACCGATGCGCTATGCCGGTATTCCGCAAGAAAAACGAGAAGCGACGGCAAAAAAGTATCTGGAGATGGTAGGACTTGGGCACCGTTTGTATCACACCTCCAATCAACTCTCCGGGGGACAACAACAACGTGTCGCCATAGCCCGGGGGCTGGTCATGAACCCTGCGATCCTCTTGGCTGATGAACCGACCGGGAATATCGCCTCCAATCAAGCCTCTGAAATTATGGGAATTTTTCAAAAGCTCAACGATGATGGCCATACAGTCGTCATGATCACCCATGAGCCAGATATTGCCGCTCATGCCAAACGAGTTTTGGTCATCAAAGACGGCAATATTGTTGAAGATAAAAAGAACACCAAACAAACCAGAGCGAAATATATTGCAAACCAGGACATATAAACCATGAAAGACGTACTAGAACTTATCCGCGAATGCTTTGGCTCCTTAACGCTCAATAAACTGCGTACTGGGCTTGCGGTCCTGGGCATTGTTATCGGCATTGGGAGTGTGATCGCTCTGATTTCTTTGGGACAATCCAGTCAGAAATCAATTGAAAATTCCATTCAGTCTCTAGGAAGTAATCTTCTGACCGTCATCCCGGGAAGTGCTAACACTGGAGGTGTCAGAGGGGCATTAGGAGCCGGGACGACTCTTACTTTGGATGATGCCTTGGCGCTACAAAAAGATGCCTCGATTACCACCATTGCGAATGTGTCACCAGAATTTTCCCGGCGTTCCCAAGTGACAGCCGGTGCCAACAACACCAACACCCAAATTACCGGTGTGTATCCCCAATATGCTGACGTTCATAAAGTTGTTTTAGAGACAGGATCTTTTGTGAGTGAAAGCGATGTCAATGCCTTGGCCAAAGTAGCCGTGCTTGGACCGACTGCAGTAACCAATTTGTTTGACGAAGGTGTTGATCCTTTAGGGCAGAAGATCCGTATCTCAGGGCAACTTCTCACGGTGATCGGAGTCACGGAGGCTAAAGGAGGAAACGGATTTAATAATCCTGATGATGCAATCTATATTCCACTCTCAACAGCACAGAAAATAATTTTCGGATCGACCAGTCTTTCGACATTATCAGTTGAGGCCAAGAATGCAGACGTGATGACAACTGCACAAGATGATATCGGATATTTCCTCCTGGCTCGTCACAAAATCGATGATCCTGCCAGTGCGGATTTTTCGATCTTTTCCCAAAATGATATTTTAAACACCGCTTCATCAGTGACTGGAATCTTTACCACACTCCTGGGTGGAATTGCTGCAATTTCACTGCTCGTTGGAGGCATCGGAATTATGAATATCATGTTGGTTACCGTTACCGAACGTACTCGTGAGATTGGATTGAGAAAAGCGTTGGGAGCCAAGAAAAATATAATCGTCACGCAGTTTTTAACTGAAGCTGTTATCCTCACAGTTGTAGGAGGAGTGATTGGAATGATGCTAGGAATCGCAATTTCATTTGCTCTTGCCAAGATTATTAATATCCCATTCACGGTTTCACCAACTTCAGTTCTACTCTCCATTGGAGTCTCTGGAGGAATCGGAATTCTGTTTGGCTGGTATCCAGCAAGAACCGCTGCAGGATTGCAGCCCATTGAAGCGCTGCGATATGAGTAGTTTCGATTCCTTCCGTCCCTGCAAAATAGTCTCGAACCTAAATAATAGATTGGACTATCATTCTAAAAATAGCCTATTTTCTCTCTCATTCCTTTTGTCCCTCTGATCTATTTTGATATAATCTCCAAATGACAAAGGAAGAGTTTTTTGCAAATGTGATTCAAATAGAAAGAGATTAATTATATTTGTCTGAGCCTTTCGATTTGAGATTTGAAGCTCTCCACTAGAGGTAATAATTCGTTATCGGCAACTCTCGCCAATCTTTCTTCTTTTGCATATGTCCAAATTGGATCTTTGGAATATGGTTCGACTTCATTAACTGATCGGGGGACGATGTGCCAATGAAGATGTGGCTCACCATTCCCTAGTAGTTCATAGTTTAACTTCTTTGGCTGAAATATATCCCATACATATTTAGAGACAGTCATCATCTCTTCTAGATAACGAGCCTTGAAATCCACAGGAAGTTCGTGCAGTTCACAAGCATGAATTTTACACGTGAACAGTGTATACCCCGGCCATAACTTGTTCCCCAGTAAAATTACATACCCTGTTTCAAGTTCGCATACAAAATTAGGGTTCTTATTGTTTTTAATATCTTGTATTCGATCACAAATAAAACAGTTAGTCATATCTCCAACTCTTTTTCAAATCTTCTATATACCCCATGCAGAAATAGGTTCGAACATTCTCCGACTCAAGCCCTGCAGTATTTTCTTATACATCTTTTAGAAAACTCTAAAAGTGTTCAGTCTTTTTTCTATTTCTAGAAAAGAAACGAATGATCTTTTTTATACCGTATGAAAGTATCATATCGAAAAACAGAATGGTTGCACAAACCACGACAGTGAACAAAAGATACAGCGCATACAAAAACAGTGGGAATTGAGGGACCACATCATATCCTTGCGCTTTGGTATCAGTAAACCAGGGTGTGGCAGTTTCTCCACTAAATAATATGGCTTTACCAATCAGTGGAGCATAGTGAGGAATTCCCAGTAGGGAAAATAATCGCGTGATCATCACAATATGGGTGGTGTCATGTAGTAATCGTGCAGGTCCAAGACCAAGTGCGGTTGCAGCCGATCCGATGTCAAACACGATGGGACCAGAATCAATGTTCATTCGTCCACCTCTTCCAATTGGCCATTCACGAAAGCCACCGATGCCCAAAAACTCTTTCCACATATGTTCTCTATAGAGTGAGTACACTCTCTGTGCCTGATCAGGGGCAAATTGTGCCATGTAAAAAATCATCCAACTCTGTGCAGTGCCTCTGGGAATATCCATGTACCAACGCGACGCAATCGATGGTTTGTACAACCCCGTTTCCGGGTCAACCATCTTTTCATTCATAAATGAAAACCACTTTTCTATCGGTTCTTTCGAATATGTTGTCCCATTTGCCTGATCGTAGACGTATAAAGAAAGCAGGGTCACTGATTGATCGGCCGGCCATTTATCGCCGTTACGAAAAGAGGGAACATGAAAATCTGGTTCTGACAAACTTCTCTCATGGAGAGTCTTGGTTATCGCCGTATGTAAAGGATCGGCAGTTTTAGAACTATGCAGATATTGATCAATACCGAAGATCAAATTCAAGTGACTTAAATACAGTCCATCAATGCCACCAGTAGTGAAGTCTGTATCAGGAGTTAACGAACCGTAGGTGCTGACATAGGGAGTGAGCGCCCGGCGTTTCACTTCCTCAATCAGCGGGAGCAGTTCAGCCCGCGGAACCCGTTTTACTGTATCTAAATTCATGAGTCCCACAGCCATATCAGAGAGTGCCACAATTTGAAATGGCTGCTCACGCAATACCTGAGAAGTCGAATATCCTGTAAATCCTGGAGTCTGCAAATCTTTTTTGATAAAGCTGTAGTCCGTTGCCGTACGATCAGGTAAGAAAATCGATTCCAATAGACCGCGGAGAAGAACGCCGGCAATGATAACTGCAACAACAAATTTAATACTCCAAAATGTATATCTTACAATTGTTTTCTTTGACATCATGGATGTGCAGTATAGCGTACCTATAATAGGCGTATATGTATTCTGACAATTGGTCGCATATTTTTACACTCCATTTTTCTTCAGATTCACAAAGGTTTTGTTTATATACTTGTATAACATATATGTAACTTCTATCATAAAAATATGCTTCCAAAAATTCAAAACCGAAGACTCTCACGCAAAAAAAGTATTCTTCTTTTCATACTACTCCTACTCATTATTGCATTTCTGCTGCTCCATTTCTCCAATACAAATTTCTGCGCTCTACCAAGATAAAAGAATTTCTTTTGGTCGATTAAAAAAGAATGAAACGTCTATGCTTCTCGAGTAGGCGGGGTAACAAGAAACAGTTGCATCGATGTAAACAATAGACTACACTGAGAATTAATCCTATGTGTAAAAACATTCTGATTTTCAAATCGAAACACAATTGTCTTTGCCGAAAAGACACAACGCATTGTCATTAATTCATTCCCGCCCTAAAGCGGGATTTTTGTGCCTAAAAAAGTATGAAACAAGCTGAACAATACGTGAGAGACGCCCTCAGTGGACTGGAATCAAGAGAATTACACCCTGGGATTGCGCTGTTGGAGAGCCATCAGTTTCGTACAACAGTCGATCATGTTACGTATGACCTGGTGGCGGAGATGCTTCGTATTTATTCGACAGACACGCAGTCAATGGTATTTCGCGCTATTAGTAGAAATGGAATAGAGAGTCTTCTGCTGAAAAAAAAACCTCGAATTGCTTTGGATAATCGACCCAATATCGAAGCTGAAGTAAATAGTGGAGGATATGACCAAAACATATTAAGTGATGCCTACATTTCTGCATATTGTGGTAGGTTCTTGAGAGGGACAGAAAGCGAAGCTGATGTTATTCTCACCCCGGTACGCGAAGGAGCAATGGGTCCAACGGACTCTGCGGGCGGGTATGGACCGTTTACATCTACGACCCAACGATATGCAGAGCACAACTGGGATTTAGAAGAAGAAAAGCTCGGTGGAGGAGCTTGGGAACAATTCCTGCGCAGTGGAGATATCAAACCATTGTATGATTTTAGAGATGAGATTACCCGACATCATGAAGAATTCGCTCTTCCACTCGCCACTTTCTTGCAAGCTGAAATTCAAACATTATTTACTGATCTTCACATCGAGCCTTTTTCTCCTAGCACTTTAGAAGAAGGTTCTTCGTTCTTGGAAACAGAAACTATTGAACACAAAGTGAGTTTAGGTCACGAGCATTTTTCAGTTGACCAAATCATCGCCTATCCATATTCTACCAAAAATGGAATTGTCTATATCCGTTTGTTTCGAGTTTGGGACGAAGCACACGCAACATATGAAGTAGTTCGTACGATTCAAACCGAACCTAAAAAAATCGGCGATCCTAGCATGAAGAACTTTGACTCTTTGCGACTTGATAGTGGTTGTCATGACGGCATGCATTCATTAGATTGTCATTGCGACTGTCCAGAACAGTTGGAACAAGTCATCAAAGAAAGTTTGCTTATGCGTGATGACACTCTCATCGTTCAGCTGACTGATCATGAGGGAAAGGGATGGGGAACTATCTGGAAAGGTCGTACTCTTGATATTATGCGACGGCATAACGACGAACAAGATCCCACCGGACAGGAGGGAGTACGTATTGGAAATCCGATAGCTGCGGCTGCGTTATACGGTGCACTCGGAGTTCCGCCAGACAGGCGCGATTATCATGCGGCCCAAGCCGTATTAAAAATATTTAATATTAAACATGTCTCAAGATTACTGATGGGAAATCAAGATAAGATTCAGGCAATTGCTTCACTTGGTATTCACTTTCAGCTAACCGAGGCTGTGACTATACATTCCGATGATCACTTAGGAGATGAAGCCAGACAGGGTCTGGAAGAAAAACACAATGGTGTCGTGAGTGGCTTATATGGTAAAGTGCTGTACAGAGAATGACACAGTATGAAATTTATTGAAAAACTAACCTCTTCTTTAGACAGCAAAGAATCTCATGTGTGTGTTGGTCTTGATAGTCGCTATGACCGAATACCGGAAAAATTCAAACCCGGAAATTCTATCGCCCAAGCTATTTTGGCCTTCAACAAAGAAGTCGTCGACGTGACCCAT
Organism: Candidatus Woesebacteria bacterium; assembly: GCA_040006915.1. Lineage (GTDB taxonomy): Bacteria > Patescibacteriota > Microgenomatia > UBA1400 > UBA12028 > JBDTWD01. Next base: position 23,967 of record JBDTWD010000001.1, on the reverse strand, counting down.
GACATTGCCGTCGCGTACAAAAGCAACGTCGCATTTTACGGAGGCTTCGGAGCTCAGGGTTTAGAAGGACTGGAATTAACCAATGCGTACATTCAAAAAACACATCCTGACATCCCGTTGTTTGCAGACTGTAAACGCTCTGAAATGGGAGAATCTGTCAAAATGATTGAACATGAAATCTTCGAATGGTTACGATTTGATTGTGTGATGGTTACCCCATGGTTTGGCTTTGATACCATCAAAGATTACCTCGAAGACGAAGCCCACGGAGTACTAGTCTACGTCCATGACAGCAATCCTTCTGCCGCAGAATTCCAGGAACTCGTTCTTCAAGATGGGAGCAAAGTGTATGAAGCAGTCACGACGCAATTGGCCAAGGTTTGGAATACCAATGGAAATGTGATCGTTGAATCAGGTGCAACCTATCCCGAAGCGCTCAAACGTGTACGCGAAATCGTTGGCGAAGACATGCCCATCCTGACAGCAGGAGTCGGCATCCAAGGCGGAAAAGTGACCAATGTCTCAGGCACATTTGGGAAAAATGGTCGACGACTGTTTGTTAATAGCTCTCGTGGTATCATCTTTGCTGGAGAGGGGAAAGACGATTACTTTAGTGCCGTTCGAACCGCAGCCATCACTCTTCGTGATCAATTATGGCAAGCCCGTCTCTAAAAGAAGACCCACTGTCCCAAACACCACGGATTACCTTTATTGGATTCACCAATATCGATAAAAATAGTACTCCGCAAGGAGAAACAATTTCTCCGGGAGGAGGAGCATATTTTGGTGCCGTCGTTGCCTCATTACTGCTTCAACCAATTGGATTAGTTACTCGGATCGGAACAGACTATGATGCCGATTTTTTACTCTCTAGAGTGTTGCCCGATGGAGTCCATGTTATCCAAGATAAGCCGACGGCTACTTCCACCCAAACATATCATTCAGTCGATGATTTAACTGACAGGGAGGTATCACTTGATTGGGGAGTGGCTCCTGATATTTGCCCAGAAGATATTCCACCTGCCTGGATTACGGATAGCGATTGGATTCATATCTCAACGATGCCACCCCTCCAACAGTTTCGTTTTCTTCGCTATTTACGAGATCAGCAGATCAACATTCCCATCTCGCTTGATACTGATCTTTGTTTTTTATCTGATCCTCAGGATATTCAACAAGTGCAACGAAATTTTCCGTTGGCTGATCTCGGTTTTGTGAACCGTCGAGAGTATGATAAATTACAGACCGTGATCGACAAAATGCCTGAAGCAATCGTGAAGCTCGATAAAGACGGAGCGTATCATATGCGTGAAGGCAAAAAAGACTGTGAGGTCAAAGCCGAACCAGTGTCCGTTCTTGACGCTACGGGAGCAGGTGATATTCTAGCCGGAATCTATCTAGCCACACGTGTTCAGGGAGGAACAGAGAGAGAATCTTTGCAAGCAGGCGTCTCTATGGCATCACTGTCAGTCACCCAAGTCGGAATTACTCATTTATTTCATAAAAACGAAAATCTCGTATGAAAACCTATAAAAACTTTCTCTTTGATTTCGACGGAACCCTCGCTGACTCACGAAAAAGCATCTCCAACAGTATTCGTTTTGCGCTTAAAAAACATGACCTGCCACTGGTTGCTCCCACAGATATTTTTCCCTTGATTGGGAAAAAAAGTATTGAAGATACATTCACTCATTTCTATCCAAAACTCTCAGGAGCAAAAGTAGAATCTCTGGTGAAAGATTTTAGAGCCTACCAACGAGAACATACTATCCAAGAGACTGAGATTTTCCCTTCGGTGATACAAACCTTGCAAACGCTGAAAAAGCAAGGACACAGTCTTCATATCCTCACAACCAAAGAAGTCGGTCAAATCACGTTTGTTTTAAATGAACTGAAGTTAGCTGATTATTTTTCTATTATCTACGGTAATGGTCTTCCCTATGGGAAAAAACCAGAAAAAGGGTGTGTTGAATATATTCTGCAAACTGCAGGCCTTAAACCGCATGAAACGGTGATGGTCGGTGATTCATCCGTTGATGTACAAACGGCACGCAATGGTGGGATCGATGTCATCGGTGTTACCTACGGTACGGACGGAGAGGATGGGATGAGAACTGCGGGAGCGACGCATATTGTGAGAATGTTTGACGAACTCTTACAATACAGTTACAATCGTGGATTATGAATGAGTTCGTGAGTGTCGGATATGCGGCCATTGATACGATTGACGGAGAGGATCACTTCGGGGGAGCAGCCGCGGGCATCGCTTTAAATGCGGCCCGACTCGGACTCAAATCAGAACTCATCTCCGCTTTTGGCACTGATCACGTGAGTATCCTGTATCTTCAATATCTTGAGAAATTAGGAGTATCAACCCAATGGTCACTCCAATCTCCGTCTTTTCAACTCCCGCAAAATCATATTTCTCATGACGATCGAACCCAAGGATGGGTTGACTTCAACTTGACTACGTATTTGGAAGAAACGAGTATTCCCACTAAAACTCTTGCAAACGCTCATACTATTCACCTGGCCAGTGCTCATTTTTCTTGGGTGGAAAAAATTCTCCAGACCACACATGAAAACGTTTCGTTTTCTCCAGGACCGAAAGTGGCACTGGATCAACGCTACGCTCCTCTCGACATTCTTTCCACGGTTCCATATGTCTTTGTAAACGAAGCGGAATGGCAAGCATTACAGAAGTATTACCAGTTTACACAACCCAGTGATCTTATCGAACTTGGGGCTCAAGCCATTATCTCCACGCAGGGAAGTCAGGGAGTACACATAGCATATAGAGATGGTCAAGCGATTCGCACCCAACGCTATCAACCAGATGTCATTCCCAATGCCGAGACGACCGGAGCAGGTGATGCGTTGGCATTAGGATTTCTTCTGGCGCGGATGCATGGTGTATCGATCAGTGCGGCATTACAGTTTGGAATGCAGGCGGCAAGCGAAGCGGTACGCTCTCCTGGAGTCATACTCCCACCTGCAGCTATACAGAACCTCAAAAAAGAAATACAAACATTCCTATGAAAAAAACCGTCGTCGTCACCGGAGCAAATGGTGATATTGGATTTTCCATTGTAAAACGATTGTGTGCGGATGGATATCAAGTCATCGCCCTATGTGGAGATACTAGGAACGAAGACAAAGTTCGAAGCCTCCCCGATACCGAAGTGCACATCGTTGATTTTTTGGCTCCAAAAGAACTAGAGAATGTCTGTGTTTCTATCAAAAAGAAGCATCCGACACTCTATGGAATTGTAAATAATGCCGGTATTTATCGAATGGAACGGATTGAGACCTATACTCCCGAATTGTGGAATCAAGTCCTGATGATAAATTTGACCGCTCCATTTCTGCTGATTCAACAACTCCTTTCAACTCTGGAAGATGGAGGAAGGATTGTGAATATGTCCTCTACTGGAGCTCACTTGGGAAGTCGGGACCCAGGATATAGCGCTTCCAAAGCTGGACTGATTGGGCTAACTAAATCCTTGGCCCGGGCTGTAGGAAGCCGACACATCACTGTGAATGCCGTCGCTCCTGGAACCATTGATACGCAAATGTCTCGTCGCATGAGTGATGCGGATAGACAAAAAAACGCATTAAACAGTCTTTTAGGCCGTCTCGGAGAACCTTCTGATGTATCTGGCATCGTGGCTTTTCTTTTAAGTAGCGATGCCTCATATATGACTGGCTGCACAATTGACATCAATGGTGGACTCTATATACGTTAAGCATTATGCTAATAGCTGAAGTAATCAATACTTGAAAAAAAAGAGCACCTACTATAGGATGTGCCGGTGACTCATATTCACTGAAAGGAATTATGCCTGTTTACCCTATCGATAAGCTTGAACCCAAACGAATTATTATTTCCTTAGGTGGCTCCCTAATCGTTCCCGATGAAATCAACGTTGAGTATTTGAAAAAGTTTCGCGCTTTTATTCTTTCTTGGTTAAAAAAAGACTACAAATTCGTCATCATCACTGGTGGCGGAGCTCCAGCACGCCGATATATTGATGCTGCAACTGCAGTTTTGGACAATGACTTAACTGATGATGATAAAGATTGGCTAGGAATTCATGGAACTCGATTCAATGGACATCTCGTACGTACGATCTTTCGTCATGAAGCGAGAGCCTCACTCATTACTCATCCTGAAGAAGATGAACTCGATTCGACCAAGCCCATTTTGGTCGGAGCTGGTTGGAAACCAGGTTGGTCATCTGATTACGTTGCGAACAAACTTGCAGCACGGTATGGAGCACCAGTGGTGTTAAATCTTTCAAATATCAAACAGGTCTACGATAGTGATCCTAAGAAAAACCCAAACGCCAAGCCAATCGAAGAAATGGGATGGGCAGATTTCCGAAAGATGGTAGGTGACACCTGGACTCCAGGGATGAACGTTCCCTACGATCCGATTGCTGCCAAACTTGCCCAAGAAGCTAAAACCACCGTCTTGGTTTTGGATGGGAACAATCTAGAAAACTTACAACAGTGCTTTGAAGGAAAACCGTTCTTAGGAACGAAACTGTACTAGCTTTTAAAAAAGCTATCGAGCCTGAATTCTCAAATATTCATTAATGACTGCGGTTTGCATCGCAAGATCTAAATCAACAAGTCCGGTTTTTTGTGTGTCTACCGCTTGCACCGCTGCACCCAGGAGCAGGGCGGCTGTTAACTGAATTTCAGCTGCGGGAACTGGGTTTATTTTCCCCGAAAAGTCACTAGGAAACCCGCCGTTGGCAAGATAAAAATGAGTACCGTTTTCCCGAACATGGTACAACGATCTCCAAGGCATGGGAGAAAATTGCTGCAAGTAGCGTGTATCACTGGGCAAAACCTGCTGATGAACAATATCTTCAGTTTTTCGTAAATTCCAGGCACTAAACTCTAAATCGGTCGATGCCATATTAACAAGTAACGTGTTTGGTTGGATTGCTTGAAATTCGATCGGAGGAATAGAAGGCGTACCAGAACATCCGATGATTACGTTGGCATGACTATAGGCACTCACTCGATCAAATTCAGCTCGTACTCCAGGAATACTAGCCACTTTGGCCATTCGACTTTCATCAGGGTCAAACACACTGACCGAAAAACCCAATTTCTGTAATCGAGAGACCACGCCTTCTCCAATGAATCCAAACCCTAACACCAACACTTCTTTCTTTGAAAGACTGTAGACACCCGCTTCTTGCCAACGAGACAGCGAAATCATAAATTCTGATACCATTGCCTCCGCGATACTCGGAGATTCATGAATCGTCTTGGCTTCACTGCGAGCGACGTTAATCACTGGAAGGGAAAGAGGAATTGATGATAAAAGTCGTGCTCCTCGGCTTGTTTGCTCCACACTACTACACACAGTGAGCAGCTCTGGATGTTCCTCATGTACCAATTTAATGGCTTTGCCACCATCATCAATAATTAATCCGCGAGAAAAGTCACCGTCTTCAAGCATTTGACTACACATTTGCACAATATGCGATTCCAATAGAGAGTCATAGGGAACACTTTGATCGAATGAAAAGACATCATCAAAAGAAAGATTGTAGCCTGAAGCAATCAAACGTCTCACCACTTCTGGATGAGAAGAGTACGCTTTTCCCACAACATATACGTCTTCAGGTTTTGCCCCGCCTTTTTCAAGCAGCGAAAATAGGGGAATAGAGGCACCTAACAAATGTTGCACTGCGAGAATTTTTCGTCCCCGGAATGGTTGCTTCTGAGCCAGACCAAAACGACGGTCAACAAAATCTAAAAGTGGAAGACTCTCAGGAATTTCATTTTCCCCAATACCAATGCGGGATTCTTTCATATTAGAAGCCGGTCTTTTGTCGGAAAGCTTTGGCTTGATCACGAAGCTGCTGTAATTTTTCGTTCGTGGTAAATCCTTCAGTGATATCTCTCCAATGCCAATCAACCCGCTGCGGTTTGTCATACACAACTTGAGAGATGATTCGGCGTAACAGCTGTGACTCAACATTTTCGCTCGTTTTATGTTGGGCGTAGGTCACAGACTGCATGTGGTCACCATCGATCATTCCAATTTGTACATACGGACTCATTCCCGTGATATCCGCAATATTGGTAAATATAGCTTCAGACTCCACTCCACGAGCGGCTGGGTTTTCCCATCCGGTATGGGAGAGATCTTCTTCCATCTTGGTTCGAATCGATTCAAGAGTACTCCCTTCGGGTAAAACCAACATATGCCCATGGGCATGATCCATATGACAACCACCGCAAGCAATTTGCTCACCTTCGACAAATCCTGGTCCGTGTTCAAAAGTAAAAATAGGATTCTGCGGATAAAACGCTCGTAAGGCATCAACAATCGTCACCATTGCCTCTTGTACTCCCGCTTGGTCTTCAACTGTCGCCAGCGAAATTCGATGCTTGTTTGGCATTAACAGGAGATGAGCTCCTTCTTCCGCAACCGGTACGACGTCTTGTAATACAGTGAACTCTTTTGACACTCCAGGAATAGTAAGGGTGTGTGGCTGATCGCCATACAATTCTTGATACTGAGGAGTTGTTTTGAGTTCCGGAATCGCACAAAAAGAACAGGTTTCTCGAAGGATTTCTTTTTTAACAGGTACATCTACACGTCTATCAAATTCTTGCGTACTCATATAAGTTGAATAAAAAAATAGGAAAGAAGCGCAATTGTAACAAACTACCTGAGCAATACAAGTATCTGTCTTTTAGTCTGATATACAGACCAAAAGATCTTTTTACGAACGTATCCCGTTCGAATAGTAAACTGTTTGTTCAATCGAAGGTCGAAGGACTGTACCCATATCGGGCTCATATCCGGAAAGAAAAGCGTTTACGTTTCGACCATTACTCATTCCAGTGAACATGAGATCCAGCTTCTCATTTTCTTGACGTACAAGGTGAGAAACCGCAACCGGATCGATCGTCACATTCATTCCGGGGCGAAACTTTTCTGGATCGTCAATGAGAACATTCTCTTTGACCAATAAAGGAACACTCGAGCGTGAGATCGGCCGAGCTTCTGGATCGTGCTTAGGATCTGCAGTAAAGATGTGTAATACGTTGGATAAAATCACGAGTTCTGTGTCGTAGCCTTGTCGTTGCCATTCCATTGCCAACATAAGAGCAGAAGTGTCAGATGACTGTTTGTCTTTAAGCCAACTCATAGCCACAACCGGCTGTTTCTGGTTTCTCGCAATATGCATCATTTCTTCAGGAGAGTGAGGAATACCAGGAACAGTCACTAATCCCAAACTCGCAGCGACCGCCAATAAATCTTCTGCATGCTCCCACATGACATCCCGTGCCACCATATCTTTTTCATGATCTGTTTCCTTGGTAGCTTGTAGTGCCCGAACCCGCGGGCCACCACCAATACCGAGCGCCAAGCGAGAATATTTAGAAAGCTCAGGTATACCTATTTCGGTTAGAAGTGCAATTAAATTCGGTTTTGAAGCTCCATTCATATCCGTCGCACCGGATCCACCAATCTTAATAACACAAGCTTTTTCTTTTGCACTCATAATTTTCTCTCTCCTAATCGAACAAATTATCATATTCTCTTACACAAGTAAATGAGGTGCTATTCTCAGTACCGACATTTACAGCTCCTTCTCAGCCATACGGCTTTAAATACATGGTAGAAGGAATATATATGCAAAAAAATAATTTGATCATTGTAACCGTTGTTCTCGTAATTCTTGCGGGTGCTGGTGGCTTTGCGGGGGGGATGAAATACCAACAAAGCAAACGAAGTACTTTTGTAACAACAGGAGGAGCATTCGGTGGACGACCTGGTTTTGGCACAGGAGCTCCAGGACAGACACGTGGTGGGACCGGTCGAGGAGCAGGTTTTAGGCCCGTTGCTGGAGAGATTATAGCCGCAGATGACACTTCTATTACAGTGAAACTCCAAGATGGAAGTAGCAAGATTGTCATGCTTTCTGACAAAACCACAATTAATAAAGCCGACACTGCAACCAAAACTGACTTAAAAGTTGGCACTCAAGTAGCGGTATTTGGTCAAGATAACTCTGATGGCAGTGTCACTGCACAATCAGTACAGTTAAATCCGATGATGCGTTTTGGAGGCACTCCAAATGAGACCCCATCAGCCTCTGCCACACCTAGCGCAAAATAAACTTGATTCTTGAATAAATTCATTGCATACGATAGTGTCTCCTGTACATACACGAGGGAGATACTATGAAGCAATATTTAACAGAATTTATCGGAACTCTATTTTTAGCCCTCACAGTGAGTCTGGCTGGACGGAGTGATTTGGCACCACTAGCAGTCGCCGCGGTGCTTATGATCATGGTGTATACCGGTGGATATATTTCGGGTGCTCATTACAATCCTGCCGTCAGCTTCTCTTTAGCATTGTCTCGTGTTCCATTCAAAGCAAAATTCTGGGGATATATTTGTTCACAAATTCTCGGCGCAGTTGCCGGGGCTATGATCGCCAAAGGGATTGGCACAGAAACACTCGCTCCATTTCCAACCCAGCCAATTTTGTTTGCGTCGCTTTTAGCTGAGATCGTCTTTACCTTTTTGCTCTCATATACCGTGTTACATGTCGCAACCCGCAAAGAATCAAATCAATACTATGGCATAGCCATTGGTAGCGTGCTGTTAGTTGCTGCCGTCGTTGCCGGTCCAATATCTGGTGCTGTTCTCAATCCGGCATTAGGAATTGCCGCGATGCTTACCAGTATGGTAACGGGTGGAAGTTACCCACTTTCATCAATGCTTTTATACATCGTTGGACCTTTAACGGGTGGATTGTTGGCTGCAGCAGTCTATGGAGTACAAAAGAATTAAGCTACTTAAAATAGTTTTCCAAACGACCAGAATATAAAGCGGTGGCAAACCATACAATGTTGTTGGTATAGTAATTTTTCGGATCTTCCCAATAGCTACCTTTCGCGTCTTCAATAAATTTGGGGGATATTTTTTTCTCATACACATCGGTAGCCAGGCTTCGATCCGTGATAACAAGATTATCCAACAGCGCTGCATACCCGACTAAAGATTCATACTGTTCCTTTTTATTTCCCTCATGGGTATAGAGCATCGCAATCGCCCCATCTTTTTTGTATTGCTCACGCAGCGTTGAGAATTTTTCTAAATAGGCTTTGGCTTTGAGTTCAGTGTTCCATTGATAGTCGAGTGCTAACCGAAAGGGAACTCGAACCGCATTATACCCAAATATCGTCGTATCTTCTCCTGTGGTTGCCGGACGAGCAACAGACCCATCGGGATTGATCTCACACCACTCGGGTGGGATAAACTGAGGCTTTTCAAACCCCAAGCTACTCTGCGTACATTGATTTAGTACTGTATAGGAATCAGTCACGAGTGCACTCCAATCATGTGGTGAAACTTTTGCAAACAAACGGTATGAGGCAGGGGAAAGGTAGGAAGGATTGATGATAGCGCTTGCATTGCCTTTAGCCCAATTTCCGGCAACCAAATAGTAGGTTCCACTCATTTCTTTCACTTCTAAATTCCAAATCGCATCGATGAGCGGCAACGCCTCATCTTGATACTCCGGAACTTTCCACCGTTTGGATGCCAGCAGTAAAGCAAGGGCAATATCTTCATCCGCATCACTCGCACTACCTTCATCAATTTTTCCCATACTCCCATCGCTGCGCTGTCCCCATTTCCAAGCAAACAGGTGATCGGAATTTTCCAAGTTTTCTTTGGTCCACTTCCAAACACTCGCGAAAGATTTCTGATCATCTTCCCATACAGCGCGCAACATCGAATATGATTGTCCCTCTGAAGTTGTGCTGTCATGGGTCCCAGGATCAATTGTTCTTCCATCTATCTTTACAAAGGTATGGGCATACGAATTCCATGCTCGGGAAAGTATTTGTGGTTCCTGTGTCGGTGATAAGAGAAGAACACTCCAACCATCAGATTCAAATGATGCGTTTATGTGAGATGTCTCGACAGCCTTGAGTGTCGTTTGGCTACTATCTAGCTTCAAATCCCCATTCATTTGTGGAGTCATGGCAATGTAGTCAATATCTTCAGCTCCGTTGGGAAACGCTTTCGCATGTACTTCTGGATCTTGATCAACTTTCCAGTACCACTGCGTTTTGGGGAAAGAAATTCCGCTGGGGTTATGACTGTCGATCAAATCAATATACATGTAGTTATCAACTACGATCGTACTTTCGGGATCTACATTTTTTCGAACCCAATTAACAGCTTGCATTTGTGCATCCGTTTGTTTGGAGGTAAAGATTTGATGTCCAGTGTTGTTTTGCGGAAAAGCCCGGCTAGTTTGCGCAAACGCTATGTACCAACCTACGATAAAGAACAGAAAGAGTGCTGCAGCACTCTGATATCCACGTCTGCCAATCACACTGGGCAATGTTCCCAGGATTTCAAACACAGCAACGGAAATGCAAATAGCGTGAAACGGAAGCAGCGGTAGAATGTAAAACTCAATTACAATTCCACCTCGTGCTAAAAAGTACCATGAGAAGAGGCCACAAAGTCCTAATGCCAAATACGAACGTTTCTTTTTGTCAAAAATTCCCAACAGGAGTACAAAGAGATTCGCAATAATACCACCTAGGATAATCAGTGGATCTTGAACAAACCATGATCGACTCAAACGCCAGAACAAACTCTGCAAATCAAAGAACGATCCTCCTTGCCGTGACGCTTGGAATTTAAGAGTCTCAATTAAAGAGACATGTGGATGAACTCCTCCCAAGACTGATCCATAGGCGAAGAATTCTCCTTTCAGCAAAGCGAACAAAAAATATAGGGACACAAGGCTTCCTACAATGACGATCCATTTTGCCAAAGCAAAATGGCGATGATACACGTGTGAGACGATACCAATGGTAAGCAAGAATCCAGGGATAAAGAAAATTGCGTTCTCTTTAGAGAGTACACCGATGCCAAAACAAATAGCTGAAAGCATGATGTGTTTTAACTGCAGTTTGGGAACGAGCAGTAACATATAGGAGAGCAGAACCCAAAAAGTCATGATATTGTCGAGCAGAACTCGCCGGTGAAAAAAGATACCCAACGGGGTACACGCGAAAATTAAGGCAGCAACCGTGGCAGCAAAATTACTTTTTGTCAGTCGTTTTGCAATCACAAAAACGAAGAGGGTAGAACAAACTTGTAGTACCAACATTAATACCCGACCAGAGTTTAATGAAAATCCGAATGTGTAGAAACCGCCAGTGAGGATTGACCACGCTCCAATTAACATCCACCCTGCCGGGGCATGATCATACCAGTAGGTATAAGGAGCAAGCTTTCCTGCGTTGACCAGTGACCACGCTTGGGACATGTATGACCCTTCGTCATTGTCATAGTAAGGAAAATGGAACATGTTATACCCATGCAGCAGAGCAGAGAGACACAAAACAATAGTAATCAAGGAAAGAGTAAACCATCGGCCTTTCATACGATCGCGCTCCGATGAAAGTTAAAGTGTTCAGTTTTTTCCCAACCATTGTGAGACAGGATCAGTCGCAGTATCCCGCGCAAACTGCTCCAGGCCAAAATTAACTGATAGGGAAAGAAAACAAACGCCAGTTTGAGTGGATACCAGAATGGCAGGTGCAAGTGATATGCTCTGGCAAAATCATACAGTCCTAAAACAAATATCGTCACTTGCAAGACCAAAACGTAGGCTGGAATAAAGGAGAAGAGCGCGAGAAGTACAGGAACTTGACCAGTAAATAAAAGAAATATCATCAGGGGAATGTACAAGAACCACAAAAGCTGCAATAGGGGAACGAGTAACAAGTAGACCGTCAGAAATTTTCGCCAAACTCCGGATAAACCCATCCATTCACCAGCCAAAAAGATTTGATAGAATCCCTGATTCCAACGTGAGCGTTGTTTCACAAAAGCTGACAGGGTTGGAGGAACTTCTTCTCGGGTCGCATGACGTTCATCATACACAACGCGGATCTTTGCTCCAGCCGCCGAAAGCCTGATCCCAATATCAGCATCTTCAGTCAGTTTGGTTTCATCCCAGCCACCAATTTTCTCCAACCACATTTTTTTCAAAAACACGGTGTTACCACCCAGAGGGACTACTCCGTGATGTGAAAATGCATGAAGCGATGATTTAAACCAAAAGTAATATTCTAGACAACTTAAGACAGCGTACCAGGTAGAACGAAAGTTCATGAGCTGAACTCCCGCCTGTACCACATCAACATTCTCTTGCACAAACACTGAGTTAACCACTGAGTAGATATCTTTGTTTGGTTCGTCTTCAGCATCAAACACCACGATCACATCCCCCGACGCATAGCGTCTTCCCAGGTTCAGTGATGCTGGTTTGTTCGGAATGTCTTTGTGCGAAACCAGGATTTGCAACTTCTCACTGTGTAACCATTTACATCCGTGTATAGCATGCGCAATTGTTTCTTTGTCATCAGCTCTGCAAATAACAATGATTTCTTTTAACTGATCCGGATACTCAATGCGATCGATCGCTTTTAACGTTTGTTTAATCACTGCCGCCTCATCTCGAACGGGAATCAGGGCAGTGAAAGAAGTTTTTGGAGCTGAAAAGGTTGCCGGGAATGAACGATCTGCCAAGGTATGCGGATCATTCCAGGAAAAAATCATGGTAAGTAAATTGAAAACTGCCTGGATAATTAAGAAGGAAGTAATAATTCCCACTCCGATTCGAAACGCGTTGACGGTTCCAAAGAAAAGATCCAAATCTACGATGACAACTAATAAGGCTAAAAAAAATAACAGTGAAACTGTTACTCTTCCGACAGATGATTGGGGAGCGGAACGCATGGGTGTTTTTTTCTCTATATCCATTGTAAGAAAAGAGTGCTCAACTTGAGCAAGAAGGATGTAAAAAATTTGTAAGAGTCATAGAAATTTTAGGAAACCCGAAGAATGGTAAACGATTTGGTCGTCTGAACCTTCAAAAGAGTTTCAAAGTTTTTCCATTGAAAATTCCATGGATCAGTCTTTCTCCCTGGCGCAATGTCACTGTGTCCGGTAATTTTTGTAATTGGAAGTTTGTCCATCAGGTCCGCAGTCAGCTTTGCACTAGAATCATACTGGGCAGTGGTAAAACCGCTACTTTCAGTTCCAATTAATTCAATCCCGATACTAAAACTATTGATTTTCGTTCGATTGTCTGGGGAAGGCATCGCACTTTCTCCAGCATGCCAAGCTTGATACTTTTCCGAAACAAGTTGAAACACTTTCCCATCTCGAGCAATTACAAAATGGGATGACACTTCACTCTCGTCTAGAACCTCCTTGGCATGCGTTATTGACAAATCGGCAGGATATTTTGGGTTGTAGAGTGAATGAATGACAATGGTATCGATCGTCGACAAAGCCCGTTCATCATCACTATGAAACGAAGACGGAAGGGAAGAGATACTCACACGAGTACCCACTGCTACCGTTTTTGGAGAGCTCTTTGGGATGCTGGTTACAAAAGGCGTCACTTCTGGAGTTGGAGATTGGAGCGGGAGCACGGTATTGTCTGGAACAACTGAAGCTTCAGGACTTGGGACTAGGGGTTGATCGTGCACAGGTGGACTGACTTTCGTACAAGCGGTGAAAAGAGACAGTGTTGCTGTAAAAAGAACGAAACGTGGATAATTCATAATTACTATTCTGGGATTTAGATCTGAGATATCAGTTCTTCTACCTCTTTGCGTCGAATGATCAAAGCATCATCAGCGTTCACGATATCGGCTGTGTTCTGCAGAAAGAGTTCGGCTTTCTCTTTATCATTTTCCATATAGTGTTTTGCAAGCTCAACCGGATCTCATTCGAGCAAGTACAGATACTCAGCACTTGCATACTTCTGGAATGCGGCTTCGTACTCTTCTCTTTCTCTACTTTCCTCTGCTTCTCCATGACGTGTACGTGCTTCTGACATAGAGTCATTATAGCAAATATTATTTGCTAAACTGGCGTTGATAAAATTCTATACTTTTACTCACCACATCATTCCATGCCGGACGCAAATTATGATCACTCCCTGGGTATTTGAGATACTCAATATCTTTTCCTTGCTTTTGTAATGTATCGACTAATTCATCCGACCACCAAAATGGGACCTCCTGATCACTCGTTCCTTGGTGAATTTGAAGCGGTGCTTGAATCCAAGAGAAATAGAGCTGTGGGGAAAACAAATCAGTATCATAGATTTTTTCAAAATCACTTAAATCTTTCCGATACTCTTTCCCTTGATCATCATCCTCATCTGTATACACCAAATTTGAATACGGGAACGATTTACTCACTGGTGCCCAGAGAACGGTGGGATAATTCACTCCACTGATTGCCAGCGTTGATAACGCAATGTGTCCACCATTGCTATGACCCCAGAGTCCAATTTTCGTTACATCTGCAGTTATTTGTCCTGAATAGCTCGCAGTTAATCCATCATTGATTCTCGGAATAGATGCCAACAGGGAAAGAGCGGTGGTGTAGGTTTGGAATCGACTTTCGAATTGATCTTCTGCCTTCACATCCGATTCACCAAATCCTAAGAAATCGGGAGCTAGAGTAATAAAACCATTACGCACGAAAACACCTGCCGAAGGTTGCGTTCCAGCCCCTTCCGTATATTTTTCCGGAGGAATGTAGCCACGCAGCATCACAATCACCGGGTAACTACCAGGTTTTTTGGGGATGTTTGCCACTCCACTTACAGTCTTTGTTTCTGAACTACCGGGATGAGGAGCAAAGGTAAAGTAAAATACTTGCGCAATTGAATCCGTCGTTTCCTTTACGATATGTCCGAAGCGAATTGGGACACTCGGAAAATTCGTCTCTCGTAACTGCTCAAATGAATACACTGCAAGTGGCGTCGGAATAGGAGTGGGTTGCAATACAAAGGGATGTGGAGCCGTTTTTGAAAGAAAAAAATAAAAGAGAAAACTACCGATGCCAAGCAGTGCCAGAAAGAGAATTCCAATCTTTTTTTTACTCATACTCCCCATCCTACATCATATGAGGTAAAGCACCAACTTTTTCTTCCCAGTTTTTCGCGTATTGTTTCTCGTGTTTTTTAACGTATTTACTGTTTCCTAAGAAACTGTGCTGTGTTAGATCGGGTGAATAGCGACTGGCAGGAACTGTTCGTCCCAGACTTTCAGCCATCGCCCGAACATGATGTGGTCCGGCTCCGCAACAAATGCCAATGTAGCTGACTCCAAGGGCTTTGGCATCGACCGCAAATTGCGCCATCTCAATTCTGGTACACAAGAATTGATCCAGACCTAATGTATACGCACTTTTACCCTTAGCATCTCGTAAAAATTGAAACGATGGATGAGACTTGGTCGTGTGATAGGGAACAGGAACACAAGCAATTGGTCCGGTCACTTTCTGTCGTAATTTTTTCATCAAAGGCAACATGGTCTTCGGACCTCTACTGCAATTGAGTCCCACTACATCAGCTCCAGCTTTTTTTAAAATGTCACACGCCTCGATCCAATCGTACCCATCTTTGCTTTTCTCATAAATCGGAGCCAAATTTATTACGGCCGGAAGACCGAAAGACTGAATCACCTCCAACGCAATTAAGGCTTCTCCCAAATACTCAATTGTTTCTGCCAACACGAAATCAATTCCTTCCTCGGTCGCCCATCGCAGTTGTTCGGTATACTGGGCTTTGACAATTTTTGCTGTTCGTTCCTTGTCAGTGTGATCGTAGGCCCAAGTATTACAAATATTTCCAGCCACATACGCGTTGCCTTCTTTGGCAATATCTCGTGCCATGCGCACGGCACTCCGATTCATTGATTCAAGTTCTCCTTCACGGCCTACGGCTTTGAGTTTTTCTCGGTGGGCATAATAGGTCAAAGCGACCATCACATCACTTCCTGCCCGTAAAAATTCTCGATGCAGTTCTTTGACCGCATCAGGATAATCAATAATCACTTCGGGAACATACGCTCCCGCCTTAATATATCCCCGTCGTTCTAACTCAAAAATATATCCTTCTGCTCCCAGAACAATGTCGGTTTCAAGTTTTTTAAGTAACGGTATTTTTCTCACAAAGACTCCTTTCGGTATGTTTTATAACTCTTCAATTTTCTCCCAAGGAAATTCTTTTCGTCCAAAGTGCCCATACGCTGCGGTCGGAAGATACCGGGTTGTTCGCAAATGTAAATCTTCGATAATTTCTCGGACTGATTTCGTCCCAATTTTACGTAACAATTCCTGTAGAGCACTGATTTTCGCTGTCGGCATAGTGCCAAAATCTTCCACTTCCACATACTCCGGATACGGGAGACCAATCTTGTATGCGATTCTCACTTCAGCAACCTTTGCGATATCTTGCGCTACAATGTTTTTGGCAATGTAGCGGGCATAATATGCACCAGAACGATCAACCTTCGTTGGATCTTTTCCAGAAAAAGCTCCTCCACCTGCACGAGCATAACTTCCATACGAGTCCGCAATAATCTTCCTCCCTGTCAAACCACCATCGATAGCCGGGCCACCGTTGTGCCAAACTCCGGTACTATTCACCGCCAAATCAGAAAATGGCAGTGAAAATCCAAACTCAGCCATAATTTCAGTTACGATATGGTGATAGATATCTTCTCTCACTTGTCCTAATTCAATCTCTTCGTTATGCGGGACAGAGACAACTACGGTCTGTGCCGCAACAGCCTTTCCGTGCTCATACACTAAGGTAACCTGAGTTTTTCCATCTGGTCGAAGGTAGGGGAGTGTGCCATCTTCACGCACCTGATCCACTCTAGCTGCCAGCCGATGGGCAATCGCGATTGCTGCCGGCATGTAATTTTTCGTTTCATCACTTGCGTACCCATACATCATTCCTTGATCACCAGCTCCATCATTGTTTACCCCAACGGCAATTTCGGGTGACTGTTCTTGAATGCGCACCTGAATTGGAGAACGATCAGTAAAATGGAAACGGTCTTCTGTATATCCAAGACGCTTAATTTGAGCTCTCGCGATCGCCTCCGGATCAATACTGGCAGTACTGGTTATTTCCCCGAACAAGAGAGCAAAATCTTTGGTGACTGCAGTCTCACAAGCGACGTGTCCATATGGATCTTGGGCTAAAACTGCATCAACAACTGCATCTGATATTTGATCTGCTATCTTGTCTGGATGCCCCGCGCACACAGATTCAGATGTGAACGGTCCGTGGATTAATCCTTTTCTCTCCATAAAAAAACCCTCCACCAAAGAGGGTTTACATTGTTTTTGCCTCACGTTCATCGTGGGCCGCATCGATTCCTCTTTGGAATATGTGGCACCGCGGCTTTTTAAAAGCTCGGTTGCCGGTCCATCACTGTGATGGACACTCTTGATGCCCCACTATCTTTCCATATGAAAAAAACATTTGCAATAGGATATAATGTACTCATGAGCGAAAATACAGACCCCACCCCAAACACCGAACCAGAAGTAGTTCATGTCTCCGCAGATCACCGAACACAGATAACTCCAGTACAGATTTTCATAACTATGCTTGGTTTTCTCGTTCTCATGGGTTTGGTTCTCTACGTTATTATCCACGGAATGACCCTCCCAACTCGAACGCTCCCATCGCCAACTCCAAATATAGAAGATGCGATCATTATGCCAGATGAAGCCACACCAGAGCCAACTCCACAATTTTCTCCAATGCCAACACAGACTCCAATAGCGTCACCCACACCAAGCCCGACAGTATCAGCAACTCCGAGCCCAACTCCAACAATCACGCCTACTCCTACAGACAGCCCGACACCAAGTCCAAGTCCTACTGTCAATTGATCGTTTAACAAAAAGAGTGCGGAGAATAAGATTCTAATTTCGAATTTTATAAATTCGCTTTAACGTATTTGGCGTGATCAAGCGATCATCTCTTTGGTTTATATACAAGTCGTATAGAAAAATCGGTGAACAATCTTCTTAGATCTTTCAAGGGATTCATGTCCGTATCACTTTGTTCTGGGTTTAGAGATTGTTCATACTCATGATATGTCAGTTTTTTTAGACCAATTTGGGGATCAAGAACTGCAGCATAAGACATACCTAAATCTCTCCACGACTCAACACTTTTATCTGCACGAGTAAAAGGCGTGACTTGAAACCCATTTCTTTTTAGCGTCGACAGTACGATAGAAAGATATAACACTCGTAGCGGATTGCTCCATGCGTTTACAGTTTCAATGGTTACGTTTGTGACTCCCAAATCATGCAAAAGTGGAGACATATTTTTCACCAACAGTCCCAGTTGAAAATCACCCACAGCGTCAATATGTGACAGCAGTCCTACTTGAGCCGCAGGATCATACAAACCTAACGCAAAACAGGTAAGTAGCCCTCGTGTTTCTAGCTGCGTTACCTTATTACAATCTCGTTTGGGAGCAATAATACCAACTTCTCTCTGGTTAATTCGAATTCTTTCCATTTGGAGAGTATAACAAAAAGTGAGGTTTTTACGATTATAGGACTTTTATGGTTCATCGGAGCCGGTTCTACTATCGTTTTACCTATATCTCGGCATTCGATTAATTTGTTGCCCAGCTTGGATTCGAACCAAGATAGACTCCTTCAAAGGGAGCAGTCCGACCATTAGACGACCGGGCAAATGTGACAAATTCCTTCAACCCAACCTGCTATCTTTCTGTTAAGGTCCACACTATTTCTTATCTTTACGTTCAGCTGGCCATGATAACTCTGATTCAGGTTTTTCCGTTTAGGACTAGGATTATGTTTTTTAAAATACACCTTCTCTAGGCTATTATACCTCATACCAATTACTTTGTTCCAGAAAGCAATATGCTCATTTACTCGAGATCTATGGGTATCATGAATATGCAGATTAAAATACACGTCTTCTCTGGGGATTTTTAGACATATTTCAACCCATTGGAGAAAAACCGAAATCATTTTCGAATCTGAGTTTGTGAATACCACAGTATGTCCAGTACGGTATATCTTTTCCTTTGTTCCCTCCGCCCAGTAGAGGACGATTCCCATAAGCCAAAGTTCGCGGTCAGATATTTCACTAATTTCAGCCCTTGCAAGATTCATGATCAGTTCTTGGCGCTGGATTCGCTCGGTTTTCCTTGCCAGTCCCCCACGAATACCTGCCAGTCTTTTCTTCTCGGTATATCGCTGCTCTTGCTGTTTAGCCATCTGCACAGACCGTAACCACAGAGACAGAGTAGACTTTGCTACCGGAATTTGTTTCAGGATTTCAGAGTAGGTGAGCCCCTGTCGTCGCAGTTCAATAGCGTTTGTTTGCAATGTTTTCTTCATTTCGAACTATAATTCAAACACCATTTTTTCTAGTATAACTGTTCGATATAATCGTCGCAATACCTTTTCCTCTATAAGATAGCTACAATGAATTCATGCGACAAAGAAGAGGCCATCCTCATCCCCATAAACGGACAGTTCGAACTGAAATTCAACGCTTTTTGTACAGGCATCGAGTAGCGATCGCTGTGTTGATTGGCATCTTGTTCTTTGCCAGACTCACCAATCCGTTTGCCATTGGCAGTGTGGTCAAAGAGCCCTTTGCAACCAGAATCGATGAGAGTGGAAATATCCGCCTAATCCCTGAAAGCCAAATTGAGTTGTGGACTGCTAGAACCTATAAAAACTTTGCACTGCTAAAGTCGGCAACCCATATTTTGACCAACGTTTATTCTGGGAGCAAAAAAACCAAGAGTAGGGAAGTGGAAGGCATCATTGATGAAATTCACGAGCTGCGCTTCGATCCGTCATATCCGTATCTAATCTCAGGTGACAGCTTTAGCGTTTTTTATCCCAGGTCTCTTGGCATATTTTATGCAACGGCTCTGGATCCACGAACCGCACGAAGCCTTTTAGATTGGCACAACCGCCAAGCGATGTATTTAAAATCCACTGCCTATGCTTTAGAAGTGTATTCTCACGCTCCTGCACTTTCGACCACAATCGTTCCCATCGGAACCAAAGCTGTCACGCTCGTCAACATTTATGCATATCCTTCAGACACACTCTACAGTCTTCTCTACGCTATCAACACCATGCAAGATGCTACAGTCTTGAGCACCCTGTATCCAACGACTACCAAGACTGATACCAAGCTTGTAACGCAGGTCGAAGCGGCGAAGTTATTGGAAGAATATAAAGAGCCATTGAAACGACATGTACAACAATATAAAACGATGGTCTTCGACTCAACGACAGGTCTCATCAAAAAAGATATTTTATTGTCTGGAACCAAAGACATTGCCAAGCGACAAAGCGCTTTCTATGACAACGTCATATATTGGAAGACTCTGCAACTTGCTTCTACGCTCGGACTGATAGATAAAAATGACCAAGAGCTAGCATACTTAAAAAAACGAATCATCCAAACCTACTGGCTCCCTGCGAAAGGATATTTTTTGGAAGATCAATCGGATGAAGCGATCAGTAATGGCTACTATTCTTCTGATTGGCTCATTGCCTTGATGACCGGTTTCTTAAATCCCAAAGATCGAACTGATCGCGAATACATCGCCCGTAGTATTGCCTATATTCAGAAAGAAAAACTAGATGTGCCATTTGGCTTAAAATATCAACAAACAAATCGTTCTCAGCGTGAATACCCAACTGTGAGACTGGTTGCACCAGAATACGGTGGCACTGCTATCTGGAGCCATTGGGGAATAGAGTACATCAAAGCTCTCATTTTGCTCTCTAGGGAGACTGGAGAACGATCATATCTCGATGAAGCAAACAAACAACTGGAATCTTACAGTGAGAACATAATCAAATATCGAGGATATCCGGAAGTGTATAACGACAAAGGAGAGATGTTTTCTAATTTCTTCTACAAAAGTGTCAGGCAAACAGGATGGGTAGTAAACTTTGAGGAAGCCAGACTCATGCTTGAAGATGCTGAAGCAAAGTAAATCTATTTTTGTAATTGAACCTTCCTAAAGAGCATTGAGAAATAAATTCTTTCATCGATTTCAACAATTAACTGCTCCGTTCAAACGCTTTCCATTCCTCAGACGGTGCGTCGACTATTGACCCAGGTGGAAGCAAATCATCAGTAGTCAGTTGTTTGGGTTTCATTTTAGCAAGCAGGCTATGTATCCCAGCAAGTGAATCTTTATTAATAGGGACAGCTCTTGTCTGGTAACTTGCTGATCCTTTTAATTTTTCTATCAGTGACATCGACAACGCTCTAAGTTCATCACTATTCTGTGTTTGGCGTGCCAAATCTTCGATTTCCGGGGTGACACCCTCTTGGTCGAGTTGTCGCAAGTAGTACCGCAGATCGCCATCTAGTATTCCAGCAAAATCAGATATTTCTGCAGAAGCTTGCCAAGCTTGAAGAATTTGATCTCCTGACGGTATTAGTAAGCCTAGCTCTTTCATTTCGCTTTCTGGCTTTTGATTTTCTAACCAAAACGATAAATATCGAGGTTTGTAAACTCCAAAATAGTCTAAATCGGTATCAAGCTTTTTATCTTTTAATTTATCTGTGGTTGTCGGATCTCCAACTAATAAAGAAAAATCCTCCGAGACACTAAAGCGCATACAACTGACAGCCCAAGAATTCTCTGAGAGCTTATATCGCAGAGAAAGCATTACATCACGGTTCCTGATCTGCATTTGAGTGATAGTCTTTCCCTTAGTGTCGTAAGCAAAATCTATTATCTTTTCGGGCATTGGCTGAATCCTAGCAACAGCGGTCAAGTCTGGATCTGTCTCACTTTGAAAGGCGTACATTCGTGTATAACCGATCCCCATGTCGAAAGTGTATTTAGAACCTTCCTCACTTTCTTGTCTCTGTTCTGATTTCTTCACTAAATCGCCCACAGAAGCCATTATTTTTCTTACTTCATCCCACTCAGAAAGCTCAAGATTTGGCTTTGGAGAGCAGTCAAGAGACAAAGAGACAATGATATTGGGATTACTTAAAGTTTCTAACAGCGGGTTTTCTGATCTGGGAATTGGTCCTATCTCTGAGATTTCTGACATATGTTGTTTTTGATCTATATGAGCGGTAGAAGGGACTCGAACCCTCGACCTTCTCCTTGGCAAGGAGACGCTCTACCAACTGAGCTACTACCGCACGGTCAGACCTTATTTTATCACGAACCTTGCATATCATCGGTATCTGACTTTGTTCTGGCTAACATTTCCGCATAGCTTCTGTCGGTAGCATGAATAAAGGCTTCAATCATCATATCGTGGCCGGACGGATGTTCTACGCAAAGATATACAGAGATACTGTCTATAAAAAAAGTACAACATTCCATAATATAGTCAGTTTCTTCTACACCTAATACCTCTATATTCTCAAGAAGAAGCAGAAGGGCGGTGAATTTCTGGTACATCTCTTTGTACAAATCTTCATGCGTATAGAATGCTGGCATTTCCATATATCCTCCTTTGACCAAACAATACCATACGCTACACTATGTCCATGTCAATCAAAGAATCACTCAAAACCCTCTCTGAGAACCCGATCACCAGACCGGTCGCCCTCGTACTCATCGCCTCAATCCTCGGAGCCTGTCAGCCAAAGGAGCAAATAGTAACAATTCAGTTGGGAGAAGAAATTTCTAATTCTTGTGTCGAAAACATTATGAGAGAGAATTCCGACATTGTGATTACCCAGTCAAGATCGAGAGTCGGGTATTTAATAGCCCAAGTAAAAAAATGCACGGATCACTCGATATATATTAATCTAGAAATGGAAACAGACAATGAAAATATACGAGTATCACAATCTATGATCATTGAGACACCCAATGGCGTGAAATCTGCCGATATTGGCTGGGATCCACTCGGCGTCGTGGCATACGTTCACATCACTGATCGCACGGGCAAAACTTTCACTATCACCATGGACAGTAACATTACCATTCCTCGCTAAACGCTTTTACGCTTACCAATCCGTTTTTTCAAAAGAATTTTAAAGGGTATTTTTTGATGCACAGAAGGATCAGTGCCCGAAGAACATTTGACTACTCTGAATGGTGAGCACTTGTTCACCACTGAGGGTAATCCCCAAGATAGATTCTTGGGGTACCGACGTACGTTCGAAAGATATTATTGTTCGGGTTCTGACGGCTGTGACAGTTCTTCTGTAGCTTTTGGAGTCAAAAAAGCGAAGAAGAGGCCAACAGATCCTCCGGCTATGACGGCGACGACCATTGCGGTACGCACAGAGTGCCAATCTAGGGACGGCTCAATCTGTACTCTGAAGATCAACGCCATAGTAACAACTGCACCGACTAGTAGTGCCCATAGGCACCAGCCAGCAATCATCCCTATGAAGGTGTAAACCATCGATTTCCCTAACTGTCTTTCAAATTCTTTCATGATATCTCCTCGAAGATATAGCCTTCCGAACGAAGAACAAACTCCTAAAGAGAATGTGCTCTGCGTTCAGAAGGATGAATATTCCGACAAAGAGAAACGAACAAATACGTCTGTAAAAGAGCTACCACATAGAATGAAAGAATCTCTCACCCTATGCAGCCCATGGCTTCAGATAAAGAGAACTCGGTCGTTTTGACTAGTCTCCAGATAAGAAGGCCTATAGTATACAACCGTGCTGTTGAAATAGCAACAAGCCGTAGCTCTGGAGTGAAGACAAAATACACGGGGAAGAGAAGTCAAAAAAAGAAATACTGACTGTTGTATGACCGCACAGTCTCAAACCTTGTGAGGACCTCATCTTATAGACCCTAAAACTCTCAGACAATCACACAATCCCGCAAAGGATTGACCTATCAATATAATTTGTGCCGGGAACAGGAGTCGAACCTGTGTCTCAGGTTTTTCAGACCTGCGCCTTGAACCGCGTTGACCATCCCGGCTATTGTATATATTCACCCTGACTTGTGGGCCCTGAGGGGATCGAACCCCCGACCTACCGGATGTAAACCGGGCGCTCTACCAGCTGAGCTAAGAGCCCTCAAGAAACCAATGTGC